>NZ_SOZA01000017.1 GCF_004519305.1 Pseudomonas sp. RIT623 | reverse complement strand
CTTTCATAATGCGGGGCTGCTTGGCAGCCCGTTCGCGGCACAAGGCCGCTCCTACAGAAATATGTAATTCCCTGTAGGAGCGGCCTTATGCCGCGAACGGGCCGCACAGCGGCCCCAGCCCTACGCAACTTCTGCGGTGGTCTCGAAGTCGAATACCAACTCGCCATCGCGCAGGTCGATGTGCACCACGCCGCCATGCTCGGCCAGCTCGCCGAACAGGATCTCCTCGGCCAGCGGCCGCTTGATCTTGTCCTGGATCAGCCGCGCCATTGGCCGCGCGCCCATCTGCACGTCGTAACCCGAGGCCGCCAGCCAGCCGCGGGCGGCATCGCTGACTTCCAGCAACACACGCTTGTCCTCCAGTTGGGCCTGCAGTTCGATGAGGAACTTGTCGACGATGCTCTTGATCGTCTCGTGGGACAGGCGGCCGAACTGGATGATGGTATCCAGGCGGTTGCGGAACTCTGGCGTGAAGCTCTTGCGGATGACTTCCATGGCATCGGACGAGTGGTCCTGGTGGGTAAAGCCGATCGAGGCCCGCGCGGCGGTTTCGGCGCCGGCGTTGGTGGTCATGATCAGGATCACGTTGCGGAAATCCGCCTTGCGCCCGTTGTTGTCGGTCAGGGTCCCGTGGTCCATCACCTGCAGCAGCAGGTTGAAGACTTCCGGGTGGGCCTTCTCGATTTCATCGAGCAGCAGCACGCAATGCGGTTGCTTGGTGATCGCTTCGGTCAGCAGGCCACCCTGGTCAAAGCCGACATAGCCCGGTGGCGCACCGATCAGGCGCGACACGGTGTGCCGCTCCATGTACTCGGACATGTCGAAGCGCACCAGCTCCACCCCCAGCGCCTTGGCCAGCTGGCGCGCGGCTTCGGTCTTGCCGACACCGGTAGGGCCGGCGAACAGGAACGAGCCGACCGGCTTGTCCGGCGCCTTGAGCCCGGCACGGGACAGCTTGATCGCGGTGGCCAGCGAGTCGATGGCCGGGTCCTGGCCGAACACGGTCAGCTTCAGGTCACGCTCGAGGTTGCGCAGCAGTTCCTTGTCGGAACTGGTGACATGCTTTGGCGGAATCCGCGCGATCTTGGCGACGATGTCCTCGACCTGCGGCACGTCGATGCGCTTGACCCGGTTGGCTTCCGGTTGCAGGCGCTGGTAGGCGCCGGCTTCGTCGATCACATCGATGGCCTTGTCCGGCATGTGCCGGTCATTGATGTAGCGCGAGGCCAGCTCGGCGGCGGCGCGCAGGGCCTCGTCGCTGTACTCGATGTTGTGGTGGCTCTCGAAGCGGCCCTTGAGCCCACGCAGGATACCCACGGTGTCTTCCACCGAAGGCTCGCTGACATCGACCTTCTGGAAGCGTCGCGCCAGGGCGCGATCCTTCTCGAAGATGCCACGAAACTCCTGGAAGGTGGTCGAGCCGATGCAACGGATATCGCCGGACGACAGCAGCGGCTTGAGCAGGTTGGAAGCGTCCATCACGCCACCAGAGGCCGCGCCGGCACCAATGATGGTGTGGATCTCGTCGATGAACAGGATCGCCTGCGGACGCTTGCGCAGCTCGCCGAGCAGCGCCTTGAAGCGCTTCTCGAAGTCACCGCGGTACTTGGTGCCGGCCAACAGCGCGCCGAGGTCCAGCGAGTAGACCACGCTCTGGGCCAGCAGGTCGGGCACCTGGCCGTCGACGATGCGCTTGGCCAGGCCTTCGGCGATGGCGGTCTTGCCCACCCCGGCCTCGCCCACCAGCAGCGGGTTGTTCTTGCGGCGGCGGGCGAGGATCTGCGCAACACGCTCGACCTCCTGCTCGCGGCCCACCAGTGGGTCGATGCGCCCGGCACGGGCCAGTTCATTGAGGTTGCTGGCGTAGGCGTCCAGCGGATTGCTGGAAGACGACGCCTCGCCGCCCTCCTCGTCCTGCATGTCCTGGTCGCTGTCGCTGTTCGGCCCATGGCCCGGCACCTTGCTGATGCCGTGGGCGATATAGTTGACCACGTCGATGCGCGCCACGCTCTGCTGCTTGAGCAGGAACACGGCCTGGCTTTCCTGTTCGCTGAAAATCGCCACCAACACGTTGGCGCCGGTCACTTCGCGCTTGCCGGAGCTTTGCACGTGGAACACGGCACGCTGCAGGACACGCTGGAAGCCCAGGGTCGGTTGGGTTTCGCGGTCCTCGTCATGCACGGGGATCAGCGGCGTGGTCGAATCGATGAACTCTTGCAGGTCGTGCTTGAGCTTGTCGAGATTGGCGCCACAGGCGCGCAGAACGGTCGCGGCAGCCTCATTGTCAAGGAGTGCCAGCAACAGGTGTTCGACGGTCATGAACTCATGACGCTTCGAACGGGCCTCCTTGAAGGCCAGATTGAGGGTGACTTCGAGCTCGCGGTTTAACATAGCTTCACCTCATACCCAAGTGGTCGGCGATTAACCGTCCTTCTCGATTTCACAGAGTAGCGGATGCTGGCTTTCCCTGGCGTATTGGTTGACCTGCATGGCCTTTGTTTCGGCGATGTCACGGGTAAACAATCCGCACACTGCCCGCCCTTCGGTATGGACGGTCAGCATGATCTTGGTCGCCAGCTCGCGGTTCAGATTGAAGAACGTCTCGAGCACTTCGACGACGAAATCCATTGGCGTGTAGTCATCGTTGAACAAAACCACCTTGTACATCGGTGGCGCCTGCAGGATCGGCTTGGCCTCCTGAACCGCGAGACCCGCGCCGTCGTCCTCATGCCCGTCTTCATGCGACTGGGGGCGATCCTGATTGAATGTTAGTCGAATCTTACTGAGTACATGCATGGAAAGAATTTCATCATGATCGACAGGTTAAGGTTGTGGGTTGACCGCGCAGGCCATGCTTGGCGCGGGCGCCGCCTGACCTTGACTATCGGCAAAACGGTGTTACAACCAATAAGAACCCACCGTGGTCGATAAAGATCCGCGCAGTCAACCAGATTTTCTCGCATGGTGCGTATGCGGATGAAGTGGATGATACTCCAGTGATGGAGTCCTTTGCAGAGGGACATAGGGATGGCAAGCGGTAAAGTCAAGTGGTTCAACAATGCCAAGGGCTACGGATTCATCAACGAAGACGGCAAGACCGATGACCTGTTCGCTCATTATTCGGCGATCCAGATGGACGGTTACAAGACGCTGAAAGCCGGGCAAGCCGTAAACTTCGACATCATTCAGGGTCCCAAGGGCCTGCATGCTGTGAAAATCGAGAGCGCCGACGCCGATAAAACTGGATCCAGCACAGGCAGCGCCGCTTCGGCCGTCCCCCTGCAAGCCTGATCCCTGCATATTGCCGGTATACGAAAAAAACGGCCGCTTCTTTATAAAGAGGCGGCCGCTTTTTTTACCCGCCTTACATGTGCTTGATCATTGCCTCGCCAAAACCAGAACTGCCAACCAGCGTCGCACCGTCCATCAGGCGCTCAAAATCATAGGTCACCGTCTTGGCACCAATTGCTCCATTGGTGCCCTTGATGATCAGGTCCGCCGCCTCGGTCCAGCCCATGTGCCGCAGCATCATCTCGGCTGAAAGAATCACCGAGCCCGGATTGACCTGGTCCTTGCCGGCATACTTGGGCGCGGTGCCGTGGGTGGCTTCGAACATGGCCACTGTGTCGGACAGGTTGGCGCCCGGGGCGATGCCGATGCCGCCCACCTCCGCCGCCAAGGCGTCGGACAGGTAGTCACCGTTGAGGTTTAGGGTGGCGATCACGTCGTATTCGGCCGGGCGCAGCAGGATCTGCTGGAGCATGGCATCGGCGATGGCATCCTTGACGATCACCTCGCGGCCGGTCCTGGGGTTCTTGAACTTCATCCATGGGCCGCCATCGAGCAGCTCGGCGCCGAACTCGTCGCGGGCCACTTCATAGCCCCAATCCTTGAACGCGCCTTCGGTGAACTTCATGATGTTGCCCTTGTGCACCAGGGTCAGCGACTTGCGGTCGTTGTCCACCACATATTGCAGGGCCTTGCGCACCAGGCGCTTGGTGCCTTCCTTCGACACCGGCTTGACGCCGATGCCGCAGTCCTGGTCGAAGCGGATCTTGGTGACGCCCATCTCCTCCTTGAGGAACTTGATCACCTTGTTCGCCTCGGGCGAACCGGCTTTCCACTCGATACCGGCATAGATGTCCTCGGAGTTCTCGCGGAAGATCACCATGTCGACGTCGCCTGGCTTTTTCACCGGGCTGGGCACGCCCTGGAACCACACCACCGGACGCAGGCACACATACAGGTCGAGCTGCTGGCGCAGGGCCACGTTGAGCGAACGGATGCCGCCGCCGACCGGGGTGGTCAGCGGCCCCTTGATCGACACCACGTAGTCTTTCACCGCATCCAGTGTCTCCTGAGGCAGCCAGGTGTCCTGGTCGTACACCTGGGTGGCCTTCTCGCCGGCGTACACCTCCATCCAGGCGATCTTGCGCTTGCCGCCATAGGCCTTGAGCACGGCGGCGTCGACCACCTTGATCATCACCGGCGAGACGTCCACGCCGATGCCGTCGCCTTCGATGTAGGGAATGATGGGGTTGTCGGGCACATTGAGCGAATGGTCTGCATTGACGGTGATCTTGCTGCCGTCGGCCGGAACCTTGATTTTCTGGTATCCCATGCTGCACTACTCCGCTGTTTCGCTGTGTGATTGGAAAACGTGCGATGCAATGAGCCTAAACCACATCCGCCGACCTGCAAGGCGATCGGTTCAGCCCTGCTCGTCCAGCAGGGTGCGGATCACCTGCTCCTGCCCGGCGTGGCCGCCCTCGCCAAAATGTACATGGCGCACCTGGCCCTGGCGATCGACGAAATAGTGCGCCGGCCAGAACTGGTTGCCCCAGGCGTTCCAGATCCGGTAGTCGTTGTCCACCGCCACCGGGTAGTCGATACCCAGTTGGCGAACCTGGGCGCGCAGGCTATCGACATCATGCTCGTAGGCGTACTCCGGGGTATGTACGCCAATCACCACCAGGCCCTGGTCGGCGTAGCGCCGGGCCCAGGCGTTGACCTGCGGCAGGCTGCGCCGACAGTTGACGCAGTCGTAGGTCCAGAAGTCCACCAGCACCACCTTGCCCTTGAGGGTCGCGGCGTCCAGCGGCGGTGAGTTGAGCCACTGCTGGGCACCGGCCAATGGTGGCATGGGGCCATAACCGTCACTGGCCAGCAAGTGCCCGGCCAGCCCCAACCCGACCAGGGCCAGGGCCACGCCGCCGGCCCTGAGCAGGCGGCGCTTGCCACGCACCTCAGTTGTCATGGCAGCCACTGGTAGCGTAGGTACGGTACTCGACGCTCTGCGCCTTGCCCTGGGAATCCAGGTAGTCCATGCGGGTGTTGACCACGCCGCAGGTATTGCGCTGCTCGTCCTTGACCGACACTACCTTGTGGATGTCGAGCTGATCACCGTAGCGGTACTGCATCACGTTGGCCTGGTTGAGCGCAGCGCTACTGGCCTGGGCGGTGATGGCGCCGAGGCCGAGGGCGGCGAACAGGGCGGCGCTGGCGAGGGTCTTGAGGGTCATGGCATGTCTCCTGGTGCAGGGGCTTGGGGTGGGGGCTTCACTCCCCGGTCGAGAGCCATTTCACCCCCGCCAGGTATCCCACTTGTGTCCACCCGAGCCGTGACGTGCGTCCTCCTGTATCTGCGACAACCCCAGATACACTGCAATACAAACCTGGGCAGGCAAGCCCGGACTGGCTCGGTACACTGCGCCCACCCACCTCTACAAGGACACCCCGATGGACCATGTCGATCACATCCTGGTCGTCGACGACGACCGCGAAATCCGCGAACTGGTCGGCAACTACCTGAAGAAGAACGGCCTGCGTACCAGCATCGTCGCCGACGGCCGGCAGATGCGCGCCTTCTTGGAGAACAACGCGGTCGACCTGATCGTGCTCGATATCATGATGCCCGGCGACGACGGCCTGCTGCTGTGCCGCGAGCTGCGCGCCGGCAAGCACCGCAACACACCGGTGCTGATGCTCACCGCGCGCAACGACGAGACCGACCGCATCATTGGCCTGGAAATGGGCGCCGACGACTACCTGACCAAGCCATTCTCGGCCCGTGAACTGCTGGCCCGGATCAACGCCGTGTTGCGCCGCACGCGGATGCTGCCGCCCAACCTGACCATCAGCGAAAGCAGCCGGCTGCTCGCCTTCGGCCCCTGGCGGCTGGACACCACCGCCCGCCACTTGCTCGACAGCGAGGGCACCCTGGTGGCCTTGTCAGGCGCCGAATACCGCCTGCTGCGGGTGTTCCTCGACCATCCGCAGCGGGTGCTCAGCCGCGAGCAGCTGCTCAACCTCACCCAGGGCCGCGAGGCGGATATCTTCGACCGTTCCATTGACCTGTTGGTTAGCCGCCTGCGCCAGCGCCTGGGCGACGACGCCCGCGAACCCACCTGCATCAAGACCGTGCGCAGCGAAGGCTATGTCTTCTCGCTGCCGGTACAGCTGCTGGAGTCACCGGCATGAAATGGCCACGCACCCTGGCCTCGCGCCTGGCGCTGATCTTCTTCACCGGGCTGGTGCTGGCCTATGGCTTGTCGTTCAGCCTGCAAGCCTATGAACGCTACGTCAGCAGCCGCTCGATGATGCTCAGCAACCTTGAGCTGGACGTCTCGACCTCGGTGGCCATTCTCGACCGCCTGCCCGCCGCCGAGCGCCCGAGCTGGTTACCGCGCCTGGAGCGGCGCACCTACCGCTACCGGTTGGACGGCGGTCTGGCCGGCGAGGCGATGCCCAGCGAGAACCCACCCATGGCCGCCGACTCCATCGTCAAGGCCATCGGCGACCGCTACCGCCTGACCTTCCAGGAAATCCCCGGCCCCAACGCGCACTTCCAGGCCCACTTGCGCCTGGCCGACGGTGCGCCGCTAACCATCGATGTCACCCCTGCGCCTGTGCCAGTGGCCACCTGGCTGCCGGTGGTGCTGCTGATCCAGCTGGCGGTACTGTTGGCCTGCACCTGGCTCGCCGTGCGCCTGGCCATCGGCCCGCTGACCCGGCTGGTACAGGCGCTGGACAACCTCGACCCGAACAGCCCAGGGCCTCTGCTCGACGAAAGCGGCCCACGCGAGGTGCGCTACGCCGCCGTGGCCTTCAATGCGCTGCGGGCGCGCATCGCCGCCTACCTCAAGGAACGCATGCAACTGCTGGCCGCCATCTCCCACGACCTGCAGACGCCAATCACGCGCATGAAGCTGCGTGTCGAGCAGATGGACGATGGTGTGGAGAAGGACAAGCTATGGCACGACCTCGACGCCATGGAGCACCTGGTGCGCGAGGGTGTGGCCTATGCCCGCAGCATGGACAGCAGCACCGAGGCGCCGTGCAAGGTCAACCTCGACGCCTTCCTCGACAGCCTGGTGTTCGACTATCAGGACAGCGGCGCCAAGGTGGACCGCCAGGGCAGCGCGCAAACCACACTGCACACCCGCCCCCACGCGCTGCGTCGAGTGTTGGCGAACCTGGTGGACAACGCGCTGAAATTCGCCGGTGCCGCACAGTTGGAGGTCGGCCGCGAGGACGGCGTGACCTGGATCCGCGTGCTCGATAACGGCCCCGGCATCCCCGAGGCGGAACTGGACGATGTGCTCAAGCCGTTCTACCGCGTCGAAGGCTCGCGCAACCGCAGCACTGGCGGCACCGGGCTGGGCTTGGCGATCGCCCAGCAGTTGACCCAGGCCATGGGTGGCAACCTGACCTTGCGCAACCGCGCCGAAGGTGGGCTGTGCGCTCAGGTGGAGCTGCGCTGAATCCACAGCTGCGACCGCCGATCAGACGCTCTCCTGTAGGAGCGGCCTTGTGTCGCGAAAGGGCTGCGCAGCAGCCCCAGGGTTTCAGCATTGAAGCAAGAATCGCTGGGGCCGCTACGCGCCCCTTTCGCGACACAAGGCCGCTCCTACAAGGGTTGCGCAAGGCCTGTGGAGCGGGGCCAACAAAGCAAGATCGTTCAAGCCACCCACACCCTGCTCTGGCATGCTGGTCTGCCCTGTCGATTCGTTGCCGCCTTCATGTCCAGCCCGCCCCTCGCCCGCCAAGCCTTCCTCCACGGTGCCATCGCCATTTTGCCCTTGTCCCTGGCGGTCGCGCCCTGGGGCTTGCTGGCCGGTTCCATGGCCATCGAGGCCAACCTCAGCGCCTGGCAAGGCCAGGGGCTGTCGGCCATCGTCTTCGCCGGCGCCGCGCAACTGGTGGCGATCGGCATGCTCAAGGGCGGCGCCAACCTGTTCTCGATCCTGCTTACCACACTGCTGCTGACCTCGCAGCACCTGCTCTACGGGCTGTCGATGCGCCCCGTGCTGTCGGGCCTGCCCACCCGCTGGCGGCTGGGCCTGGGCTTCTTGCTGACCGACGAGTTCTTCGCCTTGACCAGCCACCACGACCAGCAGCAGTTCAACCGCTGGTACGCCCTGGGTGTCGGCCTGACCTTCTACGTGGCGTGGAACCTGTTCACCCTGGCCGGCATCATCCTGGGCCAGAACATCCCGCACCTGGACCAACTGGGCCTGGACTTCTCCATCGTCGCCACCTTCGTCGCGCTGATCGCGCCGCTGGTGCGCAACCTGCCGACCCTGGTGTGCGTGGCGGTGTCGCTGTTCTGCTCGGTGCTGTTCAGCTACTGGCACTGGGAAACCGCCCTGGTCGCCGCCGGCCTGCTGGGCATGGCCGCCGGTTTCATCTGCCAGAAATTCTCCGGAGGCCGTGCATGATCTGGTTACTGATCTTCGCCATGGGCGCGGTGGTATTCCTCAACCGCTACGCTTTTCTCGAGCCGCGCCTGCCACTGCGCCTGAGCTCCAACGCCCGGCAGTTCCTCGGCTTCGCCGTGCCGGGCATGCTCACCGCGATCTGCGGGCCGATCATCTTCCTGCCCGAGCATCAGCTCGACCTCAGCCCGCTCAACCCCTACCTGCTCGGTTCGCTGGTGGCCATCACCCTGGTGCTGTTGACCCGCAGCGTGTTGCTGAGCATGCTGGCGAGCATGTTGATCTTCTTCCTCCTGCGCAGCTGGCTGGCATGAGCACGCCCCTGCGCGAACAAACCCACCTGTGGCAGGCGCCGGCCCTGGGCGATGTCGAGATGCTGCACGCCCGTTACTTCCAGCAGCGCTTCGCCCCACATGTGCACGAAGGCTATGTGTTCACGGTGATCGAGTCCGGTGCCCAGCGCTTCTGGCACCGCGGCAGCGAGCACCTGGCGCCGGTGGGCAGCATGGTGCTGATCAACCCCGACGAGCTTCATACTGGCGCCACCGCCCACGAGGCCGGATGGCGCTACCGAGGGTTCTACCCCGATCATGAGCGCGTCACCGGCGTGCTCGAGGAACTGGAGCTGGGCCGCCACGGCATGCCGCGGTTCAAGGACAGCGTGATTCAGGACCCGACCCTGGCCGCCACGTTCAGTCATCTGCACCGGCTGTCAGAAACCGACGCCAGCGCCCTGGAGCAACAGACCGCCTGGCGCCAGGCCGTGCTGGCACTGGTGCAGCGCCATGGTCACTGCGCCGAACCGGCCGCACCCGGCAACGAGCCCCTGGCCGTGGCCCGCGCCCGCGAATTGCTGGAAAGCCAGCTGGCCGATCCGCCGTCGCTGGAGGCCTTGGCGGCGGCGGTGCACCTGTCACCTTTCCACTTCGCCCGGGTGTTCCGCCAGGCCACCGGCCTACCGCCCCATGCCTGGCTCAAGCAGCGGCGCCTGGCCCGGGCCCGGGAGTTGCTCAAGCGCGGCCAACCGGCCCTGGAGGTCGCCTTCCTGCTCGGCTTCGCCGACCAGAGCCACCTGAGCCGGCAGTTCAAGCAGGCCTATGGGGTCACCCCCGGCGCCTACCGCCAGGCCTGCCTCAACCTGAGCTAGTCGAGCGGCTCCAGGCGCCCGGGGTCAGCCCGGTCAGGCCACGGAAGAAGGCGATGAAGGCGCTGTCGGTGGCAAAGCCCAACTCGTCGGCAATCGCCCCGAGCGGGCGCTGCAGCGCCAACTGCTCCACCGCGCGCAACAGACGCCACTGTTGCCGCCACTGCTGATAGGACAGGCCGGTATCGCGCCTGAACAGGCGGCTGATGGTTTTTTCGCTGGCGCCCACCTGCCCCGCCAACTCGCTCAAGGCTGGCGGCAGGCGGTCCAACTGCTCCACCAGCCGCGCCAAACGCCGATCACTCGGCAATGGCAGGAACATCGGCTGGCGCTGGGCCTGCTGCAGCTCGCTCAGGCACAGCGCCAGCAGGTGCGTCGCGGCGCCCTGGTCCCAGGCCGTGGCGAACGGCGCCAGGGCGATGCGCTCGACCAGCTCGCGCAGCAGCGGGTTGACGCTGAAGATCGTGACCTGGGTCGGCAAGCCCTCGCACAGCGCCGCGGTGAAATACAGCGAACGATAATCCACGGTCTCGCGCATCCGCGCGCGGTGTTCGAGCCCCGCCGGGATCCACGCCGCCTGGGTCGGTGGCAACAGGCACAGGCGCCCGGGTGTGTCGATACGCACGCAGCCCTGACGGGTGAACAGCAACTGGCCGCGGTCATGCCGATGCCGCCCGGAGTCGTGCTCGCCCAGGGCCGAGCAGATGCCCAGCAGGGGGGCGCTGAAAGCATCGGGATCGAAAGGTGAGTCGGGGTCCAGCCAGGCCATGCAGGGTTGTCCGATTACGACGGTAAATTGTTCAACTCGCGATAATAGCCCAGCCGCCCGCGCATCTACCATGGCCGCCCCTTCCCGCCCAAGGCGTCGACACCATGCTTTCCCGCTCTTGGCTGGCCCTGGCCAGTGCCCTGCTGATGTTCCCGCAGGTCGCCGAAACCCTGTACAGCCCGGCCCTGGTTTCGCTGGCCGAGCACTTTGGCGTGACCGCCGCCCAGGCCTCGCTGACCCTGTCGCTGTACTTCATGGCGTTCGCCGCCGGGGTGCTGGCCTGGGGGCGCCTGTGCGACCGCTGGGGGCGGCGCCCGAGCATGCTCGCCGGGCTGCTGCTGTATAGCTTGGCGGCCCTGGCCGCGCTGCTGGCGCGCGACTTCAGCCAGTTGCTGGGTGCCCGGGTGGTGGCGGCTTTCGCGGCGGCGGTGGGCTCGGTGGTGACCCAGACCATATTGCGCGATCGCCATCAGGGCGAGGAACTGGCCCGGGTATTCACCCTGATCGGTGCCTGCCTGGCCCTCAGCCCGGCCCTGGGCCTGCTCAGCGGCGCCTGGTTGGAGCACGCCCTTGGCTACCAGGGGGTGCTGGCCGGTCAATTGCTAATGGCCGCGACCTTGCTGGCCTGGGCCTGGCGCTGCCTGCCGGAGACCCACGGCGGTCCGCGCCAGGCGCCCGCCATCGGCCAACTGCTCTGGCGCCTGCTCAGCGATCGCCGCATCCAGCGGGCCAGCGCCCTGGTGGCAGTGTTCAACGTCAGCGTGTTCAGTTGGTACAGCTTGGCGCCCTTCATGTTCGAGCGGCTCGGCGCCAGCGCCTGGATGGGTTATTCCGGCGCGGCCCTGGCCGGCGGCGCATTGCTTGGCGCGCGACTCAATGGCTGGCAGTTGCGGCGCGGGCTCGGGGTTGCCCGCCTGCTGCGCCTGGCCTGCCTGCTCGACCTGCTGGCGGCGGTGGCGATGCTGGGGTTGGCCGACAGCCTGTGGGCAGTGGCGGCCATGCTGCTGGTGATGGTCGCCTTCGCCATGGCCATCCCACTGGTGCTCAGCTCGGCACTGGTCGACTACGGCGATTGCCGCGGCAGCGCCGGGGCGCTGTTCGGGCTGTTCTACTACCTGCAGATCGGCGTGGGGCTGACGCTGGTGGGGGCCGCCCAGGCACTGGCGGCGACGCTGCTGGCTTGCGCGTTGCTGGCCTGCGCCCTGGCCGCCGGCTACCGCGCCTGAGCGCCCAGGCAACCGCGTGCGCCACTGCTACACTCAAGGGGCTGAATGGAGGAACCCGCCATGTCCGAACGAGAGATCACCACCCTGATCAGCCTGATGAACCAGCGCCAGGCCTGCCTGAGCAGCGCCTGCAAGGAAATCGCCGACTGGATCGACCGCCAAGGCGACATACCCGCTGCGGGCAAGATCCGCGCCAGCCTCAAGGCCCTGGAGGCCGAGGACGCCCAGGTGCGCAAGACCCTGACCTCGCTGAATATCGAACGGCCGCTGCCCAGGTTCCGTAGCTGATAGGGCTGCTTTGCAGCCCTTTTGCGGTACGCGGCGCAGCGCGCCCCGATCCAAGCTCAGTGATTCATGTGCATAGGGCCATCCCCGGCGCCTACCGTCAGGCCTGCCAACTCACCACGGCAGTTCCAGTTGCAGGCGGTCGGCCTCCTTGCGCCTGATCTTCACCGACACCCCTACCAAACGCACCGCACGCCCCTGACGCTTGCTGTTCCAAAGCCCGCTGCAAAGGCCATGCACGACCTTCGGCTGCAACCCCAACGCCGGGGCTTCGGTGCTGGCGATGGCAAAGTCGGCGAACTTGAGCTTGACCTGGTTCCTGACGATATGGATGTCCTCGCCAAGATCTTCCAGACGCCTGCGTAGCTCCGCCATCAAGGTGTCCAGTTGCTCGGCGCAGGCGCTCAAATCGTGGCAGTCGGCTGGCAGGGTGTGTTCGACGCCGACCGAGCGCAGGTCCGTGGTCTTTTCCTCATGTTCTTCCTTGCCTTGGCAACGCTCCCAAACATAGAACCCGTGCACGCCCAAGTGACGCAACAATGGGGGAATCTTGTCTGCGCAGACATCACCACACACCCGGCACCCCAAGCGTTCGAGCACCGCCCAGGTCTTGGGGCCAACGCCGGGAATCTTGCGAATATCCAACGTTGAAAGAAAAACCAACACCTGATCAGGAGTAATCACGAACTGGCCGTTGGGCTTGTTCACTTCCGAGGCGATCTTGGCCAGGTACTTCAGCGGCGCAATACCCGCCGAAGCAGTCAGTTGCAGCTCCTGCTCGATTGCCGCACGGATCTGCCGGGCCATGTAGGTGGCTGAACCCTTGCAGTGGGGCTGGCCTGACACATCCAGCGTCGCCTCGTCCAAGGACAGGAATTCAACCTTGCAGGTGTAGCGCCGGAAGATGGCGTCGAGTTTCGCCGTCACTGCCTCGTAGCGCTCGAAACGCACCGGCAGCAACACCAGCTCCGGGCACAAGCGCTGCGCCGTGGCGGTGGCCATGCCGCTCTTCACGCCAAATTCCCGGGCGCGGTAGCTGGCCGTACTGATGACCCCACGTTCCGCCGCACTACCACCCACCGCCACAGGGCGCTCGCGCAGCCAAGGCGCGTCGAGCAACTCGACGGATACGAAGAACGAGTCCATGTCGACATGAATGAACTTGCGCTCCCCAGCCGGCGCCTCACTCAAGCGTATAGAGATAGGAAAGGTGCGACTCGGACAATAGAAACAAGCCGGTCACGCCCTCTGCGCCCACTGAAAATTTGTGAACCATGTCGCTGATGGCGGTGAAACCCGAAGCCTGTAGGGTTGCCAGCAATTGGACGCTGGCGCCGGCAATGTCGCAGATGGTGTGACAACCCCGATCGTCCATAGACCATGACCCTCATCCAAAGAAGAAATGAGCGGCCGATGGCCGCCCCGAGTATAACCACATGCAGACGCCCTTGGTGTTGACGTCGGTTACATCGGCCTTGAACAGTTCGATGGCAGATTTCATGCAAGCAAACACTAAGCAAGAAAAAAAGGTGCGACAACTGAGCAACTGTAAAAAAACATGTAATCCGTAATATATACATCTGGAAATACTATACCCCGCACCCCAGACCGCCCAATACCTTTGAAATAACTTCAAAACACTTTAATCATTCGCTTATTTACCCCTGCATTTTACATCCACTCGAGTAATCAGAGTCTTGGACAGGCCGACAACGCCGTATTTGCGGGGCACTGCTGCACTCAAAGGTGCGCAAGACCTCGACCTCGCTGAGCATCGATCGCCCGTCGCCACGCTTGCGTAGCTGAAACGACTGGGGCCGCTTTCGCGGCCCCAGTGGTGGTCAATCGGTCAGTGCTTCATGTGCGAGTGGTCGTGCCCGCCGCCCATCTCGGCAGTCAGGGGCTTGACCTGCGCTTGCACCTCGAGCGTCTGCTGCTGGCCCTTGGCATCTTCGATGGTCAGGGTCAGGGGCACTTGCTGCCCTTCCTTCACCTGCTGTTTCAGGCCCATCAGCATCACATGATACCCATTCGGGTCGAGGGTCACCGCCTTGCCCGCCGGCAGCTCGACCGCCTTGACCTCACGCATGCCCATCACCTCGCCGTTCATGGTCATCTCGTGCACCTGCACGGTCTTGGCCACGGGCGAAGCCACGCCCACCAGCTTGCTGTCGCTGCTGGCGGTCAGGGTCATGAAGGCGCCGGTAGCCTGCTGCTGCGGCACGCTGGCGCGCACCCAGGCATCGCTCACGGTAGTCTGGGCCAGGGCTGGCAAGGTCAGGCCCAGCAGGGCCAGGGCGGCCAGGCCGCGCTTGATCGGTTGCATCGACATTCAGCAGATCTCCATCAGGGTGACCAGGTCCTCGGCGCATTCCTTGGCGTTCAGGGAATGGCCCAGGCTCAGGCGCAGGGTGCTACGCGTATCGTAGACGTAGCTGGTGGACGAGTGAGAGATGGTGTAGGTGTCGCCGGCCGGGACCTTTTCGTAGAACACCTTGAACTCCTGGGCCACCGCGTCGATTTCCTCGGGCGTGCCGGTCAGGGCGACGATCGACGGGTCGAAGGCCTTGACGTAGGCGTCGAGCACCTCGGGGGTGTCGCGCTCCGGGTCCAGGGTGATGAACACCGGCTGGAACAGGTCGCGGTCGCGGCCACGGAGGATCTTGCGGATCTGCGCCACGCGCGCCATGGCGGTCGGGCAGACGGCCGGGCACTGGGTGAAGCCGAAGAAGATCATCGGCATCGAGCCATAGAAGCTCGACAGGGTCCGCTCGTTGCCTTGCGTATCCTTGAGCTTGAACTTGCGCCCGAGAATCTCGTTGCTCATGTTCTTGCCGTACTTGAAGTCCAGGCCCCGGGCCGGGCTGCAGCCCGCCAGCAGGCCGAGCCCCAGTACGCCCATCCCGGCGACAACCGCGCGCCGGGTCAACAGATCATTCATGGAACCATCCTTTACAGGGAAGGTGCCGACCCCTGGGATGGGCCGGCCAGAAAACCGGGGCATTCTGTCACGCTACCCCCACCCCATCTACCCGACACAAGGCTGATCGGCCTGCAGCCCTTTGAATACGGGGCGCGACCTGTTGTCGCAGGGGTTGAATTGGTAACAGTTTATTGCTACGTACCGATTCAGTTCTGCAACCTGTCCATGCGTCTGGCGATCGCCGGGCAGCCGTTGATGTCGACGGCCTTCTGCCAGAACTCACCACGCAGCGGGCCGCGGCGATTCGCGGCAAAGCCGAGCAGGCGGTAGAGTTCGGCCTGGTAGGACGGCGCGTCGCCCCATTGCAACTGGATGTCTTTCGGGTCCTGCTTGACACACTCCAGGGTCACCGCCGGCTGCGGGTAGTAGCCAGAGAACTGGGAAAAATCGTCAAGCGCCTTGCTCAACGCTGGCGCGTAGGCAGGCCCATCGACATAGCCGATGCATTGGTTGGCAATACGCAAAGCGGCTGGCGCGAAGCCTTGCTCCAGGCTCTTGACCAACAGCGTGCATTGGCCAGGATCGTCGAGCACAGGCGCATCCGGCTGATAGGCGAACCGGTAGAGCGCCATTCGATACTGGGCCACGGCATGGCCTGCATCGACTGCGCGCTGCAACTGTTGCAGCGCCGGGCTCCATTCACCGCGCAATTGGCTCAGGCGGGGCTCCAGGTCCTGGGCAGCGGTGCCTTCGGCCAACTGTTGGATCATCCGCATCAGCTGTGGCTCGACCGCATCGAGGCTGGCCACGGCCTGGCGGTAGTCGGCCTCGCTGTCGCCGGGGGGCTGGTAGGCCCCCAGGACCTGGGTCGAGAGCATCAGGGCAAACAGCGTGATACAGGAGCGGTTCATACCGAGCGTCCTTGTTCAGTCGAATGAAAGTAACCCAACGCATCGCGGGGCAAGCCCGCTCCCACATCTGGGCAGCAGCTGCATCCAGGCGTGGGAGCGGGCTTGCCCCGCGAGGGTGAAACACACCTTAGTAGTAGGCGTTTTCCTTGTTGCTGTGGTCGGTCACGTCACGCACGCCCTTGAGCTCGGGAATGCGCTCGAGCAAGGTGCGCTCGATACCTTCCTTCAGGGTCACGTCGGCCTGGCCGCAACCTTGGCAACCACCGCCGAACTGCAGCACGGCAATGCCGTCGTCGACCACGTCCACCAGGCTCACGGCGCCGCCGTGGCTGGCCAGGCCCGGGTTGATCTCGGTCTGCAGGTAGTAGTTGATGCGCTCGTTGATCGGGCTGTCCTCGTTGACCATCGGCACCTTGGCGTTCGGCGCCTTGATGGTCAGTTGGCCGCCCATGCGGTCCGTGGCGTAGTCGACCAGCGCGTCCTCCAGGAACGGCACGCTGACGGCGTCCAGGTAGGCGGTGAAGCTTTTCAGGCCCACCGGCTCGTCGTCGGGTTTCTCTTCGCCCGGCTTGCAGTAGGCGATGCAGGTCTCGGCGTACTGGGTGCCCGGCTGGGTGATGAAAATACGGATGCCGATGCCAGGCGTGTTCTGCTTGGAGAGCAGATCGGCCAGGTAATCATGGGCGGCGTCGGTAATGGTTATAGCGCTCATGGAAGTTCCTCACAGACTTGCCGGCAGTGTACGCCAACCCGGCCGGGTAACAAAGTCCTAGCATTTGACTCGGGATAGCGCCAACGCCGGTTCCCGCGCCGCACCGACGGCCAACCAGCCCTTGAGTCGCCAATACAGGCCACGTTCCAGCCATTGGAAACTGAGCCACGACATTAGTCCGATTGACGGCACGCACAAGGCAAACACCAGGTAAGGGTTCAGGCGCAACCGCTCGCTGATGAACAGGCCGGCGTACAGCACCAGCACATGCACCAGGTACACAGAATAGGAACAGTCACCGAGGGCCTTGAGCACCTGGTTGCCCTTGAAGTACGGCTCCAGGGCAATGAACGCCAGCACCACCAGCGCGCTCGGCAGGCCCCAGTGCAACAGGCGCTGTGATGCGTCGAGGTGATAGAGCGCGAACCCTGCCAGGCCGAGCAGCCCCAGCGGCAACCACAGGCCTTCGCGGATCAGCCCGCGGCGGTACAGCACGCCCAGGCCGATGCCGAGCAGGAACTCGTAGACGATGTCGTTGTTGTAGAAGCGGCTGAGCACGCCCAGGCGCCCCAGCACTTCGCAAACCAGCAGCAACGCCGCGGTGACCAGCAGCAGGTGGTGGCGCTGGCGCACCAGGAAGGCCAGGCCGAACAGCAGGTAGAAGAACATCTCGAAGTTCAGCGTCCAGCCGACGTTGAGGGTCGGGTACAGCCCGTAGCCGCCCGGGTTCTCGGCCGGAATGAACAGCAGCGACAGCAGCAGATGCTGCCATTCGAACACCTGGTGCGGCATCCAGCGGCTGGCGATCAGCATCAGCACGGCCATCAGCAAGGTGTAGAACCAGTAGGCGGGCACGATGCGCAGCGCGCGATTGAGCAGGAACTGCCCGGGGGCGATGGCTTTGTCGCGGGTCGACAGGTAGATCACCAGCCCGCTGATGACAAAGAAGATGTCCACCCCCACCGCACCGCGGTCGGCCAGCAATTGGCCGATGGGGCCGCTGGCGTGGAAGTCGAAGAAGATCTGCATGAAGTGGTGGCAGACCACCACCCAGGCGGCGAATGCGCGAAGAGCCTGAAGCGAATACAGCATGAAATACCCTGCGATCGGCGGTGCGTTGAGGCATCGGCGATCAGGCTATCGCCATCGCGGGGTAGGAGCGGCCTTGTGCCGCGAAAGGGCCGCTGCGCGGCCCCGGCAATCTTTGCAGCGTTGCCGAAGGCCCCTGGGGCTGCTTTGCAGCCCTTTCGCGGCACAAGGTCGCTCCTACCCCGGTGATGGCTGCAGAGCCATTTCAACCGAAACCATCCAGCAGTTCCGACCACGGCAGGTCAGGAAAGTCCCGGCTAACCGATCAGAGGTTCTCGTAGCGGTTCATGTCGAGCACGCCCGCTTCCACCGGGTCGGTTTCCTGGATGTTGCGGTTCAGGTCATGGAAGTACTGCCAGAACCGTGGATGGCTGCGACGCACGCCCCAGCGCATGACGATGCGCTCGAACCTGGCGCTGTCGTCCCGCGCCGCCTCCATGTCCTCGACGAACTCGGGCACATCGGCCACCGGGATGTTGAAGATGAAGTTCGGGTAGCTGCTGAGCACGCCCGGGTACAGGGTCAGGCTGTCCAACCCCGGCTGGTAGCGCGAGGCCTCGCCCAGCAGGAATGCCACGTTGCTGTGGGCGCGGTTGCGCAACAGGCTGTAGACCTGGCGCTGGCCACCCTGCCCTTCGATGCGCAGCATGGTCGCCTCGGGCAACTGGCCGATCACCTTCAGCCCCGCTGCCGGGCGCGACACCAGGCGGCTGAGGGTCTGCTCGGCGTCACGGAACTCGACCGGCATCTGCGCGCGCGAGCAGTGGGCGCCCTTGCAGCGGTTGATCGGATCGGGCGCGGCGTTGAGGCTGCCGGTGCGCTCCAGCAGTTTCAGGCCGAAGTCGCGCTTGGGATCGCGCGGGTCCAGCTTCAACGCGCTCGCGGTACTGGTGTCGATGTCCTCGTAGTCCATCCACATCTTCACCTTGCCGCTGTTCTGATACCAGTCGCTGAGGATATGCCCACGAGCGTCAGCCGGCATCAGGCGCAGGAAGTTGATCTCGGCGCCGTTGCGGATCAAGTCGAAATACAGGCGGGTCTGCAACTGGTGCGAGACATTGCCGAACACATCGAAGTTGACCGCCAGTTGGTAGTAGGTGCGCTCGAACAACGGGTAGTCGAACAGCCACATGGTCAGCGGCACGTCACCGATCAGGCCCTTGGTCACCGAGGCGCTGTCGAAGTGGCGGAAGATGCTCAGCAGCGCATTGTCGTTGCCGGCCCACAGGGTCGACCAGCTCGGCGCCGGTTGCTCTGCGTAGGCTTCACGGCGCAGCGCCTCGTATTCGTTGCGTTTGTCGCGGTAGGCATGCCACAGGCTCAGCACGCTGCCGACATCGTCGATCTGCCCCGGCATGGCCAGCAGCGGCGTGGCCTGGCCACGGTACTGGGCATCGGTGATGTACAGGTCGTGGGCCGGCTCCTGGAACAACGCCCAGAAGTTGTCGCGGATCACATCGGTAGCAATCTGCCCACGGCACACCGGGCCACGGATGAAGGTGCGCACGAAGTACTCGGCGTTATCCAGCATGAACTGGTAGCGGGCCACCGCCGGGATCGCCTCGAAGGTCTCGAAGGGGTTGGCGCGGTGACGCGGGCCGTAGCCCGGCAGCGCGCTGGCATGCCAGTCGCCGCTGTAGAACAGCTGCTTGACTCGCTTGAGCTTCTGCGGGCCCATGGGGTAGGTGATGTGGGTCTTGTGCACGATCACGCCCTGCACCGGGATCAGCCGATAGTAGAAATCGGTGCCCGGTGGGTCGTTGGGCCGCCGCGTGGCGATCAAGTCGACCGGCTGGCCGCTTGGCGTGCGCGAGCGCACCCACTGGAAGAAGTGGCCTGGTTCGCCGCCAACAAAGTAGATGTGCGCCAGGAACAGGTGCTCGTACAACCAGCGGCCGACCAGCGCCTCGGTCGAGCCGGGACGGTTGAGCAACTCTTCCCAGTCGGCGATCTGCTTCGCCTCCGCCGCGCTGGGCTGGATCGGCGTCTTCTCCACCGGCGCGCCAGCGGCCAGCCAGCGCTGCAGGGTCTGGTACTCCTGGTCGGTCAGCCCGGTGACCGCCAGCGGCATGCCCTCCTTGGGATGGGCGCCGGCGTAGGCGTCGAACTCGTGGGGCAGCGGGCACATGTTGTTGCGGGTCAGCCCCAGGACGATCTCCTCGGGCAACTTGGCATTGGGGGTGAGCGGCGTCTTGTGGCCGAGCTCGAGCATGCGCGCCATCAGCGCGGCCTGGCTGCCCTGCTTGTCGAGCACCGAGTAGAAGCCCTGCTTGCGCCAGCCGGCTTCATCGCGGGCGTCGTAGAACAGCCGCGTGGTGGGCACCGCCTGGCTGCGCTCGCCCTGGTAGACCGGCACCTTCGACGCGCCGCGCTCGGCGCCCTCGGCGCTGCCCAGGTTGAGCTGGCAGGCCGCGTCGTTGCAGGCGTGGCAGGCCACGCACTTCTCGGTGAAGATCGGTTGGATGTCCCGGGTATATGAAATCGTCGGGCTCGATTGGGGGGCCTGCGCGAACGCCACGCCGCTGATGAGCAAGGCGAAGGCGCTGGCAAGTATGCGATACAGCATGTGCCGATAGTCCTGGTAATTTGAAGCCATCACGATGAGCCTGGCGGGTCCTGAGGTGTTGGGGGCGCGGCACCAACATGAGGGGAATTCATGCAAATGGGCGATGCGCCTAAAATCCGTGCAGCTTTGTTATTATCGGCACCTTCTGATATTTGCCCGACCAGGTAGTCCTATGTCCGACCGCAGCGCTCGTTTACAAGCACTCCAGCACGCACTCAAAGAGCGCATTCTGATCCTCGACGGCGGCATGGGTACTATGATCCAGAGTTACCGTCTCGAGGAACACGACTATCGTGGCACGCGCTTCGCCGATTGGCCAAGCGATGTCAAAGGCAATAATGATTTGCTCCTGCTCAGCCGCCCCGATGTCATCGCCGCCATCGAGAAGGCCTACCTGGACGCCGGCGCCGATATCCTCGAGACCAACACCTTCAACGCCACGCAGATTTCCCAGGCCGACTACGGCATGGAAGCGCTGGTGTACGAGCTCAACGTGCAAGGCGCGCGCATCGCCCGCCAGGTCGCCGATGCCAAGACCCTGGAAACCCCCGACAAGCCACGCTTCGTCGCTGGCGTGCTCGGCCCGACCAGTCGCACCTGCTCGATCTCCCCGGACGTCAACGACCCTGGCTATCGCAACGTCACCTTCGACGAACTGGTAGTGAACTACATCGAGGCTACCCGCGGCCTGATCGAGGGCGGCGCCGACCTGATCCTGATCGAGACCATCTTCGACACCCTCAACGCCAAGGCGGCGATCTTCGCCGTGCAGCAGGTGTTCGAGGAGGACGATGTCGAACTGCCGATCATGATCTCCGGCACCATCACCGACGCCTCCGGCCGCACCCTGTCGGGTCAGACCACCGAAGCGTTCTGGAACTCGGTGCGCCACGCCAAGCCGATCTCGGTCGGCCTGAACTGCGCCCTCGGCGCCAAGGACCTGCGCCCCTACCTCGAAGAGCTGTCGACCAAGGCCGACACCCACGTGTCCGCCCACCCCAACGCCGGCCTGCCCAACGCCTTCGGCGAGTACGACGAGACCCCGGCCGAGATGGCCGCGGTAGTCGAGGAATTCGCCGCCAGCGGTTTTCTCAACATCATCGGCGGCTGCTGCGGCACCACCCCGCCGCACATCCAGGCCATCGCCGAGGCCGTGGCCAAGTACAAGCCACGGGCGATCCCGGACATCCCCAAGGCCTGCCGCCTGTCGGGTCTTGAGCCGTTCACCATCGATCGCCAGTCGCTGTTCGTCAACGTCGGCGAGCGCACCAACATCACCGGTTCCGCCAAGTTCGCCCGGCTGATCCGCGAGGAAAACTACACCGAGGCGCTGGAAGTCGCCCTGCAGCAGGTCGAGGCCGGCGCCCAGGTGATCGACATCAACATGGACGAAGGGATGCTCGACTCCCAGGCCGCCATGGTCCGCTTCCTCAACCTGATCGCCGGCGAGCCGGACATCTCCCGGGTGCCGATCATGATCGACTCCTCCAAGTGGGAGGTGATCGAGGCGGGCCTGAAGTGCATCCAGGGCAAGGGCATCGTCAACTCGATCTCGATGAAGGAAGGCGTCGAGCAGTTCAAGCACCACGCCCGCTTGTGCAAGCGCTATGGCGCCGCCGTGGTGGTGATGGCCTTCGACGAGGTCGGCCAGGCCGACACCGCCGCGCGCAAGCGCGAGATCTGCCAGCGCAGCTACGACATCCTGGTCAACGAAGTCGGCTTCCCGCCGGAAGACATCATCTTCGACCCGAATATCTTCGCCGTCGCCACCGGCATCGAAGAGCACAACAACTATGCCGTGGACTTCATCGAAGCCTGCGCCTATATCCGCGACCACTTGCCGTACGCGCTGAGCTCGGGCGGCGTATCCAACGTGTCGTTCTCGTTCCGCGGCAACAATCCGGTGCGCGAGGCGATCCACTCGGTGTTCCTCTACCACGCCATCCGCAACGGCCTGACCATGGGTATCGTCAACGCCGGCCAGCTGGAGATCTACGACGAGATCCCCGCCGCCCTGCGCGACAAGGTCGAGGACGTGGTGCTCAACCGCACCCCGCACGGCACCGATGCGCTGCTGGCCATCGCCGACGACTACAAAGGCGGCGGCGCGACCAAGGAAGTGGAAAACGAAGAGTGGCGCGCGCTGCCAGTGGCCAAGCGCCTGGAGCATGCGCTGGTCAAGGGCATCACCGCGTTCATCGTCGAAGACACCGAAGAGTGCCGCCAGCAATGCGCGCGCCCCATCGAAGTCATCGAAGGCCCGCTGATGAGCGGCATGAACGTGGTCGGCGACCTGTTCGGCGCCGGCAAGATGTTCCTGCCCCAGGTGGTGAAGTCCGCCCGCGTGATGAAGCAGGCCGTGGCCCACCTGATTCCGTTCATCGAGGCCGAGAAAGGCGACAAGCCCGAAGCCAAGGGCAAGATCCTCATGGCCACGGTCAAGGGTGACGTGCACGACATCGGCAAGAACATCGTCGGCGTGGTGCTCGGCTGCAACGGCTACGACATCGTCGACATGGGCGTGATGGTGCCGGCCGAGAAGATCCTGCAGACCGCCCGCGAGCAGAAGTGCGACATCATTGGCCTGTCGGGCCTGATCACCCCGTCGCTGGACGAGATGGTGCACGTCGCCCGCGAAATGCAGCGCCAGGATTTCCACCTGCCGCTGATGATCGGTGGCGCCACCACCTCCAAGGCGCACACGGCGGTGAAGATCGAACCCAAGTACGCCAACGATGCCGTGGTCTACGTCACCGACGCCTCGCGCGCGGTGGGCGTGGCCACGCAACTGCTGTCCAAGGAGCTCAAGCCCGGCTTCGTCGACAAGACTCGCCAGGAGTACGTCGAGGTGCGCGAACGCACCGCCAACCGCAGCGCCCGCACCGAGCGCCTGAGCTACGCCCAGGCCATCGCCGCCAAGCCGCAGTACGACTGGGCCGCCTACCAGGCCGCGGTGCCCAGCTTCACCGGCGTCAAGGTGCTGGAGAACATCGACCTGCGCACCCTGGCCGAGTACATCGACTGGACGCCGTTCTTCATCTCCTGGGACCTGGCCGGCAAGTTCCCGCGCATCCTCACCGACGAAGTGGTCGGCGAAGCCGCCACGGCGCTGTACCAGGACGCCCGCGAAATGCTCGACAAGCTGATCGACGAAAAACTGATCAGCGCCCGTGCCGTGTTCGGCTTCTGGCCGGCCAACCAGGTCGCCGATGACGATATCGAAGTCTACGGCGATCGGGGTGAGACCCTGGCCACCCTGCACCACCTGCGCCAGCAGACCATCAAGCCCGACGGCAAGCCGAACTGGTCGCTGGCCGACTTCGTCGCGCCGAAGGCCAGCGGCGTGACCGACTATATCGGTGGCTTCATCACCACCGCCGGCATCGGCGCCGAGGAAGTGGCCAAGGCCTACCAGGACAAGGGCGACGACTACAGCTCGATCATGGTCAAGGCCCTGGCCGACCGCCTGGCCGAGGCCTGCGCCGAGTGGCTGCACGAACAGGTGCGCAAGGAGCACTGGGGCTATGCCAAGGACGAGCACCTGGACAACGAGGCGCTGATCAAGGAGCAGTACAGCGGCATTCGCCCTGCCCCAGGCTACCCGGCCTGCCCGGACCACACCGAGAAGGCCACGCTGTTCCGCCTGCTCGACGGCAGCGCCATCGGCGAGACCGGCCCCAGTGGCGTGTTCCTCACCGAGCACTTCGCCATGTTCCCGGCGGCGGCGGTCAGCGGTTGGTACTTCGCCCACCCACAGGCGCAGTACTTCGCCGTGGGCAAGGTGGACAAGGACCAGGTCGAGCGGTACAGCGCGCGCAAAGGCCAGGACCTGAGCGCGAGCGAGCGCTGGCTGGCGCCGAACCTGGGCTACGAAGCCTGATATCGTCCCTGCGGGAGCCAGCCAGACTGGCTCCCACGCAGACTCGCCTACACTGTCCCTGATTGCCTCTGACCAAGGAGCCACTCATGGACGACCACACCCCGGGCAAACCGCCGACCTTCTGGCAGATGCTGCAAAGCATCCTGGCCGCCGCCTTCGGCGTGCAGAGCGGCAAGAATCGCGCCCGCGACTTCACCTACGGCAAGGCCAGCCATTTCATCGTCATGGGCACGCTGTTTACCCTGATCTTCATCTTCGTGCTGATCGGCCTGGTGCAACTGGCGATGCACCTGACCGCGCGCTAGCGGCGCGGACCTGGCTCACGCCCCGTAGGAGCCAGCCTTGCTGGCGAACCAGGCGTCTCGGTGGCTGGCACCGGCTTTGCCGGTGTTCGCCGGCAAGCCGGCTCCTACAGGGGGACGCCTGGTCGCGAAACGCAAGCCGCCCGCGGATATCCCTTCCGCGGGCGGTTCAGGCGGGTTTCACGGTCTGAAGGGGGCGTCGCTACTGATGGCTGACCCAATACACCGCAGTGACCACCACCAGCACGATCAAACACAGGATCGCCCAGGCGTCGACACTGCTGTCAGTTTTGCGCAGCTTGGTTGAGTTTCCCATTGCATTGCCTCTTGTAGTGGTTCTGGGAATGCACTTCAAGCAGCAGTTAAGTCCAGCAATGCCCATCGCTCAAGCAGGGGCTTTCAGTAGTCGACGGGTGACGTCAGGAACGGGTAGCGAAAATCCGCCGGGCGCCCTTCGGCGCTGTAGCGCTGGAAGTCGATGCCGTGGTTGTCCTGCTCCAGCAGCCGGAGCCAGCGCCGGGCCTTGGCCGGGTCGATCAACTGCAGCGCCGGCACGCTGTGCTCGCGCCGCCCGTCGCGGTCCAGGGCCAGGCCCAGGGCATCGTCGTGAAGCATGACCATGGCCCAGCCACCCAGGGTGAAGTGCCCGCCCATCAGCACCCCCAAACGCCCGTCGATGCGCGCGCGCAATGCCTCGGGCGAGCTGTTGACCGCGCTGAAGATCGCATCCCGGCCCGGCTGGCGGCCCGCTGCCTCGAACGCCTGCATGGCGCCAAAAGCCATCTGGTCGTTGGCCGACCACACCAGCCGGGTCTCGGGGTAGCGCTGCAACAATAGCTGCGCCTGCTCGAACGCCCGCTGGCGGCTCCAGCCGCCATACACCACCTGGCGCAGGCGCACCTGGGGGTAGTCCGCCAGCGCTCGGCGCATGCCCTGCTCGCGCAACTGCGAGGCCGGCGTGGTCTTGACCCCGGCGAACGCCAGCAGGTCGACCGCGCCCGCATTCGCCGGCAGCTGCGCCACCATTTCCTTGAGCATCTGGTAGCCGGCCGCTTCATCGTTGCTCACCAGGGTGCCGAGCACCTCGGGGTATTTGTCCGGCTGCGCCTGCACGCTGTGCGCCTGGCTGTCGGTCAGGCCGTTGTTGACCAGGAACAGCTTGACCCCGGTGCCCCGTGACAGGCGGATGATCTCCGGGGCCACGTACTGCTCGTTGACCAGCACCAGGTAGTCCGGGCGCCGTGCCCCATGCAACAGCGCCCGAGCCTGGGTCAGGGCCAGATCGGCGCGACGCTCGCTGTACTGCACGCGCAACTGCATGCCCAGGTCTGTCGCGGCGGCCTGCATGAAACGCGAATAATCGACCCAGAAGGTCTCGTTGGAATAGCCCGGGTTGAGAAATACCACCGAAGCGGCCTGTGCGCCCGCCATCAGCGGCAGGCTCAGGCACAGGCCCTGGCACAAGGCCTTGAGCATGCGTTACATCCCTGCAGAGCAAACCCAGGATTATACCGGCAGCAGGGCCCTGCGCGGATAAATGCCAGTCAGTCTCACTTAGTTCAATTAGTTCTTTTCATATGCAAAAACATCACTTTAGCGCATAAACCCACTCTGCTATCGTTCCTCGGCTCCGAACCGGAGTGCGCGGCCGTGCGCGCGATTAGCTGCATGCAGCCTGAGACAGGACTTTTATGTACGTATACGACGAGTACGATCAGCGGATCATCGAGGACCGCGTCAAGCAGTTCCGTGATCAGACCCGCCGCTACCTGGCCGGAGAGCTGAGCGAAGAAGAATTCCGCCCTCTGCGCCTGCAGAACGGCCTCTATATCCAACGTTTCGCCCCGATGCTGCGGGTCGCCGTGCCGTACGGCCAGTTGAACGCCCGCCAGGTGCGCATGCTGGCCAAGATCGCCCGCGACTACGACAAGGGCTACGCGCACATCAGTACCCGCCAGAACGTGCAGTACAACTGGCCGGCACTGGAGGACATCCCGGAGATTCTCGCCGAGCTTGCCACCGTGCAGATGCACGCGATCCAGACCAGCGGCAACTGCCTGCGCAACGTCACCACCGATCAGTTCGCCGGTGTCGCCGCCGACGAGCTGGTAGACCCGCGCCCCTGGTGCGAAATCGTCCGCCAGTGGACCACCTTCCACCCGGAATTCGCCTACCTGCCGCGCAAGTTCAAGATCGCCGTCAACGGTTCGAGCGACGACCGCGCCGCCATCGAGGTGCACGACATCGGCCTGGAGCCGGTGCGCAACGCCGCAGGCGAACTGGGCTTCCGCGTATTGGTCGGTGGCGGCCTGGGCCGTACCCCGGTGATTGGCGCCTTCATCAACGAGTTCCTGCCATGGCAGGACCTGCTCAGCTACCTGGACGCCATCCTGCGCGTGTACAACCGTTACGGCCGCCGTGACAACAAGTACAAGGCGCGGATCAAGATCCTGGTCAAGGCCCTCACCCCAGAAGTGTTCGCCGAGAAGGTCGAGGCCGAAATGGCCCACCTGCGCGGCGGCAGCACCACCCTGACCGAGGCCGAAGTGCAGCGCGTTGCCCGTCACTTCGTCGACCCCGAGTACCTGGCCCTGGACAACCTCGACTACAGCGCCCTGGACGCCGAGCAACCAGGCTTCGCCCGCTGGCGTTCGCGCAACACCCGCGCGCACAAGAAGCCGGGCTACGTCGCCGTGACCCTGTCGCTCAAGCCCACCGGCGTTGCCCCAGGCGATTTGACCGACAAGCAGCTCGATGCCGTCGCCGAACTGGCCGAGCGTTACAGCTTCGGCTACCTGCGCACCTCACACGAGCAGAACATCATCCTTGCCGACGTCGAGCAGCGCCAACTGCACGCGCTGTGGCTGGAGCTGCGCGAGCAAGGCTTCGCCACGCCGAACATCGGCCTGCTGACCGACATCATCTGCTGCCCAGGTGGCGACTTCTGCTCGCTGGCCAACGCCAAGTCGATCCCGATCGCCGAGTCCATCCAGCGCCGTTTCGACGACCTGGACTACCTGTTCGACATCGGCGAGCTCGACCTGAACATCTCGGGTTGCATGAACGCCTGCGGCCACCACCACGTCGGCCATATCGGCATCCTCGGCGTGGACAAGAAAGGCGAGGAGTTCTACCAGGTATCGCTGGGCGGCAATGCCGCGCGTGACGCCAGCCTGGGCAAGATCCTCGGCCCGTCGTTCGCCCAGGACGACATGGCCGATGTGATCGAGAAGCTGATCAGCGTATACGTCGAACGACGCACCGAAGACGAGCGTTTCATCGACACTTACCAGCGTATCGGCATCGACCCCTTCAAGGAGCGCGTCTATGCAGCGAATCATTAAGAACAACCAGATCGTCGACGAAACCTGGCACCTGCTGCCCAAGGACGTGTCGATCGACGAACTGACCAACTGCGACGACTACATCGTGCCGCTGCAGCTGTGGCGCGACCATCCGAGCCTGCTCAAGGCCCGCGACGGCGGCCTGGGCATCTGGCTGGACAGCGACGAAGAGGCCGAGGAAATCGGCGAGCACGTAGAGCACTTCCAGGTCATCGCCCTGAACTTCCCGGCCTTCACCGACGGGCGCAGCTACTCCAACGCGCGCCTGCTACGTGACCGCTACAAGTTCAAGGGCGAGCTGCGCGCCATTGGCGACGTGCTGCGCGACCAGCTGTTCTACATGGCCCGCTGCGGTTTCGACGCGTTCGCCATCCGTGCCGACAAGGACCCGGAAGACGCGCTGCAGAGCCTGAAGGACTTCTCGGTAACCTACCAGGGCGCCACCGACGAGCCACTGCCGCTGTTCCGCCGCCGCTGAACGCACCTGCTGCAACCAAGCGGCCCGCCCCATGGCGGGCCGCTTTACCGCGCAACTTGTAGGAGCCAGCCTTGCTGGCGAAGCAGGCGCCGCGACACCTGACACCGGCTGCGCCGGTACTCACGCCCCCGCCCCACAGCAATCGCACCAGCTTGACAGGCTGCGGTAAGCCAACCGCCCCCACCAAGCCCGCCTGCGCTCAGCGCAACGGCACATAGATGTCCGTCTGCCACTGCCCCAACGGCGTCTGCGGATAGACGCTCAGGTAGTGGAAGAACAACGGCTGGTCCCGCAGCTCCTCGCCACTGCCGGGCAACCAGTCACGGTAGATCGGGTAGATAGTCTCGCCGATGTGATCCGGCGACCCCACATGCCGCACCACCGCGCAACGCCCGGCCGGCAGGCTCAGTTCATGCACGCCCTGGGCATTGGCGGCCAGGGCCTGGTCGATCTCGCCACACACGGCAAAGCGAAAATCCTCGGGGGCGGTGGTATCGGGGTTGTTGAACGGAATCCCGAACGTGCGGCTGCTGGCCACGGGCGACTGGCCGCTGCTGGCGCGCCAGTCAATGAAGCGACGCACGGTCTCGCTGACCTGGTTGGGCGGCCCGCGGTGCTCCAGCGCGGCGAGACGGACGGCGGCGAACTCGACGATTCGTACCTGCATGGTGATGCTCCTGGAAAAATAGGGAATGGCGAACACCGTATTCCACACCTGCCAGTCGGGCTGGCGGCGAAACCTGCCCGGCGCCTGGCCAAAGGCCCGGCGAAACGCCCGGCTGAACGCCTCGGGGCTTTCGAAGCCGGCAGCCAGGGCGGCCTCCAGCACCGAATGCCGAGGCTCGCCAAGCAGTCGATGGGCCGCCCGGCGCAGGCGCATCAGTTGCACGTAGCGCGCCACCGGCACACCTACATAGGCGCTGAACTGTCGATGGAAATGAAACGCCGAGAAATGCGCCACGGCGCTCAAGGTGTCCACCGACAAGTCGCCCTCAAGGTTGCCCTCGATATAAGCGAGCACAGCGTCGAAGCGCTGTTGATAGCGGGCGTTGACTGACAAGGCACATGCTCCTGGAAATACGGTCGACCACAGCTTCGTCGATTCCCTCCTATACCCGCCTAGCCGCGTTTGCTCAACGCTTGCATGGCAACGGGCCTCTGCGCCGATTCCTCCGTATTGATCACAACCCACGAATACATTCATGACTCCAGGACAAATGACCTTGGCCCGCCGAGGCCTTAATCAAACCCCGCGAACCCCGCACACTTCGCTCACTGGCTCGAACCCGTGGCACATTGTTTCGGGTTCGCTCACCTCATCCCCCAGGAGTAGATCCATGAGCATTCCATCCTTCGGCCTCGGCACCTTCCGCCTCACCGGTCAGGCCGTCATCGATTCGGTCAAGTCGGCACTGGAGCTGGGCTACCGTGTCATCGACACCGCGCAGATCTACCAGAACGAAGCCGACGTCGGCCAGGCCATCGCCGAGAGCGGTGTGGCGCGCAGCGAGCTGTTCATCACCACCAAGATCTGGGTTGAAAACTACGCCGCCGACAAGCTGATCCCCAGCCTGCGTGACAGCCTGCAAAAACTGCGCACCGACCATGTCGACCTGCTGCTGATCCACTGGCCAGCCCCGGGCAACGGCGTTGAACTGGTCGAGTACATGGGGGCCCTGGCTGAAGCCAAGAAGCAGGGCCTGACCCGTCAGATCGGCGTGTCCAATTTCAATATCGACCTGACCCGCCAGGCCATCGCCGTGGTCGGCAAAGGTGAGATCGCCACCAACCAGATCGAGCTCAGCCCGTACCTGCAGAACAGCAAGCTGACCGCGTTCCTCAAGGAACAAGGCATCACCACCACCTCCTACATGACCCTGGCCTACGGCAAGGTGCTGAAGGACCCGCTACTGGCCCAGATCGCCGCCAAGCACAAGGCCACCGTCGCCCAAGTTGCCCTGGCCTGGGCCATGCAACTGGGCTACGCGGTGATCCCATCCTCGACCAAGCGCGAGAACCTGGCCAGCAACCTGCTTGCCCGCGACCTGCGCCTGGATGCCACCGACATGGCAGGCATCGCCAGCCTGGAGCGCAACGGCCGCGAAGTCAGCCCTGACGGGCTGGCGCCAATCTGGGATTGATGCCATGACCATACCCTTCGAACGCTTGACCGCCGGCGGCTTCAGCATCGGCCTGGGAGCACCGCTGGAGAGCGCGCTGGACAACCAGGAGCGCACGCCATGAAGCCCGGACGCGTCCTGTTTGCCCTGGCCATCGGCGCCTTCGCTATTGGCACTACCGAGTTCACCCCCATGGGGTTGTTGCCGGTGATCGCCGAAGGCGTCAATGCCAGCATCCCCAGCGCGGGCATGCTGATCACCGCCTACGCCATCGGTGTGATGATCGGCGCCCCGATCATGACCCTGCTGTTCAGCCGTTTCGGTAAACGCGCGGCGCTGATGATGCTGATGGGCATCTTCACCATCGGCAACCTGCTTTCGGCGCTGGCACCGGACTACTACACCCTGCTTGCCTCGCGCCTGATCACCAGCCTCAACCACGGCGCGTTCTTCGGCCTGGGCGCGGTAGTGGCCGCCAGCGTGGTGCCCAAGGAGAAACAGGCCAGCGCCGTGGCCACCATGTTCATGGGCCTGACCATCGCCAATATCGGCGGCGTGCCGGCAGCCACCTGGCTCGGCCAGCAGGTCGGTTGGCGCATGGCATTTGCCGGCACCTCGGTGCTTGGCCTGCTGGCCATCGCCGCGCTGTGGTATGCCCTGCCCCAGGGTGAGCGCGGCCAGGTGCCGCATGTGCGCCGGGAACTGGCGGTCATCGCCCGCCCCAGCGTGCTGTTGGCCATGGCCACCACGGTGCTCGGCGCCGGCGCCATGTTCACCTTGTATACCTATGTCGCCCCGGTGCTCGCCGAGCTGAGCGGCGCTTCGGATGCCTTCGTCACCCTCGGCCTGGTGCTGATCGGGGTCGGTTTCACCCTCGGCAACAGCCTGGGTGGCAAGCTGGCGGACTGGTCGCTGGATGGCGCGGCGCGGATCTTCCTGGCGGTGCTGGCAGTGATCATGCTGGCGATGCCGCTGGTGCTCGGCAGCCAGGTCGGCGCGGCGATCGCCCTGCTGCTATGGGGCGTGTTCACCTTCGCCGTGGTACCTCCGCTGCAGATGCGAGTGATGATCGCTGCCATCGAAGCGCCAGGCCTGGCCTCGTCGATCAACGTCGGCGCGTTCAACCTGGGCAACGCCGTGGGCGCCGCGCTGGGTGGCGCGGTGATCAGCTTGAACCTGGGCTACGCTGCCGTGCCAATGGCCGGTGGCCTGCTGGCGGCGGCAGGGTTGCTGCTGGTCTGGCTGGGAGGGCGCGGCAAGGCCAGCGACAAGGCCTTGGCCAAGGTAGCGGGATGAGCGCCAGCGTCTGCTAGCCGTCAGGGGCTGCCATGCAGCCCATCGCCGGCCAGCCGGCGCCCATGGGTACGGCGCGGGGCAAGGGGTGATACCCTGCCTCGCTCACACTACAAGGCCGTCACATGGACATACCGCCGCGCTTCATCATTCATGAGTCAACGCACTGGCTCTTGAACCACCGTATCGACTGTGGGTTGCCGGGCTACCTGATCCTCAGCGCAAAGCAGATGACCCACTCGCTGGCCACGCTGGCTGCACCAGCGCTCACAGAGCTAGGCTTGTGGCAGGCGTGCATCCAGCAGGCCATCGAAACGCATCTGCAGCCACGGCGCCTGTACATCAGTCGGTTCGGTCACGATGCAGGGCACTCCATCCATTTCCACTTCATCCCGATCTACCCCTGGGTCGAAACCCTGTTCTGGCAAGACGAGCGATACCGGTCGCTCCAGGCTTTTGGCTCACTCGAGACTAGCGAGCCGCAAACCGATGGCGCAGAACTGACCTTGTATGTGTGGCGAGAGTTTTGCGAGCGTCCTGAGCCACCAGCGAGACAGGGGCCCTCCATCGACCAGGCCATCGACGTATTGCGCACGGCTCTGACAAGGTCGGTGCCTGGCCGAGCATCCGCGCCCTAGCCCGCAGGGCTTTGTCGGCGCCCAGGGTTCTTACAGGCTGAAAACGACGCAAAACAAAAAGGGCGATCCTTGCGGATCGCCCTTCTCGATGTTTGGTAGGCACAATTGGACTCGAACCAACGACCCCCACCATGTCAAGGTGGTGCTCTAACCAACTGAGCTATGTGCCTGTCGTGTGGGGCGCATATTAGAGATCGAACACACACCTGTAAAGCGTTTTTTTCAAAAAAATCAAAAACTTTGCGCAAAAGCTTCACTCGAGCTCTGCTCAAGCGGTCCGCGGAATATCGCCGCCTTGTAGGTGCGGCCTCGTGTCGCGATGGGGCGCGCAGCGGCCCCGGCCATCTACGCGGCGCAGCTGAAATCTGGGGGCGCTGCGCACCCCATCGCGACGCAAGGCCGCTCCTACAGGGAAGTGCGCAGCGCCAGAATGCAAAAAGGGCGACCCTTGCGGCCGCCCTTCTCGATGTTTGGTAGGCACAATTTGACCCGAACCAACGCTCCCCACCCTATCAAGGTAGTGGCTGTATACGACACAAGGTATTGACTTATTTAAAGTTAATCCCACACCCAATGACCTGAAAAAAGCCGGAATCAATCTAAAAGAATTAATAAGTTAGCGTGTGGTTTTGCAAATAGGCCTGCCCGCCCCCAGCGCTCGCTGATCTGATCCATGCAATTTGACAGTGGCCATTTACCAACCTTTACTAGCTGAGCGTATGCAAGTGCTGGATTCATACAACAGGGAAAACTCTTATCTATTAGAGTTTCTAGTTTAATAAAAAAGGGAAATTAAAATGTCTGAAGCACTCAAGAAAGCAACAGTATCGAATGACAGCCTGGGGACGCTTAAAAAATTCACCCTCTACAAGCAGAATGGCATCGAGATTAGCTTGACGCTGCCAACCCCAGTGTCGCTCAATCTGAACAGCCAGGAGTTTTACCCTCCAGAAACGGACCAAACCACAATATTGGCTCCCGTTTTGGAGAACACCTCGGGCATTGCCCTCAAATCGGCGTCGTTCAGTATCAAGCTCAATAATGTCAAAGAGAACGACAATACGGTCGCGAATGTGCGGTGGTGGAGCGTCGGTGAGGCCGATGGGTTACAATCCATGGAGTTCACCTGTGGCCGGATTGATGACAAGGGCAATGGCTCAGGTACCGCCAAGACTTCTGGATACTCTCGAATCCGCTGGGCCACCATGGCGAACAACGCACGCCAACATCAAACCTTTACCGTGAGCAATGTCTTGCTCACCTTTAATCAGTCGGAAGATACAACTACCGGCGCAAATGACGGGCCAATTATCAGAGTTGGTTAACTGATCTGCTACCGCGGGGCCCAGCGTTCTGGTCCCTGCGGTATCCCCCGCCTACTTCATTCAATTCGACACCACCACGACTGCGCGTACAGCGCCGCATCAACCTCTTCCAACCCGCTGATGTTCAGGTCAAGGCAACCCATGCCATTCCCTTGGCATCCAACAGGCGCGGGATGATGTCTGCTCCGAGAGCAGGATCGAACACCCAGACGTCAATGCACGGGTGCCCGAACACCTCGCTGTGCCCGTACTCGATGTACCGGGCGGACATAGGGAACCTGCTGGTGGGCCAGTTCGACGTTCTTGCCGCCGCCGAACACCTCGACCACCTGGCCATCTGACGAGCGGTAAACGCCAGCCAAGACCAGATAGAGGGGAGTGGTTTTGCAAAAGTTTTGCAAAAACAAAAAGGGCGACCCTCTCGGATCGCCCTTCAAGTGCCCGGAAACCGGGGCTTTTGTTTGGTAGGCACAATTGGACTCGAACCAACGACCCCCACCATGTCAAGGTGGTGCTCTAACCAACTGAGCTATGTGCCTGTCGTGTGGGGCGCATTCTACCTGATCACGACCAGGTGTCAACTGTTTTTTTCACGCTAACCCACTGAATATTAAAAACATTTGTCGAAGCCTCAAGCCACCCTGGCAGTAAAGGATTTTTACCGGATGACTAGCGGGTGTTTATTATTATTGATAGCATCGGTACATTCGTTAAAAATATAAAACACGAGGTTCCTCGACCATGGCCAACACCCCCTACCCCCAGTCCTACTACGCCGCCTCGGCCAACCCGGTGCCGCCACGTCCGGCGCTGCAGGGTGAGGTGGAAACCGATGTGTGCATCATCGGCGCCGGCTACACCGGCCTGTCCAGCGCCCTGTTCCTGCTGGAGAACGGCTTCAAGGTAAGCATCGTCGAAGCAGCCAAGGTTGGCTTCGGCGCCTCGGGCCGCAACGGCGGCCAGATCGTCAACAGCTACAGCCGCGACATCGACGTCATCGAACGCACCGTCGGCCCCAAGCAGGCGCAACTGCTGGGCCAGATGGCCTTCGAGGGCGGCCGCATCATCCGTGAGCGGGTGGCCAAGTACAACATCCAGTGCGACCTGAAGGACGGCGGCGTGTTCGCCGCGTTGACCAGCAAGCAGATGGGCCATCTGGAATCGCAGAAGCGCCTGTGGGAACGCTTCGGCCACAACCAGCTGGAGCTGATGGACCAGAAGCGCATCCGCGAAGTGGTGGCCTGCGACAGCTATATCGGCGGCATGCTCGACATGAGCGGCGGCCATATCCACCCACTGAACCTGGCCCTCGGCGAAGCCGCCGCGGTCGAGTCGCTGGGCGGCATCATCTATGAACAGACCCCGGCCGTGCGCATCGAGCGTGGCGCCAATCCGGTGGTGCACACCCCGCAAGGCAAGGTGCGGGCCAAGTTCATCATCGTCGCCGGCAACGCCTACCTGGGCAACCTGGTGCCGGAGCTGGCCGCCAAGTCCATGCCGTGCGGCACCCAGGTGATCACCACCGAGCCGCTGGGCGAGGAACTGGCGCGCACCCTGCTGCCGCAGGACTACTGCGTCGAGGACTGCAACTACCTGCTCGACTACTACCGCTTGACCAGCGACAAGCGCCTGATCTTCGGCGGCGGCGTGGTCTACGGCGCACGCGATCCGGCGAACATCGAGGCGATCATCCGGCCGAAGATGCTCAAGGCCTTCCCGCAATTGAAGAACGTCAAGATCGACTACGCCTGGACCGGCAACTTCCTGCTGACCCTGTCGCGCCTGCCGCAGGTCGGCCGTATCGGCGACAACATCTACTACTCCCAGGGCTGCTCTGGCCATGGCGTGACCTATACCCACCTGGCGGGCAAGGTGCTGGCCGAGGCCCTGCGCGGCCAGGCCGAACGCTTCGACGCCTTCGCCGGCCTGCCGCACTACCCGTTCCCGGGTGGGCAGATGCTGCGCGTGCCGTTCAGCGCCATCGGCGCCTGGTACTACAGCCTGCGCGATCGCCTGGGCTTCTGAGGTAAAGCCATCGCGGGGCAAGCCCGCTCCCACAAGGCCAATCTTGTGGGAGCGGGCTTGCCCCGCGATCACTTCGGCCTCAACGTCCCAGGCTGGTGACAGCCTGCTTCGCCGCGATCTCCTGACCCGAACGGGCCAGTTCATCCGCCGCCTGCAGCCAGCGCTGGCGATCCACCTGGGCCGGAAGTTGCCGTGGCGATTGCAGCAACACCGCCCAGTTCCCCTCCTTGGCCCACGCCGACTCGAAATCATCGAAGGCCATCAACTGGCGCCTATGCATGCCCGAGCGCAGCAATACCCGCTGCTTGTAGCGGTCATAGCCGATCAGCACCGCATAGCGCGGCTCGCTCCACCAGGCCGAACCTTCCTGAAAACGCAGCAGCACCGGATAACCGGCCGCCACCTGGGCGAGCAAGGCATCCAGGTGTTTGTCCAATGGATAGACAACCCTGCCGTATTCACGGGCAACCCGAGGGATGCCGGTTTCCAGCGACTCTGCGGCGGCAGGCAGGCCCAGCGACTTGTCGAGCAGGCCCGGCGTGATCGGCGCGCCCTGCTGCGACAGCACGGCGGCCAGGGCCATCGAGCCACTGTGGTTGGCGTTGCCGCCGTAGAAGGGAACGCTGCTGATCTCGACCCGCTGCGGCTGGCCCTTGAGCGCAGCCGGCGGCGCGCTGGCGCAACCCGACAACGTGGCCACCACCAGGCAGGCGGCCAACAGGCGACGTGGGCCAAGGGCCCGGGAGGTGATGAGTTTTTGCAACATGGACACTCGCATGATCCAGCGCCAGGCAGGCGGTGCCCGGCCATGAGTGCCGATCATAGGGCGCGGGCGGCTTCGGGTATAGCCCGGCACGGGCTTGGAACGAAACGGCCCGAGCACGTGGGTTTGTATGAAAAGTAGCCGAGCGGCGATCAGGCAAGGCGAAAACAGGCGAGGAAGCGGAGTTGACTGGTTGTCAATGAGCATTCCGAGCCTGTTTTCAACGCAGCATGATCGTCGCGCAGGCACTTTTCGTACAAAGCCTAGACCTTCGGTCAATGGAACGTCACAGGTAACAGGCTAGACTAAAGCAGTGTCTGGATGGCGGGCCTGGCTCGCCAGAGAGAAGGAGGCACACATGAGCCTGACAATGGCGATTCTAATGCTGGTAGGCATGTGGCTGAGCGTCGCAGCCGCCATGCTCTGGGGCGTACTGCGCATCGTGCGCCGGCATGCACACCCACATCACCTGCCCCCTCAAGCCCTGGTCAAACCACAACCTGTGCGCCGCGCGCGTCGGCATGCCGGGGCGCATTGAGCTGAAGCTTTCCTGAAACGCATCGCGGGGCCAGCCTGCCGCCACAAGCTACATGTCTTGTGGCGGCAGGCTGGCCCCGCGATGGTTAACGCCAGGTCAGCCCTCGGCAGCCTCGCGCTTCAAGCGCGCCCGGCGGGCCATGATGTTGAGGATCTCGATGGCGGTCGAGAACGCCATGGCGGCATACACGTAGCCTTTTGGCACATGGGCGCCGAAGCCTTCGGCGATCAGGGTCATGCCGATCATGATCAGGAAGCCCAGGGCCAGCATCACCACGGTCGGGTTGTCGTTGATGAACTTGGCCAGCGGGTCGGCGGCCACCAGCATCACGATCACCGCGCTGATCACGGCGATGATCATGATCGGCAGGTGCTCGGTCATGCCCACGGCGGTGATGATGCTGTCGATCGAGAACACGATGTCCAGCAGCAGGATCTGGAAGATCGCCGCGGTGAAGCCGATGGTCACGGTGCTGCCGAGCTTGGACTCTTCCTTGGCGCCATGGGGGTCGACGCTTTCGTGGATCTCCTTGGTCGCCTTCCACAGCAGGAACAAGCCACCGGCGATGAGGATCATGTCCTTCCACGAGAACGTGTGGCCGAAGACATCGAGCACCGGTTCGGTCAGCTGGACGATCCAGGCCACGGTGCTGAGCAGCGCCAGGCGCATGACCAGGGCCATGCTGATACCGATGCGTCGCGCCTTGGAGCGGTACGCCTCGGGCAGCTTGTTGGTGAGGATGGAGATGAAGATCAGGTTGTCGATGCCCAGCACGACTTCCATGGCTACCAGGGTGGCAAGGGCAACCCAGGCGGTGGGGCTTGCGGCGAGTTCCAGCAAATATTCCATTGGTCAGTCCTGCTCTCAGATGTCCTGGGTGTCTTGCTTGTCGTCTTCGGCCTTGGCTTTCGCGCCATCGCTGCCGATGGCGTCGCTCAAGGCCTGCTGGGCGGCGTCATTGGTCTTGTCGATGGCCTGCTTGGCCGTTTCAGCGGCCTGGTCAAGCATCTGCTGGGCGGATTTCTCGGCCTGGTCGCAGCCAGACATGGCGAACAGGGCCAGGGCCAGCACCAGCGGTGTGCCAATGGATTTGAGTTGTAGCATGAGGTCCTCGCTTGTCGAATGCCGGGCGGCGCGTCATGCGCCTGATGGGGTGGCATTCTAGAGGGGCTGAAACATCCGGAAAATTCGTATTTTCAGCGTGTATACTTCGGTTTTTCCGAATCGATGCGAACATGCTCAACTATCGCCAGCTCCACTATTTCTGGGCGGTGGCCAAGACCGGCAGCATTGCCCGCGCCAGCGAACAGCTCAACCTCACACCGCAGACCATCAGCGGCCAGATCAGCCTGTTCGAGCAGACCTGGAACCTGGAGCTGTTCCAGCGCGTCGGGCGTCAGCTGGAACTGACCGAGACCGGGCGCCAGGCCCTGGCCTACGCCGAGCAGATGTTCCAGATCGGCGGCGAACTGGAGGCCATGCTGCGCGCCGGCCCGCAGGAGCAGATCCTGTTTCGCGTGGGCGTGGCCGACGTGGTGCCCAAGTCCATTGTCTACCGCCTGCTGGCGCCGACCATGGAACTGGACGAGGTACTGCGCATCAATTGCCGCGAGGACAAGCTCGAACGCCTGCTGGCGGACCTGGCGATCCAGCGCCTGGACCTGGTGATTTCCGACAGCCCCATGCCCAGCCACCTGGACATCAAGGGTTACAGCCAGAAGCTCGGTGAGTGCGGCCTGAGCTTCTTCGCCACCCCTGCGCTGGCCGAGCGCCTGAAGCTGCCCTTCCCCGCCTGCCTGGACGACGCGCCGCTGTTGATTCCAGGCCAGGAAACCGTGCTGCGCAGCCGCCTGCTGCGCTGGCTGGCCGAGCAGCAGGTACAACCGCGGATCGTCGGCGAATTCGACGACAGTGCGCTGATGCAGGCCTTCGGCCAGTCGGGCAGCGGCATCTTCGTCGCTCCCAGCGTGATTGCCGAAGAGGTCTGCCGCCAGTACGGCGTGCGCCTGATCGGCCAGACCGAGGCGGTGAACGAGTCGTTCTACGCCATTTCGGTGGAGCGCAAGGTCAAGCACCCGGGGATCCTGGCGATCACCGAGGGCGCGCGGCGGGAGTTGTTCCACTGGTAACCCTGCGCCTACAGGGGCCAGCAAGGACTGTGATAAAGTCGCGCGCTTTCACGTAACTGGATTGCGCTGCACATGACCCCCATCCTTCGCCTCATCAATCGCACCGGCCTGGTGACGCAGATCTGCATCGGCCTGGTGGCCGGCATCGCCCTGGCCTTGCTCGCCCCCTCCGTGGCCCGCGACCTGGGGTTCCTCGGCAAGGTCTTCGTCAGCGCCCTGAAGGCCGTGGCACCGATCCTGGTGTTCATCCTGGTGATGGCTTCGATCGCCAACCACCGCCATGGCCAGGAAACCCACATCCGCCCGATCCTCTGGCTGTACCTGCTGGGCACCTTCGCCGCGGCAGTGGTGGCTGTGGTGGCGAGCATGCTGTTCCCGTCCAACCTGGCACTGACCACGGGAGAGGCCGCACTCAGCGCTCCTGGCGGCATCGTCGAGGTGATGCAGAACCTGCTGCTCAGTGCCGTGGACAACCCGGTCAACGCGCTGCTCAACGCCAACTTCATCGGCGTGCTGACCTGGGCCATCGGCCTTGGCGTGGCCCTGCGCCATGCCGGTGACACCACCCGCACCGTGGTCGAGGACCTGTCCAACGGCGTGACCCTGATCGTGCGCGTGGTGATCCGCTTCGCCCCGCTGGGCATCTTCGGCCTGGTCAGCGCCACACTGGCCCAGTCTGGCCTGGACGCGCTGCTCGGCTACCTGCACCTGCTGGGTGTGCTGATTGGCTGCATGCTGTTCGTGGCGCTGGTGATGAACCCGCTGATCGTGTTCTGGAAGATCCGCCGCAACCCGTACCCGCTGACTCTGCTGTGCCTGCGCGAAAGCGGCATCACCGCGTTCTTCACCCGCAGCTCGGCGGCCAACATCCCGGTCAACCTGGCGCTGTCGGAGAAACTTGGCCTGCACGAGGACACCTATTCGGTGTCGATCCCGCTGGGCGCGACCATCAACATGGCGGGCGCTGCAATCACCATCACCGTGCTCACCCTGGCCGCCGTGCACACCCTCGGCATCCCGGTAGACCTGCCAACCGCCGTGCTGCTCAGCGTGGTGGCGGCGGTCTGCGCCTGCGGCGCCTCGGGTGTGGCCGGCGGTTCGCTGCTGCTGATCCCGCTGGCCTGCAGCCTGTTCGGCATCCCCAGCGAAATCGCCATGCAGGTGGTGGCGGTCGGCTTTATCATCGGTGTATTGCAGGACTCGGCGGAAACCGCGCTCAACTCCTCCACCGACGTGCTGTTCACCGCTGCCGCCTGCCAAGCCATGGAGCGGCGTAACGCCTGAGCCCAAGGCCGGCTCCTGCCCGCAGGAGCCGGCCACAGCCACACACCGCCCGGCGATTGCTTAAGCCAGGCGCTTTACCTACGCTAGTGGCCTTTTCCTCGCAATGAGACAGGGCCATGTCAGACCACCAAACCACCGGCGAAGGCCGCTTCACCAGCACCGAGATCCGCGTGCTGGGCGCGCTGATCGAAAAGCAGGCCACCAGCCCGGAAACCTACCCCCTGACCCTCAATGCCCTGGTCCTGGCCTGCAACCAGAAGACCAGCCGCGAACCGGTCATGAACCTCTCCCCCGGCCAGGTCGGCCAGGCCCTGCGCGCCCTCGAAGGCCAGGACATGGCCCGCCTGCAGATGGGCAGCCGCGCCGACCGCTGGGAACACCGGGTGGACAAGGGCCTGGAACTGGTGCCGGCGCAACTGGTGCTGATGGGCCTGATGTTCCTGCGCGGCCCGCAGACCCTCAACGAGCTGTTGACCCGCAGCAACCGCCTGCATGAGTTCGAGGACGTCGACCAGGTCCAGCACCAGCTCGAGCGCCTGGTCTCCCGTGGCCTGGCCCTGCACCTGCCGCGCCAGGCAGGCCAGCGCGAAGACCGCTACACCCATGCCCTGGGCGACCCGGCAGAAATCGAAGCCATCCTCGCCGCCCGCCAGCAAGAAGGCGGCGCCCGGGCCAGCGCGGCGCAGGCGGCGGATGAGCGCATCGAGGCACTGGAGGCACGGGTGGCGGCCCTGGAAGCGCGCCTGGCCGCACTCGAGGGCTGAGTCAGGGCGTTTCGGCCTTGGGAAAGTTGCGGCAACTCTTGCGTTCGGCCAGCTCCCGCTCGCTCGGGCGCTGATCGACGAACAGGGTGCGGCCGTCGCGATAGATTTCCAGGTAGCCCCAGTGCAGGTCCTGCTCGGTCTGCCCGGGCTTGGGTGGCACGAGCCACCAGGGTTCGCGGCTGATCAGGGTCATGGCTGAGCTCCTGCAGGTGTCTGCGCTAACTATAGACCCCAAGCGTTGCCGTCAGGCCGTCCTGGCCATCGGTGCAAGCTGACGGCCTGGCGGGACATTGTTCCCGCGTGCGCAATTGTGAAGTGCCAAAGGCAGTTATTCCCAGCGCCAGGGGGCCGGTCTACGCTCCCTCCTGTCGCTCATCCCTCCAGAGGAATTGCCAGCATGTCCCGTCCGCCATTGCCCCCGTTCACCCGTGAAACCGCCATCGAGAAGGTACGCCTGGCCGAGGATGGCTGGAACAGCCGCGATGCCGCCAAGGTCGCCCTGGCCTACACCACCGACACCCATTGGCGTAACCGCGCCGAGTTCTGCAACAACCGCGAGCAGGCGCAGGCCTTTCTCACCCGCAAATGGAACCGCGAGCTCGAATACCGCCTGATCAAGGAGCTGTGGGCCTTCACCGACAACCGCATCGCCGTGCGCTATGCCTACGAGTATCGCGACGACAGCGGCCAATGGTTCCGCGCCTATGGCAACGAGAATTGGGAGTTCGCCGAAGACGGCTTGATGCGCAACCGCCATGCCAGCATCAACGAGCAACCCATCAGCGAGGCAGAACGCAAGTTCCGCTGGCCGCTGGGGCGGCGGCCGGACGATCACCCGGGGCTGAGTGACTTTGGCTTCTGAGCGAGGTTAATGCGTGGACTCAGGTGGGGGCGACGGTGTTCGCCCCTGGCCTTGAGGTGCTCAGCCCTGCCACGCCTGCACCACCAGCCGGGTCGCCGCGGCGATCGGCTCGTGGTTCCATGGCGAGGACTGCTGCGGCCCACGGCTGAATACCACGAGGATCCACGGCGCCCGCCCCTTGGGCCAGACGATGCCGACATCGTTGGCCACGCCGTAGTCGCCCGAACCAGTCTTGTCTCCCACTATCCAGCCCTTTGGCACCCCGGCGCGGATCCGCGCATCGCCGGTGGTGTTGCCCTTGAGCCAGGCCTGCAATTGCTCGCGCCCGGCCGGCGCCAGGGCATCGCCGAGCAGTAGGCGTTGCAGGGTGACACCCATCGCCAGCGGCGTGGTGGTGTCGCGCGGGTCGTCGGGCAACGCGGTATTCAACGTCGGCTCGTTGCGGTCCAGGCGGAACGTCGGGTCACCGAGCTGGCGGGCGAAGGCAGTGAGGCCCGCCGGGCCGCCGACCTGCTCCAGCAGCAGGTTGCCAGCGGTGTTGTCGCTGTATTGCAGGGTGGCGGCGCACAGCTCGGCGACGGTCATGCCCGCGCCCACGTGCTTTTCGGTAATCGGCGAATAGACCACCAGCTGCTCGGCAGCGTAGGCGATACGGCGGTTCAGCAGGCCGCTGTCGGTCTCGCTGCGGTGCAGGATGGCGCCGGCCAGCACGGCCTTGAAGGTGCTGCAGAAAGCAAAGCGTTGTTCGGCGCGGTAGGCCAGTTGCTTGCCGCTGCCGGTGTCGAGGGCCCACAGGCCAAGGGTGATGCCGGCGCTGTGTTCGAGTTGCTGCAGTTGGTGTTGCACGGTGTCTGCGGCCCAAGCCGGCAGCGCCAGGGCGGCGGAACAGCCCAGGGCGCCCTGGAGCAGGTGGCGGCGGCGGATGGTCGATGGCATGTCTGGGCCCTGTGGCAATGAACGAGGGGCGCAGGCTAGAGGGTTTTGCCCGCTAAGCCAAGGCGTTCGCGCAGTTGTTGCCGGCCAGATGCAGTGCCAGCCGCCCCTGAAAGGTTACGTACTCCCATTCGGCCTCAGCATCACCGAAACACTGGCTACGCTGTGTAAACCTTCAGCAAGGAGCACGCCCCAATGGTCACCCGGATAGCATCCTTCAACCTTGAGAACCTGTTCACCCGCCCCAGTGCAATGATGATGGAGAACGAGGAAGGCCAGCGTGCCCTGGACGACCATGCCTTGGCCAACCTGATCGTGGCCAAGCCGACCTACAGCGAGGCCGACAAACAGCAGTTGCTGGCACTGGATGCCCGCTACCATTTTTCCGCGCTCAATCCCCCGGCAAACGCGTTGGTGCGCTTGAACAAGGTGCGCGGGCAGTTGTATCGCACAGCCGCCGGCACTGTCTCGGTCGCGGCCAATGGCCGGGGCGACTGGACCGGTTGGTTCGAGCTGCGCCGCGATGATGTCTCCTGGCAGGCCGTGCTCAATACCGGGCGGGTTATCCAGGAGGTCAAGCCCGATATCCTGATCTGCGTGGAAGTCGAGGACCGCCCCACCTTGCAGCGCTTCAACGACCAGGTGCTCGGGGCGGTGCTCGAAGAGCGCTTCCCTCATGTCATGGTCATCGATGGCAACGATGCGCGGGGTATCGACGTCGGCCTGCTGAGTCGCTACCCGATCGTGACCATTCGCTCGCACGTCGATGACCGCCATGACGGCAAACTGGTGTTTTCGCGAGATTGCCCCGAATACGTGGTGGCCTTGCCATCGGGCGAGCAACTGGTGATCTGCCCGAACCACTTCAAGTCCAAGCGCGGGGGCAACGATCAGGCCGCCCAGGCGCGTCGGCTGGCCCAATGCAAGCGAGCGGCGCAAATCGCCAGGGCCGCGGAAAAGACCATTCCCTGGGTGCTGGTCGGCGGCGACTTGAACGACACCCCGGACAGCCCGGCCGTCGCCCCGCTACTGCTCGACGGTTGGTCGGACATACAAAGCCATCCAGGCTACCCGGCCGATCGCCCGGGTACCTTCGCCACGGGTACCGCCAGCAACAAGATCGACTACCTGATCATGTCCAAGGCCCTGCGCGAGCAACTGGTCGGCGTGGGCATCGAGCGCCGTGGCAGCTACCACCCGAAGCTCTGGCCCTCCTTCGCCGGGGTCACTGCGACCACCGAGGCGTCCGATCACCATTGCATCTGGGCAGACTTCGACATCGCCTAGGTATTGGGTACTGAGCCTGAGGGCCAGTCCTCTCAGGGTGTTGAGAATTGGCACTCAACTTGGACTTGTCGGGGCCGCTTTGCGACCCTTTCGCGACACAAGGCCGCGCCTACAAGAGCACGCCCCGGTACGGAGCGGTCGGAAAGGTCTGAGCCTGAGGCCCCCTTGCCGGCAGGCCGACGGTGCTACTAAGCTGCGGGGCTTTCGGGTATCCAATATTGGATTTCTCAGCCTGCGCGTAGGGCCCTGGTCAGGGTAGCCACGCCTGTGCCTGGTCAAGGACGACAACTACAATGAAAACCGCTTTGAGCACCCTGCTGTTCACCTGCCTGGCCGCCAGCGCATTCGCTACAGAAAACCCTGTCGGTTTCCACGCCGCCACCCTGCCAGACCCGCACCATGAGCGCACGCTGGAGATGGTCGTCTGGTACCCCGGCGCAGCAGCTACCAAGGCGCAATTGGTCGCCGATAACGCGGTATTTTTCGGTGTGCCTGCCGCTCGTGACACGCCGCCGGCCGCTGGCGAACATCCCATGGTGGTGCTGTCCCACGGTTTTGCCGGCAACTGGGGCAACCAGGCCTGGCTGGCCAGCGCCCTGGCCCAGAAAGGCTACATCGTCGCCGCGGTCAACCACCCTGGCAGCACCAGCCGGGACCGTAGCGCCGCGGCCGCCGCGCAGTTATGGCAGCGCCCCGTCGATCTGAGCCGAGCCATCGATGCGGTCACGGCCCAACCGGACAAATTTGGCGTGGTCGCCAAGCAGCGAATCGCCGTGGTGGGCCATTCGCTGGGTGGCTGGACCGCCATGGAAATCGCCGGCGCCCGTTTCGACCCTGAGCGCTTCGCGCGCGACTGCCAAGCCCACCCGCAGCTGGCCAGTTGCAGCGTCTACCAACAGATGAACCCGGCCAGCACTCCGGCCTTGAAGAACAGCTTGGCCGCCGACTGGCGTGACCAGCGAGTCAGCGCCGTGGTCTCCCTGGACCTGGGGCTATCTCGCGGGCTGACCGACGAAAGCCTGGCCGCGCTGCCGGTACCCGTGCTGGTGATCGCTGCCGGCGTCCCGTCCAAAGCGCTGCCCGCGCGGCTGGAGTCTGCCGATCTGGCCAAACGCCTGCCCTCGGCCTCGAGCCGCTACGTCGAAATCAACGACGCCAGCCACTTCACCTTCATGGCCGTGTGCAAGCCGGGTGCGGTGGCCGTGCTCGAAGAGGCAGTACCCGGCGATGGCATCATCTGCACCGATGCCGAGCACGGTCGCCCACGGGAAGTGATCCAGCAGCAGTTGGCCGGGCTGATCAGCGCGTTTCTGGCACAGCCCGCCGAGGGCAAAGACGGCCGCCTGTAAGCCATCGATCATGGGCCTTGACTCGCCGTTGACGGCATCGTCCATTACTACAATCGCGCCCCCAAAATCAGCCGGCGTGGCAATACGGAGCGGCAATGCAACGGGTGATGATAGTGGGTCAGCCTGGGTCCGGGAAAAGCACCCTGGCCCGACAGCTTGGCGAGCGCGCGGGCTTGCCGGTCGTGCATATCGACACCATTCACTGGCAGCCAGGCTGGGTCGAACGCAGCCGCGACGAAAAGACCCGTCTTTGTCACGAGGTCGAGGCCGGTGAGCGCTGGATATTCGAAGGCGGCCATAGCGCGACGTGGCACAACCGGGTTGCCCGCGCCGACCTGTTGATCTGGATCGACCGCCCGACGCCGCTCCGATTCTGGCGCGTATTGCTCAGGGCGCTGCGACACCGCGGGCAGACCCGGCCGGACCTGCCAGACGGCTGCCCAGAGCTGCTGGGCAATCTACCGGCGTTTTTCCGCTTCATGTGGCGAACGAAAACCTCAGCACGGGCGAAGATGAAGGAACTGGTGGCGACGGCACCCTCGGGTTGCCGTGTGGTCTGCCTGCGTTGCAACCGGGAGGTCGAGGTTTTTCTCGCGAGCGTCGCAAACACGCCTGGTCAGGTTACCCGGGGGACTTAGAGGCGGCATGTCGACAGGCCCGCAACAGCGCAACAAACGCTTTTTCCAACCCAAGGACGGCCCATGCCACTGACCAGCAAGATCATCCCTTACAATCCGCAATGGCCGGTGCAGTACGAGGTGGGCCAAAGCCTGCTTGCATCGGCATTCGCTGCTAAGCTGCAGGCCATGGAGCCCCTATACTCATGCAAGTGATTGCCGCGCCCTCGAACCTTGGGCTCAGTCCTACGCACCCCAGCCATGAACCCGGCACCTGGCGTGCTCCGGCGGCACTGATTGCTGCCGGCCTGCTCCAGGCCGTTCCCGCGCGGGTGCTGCACGAGCTGCCCCGTCCTGTCTATTCGCCCTTGGCACAAGCCGGAACGCGCTTGCGCAATGGCCATACCATGCGTGCGTTCAACCTTGCCCTGGCAGGTCGGGTGCGCGAAGCCTGCCTGCAAGGTGACTTCGCCTTGGTCATTGGGGGCGATTGCTCGATCCTGCTGGGGGCACTGGCAGGTGCCCGCGCGCGAGGGCCGCTGTCATTGCTTCATATCGATGGGCACAGCGACTTTCGGCACCCCGGCAACTATGACCCGAACACAACCTTGGGCGCAGCCGCAGGTATGGACCTGGCCCTGGCGACAGGCCGCGGCGAGGCCTTGGCGACAATATGGCCAGGCTGCCCCGTGCCGCTGGTTACCGATGCCCAGGTGGTGCAACTGGGGGAGCGGGAAAACCGCAACGAAGATTTCGCCTGGCCCGATATCAACCACACCGCGATCACCCGGATCGATGTGTTCGAGGCCCTGGCCATAGGCCCACAGGCAGTCGTCGAGCGCATCAGCAAGGTGATTGAGCAGGTCCCCGATCAAGGTTTCTGGATACATCTGGACGTCGATGTGCTGGACCAGGCCATCATGCCCGCCGTCGATTGCCCCGGCTCTCCAGGGCTGGCGCCTGACGACCTGGTGCAGATCATGACACCCTTCGTGGCGGATAGGCGTTGCCGGGGCATGACCGTCACGGTCTTCGACCCTGAGCTCGATCCCGCAGGGCATTACGCCGCGGTCATCATCGCAATCCTGAAACAGCTTCCATTTCCTTGCGGGCCTTGGGCCGGCATGTCCTCCTGGTGAAGGTCAGCCAAGGCGAACACAGGCGAGCTAGCGCTTGCGCCCTGTTGGCACCTTGCAACCGCGCACATTGCCCCTTTACCTGTCTATGACTTCATAGTTTATCGTCGTAGTCGACAACGTGAGGGACTGGCTATGTATCGCATTTCCGAGTTGGCGACTAAGGTGGGCTTGAGCCGCTCCACGCTGCTCTATTACGAAAAGATCGGGCTGATCTCATCAATACGCCAAGCCAACGGCTATCGCGGGTACTCGGATCAGGATCTCCAGCAACTGGGGTTGCTGCAGCAGCTTCAGGCAGGCGGCCTGACGTTGAAGGAGTGCCAGGCATGCCTGGAAACACGCATCGATCGCGGCTTGCTGCTGGAGCGCCTGCGCACCTTGGAGCAAGAAATCGCCGAAAAACAGCGCTCCCGGGATCTGCTGGCCTGCATGCTGGGGATGGCCTCCATGCGCGGCTGGCACCAGGCCCTGGAAAACCAGGCGCCAGGCGCGCACCTGGCGTGGCTGCTCAAGCAAGGCTTCAGTGAAAAACAAGCGCTGCGCCTGAAGTGGCTGTCCAAGGACATGAATGCCCATGAGCAGTACATGGCCGATTTCGAGCAGATTTTTACCGGTTTGGATCGTCTGGGGCCCGGCTGCGCCGAGGATAGCTTGCAAGCACTCCAGGCGCTGCCTGCACTGCCCCGCACGGTGCTGGAGATTGGTTGCGGCAGAGGCGTCACCAGCGTGCTGTTGGCTGAGCACACACTGGGCCTGATTACCGCCCTGGACAATGACGAGTACAACTTGGCCCGCCTGCAGGAAACCCTTCGGGAAAGCGCGTTGCAGGACAGGGTGCAGCTGCTGTGCGCAAGCATGACCGAACTGCCGTTTGCAACAGCGCAGTTCGATGCGATCTGGGCCGAAGGCAGTGCTTACATCATGGGTTTTGCCAAGGCCTTGGAACGCTGGAAGTCGTTTATCAAGCCGCAAGGCTTTCTGGTGGTCAGTGACCTGGTGTGGCTAACCGCTGAACCTCATCGGCAAGCCTTGGCATTCTGGCAGCAACGATACCCAGGCATGACCACAGTGGACGAGCGCTTGGCCAGCATTGCCAAGCTGGATTACCAGGTGCTGAGCAGCTTCCCTCTGAGCCGGCAAGCGTGGGCAAACTACCTGGCGCCACTGCGCGAGAAGGTCGCAAGCCTTGCGCCACATGCCTTTTCCTCAAGCGCACTGGCAGACATCGATCAAGAGCTGGGCATTCACCAGCAATACCTTGGCGAATATGGCTATCAACTGTTCGTCTTGCGCAAGCAAGGTGCATAGCAGCCCCAGTGCTAAGTGCCCTCAAGACCGGCCATCAGCTTATGACAGCCAAGGGCGCCTGCGGCTTTCAGGCAAGGCAGCATCACTCGGGACTGTACTCGGAATACGCGCAATATATCGCTCTAGAAAGGGAAACACCTGTGAACATAGAAATCCGCAACGAACACCTCGACGACATCGACACTATTACACGGCTGACCACGGCGGCATTCGAACACCAAGAGCACTCCAGCCACACCGAGCAATTTATCGTCAATGCGCTACGCCGCAGCCAGCAGCTCACCCTGTCCCTGGTGGCGCTGGAGAACGACCAGGTCGTCGGCCATGTGGCCATTTCTCCCGTTCGGGTTTCGTCTGGCGCAAGGGGCTGGTTCGGGCTCGGGCCGATCTCCGTGTGGCCAGATCGGCAGGGCCGAGGCATCGGCTCGGCCTTGGTGAAAGCCGCGTTGGCGCGGTTGCAACAGCTCGGTGGCGTTGGCTGCGTGGTACTGGGAGATCCTGACTATTATGGGCGCTTCGGTTTCAACACCCTCCCAGGTTTGCAACTGCCGGGGGTTCCCCAGGAATACTTCCAGGCCCGGCTATTTGCCGGTGAATCGCCAGTAGGCACGGTGCAGTATCACGAGGCGTTTGAGGCTGTCGAGTAAGCGGCTTGTCAGCGCAGGTGTGACAATGTCCACGGAGCCGATAATGACAGCCACGACCGCCCCCAGCTCTATCATAGATTCTGCCGTCAACGCCTATTTAGCCGAAATCTCATCTGCGCACTCGAATAGCCATCTGCTAGCGGTCAAGTTGGCCATGGCTTCAATTGGTTGAGTGAAGGTCCGCATTGGGTCGATAGCCGCCCTCCGTGGGCGACCGCTTTCGACCTAAAGCTGCCCGTGGTGAAGGGTAGCTATCCACCCATCGCTGCCCCTCCAAGCTGGTACTACACGGCCAAAAGCTGCCAGTCGTGGGTGATCGCTTTCGCTCCCATATTCTTAGCATGGCCCATCAGCTCGACGAACCTGGTCAGGTCCTTCGAAACCTAATCACCCCAGGCACTGGTTGCTGGCGGCACCCTGGTGCTGCCTTAGCACTCAACGATTGGCAAAGTACATCGTCACTTCAAAGCCAATGCGCAAGTCGGTAAAGCTGGGTTTGGTCCACATAGTGCGTGCTCTCTCGGTTGTTTGATTGATAAAAGGCAGCGCACGTCCTTGTCCGCCGCACAAACCTCGTGTTCGGTCAGTGAGTGCCAGCCAGCGGCTCCTTACCCTCATGAGCGTCCCAAGCCTGGTTGATCAGGTAGGCAAAAACGGCCTTGAGTTGATCATCGGTTAAATCCGCAAACGCTGGCATGCCGCCGCCAGCCTTGGAAAGTAGGCCTTGGCGCACAACGGCTTCGAAGAAGTCGTAGCTCGGTGGTGGCGCGTAGATGAGGTTGGGCACACGGCCACCGGCAGCATTGCCACGCAAACCATGGCACTCGATGCAGCCACTGCCCTCGAACAGCTTGCGACCAAGTGCTGTCAGTGCTTCTGGCTGCCGGGGGGTGAGCGGCGCAGACACCTTTTGCACTTGTGCGAACGGTGGGTAGTCCTTGACGCCGCCCAACTTGAACGCCAGTAACCGTGGTGTGGTCCTGGCCTTCGGCGCGGAAGCTGAGTCTGCGTTCAACGACCCAGTCGCGGCCGCGGTGCCGGTACCGGTACCGGTCGCCAGCAAAACGTATTGTTCACCGTCAAGCATTACGGTCGACGGCGCGGCACGCACCGCGCCACCGATCTCGTGACTCCACAGTGTCTTGCCAGTCGCCGCGTCCAGCACCTGCATGCGCCCGTCGCCGGTGCCTTGGAACACCAGGCCTCCAGCCGTATGCAGCAGGCCGCCGTTGGTAGGCATCGGCAAGCGCGACCGCCACTTCACACTGTTGTGACGTACATCCCAGGCAACGGTTTCGCCGTAGGTCTCGTACTGGCCATCGGCAGAGCGCTGAACAGGCTCGAACGACTGGCCGCCGAGCGCGGAATCGGGATCATCCTTGACCAGCGTCGGCTGAGACATGGCGGGAATGAACACCGTCTCGTCGTCCGGGTTGAAGGCCAGCGCTTCCCAGCCATGGGCACCCAGGCCATTGGGCAGTTGCATGTACTGCTTGGCGTCATTGAGCCAATACTGTCCCTCCCGCTTCATGATCGGACGACCATTGGCGTCCAATCCTGAAGCCCACTCCATCGGCATGTAGGCACCGCCGGAAATGAACTTGCCGGTCTGCGCATCCAGGGCGTAGGCGAAGCCACTCTTCGGCACGCTCAGCATCGCCCGTGTCGCCTGCCCGTTCACGGTGATATTGGCAACCATGATGCCGACGCTGGAGTCATAGTTCCAAGCATCCTGGGGGGTTTGCTTGAAATGCCATTTGTACTCGCCCGTGCTGGCATCCAGGGCCACGATGGAGTTGGTGAACAGCTCATCGCCTGCCTGTTCGCCACGCTTCGACGGATCGAACGGTGCCGGGCCCCCTACCCCTATGTAGAGCAGATTCAGCTGTGGGTCATAGGTCATGGCGTCCCAGGCGCTGCCACACCCGTGGGTCTTCGAGTACCAGTCTTTACCCCAGGTCTTGGCCGCATTCTCATACAGCGCCGATTGCGGCTTCGAGGGATCGTCAGGCACCGTGTAGAAACGCCAGCGATGAGCGCCGCTCTTGGCGTCGAAGGCATCGACATAGCCACGGGTCGTTCCGGTATCGAGGCAGGCATTGCCGGTGAATACCAAGCCGTTGCCCACCCGCGGCGCCGCGGTAATCGCGTACATGTCGGCGGAGTCGCACGATGTCGCTTCCCACACTTTCTTGCCCGTGCGCTGGTCGACCGCGATCAGACGGCAGTCACCCGAGGCGATGATGACATTGCTGCCACTCAGTGCCACTCCGCGATTGAATCGACGCCCCCAGTAGCCTGCAAACGATGAGCCCTGCTGCGCATTCTCATCTTTGAAATTCCAGATCAACTGACCTGTCTTTACATCGTTGGCAATGACCTGGCCGTTGGGTGCCCCTTGAAAAACAATACCGTCCTTGACCAGGGGGTTACCCACCAGACCGTCACTAACCGGGAGGTCCACCCACCAGGCCAGGCCCAGTGCACCGACGGTGTCCCTGTTGATGGCCTTCAGCGAAGAGGAATGCTGCATCTCGCTGGAGTTTCCAAGAAACTCCCAGTCCGTGTTGGATTTCTCAGCCGGCTGTTCATCCAGCCCGCAACCCGAAAGCGATGCTACCAGTGATGCAACGATTATTATTCTCATACCGACCCTCTACCAATTTCCAGCCCCAGGCCAGGGAGGTTGTTGGTTCATCCAACCCTCTCATCGGGGCGGCAGCCCCAGGATCATGGTCACTAGACTAGATCAATTGACCAACTCTTGACGATACATTTGATCAGCAATGCCACTAGCACGCTACAAGAATTTTTTATCACTTATAAATCAATTAGATATGCATGCAGGGAGTGCAGGACGGATTCAGAGGATTGCGGCCAGCCCGGTAAACCTAGAGCCCGTCGGCGCCGTCGCAAGTGCCGACACTTAGCCCTATTCGGGCAGGCAATGGCAGGCCGAGATTGCCGACGTTGGTCAGGCTGCAATCGTAGAGCCCGCCTGCCCTGATACTTAGAGCTGCCGGTGACTGGCGTATCACCATGGGCCACGACTTTCGGAGGGGGGGGGCGGATACCAACAACACAGAGCTAATGACTGTCCCCTATGGGTCGGTTAGCGGCTCTGGGCCGATATGACCGTCGCCGTACGAACCATAGAGGACGGTGAGCAGCGGTCGCTATCGACGCAAGGACGTTTGCCGAAGGCGTTTTCATAACCTGGGGTGACTCAGTGATCGCTATAACATGCGAAATGAATTACTTCCTTGAAGCTCACAAAGCGTTCTCGCTAGCTGAATCAGACTCCATGTGAAGACGGTTTTCGGCCCCCCGAATGGCTTTGGCGATTCGCCAGAAATAAATTAAGCCAATCAAAAGTTCGAACACCGAACCAATAACCCAGCAGGTTATTAGCGACGACGGGGCGTCACGATTGCTCATGGCGACGCAATAGATCAACGGAATGCTTATGCACCACATCAGCGTCAGGCGCACGACCAGTGAAAATCGGGCCATGCCAATACTCTCCAGGACGGCGGCCCCGGTCATCGAGAAGACAAAGGCGGCGGAGAATGTCCACAGCACGCGTTGTGTATCGATGGCCAGGGCCATGGTCTGCGCGTTTTGTCCCAGGTCACCAAACGCCCTGAGCAAGACTTGCGGCATAGTGATTTGAACAGTGGAAACCAGCAGGACGTAGAGCAGCTCGATGATCACCGTCACCCGCAGGATCATTGCCAACTCGGTGTAGCGCCCCTTGCCCACTGCAGTGGCACACAGAATGCTGCAACCAATGCCTAAACCGATGATCGGGATGATGCCCAGGTAATTGACCGTCAGGTTGACGTTGTTTGCCGCTAGTGCACTGGCGCCCAGTACCGCCACAATCCAGATGAACGCAGTGTTGCCAAGCTGATCCACTCCGGCGGATAGGCCACCGGGAACACCTCTACGCAACCGAAAAAACAGCTGCGGCACTAGGTGCTCGCTGCGGGCAATGAAGATGTTCAGCAACTCAAGCCAGATTTCTCGAGGCAGCATTACGGCATAGCATGCCAGCATGGATAGCGTGCCGATCAATGTACCGACAGCGGCCCCGGTCATGCCCATTTCGGGCAGCCCGAACTTGCCGAAGACCAGGCCGACAGTGAAGATCGAGTCGATTACTTGACCCATGATGCCCACTATAAGTGTTTCGCGGGTGCGACCGACACCGTTGAAAAACGAGGACAGCGCCGTGTCGATCGTCATTACGCCACCGAAGAGCGCCGCCCAGAGCATGTACCGCGACTCTAGGTTGACAATCTGCGCAGGTCGAGAGCTGAGCTGTGGGATCATCGCGATCAGCGGAGCGGCGATGAACAGCAGGACCCCACAGACCATACCAAGGAGCAACCCCAGTGCAGCTTCACGCGAAGCTGCACTGAGCCCTGATCGACCATGCGCCTGCGCAATAAAGGAACGTGACACCCCCACGGTGCTACAGAAAAACGCGATAATCGCCATGCTTGTGAATACCGCAGGGCCAGACGCGGCCAGCGTATCTTGTGAGTAGTGCGCCAGGCATAGTCTGTCGACCAGCATCATCAGTAAATTGCCGACCATCGTTCCCATCAACGGAAACGAGACAGTGAAGATTCTTTTCGCCACTCCTGAGTCAAACCAGTGCCGCATATTCACATTCCTTTGTTTAGCAGCTACCGCGAGGGAACTTAGTCAGCGCTACGCCAGTGTTAAATAATACCTGACAGATATACCCCGCCTATGGCTGATTTCCCACTAGAGCGGACTCGCTTATGGTGAATCTGCCAACTGATCGCTTTTCGCCGTTAAGGCAACTCCGAACAAGCCCGTCAGATCGAAAAAGCGCACTAAGGTCAGAAGAGTGCGAAACGTGTCAATAGTAGTTTTTTGCTCACCTGGATTGATCCGGGCCGGACGTGGGCCTCTCGGCCAGAGAGGCGATCATCCCAATTCCTCTGATCGATGCTCAGCCTGTCTCAACCTGCACCGTCCATCCGTGCGTATCGCGATCGCTGGGACAAGATGCCGGGCGGAGCCCTAAAAACGGTACATATACGTGATGAGCTCGGTCAATCTCAAGATTGCCTATTGGCGCTTACGACCCGGCCAGCCGGGACCTTCGACGTTGCAGAGGAGCGCTTCGATTTCCTCAGAAGGCTCGAAAAAATACTCATCTGCGGTCAGGAAAAATTGCTGAAACCATGACCGGAAATATTCCAGCTGCTGAACCATCGCTACGATCTCACTACGTCCAGAACGCTTTTCATTGACGACGTACAGAAAATGTCGAGGCAGCAGCCGGCGGGATGCGTACCACTCACTTTACTAATCCAGTCCAGTTGTGCAAGGATTTGAGCAAGCTCAATCTTTTGATTGCGATGCTGGGAGAGTAAGCATGGAAGCAACATGGTTGAACCAGATCAAGAGACTCCAGGCTCTGTCTGCAACCGGTCTGGCTTATAGTCGTGACCAATACGACCAAGAGCGATTTGAGCAAATCAACCTCATCACTGCTCAGATGCTTGCCCAGTTGAGCTCTACCCCTCTTGAGCGAATTATCGAACTGAGCCCCGACAGCAAGAGCTACCCAACACCCAAAGTCGACGTGCGCGCGGCAGTGATCAGGGATGATCAGATTCTCCTGGTTCAAGAAAGGGATAACGAATTATGGACTATGCCCGGCGGATTCGCTGAAGTAGGTCTTTCCGCTGCCGAAAATGTGGCCAAAGAAGTCCTCGAAGAAGCGTGTATCGCCGTCACCGCGGAGGCTTTGTACAGCGTGAGGCACAAGGCTAAGGGGCCGTTCAAGCCTGATATCCGAGACTTCTACAAACTCTACTTTCTTTGCGATCGCATCGATGATGCTGCACCTCAACCTGGTGCCGAGACGCTGGCAGTGAAATTTTTCAGTATCGATGCGCTTCCGGCGCTATGCACCGATCGCGTCGTGCTTGAAGACATTGAGCGTGCCTTTGAATTTCGCACTGGCGCGCATCAGCAAACCTGGTTCGATTAGCTTTGGACAACTCACAGCAATGTCCGCCATGGGTCGAAAGCTGCCGGCATTGAAGGGCTGCTACCGTCCCATGGAGGCCATCCGATGTGGGCCGTTAGCGGCCCAATGCCGCATTAGAGATAACTCAATCCCACAGGGGCTACTCGTTATCGGTGAATTTCAATCTGGAGCCCTTCATTCTCATGTGGCGCTCGAAAGTAGCTAGTGATCAGATCGAACTCCGCGTCAGTCGCCGCAAACTCATGCTCGCCATGGTGATTACGAATATGCAACCTGTCTCGACAGGTGTCATCGTCCACCTCGATATAGTGGACGCAATGTGAAACCTCGGCGGCGTCAGCCAGGCCGCGCAGCCATTGTCGATCTTGAGGAGTATTGGCAGGAAAATCCAAAACGACAGTCACTCCAGCCCGAAGAACATCAATGACGAGCGGGCCCAGCACCTCCCGAATCTGGTGCGCAAAACGCACATAGTCGGTGACTGACTTGATCTGTCCAGGGTATAGCCGTGAGAGCCAATGATCCTCAGTCAGCAGAACCGTCGATCCTTCAGTTGCCAAACTTTTGGCTAGCGTTGACTTACCGGATGCAATCTTTCCTGAGATGAGATGCAGCACTGGTTTGTGCATAGAGACGTCTCCTTGTCGAACCCCGATGATGCTCATTGAAAAGCGTCGAAGCAATCACCGAGCATTCAAACGTCCGCTTTGGATCGATTGTGGTCACTTGCGAGGACAGCTATCGACCCATAGCGGCATGGTTGACATTTCAGACCTTGCGTTCAGCGACTGCGTTAACTCCCTCTAATGTGGCAAACGATGTGTCCTTGGCGGTGAGCAAGAAGTCGCTCAGATAGGGCACTTCCAGCATGTCGGAGCGAATAGCTGCGAACAATGTGGCCTGTAGCCCTTTCTCTCCCAATCGTTTGGCCGTCACGTAGCCCCGGGAGCTGTACTCATGCACCGCCCAGTTGGGTAGGCAGCACACGCCACGCCCACTGGCCACAAGCTGCATCATCATCACCGTCAGTTCGCAGGTGCGTACTTGCGGCGGTTCAATGTCTGCCGGATCGAGGAATCGGGTGAAGATGTCCAGTCGATTTCGCTCGATCGGGTAGGTAATCAGTGTCTCGCCAGCGATGTCTGCAGGCTCAAGGTGCGGCTTTTCGCACAGCGCGTGGTGGTTATCGATGGCCAGTAATGCCTCGTAGCCGAAAAGCGGCACGTATGTGATTCCCGGTAGATCAACAGGATCGGAGGTCACGACCAGGTCCAGGTCTCCTCGCTCAAGCGCCGGTAGTGGTGCGAACGCAAACCCGGAGGCCAAGTCCAGTTCAACTTCCGGCCAGGCACCGCGGAATTCGTCCACAGAAGGCATCAACCATTGGTAGCAACTATGGCACTCAATGGCGATGTGCAGCCGGCCCGCGCTACCACTGGTGAGCTTACCCAAATCGCGTTCCGCCGAGCGAACCAGCGGCAGCACCTGCTCGGCCAGTTGAAGCAACTTGAGGCCGGCACTGGTAAAGCGCACCGGCTTCGTCTTGCGCACGAACAACGGCATGCCGATGCGATCTTCCAGCTCACGAAACTGGTGCGAAAGCGCCGACTGGGTCAGGCACAGTCGCTCGGCTGCTTCCTGCAGGCTTTCTGTTTCTCGCAGGGCATGGATAGTACGCAGGTGCCTTAAGTCGATCATGAGGAAAACTACATTTCAATGCAAAAAAAATGAGTTTGTCTCATGGGTCCTTGATCCCTGACAATCCCCCTCATTGAATTTTCTGTTTGAGGGCAGAGCACTTTGACACTGACACTCAACCTCGGCGTCACTCCGGTTTCGTCTCGCTGGGCGAGGTAAAGCTGTGAGCATTATCGATCGATCAAAACTCACCCTACCGGACGGCGCCAATCGCCTGCTTCTGCACTCTTGCTGCGCGCCGTGCTCCGGTGAGGTGATGGAGGCCATCACGGCTTCCGGCATTGACTACACGATTTTCTTTTACAACCCCAACATCCATCCTGAGCGTGAGTACCTGCTGCGCAAGGAAGAGAACATTCGCTTCGCCGAGCAGCACAATGTGCCGTTCGTCGATGCCGATTACGATACCGACAACTGGTTTGCGCGGGCCAAAGGCATGGAGCAAGCGCCAGAACGCGGGGAGCGCTGCACCATGTGCTTCGATATGCGTTTCGAGCGCACCGCCTTGTATGCCTACGAGCATGGGTTCTCGGTGTTCAGCAGCTCACTGGGTATTTCACGCTGGAAGGACATGCAGCAAATCAACGGCTGCGGTCTTCGTTCGGCCGCCAAGTATCCTGGTATCACTTATTGGGACTACAACTGGCGCAAGGGTGGTGGAGCTGCGCGCATGGTGGAGATCAGCAAGCGCGAGCGCTTCTATCAGCAGGAGTACTGTGGTTGTATCTACTCGCTGCGAGACTCCAACCATCACCGCAAAGCGCAAGGCCGGGACATCATTCGCATTGGCGTGAAGTACTACGGCGATGAAGAGGATGAACAAGGTAACGCCTGAGCTTCGTTCAAAAAGTCAGGAAAAGCCTGATTGGTCGAGATGGATTTGCCACCTGAGCAGCTACCGGAAATCACTCAGCAGGTCAAAAGCTCCCGCTACAGTATTGCCCGCAGCTATGGGCGTGTGACCATCGAAGGGCAGATGAGCAGAACTAAAGTTTTTTTGAAATCAATTCATTAGCCACCCCTCAACAGCCCCATCTAGAATGCCTCTCAATTAGAGACAGTGTCCAACCAATTAGCTGAGTAGCAAAGCTATACGGTGCACTGAAACCATTACGAGATCAGGGTGTCAGGTTAAAATGAGCAATGACTTTGCATTTGCCATTAAGAGCATTTGTTTCGATGAAAACTACCAGCCATCGAACAATACGCGCATAACCACCAACTTCGCCAACTTGGCGAGAGGGGCAAGTCGCCAGGAAAATCTGCGCAACACATTGAAGATGATTGATAATCGCTTCAATGCTCTGGCGCACTGGGACAACCCCAGCGCTGATCGGTACTCGGTAGGCCTTGAGATCATTTCTGTCGAAATGAACATTGCTGCCGAGCACAACGATCATGCTCTACCCTTGATTGAAATCTTGAAAACCACGGTCGTTGACCGTCAAACCAACGAACGCATTGCCGGAATGGTGGGGAACAACTTCTCATCGTATGTGCGGGATTATGACTTCAGCGTGCTATTGCTGGGACATAACAAGGACAAAGCTGAGTTCAGTACGCCCGCTAACTTCGGCGACCTCCACGGCAAGCTGTTCAAGTCTTTCGTCAGCTCGGATGCTTACAAGGAACACTTCGACAAGCCGCCTGTAATCTGCCTGAGTGTCTCCAGTGCCAAGACCTACCAGCGGATGGAGAACCAGCATCCGGTACTCGGTGTTGAATACCAGCAAAATGAATACTCCCTGACGGATGAGTATTTCAAGAAGATGGGCCTGAAGGTTCGTTACTTCATGCCGCCGAACAGTGTTGCCCCCCTGGCCTTCTACTTTGCCGGTGACTTGCTGGGTGACTACACCAATCTGGAACTGATCAGTACCATCAGCACGATGGACACTTTCCAGAAAATTTACCGCCCTGAAATCTACAATGCGAACTCCGCAGCTGGAAAGTCCTATCAGCCTAGCTTGCAACATCAGGATTATTCGCTGACGCGTATCTTTTATGATCGAGAAGAACGTGGCCGGCTCGCTATTGAGCAGGGAAAGTTTGCCGAAGAGCACTTCATCAAACCCTACCACGCCATTCTTGAGCAGTGGTCTGCCAGTTACGCCGCTTGAATCGCCCCTGTACAAGGTCTTTTATTGTGAAAAAATTGCTCCCCACGTCGACTGCCGGCAGCTTGCCTAAACCTTCCTGGCTCGCAGAACCTGAAAAACTTTGGTCACCGTGGAAATTGGAAGGTGATGAACTGATCGAAGGCAAGCACGACGCGCTGCGCTTGTCTTTGCAAGAGCAGCAGCACGCCGGTATCGACATCGTCAGCGATGGCGAGCAAACACGTCAGCATTTCGTCACGACCTTCATCGAACATCTCGATGGCGTGGATTTTGAAAAACGTGAAACCGTCAGGATTCGTGATCGCTACGATGCCAGCGTACCAACGGTGGTAGGCGCCGTTGCGCGTCGCAAGCCCGTCTTCGTCGAAGACGCCAAGTTCCTACGTCAGCAAACCTCGCAACCGATCAAATGGGCGCTGCCAGGCCCCATGACCATGATCGACACGTTGTATGACGCGCATTACAAGAGCCGCGAAAAGCTGGCTTGGGAATTCGCCAAGATCCTCAACCAGGAAGCTCACGAACTCGAAGCGGCCGGTGTCGACATCATCCAGTTCGACGAACCCGCCTTCAACGTCTTCTTCGACGAGGTTAACGAGTGGGGCGTCGCTACGCTGGAGCGAGCCATCGAAGGCCTCAAGTGCGAAACCGCCGTGCACATCTGCTACGGCTACGGCATCAAGGCTAATACCGATTGGAAAAAAACCTTGGGCTCGGAGTGGCGGCAATACGAAGAAGCCTTCCCTAAGCTGCAAAAATCGAGCATCGATATCGTCTCGTTGGAGTGCCACAACTCCCGCGTGCCGATGGACCTGATCGAGCTGATCCGTGGCAAGAAAGTGATGGTAGGCGCCATCGATGTGGCTAACCACGCTATCGAAACCCCTGAAGAAGTGGCCAATACCCTGCGCAACGCACTGCAGTTCGTGGACGCCGACAAGCTCTATCCATGCACCAACTGCGGTATGGCGCCCCTGCCGCGTCACGTGGCAAGAGGCAAGCTCAATGCGCTGAGTGCCGGCGCGGAAATTGTCCGTCAAGAGCTACTAAACAAGCGCTGAGCCTATGTCGAAGGTGGTCAGCGAATGCTCATCGGCCTTTCCCTGCACCTTCGAGCGGTAATCAATAGCCAGGACCCAATATGTCACTCCCCAGTACTGCTATCGAGCCGTTGAGCTTCCGCGAAGCGCTTGGGCACTACGCCTCCGGCATCACGGTGATTACAACGCACATTGATGACGAACCGATTGGTTTTACTTGCCAGTCGTTCTACAGCGTGTCAATGAGCCCGCCGCTGGTGTCATTCAGCGTAATGCGCAGCTCGGCAAGCTACCCTAGAATTCGCCAGGCTGGTCGGTTCGCGGTCAACATTCTGTCTGCTGAACAGGCCAAGATCTCCAACCAGTTCGCTCGGCGAGGCACGGACAAGTGGCACGGCGTGGAGTGGCAGCAATCACCTTTGGGTAATCCAGCCATTGCTGGCAGTTTGTACTGGCTCGATTGCGAAATTCACGCAGAGCACGAAGCGGGCGACCACCTGATCGTGATTGGTGAGGTGAAGGCGTTCAACCTGCAGAAGGCTGCAGATTCGCAGCCATTGCTGTACTTCAAGGGACAATACCGCAACCTCGCCGAGCTCATGGCAGTCTGAGCGTACCCCTTCGGTTGTCCTCATGCTTCGCCAGCCACGGCTGTTGCAATACCGGCTTTGACTGGGTAGGTCCTGAATAAAAAAGACGCCTGATGATGTGCTCGGCTCTGCGGCTAAGCCCTTAATTAGTAGAGAAAGGTACGGTCCCAGGCACCCGACAAGCAAAAAACCCAGCCCTCGGTTTATGGATACCTGCCGTTGTCGTACCCTCGGCCCATCGACAGCACGGAGGTTGATATGGCAACAGGTCAAGGCAAGCGGGTCGTTGTCATTGGTGCCGGCATCATCGGCGCATCACTGGCCTACCACCTGGCGCGCAAAGGCGCCAATGTCACAGTGCTCGAGGCTGACGGTATCGCGTCAGGCGTGACGAGCCGCTCGTTCGCCTGGATCAATACCGCTGCCCCCGAAACCGACCCCATCGCCCCGCTGCGCGGCGCGGCAATCGAGGCGTACCGGCAACTCGAGGCCGAGTTGCCGGGCTTGACGGTGCGATGGACTGGCGCCTTGTCCTACAGCACGATGTCCAGCGCGGCACCGACGCCTGCCAGTGATTCGTCCGCGGCTGACAGGGTCTGTCGAACGCAGATTGTCGGTCTTGAACCCAATCTCAAACACCCGCCCGAGTCTGCTTGCCATGCGCCAGCAGAAGGCGCGCTGGACCCCGTGGCCGCAGCGCATGCGCTGATCGCCGCGGCCCAGGCCCATGGGGCGAAAGTGTTCACGCAAACCCGCGTGCTCGGCCTTGTCATCGAGCAAGCACAGCTGAGCGCCGTTGCGACAGCCATGAGCATCATCGATGCCGATAGTGTCGTGATTGCAGCCGGGACCGGCATCACCCAACTGACCGACAGCCTGGCCATAACACTGCCAATCGCGGCGTCACCTGCCATTCTCATTCGCTACAAGACTCAACCCGACCTGGTGCGCAGCCTCATCTCCAGCCCTGTCATGGAAGTGCGGCACACCGCGGATGGGGCATTGCTGGCGGCAGAAGACTATCTGGACGACGCAGCGGACAACCAGCCGGCAGCGATTGCGCTACGAACGGCCAAGGCGATTCAACACGAGCTTCATGGGGTGGTTTCGATAGAACCAGAATGGGCGCGTGTCGGGCTCAGGCCCATGCCAGCGGATGGCGTGCCCATCATCGGTCATCTGCCCAACGTCGGCGGCGTCTATGTGTGCGCCGTGCACCCTGGCGTTACCTTGGCGGCGATCGTGGGGCGGCTTGCCAGCGAGGAGATCATCGATGGCAAGGCCTCCCCTGCCCTCGCGCCCTGTCGGCCAGATAGGTTCTGGAAACGCTAGTGGCACAGCGCAATCGAGCGAGCAGCCGTTGTTGCAGCGCCACTGGCCTCGACGGCATTCAGGTAAGCTCAGCCCTTTGCGACACCTCCAAGGACGGCCCCATGCATGCACTTACCGATGCGCACTTACTGCAGATCATTGCCCGCAACCCAATCAACCAAGCACTGTTGCAGATCCTGCCGACACTGGGTATCCCGCACGCCATGCTGACAGCAGGCGCTTTGTTCCAGGCGTTCTGGAATCACCGCTCGGGCCGAGCCGTCGACTGGGGCGTCAAGGACTATGACATCGCCTACTTCGACGCTGACCTGTCCTGGGCGGCGGAGAACCAGGTCATATCCCGGGTGCAGCAGGCATGCGCGCATTTAGCCGTCAACGTGGAAGTCCGCAACCAGGCACGCGTGCATCTGTGGTACGCAGAAAAATTCGGCGGTACCTATTCACCGCTGAAAAAGGTCACGGACGGCATTGACCGCTATCTGATTCGATCGACCTGCCTAGGCGTTGATATTGATACAGGCAAGCTCTACAGCACCCATGGCCTGGACGACCTGCAGAACGACGTACTGAGGATGAACGTGTTGAATCCAAGACCCGATTTGTTCAGGGCAAAAGCGGCCAGTTACCAGGCGCGTTGGCCATGGCTTCAGGTGCTTGAATGACCGACCACGCCGGGCCATCTGACGCTGCTGATCCCAGCGTTCGCCCCGCCACTGCGGGGCCCATTATTTTCCCTCGCAACTGCAAACTAGCCTTCGAGCCGCAAGCCTCTGGACAGGCCCCTACCGTTGCCGGTATTCCAACACAAGGATGTGATCGCCATGAATATCCGCAACCTGTTGCTCGACGTACTGATCTTTCCTGCGAGCCCGAGGCATTCGCCAGCTTGCCCGCGAAGCCCTGTGATAGCATCACCTGTGCCCCCGCAGGGGCTGGAGGCCGCGCAGAAGGCCTGGCTGCAATACCGCGAGGCCTGGTGCGACAGCCAGGGCCTGGCCATCGGCACGCCGATGTACAGCACCTGCCGCATGGAGCTGAACGCAGCCCGGGTCGGCGAGCTGAATGACTTCTATCGGCAGATCCAGCCCAACTGAAGTGCCCGCCACCCGGCCTACCAGGCCTGGGCATGAGGTGCCGGGCCGGGCAGCGCGGGAAACAGCGGCAGCACCTCCTCGGCCAGCTCCTGGATGATTTCCAGCGCCGGGCGCTGCGCCATCTGCATGCCCAGTGCCGCATGATTGACCCCGGCATCACGCCACTCATGCAGCAGATCGATCAAACCGTTGCGACCGGTGCGTAACACATAGCCACCCTGTTGCGCGGTACGCGGGAAGTTTGGGTCTTCGTCCAGATCGATCCACTCATTGGTGACATGCGGGCGAAAGCCCCCGCCTGGAATGAGCGCGCGCCAGGCACTTATTTTCTCGGCCAGACGGCGAGGCCCCAGGATGTTGTGGGTGGCTTGCGGGTAGGTGATCCAGCCATCGGCATGTTCGCCGAGCCACTGCAAGGACTGGCGCGACGAGCCGGTTACCAGCAACGGTATGCGCCCCGTGGCGGGCTTGGGGAGGAGCCGCGCGCCATCGATCTGCCCCAGCGCTGAATGGATCGGCGCAGGATGGCCGTCCAACAGCCGGCGGAAATAGTCCACGCTCTGCGCGAAGCGCTCCCCGCGACTGTCATGGGCCAGGCCGTAGGCCGGGAACTCCACCGGGCGGTCGCCCGAGGCGATGCCCAGCACCAGGCGTCCGCCCGACAGGCAATCCAGGCTGGCAGCGGACTTGGCCAGGTCGATGGGGTGGCGCAGGGTGAAGATCGTGCTCCCGGTCGCGAGGCTGATGTGGCGAGTGTGGGCCGCCAGATAGCCCAGGTAGGTGAACGGATCGAACACCTGGCCGGCATCGCCGAATGCCGGGTCGTACAACGGCACGTCGCGTACCCAGGTGGCAGCGAAACCCAGGCGGTCGATCTCGCCGACCAACTGCGCCTGGTCGCGGAGCACGCCCATGTCGCCGGCATAGAAACGCAGCGGCAGGAAAATGCCAAGGGTCAGCTGACCAGGGGCGAACATGCGACGGTAACCGGGATGCAGGGCGAACGCATCGGCGCTGGCGCCTTTGTTGCTGATGAGGTTCATGGGCATTCCTTGCTCAGGTTCAGGGGCCGGTGGCTGGGGCGGGAAGGCGGATGCCGCGTTGCACGGCAGGGCGCATTTGGACTTGTCGATACCAGCGAGTCAGGTGGCGGTGAGCAGTGAAATCGAAGCCCACGAGCTCGGCGATGTGCAGCCAGGCAAAGTGGGCGATGTCGGCAATCGAATAGGCTTCGCCTGCCAGCCACAAATGGCTGGCCAGGTGCTGGTCGAGCACGGCGAAGGCGTCTTCGCTGAGGCTGCGGTAGCGCTTTTGCGCCGCCGGGTTTGCGATGGCCTCGAAGCACTCGAAGTGCACGCGCTGCCCGAGCACCGGCCCCACGCTGGCGCTGTGGTACATGAGCCAGGTGATCGTCGCCCAGCGCGGTTGAGCCGCCTGCTCCAGCAGTTGGCCACTGCGCTGCGCCAGGTACAAGAGGATCGCGGCTGACTCGAACAGCACCACTCCGGCGCTGTGGTCCACCAGCACCGGGATGCGGCCTGCGGGGTTGAGTGCCAGGAAATTGGCCTGGCGATGTTCGCCCCGGTCGATGTTCACGTGAACCAGCCGATAACGCAGGCCGAGCTCTTCGAGGGCAATGGTGATCTTGAAACCGTTGGGGGAACTGTCGCTGTAAAGCACAAGCGCAGGTTCTTGCATGCTGTTCACCTCAGTAAAACTGATTTGATTTCTGTGGTTCATCGCTATGCTATGCACACTGTATCGTGCTTACTAACGATCATCGCTTTTCTTCAAATTAGTTTTTCTAAGGTTGGGATTTCATGGGTGCAGTCTTGCCGTTACTCGCGTTGCGTGCCTTCTGCGAAACCACTCGCCTGGGCAGCCTGAAGGCTGCCGCCGAACGCATGGGGGTCAGCCCAGGTGCCATCAGTCAACAGATCCGCCTGCTGGAGCAGCGCCTGGGGGTCGTTCTGCTGAGCCGAAGCCGTTATGGCGTGCAGCTCACCGAGGCTGGCGCGAGCCTCTATCCGGGGCTGTCACGCGGCTTCGGCCAGATCGAAAGCGCCCTGCTCGACCTGGAACGGCTAACCCGAACTTCTACCTTGACGATCAGCACCCAGCCATCGTTCGCCTCCAGCTGGCTGGTGCCACGCCTGGCCGATTTCAATGCGCGGCATCCGCAGATCGACATCCACGTGCAGTCCACGGCCGCGCTGGCCGACCTGCACCGTGACCCTGTCGATATCGCGCTGCGCCACGGCCTGGGCGATTACCCGGGGCTGGCGTCGATACCCCTGTTGGCGTCCGTGCTGCTACCGGTAGCCAGCCCTGGCCTGCTTGCCGGCGGGCCGGCGCTGGACGAACCACAGGACTGCCTGCGTTATCCCCTGCTGCAGGAGGCCGAGCGTGCCGACTGGACACTGTGGCTGCAGGCCCATGGTGTCGAGCCCGACAGCCGTAGCCGCCGAGGGCCGAGTTTTGACGAAGACCTGCTATTGCTGCGCGCGGCCGCCAGTGGCCAGGGTATCGCCCTGGTGCAGGCACAGCTCGCCGCCGAGGACCTGCGCAGTGGCCGGTTGGTCGTCGCGCTGGAGCGCCCCTGGCCATCACGCTTCGCTTATTACCTGGTGACCCGCGAGGAGCACCTGCAACGTGCGCCGGTGCGAGCGTTCATTGAGTGGATTCAAGCGCAGCTTGCGCTCGAGCCGTCCTCATGTGTACCTGCTTTGGAAACGTCTGTTTGACAAGGCGTCCGCCACGACAGATACGGCGTCCAAGGTTGATTTGCCGGGGCTGCTTTGCGAGCCTTTCGCGGCACGCGGCCGCTTCTGCAAAAACGGCTATTCCACGGCCTCCTCCACACCTCGGTCCTCGCCCAGGAAACCACCGCTCTGGTGCTGCCACAACCGCGCATAGGCGCCATTTCGGGCCAGCAACTGGGCATGGGTGCCCTGCTCTATGATGCGCCCTTCGTCCATCACTATCAGACGGTCCATGGCGGCGATGGTCGACAGCCGGTGGGCGATGGCGATCACCGTCTTGCCCCTCATCATTTCATCCAGGCTTTCCTGGATCGCCACCTCGACTTCCGAGTCCAGCGCGCTGGTGGCTTCGTCGAGCAGCAGGATCGGCGCGTTCTTGAGCATCACCCGGGCAATGGCGATGCGCTGGCGCTGGCCGCCGGACAGCTTGATGCCGCGTTCGCCCACCAGGGTGTCGTAGCCGCTGTGCCCCTGGCGGTCGCTCAGTTGCCCGATGAACCCATCGGCCTGGGCGCTGGCGGCGGCGCGGCGGATCTGCGCCTCGCTCGCATCGGGGCGACCATAGGCGATATTGTCGCGGATCGAGCGATGCAGCAACGAGGTGTCCTGGGTGACCATGCCGATGGCGCCGCGCAGGCTGTCCTGGGTGACGTGGGCAATGTCCTGGCCGTCGATGCGAATCTGGCCGCTGTCGACATCATAGAAGCGTAGCAGCAGGTTGATCAGCGTCGACTTGCCGGCACCGGAGCGGCCCACCAGGCCAATCTTCTCGCCCGGGCGGATCGTCAGGCTCAGGCCGTCGAGCACCTGGCGCTCGCCGTTGTAGTTGAAGCGCACGTTGTCGAAGGTCACCGCCCCGCCCCGTGGCTCCAGCGCCTTGGCATCCGCTGCGTCCAGTACCTTGGGCGTGCGGGTCAGGGTCGCCATGCCGTCCTGCACGGTGCCGATGCTCTCGAACAACGACGTCATCTGCCACATGATCCAATGCGACATGCCATTGATGCGCAGGGCCATGGCGGTGATCGCCGCCACCGCGCCGGCGCCGACCTCGCCCTGGTGCCACAGCCACAGCGCATAACCACCGGCGCCGAGGATCAGGCCGACCACCAGCGCCTGGTTGACGATCTCGAACTGGCTGACCAGGCGCATCTGGCGAAAACCGGTGAGCTTGAAGTCTTCCATGGCTGCGCGGGCGAAGTGCGCCTCGCGCTTGCCGTGGCTGAACAGCTTGACCGTGGTGATGTTGGTGTAGGCATCCGAGACCCGCCCGGTCATCGACGAGCGCGCGTGGGCCTGCTCCTGGCCGACCTGCCCCAGGCGCGGCACGAAATACAGCATGGCCAGGCCGAACAGGCCGATCCAGGCCAGGAACGGCAGCATCAACTTGAGGGCGAAGCCGCCGGCCAGGGCGATGATCGCCACGAAATACACACCGATGCCCGGCAGGATCTCGATCAGGGTGAACAGCACCTCGCGCACCGCCAGCGCGGTCTGCATCACCTTGGTGGTGACCCGCCCGGAAAACTCGTCGGAGAAGAACGACAGGCTCTGGCGCAGCATCAGGCGGTGGAAGTCCCAGCGCAGGCGCAATGGCAGGTTGATCGCCAACACCTGGTGCTGCACCGCCGTGCGCGCCGCCACCAGGCCGACACTGGCCACCAGCACCACCCCGGCGCCCCACAACACGCGGGTTTCCTCGGCGCTCACGGCGCTGCCGGCCTGCCAGCTGGCAAGCAGGTCCACTACCTGGCCGAGGAAGGCGAACAGCCAGGCCTCGTAAAGCGACACCGCAGCGCTGAGCACGGCGAAGGCGAGGATATAACCGCGCGCCCCGCGGGTGCAGGCCCACATGAACCGAGCCAGGCCCATGGGCGGTGGCGGAGCCTCGTCGGGGGGGAAAGGGTCGAGCCAGCGTTCAAATACACGCAGCATGGGGGTCTCCGGATCAGTCAGACCAAGCGATTGTGACAGTTAACGGCCACCATTGGTTGCAGCGGCCAGGTTACAGCGCAGGCACCACCACCCCGCTCTTCACGTTGCTCATCGACACCAGGGTCTTGAAGCGCTTGACGTTGTTGCTCTCGAAGAACAGTGCGCGGGTCAGCTGCGTGTACTGCGCCATGTCCCGCACCAGCATGATCAGCACGAAGTCGCACTCTCCAGCCACGTAGTAGCACTGCTGCACCTGTGGGCAGGCAAGGAAGGTGCGCTTCATGGCATCGAGCAAATCGAGGCGTTCGTTCTCCACCTCCACCTCGGTGATCACCGTCAGGGTGTAGCCCAGGGCCACTGGGTCGACCTGGGCCACGGTGCGTTGGATCACGCCGTCGCGGGTGAGTTTCTTCAACCGTCGATTGACTGCAGCGCACGACAGGTTGACCTGCACGCCGAGGTCGATCTGCGAGGTGCTGGCATCGCGCTGCACGGCGTCGAGCAAGGCGCGGTCGAACGAATCGAGTGTCACGGTGGGGTCTCGAGAGCCAAGAGGGTGCGCAATAAGATTACGTTTTTCAGATGAAAATCAAGATTTCAATTCGTCATCAGCAAATACCATTACCCTCCATCGCCCCACGATCCCCCGGAGAATCCCATGAACCTGCTGCAACTCAATGGCCCGCTGCTGCTGGAGCAGATCCACGCCCTGGGTGCGATCGGCGTCGATGCGGTCCACGGCGGCCGCACCCGGATTGCCCTGACCGACGCGGAGAAGGCGGGGCGCGACCAGTTGGTGGCATGGATGCGCGCGCTGGACCTGGATATCGCCATCGACCGCATCGGCAACATCTTCGGCACCCTGCCCGGTGCCAGCGACGACGCACCCTTGATGATCGGCTCGCATATCGACAGCGTCACCAATGCCGGCGCCCTGGATGGTTGCTACGGCGTGCTGGCCGGCCTAGCGGTGCAACGCGCCTATCGCGACGCACAGATACAACCATTGCGCCCAATCACCGTGGCGGCTTTCACCAATGAGGAAGGTGTGCGCTACCAACCGGACATGCTGGGTTCGCTGGTGCATGCCGGCGGCCTCGACATCGAGACAGCGCTGAACACCATCGGTACCGACGGCACCCGTCTGGGCGACGAGCTGCGGCGCATCGGTTATGCCGGCGACCTGGTGCCAGGCAGCATCGTGCCCCACGAATACCTGGAGCTGCACATCGAGCAAGGCCCGATCCTCGAAGCCGAGAACACGCTGATTGGCGTGGTGGAGAACCTACAAGGGATTTCCTGGCAGCAGGTAACGGTCACCGGCCATGCCAACCACGCCGGCACCACCCCCACTCATCTGCGCCACGACGCCGGCTATGTCGCCTGTGCGGTGGTCAGCGAGCTACGTCGCTATGCCCAGGCCAGCGACAGCACCCTGGCAACGACAGGCTGCATGACCTTCGCCCCCAATGTGATCAATGTAATTGCGCGCCAGGCGCGTTTCACCATCGACCTACGCGACCCCGACGAGCACAAGCTGCAAAGGGCCGAGGCGCACCTGGCACAGTACCTCGCGCAACTGGCCAACGATGAAGGCGTGAGTATCCAGACCGAGCCGCTGGTGCGCTTCCAACCCGTGACCTTCGACGCCGCGCTGACCGACGCGATCGCAGCCAGTGCCATACGCCTGGGCCTCAGCCACCGACGGATGACCTCCGGCGCCGGCCACGATGCACAGATGATCGCGCGCATTGCACCGGCGGCGATGATCTTCGTGCCCAGCCGCGCAGGCATCAGCCACAACCCTCGCGAGCACACCGACGACGCGCAGTTGCTTGACGGCGCACGGGTGCTGCTGGACGTCGTCGCTCGACGCCTGGACGGCAGCCGCTGACACCCCTGCCGCCGAATTCGTATTGCCTGACGAAAGGAGCCACCGATGCTGCTGCATAACCCCAACGCCACCCGCCAGCCCTACCCTGATACCCTGCGCGCGATCCTCAGCGCCAGCGCCGCGCAGCAGAGCCGCCAGTGGCTGTCGCATTGGCCGCTGCTGCGAGCTGAAGGCACCCCGCTGCATTCGCTGCCCGACCTGGCCGAGGCACTCGGCGTGGCACAGCTGGCGATCAAGGATGAAGCGCTGCGCTCGCCCCTGGGCAGCTTCAAGGCGCTCGGCGCGCCGATTGCCCTGGCGCGGCTGATCATGCGCAGCTTCCCTGAACAGCACTTCCGCGCCGCGGCGCTGTTCGCCGGTGCGCATGCCCAGCAACTGGCCGATTTCTGCGTCATCAGCGCCACCGATGGCAACCATGGTCGCGCGCTGGCGGCGGCCGCGCAAAGCCTCGGTTGCCGTTGCGTCATCGTGCTGCATGCGCAGGTCAGCACGGAACGCGAACAGGCGATCGCCACCTACGGCGCACAGATCGTCCGTATTGCCGGCAATTACGATGCCTCGGTTGCCCACGCCGCCGACCTGGCACAGGCCAATGGCTGGCAGGTCGTCTCGGACACCTCCTATGACGGCTACGAAAGCATCCCTGGCGATGTGATGCAGGGCTACGCCACCCTCGCCGCCGAGGTCATCGAAGCCGACCAGCCAGCCTTTACCCATGTGTTCCTGCAAGGGGGCGTAGGCGGCTTGGCCGCAGGGGTGGTCAGCTACTTCTGGGAACTCTACGGCGCGCAACGCCCGACCTTTATCGTGGTCGAGCCGGCGCAGGCCGACTGCCTCTACCAGAGCGCGCGGTTGGGGCAAGCGTCGATCGCAACGGGCACGGTGGATTCGCTGATGGCCGGGTTGGCCTGCGGCGAAACCTCGCCCTTGGCCTGGCGATTCCTACAGCCGGCGGTCGACGGTTTCATGGTCATCGATGACGACGAGGCAGTGGCCGCGATGCGTTGCCTGGCCCGAGGTAATCGGCAAGATATTCCGCTGGTCGCGGGAGAGTCGGCGGTGGCCGGGTTGGCCGGGCTGGCGCGGTTGATGGCGGTGCCTGAGCACGCGGCGCAAATGGGCTTGGACCGCCATTCACGGGTACTGCTGATCAGCACCGAGGGCGCCACTGCGCCCGACTTGTACGCAGAACTTGTGGGCGAAGCGGCGACAGCGGTACTCGCCCGACAACAAGCCTGGATAAGCGCAAATCAACGTTAATCATCTCCGCGCAAGCTTTTTTCAGCGGGCTTTGTAGGGCAGGCGTCGTAATCAGCGGCGCGCACTGCGTCGACTTCACCCAGGCTAGCGACGCCGCGCCACCTGCCCCTGGGCATCGACCACCCACGGCGCCTGCCCGGCGACGATACGCACCCCGCCAACCCAACGCTCGGCAGGTTGCTGATCGAGCCAGTGGGCCTGCCCCGCCAGCACTCGCTCGCCCATCGCGGTCAGGCTCAACGAACGCTGCGCCCAGTCGTCCCCCGGCCCTTCGCGCAGCAACGGCCGCGCCGTCTCGATCAATGGTCGCAGCAGTGCAGTGAACATCTGGTCACCCAGGTACGGCAGCGGCTCGTAGCGTGCCATCAGTTCAGCGAATACCCGCCCTGCCGGCTGCTCGCCCCGATGGGCCAAAATGCGCAGGCTCAGCCGCTCGGTCAGGCTCAAACCATCCTCGACACCGGGCAACTCCTGCAATTGTCGGGCTAACGCCTTGCCCAGCAATGGCAGCAACGGATGCTGACGCCCCGCCAGCGCGGCCCAAGCCCGTGGGTCGGGCGCGGTATACGCCGACCAGGCCTGGCGCCCCAGCGCCAGCGCCTGCTCGCCCAGCGCCCGCCGTTGCGGCCACAACCAGGCGAGCAGGTCCGGCGCCAACTGGCCGATACCGATGAAGCGTTCGACCCCTGGCACCCGCTCGATCTCGACCAGCTCGAGACGGCGCGGCAGCGTGGGCAGGCTGGCAAGCAGGCGAACCAGGAACAGCTGGTCATAGGCGTCGGCCTCGCACCACAGCACCACTTCACTGTCGCCGTCGAGCTGCGCGAGTGCCGCCCGTTGCCGAGCCTGGCGCAGGGCCAGGTCGCGCGGGTCGACGGCGAACACCCGTTGCATATAGTCGCTGCGCAACCGCCAGTACTCGTCCTCAGGCAGGGCCGGCACAGGCCCCATCACCATGGGGTCGTCGAACATGTGGAAAGCACCGCGCACCCCAGCAATACGCAGGCTGTGCTCGATATCGTTGCCGCAGCGCCAATGCTGTACCCGTGCCTCGCTCTGGGCGGCAAAACCGGGATGGCGCGCGGCGAAGGCCACCGCGTCGGCATGTGCCTTGAGCCGCGGCCAGCTGGCAAAGCCGGCTTCACGGGCCACCAGCCACTGGGTGTCGGCCAGTCGATAGTCCGGTCCGGGCAAGCCCAGGCCGAGTAGTTGCGTTCGGGTGTCGTCATCCAGGGATTTGAGCAGGCGCTTGGCGCGCTTGCGCAGGGCGGGCAAGTCGAGAAGACCGTGGTGACGGGATGCGTCGATGACAGGCATGCCAACTCCTCATGGGCTCGGTCCGCCGACAAGCCGGGAGCTGGTAGGGAATGAAGTCTGCCTGGCCTGGGCTACCCCTTCGCGCGGACCGCAGGCGCAGCCAACGCCTCGGCGCGACTTTAGCGTCCCAAGTCGCCTCACGCAACCGCCCTGCCTTACTGTGCCGTCAACGCGGCAGCCGCCGTCTGAGCCACAAGCGCTTCGCAATCCACGCATTCCCAGGTCCCCATGCACGCCTTACTGCAAGAGATCCTCGACCACGTCCGCCCCCTGCTCGACCAGGGCCAGGTGGCGCAATACATTCCCGCCCTGGCCCAGGTCGACCCCAACCAGCTGGGCATTGCCGTGCAAAGCCTGGATGGCCAGATGCACTGCGCCGGTGACGCACGCACGCCGTTCTCGATCCAGAGTATTTCCAAGGTGTTCAGCCTGGTGCAGGCGATCAATCATAGCGGCGAGGCCATTTGGTCGCGCCTGGGCTACGAGCCGTCCGGCCAGGCGTTCAACTCGCTGGTGCAGCTGGAGGTGGAGAAAGGCCGACCGCGCAACCCGTTCATCAACGCCGGCGCCCTGGTGATCTGCGATATCAACCAGTCGCGCTATGCCACGCCGTCGCTGTCGATGCGCGACTTCGTCCGCCGCCTGGCCGCCAACCCTCGCATCGTCAGCGATGCGCTGGTGGCCGAGTCGGAGTACCAGCACCGCGCGCGCAACGCGGCCATGGCCTACCTGATGCAGGCGTTCGGCAATTTCGACAACGATGTCGACACGGTACTGCGCAGCTACTTCCACCACTGCGCGCTGTCGATGAGCTGCGTCGACGTGGCCCGCGGCTTTGCCTTCCTGGCCAACAGCGGCTATTGCCCGCACAGCGGCGAGCAGGTATTGAGCCCGCGCCAGGCGCAGCAGGTGAACGCAATCATGGCCACCAGCGGGCTGTACGACGAGGCCGGGAACTTTGCCTACCGGGTAGGCCTGCCGGGCAAGAGCGGCGTGGGCGGCGGGATCGTCGCGGTGGTGCCGGGGCGCTACAGCATCTGCGTGTGGTCGCCGGCGTTGAATGCCTCGGGCAATTCGTTGGCGGGATTGCGCGCGCTGGAGCTGCTGAGCGAACGGCTGACCGGGTCGGTGTTTTCGGCGGTGCCTTGAGCTGAATTACAGATCTACCTGGACATAGCAATCGTTAGCCACGGGGCCGTGAGCGACATAACTCGGCCAATCTGCTGGCACTGACAATTGGTCACTGGCCCATGCCTGCGCATAGTTGAAGTAGATCTCGGGCGTGTTGCGGTCTGCAAGCAATCGCCCCATCAAGTCATGGTCCGGATGCTTGTGAGTTTTGCCGCTGGTACTGATAAGGAAGCGCTTGCACCTGATCCTGGCCAACAGAGAGCGATCAGTATTGCCCTTGCTGCCATGGTGGGAAACCTTCAGCAAATCGATCGGTTCATCATAAAGCAGGTGTTTGTCCAGGCCACGCTTGACCACGGCACACCAGGCGTCCGCAGCCAACAACATGCGCTTTTCCTTAAATGTCAGGAGCAAAGCGATACTGCTACGGTTCGGGACCGACGGATCAGACCGAGACTCACCACCATACGTCTTGAACGAACCAGGGGGCCATGAATCGTTGCGCCCCAGCAGATCCTCCGGCGCGTCATCCGGCTCGGACGGGACAGATGAAGGGTTGTGCCACTGTGCCGCCAGGGCGTGGAGCCCGGCCTCGTCAGGAGACAATACACATACCTCAAGTTCATCAGCCAACTTGATGGCAGCGGTGTCCTGCCTAATCGCCGGACCTTCTCTGCCGTCTCGCGCCCCGAGAAAGCTAGCATTCCATCGCAACCCCAGGCTTCGAATCAACGCCGACAACCTATCGCCTTGCGCCGACCCAAGAAGATCCGGTGGTTGCACGTGATGGTAACCGTTGAACCACACATCATGAATGACCAGCCAGGACGGCATCTCTTCGAGTAGTTCGATCACGCCCTGGATGTGGTCCTGGTCATAGTGAGTGATGACCAAGGCCTCCAACTGCAGCTTGCCATCGACCCGCTCCGCAGCCAGTACCGCCACCAAGTTGTCCCGAGAGCCGACAGGCCCACCATCAATCAGTAGGTGCCTTGGCGACTGGCTATCGCCATAGCTGACCAACAGTGCATCACCCTCTTCAACCTGAATGGCTTTGATTCGAAACATAGCGCCCCCTAGACAGACTGCCTGCCAAGCACGATATCGGCGTCGCCGAACGCCACTACGGCCAAACCAAGGGCCAGATCATCCGCCAACAGCTGGCGCCGCAAACGGCTGACGATATCGCCGACATAGCTCGAACCCGGCGCTTGCGCGGCATTGCGCAAATGGTCAGCCAGGTCACGCGCCACACGATTAGCATGCCGACCCAGTAGTTGGGTCATCGCCGCAATCACGACGCTGACACCATTGCGCTTGAGAATGGCCGGCAAGCTACCCCCGAGTATTTCACCCAGCCCACTGGAACAACCAATCGCGACCACCACGGGGGCACGGCCAACGTGTTTCACGCCCATCCCTGAGAGCATCAGTTGATCACCTGCGCCGGTATGCACCTTAGACTCACTCAAATGGACCACCATCAATAAAAGGGATGGCGATGCGTGCTGTATATGGTCTTTCCAACTTCCCCAGTCGCTGATTCGCTTCACGCCCAGCGCCGACTCGATTGTCGCGATACGCACGACTTCATGTGGATGCACGTCAGCATCTCTAAAGCGATCGGCCTGGTCGCTCGCGGTAAAGGCGATCCTCGACAAGTCATCGATGCGCTGCCGCGGGTGCCTGGTCCATTGCCGAGGCTCCAGCCCCGCTTGCCAGGTATGCCGCTCAATGACGCCGGACACGCCAAGAAACCCCATGGGACAAAGTACTTCACCACTCCCACGCCACTCACATCCCGGTTTCGCTTCCCCGGCCGTCAAGCAATGCGCACGCTCTGAACACAAGGGCGCATCGGGCGACTCTACCGTCACCCCATCGTAGAGATACTCAATAGGAAAAAATGCATCGCTTTGCGTCACCAACTGCAGACGTCCGCCGCATCCGGGCCAATCAGGGGCGGCCGCCTTGATATGCCGATGGAACAGTGCACCGAGGTCAGCAAGCTTTATCAGCAACGGCCTCAGATCAGCACTAGGGTTGGCCACCGCCTGCTGCAGGGCTTGGAGCAAGCGATCGCGCGCCTCGCCAGTCTCGTGCCCAAATAAAGGATGTAAGGTGGCCTCACCGGTTCCGCTGATGATAGTCACGCTGGGTTGATCACCGAGGCTCTGGTTAACCAACAGGCCAACATCAAAGCGCTTTTTCCTGTCCAGCAGAGGCGAAATGATATTTTCAATCGAGAACTGGATCGTTTCGCCTGGTGCTGCATTGAGCCTGGCTGTTTGCAGGATCTGCGCGCCGTCGGTCACCATGAAACGCAGGTCAACAGGACCTTCCGTGGGTTCACGGGTGAATTGCAGCACCGGTGAATTGCCTTTTCTAGGTAACGTCAACTCAAGGGTCTGCGGCGCTCGTGCGTACTCGAACATATGCACCTGCAGGACTTTGCTGTCCCCCTCCCATGCGACTTTGTCGTCTGGAAACGGTAACTGGCGATCTCTAAGGGGCGACTTGACACAGATCTGCACCGCAATATTGACCGCTCCTTTCAGCGGCCAGTGACTGGCACGTCTGGCATTTTGCGACGCCCAGACATCAAGAACCCGTTCAACAGGAGGAGGCACTGGCGCTTGCAAGGCAGACTCGCCCGCCCTACCCGCAATCAATCTTGCCGATTTTTCGATACTGATCAGCTCAGTATCGTCTTCACGAACATGTTTGCCACGCGGCCTATCAGCCCCACCTGGGAATACGTGGCGACTGATCATGAAGGTCTGCGTGGAGGCCAATACCTGCGCCGTTATACCGGTGAGGTCGGATGTTATAGCGAGGGCCTGCGCAAAGGTCTTGCCCTCGGCCCACGCCTCGATCAGCCCCTCGAGCCAAGGCTTGACCCCTCCCTCCTGCGCACTTACATGCACGGCGCACTGCGCGCACAACCTACTGCGCAATACATTCACCTGGGAAAATGCACGATCAACAGGCATGTCGTAGATTACGACCAAGCGCGCCGCAGTTAGTTTATACAGTGCAGCCACGGAGTCAGTAATCACGATGTCAGCAAGGGTCGCATCGGGCTCCCAGCGAGCGTGCAGGGCAAAACCTGCACGCCACCCATCTGCGGAATAAACCTGGGAGGGGGCACTGACCACACATTTTTGCTGTTGAGAACCTGTCACCTCTGGATAACGTGGCCTAGCATTGCGCTGCCACTCCGGGAACACCTGCCCGACGCCCACAAGCGCCGCCAGCTCGGCTGTAATTGCACTGAGCATCTCGCCTGCCAGGCTATCGCTTTCCTTCCATGCCCAGACCGATCTCACCACCCTGATTTTCAAGGACGCAAAACGCGGATGCTGGACAAATGCCTCAGCGAGCATGACCGCAAGAGCGGGATCCAGCCAACGTTCAGCGTGCCATACAGTGGAGTCGCCCCCCCATTTGGCCGGCAGATGGCCAGACAATGCCCTCTCAAGACATCCATCGAGCAGGGAAGGATCATCCCACCACCGCCAATCGCCAGCCTCCAGCAAAATGCCCAGTGCGGCACGCACAACTGGGGCCAGAGGCGCATCATCACCGAGCCAGTCGATGTCTTTTTGATGTCGGTCCATCGTTTTGAATCCCATCAATTAGCAAACCAACCTGGCGAACAGCAGTGGCTGGCTCCGAGCACTCGCCCAAATTTCGCAAGATAGCGCGAGAGCATGGCAAAAAGCCATACTCGAATTGAGGGTAATTGGGGGATATCAGGCGTCCGCCTTGGGAGCGAACCTGCGGTGATGGCGCTCTTGCAAAAGACCTGAGTCCAATGCAAGAGGACCAACCACCACCAGATGAGGCGTTAAATCAGTTTGTCGGTGCGCCCTTCGATCGTCAGTGGCCCGACCTTCACCTTGCCCTCTTCCAACGACACACTCGGCAGCGCCAGCTCCGACGCCTTCGGCTGGTCGAGGGTGGCCTTGACCTCGTAGTTGACCGGCTTGACGCTGGCTCCGGTAACCAGGGCGCCCTGCCCGTCAACCACGCCCGAAACCTCCTTCACGCTGGCCTTGCGCAGGAACTCGCCCTGGGCGTCGAAGGCCGGCTTGTAGTCGAGCCCGCTGGGTTGCTCGCCGTCCTTGGCCTCACCCGGCTTGCCGGTCAGGCCCAGGCCCAGGTCGAGACGGGCCGAGGTGATGGTGTCCTGGCGCTCCGCGACACTGACGCCGCCCTGGCGCTGGCCGCTGAGCTGGCCTTCGACCCGCGCGCCGCTGAGCTGCGTGGTTCCGGCGCTGTTCAGCACCACCTGCCCAGCACTGACCCGGCTGTTCTGCTGGGTGCTGGCCTGCAGGTAATCGAGCTGCCCCTTGGCCCCCAGGTCGAAGCCGTAGACCGGCTTGCCCGGCTGCTCGGCGCCGGCAGGCGTCTCGCGGCTGAGGTTGCCGCCGGCATTGAGCTCGACACCCCAGTTGCCACGACCCTGGGTGGATTGCGCCGACTCCAGCAGCACGCCGCCCGCGCCGGCGCTCAGCTTGACCTGCGGTCCGGTAACCTGGGTACCCTGGGCATGCAGCGAACCACCCTCGAGGCTGACCGAGTCGCGTGACGCCAGCTGGCCGCCGCTGAGGGTGTTGGCCGACTCGCGCGTCTGCCCGGCCTTGATGTGGCCACCCAGGTTGCCGCTCAGGGTGCTGCCCTGCTCGCCGCTGACCGACTTGCCGCCCAGGTTCAAGCCAAGGTCAACCTGGTGACCGGTCACGCTGCGGCTGTCGCTGGCGGCCTGCAGGTCGAGCTTGCCGCCGGCCTTGAGTTCGACCGGGCCACTCACCTCGACGCGGGCGCCTTGCACGGTCTGGTTGCCGCCACTGTTCAGGCGCACCGGGCCATTGCCGCTGATGCTCGCCACCTGGGCCTTGCTCTCATCGCTGTGGCTGGCGCCGTGCTCGAACTGGACGCTGCCGCCCAGGTCGGTAGTGCCGGTCGGCAGGCTGCTGACCGTCAGCGAGGCGCCACCGCCCACGCGGGTGCTGTCGCTGCGCACCTGGTTGCTGGCCTGGTTCAGCGCCAGGTCGCCGCCGCTGCCCACGGTCACGCCAGCCTGGCCGCCGTCGAGGCGACTGCCTTCGAAGCTGGCGTTGCCCGCGGCCTGGATGTCCACACCCTGGCTGGCGCCGTAGCTCGCCACCACTGCGGTGGAACTGTCGCGGCTGGAGTGTTCGTTGCTGCCGGAGCCGGCGGCGGTCACGTTCACATCCGAGCCGGTCTTGGTGTAGACCCGGCCGCTGACATTGGCCGTGACCTGCTGGCTGCTGCTGGCATGGCTATCGCGGGCCGCCTCGGCCTGCACGCTGTCGGCCTTGATCGTGAGTGCGCCATTGCTGGCCTGGTACTGGGTGCCCTGGTCGCGCAGCTTGCCGGCGACGTTCAACTCGACGCTCTGCCCTGCGAAGGTGCCGACCACCGCCTTGCTCGACTGCTCGCTGCTGGCCTGGCTGGCGTGGCCCAGCGCCACGTCGACGCCGACGTTCGCCGAGCCGATCTGCGACAGCGCCGCGGTTACCGAAGTCTTGCCTTGCAGCACGTCGCCCACTTCCTTGACCGGCAGCTTGCCGTCGAGCGCGTCCTTGACCGAGACCTTGCCATTCACCACATCGCTGACCACGCCGGCGATGGGCCGGGCGATCTCCTTGTACTCGGCGTTGACGCCGACATCCGCCGTCCAGCTGCTCTGCTGGTGGCTGCTGGTCTTGCTGTCGCTGGCGGCACGGTTGTCGACGCTGTCGGCGGTCAGGCTCAGGCCCTTGCCACTGGCGACCTGCGCGCCTTCGCTCAGCAGGTTGCCGGCGTTGACGGTGAGCGTGCCGCTGCTGTGCACGCTGCTGGTCTTGGCCGTGCTGGCACTGCTGCTGTCCTGGCTGCTGGCGTGGGAGAAATCGACACCGCCACCGGCGCGATCAAGGCCACCGGTGAGGTAGACACCGCCCGCGGTACGGCTGCTGTCGGCGCTGTCGCTGCGCTGATCCTGCCCGGCCAGCAGCGACACTTGCTTGCCGCTCAGGGTGGTGTCGCCCGCGCTGGACTGGACCGTCGAGCCCTTGACCGCCAGCTCGTTGCCGGCACTGACCTGCACCGCGCTGCCGCTAAGGTGGGCGCCGTGCTGGTTGACCTCGGTGCCACTGCTGCTGTGTTTCTCGCTGACATAGGCGATACCGGCACGGTACTGCCCGGCACCCGGCGCGGTTTCCTTGGCCGAGGCGACGAAGCCACGGCTGTTGCCGCTGGCGCTGTGCTCGCGGGTGTCTTCGGCGGCGCTGAGTTTCACGTCACCGCCGGCCTCGGCGTTCAACGCGCCAGCGGCCTTGACCGTGGCGCCGACCACATCGATGTTCTCGCCGCTGCTCAGGCCCAGGGTGCCGCCAGCCACCAGCTCGCTGCGCACCGCGGTGCTCTCGCGGTTGCCTTGGCTGGCCTCGTTGTGGCTGATGCCAAAGAACTTGCTCTGCTGGTCATGGCTGTTGCGCGCGTTGGTGCGCAAAGCGGTCCCGAGCTGCACCTGCTTGGCGGCGATGCGGATGTCCTGGCCGCTGCTCAACTGGGCGCCTTCGGTGGCCACGGTGCCCTTGGCCTTGAGGGCGATATCGCCGCCCTTGAGCTGGCTGGTGACGCTGCGCTGCTCTTCGCTGCGCTTGTCCCAGTCGGCCTTCCAGAAGCCCTTGGTGTGCTTGCCCTGGTCGGTCTCGACATGCTGCTCGGTGGCGGCCGCCAGGCGCAGGTCGGCGCCGCTGTCGATGCCGAGGTGGCCGGCGGCCTCGACGTGGGCACCGGTCAGTTGGGCGTCCTGCCCCGCGCTGAGCCGCGCATCGCGCTGGGCCAGCACCTGGCTGCCGTGCTCGCGGGTATCGCTGTCGGTGGAGGTGCGCTGGTAGGTTTCCCAGTCGATGCCCAGCGCGCCGCTGCGCCAGTTCTCGCGTTTTTCCTGGAGCTTGCGGCTCTGTACCGTGTTCAGGGTGAGGTTACGCCCGGCGTCGAGCTTGACGTCGCGGCCGTGCACGTCGGCCGCTGCCAGGGTCAGGTCGTGGGCGCTGCGCAGCCCGACATCGCCCTGGCTGCTGTGGATACCGGCGCGGTTGGCTTGCAGGCTGTCGGCCACGGCCTCGCCGCGGACATCGAGGTCACCGGCGGACTGGATGCTCACCCCGTCACGCCCGCTGAGCTGTGCCGGGCCTACCCGCACGCCCGCACCCTCGGCGGTGCTGACGATATTGATGCGCCCGGCCTGCATGGCGCCGAACAGGCTGGCGTCGATGCGCCGCTCGCCGCTGGCCGCGGCCGGATCCACCGCGGTGACCTGGCCGCTGGCGTAGTCGACCTGCTGGCGGCCGACGGTCAGGTTGAGCTGGTCACGGGCATCGAGACGGCCCTGGCTGTCGATGCGCGGGGCGATCAGGTTGACCGAGCCGCCGTCATTGCGCAGGCCGGCGCCCTGCACCTGCAACTGCCCACTGGCATCCGTGGTGCCCAGGGCCCGCAGCTTGCCGTCGTTCACCTCGGGGCGGCCCACCACCAGGCTGGCGTTGGGCGTGTTGATGAAGCTGGCGCCGTTGACCGAGATGCCGTTGGGGTTGGCCAGCACATAATCGGCAGCGCGGCCGAAGATTTCCTGGGCACCGTTGATGGCCGACGGGTTGCGGCTGACCACCTCGTTGAGGATCACGCTGGCCGCCTGGCCGTTGAACTGCGGGTTGGCCGCCAGTTGCCCGGCCAGTTGCGAATTGCCGGCCTGCAAGGCGTTGTTCAGCACCAGGCCCTGGCGGTCGACGTTGTAGTCGAGGAACTGGTTGTGCGACAGCCCCGCGCCGTTGGGCGCGACGATGTTGACGATCGGCACGCCACCCTGGGTTTGCAGTTGCGCGCTGCCACCGGGGCCAGGCGCCACCACCACCCCGGCGGCCAGGGCCTGTGGCAGGCTGGCCGTGAGGAACAGGCTGGCAATCGCCCAACGCAGCCGGCCCTGGGGGGACAGCTTGAAGGCAAAGGGTTTCATCGTCATAGGTCACTCTCCATAGTTGTTGCCCATGTAGCCATTGCACATAGGTTTGCCCCGCTCAGATCTGCAGGCCGGCCCTGAACAGCCAGACTTCCGGTTCGCGGTGGTTGCCACTGGGGGTGCTCAGGCTGCGCTGGTAGTCGAAGTCCAGTTGCAGGCCTTTCCAGCCCAGGTTGACGCCGAGGCTGGCAGCGCTGAGGTGCTGCATCGGGGCGCCGTGGTCGGCCTTGATCCAACCGTGGTCCAGCCCCAGTCGCGGGGTGATGCTCAAGGGCCCGGCGGGGCGTTGCCCCAAGCGCAGGGTGTTACGCCAGACCGCTCCGCTGGCCCCGGAAATACTGCTGACCCGGTAGCCGCGCACGGCGGAATCGTCGGTTCCGAGCAACTGCTCGATGGCCGGCAAAGGATCGGGGCTGTACTGCACGTTGAGCTGGCTCTGCCACTGCCAGGCCTGGTCGCCGAATTGGCCGTTGCGCCACTGGCTGAGGCCCGCGCGGTACTTGTGGAACTGCGCCTTGGGCAAGTTGGCGACCACCCGCTGGGCGTCGTCGTCAGCGCCGAACCAACGTAGGCCCTGGGCATAGTTGAGGTCGAAGTTCCATACCGCGCGGTCGAGCCAGAACAGGTTGAGCCCGGCTTCCGCCACGCTGAGGGTCGGGCTTTGCACATCCAGGCGCACCTTGGCGAACTCGCTGTCGACATCCTTGTGCGCCAGTTGCAGGTTGGCGCTCAGCTGATGGCGCTGGTCGCGCCAGAGCACACGCTCACCGCGCAGGCTGAGCTGGTCGGTGATGCCGCGGCTGTGCAGGGTCAGGCTGCTGAGCTTGACCGGCGCGCTGTATTCGGCGTGGCTGGCGAACAGGCTGAAGGTCCAGTAGCCGTAGGGGATGGCGTAGTACAGGCTGGCATTGCGGCTATAGCGCTCACCCTGGTTGAGGGTGTCGCTGGCACTGAGGCTGAGCAGGTCGTTGAGCGCCAGCGGGTTGTCCAGGCTCAGGCTCAGTACCCGCCGATCACGCCCGGTACTGGCGCTGCCGAGGTTGTCCAGGCCCAGGCCCAAGGCCACCCGCGGCTGCCCGGCGCTGCGCGGGCGCAGGATGATCCGCGAGGCGCCCGGCTGGCTGCCGGGGGCAATATCCGCGCCGAGGTCGACCGAGCGCAGGCGGTTCAGCTGGTCCAGGCCCTGCTCCAGGTCACGCAGGTTCAACGGCTCGCCGAGCATGCCGGGGAAGGCGCCGGCCAACGACACCGGCAGTTGCTGATCGGCCAGCTCGATGGCCTCGACGTAGCCTTCGTCAACCAGGATATCCAGCGACTGGCCGGCGGCCGGGGCGCGGTTCAGGTACGGCCGGCTGGCGACATAACCCTGCTCCAGGTACACCGCGGTGATGGTCGCCAGCAGGTGGTTGATCTGGCCGACGCCCATGCAGGGCGCCAGCAGCGGCTGGATACGGGCCTCGAGACGGGCGCGATCGATCAGCGTGACGCCACCGAGGCGAACCCCGGCCAACGGCCAACATTGGCTGTCCGGGGCGACGCTTGGCGCGGGCGCCGGGGGCGTGCCTGGGGTGGAGAAGGCACCCCGCTCCAGTTGCCGGCGACGCTGTTCGAGTTGCAGTTGTTGCAGGTCCTGTTGCTGCTGTTGCTGTTGGCGCAGCACTTCCTGGCCTGGGGTATCCGCCTGGGTGACGCCGACGCACAAGCACGACAGCGCGACGGACAACGAAAAGCGACGAGCAGGAGCAAACCGGTACCACATACAACACCTATAGCCAAATAAAGGCACGGCGAAAGTTGAACTTTGCAGTGCAGTTACTGGTGATTATCGGCTTGCGCCTAGTGAAACTTTAGTGCCTTCGCAGCGCGGCTCCCGGTGAACTGTAATGTGTGAAAAGGCCAACCACTTCAATCGGTTGGAATCGATGCTCAACTAGACAATATTCCGATTGTCGAACAATCCAAGCCGACTTTAGTCGCACCGCCGAGGGCCTGTTGTTAAACACGAAGTGCCCAGGTGGATATTTAGGAATGATTCGCTAATCCAACTTTCCGACGCAGCGCAGGGCCACCAGCGCCGCCCCGTAGGAGCAAGCTTGCTGGCGAAGCAGGCAACGCAAAATCATCTAGCACGGAATTATTTAGCGCACCCTTGCATCTGATCCCTTAGAAGCGCTGGCCAAACCATGGCCAGGCCGCCCGCCACCTAAGGACAATGGCCCATGAAATCACGCAAGAAACCCGTCAAGCCCATCGGCCTGAAGGACATCACCATCGTCGACGACGCCAAGATGCGCAAGGCCATCACCGCCGCCGCCCTGGGCAATGCCATGGAGTGGTTCGACTTCGGCGTCTACGGCTTCGTCGCCTATGCCCTGGGCAAGGTGTTCTTCCCCAACGCCAGCCCCGGGGTGCAGATGATCGCCGCCCTGGCCACCTTCTCCGTGCCCTTCCTGATCCGCCCGCTGGGTGGGCTGTTCTTCGGCGCCCTGGGCGATCGTTACGGGCGCCAGAAGGTGCTGGCCGCAACCATCGTGATCATGTCCCTGAGCACCTTCGCCATCGGCCTGATCCCCTCCTACGCCAGCATCGGCATCTGGGCGCCGATCCTGCTGTTGCTGGCCAAGATGGCCCAGGGCTTCTCGGTGGGCGGCGAATACACCGGCGCCTCGATCTTCGTCGCCGAGTACGCCCCGGACCGCAAGCGCGGATTCCTCGGCAGTTGGCTGGACTTCGGCTCGATCGCCGGTTTCGTCCTCGGCGCCGGGGTGGTGGTACTGATCTCGACGATCCTCGGCGAGGAACAGTTCCTCGAGTGGGGCTGGCGCCTGCCGTTCTTCCTGGCCCTGCCGCTGGGCCTGATCGGCCTGTACCTGCGTCACGCGCTGGAAGAAACCCCGGCCTTCCAGCAGCACGTCGAAAAACTCGAGCAAGGTGACCGCGAGGGCCTGGCCAGCGGCCCGAAAGTGTCGTTCAAGGAGGTGGCGACCAAACACTGGCGCAGCCTGCTGACCTGCATCGGCGTGGTGATCGCCACCAACGTCACCTACTACATGTTGCTCACCTACATGCCCAGCTACCTCTCGCACAACCTGCACTACAGCGAGGACCACGGCGTGCTGATCATCATCGCGATCATGGTCGGCATGCTCTTCGTGCAGCCGATGATCGGCCTGCTCAGCGACAAGTGGGGGCGCAAGCCGTTCATCATCATCGGTAGCGTCGGCCTGTTCGCCCTGGCCATTCCGGCGTTCATGCTGATCACCAGCGGCAAGCTGGCAGTGATCTTCGCAGGCCTGCTGATGCTCGCCGTGCTGCTGAACTTCTTCATCGGCGTGATGGCCTCGACGCTGCCGGCGATGTTCCCCACCCATATCCGCTACAGCGCCCTGGCCAGCGCCTTCAACATCTCGGTACTGATCGCCGGCCTCACCCCGACCATCGCCGCCTGGCTGGTGGAGACCACCGACAACCTGTATATGCCAGCCTACTACCTGATGGTCATCGCGGTGATCGGCCTGCTCACCGGCCTGACCATGAAGGAAACCGCCAACCAGCCACTGCGCGGCGCCGCCCCGGCCGCCTCGGACATCGAGGAGGCCCGCGAACTGCTGCAGGAGCACCACGACAACATCGAACAGAAAATCGAGGACATCGACGCGCAGATCGCCGAGCTCGAGGCCAAGCGCAAGACCTTGGCCCAGCAGCATCCGCGCATCGATTGAGCAACGATTTGCGCATTCCGCCGGATTGCTTGCCTGATCCTCTGAACCTGCGCAGTGCACCGATTCCGCACGGACAAGCCTGTGCTAGCGTTTCTGGATTGGGGAACAGTGTATTCCCCGCCTCCAGACCGTGATCAGCAGGTGACCCCCATGGAACTACGCATCAACCAGAAGACCTACCAGGTCGAGGCCGACGCCGACACACCCTTGCTCTGGGTGATCCGTGACGACCTCGGCCTGACCGGGACCAAGTACGGCTGTGGCCTGGCCCAGTGCGGCGCCTGCTCGGTGCTGGTGGACGGCAACGTGGTGCGCGCCTGCGTCACCCCGGTGGCCGGGGTGGTCGGCCGCGAGGTGACCACCATCGAAGCCATCGAGGACGATGCGGTGGGCAAGCGCGTGGTCGCCGCCTGGGTCGAGCACCAGGTGGCGCAGTGCGGCTACTGCCAGTCCGGCCAGGTGATGGCCGCCACCGCGCTGCTCAAGCACACCGCCAAGCCCAGCACCGAGCAGATCGACGCGGCGATGGTCAACCTGTGCCGCTGCGGCACCTACAACGCCATCCATGCCGCCCTGCACGACCTCGCCGAAGGGGGGAAAGCCTGATGAGCCTGCGCATCGAGACCCCCGAAGACCTGCTGAAACTGCCGGCGGGCGAAACCGTCAACCTGTCGCGCCGGCGCTTCCTGGTCGGCACCACCGTGGGCGCGCTGGTGCTCGGCTTCGGCCTGCCCGTGGGCGCACCACGAGTGCAGGCTGCCAGCGCCACCGAGCGCGGCACCCAGGTGCCGGCCTTCCTGGAGCTCCGCCCGGACGGCAGCGTGCGCCTGCTCAGCCCATTCATGGAGGGCGGGCAAGGGGTCAACACCGCCATGGCGCAGATCGTCGGCGAGGAGCTGGACCTCGACCCTGCCCACTTCCTGGTCGAAAGCGCGCCCGCCGGCGAAGCCTACGTGGTGATGGAAAACGGCCTGCGCATCACCGGCGGCAGCATGTCGGTGCGCATGAGCTACCCAACCATGCGCCGCCTCGGTGCCCTGGCCCGGGCCATGCTGCTGCAGGCCGGTGCCCAGCACCTGGGCGTGGCGGTGAGCGAACTGAGCACCGAACCGGGCAAGGTAGTGCATGCCGCCTCGGGCCGCGCGGTCGGCTACGGCGAGCTGGCTGGCACGGCCATGGACCTGCCGGTGCCGGACCCGGCCAGCGTCACCTTGCGCGACCCCGGCCAGTTCCGCTGGATCGGCAAGCCGGTGCCGCGCCTCGACGCCTACGACAAGTCCACCGGCAAGGCCGTGTACAGCATCGACGTCAAGGTCGACGGCATGCTTCACGCTGCCGTGCAGCATGCGCCGCGCCTGGGCATGACGGTCGGTCAACTGCGCAACGAGGAGCAGGTCAAGGCCATGAAGGGCGTGCATTCGGTACACCAGCTACCCGGCGCGGTGGCGGTGGTCGCCGAGCGTTGGTTCAACGCCAAGCGCGCGGCGGAGGCCTTGCAGGTGGACTGGAAGGAACCCGGGGCCGACAGCAAGGTGCGGCCAATGCCGGCGGATTTTTCCAGCGATGGCTGGCGCGAGCACCTGGCCAGCCAGACCGGCCCGGCCCGTGACGAAGAAAACCACGGCGACGTCGCCGCCGCGCTGGCCAGTGCCAAGACCACCGTCGAGGCCACCTACCACAACCAGTTCCTCAACCACGCCCAGCTGGAACCACCTTCGGCCACCGCGCGCTTCAACCCCGACGGCAGCCTCGAGGTGTGGCTGCCCAACCAGGCCCAGGACATGTTCCGCGACGACATTGCCAAGCGCACCGGCCTTGCGCCTGAGCGCATCACCCTGCACTCGCCGTTGCTGGGCGGTTTCTTTGGCCGGCACTTCCTCTACGACGCGGCCAGCCCCTACCCCCAGGCCATCGCCCTGGCCAAGGCCGTGGGCCGACCGGTGAAGCTGATCTGGAGCCGCGAGGAAGAGTTCCTGCGCGACGCCATGCGGCCCATGGCGGTGGCCAAGTTCCGCGCCGGGCTGGATGACAAAGGCCTGCCGGTGGCCATCGAGGCCATCAGCGCCACCGAAGGCCCGACCGAGTCCATCGCCGGCCAGCAAGGCGACAAGGTCGACCCGACCGCCCTTGAAGGGCTGTCGGGCAAGGCCTACGCCATCGCCAACAAGCGCATCGCGCAGATCTACGTGAAGACCCCGGCCATGCAAGGCTACTGGCGTTCGGTGGGCAACTCGCTGAACGATTTCTTCTACGAGTCGTTCCTCGACGAACTGGCCGACAAGGGCGGCCACGACCCCTTCGAACTGCGCCTGCACCTGTTGCAGGGCAACCCACGCCTGACCACCCTGCTGCAGGCGGTGGCTGAGTTGTCCGGCGGCTGGAAACGCGGGCCGTTCACCGCCGAGGACGGCAGCCAGCGCGCCCGTGGCGTGGCCATGGCCTCGCCGTTCGGCTCGGAGGCGGCGGTGATCGCCGAGGTGTCGCTGGAGGGCGGCCAGGTCAAGGTGCACGACATCTGGCAGGCCATCGACCCGGGCAGCATCGTCAACCCGGCGATCATCGAGGCCCAGGTCAATGGCGCGGTGTCCCTGGGCCTGTCCCAGGTGCTACTGGAAGAGGCGGTGTGGCACAACGGCGTGCCGCGGGCGCGCAACTACGACCTGTACCCGATCCTGCCGCCATCGCGCATGGCCCGGGTGCATGTGCGCATCGTCCAGAGCGGCGCGAAGATGGGCGGCATCGGCGAACCGCCGCTGCCTGCCGTGGCCCCCGCGGTGGCCAACGCCGTGGCGCGCTTGACCGGCCAGCGCGTGCGCAGCATGCCCTTGAGCCGCCATACCTTCAGCTGAGCCGACAAGGACTGCCCATGAACAACAGCCGATTCGCACGAACCGCTGGCTGGTTGGCCGTGCCGTGCCTGGTGGCGGCAGGCCTGCTGGCCTGGTACGTCACCCGCGAGCCCGCCTCGCCCTTCAGCGCCCAGGACAGCGCCGATGCCGCCCTGGTCAGCCGTGGCGAGTACGTCGCCCGGCTCAGCGACTGCGTGGCCTGCCACAGCCTGCCCGGCAAAACGCCCTTCGCCGGCGGCCTGGAGATGGCCACGCCGCTGGGGGCGATCCATGCCACCAACATCACCCCGGACCGCGAGCACGGCATCGGCGCCTACAGCCTGGCCGACTTCGACCGCGCCGTGCGCCAGGGCGTGGCCCCGGGCGGGCGCCGGTTGTACCCGGCCATGCCCTACCCCTCGTACGCCAAGCTCAGCGACGACGACGTGCGCGCGCTCTATGCGTTCTTCATGAAGGGCGTGCAACCGGCCGCCGAGGCCAATATCCCCAGTGATATTCCCTGGCCGCTGAACCTGCGCTGGCCCATCGCCTTGTGGAACGGCCTGTTCTCGCCGACCACGCCCTATGCGCAGCAGCCCGGGCAGGATGCGTTGTGGAATCGCGGCGCCTATATCGTCCAAGGCCCGGGCCATTGCGGCAGTTGCCATACCCCGCGCGGCCTGGCCTTCAATGAGAAGGCCCTGGACGATGGTGGCGCGCCGTTCCTCGCCGGCGCCCTGCTCGACGGCTGGTACGCGCCGAGCCTGCGCCAGGACCACAACACCGGGCTCGGACGCTGGAGCGAGCCGGAGATGGTGCAGTTCCTCAAGACCGGGCGGAACAAGCACGCGGTGGTCTACGGCTCGATGACCGAGGCGTTCAACAACTCCACGCAGTTCATGAGTGACGACGATCTGGCAGCCATCGCCCGCTACCTGAAGTCACTGCCTGGCGATCCTCAGCGCGATGGCCCGCCCTGGCAATACCAGGCACAGGTCGCTGCCAGCGAGGCGCCGGGGGCGCACACCTACGCAACCCGCTGCGCCAGCTGCCATGGCCTGGATGGCAAGGGCCAGGCCGAGTGGATGCCGCCCTTGGCCGGAGCCACTTCGATGCTGGCCAGGGAGGACGCCTCGGCGATCAACATCACCCTCAACGGCTCGCAGCGCGTGGTTGCCGCCGGGGTGCCGGATGCCTATCGCATGCCGGCGTTCCGTGAGCAATTGTCGGACCGGGAGATTGCCGAGGTGCTGAGCTTTGCCCGCGCGGCCTGGGGCAATCATGGCGGCGCGGTGCAGGCCAAGGCAGTCGGCAAGTTGCGCGAGCATACCGACCCGGCCAGCAGCAGCCCGATCATCTTGCATATGCGCTGAAAGCGCCAGCGCCGGGCAAGCCCGCTCCCACGGTGGGGGCTTGCCCGGCGCTGGCCACACACACCGAAATACCGAGGCCACCATGGAAAGCATCGACCTGCTGGTGCTGCGCACCGCCCACGCCTGGCGCCAGGCCGGCCACCCCGTGCTGCTGGCCACCGTCGCCCGCACCTGGGGCTCCTCGCCGCGCCCGGTGGGTTCGATGATGGCCCTGCGCAGCGATGGCCGGGTGGTCGGCAGCGTCTCCGGTGGTTGCATCGAGGACGACCTGGTCCAGCGCTATACCACCGCCTACGGCGGCCCCGGCCTGCCGCAGCGAGCACCCGAGGTGATCCGCTACGGGGTCAGCGCCGACGAGGCGCACCGCTTCGGCTTGCCTTGCGGCGGCACGCTGGAGCTGATCCTCGAATTCAACCCCGCCGTCGAGCCGCTGCAACAGCTGCTCACCCAGCTCGACGGCGGCCAACTGGTACGTCGCCAACTGGCCCTGGCCAGCGGCACGGTCAGCCTGGCGGTCACCGCCACCCCGGCGCAGTTCGCCTTCGATGACCAATACATGGTCAATACCCTCGGCCCCGGCTACCGCATGCTGCTGATCGGCGCTGGCGCACTGGCCGAGTACCTGGCGACCATGGCCCTGTTCAACGGCTTCAAGGTGGCGGTCTGCGACCCACGTCCCGAACACATGGCCACCTGGTCGGTGGCCGGCGTCGAGCACCTCAGGGGCATGCCCGATGACGTGGTCCGCGCCTGCAACGCCGACCTGCGCACCTGCATCATCGCCGTCAGCCACGACCCCAAGCTCGACGACCTGGCCCTGCTCGAAGCCCTGCACAGCCCGGCGTTCTACATCGGCGCCATTGGTTCGCGGCGCAACAGCCAACTGCGCCGCGAGCGGCTGATCGAGCATTTCGGCGAAACCGAACAGTCGCTGCAACGCCTACATGGTCCCATCGGTATCTACATAGGCAGCAAGACCCCGGCGGAGATCGCGGTGAGCGTGATGGCCGAGGTACTGGCGGCGAAGAACGCCGTGACCTTGCCGGGGGCGGTAAGTGTGTCCAGGGCCAAGCGCGAGCGTGATCATCAGCCTTTGTAATGTCTGAACCGGCCTCACCGCGGGGCAAACACATTGGCCACACACCTGCCAGCCAGTGTCTATGCTTCTTCTCGCATCCCCCTCGACCACAAGGAAGACAGGCCAATGAAACCGACCCGCGCCCTCGCTCTCGCCGCGCTCATCTCTACCGCAAGCCTCACCGCCCATGCCGCCGAACTGCCCATCGCCAGCGAGGCGCTGCAAAGCCATGTCACCACCGAAGTGACCAGGATCGACCTGGCCAACCGCCAGGTCACGGTCAAGGGCCCTAACGACAAGGACGTGACCTTCCAGCTCACCGAGCAGGCCAAGGCCCTGCCCAACCTGAAGGTTGGCGACCAGGTCGACATCAAGGTTACCCGCGCGGTCGCCTACGTGCTCAACACCCATGAGGGTGGCGCGCCCAAGGCGTCGGTGGAGTCCGGCACCATCCGCGCCACCGCGGCCAATCCCAACCCTGGCGGTGAGGCCTTCCGCCAGGTCAAGGTCACTTCGCAGATCAAGAAGATCGACCTCAAGGCCCACGAAGTGACCCTGCTGCCACCAGAAGGCACAGTGCAGGTGGTCAAGGTCGAGGACCCCGAGCTGCAGGCGCGCATGAAGAACCTCAAGATCGACCAGACCGTCGATGCCATCTACACCGAAGTACTGAGCGTGGAGACCTCGCGCCCAGCTCAGTAAAACCTTTGCCCGGCCCGCGCATCGAACACCTGTGAGCCCTTGTCCTTTCTGGAGGTTCCTTATGGCGATGCGCCTGGCCGTGCCGTTCTACTGCTGCCTCACCCTGGCGCTCGTCGCCGGCTGCTCCAGCGCCCGCGACGAGCGCCCACCACCCACCACGCAACAAGTCGAACTGCAGCGCTACCAGGGCACCTGGTACGAACTGGCGCGCCTGCCGATGTTCTTCCAGCTCAACTGCGTGCAGTCCGAGGCCCGCTACGAGCTACGCAAGGATGGCCGGATCGACGTGACCAACAGCTGCCTGGAGCAGGACGGCCAGCGCAACGAGGCCCGCGGCATCGCCGAGCCGCAAGTGGCCGGGCGCACCGACAAGCTCTGGGTGCGATTCGACAACTGGTTCAGCCGCCTGGCGCCAAGCCTGACCCAGGGCGAGTACTGGGTGCTGTACCACGACCCGGACTATCGCGTGGCGTTGGTCGGCCATCCGAACCGCCAATACCTGTGGCTGCTGTCACGCTCACCGACAGTCAACGCCCAGACCCGCCAACAGTTGCTGGAGCTGGCACGCCAGCAGGGCTATCCCACCGACCAACTGATCTGGCGCCAACCCGCCACCCAGTGACGGCCAGCAACAGCCCCTGTAAGGTGAGCCACCCGGCTCACCCAAAGGATTGCGTGCAATGATCACCTGCCACCTCAAGTACATCATCGACCCCTACCAGGTTCCGGCGTTCGAAGCCTACGCCAAGCTGTGGATCGGCCTGGTCAATCGCATGGGCGGTACCCACCACGGCTACTTCCTGCCCAGCGAAGGTGCCAACAATGTCGCCTATGCCTTGTTCAGCTTCCCAAGCCTGGCGACCTACGAGCAATACCGCAGCGCGTCCGAGACCGACCCCGAGTGCATCGCCGCCTTTGCCCTGGCGACCGAGCAGCGCTTCATCCTCAGCTATGAGCGCAGCTTCCTGCGGCCTCTGCTGGCCTGAACTCCCGGGGCATGGACTGAGTCGATTGCACTGAACTAATGCGCCTTGCTCACGATCCTCCCCTATGCGCCCTGCGCGCGCCCCCTGGATCGCCGAACGACAAGGAGCCTCCGTGACCACGACCACCCTGCCCCGTACCACCCCCGGCCCACTGCATGCGACCCTGCTCGCCGGCAGCGTGCCATTGTTCCTCGGCGCCCTGCTGAGCGACCTCGCCTACTACCAGAGCTACCAGATCCAGTGGAGCAACTTCGCCGCCTGGCTGGTCGCCGGCGCGCTGCTGTTCAGCGGCTTGGCGCTGCTGTTCGCCCTGGCCAACCTGATCCGCGCGCCGCGCAAGGCCGGCCGCCCGACCTGGTATTTCATGGTGCTGCTGGCGACCTGGCTGCTGGGCCTGGTCAACGCCTTCGAGCACGCCAAGGACGCCTGGGCGGTGATGCCCGCCGGGCTGGTGCTGTCGGCGATCGTCAGCGTGCTGGCGCTGATCGCCACCGCCATCGGCATGACCAACCTGCGCCATGGAGGTGAAGCATGAAGCTGGCACTGAGCGCCCTGAGCATGGCCCTGCTGCTCACCGCCTGCGGCGGTGACGGCGAACAGACCCAGGCCCACGGCCCGGACCCGAAATTGCCGACGCCCGAGCGCGGCCTGCTGCCGAGCATGAAGATCGCCCAACCGGCCGCCTGGGGCGAGCAGAAACCCACAGTGCCGGCCGGCTACAGTATCAGCGCCATAGCCACCGACCTGAAGATCCCGCGCCAGAGCCTGGTGCTGCCCAACGGCGACATTCTCGTAGCCGAAGGCCGCGGCGGCAGCGCCGCCAAGCTCAAGCCCAAGGACGTGATCGCCAGCCAGATAAAGGCCAAGGGCAACACCCAGGTCAAGGGCGGCAACCGCCTGACCCTGCTGCGCGATGCCGACGGCGATGGCCTGTACGAACTGCGGACGGTGTTCGCCGACAACCTCAACGCCCCCTATGGCTTGGCCTACGCCGACGGCAAGCTGTACGTGGCCAACCAGGACGCGCTGGTACGCTTCGACTACCGGGATGGCCAGACGAAGGCCGACGCCCCGCCGACCAAGGTCAGCGACCTGCCCGCCGCGATCAACCACCACTGGACCAAGTCGCTGGCCATCAGCCCCGATGGCCGCTACCTGTACGTCGGCATCGGCTCCAACAGCAACATCACCGAACGCGGCCTGGAGGTGGAGACCGACCGCGCCATGGTCTGGCAGATCGACGCCGTGAGCGGCGCCCACCGCCCCTACGCCACCGGCCTGCGCAACCCCACCGCGCTGGCCATCCAGCCCGACAGCGGACAGTTGTGGGCCGTGGTCAACGAGCGTGACGAACTGGGGCCGGACCTGGTGCCGGACTACCTGACGTCCGTCAAGGAAGGCGCGTTCTACGGCTGGCCCTACAGCTACTGGGGGCAGAACGTCGACGACCGCGTGCGGCCGCAGAACCCGCAGAAGGTACAGGCCGCGATCAAGCCCGACTACAGCCTGGGCTCGCACGTGGCGGCGCTGGGGCTGGATTTCTCCAGCGCGGCCATGGGCGAACGCTTCGCCGAAGGTGTCTTCGTCGGCGAGCATGGCAGTTGGAACCGCCCCAACCCGGTGGGCTACAAGGTGATCTTCGTGCCGTTTCGCGCAGGCAAGCCGGCGGGCGAGCCGGTGGACTTCGCCAGCGGTTTTCGCGGCAAGGACGGCAAGACCCGCGGGCGGCCGGTGGGGGTGACGGTCGATCCCAGGGGGGCGTTGATCATTGCCGATGACCTGGCCAATACCCTGTGGCGGGTGACCCGCACGCCGTGATTGCGCTCGCTCGCACCAGCAACCCGTAGGAGCCAGCCTTGCTGGCTCCTACGGGTTGCTGGCATCCGTCTGCAAGGCCGTGATGAACGCCTGCAAAGGCAGGCGCACGGCGGGCCAATCCTCCACATAGTGGTGCTCGATCACCACCTCATCCTCTTCGAAGGCCACGTAGTAGGCATTGCCACTGTAAGCTTCCACCACCCGGTTCTGCCGCGCGGCCAGGGCCTTCTCCAGCAGGTGCTCGCGAGCAACACCCGTCACCTCGTCGTCGAGGAACTGTTGAAAACCAGACGTATTAGGGTTGGACATGCGCAGGCTCCTTTGCCGGGAAAACGAAAAGAGCCGGGCATTGCGCCCGGCCCTGCCGAGGATGACGCAGAATCAGTAGTCAGGATAGGCCGTGGTCACCACCGTGCCAGTGGCATCCATGTAGCCGACGATGTTGAACGACGCCGCCGGGGTGCCGGCCTGGCAGCTCGCGCCCGACGGGCCGCGGAATTCATTGCCATTCAATGCCGTGCGGTTGTTGTAGGCGTTCTGGATGGCCGCCACCACATTGGCCTGCGAGCAGCTGTCCGGGAACATCGTGGAGATGCTCTTGGTGGCGGTGACACCGTGCTGGGTGATGTTGAAACTACGCAACACATAGATCCCGGCAGGCCCCTGCGGGGTATTGGTGGTGGCCGCCGTGAAGGCCACGGTGGCTGGCAGCTGGCCCGCCGGTCGGCTATGGAAGCCCTTGGCCCGGTTGTTGGCCACCTCGCCGCAGAACACATGCTGCTGGTTGACCACCGGGGCGCCGCCCGAGTTGGGCTGCGGACATTGCACGGCAGCCTGGGCGGATCCCATCGGCACCAGGGTGAAGGCCAGGCTACCGATTACCGCCAGGCCCGCCAGTGCGGTACGTGCTGGGTTAAGTGCGAAAGTCTTTTTCATCTTGAAGCTCCTTTTTGCAGTGACAGGACGTTGTTGTCCTCTGGCTCCGCCGCTGCCGGCGGAAAACGCGAATGGGGTCAACCGAGCAGCAGCCACTTGGCCCGGACGAGGTAGGCGGCGCGATCGTCAAGGCCGTTGAAGCCGCCATTGACGCGCCGGGTGACCTCGCGCAGGTCGTCCTTGTCGGCCCAGTCGTTGAGTTTGCGGTTGGCCCAGAACCAGCCGGCGACATCCACCGCCAGGGCCGGATCGCTGCTCACCAGGGCGGGGTCGTCCTTGTTCTCGAAGTCGCGCTTGCAGTACTGGCCGTACTGGCGGTAGTTGGTGCGGCCGGTGAGCTGGATCAGCCCGCGGCCCTTGAAGCGCGGGCCATCGCCCGGCTGCAGGTTGCCCAGGTCCTTGCGCCCCTCGTAGGCGCTGCCGCTGGCCAGCTCCTCGGTGTAACGCAGGCAACCGCTCTCATGGGCGATCTGCGCGAGGAAGTGGGCGATGCGCAGCGGCGTGTCGATGCGGTAGCGGGTCAGCACATCGAGCAAGGGTTGATGGAACGCGGCGATGCGTGCGCTGCTGGCGTTGATCAGCGCCAACCAGAGCTTGGCCTGGGTGAGCCCGCCGGACAGGCCGCCGCGCAACGCGGCCAGGGTCGCATCGCCCGCCACCACTGGCTTGCCCACCGGGCTGGCGATGATCTGCTGGAAGTTCTCCAGGGCGCTGCGAGTGCCCGCGCCCCACAGGCCATCGGTACCGAGCGCGCAACTGAAACCGCGTTGGCCGCTGTTGAGGTTGAGCAGCAACTGCAGGCTGCGCACATCGGCGGCCGCGTTGTTGCCACCGGTTCCTACGCTGTTGGTGATGCACATGGTCTGCTCCTTTTTCCGGGCAAGCCGCTCCCCGTGGGGCAGCGGGCAAGCCGTGCCTTGTTGGCGGAACAAAAGGTGTCGGGTGGCGGCGTTACTTGCCGGACGGCAAGACGGTCAGGCTGTAGGCCAGCTTGTTGCGTTGGGTGAACAGTTGCAGTTGCAGGCCGCCGCCACCTTGGCTGCTCTGCAGGTAGCCCTGCGTCAGTGGTCCGCAGCGGCCGGGGCCCGCGCCCTCGAGGCTATAGCTGTCGACCTGGCCGTTGGCCCCGCTGTATTCCAGGTCGAAGCCGCATTTCCAGTCGCCACTGAAGCGCACATTGCCTGCCCGATCCCCCAGCCCGGCACTGGGCTCGATATCCACGACCACGGGAATGTTGCGCCCCTCGTCCTTGAGCGTGCCGCGGTACTCGACGGCCCAGGCCGAGGCCAGGCTGGTGAGGGCCAAGGCCCCCACCAGTACGGTTGCCAGTTGCTGTTTCATGGTGACTCTCCTTGTTGGTTGATCGCAGGGTTCAGAACGCCAGCACCAGCCCCGCCCATTTGGCGATGGCCAAGGCCAGGTCGGGTTGGATAGCACCGAGGGCCACCAGCGCCGACAACAGCGCCGCGCCGATGGCGCACAGCACACGCCTGCCGGTGGACATCCGCGCCGGTTCGCCGGGCTTCTTCTTCAAGAGGGTGCGCATGGTTCGGGTCTCCTGGGTTGACAGCAGTAGCCGCATCGAGCGGTCAGTTGGCCTGGCCATCGCCGGGCCTCCGGTAGTGCCCGAACAGCTCGCCATCGAGGCGCACGACAATCGCCTCCTGGGCATCGCCGGGCACGGCGATGCTCAACTCATGCACGGTTTGCTTGCCGCGTGGCGCGCGGCCGACCCGTATGGCCAGGCAGCCTGGGGCGTCGCCTGGCTCGACGGTCGCCGCCAGCACCACTTGCATCTGGGCGATGCGGATACCCGGCCAGCGGTACCCGGTGGCCTGCTGCGCGCAGGCCATGGCGCCACCCAAGGCCTGGACGAATTCTTCGAGGTGATTCATCACGAGGCCTCCTGCTCGTCGGGCAGCCAGAACGGCCGACGGGCGAAGCCCACGTGGTAGATGAGCGACTGCAGCACCACCTGGTGCTCGCCGATGTTGAGCAGGTTGAAGCTCTTCTCGATGCCGACGATGCGCCCCTTGGGCGGCTCGTTCAGGCAGCGGTTGAGCAGCGCGGTCTGCGCCTGGATCACATCCTGCGACGTCAGCTTCTCCGGATCGGTGCTGCCGACGACGATGCGTTTCACATATCCCACGTCCGTTAGATCGAACATCACGGAACTCCTTTCCGGAAAAGACTGACGGCCAACCCCTGGTCACAGCTCAGACGCACCTGGGGCTGACGCTGAGCCGCTCACCCTTACTGCTGGGTGATGGCTTTTGGCGCAACCGACTGCGAGATCATGTCCAGCACCCGGGCCAGCCCTTCCGGCATACCGTCGTCGGCGGCGTGCACCTCGACGTGGTACTTGGCCGACTGGTCGGTCGAGCGGGTGTTCTCCTTGTGCGAGGACACCGAGCCGGAGATGTTGACCTTGGCGCTGAACGGCCCCCAGCCCACGCTGGCCTCGGCCGACATCGCCGCCTGGGCGTCGGTGGCTTCGCGTGATTGCTCGGAGTTCTTCACCTCCATGTCGAAGGTGATGTCGACCTTGTTGATCGACAGGTTCGGCACCTTGACCACCGCCAGCAGCGGTACTTCCAGCTCGACGCGCTCCATGGGGATGGTGCCGTCGTCGGGCTTGCTGGTGGAGGGGCGGTCGAAGCGGAAGCTGACCGTGCGCACATCACCTACCCGGTTGGGGTCGGTGTTGTTCGGGTCGGGCGCCGGGGGCAGGAAACCGATCACCTTGATGAAGTCGGCGGTAGCGTTGGCCAGGCGGACCTGGGCGTCGCAAGCGGCGGTCAGCGGACCACCGATCAGGTCGCCCATGGGCAGGCCGCGGAACTGGTCACCCATCGAGAAGTTAGCCATCTGTGTCTCTCCTAGATCAATTTATCGAGGTTTTGCAGCAGCCGAGCCATCCCCTCCGAAGGGGGCTGGGTTTCGACTTTGAGGGTGACGCGCGCCAGTGGCCCGCCTTCACCATTGCGGCGAACGCCCAGGTCGACGTTCAGAGCCTTGTGGTTCTCGCTCGGCCAGCCCGAGTCATCGGCGCCGGGTTTTGCCGGCCCGACGTTCGCGGCCGAGCCGTCATCGGCGTTCAGCCCTACCTCGAACGAGATTTCCATGTCCTTGACGGCCATCAGCCGTGCCCCCACCAGTGACAGCAGTGGCACCCGCACCACGCGCTCCTCGCCTTCGCGCGCCTCGGGCGAATGGGATGGCAGGCGCACATCGATGCTGACCGGGCGGTTGTCTTCGTCGAAGTACTGGCGCACGGTCGAGACCTGGAAGCGCTGGATCTTGTCCTGCGCCTCGGCGACCGCGCCGGCGATGCTCTGGATGAGGTGATGGAGGGATTGATTCGCCACGTCCGACGCTCCTTGTCTGTTGCGGTGCCGATGCCGTCCGGGTGGCTTCGGGGGATCGCGCGTTGCAGGTTCAGGCCCTGACGACGGCACCGGGTTGATGGGTGGTTGGGTTAGCAGGTGAGGCCAGCGTACGGCGAGCGGCGCCAGGCGTCCGGGGCCATGCGTCCCGGAAACCTGGCCAGCGGTCCCAATGTCATTGGTCGGCGAGTGCGTGCAGCCAGCGCGCCAGCGAAGGTGGCTCGCTGGCTGACAGGCGCAGGCCGGTCAGTTCACCGCGTTGCAGTGCGCGGCGCGCGGCCCGGGGCGATAATCCGAACGCCTTGCGAAACACCTTGCTGAAATGCCCCTCGTCGACGAATCCATGGGCATAGGCCAGGTCGCCAATGCGCCGCCCGGCATTGCCAGGCTCGCCCAGGGCCAGCAGGCAGCGTCGCAGACGGCGCTGCAGCAGGTAGTGCCCGACCCCGCCAAAGGGCGCGAAGGCGCGGTACAGCTGACTGCGCGAGGTGCCCACGGCCTTGGCCAGGTGTGCCGGGGTCAAATCGTCGCGGTGCAGGTTGAGCTCGATGTACTGACGCGCCCGGCGCCCGAGCGCCCCTTGGCTGGACGGCACCAGGGCCTGCTGCTGCGTGCCTTCGCTGAGCAGGCAGGCAGCGACCACCCTCAGTAACGGCGAGCCCAGCTGCACCGCCTGCGCCTGGCTCAACTGTGTCGCGGCGACGGCGAGTGAAGTCAGCAGGCCGGCCAGCAAGTGTCCCACCGCGCTGTCCCGGCGCAGGCGCAAGCCATGCAGGAGCGGGGGCTCCTGCCCAAACGCCGTGCGCGGCACCACCAGGCTCAGGCCCTCGCCGGCCGTCATGCCGAAGGTCGCGGGCTGGCTCAGGTCGAGTGCCACTACATCCCCAGGGCGAACGCGCAGGCCATTGGCGCAGGCCAGGCCATGCTGCAACGGCAGGTGCAGCAGGTAGTGGTCGAGGTCGCACCAGCCCAATCGAGAACGGTCGCGCTCATACCGGGCAGCGGCCAGGCGTCCGCTGCACAGCAAAAAGCGCTGGAAATGAAAGACCTTGAGCGAGGCGACGAAAGCCGAGCCTGCGCCGGCAACGGGGTTGAACAACAGGTCGGCAGTTTGCCGCCAGTTGGCA
>NZ_SOZA01000016.1 GCF_004519305.1 Pseudomonas sp. RIT623 | reverse complement strand
ACTTAGAAGCAAAAGCAACAGCAACAGCAACAGCAACAGCAACAGCAACAGCAACAGCAACAGCAACAGCAACAGCAACAGCAACAGCAACAGCAACAGCAACAGCAACAGCAACTTATATTTTCATGAAACTCGGAGTTGGCCGGGGGGCCGCCCAGGCAATAAAAATGAACGCTCGTATGCCCGCCAGCGTCTGCTGAATATCACCGACCTGAGGAGGCCCCGCCAATGCACGACTTCCACTCCACAACGGATGCACCGCAACCCAATGTCCACGGCCTGGAACGCATCAGCTCTCTGGCCGGGGGCGCGTTGATGATCAGCAAGGGCCTGCGCCATGGCGGCCTGCTGGGCATGCTGCAAGTGGCCGTGGGTGGCCTGGCCCTGGCCCGAGGCCTGAGCGGGCATTGCTCGACCAAGGCCTGGTGGCAACATCATCGCGCCGAGTACCTGCGCCTGCACCGCGACATCGAACGCGGGGCGCAGGAGCTCAAGGCCCTGCAGGCCAGCGCCGAAGCGGCGACCCGTACCGCGACGATAACAGGCGGTTGAATGCATCGCAGGCACAGGGGCTAACACGTGGGAGCGGGCTTGCCCCGCGAACAAAGACCCGCGCCTAGCGCAACACCTTGCCCTGCAACACCTCGGACTGGCGGCCAAGCACGTTCTCGCTGATCTGCACGAACTCTGCGGTGCTGACGCTGGACAGCCGCATCAGCGCCCTGGCGACATCGTCCAGCGAGCGCTTGTCGTGGTTGTGCAGGCGGATCTCGCGGTCCAGCGCCTGCAACAGCAGCACGCCACGAGCCACCTGCGCGGGGCTGGCCTTGGCGCCCTTGAGGTGGTTCACCTTGTCGCCCAGCTTGTGCAAACGCGCCTGCGCCGCCTCATAGCGGTCATCACTCATGCCGCCGGCACGGCGCAACAACTCGGTGGCGTAATAGTCGGCCAGGCTCTCGCCCAGCCAATCGCTGCCATCGCGGTCGTTGATCTGGGCGAACAACTGCACCAGCTCGCGCAGCACCGGGCTGCTGCCGTTCTCGCTGACCAGCGGCCGGCCACTATGCAGGTACAGCGAGTTGTTGCCTGGCAGCACGCCACGCCACATCTCGTCACGGGCACCAACCAGCAGCAACTTGGACGGATTGCGCGGGAACACCGCCTGCAACTGCGGCCAGACGAAAGTCAGCAAGGTCAGCGTGTCCATGCGCCGCATGCCCTGCCCTTGCGGCGCGGCGACGGTCACCTCGGTATCGCCCAGGCGCGCGCGGCGGCTGCCGAGGTTGCCGGCCAGCATCCAGCCGGTGGGGCGGTCGAACAGACGCGAGACATCATCGATGCGAAATTTTTGCCGGCCAATGCGCGGCCAGGCCGTCTCGACGCTCTTCCAGCCCGCCGGCAGGTCGAAGGCCAGGCGCGACACCAGCTCGGTGCCGTCCTGCTGGTCAAGGCGCGCCGGCGGCACCAACTGGTCGCCACGAAACAGTGCCCAGTGCGCGGTGATCCGCGCCTCGTGGGCGCCGCCTTTGGGTTGCTGGTCGAGCACTACCCGATAGCTGAGGCTGGTCTTGCCCGGTGCCGGACGCCAGACGCCACGGCCGTTGTGCACCTGCCACTGGCCGTCGGCGAGAAAATCGCTGTAGGCGCCGCTCTTGCCCAGGTCGAAGTCCAGGCTGCGCACCGCGCTGCCCTCGGCCAGGGTCATGCGCACCTCGGCCTGGCCACTCTGCGGCAGCAGTCGTACCTGGTAATCGAGGTCGACTTTCTTCGCCAGCGCCTGCGTACTGAGCAGCAGGACAAACACCATCAACAGCGGGCGACGCATAGCGAAACTCCTTGTAGCCGCGAGGCTCAACCCGCGCGAAAGATCAGGTGGTCTTCCCAGTCGTCTTCATCCACGTCCTTTTCACTGAGCATCCGCCCTGACCGGGAAATGCGTTGCTCATGCACCTGCTGGCGATCCCCGCACACCAGGTGATGCCAGGCCGGCAGGTCCTGGCCTTCGCTGACCAGGCGATAACCGCAGGTGGGCGGCAACCACTTGAACTGGTCGGCCTTGCCCGGGGTCAGCTGGATGCAGTCGGGCACCTGCTGGAAGCGGTTGGGGTAATCGCTGCACGCACAGGTGGTGAGGTCGAGCAGCTTGCAGGCGATGCTCGTGTAATAGACGCTGTTGTCCTCTTCGTCCTCGAGCTTCTGCAAACAGCACAGGCCACAGCCGTCACACAGCGACTCCCACTCCTGGGCGTCGAGCTGCTCGAGGGTCTTGCGCCGCCAGAAGGGCGCGGTATCGGCGATCATCACACGGTTTCCTGCAGTCAACTTCAATCCGCGGCACGCGGCGGCGCCAGTCTAGAGGCAGTCCGGCGGCAACGCCAGACCGCTTGTCAGTGCTCGCCGGACACAGTAGCGTGCGGTTTTTGACCCCGCCCTTGCAGGAGCAGCCATGAGCGCCACCCCACGCATCGCCGACTATGCCATCAACGAGCAGTTCATCAACCGCTGGTCGCCCCGCGCCTTCAGCGACGAGCCGATCAGCCAGCAGACCCTGCTGAGCTTCCTCGAGGCCGCGCGCTGGGCGCCTTCGGCCTACAACTCGCAGCCGTGGCGCTTCCTCTACGCGCGCCGTGACACGCCGAGCTGGGCGCGCTACCTGGATATCCTCAACGAATTCAACCGCAGCTGGGCGCAGCACGCCTCGGCGCTGGTGCTGATCCTCTCCAAGACCACCTTCGCCGCGCCCGGCTCCGATGAAGAAAAACCCGCCCTGTGGCACACCTTCGACACCGGCTCCGCCTGGGGCCACCTGGCGCTGCAAGCCAGCATCAGCGGTTGGCACACCCACGGCATGGCCGGCTTCGACCAGGACCTGGCCCGCCGCGAGCTGAAGATCCCCGAGGGCTACGCGCTGCACGCCATGGTGGCGATCGGCAAGCTGGGTGACAAGGCGACCCTGGCCGAAGCCCTGCAGGCTCGCGAAATGCCAAGCCCGCGCCGGCCGCTGAGCGAGCTGGCTGCTGAAGGCGAGTTCAGCTTGTAACGCGATCTCTGTAGGAGCCGGCAGCGCCACGGCCGAAGCCATCCAACACGGCGCTTGCTGCGCCAGCAACGCTGGCTCCTGCAGGTGGCGGCTTGCCCTCAATAACCGCGGGCGAAATCCACTTCGCCACGCAACCCCTGCCCCGCCGCGTACGCCTGCGCATTCTCGACGAACAACCGTGCCATCGCCACCGGCGAGGTCGGCGCCGAGCTGTGCCCGGTCAGCAGCAGCCCCCAGGCGGTCCAGAACGGATGGCGCTGCGGCAGCGGCTCCTGGCGGCAGACATCGATCACCGCCCCGGCCAGGTGCCCCTGCTTGAGCGCCTCGACCAGGTCGGCATCGACCACCGCCACGCCACGCCCGGCATTGATGAACAGCGCGCTGGGCTTGAAGCACTTGAACAGCGTCGCGTCATACAGATCGTGCGTGGCCGGGGTATCGGGCAGCAGGTTGAGCACGTAGTCGACTTCACCGACCAGACGCGGCAGTTGCTCGAGCCCGGCCACCTCGACGAACGGCGCCTGCTCGCGGGCGGTACTGGCCACGCCGTACAGCTCGACGCCGAAGGGTTGCAGGAACTCAGCCACCCGCTGGCCAATATCGCCGGTACCGACGATCAGCACCCGACGCCCTTCCAGGGTGCGCCCTGGGCGGTCATCCCAGCGCCGCTCGACCTGGCTGACCAGGCGCGACAGCACTTCGCGCTCATGGCTGAGCATATAGGTGAGCATGTATTCGGCCATCACCTGGCCGAAGATACCCACCGCGCGGGTCAGGCGATAATCACACGGCAAGCCATCGGCCAACAGCGGGGTGATACCGGCCCAGGTCGACTGCATCCAAACGGGCTTGTGGCCCTGGCGCAGCAGGCTGGCCAGCAGGTCCGGCTGGCCCAGCCAGACCGGGCATTCGGGGGCGAAGCGCGCCAGCTCGGCGGAATCGCCGCTGGTCAGGACCTCCAGGTCCGGTGCCAGCTCGCCCAGCAGGCGAGCATAGTGGGCATGATCCTGTTCAGCGATCAGAACACGCATGTGCAAACACAACCTTGGCAAACAACGAAAGCGGCCCGCCAGGCGGGCCGGGGGAGAGGCGCGAGGCCCGGCTCAGGCCGGGTCGTTGCGGCGCAGCAACTCTTCGGGCAGGTGCTCGATGTAGTCGTCTTCCGGCGGCGGCATCTGCAGGTGGTAGCCCTGGCTGTCGAGATTTTCCAGGACCTTGGCGATGTCCTCGCGGGCCAGCTTGCGCTCCGGGGTCAGCACCAGGTCGAAGGCGTGCAGCGGCGTGCCGAAGAACGGCAGCAACGCCTCGGGCACGCGGGCCAGGCCGTCTGCCTTGAGCACGTAGAGGTACATCTCGTTCTTGCGTGGGCTTTTATAGATGGAGCAAATGCGTTTCATCGGGAATCTCCGGCACCCGCCAGGTCGTCCAGCAGGGCCTGGCCCATGCGCTCGCGGCGCCAGCCGCGCAGGGCATCGGGCAGTTGATAGGGGCCGTTGGGGTAGCCGCTCTTGAGCAGCGCTTCGAGGGCTTTTTTACGCAGCATCAGCTCCGGGGCGATGCCCAGGCGCTCGCCTTCGGCCTGGCCGATGGCGCGCAGGCGCTTGAGGATGCCGGCGGCCTCGATCGGCAGCGGCTCGGGCAGCGGCGCTGGCCACTGTTCCTGCGGCAGCGCGGCGGCACGCTTGATCAGCTGGATGAGCTGTTCGCCGTCCTGGCGGATGGTTCGTGGATGCATCTCGTCGATTTTCGCCAGGGCCGACGGCGAATCGGGCTGGTTCTTGGCCATGGGCCACAGCGAGTGCTCCTTGAGGATACGGTTGCGGGGCACATCGCGGCTGCGGGCTTCACGCTCGCGCCAGGCACATAGCTCGCGCAGCACCGCCAACTGCTGGCGGCCCAGCTTCCAGGCCAGCTTGACATCGCGGTACAGGGTCTCGGGCTCGACTTCGCGACGCAGCGCAGCGACCAGTTCGGCTCCGTCCTCAAGGACCCAGGCGTACTTGTCATCGGACAATCGCGGGCGCAGGGCGTCGAACAGCTCGGCCAGGTGCACGGCATCCTCGGCGGCGTAGCTGACCTGGGTGTCCGACAGCGGGCGTTGCAGCCAGTCGGAGCGGGTCTCGCCCTTGGGCAGGTCGATGCCCAGCACGTCCTGGACCAGGCGCGAATAGCCCATCGAGAATCCGATGTTCAGGTAGCCTGCTGCCAGTTGCGTGTCGAACAGTGGTTGCGGCAGCTTGCCGGTCAGGCGCAGCAACACCTCGAGGTCTTCGCTGCAAGCGTGCAGCACCTTGACCACGCCGCTATCCTCAAGCAGCCCGGCCAGCGGTTGCCAGTCGCGGATCAGCAACGGGTCGATGAGGAAGGCCCGCTGGCCGTCGCCGATCTGGATCAGCCCGGCCTTCGGGTAAAAGGTATCGACCCGCATGAATTCGGTGTCGAGCGCCACGAAAGGCAGTTCGCGCCAGCTTTGGCAGTGCTCGGCCAGGGTCTGGTCGTCACGGATCCAGTGAATATCGATGGCCACGAGGCTCTCCCACTAACATTGGCGCGCAGTATATACGGCGCGGGCGCTCTGGGTGAAACCTCGCAAGCCACGCCATCCTTGGTACCGACCGCGGTGGCGGTCAGCGATCGACCGCCAGCCAGGGGCGGCAGCCGGCAAACATGTCCAGCGACTGCTGGTAGACCCCGGTGCGCACCTGCAACAGGCCGAGCATCGAGTGGAACAGGTTGTCCTGGGACAATGGCGCATCACGCAGCTTGGCCAGGCAACCGGTGTCGAGGCCGAAGTCCTGCTGATAACTGTCGGAGAACCAGGCCAGCAGCGGCACATGCTTCTGCTGGTCCGGCGCCATCATGTACGGCGTGCCGTGCAGGAACAGGTTGTATTCGCCCAGCGACTCGCCATGGTCGGACAGGTAGATCATCGCGGTGTCTACCTTGTCCTGCTTGTTGCGCAGGGTGTCGATCAGCGACGCCAGCACCTTGTCGGTATAGCTCAAGGTGTTGTCATAGCCATTGACGATTTCCTGTGTGCTGCACTGGTTCAGCGCATTGCTGCGACATACCGGGGTGAATGGCTCGGCACCAGCCGGGTAGCGCTTGAAATACTCGGGGCCGTGGCTGCCCATCTGGTGCAGCACCAGCACGGTGTCCTGGTCGAGGTTGTCGATCAGCTCGCCAAGGCCCTGCAGCAGGATCTCGTCATGGCATTCGCCGCTGGCGCACAGGGCCGGATCCTTGCGGTTGCTGACATCGATGAACTGCACGCGATCGCAGGTGCCCTTGCAGCCGCTCTGGTTGTCACGCCACTGCACGGCCAGGCCAGCGCGCTGGAGGATATCGAGCAGCCCCTCGCGGTTCTTCGCCACGCTCGGCACATAGTCCTTGCGGCCCATGCCGGAGAACATGCATGGCACCGACACCGCGGTCTCGGTGCCGCAGGAATGCACGTCGGTGAAGCTCAGCAAGCCCTGTTCCCTGGCCAGTCGCGGCGTGGTATCGCGGGCATAGCCAAGCACGCCGAAGTTATCCGCCCGGGCACTCTCGCCCACCACCAGCACAGTCAGCGACTTGCGCGCATGGTGCTGCCAGGCGGCATCGCGGCGAGCATCTTCGCCATAGGCCAGGAAGGGCTGGGCGGCGCTGCCGATCTGTTCACGAACGTAACCGAACGAAGCACCGACGATATTGCTCGGGGTGAGCATCAGGCGCAGTTCATGGTGGTTGCGCAACAACGAGGCAAGCCCCTGGTAATTGACCAGCGCCACCGAGCCCAACGCCACCACGCAGGCGCCGCTGACCACCAGCTTGCCCAGCAGCTCGCGGTGCCAGGGCCGATAGGCGATGTTGGCCTTCCATACCAGCAGCGACGGCAATACGCCGAGCAGCAGGATATACAGGACAAACTTCAACGACAGCAAGTCGCGGACTTCCGCGGCATTGGTTTCGGCGACATTGCGAAACATGCCGGCATCTATAAGCACGCCGTATTGGTTCATGAAGTACGCGACCGCCGCGCCGCCCATGAACAATACAATCAGCACCGGTTTCAATACATAACGAAATGCCAACAAGGTGAGAATAAGATTGAACGCGAACAGCATCATTACCGCGAATGCCAAGCTCAGCCACAGCCCCACCATGCCGGGTGGCACAATGGCTTCCAGGTGCTCCCAGAGAAACAGGTTCATGCCGATCAGCAGGTAAAGACTGGCCAGCAACGTGACCCATTCAGTCCGCAGGGGTTTAAGTGTGAGCATGGCGTTCGCATTAAGGGTTCAACAGCGGCCAACACGCCCGCATGGGCAGGTTGGAAAGTTGCGCGAACTTTAGGAATGCGAGCATCAATTTTTTGTGAAAAAGACGCCAACGAATCGCTGGATTGACGTCTTTCATGGATTAAACAACTTTCATTCAGCCGCCATTCAGCCAGGCAGGCGACGCTTGGCGTACGGCGCACGGTCGATATCCAGCACTTCCACGCACAGCTGAATGTCCAGCCCGACCTGGGCGGGGATCGCCTCGTGCAGCACCTCGAGCAGGCTGCTGGACAGCTGCTGCTTGACCTGCTCGGAACGGCCGCTAAGGATCGCCAGGCGCACATGGGCGAATGCCCGCTCGCCCGGCGCGGTGCCGACGCGATACTGGGCGAAAGCCTGGGCGCGGCTCTTGATGTCCAGTTCCTCGGCGAACTGGCCGCTACCGACCAGGGCGTGGTTGAGGCGCAGCAACAGCACGTCGACATTGAGGTCGCGCAGGTTGTCGCTGTATTCGAGGTTCAAGTGAGGCATGGCGCAGGTTCCAGTTACGCGAGGGATGTGCGACAGCCTACCCCAGTCCCGCAATGGGGCAAAGGCGGCTATCCTCAGGACTCAGGCTCGTTCGACAACCCGCCAGAGAGGTGAAGAAATGCCCGTCCCGCATGATTTGCTCGCAGACCTGCATGTGACCGCCGACCAGTTCCAGGCCCTGATCGACAAGGACCACGACCTGCACAAGTTGCACAAGGAATACAACGCCAAGGACAAGGAAGTGGTGGCCGCCGAAGGCAACGGCACCAATGACGACACAGTCAACCTGCTACGCAAGGAACGCTTGCTGCTCAAGGACAAGATCGAAAGGATCGTCCATCCGCCCAAATCCTGAATCGACTCCTGCAAGGGGCGCATCCCCCTGTAGGAGCCGGCCTTGCCGGCGAACGCCGGCAAGGCCGATGCCGCCCGACGATCACGCCTGGGCCGAGGCCTTCAGTGCCGTCTCCAGATCCTCGATCAGATCGCGGTAGTCCTCGATCCCCACCGACAACCGCAGCAGGTTCTCGCTGATTCCCATCACACCCTTCTGCTCCGGGCTCAGCGAATTGTGCGACATGCTCCAGGAGTGGTTGATCATGCTCTCCACCCCGCCCAACGAGTCGGCCAGCACGAAGATCGACAGCGCCTCGACCAAACGGTTGACCGCCGCCCGACCACCCTTGATGCGCAACGCCACCACCGCGCCGCCGGTGCGCATCTGGCGCTTGCTCAGCTCATGCTGCGGATGGCTTTCCAACCCCGGGTAGTAGACCTGCTCGACCTGCGGGTGCTGTTCGAGGAACTGCGCCACGCGCAGGGCATTGGCGCTCTGGCGCTCCATGCGCACATCGAGGGTCTTCAGCCCGCGCAATGCCAGGTAGCAGTCGAACGGCCCCTGGATGGCGCCGACCGCCATGCTGATCTTGCGCAGGCGCCCCAACAGCTCCGGGTTGGCCGCCACCACCACGCCACCGGTGAGGTCGGAGTGGCCGCCGATGTATTTGCTCGCCGAGTGCATCACCAGGTCCACGCCCAGGGTGATCGGCTGCTGGTTCCACGGCGAGCAGAAGGTGTTGTCGATGCAGGTCAGCACACCGCGAGCGCGGGCCAGGTCGCACACCGCCTTGATGTCCACCAGGTGCAGCAGCGGGTTGGTCGGCGATTCGATCCAGATCAGTTGAGTTTCGGGGCGGATCGCAGCGGCCACGGCGTCGATGTCATTGAGGTCGACATAGGTAGTGGTCAGGCCCGAGGTGCGTCCACGGTAGTCTTCCAGCAGGCGGAAGGTGCCACCGTAGACGCCGTTCATCACCACCACATGGGCATCCTTGGACAACAGCTCGAGCACCGTGGCGGTGGCACTGACGCCCGAGGCGCAGGCGACAGCGCCGACACCCTCCTCCAGTGCGGCCACGCAGGTTTCGTAGGCATGCCGGGTCGGGTTACTGACCCGGCTGTAGGCATATTCGGGGTTGTCGTCCAGACCGCGCTTGATGAACGAGCTGGAGGTGACGATGGCCGGGAAGATGGCATTGTCGGCGACGCTGGACTGCTCGCCGGCGTGGATGGTACGGGTGGCGAAATTGCGCGGCTTGTCGGACATGTTCGGGCCCATGGGCTAAGGGTGGAAAACCGCCACTATCGCATATCCGCCCCGGCCCGGCGCTATCGGAACGTTCCTGCCGCTCGGCATGGGATTACAGTTCCAATGATGTGTCCTAGCGACTACTCTCGGGAAACTTTTTCTCTTTTCAGGCCACAGCACACAATGGACAGTTTCGACCAGCATATTCTTACCCTGCTCCAACGTGACGCCTCGATCTCGCTCAAGGACCTGGCCGAAGCGGTCAACCTGTCGACCACGCCGTGCTGGAAACGGGTCAAGCGCCTGGAGGAAGACGGCTACATCAAGGGACGTGTCGCCTTGCTCGACCCTGTGCGCCTGGGCCTGGGGCTGACGGTGTTCGTCCAGCTCAAGACCCAGCGCCACGACAGTGACTGGCTGGCGCGGTTCGCCGCCACGGTGACGGCGTTCGAGGAGGTGATGGAGGTGTACCGCATGTCCGGCGACTGGGACTACATGCTGCGCGTGGTGGTGGGCGACATCGGCGCCTACGACCGCTTCTACAAGAAGCTGATCACCAGCACCGACGGGCTGTCGAACATCACTTCGAGCTTTGCCATGGAGCAGATGAAGTACACCACGGCGTATCCGGTGCATCGCTAACACCGTGCGGCGTGCCCCCCTGTGGGAGCGGGTTTACCCGCGAACGCCGGCATAACCGGTGCCAGGCAGCGCGTCACCTGGTTCGCCAGCAAGGCTGGCTCCTACAGTTTGTATACCGGCGCAGCTCCTCACTCCCCGGCGGCCATCACCTCGATACGATTGCCGGCCTGGGCCTTCTCCAGCTTGATCGCCACGAACTTCGAGGTTGGCGTGTAGGTGCCTTCGCCGTAACTGTCCAGCGGCACCAGCGGGTTGGTCTCTGGGTAGTACGCCGCCGCCTGCCCCTGCGGCACGTCATAGGCCACCAGGCGGAAGCCCGACACCCGGCGCTCGCGACCATCCTCCCACAACGACACCAGGTCCACCTGCTCGCCCGGCTCGAAGCCCAGGCGGCGGATATCGGCCTCATTGACGAAAACCACCTCGCGCAGGCCGAACACACCGCGGTAGCGGTCGTCCAGGCCGTACAGCGTGGTGTTGTACTGATCGTGGGAGCGCAAGGTCTGCAGGATCAGGTCCGGCGTGTCACCACGCGCCAGCACCGCTTCGTTGATCAGTTGCACCGGCAGCTCGCTGGCGCTGAACCGCGCCTTGCCAGTGGCCGTACGGAAGTTGCGGTCCGCGGCGTTGTTGCCCAGGTGGAAACCGCCTGGATGCTGCAGGCGCGCGTTGAAATCAGTGAAGCCCGGGATTACATCGGCGATCAGGTCGCGAATGCGGCCGTAGTCGGCGATCACATGGTCCCAGTCGATCGGCCGGTTGCCCAGGGTGGCCTGGGCCATGCCGGCGATGATCGCCGGCTCCGAGCGCAGGTGCGGCGAACGCGGCTGCAACTGGCCGTGGGAAATGTGCACCATGCTGAAGGTGTCTTCCACGGTGACGCCCTGCGGGCCTTCGGCCTGCAGGTCGATCTCGGTGCGGCCCAGGCACGGCAAGATCAATGCATCGCGTCCGGTCACCAGGTGCGAGCGGTTGAGCTTGGTGGAAATCTGTACGGTCAACTCGCAGTTGCGCAGCGCCGCGTGGGTGCGTGGGGTATCCGGCGTGGCCTGGGCAAAGTTGCCGCCCAGGCCGATGAACACCTTGGCCTGCCCCTGTTCCATGGCCTTGATCGCCAGCACCGCGTTGTGCCCGTGCTCGCGAGGCACGCTGAACTGGAAGCGCCGCTCGATGGCATCGAGCAACTGCGCCTTGGGCTTCTCGTCGATGCCCATGGTGCGGTCACCCTGCACGTTGCTGTGGCCACGTACCGGCGACAGGCCGGCGCCCGGCTTGCCGACGTTGCCGCGCAGCAACTGCAGGTTGACGATTTCCTGCACGGTCGGCACCGAGTGGCGGTGCTGGGTGATGCCCATGGCCCAGCACATGATCACCCGCTCGGCCTTGCGGTACATGCGCGCGGCCAGCTCGATCTCGGCCTTGCTCAGGCCGGACTGCTCGATGATATGGGGCCATGGCGTGGCATCCACCAGTGCCAGGTAATCCTCGACGCCGCTGGTGTGCTCGGCGATGAAGGCATGGTCGAGCACCGGCGGCTCGTTGTTCAGCTGTGCCTCGCGCTCCCACTGCAGGAGGAACTTGGCGATGCCGCGCATGGCCGCCATGTCGCCGCCCAGGGCTGGACGGAAGTAGGCGGTGTTGGTCGGTTCGGAGCCATTGCTGAGCATCTCGAACGGGTGCTGCGGATGCTGGAAACGCTCCAGGCCACGTTCCTTGAGCGGGTTGAAGCAGACCACCTGGGCGCCGCGCTTGACCGCCTCGCGCAGCGGTTCGAGCATGCGCGGATGGTTGGTGCCGGGGTTCTGGCCAATGACGAAGATCGCATCGGCCAGCTCCAGGTCGTGGAACACCACGGTGCCCTTGCCCACGCCAAGGGTCTCGGCCATGCCCACGCCGCTGGCCTCGTGGCACATGTTCGAGCAGTCGGGGAAGTTGTTGGTGCCGAAGGCGCGCACGAACAACTGGTAGAGGAACGCCGCCTCGTTGCTGGCCCGGCCAGAGGTGTAGAACTCGGCCTGGTCGGGCGACTCGAGACGGTTCAGGTGGCGGGCGACCAGGGCGAAGGCTTCTTCCCAACTGGTCTGGACGTAATGGTCGGTGGCCGCGTCATAGCGCATCGGATGGGTCAGCCGGCCCTGGTACTCGAGCCAGTAGTCGGTCTGTTCGCGCAACGCACTGACGCTGTACTTGGCGAAGAACGCCGGATCCACCGAGCGACCGGTGGCCTCCCAGTTCACCGCCTTGGCACCGTTCTCACAGAATTTGACCATGTCGCTTTCCGGCGACTCGCCCCAGGCGCAGCCCGGGCAGTCGAAGCCACCGTTCTGGTTGGTCTTGAGCATGGCCCGCAGGTTCTTGAAGGCGTTCTCGCTGCCCAGCCAGCTCTTGGTCACACTCTTGAGCGCGCCCCAGCCGGCGGCCGGCCCCTTGTAGTCCCTGATGTGTTCGTCCTGGCTCATGCTGTGAAAATCTCGCGCGGTGTTTTTTTCAGCCTAAGAAGTGCGCCCCAGACGCGTCCAATCGATATGAGTGAAAGCGTGATAAACGCCGTCGATCATGGCCTGCAGCCCTCGCCTGGCGGGGCCTTGAGCCGTGATAGAGGAGACTGATCGAATAGTCGGGCAAAGCAATTTGACGGCACTGGACGCAGGTTATAGCTTGAACCTTGTCTGCGGCCTTGCGCCGCCCCACCCTCTTCAATGTCGAGCGCGAACGTGGAAAAGAACCCCCAGGCCCTGATCGACGGTTTCAACCGCAAAGTCGACTACCTGCGGATGTCGGTCACCGACCGCTGCGACTTCCGCTGCGTCTATTGCATGGCCGAGGACATGCAGTTCCTGCCGCGCCAGCAGATCCTCAGCCTCGAGGAGCTGTACCAGGTTGCCGAGCGCTTCGTGGCCCTGGGCACCCGCAAGATCCGCCTGACCGGCGGCGAGCCGCTGGTACGCCAGGGCATCGTCGAGCTGTGCGGGCGCATCGCCGCCCTGCCCGGCCTGCGCGAACTGTGCCTGACCAGCAACGGCTCGCAGTTGGGCCGTCTGGCCCAGCCGCTGTTCGACGCCGGCGTGTCGCGCCTGAACATCAGCCTCGACAGCCTCGACCGCGAACGCTTCCGCGCCCTGACCCGCACCGGTGACCTCGACCAGGTGATCGCCGGCATCGATGCCGCCCGCGCCGCGGGCTTCCGTCGCACCAAGCTTAATGCCGTGGTCCTCAAGGGCCGCAACGACCATGAGATCGTCGACCTGGTGCGCTTCGCCATTGACCGAGAGCTGGACATCTCCTTCATCGAGGAAATGCCCCTGGGCGTGATCAGCGAGCACGAACGCGGCGAGTCGTTCTGCTCCAGCGACGATGTGCGCGCGCGCCTGGCCGAGCACTTCACCCTGGTCGAGTCGGCCGAGTCGTCCCAGGGCCCTGCGCGCTACTGGCGCCTGGCCGAGGCGCCGAACACCCGGGTCGGTTTCATTTCCCCGCACAGCCACAACTTCTGCGCCACCTGCAACCGCGTGCGGCTGACCGTCGAAGGCCGCCTGTTGTTGTGCCTGGGCAACGAGCACTCGGTGGACCTCAAGCAGGTCCTGCGCCAGCACCCGGGCGAGCGCGAGCGCCTGGAGCAGGCGATCCGCGACGCCATGCAGCTCAAGCCCTACCGCCACCACTTCGAGGTCGGTGGCGAGGTGCAGATCCTGCGTTTCATGAACATGACCGGCGGCTGATCGGCTGCCTCTGGAACCGCCTTGATCGTCCATCCACGCCCCGACATGCTGCGCGTGCTGTTCACCCTCAAGGGCTCGATTATCCAGCGCATCGCCTTGCGCTGCCTGGGGGTGACCCTGCTGGCGGCCTTGATCGTGCTGATCGAGCGGCACTACCCGGCGCTGTTCTACCCGGTCAGTGCCACGCCGTTCACCTTGCTCGGCCTGTCGTTGTCGATCTTCATGAGCTTTCGCAACAACGCCTGCTACGACCGCTGGTGGGAAGGTCGCAAGGCCTGGGGGCGGTTGATCATCGAGGTGCGTTCGTTCACCCGCGAAAGCGTGGTGATCAAGGACCCGCACCTGCGCACGCTGCTGCTGCGCAACCTGTGCGGCTTCGCCCACGCACTCAACGCCCGGTTGCGCAACGAGGACGAACTGCGCGCCGCCCGGCCCTGGCTGGGCGAGCAGGCGCTAATCGTCCGCCACAATGTGTGTGACGGCATCCTGCGCGAGGTGGGCGAACACTGTTCACGGCTGGCCGAACAGGGGGCGCTCAGCGAGTTCCGCTATACCAGCCTGGCGCAGCGCCTGGCGGGGCTCTCGGAGGTGCAGGCCACCTGCGAACGGATCAAGAGCACGCCATTGCCGTTCCCCTACACCCTGCTGCTGCACCGCACCATCTATATCTTCTGCCTGCTGCTGCCGTTCGCCCTGGCCGAACCCTTGGGCTGGCTGGCGCCGTTGTTCACCACCATCGTCAGCTACACCTTCTTCGGCCTGGATGCGATCGGCAACGAGCTGGAAGACCCGTTCGGGCGCGACGAGAACGATTTACCCACCGATGCGCTGGTGCGCAGCCTCGAACGCGATGTGCTGGCGGCGCTGGGGCACGAGCCGCTGCCGCCGGCGCTGGAGCCGGTGGATCATGTGCTGAGTTGAAGGCCCGTCGCGGGGCAAGTCGCAGCGGCGCACCGCCTCTGCGACTCGCCCCGCGATGGGGTTCCTGAGGTCAACCGCGGCTTGCGCAGGCCCCGATGGGTTTAAGGTGCGCGACGAAATTACACGGCCGATGCCGGGCATCCAGCTGTTCGGCCAAGATCCCCTCCCAGGCCGTGCGGCAGGCACCGGTCGAGCCCGGCAGGCAGCACACCAGGGTGCCATTGGCCATGCCGGCCAGCGCCCGGCTCTGCACCGTGGAGGTACCGATGTCGAGAATCGACAGGGCACGGAACAGCTCGCCGAAGCCATCGATGTGCTTGTCCAACAGGCAGTTCACCGCTTCCGGCGTGCTGTCACGTCCGGTGAAACCGGTGCCGCCGGTGATCAGCACCACCTGCACCTGCTCGTCGGCGATCCAGGTGGCGACCTGGGCGCGGATCTTGTACAGATCGTCCTTGAGCAACTCGCGCGCCACCAGGCGATGGCCGACGCCGACCGCGCGGCTGGCCAGCAGCTCGCCAGAGGTATCGTTGTCGAAGGAACGGGTGTCGCTGACGGTCAGCACGGCGATGTTCAGTGGCACGAACACCGCATCGGGTTTCACGCTCATGGGAACTGCTCCGGAAATGGGCTCGCGGCCACGTTAGAGGCAACCCCAGGCAGCGTCCAATCGATAGCGCATACCGCATGATCGACGCTTTCTATCGCCGGCAAGCACCTGCTGCAGGCGCGGGCTCGTGCGGCGAACCGCTGGCGCCAACAGCGCAGAGCACTTGCCGGCGAGCTGAAAAATGTGCACTATACTGCGCACTGTGAGGACGACCTTACGACGCTGTGCGTGACCATCCCGGGGACGGCCCCATCCTTGAAACGATGGAGAGACACCATGTCCTGGATCATCCTGTTCTTCGCCGGCCTGTTCGAGGTCGGCTGGGCTGTCGGCCTCAAGTACACCGACGGCTTCACCCGCCCCCTGCCCACCGTGCTCACCGTCGGCGCCATGGTCATCAGCCTCGGCCTGCTGGGCCTGGCCATGAAAGAGCTGCCGCTGGGCACCGCCTATGCCATCTGGACCGGCGTCGGCGCGGTCGGCACGGTCATCGCCGGCATCATCCTGTTCGGCGAATCCATGGCCCTGGTGCGTTTGGTCAGCGTTGCCCTGATCATCTGCGGCTTGGTCGGCCTGAAGGTCAGCGCCAGCTGACCTTCGCTTGCACCGCCTTAACGTAGCGCGCCGCGCAGCAGGCTCACCTGTTCGCGCAGCGCTTCAGGCTGCGCCGCCTCCGCCGGGATGGCGGCGCCAGCCACGATGGTCACCCGCGACCACAGGCGCTTGAAGAAGCCCTTGTTCGGATCGCGACTGAAGAAACTCCCCCACAGCCCCTGCAACGCCAACGGAATCACCGGCACTGGCGTTTGCTCCAGGATACGGCTGACCCCACCCTTGAACACATCGATCTCACCATCCGAACTCAGCTTGCCCTCGGGGAAGATGCACACCAGCTCGCCGTCAGCCAGGTACTGGGCGATGCGAACGAAGGCTCGCTCGTAGGTCGCCTCGTCTTCGCCACGCCCGGCGATCGGGATGGCTCCGGCGGTGCGGAACACGAAGTTGAGCACCGGCAGGTTGTAGATCTTGTAGTACATGACGAAACGGATCGGCCGGCGGATGGCGCCACCGAGCAATAGCGCATCGACGAACGAGACATGGTTGCACACCAGCAGCGCCGCGCCTTCGTCGGGAATACGCTGCAACTCGCGGTGCTCGACCCGGTACATCGAATGGCTGAGCAGCCAGATCAGGAAGCGCATGGTGAATTCCGGCACGATCCGGAAGATATAGGCGTTGACCGCGATATTGAGCAGCGACACCACCAGGAACAACTGCGGGATACTCAGCTTGGCCAGGCTCAACAGGACGATGGTGATGATCGCCGACACCACCATGAACAGCGCGTTGAGGATGTTGTTGGCGGCGATCACCCGGGCCCGCTCGCCCTCTGCGGTGCGGGCCTGGATCAAGGCGTACAGCGGCACGATGTAGAAGCCGCCGAATACCCCAAGGCCCACGATCGAGAGCATGATCCACCAGGCCTGGCTCATGCCCAGCAGGGCCAGCCAGTCATGGGGCGTCGCCGCAGCAGGAACGTCCCCGGAGTGCCACCACCAGAGCAGGCCGAACAGGGTCAGGCCGAACGAGCCGAACGGCACCAGGCCGATTTCCACCTTGCGCCCGCTGAGGCGCTCGCACAGCAGCGAACCGACGGCGATGCCCACCGAGAACAGGGTCAATACCAGGGTGACCACTGTCTCGTCGCCATGCAGCCAGTCCTTGGCATAGGCCGGGATCTGCGTGAGGTAGATGGCGCCGACGAACCAGAACCACGAGTTGCCGACAATCGAGCGCGACACCGCCGGGGTCTGCCCCAAGCCCAGGCGCAGGGTGGCCCAGGACTGCTTGAAGATGTTCCAGTCCAGCTTCATCTCGGGTGCGGCGGCGGCGGCGCGGGGGATCCAGCGGCTGGCCAGGTAGCCGAGCACGGCGGTACCGACCACGCCCGCCGCGGCCAGCGCCGCATAGCTGGATGACGACATCAGCACGCCAGCGCCGATGGTCCCGGCCAGGATCGCCAGGAAAGTCCCCATCTCCACCAGGCCGTTGCCGCCCACCAGTTCCTCCTCCCGCAGGGCCTGGGGCAGGATCGAATATTTCACCGGGCCGAACAGCGCCGAATGGGTGCCCATGGCGAACAACGCCAGCAGCATCAACTCCAGGTGATGGGTGACGAAACCGGTCGCGCCGATGGCCATGATGGCGATCTCGGCCAGCTTGATCGCGCGGATCAGCCGGTCCTTGGCGAATTTCTCGCCAAACTGCCCGGCCAATGCCGAGAACAGGAAGAACGGCAGGATGAACAGCAAGGCGCAGAGGTTGACCCAGATCGAGCGGTCGCCTTCCAGGCTCAGCTTGTAGAGGATCGCCAGGATCAGCGACTGCTTGAACAGGTTGTCGTTGAAGGCGCCCAGCGACTGGGTCATGAAGAACGGCAGGAAACGCCGTTTGCCGAGCAGGGTGAATTGCGAGGGGTGACTCATCGTCCGTGTACCTGATTGGGCTTTTTCATTGGAGGCGCGCACGGCGCGCCAAGCCACAAATCTGCACGGGAACAGGCCAGAAAGGCAACCCGCCGAGCAGGCTGCGCGCATAACAGCTCATCGGCGCACTTGCTCGCACAGCGCAACTTCAAGCTCAGGCGTCACGAAGGCCTGGCCGATCTCGGCATGCTGGACTGCCTGCACGCTCATGCCGAAGCGCGCAAACAGCGCGCTCAACCAGCCGGGATGGTAGGCATAGGTATGTAACCCCAGAGCGTCATGGAACAACTCGCCGCGTTCATCGCGGCTCAAGGTCAGAGGGTTGTAGCCACACGCGGCATAATAGGCAAAACGCGCCAGCAACGCCGCAGGTGTCGTCTGGTAGGAACTGAGCAACAGCGCACAACCGCTACGCGCGATACTACGCACCGCAGACTCGACCTCGGTGATGTTGCCAAAGCAGTTGAACGGAATGAACAGCAGTATGTCGCTGGGCGCAATGCCTGCCAGTTCGCGGGCGATGAGTTCATCGACCTGCTCCGCGCGTCCCACCACCAACGTGCAGCGTTGCTGGTCAGCCTCGGCGAGCCGGGCGCGGCCGCGCTGGATATAGCGTTCGACCGGGTCGATACCGAGGTAGCGCTTGCCTGCGGCGCGACACCAACCCGCATGGGTGCCCTCATGGCAGCCGATTTCGACGATCACCTGCCGAGACCGTGCCGCCACCGCTAGCAGCATCCGCTCAGAGTGCAGAAAGGCATTGATCGCAGGCGGAAAGTGCGCATCACTGAACAGTTGGTCGCCAGCGCCGCAGGCATAGAAGCCGGCAGCGGAATCATCATGTGCAAGGGATTGCGGCCCGGTCGTCATTGGCAAACTCCCATGTTGCAGGCAACCAGCGAGTACGAGTAGCAGTCATGCAGCAGTGCGCTGGCATCGCCCTGGACCGTCAGTGGATTGACCTCGTCACTGGCGTAGAAGAACAGCATCAACAGCGCCTGGCTTTGCGCACCCACGCAGGTTCGCCGGGAGTCGGCGTGCAGGCTACCGAAGTAGCCCTGCGTGTCGCGCACCGCCGGCATTCCCCCAAGCTTGATGGTCTTGTCGGCAATACCCTGGTAGCTCGCCTGCGGCTCACCCACGGTGCAGACGATCGGCCCCTCCAGGCAAGCCATGTCGTAGGACCCGACACAGACGCCGTAACGCAATGAAATGCAGTTGCCGATATCCACCACGGCGTTGACGCTTGCCAATGGCTTGCCCCCCGCCACCCGACGACTGAGCGCATCGCAGGAAGGCCGGTAGCGTGACGGGTCGGCACCGCATGCCTTGAACAGGCGCCGGGCACTGTCAATGTTCTGTTGCGCGACCGCATCAGGCTCGCCAGCCCCCAACGCTGGCAAGCGCCCATCGTCGACCGTGCCAGCCAGCTGACAGTAGAGAAAACCCACCCGCAGGGACGGCCAGGCGGTGGACAGCGCGGAAGCTACTTCGATCATGGAAGCTCAAGCCTCAGACAATGTTATTGAGTTGCTGGTAGAGCCCGTCCAGCTCCGTGAGCTCGGCCAGGCTGGCCATGCTCACCCCGGGCATGCAATAACGCGTGGAAGCCTCACCGAAGACCCGGGAGATGATCGGCGCACGGGGGTCGTCGGCATCGATGGCCCACTCCAGGTAGTGGTGCCGATTGCCCTGATCCTGGCGCAACGGATGCTGCACCGCCCAGTTCATGCTGATGCATTTGGGTTGCCCCAGCTCGCGCTGCCAAGCGCCTATCCGCTCGAGCAAGGCGATGCGCTGGGCATGCTTTTCACCAAGGCCGAACAGTAGCGACAACCCACAGTCGATGCCGACACCAGCCAGGAAACGCAGGGCCTGTTCGCTCCTGTGCACCCAGCCGCTGGATGCCGCGTCACTGCATAGCAGGTCGCCCTTGAGGCTGGCCTTGGCGGCCCCACGGTTCTTGTGCATGGTTGCCGCGAGCGCCTCGTCCGGCGTCTCCAGCCCCATGAAGAGATAGCGCAGACCATTGCCTGCCAGCCGTGCAATCTGCGCCTGGCGATTGGGATCGTTGACCATGTCCACGGTCAATTGCCCACCAAAGACCATGCCCAGCCCCTGTGCTTCGATCAGGTCGGACAAGCGCGCGAGCGAAATCGCGTTGCCCTGCAGCAGGATGGAGTCTTCGACGAAGGCGCTGACCGTCCCGCCACCCGGCAGCCCAGGCGCCAGGCTGGCGATAGCGCGCAATTGCCGATACAAGCGCTGGTGCGCGCTCGCCATGCCATGCAACTTGCCATTGATGGCCTGGGCTTCGCTGCAGAAGTCGCACGAATAGATGCAGCCCTTGCTGGTATCGCTATAGGCATGAGCCGTCAGTTTGGTAGCAAAGACCGGAAACGCCGAGGTGATCGGGAACAAGGTCGCGGGCACGGGCAGATGGTCATAATCCAAGGGCAACTGCGCACTGCCTAGATGCATGACACGGTCCTCCTCCAGCCAGGCGGCCGTCCAGTCGCCACGAACCTCATCGCGATCCGCCAGGAATGTGGCGATGCTGGAAGCGTTCAGCTCCGAGGCGGGCAGGCCGGCCACCGCAACGCCAATCTCGCGTATCAGTGCCTCGCCATCCCCGGAAATCACCAGGTCGAAGAGGCGCCCAATATCCCCCCGAAGCATGGCCGCGATTGGCGAACCGGGGTGCACCCGCAGCTTGCCGTTCACCAGGTAGGTGGTCTCTATCGCGTGCTTGCCGCCGATCACCACGATCGCCTGAGGCCCCAGCACCTGCTTGACACGCGCCGCCACAGCGACGGCGCCAGGAAAGGAAATCGACATCGCGCCGATCAATACAAGGTTGGGTCGAACACTGGCCAGCGCCCGGTCCAGCCAGGCCAGCGTCTCATGCAGGTAGTCCGACATGAACACCGCCTCGGCCAGCCCCTGCGTGCTGTGCCAATTGCTCCGCCCCCATGCACCGATACCCTCGCGGGCCTCATGGGCACAGACCCTGATCGCATTATGCAAACTGAAAGGCGTGCTGCTGTTCAGGTGTTGTTCGTGGCCTGCAGGAGCAAACTGCCAGTGGGGAGCACTGACTGCCAGCACTCTGAGCATAGAGATATCCTTATCAAGTGTATTACGGCCGAACACCCTGTTCAGGCCGTCAGCGAGCGCCGAAAGTGGCCACCAGGGTGCCTGCGACGATCAACCCAGCCGCGGCCATCAGCCGCAGATCGAGGGTCAGCACGCCTGCCAGCACCAGGAGCAAGGTCGAGATCAAGGGGGCCAGGTATGAAACCGCCCCCAGGAACTCGGCATTGCCGCTCTTGGTGGCGTAGTCCCAGGCGAAGAACGCCAGCCCGACCGGCCCGAGCCCCAGCAGCACGATCGCCAGGCAGCCTCGGGCGTCAGGGATCACCGTGTCTTCCAGCAGCAGGTGACAGATGAACCCGGCCAGCGCGACCAACCCGCAGATCCCGCCAATGACACCTACCGGCGCGCCTTCATGGCGCTTGTTGAACACCGAATAGCTCGACCACACCAACGCGCAACACAACGCAGCGGCATAGCCGAGCAAGGTGCGCGTGGTGAGCACACTGCTCTGTGGTTGCAAGATCAAGGCTGTGCCGGCCAGGCCCAGGCAGGCGCCCAGCAGGCACAGGCGGTTTAGGCGCCCCCCACCCTGCATGGCACTGAACAGCACGATCAACAGCGGCCACAGGTAGGCGATCATGCTGGCCTGCGCGGGCGGAGCGGCCTTGAGGGCAAAAAAGTAGAAGGCGTGGTACAGGAAGATCGCGGCGAATCCGGAACACCAGACCCCCACCGGCTGTCGCCAGGCCCGCAAGCCACCCCGCCAGCCACCCAGCGCGGCCAGGCAGGCAAGGCCGAAAGGAATGCAAAATGACAGAAACAGCAACTGAAAAGGCGGGATTCCCTGGGTCTGGGTGGTCAACAGCGCCAGCGCCGCCCACATCAGGATCGCCAGCAAGCCGCAGGCGTTGGCGGACTTCTTCAGGCTGGCGGGTGCAAGGGAGTTACCGTGCAACGCTTCGGACATGGGACGCTCGTAACCCGTCGAGGTGGTGAGCGAAACGTACGCCAGCCGTCATGGGCCCGGCTTGCAGGATCCGGCAATTTTTTTGTTGCCGCCTGCAAGGCCAGGCAGGTTGCGCCAGGGCGATCAGGCGCTGGCGCGTCGCAACCTGGCCGGGGTGATGTCACGGGCGCGCTTCAGCGCATGGGTCAACGCGCTCTGATCGGAAAAGCCGCAGGCCCGCGCAATGTCACTGATGGGCAGTCGGCTGCCGGAGAGCAGGCCAATCGCCCGTTCGATGCGCAGTTCCAGCAAGTAGGCATGGGGCGTCATCCGCAGTGACTGGTTGAACAGGTAGTTGAGCTTGCGTTCGCTGACGCCGGCAGCAACAGCCACATGCTTGCAGGTGATCGGCTGGTCAAGGTTGGCCCGCATGAACGTCGTGGCCTTGGCCAGCGGCGTGTACTTCGCGTCCGTGACCGACGCAGCCTGCCCGGAGATGGCGCTCAAGGCCAACCTGAGCCAGGCGCCGGTGTCGACGGCGCGCTGCTCCTGAACCGCCCCTCTGAGAAAGGCAATCAGGTGGCAGAACGACAAGGGCACGCTGAAGAAACGTTCGTCGAGCAGGCGCAGCGCCCCCACCTGACGGCCATCGGCCAGGCGGAAGTCGATGGGGATGTCGGCAACCACATACTGGCTACCCGAGGAAGCATTGAAGCGATGGTGGCTGGCGGCGGGGATCAATATGCCCCTGGCATTGGTCAGATGCCCTTGCGTGCCATCGACCTCTATTTCCATGGTGCCGTGGGTGGGAATGACCAACTGGTGGAAGTCGTGCACATGAAGGCTGACGCCTTCGGCATAGGACTTGAGCGAAACGATCGAATTCAGCTCCATTAAGGCGCTCCTTGCCCGCTTGTTCTTGTTGTCCGCGCCCTGCCCTCCAGACACAGATAACCGCATCCATGCGTCTTCGCCAAGCGAGCAAGCCCGACAGTACTGCCGGGCCTTCGTGCTGTCCAGCTACGCCTGTGCAATACACGGCGACACGAACAGCTCACCTCGCCACGCCCCACGCAGGGTGCGACTGGCCACCACCGCCCAGAGCAGGGCCAGCGCCACCACCAGCACCAGGCCGAACACGCTGAAGAAATCGAGCGACAACCAGGCAGCCAGCTTCAACGTCGCCAGGCAGTACACCCCCAACGGGAAGGTGAACCCCCACCAGCCCAGGTTGAACGGCATGCCCTGGCGCATGTAGCGCAAGGTGATCAGCACCGCGGTCAGCAGCCACCAGAGCCCCGCGCCCCACAGCACGATCCCGGCCACCAGCCCCAAGCCGCGCGCCACCTCACCCAACCCGCCCAGGCCATTGGCGGCGAACACTGCCGGCGCATCGCCACCCAGCACCAGCATGCCCAGCGCGCCAGTACCGATCGGGCCCAACGCCAACCAGCTGGAAGCGGCCATGTTGGCCGGCGGCAATTTGTGCAGGGCCATGCGCAGCATGAGGATGGTCAGGATGCTGAACGCCACCGGCAGCGACACCGCCCACATCACGTAGCTGGTCACCACCACCAGGAACTGCTGGTGGGCGTCGGCCAGGTGCGGGGCCAGCAGGCCACCACTGGCCGCGGCGACTTCCGCTGCCACCACCGGCAGCAGCCAGACCGCGGTCATCTGGTCGATGCTGTGTTCCTGGCGGGTGAACATCAGGTAGGGAATAGCCACCCCGCACAGCAGCGCCAGGCCCACGTCCAGCCACCACAAGGCCTCGACCCAGGGCACCACGGCCTCGCCCCAGCGCGCCATGCCGAACACCAGGGCGCCATTGAGAATGGTGGCCAGCCCCATGGGAATGGTGCCGAAGAACATCGACACGGTGGAATGGGCGAAGATGCGCCGGGCTTCGTCGAAGAACAGCAGCCAACGGGCGCCGTACAGGACACAGAACAGGGTGAACAGGCCAATGGTCAGCCACCACAGCCCTTCGGCCACGCGGTCCAGCACCGGCACCTGGAGCTGGTGAAACGCCAAGGCCAGCACGCCGGTGCCCATGGTTGCGGCGAACCAGTTGGGGGTGAACTGGCGAATCACCTCGCGCGGGTGCGCCAGATGGCTGAGCGGGCGCCAGCAGGGCGCGTGGGTCTGGGTGCATGGCATGAACGTTTCTCCTGGCCTTGGGTAAGGTAGGAATATCTTATGCCCGTGAAGAATATCTATATAACGGGTAATTTCTCTATCTGTTATCGATTTTACATATATAGCGTTCGATCAGCCGCCTGGCATATGCTTGGCCGCTAACAATGACAAGGACCCGTCGATGCTCCGTGCCCTGAAAAACTATCCATCCGCCGTGCGCCTGTTGCTGTTCACCACCTTCACCTTGACCATGGCCCGGGCGATCACCCTGCCCTATCTGGTGGTGTACCTGTCGGCGCACATGGGCCTATCGGTCGGCCACACCGGCCTGCTGGTGGGTGGCGCCATGCTTCTGGCCTCCATGCTCAGCCTCTACGGCGGGCACCTGGTCGACACCCTGCGCAGCCACACGCTGATCGTCGCCTGCACGCTGCTGTTCGCCCTGGCCTTCATTGGCATCGTGAGCAGCACCTCGGCGCTGCTATTCTTCTGCTTCCTGGTGGTGGCCTACCTGGCCCAGACCGTGGTCGACATTACCGCCAAGGCCGGGTTCTGCGCCCTGCTGCCCGAAGACCGGCGCGGCGAAGCGTTCGCCATCAAGTACACGTTCAACAACATCGCCTGGGCCGCAGGGCCGATGCTCGGAGTGCTGTTGATCGAGGCCGACGACCACCTGCCGTTTCTGCTATCGGCGCTGATCGGCAGCGGTTTGAGCCTGGCTTATTACTGGCTGGGCGAGCGCAACCTGCTGGGCCTGCGCGAGGACGGGCCCGCGGCGGGCTTCGCCCAGGTTGCCCTGGGCATGCTGCGCGACCGCCGGCTGGTCTGCTTTACCCTGGGCGGCGTGCTCAGCGCCGTGGTGTTCGGCCAGTTCACCGCCTACTTGTCGCAATACCTGGTGGTGACCCTGCAGGACCCGGCCCAGGTCGCGCGGCTGGCGGGCTACCTGGTGACCACCAACGCCGTCACGGTGATTGCCCTGCAGTACGTGATCGGCCGGCGCATCGGCCGCCAGCAGCTGATGCCCTGGCTGATGGCCGGCATGGCCATGTTCATCGCCGGTTTGCTGGGGTTTTCCGTGGCGGCTTCGGCGCCAGCCTGGTGCCTGGCGATGCTGGTGTTCACCCTGGGCGAGATCATCGTGATTCCGGCCGAATTCATGTTCATCGACCTGATCGCACCGGAACACCTGCGCGGGGTTTATTATGGCGCGCAGAACCTGTCCAACCTGGGCGGCGGGCTGGGGCCGATCCTGGTAGGCCTGGCACTGGGGTATCTGCTGCCGGCGGCGGTGTTCTACCTGCTCATCGGCTCGGTCATGTTGGCGGCGATGTTCTATTGGCTGGGCACGCGTCGGCGGGTGGAGTAGGCGCCGGCCCTGCGACGTCCTGCCACTGCGACCATGGTCTGCGCTGACGCGGCGCCCGCTGCGTGCCAGACTGATTGATCGGGACCGCGTTTTCTTTTTCTGCTCCGGAGTTTGCATGTCGTTGTCCAGCGGGCTGATCGCCGTGGTCGCCCTGGCCTATATGGCCATCATGTTCGCCATCGCCTTCTACGGCGACCGCCGCAGCACACCGTTGCCGCCGCGCCTGCGCGCCTGGGTGTACAGCCTGTCGTTGGCAGTGTATTGCACCAGCTGGACCTTCTTCGGCGCGGTCGGCCAGGCCGCCGAGCAGCTCTGGGCGTTCCTGCCCATCTACCTGGGCCCGGTGCTGCTGCTGATCTTCGCACCTTGGGTGGTGCAGAAGATGGTGCTGATCAGCAAGCAGCAGAACATCACCTCGATCGCCGACTTCATCGCCGCGCGCTACGGCAAGTCGCAGACCCTCGCCGTGGTGGTGGCGCTGATCTGCCTGGTCGGCGTGCTGCCTTATATCGCCCTGCAGCTCAAGGGCATCGTGCTGGGCGTCAACCTGTTGATCGGCGCCAGCGCCGATGCCACCGGCAGCCGGGTGCAGGACACCGCCCTGGTGGTATCGCTGGTGCTGGCGCTGTTCGCCATCGTGTTCGGCACCCGCAGCCTCGATGTCACCGAACACCACCGCGGCATGGTGCTGGCCATCGCCTTCGAATCGCTGGTCAAGTTGCTGGCCTTCCTCGCGGTAGGCGTGTTCGTGGTGTTCAACCTGTACGACGGCTTCGACGACCTGTTCACCCAGGCACGTCAGTCGGTGCACCTGGACAGCTATTGGCAGGAGACCATCAACTGGCCGTCGATGGTGGTGCAGACCGCCGTGGCGATGATGGCGATCATCTGCCTGCCGCGGCAGTTCCACGTTACCGTGGTGGAGAACATCGAACCCCAGGACATGCGCCTGGCACGCTGGGTGTTCCCGCTGTACCTGGCCTTGGCGGCGCTGTTCGTGGTGCCGATAGCCCTGGCCGGGCAGATGCTGCTGCCGGGCACGGTGATCTCCGACTCCTTCGTCATCAGCCTGCCATTGGCCGAGGCGCACCCGAGCCTGGCCCTGCTGGCCTTCATCGGCGGCGCCTCGGCGGCCACCGGCATGGTCATCGTCGAGGCCGTGGCATTGTCGACCATGGTCTCCAACGACATGCTGCTGCCCTGGCTGCTGCGGCGCAACAACGCCGAACGGCCGTTCGAGGTGTTCCGCCACTGGATGCTCTCGGTGCGTCGGGTGACCATCGTGGTGATCCTGCTGCTGGCCTACGTCAGCTACCGCCTGCTGGGCTCCACCGCGAGCCTGGCCACCATCGGCCAGATCGCCTTCGCCGCGGTCACCCAACTCACCCCGGCGATGCTCGGCGCGCTGTACTGGAAGCAGGCCAACCGCCGCGGCGTGTTCGCCGGCCTCGCCGCAGGCATCTTCCTGTGGTTCTACACCCTGGTGCTGCCGATCACCGCCCATAGCCTGGGCTGGTCGCTGCAGCTGTTCCCGGGCCTGGCCTGGCTGCACGGCAATCCGCTGAACCTGCCGATCACCCCACTGACCCAGGGCGTGGTGCTGTCGCTGGCCGGCAACTTCACCCTCTTTGCCTGGGTCTCGATCCTGTCGCGCACGCGGGTTTCCGAGCACTGGCAGGCCGGGCGCTTCATCGGGCAGCAGACCAGCGCCCGCCCCAGCAGCAAGCCGCTGCTGGCAGTGCAGATCGACGACCTGCTCAAGCTGGCCGCGCGCTTCGTCGGCGAGGAACGCGCCCGGCAGAGCTTCATCCGTTTCGCCTACCGCCAGGGCAAGGGCTTCAACCCCAACCAGAACGCCGACGGCGACTGGATCGAGCACACCGAACGGCTGCTGGCCGGCGTGCTCGGCAGCTCCTCGACCCGCGCGGTGGTCAAGGCCGCCATCGAAGGCCGCGACATGCAGCTCGAGGACGTGGTACGCATCGCCGATGAGGCCAGCGAGGTGCTGCAGTTCAACCGCGCGTTGCTGCAAGGCGCCATCGAGAACATCAACCAGGGCATCAGCGTAGTGGACCAGAACCTGCACCTGGTGGCCTGGAACCGTCGCTACCTTGAACTGTTCAACTACCCCGACGGGCTGATCAGCGTCGGCCGACCGATCGCCGACATCATCCGCTACAACGCCGACCGCGGCCTGTGCGGCCCGGGCGAGGCCCAGGTACATGTGGCGCGGCGCCTGCACTGGATGCGCCAGGGCCGCGCCCATTCCTCCGAACGGTTGTTCCCCAATGGCCGGGTGATCGAGCTGATCGGCAACCCGATGCCGGGCGGTGGTTTCGTCATGAGCTTCACCGACATCACCCCGTTCCGCGAGGCCGAGCAGGCCCTGCGCGACGCCAACGAAGGTCTCGAGCAGCGGGTCGCCGAACGCACCCGCGAACTGTCGCAGCTCAACCAGGCGTTGATCGAGGCGAAAAGCCGCGCCGAAGCCGTCAGCCAATCCAAGACGCGCTTCCTCGCCGCCGTCAGCCACGACCTGATGCAGCCGCTGAACGCCGCGCGGTTGTTCTCCGCGGCGTTGTCGCAACAGGCCGAAGGCATGAACGACGAAGCCCGCCAACTGGTCCAGCACATGGACAGCTCGCTACGCTCGGCCGAGGAGCTGATCAGCGACCTGCTGGATATCTCGCGCCTGGAAAACGGCCGGGTCACCCCGGACGTCAAGCCCTTCGCCCTCAACCAGTTGTTCGACACCCTTGGCGCCGAGTTCAAGCTGCTGGCTGCCGAAAAAGGCCTGGAATTCCGCTTGCGCGGCAGCCGCCTGCGGGTCGACAGCGACATGAAACTGTTGCGCCGGGTACTGCAGAACTTCCTCACCAATGCCCTGCGCTATGGCAAGGGGCCGATCCTGCTCGGCGTGCGCCGCCAGGGCGAACGCCTGTGGCTGGAGGTGTGGGACCGTGGCCCAGGTATCGCCGATGACAAGCTGGCGGTGATCTTCCAGGAGTTCAAGCGCCTCGACAGTCACCAGACCCGCGCCGAGAAAGGCCTGGGCCTGGGCCTGGCGATCGCCGACGGCCTGTGCCGGGTGCTCGGCCACCAACTGGAAGTCCGCTCCTGGCCGGGCAAGGGCAGCGTGTTCCGGGTGGGCGTGCCCGTCGCCCACAGCGCCGCCCCCGCCGCACCGGCGCCCGTGGAGCAGGCTGGTCAGCCGCTGGCCGGACTGCAGGTGCTGTGCGTGGACAACGAGGACAGCATCTTGATCGGCATGAACAGCCTGCTCAGCCGCTGGGGCTGCCAGGTATCCACCGCGCGCAACCAGGCCGAATGCGAGGCGCTGCTGGCCAAGGGCTTGCGCCCGCACCTGGCGCTGGTGGACTTCCACCTCGACGACGGCGAGACGGGTACCGGGCTGATGGGCTGGCTACGCGCGCGCCTGGGCGAACCGGTGCCGGGGGTGGTGATCAGCGCCGATGGTCGCAACGAGACCATCGCCATGGTCCATGCCGCCGGCCTGGACTACCTGGCCAAGCCGGTCAAGCCGGCGGCCCTGCGCGCCCTGCTCAACCGCCATCTGAGCCTGGTTCAGTAAGCGCTTCGTCGCTCAGCGCGCGCTCGATCAGCTCGGCCGGCAGGCTCTTGCTGGCCCGGGCGCCGAGCAGCTTGAGCTGCTCGCTGCGGCTGACCAGGTTGCCACGCCCCTCGCACAGCTTGTTGCGCGCCGCGGCATAGGCCTTGTCGACCTGGGCCAGGCGCGCGCCCAGTTCGTCCAGGTCCTGGATGAACAGCACGAACTTGTCGTACAGCCAGCCGGCGCGCTCGGCGATCTCCCGGGCGTTCTGGCCTTGGCGCTCCTGCTTCCACAGGCTGTCGATCACCCGCAGGGTGGCCAGCAAAGTGGTGGGGCTGACGATCACGATCTGCCGGTCGAAGGCCTCCTGGAACAGGTTCGGTTCGGCCTGCAACGCCGCCGAGAACGCCGCCTCGATAGGCACGAACAACAGTACGAAATCCAGGCTGTGCAGGCCTTCGAGGCGGTTGTAGTCCTTGCTGGACAGCCCTTTGACATGGTTGCGCAGCGACTGCACATGCTGCTTGAGCGCCGCCTCGTCGTTGTTGCCGACGAACTGCTGGTAGGCGGTGAGGCTGACCTTGGCATCGACCACCACCTGCTTGTCGCCCGGCAGCATGATCAGCACATCGGGCTGGAAACGCTCGCCATCGGCGCTCTTGAGGCTGACCTGGGTCTGGTATTCGCGGCCCTTCTCCAGGCCCGCGTGCTCCAGCACCCGCTCGAGGATCAACTCGCCCCAGTTGCCCTGGGTTTTCTGGCCCTTGAGCGCCTGGGTGAGGTTGGTGGCTTCGTCGGACAGGCGCAGGTTGAGCTGCTGCAGGCGCTCGAGTTCCTTGCCCAGCGAGAAGCGCTCGCGGGCCTCTTGCTGGTAGCTTTCCTCGACGCGTTTTTCGAAGGCCTGGATGCGCTCCTTGAGCGGGTCGAGCAACTGGCCCAGGTGCTGCTGGCTGGTCTGGGCAAAGCGTTGCTCGCGCTCGTCGAAGATCTTCGTGGCCATGTCGGCGAACTGCGCGCGCAGGGTCTCGCGAGCCTCCTGCAGGTCTTCCAGGCGTTGCTGGTGGCTTTCCTGCTGTTCACGCAGCTCGGCTTCCAGACGCGCGGTCTGGGCCTCCAGGCGGCGCAGCTCGGCTTCGCGATTGGCCCGCTCCAGGCTCCAGGCATGGGCGGCGTCGCGGGCGTTGTCGCGGTCGATCTGCAGCAGTTCCAACTCACGGCCCTGGGCCGCCAGTTGGGTCTGCTTGACGGTGTTGGCCTCGCCAAGGTCGCTGATTTCATCGCGACTGGCCTCCAGCTGCGCCTGCAAGCCGGCCTGGGCCAGTTGCGCGGCATTCAGACGCTCTTGCAGCAAGGCCTGCTCGGCCTTGCGCGCGCCCTGCCCGCGCTGCACCTGCATGACCCAGCCCAGGCAAGGCACCGCGCCTGCCACCACGCCCAGCAGGACGCTGGTCAGATCCACTGTCATGCTAACCCCGAACGAACATTGACGATTGCCGTGCAGCTTATCAGTTCAACTGCCCGCCACCACGTCTGCCTGTAGCAACCAGCCTTGCTGGCGAACCGCCCAGCGCGTAGTAAAGGGCCAGAACCGGACTATAACTGCCGCAGCAACCGCCGAGCCTCCTGCGACCCCTGCCCCGCCGCCAGCTCCAGCCAGTAGCGGGCCTGCTCTGGCTCCGGGCATAGGCGGCCATATTCCAACTGCGCCCGCCGATCGCCGGCACGGGCAGCCTGGCGCAACAGCTCATGGCCGATGCGCCGGTCCCGGGCATTGCCGCAGTCGCGGCAGAGCATCTGCCCCAAGCGGCTCTGGGCCACCACCACGCCTTGGCGCGCCGGCTGCTTGAGCATGCGCCCAGCCAGATGCTTGACGCTGGGCTTGTCGCCCAGACGCGGGCTGTCGAGCAGCCACAGGGCCACTTTCAGGGAGAACCGTTTGGAGGAGGGCAACGAGGGGGCTGCAACCGGGGGAGCGAGGTGTTTACCGCGAAGCTTCATGACCGACAGCGTTGGTGACTCGAAAGGCGCGCCACTCTACTCCTTTTTGTCGCCAATGACCCCTTCGACTTACGGCTTAGGGGAAAAAAATTCGATGTTTTTTTCTTGACGTTTCACACCTGAAAATGCCGGCCACCCTATTGCCATCTGATTGTCGGACACGAGATGAAACAGCTGGCACGCCCGTCCTAGAGCAAGCCCTAGGGACAATCCACAGAAGCTGTGGATAACTCGGTGGACAACCCCTTCACGCAGGCTGCAAACCCCTGTGAAATGGGGGCTTCAGTCAAACTGTCGATTTTTTCACCAGCAAATATTAGTGTTTTTTTTCATTGACTTAAGCGTTCAGTCAAGTCATTGGCGAAGCGTCCACAGGATGTTGCAAGAGGGTTACAAGTCCCCATGCGAATGTGTACAAGTGCCCAGGCGCTGCACGAAAACGGCACAGGCCGGGGCGTCTTGGAGCAGTCTACCCTCTTCACAGCAGCCACGATTGCCGCCATAATGTTCGGCTTCGCGCAAACAAACCAAATACTTGCCAACCCACGATTGTTCGTGTAGGTTGTGCAGCGTTAGTACCCAGCTGAAAGTCAATTCTGGCCATCTACGTCCTCGCAGCCCACACTCGCATACGAGCAGGCACTGCCTCTTCGGACCGGCCCATTCGATGATTCACTTGGCAATCCCTGCCCTGCGCGAATCACGATTTCAGATTGATCAGGATCTTCCCCGGCGCCTAGAACCCAGGACCCGGTGTGCTGCCTGCCTTCTGTCGTACCTACCAGTCAGCCCAGCGCCCACTTATGCATGCGCCCTTCTGGCTGCCCTGTTCCAGTCAGGTTCTGCGTCTCCTTAATAAAGATGTCACTGGAACGTTTCTATTGTGCACGGATCGAATACCGTGTCTTACGCAGGAACATCCAACAATATGAGTAACCATCAGCAAATCCAGGCTGCCTTCGGCACCCTTTCCCAGGCCTTCGCCCCACTGAAGTGCCTGATCGTCGCGCCGCGCAAGGGCAGCTTCAGCTTCACCCTGGTCGACGAACACGGCATCGCCTGCCATAGCGAGCGTCTCTACCCGGACCAATACAACCGGGCAGAACCCTTGCAAGCAGTGATCGATCGTACCCGCCAGTCGCTGACCGCATGAATGAATGGCGGGTAATTCACGCCATGAATAGGTCACGCAACAGCCTGTCTGAAGGTAATTGGCTTAATTGCCAGCGGGCATATAGCCCGCGCCCTCAGACAGCAATCGATTTAAAAACAGCCTTTTACAGCACGCTTATCACACTACACTTCAACTCGAGCGGCGCTTGCCGCTTCCGGCGGGCCTGACCACTCACCAGCTGCCAAGCTCCAGCGCCCGTCGGTCCTTCTTAGCCAGAGGCCATCATGGGCATCGCTGCGAACGAGTTGAGTCAATATGTGATCCGGCCGACCCTGCTTTACCTGGATCGTCACTGCGACAGCGCCGAAGCTTTGTTACTGGGCGTTGCCGCCAGCCAATCAGCCTTGGGCTCGGCCCTGCACGACCGACGCGGCCATGGCTTGTACCGTATTGGTGAACAGCGCCACCGCTGCCTGTGGGATCACTTCCTGGCCCGCGACCCCGAGCTGGCCAGCCTGGTCCGTGGCCTGGCCAGCCAGCACGCCTTCCTGGGCGGCCCACACCTGGAACTGACGGTTAACCTGCGCTACGCCACCGCCATCGCCTGGATGCTCATCGAGGAACAAGCCATGCCATTACCGGCCGCCAACGACCTGCTGGGCCTGGCGCGCATCTGGCGGCAAACCTTCCAGCCACAGGGCCGCCTGCGCGATTTCACCCAGGCCTGGCAGCACTGCATCGAGCCGGCTCAGGTTCTGGCGTCCTGAAAGCCACCTCTACCGCGAAAAAAAGGAATTTTGGTCGGATTGTCCTACAAAACCGCTCTATCTCCAGTGTTTGCGCCTATAGCGTGGAGCGGCATTTGTTGGTAGCTTTTCGCCCCGGAGATCCCAAGGAGTTTCTAATAATGAAAAAAGTAATGCTCAAAACCTCTCTCGGCATTGCCGTTGCCCTCGCTTCCAGCCAATTGCTCGCCAGTGGTTTCGCCCTTAACGAGCAAAGCGTCAGCGGTATGGGGACAGGTTTCGCGGGTCGTTCTTCTTCTGCCGAAGATGCCAGCACCGTGTACGGCAACCCGGCGGGCATGTCGCGCCTCAAGCGCGATCAGATGACCGTCGGTGGTGCCGCTGTGATTGCCAAGTCCGATATTTCGGGCCCAGGCAGCAGCAAGGGGGGGGAAACAGACGGTGACATGGTGCCTGTGGTCGGTGTACCGATGGGTTACTACGTCAAGTCGATCGATGACCACTGGAGCGTCGGTTTCGGCGTTTACGTGCCATTCGGCCTGGTCACCGATTACGGTAGCAACGATGCCGCACGCTACTGGGGTAAAAAGAGCCATGTCGAGGTCGTGACCTTCCAGCCGACCGTGAGCTATGCGTTCAACGACAAGGTTTCGATCGGTTTCGGTCCAACCATCAACCGCATCAAGGGCGAACTGAGCTCGAACCTGGCCAGTCTCTCGCCACTGAATCCTGCTGACGGCGAAATCAAGATCAAGGGCGACGACACCGCCGTGGGCTACAACATCGGTATCCTGGTCCAGGCCACTGATCGCACCCGCGTCGGCCTGACCTACCACTCGATGGTCGACTACAAGCTCGAAGGCAAGACCAAGGTCAGCTATGGCGTGCCTCGTCTAGGTGCCCTCAACGACAAGTACGATGCCAAGCTGAATATCAAGACCCCCGAGTCGGTGGACTTCTCGGTCACCCATGAGCTCGACGACCAGTGGACCCTTTATGCCGGTAGCACCTGGACCCGTTGGAGCCGCCTGAAAGACATCACCGTCAACAACAAGCTGCCAGCCGCCCTGGCAGGCAACCCGCTGACTGCCGCGTTCGGCACCATCACCGAGGAGCAGAACTGGCACGATACCTGGGCCCACGCCATTGGCGCCTCCTACAAGGTGAACAAGGAGTGGACCCTGCGTACCGGCTTCTCGGTTGACCAGTCGCCGACCAACAACACCAACCGCTCCCCGCGCATTCCCACTGGCGATCGCAAGATCTTCAGCGTGGGTGCAGGCTGGAGCCCGACCGACGACATGACCATCGACGTGGCCTACTCCTACCTGTGGGAAGAGGACACCAAGGTCAACAACCAGCCGCACAGCCTGCAGGAAGGCGCGCTCAAGGGCAGCTACAAGGCCAAGTACGAAAACAGCGCCCACGGCGTTGGTGCTTCGTTGACCTACCGCTTCTGAGTGACACTTGCCGCATGAAAAAACCGCCCTCGTGGCGGTTTTTTCATGCCTGCGTGGCAAACGGGCTCAGGGCTGGGAGGCAATGGCCTTGTCGATCGCCGCCGTGAACGCCGGATCATCCGGCTTGGTCAGGCTGGAGAAACTGCCGATCACCTTGCCCTTGCGGTCCACCACGTACTTGTAGAAGTTCCACTTCGGCGCGCTGCTCTGGCGGGCCAGCTCGACGAACAGCGGGATCGCGTCCCTGCCCCGCACCGGCTGGGCCTTGGTCATGCTGAAGGTCACGCCGTAGTTGGCATAGCAGACCTTGGCGGTCTTCTCGCTGTCGGCGTCTTCCTGCTTGAAGTCGTTGGACGGCACGCCGAGCATTTCCAGCCCTTGCCCGTGATAGTTCTGGTAGGTGGTCTCGAGCCCTTCGAACTGAGGGGCGAAGCCGCAGTAGCTGGCAGTATTAATTACCACCAGGGGCTTGCCGGCGAAGCGCTGGCACAGGTCGATCTGCTCCTTGCCGCGCAGTTCGGGCAGGCTGCCCTGGAGCAAGGCCGGGCAATCCGCCGCCCAGCTCGAGGTGACGGCCAGGGCCAGGATGGGTAGCATTAGCCAGCGTGCGTGCATTGTCGGTCTCCTGCGAATCATGCATTCAGGTGCAGGGTAGCCCTAACACAGGCTCATGCCCAACTGCAGCAGCGCCAACCCGCTCGCCTGCCAGCCCCACCACACCAAAGCCAGCACCAGCAATGCCGCCACGGCTAACAGCAAGCGCTTCATGCGGCCTGGGCCTGCAATCGCGCGACCGGACGCTCGCGTACCGGCCAGTTGAGCGCGGCGGCCAGCAGGCTGAGCAGGATCGACAACTGCCAGACCAGCTCGTAACTGCCGGTGCGATCATACACCTCGCCACCCAACCAGCCGCCCAGGAAAGCCCCCAGCTGGTGGAACAGGAACACGATGCCGCCAAGCATGGACAGGTTGCGCACGCCGAACAGAGTGGCCACGGTGCCATTGGTCAGCGGTACCGTGGACAACCACAGCAGCCCCATGGCGATACCGAACAGGTAGGCGCTGTATTGCGTCACCGGTGCCCACAGGAACAGCACGATCACCACCGCCCGTAGCAAGTAAAGGCCGGTCAACAGGCGTGGCTTGGACATCCGTCCACCCAGCCAGCCTGCGGTGTAGGTGCCGACGATATTGAACAACCCGACCAGCGCCAGCACCGTGGTGCCGGTGGTCGCCGGCAAATGCTGGTCGACCAGGTAAGCCGGCAGGTGCACGCCAATGAACACCACCTGGAAGCCGCAGACGAAAAAGCCCAGGGCCAGTAGCCAGAAGCCGGAATGCGAACAGGCCTCGCGCAGGGCCTGGCCAAGGCTTTGTTCGACACCATGGCTAGGCAGCGGACGGTCGCGCAGCAGGCCGACGAACGGCACGATCAGCGCCACCAGCAGGCCCAGTACCAGCAACGCCGACGACCAACCCAGCCACTGGATCAGGCCCTGGGTACCCGGCAGCATGGCGAACTGGCCGAACGACCCCGCCGCGCTGGCGATGCCCATGGCCATGCTGCGTTTTTCCGGCGCCACCGCGCGGCCAACCACGCCGAGGATCACCGAGAACGAGGTGCCGGAAAGGCCGATGCCAATCAACAGCCCGGCGCTCAGCGACAGCGACCAAGGTGAATCGGCCAGGGCCATCAGCACCAGCCCAGCGGTATAGAGCATGCCGCCAATGATCACGACCTTGGCCGCACCGAGCCGGTCGGCCAGGGCCCCGGAAAACGGCTGGGCCAAGCCCCAAATCAGGTTCTGAAAGGCGATGGCGAAGGCGAATACCCCTCGCCCCCAGCCGAACTCGCCGCTCATCGGCGCCAGGAACAGGCCAAAGCCATGCCGCACACCCAGGGATAACGCCAGGATCAGCGCCGCCCCCAGTAACACCCACCCGCTGCTCCGCCATAGGGAAGTCATTGTCGTTGTCTCCGGCACATCGCAAGGTTTATACGGGTATATACCCGCTTATAGTCGTGGTGATTCAGGCCAAGCGTTCCAACAAGCGCACCAGTTCATCCCGCTGCCCCTCGCCCAGGCGCGTCACCATCTGCTCCTGAGCCTGTTTCCAGGCAGGATGGGCTGCCTCCAGCCGGGCCTTGCCGGCGGCGCTCAGCAGCACCAGGCGGTTGCGCTGATCATCGCCCTCGGCCAGTTGCACCAAGCCTTCGGCTTCCAATACCCGCAGGTTGCGCCCCAGGGTGCTGCGCTCCAGGCCCATGGCCTCGGCCAGGCTGGTGATGCTCGGCCGGTCCAGACGCTGCACGTGACGCAGCAAGGAAAATTGCGCGACATTGATCCCGAAACCGGCCAGGGCTTCGTCATAGTGCCGGCTCACGCCACGGGCGGCGCGACGCAGGTGGGTGCAGATACATTCACTGGTCAGCATGGATACGTGTATATACCCGCATATCGACTGTTGCAAGAGGTTTCACGGCTGCAGCCGGCGCCGAATGGGCTCGAATGCCGGGGTCGCCTGGCGCGGCAAAGGGTCCGCCTGGCCGTTGTCGATGGCCTGCCAATAGCGCCACGGCACCTTGGCGGTGCCCAGTTCGTAATCCATGCCATCCCAGCTGTCCTCGCGAAAGCTGTAGAAGGCCCAATGCATCTGATGCTGGTCCAGTACCCTGAGCACATCCTCCAGGTACTGCCGGCACCCCGGCAGGCGCCGCATGCAGCCGAACTCCCCGACCACCAGGCGCGAGCGCGACAACTTCATTGCCTGGGCCCAGTCCAGGGGGCGCCGCAGGTAGTCGGCAACCCGCTGCGCGTCCCAAGGCTGCACCTGCCCGGCAAAAGGCACTGGCCCCGGATAGGCGTAGGGCCGCTTGCGGGCCAGGTTCGGCGCACTGGTGGCCGCATAGGGCTCGTACATGTGCACGCTGTACAGCACCCGGGCGTCCGCCAGTGGCGCGGGCCAATAACTGAAGGCATCGGCGGCGGCGTACCAGCCGGCATCGAGCATGACCGGGGTCTTGCCATCGACTTCGCGGATTGCCGCCAGCAATTGCCGGTACAGCGCCGGCAGGTCACGTGCACCGCCCTGCTGGCGGGCATACCACTGCTGCATCTGCCCGGGCGACGCATGCTCGGTCAGCCCGCCGAGTTTCTCGGGTGCAGGCTCGTTGATCAGGTTGTAGGCGGCGATCGCCGGGTGATCCTTGAGCGCCTGGGCGACATCGCGCCAGAAGCGCGCGGACTGCGCCCAGAAGCGCTTGTCCTGCCACAGGCGGTCGTCGAACTGGCCCTGGTTGTTCTGGCTCCAGCGCATGCCGGGCAGCGACAGCGGGGTGATCACTACCTTCAGACCCGCGGCATGGGCCCGGTCGAGCACCGCGATGAGCTGCTTCAGGTCGGTAGCCGCCAGGCCCTGGTAATCATCGGCGTTGCCCAACAGAAAGTCGCGCCCGGCTGGGCGCCACTTGTCATAGGACAACCGCACCCAACTGGCCCCGTAGCCTTTGAGCGCATCGAAATAGGCCTGGTCCGGCGGCAGGCGGTTGAAGCTGTTGCCACCATGGCGCGGGGTGTCCCAGAAATCGATCAGGTCGGCGGCGCTGGCGGGGATGGCGGCAAGGGCCAGCAGGCTGGCGAGGATCCAGTGGTGCATGAGGGGCGTTCCAGGTGTTTGAGAGGGTCGAGGATAGCCGCAGTGGCCAAGACAGGGCTCCGAGTTACCGGTGGGATATGTCCGGCATAAACACCCCCTTGGCTGCTTCGCGCTGCCGCTCTTACAACGCCAATCCCAGCAGCACCACCAATTCCAGCAATTCCAGCAGTGCGCCCGCGGTATCACCCGTGGTGCCCCCCAGGCGCTGGCACATCAACCGCCGCAACCAGGCGAACGCCACGCCAGCCAGCAGCAGCACCCACAGTCCCGGCCAGCCCCCCAGCGCCGCGCAGAGCACCGCACAGCCCAGCAACACAGCAGCGCCCGCGCGACGTGGCAAATGCTCGGCCAAGGCCGCGCCAAGCCCACCCGGACGCACGTAAGGCGTCCCCAGGAACAGTCCGAGCAGCGCCGCGCGGCCCACCACCGGTGCCAGCACCAGCAGGCCGCCGGCATTGCGCTCGACCAGCACCCAGAGCGCGCAGAACTTCAACAATAGCACCAGCATCAGCGTGACCACGGCAATCGGCCCGCTGCGCGGGTCCTTCATGATCTGCAGGGTCCGCTCGCGGTCGCCAAAACCACCGAGCCAGGCATCGGCGCTGTCGGCCAGGCCATCCAGGTGCAGCGCGCCACTGAGCAACACCCACAGCGCCAGCAGCAAGGCCGCGTGCAGAGGGGCCGCCACGCCATGCAGCAGCTGGCTGGCCAGCCACAGCAATAGACCGAACAGCAGCCCCACCACGGGATAGAACAGCAGCGAACGCCCCATTTCCTGTGGCGCCGGCATACCCGGCAGGCGCACCGGCAGGCTGCTGAGAAACTGCAGGGCGATCCAGAACGGCAGCATCTCAACGCACCTCGCGCAACTGACCGTCTTCAGCCACGGCCAGGCGTACCAGCGCGCCATGGCCGACCTCGACCTGCAACAATTGCTCACGTGGCAGCCCGCGCGCGCGCGCCAGCAGCAAGCGCATCACCCCGCCATGGGTCACCACCAGCACCCGCTTGCCGGCATGCTCGCGGTGCAGACGCTCGACCGCGACCAGCACCCGTTCGGCAAAGGCCAGCACCGGCTCGCCCGCAGGCGGGGTGAACGCATAAGGATCACGCCAGAACAGCCCCAGGGCATCGGCGTCGGCCTGCATGATCTGGGCGGCGCTCTGCCCTTCCCAGTCGCCAAAATGCAGCTCGCGCACACCGGCCTCGCGCTGCACCGACAGGTTGATCCGTGCTCCCAGCTCTTCGGCAAACGCCGCGCAACGCTGCAACGGCGAGCTCACCAGCACATCCCAGGGGCCGGCAGCGGCGGTGGCCTGACGCATCTGCGCCCAGCCGTTTTCGGTAAGGGCATCGTCGAGACTGCCGCGCAAGCCGCCGCCGAGCTCGGTCTCACCATGGCGCAACAGCTCGAGGATCATGCCGGACGATCCGCCACCGCGGCCTCGGCAAAGGTCGCCATCTGCCCGTGCAGGGCGCAGGCCAGGCGAATCAGCGGCACCGCCAGCGCCGCGCCGCTGCCCTCGCCCAGGCGCAGCCCCAGGGCCAGCAGCGGCTCGGCTTCCAGCGCCGCCAGCAGGGCCTTGTGGCCTGGCTCGGCGCCCTGGTGGGCGAACAGCAGCCACGGGCGGCATTGCGGATTGAGGCGCACCGCCACCAGGGCGGCGACACTGCAGATGAAGCCGTCGACCAGCACCGCCACGCCGTGCTGGGCACAGGCCAGGTAGGCACCTGCCAGCGCGGCGATTTCGAAGCCGCCGACACAGGCCAATGCCTGCAGCGGCTGGTCGGCGCGCAAGCCGTGCAGCACCAGGGCACGCTCGATCACCTCGGCCTTGTGGCGCACGCCGGCGCTGTCCAGGCCGGTGCCCGGGCCGCTCAGCTCACGCGCCGGGCAGCCCAGCAAGGTACTGGCCAGCGCGGCCGCGGCAGTGGTGTTGCCAATGCCCATTTCACCGCCGATGAACAGCTGGGCGCCGTTGTCGAGCGCGCGCAGGGCACTGTCGCGGCCGGCCTGCAACGCCGCCGCCAGCTGCGCGTCGGTCATCGCCGGCTGGCGGGCGAAGTTGGCGGTACCGGCCCCCAGGCGCAGGTGGTGCACACCTGGCAGTTGCAGGTCCGCGTCGATGGTGCCGAGGTCAACCACCCGCAGTTCGGCGCCCAGCTCGCGCGCCAGCACGCTGATCGCCGCGCCACCGCCGACGAAGTTGCGCAGCATCTGCCCGGTCACCGCTTGCGGATAGGCGGAGATGCCCTCCTCCACCACGCCATGGTCGCCGGCGAAGATGGTGATGGCGACCCGTTCCAGGCTGGGACGCTCGCGCCCCTGCAAGCCAGCCAGGCGTACCGCCAGGCCTTCGAGCTGGCCGAGTGAGCCGGCCGGTTTGGTCAGCTGTTGCTGACGGGCGCGGGCCTGGTCCATGGCGGCGCTATCGAGGGGTTGGCAGGCGTCACGCCACCACATCGGGGTCATAAGGCTGGTCCTTTGAGCATGAGAGGGAGGCCGGCGACGGTCAGCACCACGCGCTGGCAGCGTTCGGCCACGGCCTGGTGCAACGTGCCTGCCAGGTCGACATAACGGCGGGTCAGTTCGCCCATGGGCACCACGCCCAGGCCGGTTTCGTTGCTGACCAGGATGATCGTGCCCGGCAGTTGCGCCAGGCTGGCGAGCAGCGCGTCGCGCTCCTGCGCCAGGCGCTGGTCATCCTCGAGCATCAGCAGGTTGGTCAGCCACAGGGTCAGGCAGTCCACCAGCAGGCAGCGCCCCTCACCGGCTTCGGCGTGCAGCACGGCGGCCAGCGCCACGGGTTCCTCCACCAACCCCCAATGGGCCGGACGCCGTTCACGGTGCAAGCGCACGCGTTCATTCATCTCGCCGTCCAGCGGCTGGCTGGTGGCGATATAGGTCACCGGCAGGCCGCTGGCTTCGGCCAGTTGTTCGGCCAGGCGGCTCTTGCCCGAACGGGCGCCGCCGAGGATTAGGCTGTGCATTTCAGGCGACTCCACACAGTTCGCACAGGCGCGCGGTGTCCAGGTGCTGCTCGACCAGGTCGGCCAGGCGCTCGATATCGCGCTCGCGCAGGGCCTCGTAGTCGATGGTCTGCGCATCGGCCAGCCCGGCCCAGCGCAGCAGCGCGGCGCACGACTGGCTACCCTCGAACAGGCCATGCAGGTAGGTGGCGAGGATCTGCCCGTCGGCGCTGATGGCGCCATCGGCACGGCCATCGGCCAGTTGCACTGCGGGGCGCTCCAGCGCCAGCCCGCTGGTGACGCCGGCATGGATTTCATACCCCGCCACCGGGGCCTGCTCGAGATCGAGCGTGCCCGCCACGTTACGCAACTGCTTCTCGGATTCCAGCACGGTGCTGTACGCCAGCAGGCCCAGGCCATCACTGGAGCCAGCCGGCCCCTCCAGGCCCAGTGGATCATGCACCTGCTCGCCAAGCATCTGCAGGCCGCCGCAGATACCGATGAGCTTGCCGCCATAACGCAGGTGCCGGGCGATGGCCGTGTCCCAGCCGCGCTCGCGCAGTTGCGCCAGGTCGCCGCGCACGCTCTTGGAGCCGGGCAGGATGATCAGGTCGGCAGGCGGAATCGGCTGGCCCGGGCCGATGAACTGCAGGTCCACCTGAGGGTGCAGGCGCAGCGGATCGAAGTCGGTGTGGTTGCTGATGCGCGGCAACACCGGGACGATCACCTTCAGCAGGCGCTCACTTTTTTCGCCCTGGCGCGTATCGATACCATCCTCGGCCTCCAGGTGCAGGTCGGTGACGTAGGGCAGCACGCCCAGCACCGGCTTGCCAGTGCGCTGCTCCAGCCAGTCCAGGCCAGGCTGCAGCAGGGCGATGTCGCCACGGAAACGGTTGATGACGAAGCCCTTGACCCGCGCCTGCTCGCTCGCCGACAGCAACTCCAGAGTGCCGACCAGATGGGCGAACACGCCGCCCCGGTTGATATCGGCCACCAGGATCACCGGACAGTCGACGGCCTCGGCGAAGCCCATGTTGGCGATATCACCAGCCCGTAGGTTGATCTCCGCCGGGGAACCAGCACCTTCGACCATCACCACCGGATAGGCTTCGCTCAGGCGCTCGTGGGAGGCCAACACCGCCTGCATGGCGATGGTCTTGTAGTCGTGATAGGCCACGGCGTTCATGCTGGTCACCGCCCGGCCATGGACGATCACCTGGGCGCCGGTGTCGCTGTTGGGCTTGAGCAGCACCGGGTTCATGTCGGTGTGTGGCGCCAGCCGGCAGGCCTGGGCCTGCACCGCCTGGGCGCGACCGATCTCGCCGCCATCGGCGGTCACGGCGCTGTTGAGCGCCATGTTCTGTGGCTTGAACGGCACCACGGCGATGCCCTGGCGCAGCAACCAGCGGCACAGGGCGGTGACCAGCGTGCTCTTGCCGGCATCGGAGGTGGTGCCTTGCACCATGAGGGTGGTCATGCCGATTCCTTGTGGTAGTCCGCCAGGGCCTGGGCCAGGCGTTGTTCGTCCGCCGCCGTGGCGGGCAGGCCGAAACGCAGCGCCGACGGCCGCTCGAACAGCCGCACCAGGATGCCCCGGCGAGCGAGATAGTCATGCAGATGCGCGGCACGTTCGTCACGCACGTACTGGAACAGGTCGCAGCCACCGCTGGGTGGCAGGCCTGCGCCTTCGAGCGTCGTGGCCAGGCGCTGGCTGGCCTGGGCGCAACGGGCAATCTGCGCCAGGTGCGTCGCCTCCTCGGCGAAGCACGCCTGCCCCAGCACGCGGGTCGGTCCACTGACGGTCCAGGGCCCGAGCGCCTCGGCCAGTTGCCACAACACATCCGCCTCGGCGACGACGAAGCCCAGCCGCACGCCGGCCAAGCCGAAGAACTTGCCGAACGAGCGCAGCACGATCAGCCCGGGTTGTCCGGCCTGATCGACCACGCTGTATGCCGGTGTGTTGTCCATGAAGGCTTCGTCCACCAGCAACCAGCCACCCCGCGCAGCCAGACGCGCATGCCAGGCCAGCAGGCGTTCGCGGGGCACACGGCGGCCGGTGGGGTTGTTGGGATTGACCAGCACCAGGACATCCAGGATGTCGAGTGCGTCCTCGACCTGGGCCTCATCCAGCTCGACCAGCGCATGCCCCGCCCGCGCCCAGGCATGCGGATGTTCGGCATAGCATGGCGTCAGTACCCCGACCCGAGCGGTCGGGCGCAGGTACGGCAAGGCCTGGATCGCCGCCTGCGAGCCGGCCACCGCCAGCAGCGGCTGCGCGCCATAGTAGCGCCGTGCAGCCGCCTCCAGGCCGTCCTCGGTCTCGGGCAGACGAGCCCAGGCGTCCACGGGAATCGGCGGTATCGGGTAGGGCCAGGGTGCGATACCACTGGACAGGTCGAGCCACTGGTGCCGAGGGATCGCGTACTGTTTCACCGCCCGCAGCAGGCGGCCACCGTGCTCAAGCATTCAGGTAGGCTCCCACGCAGATCAATAGCACCCACAGCCACACGCCACGCTGCACCAGGCTCCAGCCACGCTCGATGGCATCAGCGTCGGCCATCGGCCCCTCGCCCAGGCGCGGGCGTTCGTGCAGCTCGCCGTGATACACCGCCGGGCCACCCAGCTCCACCCCCAGGGCACCGGCCCCCGCCGCCATCACCGGGCCGGCGTTGGGGCTGTCCCACAGCGGCGCCTGCTTGCGCCAACAGGCCAGGGCCAGGCGGGTCTTGCCCAGCAGCGCATAGGTCAGCGCTACCAGCCTGGCGGGAATATAGTTCAGCCCATCGTCGATGCGTGCCGCGCACCAGCCGAAGCGCTCGAAACGTTCGTTGCGATAGCCCCACATGGCATCCAGGGTATTGCTCAGGCGGTACAGCACCACCCCCGGCGCCCCGGCCACGACGAACCAGAACAGCGCGGCGAATACCGCATCGCTGCCGTTCTCCAGCACCGACTCAGTGGCCGCCCGGGCCACGGCGGGTTCGTCCAGTTCGCGAGTCTCGCGGCTGACCAGGTAACCGACGCGCCGCCGCGCCTGCTCCAGGTCGCCCTGGCGCAGCGCCTGGGCCACCGGCAGCACATGCTCGCCCAGGCTGCGCAGGCCCAGGGCGCAGTACAGCGCCAGCACGTCCACCAGCCAGCCAATAACAGGTAGCCAGGAAAGAATCAGCGCCAGCAAGGTCAGCGGCACGACAGCCAGGAACCAGGCCGTGACACCGTGGCTGCGCCAGCCCCGGCCACCGGCGTTGAAGCGCTGCTCCAGGCGCACGGCGAGGTTGCCGAAACCGACCAGGGGATGGCGCCGCCTCGGCTCACCCAGCAGTGCATCCAGGGCCACGCCGGCCACGGTCAGCAAAGCCACACTCATGACCGCTCTCCCCACTGGTTCTCGTAGAGCATGTCACTCAACGGCCGTTGCTCGGCCCAGTCTTCGAGCACCAGCATCGGCGCCGGATAGAATTCGGTCACCGGCCCCAGGCACAGCACCGCCATGGGCTTGGCACCTACGGGCATGCCCAGCAGCTCGGCCAGGGCCTGCGGCTCGAACAGCGACACCCAGCCCATGCCCAGCCCTTCGGCCCGCGCCGCCAGCCACAGGTTCTGGATGGCGCAGGCCAGCGAAGCCAGGTCCATCTCCGGCAGGGTGCGGCGGCCGAAGACATGCGCCTCGCGCTTGTCCATCAGCGCGGCGACCAGCACCTCGGCACAGTCGTTGATGCCTTCGACCTTGAGCTTCATGAACTCATCGGAGCGCTCGCCCAGGGCTTCGGCGGTGCGCACCCGCTCCTGCTCCACCAACGCCTGGATACGTTCGCGCAAACCGCGCTGGCTGATACGAATGAAGCGCCAGGGCTGCATCAGGCCCACGCTGGGGGCCTGGTGAGCGGCGGCCAGCAGACGCCCGAGCAACTCGGGGGCCACCTCGCCGCCGGCGAAATGGCGCATGTCGCGGCGCTCGCCGATGGCCCGGTAGATGGCCGCGCGCTCAACGGCGCTGTACGCGTGTTCGCTCATGGTCGCAACAGCGCCGCCGCCGCGTCGGGGTTGGACGGAAAATAGAAGTGCACGTAGGAAGCGGTCAGCCGCCCCAGGCGATAGACCGCCTCGTTGCCGCGTCCGCCGTTGGGGCTCAGGCCCCGGGCAATCGGTTCCAGCTCGGTGCTGGTCAGTGAATGGTGATAGGTGTGGCCGCGCAGGATGCCTTCGGGCAACTCGACGGCCTGCAGGGCCAGGGCCGCCAGGCGCTTCTGCATGGTCGCCTCGCCCGGCAGCAGGCCTGCCAGCGGCGCACGCACACCGGCCACATCGGTCAGGGCGTCGAGCAGGTAGAGCATGCCGCCACATTCGGCCAGCAGCGGCTTGCCCTCGGCGTGGTGGCCACGGATCGCCTCCAGCATCGGTGCGTTGGCGGCCAGGGCCTGATGGTGCAGCTCCGGGTAGCCGCCTGGCAGGTACAGGCTGTCTACATCAGGCAACTCCCGATCATGCAACGGCGAGAAGAATTCGAGCTGCGCGCCGAGGCTGCGCAGCAGATCCAGGTTGGCGCCATAGGTGAAGGCGAAGGCTTCGTCATGGGCCACCCCGATGCGCACCCCGGCAAGCGGTGTGGTCACGCCCAGTGGCTCAGGTCGGGCAAAACCGACCGGTGGCGGCAATGCTGCATCGCAGCTGGCACCCAGCGCTTCGGCGGCGGCATCCAGGCGCGCATCCAGGTCATTGAGTTCACTGGCCTGGACCAGGCCCAGGTGGCGGCTGGGCAGCTCGATGCCACGCTCGCGGGACAACCCGCCGTACCAGCGCAGGCCTTCGGTGAGGCTGCCTTCGAGCAACTGCGCGTGGCGCAGGCTGCCAACCCGGTTGGCCAGCACCCCGGCGAACGGCAGGTCGGGCTGGTAACGCGCCAGGCCCAGGGCCAGGGCGCCGAAGGTCTGGGCCATGGCCGTGCCATCGATCACCGCCAGCACCGGCACGCCGAAATGACGGGCCAGGTCGGCGCTCGACGGCGTGCCGTCGAACAGCCCCATCACGCCTTCGATCAGGATCAGGTCGGCCTCGCCCGCCGCTTCCCACAGCAGGCGACGACTCTCCTCGGCACCGATCATCCACAGGTCCAGCTGGTAGACCGGCGCGCCACTGGCACGCTCGAGGATCATCGGGTCGAGAAAGTCAGGCCCGCACTTGAACACCCGCACCTTGCGCCCGAGGTTGCGGTGCAGGCGGGCCAGGGCGGCGGTGACCGTGGTCTTGCCCTGGCCCGAGGCCGGGGCCGCGATCAGCACGGCGGGACATTGGCGCGAGTCACTCACAGCTCGACGCCCTTCTGTGCGCGGATACCGGCCTGGAAGGCGTGCTTGAGCATGCCCATCTCGGTGACGGTGTCGGCCAGTTCGATCATTTCTGGCTTGGCCGCACGGCCGGTGACGATCACATGCTGCATCGGTGGGCGGGCCTGGATGTCCGAGAGCACCTGGTCGAGGTCGAGGTAGCCATGCTTGAGGGCGATGTTCAGCTCATCGAGCACCACGAACTGGATCGACGGATCCTGCAGCAACTGGCGCGATACCGCCCACGCGGCCTCGGCGGCGGCGATGTCGCGCTGGCGGTCCTGGGTCTCCCAGGTGAAGCCCTCACCCATCACGTGATAGCGCACCTGCTCGGGGAAGCGGCGGAAGAACAGCTCTTCGCCTGTGCTGTTGCGACCCTTGATGAACTGCACCACGCCGCACTGCATGCCGTGGCCCAAGGCGCGGGCCAGCATGCCGAAAGCTGAGCTGCTCTTGCCCTTGCCGTTGCCGGTCAGCACCAGCAACAGACCGCATTCGTTGGGGGAATTGGCGATGCGCTCGTCGATGATCGCCTTCTTGCGCTGCATGCGCGCCAGGTGACGTTCGTCGCGTTCGGTGGATTCGCTCATCAGGGGTCTCCGCGGGCTGTCGCAGGGGCAGCGACAGAAAAAGGGCGGGCAGACGGAGAACGCGCAGGGGCCGTGGCGCAGGCCACATCGCTGGCGCATCACCCTCCGTGATGCCGTTGGCAGTTGCAGGCCGGTCTCCGGGCTTGTGAGCGGGCCTGGCCCGGGCTGCGCGCCTTCCCGGGCGATACACCCAGTGGCCTTGCGCAGCGTTGACTCACCTACCGTTGCGGGGGCAGCGCCGGACTCGCACCTTGACTGGCGCTCACCGGCTTCCCAGTTTCACCCTGCCGAGCCACGGCTCGCAGGGCACCTGAAACACGCCGCGAAGGTTAGAGGGTTGCATCAGGAGCGTCAATCGAGCATGGACCGATCTGGCCTGGATCAATGGCCGATCCGCCAGCTTGTGCCACACTCAAAGCAGTGATATCACATAGCCATCACCGCAACCGACCGCGACCACAATGACAAGGAGCGCGCAGCATGCAAGGCCTGATCATCAACAACCCCCGCCTGGAGTTCCTGCGCCCGGCCCTGGAACGCTGGGTCGACTGTATCAACCGCTTCAACCAGTTCCAAGGCGATAACGAGGCCCCGTATTGGCACGGCGCCGCCGCCAACACCGGGATGCTCGCGGCGGCGGCCTGGCAGGCCGAGCTGGTGGCGCTGGAGCAATACACCAGCAAGAAACAACGCGACGAAGGCGAGCGCGAGGCGCGCGGCGACCTGTTCATCGGCAATGCCGAGGACTCGATCCACCTGCACGCCAGCCAGCGCTGGCCACGCATCGCCCGCCTCGACCTGGCAGCGGCCTTGCAGGAAAGCGCCAGCCAGGCCAAGGCGATCGCCTACGCCAGCCAGTTCAAGGCCGGGGCGTTGTTCGTCACCCCGTGGAAGGCCGGGCAGCACGCCAGCCCCGAAGAACTGCAGGACCTGGTCGACGACCTGCAAAAACACACCGCCTGCGCGATCGCCTGGTACTTCCCCTATGCCTACCGCAAGCTGCATAACGAACTGGGGCAGTACTTCCCTGGGGTGGCATTGCTGCTCAAGCAGGCCTGATCAAGGCCGCCCCCTCTCAGCGCCGGCCACCGTCGGCGGGAAAGAACCGGTCCGCCACCGCCGGGTTCCTGAAGCGCGCTCGGTAAACCTCTCGATCGAAAGGCTGACCGGTACGCAGGTCATACACGGCCGCCGTGCCGGGCTCGCCCACCCGGGCAAGCTGCACATGGATGAACCGATAGCCCTCCCCGTAGACCTGCTGCAACCCCTCGATGCGCAAGTAGTGCCCCGGCAGGAACAGGGTTTCAGCCTCCATCGGGTAGATCGAGAACGGGCTGATCGGCCTCCCCCCTTGGTAACGCTGCGCCGGCAACTCGAAAATCACCGAGCTGTCATCATAGCTACGCAGTGCGCCATCCTCTTCCTCTCCGCTGCCGGTGGAGGCAAATTCGCAAGCCTTGTAGGGATTCTCGGTGAAGGAGCTCAGGTCGGTGTTGACCAGTATGTCGCCCACTTGTAGACGGCCGCTGCGATAGCCTTCGCCTCCCGTGCCGCGGCTAGCGTTACCACCGCGATACAAGGTGACGGCGTTGTTCTCGGGCAACGCCGCCAAGGTGTCGGCGAGACGCCCGATGTAGTCGTCCATGTCCGGGTGCACGTAGGTGCCATAGCGGAACACATCGTTGACGTTCGACGCCTTGTGGGTGTAGTCCTCGATCAAGGCGTTGAAGAACTGCCGCCCCTTGCGGTAGGAATACATCGGCTTGCCCTCGACCAGCAGGCAAGGCAAACCATGGGTATCCAGGTCAAAGCCCTTTCCGGCCGCAAGCTCGACAACACCCGCGCCAATCAGCACATCCTTCTGCCGCACGATGGCCTTGGTCGACAGCTTGGCGCTCGCCCACTGGCCGGTCCGGCTGTAGGTATCCCAAAGTTCCGAACGCAGGCTGGACAGCTGCGCAGGTGCAGGGGGGGCACCCCCCAGCAGGCGCGGCGGCTCCAACAGCACCCACTCGCCCTGGTCGTTCAGGCGCACAGGATGCAAGGCGGCGAATGCAAAGGGATTGTCCGACGGCACAATCAGCCAACAGGACAAGTCAGGGCTGTAGCGCACCCGATAGACCAAGCCGTTGAGGGTGATCCAGCAACTGCCGTCATTCGCTACCCGCACGCCTCGCAAGCGGCCAGTTTGCATCAGCTCGCCGGCCACCAGCGTATTGGTCTCCTGCCCCTCCACCGGCAGGGTGGCACTGCGCACCTCCTGCCAACGTCCGAGCGATGCCTTGAACTCGTGGGGCGGCGCGTCGTAAGTCAACGAGGCGAAACTGGAGGTGAAGCTGATATCGATCATGTTCAAGGCCGTATACAGGCTGTCGAGCATGGCTTCACGCAGCGCCCCCTGACGGGCCTGCGCGTCCACTGCAGTGGCCGCGGCATCCACATCCAGGCCCACCTTGCCAAGGCCAGCCCCCAACAGTGTGAGGCTCATGGGCCAACCCAAGGGCGCGAAGCCACCGAACACCTTGAGAAACGCCGACAGGTAACCGCGCCACATCGCCTTGCGCAGGTCGGCATTGCTTTGCATGAGCTGGGCGGCCTGGTGCATCTCGATCGACACTTGGTCGACAAGCACGTCGAACAACGGCTTGCTCGACTCACGCCTGAACAGCGTGAGCGCGACCACAGCCATCGCATCGGAGCGACTGGCGGCAATACCTTGCAGGTGTACCTTGATCAGCTGTCTGCCGGCGTCATCTCGCGGATTGACATGCGCCCCTTCGACAAATGCTTGCAGCGCCTCGGCGGATTGCAGATGCTCACGCAGCCAGCGCGCCATGGCCAATTCGGAATCGAACCCACGCACGGCCTCCGACGACCAAGGCATGTACAACACGACGCGCCCATCCGCCGCTGTCAGCCGGTACAGGCTACCCCGGTCGGCTTCGCCAAAGGCATAGCGGCTGACGGTCAATGGCGGGCGGGTCGCGTCTTGCTGCAACAGCGCCAGGGTCGGCAGCACCCCTGTCGTCAAGCCATCCGCCGCCACCGCTTGCAGGCGCTGCCAATCGAGCTGGCTGATCAAATCGCGGCTCAAGGCTGCAGCGGCCTTGCCGAGCAGATTGACCTTGGCCACGATGCGAAAATTCTGCCCATGGCTGGACCAGAAACGCTGGATCGCCACCCGGTAGACCTCGGCGAAATCCAGTGCCCACAGGTCCTTCTGCACCTCGCGAGCCAACAAGCGAACTTCATTGCGCTCATCGAACCGACCAACCCGCGCGCCTTGCCTATAAAAGCCACCAACCTGGTCCAGTTGGTCCGGCGCATCCTGGAACTGCGCATCGAAACGCTCGATGAGCAACTCGATCAGCTGCATCGACTTGGCCGGTACCCCTGAGTGTTTCCAACCATTGAATGTGCGCGGGCTGCTACTGCCACTGTCGAACTGATGCCACCAAACGAAACGAGGGTCCATCGCCTTGCCGGTGTGCTTCACCAACAGCCGCGCGGCCTCGCGATTGGCCAATACGTAGGGGTCTGGGTATTCACGGATGATCTCATCCACCAGGGCTGCCAGCGGCCGCCCTGCGTCGAGCGCGTCGAGACTGCGCTCGACGCGTTCCTTGATGGTGCTCATGAAGCGCTCCAGGAATGTCTTTATCGGACAGACATCCTGATCGGCGCAACGCGCGTAAGCGCGGTAGAAGGATAGTGCGGTCAGCCCAGATCAGGGGGCACCGCCATCTGTTTAGGGGTTTTGCGCCAGATGGCCCGGGGGCAGGACGCGCTTGGCTTGCAGATAAGCGCGAGACCAGTAGTTGCTCGACAGGTAATCCAGACGCACGGTCCCGCCGCTGGACGGCGCATGCACGAAGCGCCCCTCGCCCACATAGATACCGGCATGGCTGACCTGCGAGCCGCCACCGGTGGCGAAGAACACCAGGTCGCCCGACTGCAGGGCATTGATATCCACGTTCGGCGCGCGCATCACGATCATGTCGCGGGTGGTACGCGGCAGGCTGATACCGGCGGCGTCCCGGTAGACATAGCCGATCAAGCCGCTGCAATCGAAGCCGGAGTCCGGGGTATTGCCACCCCAGCGGTAGGGCGTGCCCACCAGGCCGATGGCGCGAAACAGCACATCGTCAGCTGCCGGCGAAGAAGCCGGTTGCTGGCTGAACGACACAGGCGGTTTGGCCGCTGGAGCCGGCGCCGGAACACGGCTCGAACAGGCAGCGAGCAGTGCCGCGAGAGAAAGGAGTGCGAAGCGCGCCAACATCGCCATGATGGTAACGTCCTGTCGAAGACCGTCCGGCCACAGCCGAAGCCAAAAGAGTTGAGAAATTAGATTAGACGCTTTCTGTAAATGCGCACGGCGGCGAGCTTTTTCAGCTACGCCGCCGTGGCAGGGTACAGCATTTTGATATCAAATCAATTGCGCGAGATCGTGGTCGGCGCCATGGCGAGCGCGCGTTTGGCCTCGATGAAGGTCTTGCTCCAGTAGCGATCGCCCAGGCTGTCGATGCGCACGCCACCGCTGCGGCGGCTGCTGGAGTGGATGAACTGGTTGTCACCCAGGTAGATACCGGCATGGCTGACCCGGCCCCGACCGTTGGTGCTGAAGAACAACAGGTCGCCCGGCTTGAGCTTGTTGCGCGCGACTTTAGGCGCGTCGACGTTGATCATCTCGCGGGTCGAGCGTGGCAGGTTCATTCCGGCTTCTTCGCGGAACAGGTAGCCGATGAAACCGCTGCAATCGAAACCGGACTTCTCCGAGGTACCGCCAAAGCGATAGCGGGTACCGATCAGTGACATGCCACGCTCGAGGATGCTGTCGGCCAGTACCGGCAGCTGGTAAGGCTTGCTGTTGCTGGAGAAGGCCTCGAGATCATCTTCGTTGGCCAGTTCTTCCTCTGTGAATACGGAAGAAGCCGACGCCTTGGCCTTGACCGATTGTTCGGTGGCCAGCGGACGATCCTGCGAGGTTGCGACCGGGCCGGTGGAGGCGCAGCCGAAAAGAAGAGTGGCAAGTGCAAGTGGCACGAGGGGTGCGAAGCGCTTCAGCATGGGCACGACCGTGTCTGTAGTCCTTTAGAAGGGGGAAACTATGCCTTCTATCGGAGCCATTTGCAAATTTTATCGAAAAAGATGTGACTTTTCCGTTTCGAGGCTCTGGCCCCGTGCTTTCAGGCCACTACCAGCCGAGGGTTTCCTTGAGAAACGGAATAGTCAACTTGCGCTGAGCTTGCAGCGAGGCCTGGTCGAGACGCTCGAGCAGGTCGAACAGCGCGCTCATGCTACGGGTACCACGGGTGAGGATGAAGTGGCCGACTTCGTCGGTCAGGTGCAGGCCGCGGCGCGAGGCCCGCAGTTGCAAGGCTCGCAGCTTGTCTTCGTCGGACATGCCGCGCATCTGGAAGATCAGCGCCAGGGTCAGCCGCGACTTGAGGTCGGCCAGCTTGATCGGCAATTCGCGTGGCGAGCTGGAGGCCGCCAGCAACAAGCGCCGACCACTGTCGCGCAGGCGGTTGAACAGGTGGAACATCGCCTCTTCCCAGTCCGCCTTGCCGGCAATCACGTGCAGGTCATCGATGCACACCAGCTCGTATTGCTCCAAGTGGTCGAGCAGCTCGACACCGCGCTCGAGCAATTGCGCCAGGGGCAGGTAGACGGCGGGCTCGCCAAGTTGCTGGAAACGGTGGGTGGCGGCTTGCAGCAGGTGGGTACGGCCAACACCCTGCTTGCCCCACAGGTAGATGAGGCTCTCGGTCCAGCCGGCGTCGGCTTCGCATAGCCGCTCGACGTAGCCCAATGCCGCGGCATTGGCGCCCGGATAGTAGTTGATGAAGGTGGCATCGTCGCGCAGACGCACACCCAGGGGCAACTGGATCGGTTTCATGCTGGCTGGCGGTCGCGGGGACCACAGGGGGCCTTTGGTGAACAGTGTTGCAAAGTCTATACCCGCAACGCGGGCGGCACAATCGGCGAGGGAAATAGCACAAGTAAAATCAAGCAGTTGCGCTATTTCGACAAGCCCGCTCCAACAACCGTGACAGCGGGCTTGTCTCGATCGGTCATAGATCCGGGTCGATCTCCCCGGCATACATGTCCGACTCCTTGTACAGGTCATGCACATGCCGCAGCAGCACCATGATCACCGCCGCCACCGGCAACGCCAGCAGCACGCCGGTAAAGCCGAACAACTCGCCACCGGCGAGGATCGCGAAGATCACCGCCACCGGGTGCAGGCCGATGCGATCACCCACCAGCAACGGCGTCAGCACCATGCCTTCGAGGGCCTGGCCGACCAGGAACACCGCGACGATGCCCAGCATCGGGTACAGGTCGCCGCCAAACTGGAACAAGCCGGCGATCAGCGCCGCGCCAATGCCGATGATGAAGCCCATGTACGGCACGATCGCCGCCAGCCCCGCCAGCATGCCGATCAACAGGCCCAGCTCCAGCCCCAGCAGCATCAACCCGCTGGAATAGATGACGCCCAATGCCAGCATCACCAACAACTGCCCACGCACGAAGGCGCCCAGCACTTCATGGCACTCTCCGGCCAGCCCCACCACCTGCGGTTCACGCTGGCGCGGCAGCAGGCTGCGCAGCTTGGCCATCATCAGGTCCCAGTCGCGCAGCAGGTAGAAGCCCACCACCGGGATCAGCACCAGGTTGGCCAACCAGCCGATCAGCGCCAGGCTCGAGGCGGTGGCCTGGGACAGCAGCACGCCAACGATGTCGGTGGTCTGGCCCATGTGCTCGGTGATGGCCGACTTGATCTTGTCGAACTTCCAGAAACCATCGGCCAGGCCCAGGCGGCTTTGCACCCAGGGCAATGCCACGTGCTGCAACCAGTCGAGCATCTGCGGCGCCAACTCGTACAAGCGCACCAGTTGCTTGGCCAGCATCGGCACCAACACCAGCAGCAGCGCCAGGAAAATCAGGGTAAACAGGCTGAATACCACCACCACGCCCCAGGTGCGCGACAGCCCGAGGCGCTCCAGGCGGTCGACCAGCGGGTCGGCCAAGTAAGCCAGCAGGATGCCGACCAGGAATGGCGAGAGGATGTTGTGCAGAAAATACAGCAGCACGGCAATCACCAGTGCCGCGCCGAGCCAGATCCAGCGACGCATGTCAGTCATTCGTGGCACTCCTTACCAGCGAAAACGCAGGCCGTCGAACGGCTTTGGCGCGATAGGTGGCGGCGTGCCGGGTTCGCCCTGCGCGGCTGGCGTGGCGGGTACCGGCTCGGTCGGCAACTCCTGGAGCTTGGCCAGGCTCAGTTGGGCGCGCAGTTGCTCACGGTTCGCCGTGACGCCGTAGGTCAAGGTAGCACCATCGGCCATTTGCAGGCGCGCGCCGTAAGGCTCGAGCACACGGCTCAGCTCGGCGTAGCGCTGCAGGCTCATGCCCTGAACCTGCACCTGCACATCGCTGCTGGCCCCTGGCCGCGTCACATAGCGGGGCGCCAGGCGATTGCTCACCGCCAGCAGCAGCGCATCGGCCAATGCCGCCTGGTCGGCCCCTTCGGCACTGCCCTGCTCGCGCTGGTCGCCCAGCCACAACTGCCACTTGCCCTGCCACTTGCCGTCCACCTCACGCGCATGCACGGCCAGCAGCGCATCGGCGCCATAGCGCTCGGACGCCTCGCGCAGGGGGGCCGGATCGCTGCCATCGATATGCTGCGGGTTGCCTACCAGTTGTTCCTGCAGGTCGGCCAGCGGCAAGCGCAGCGGCAGGCCACGGTGCTGGGCGGCGCGGCGCAATGGCTCGGCGGCGGCCTGACCGTCGCCGACCAGGCTGCTGCCCTCGACGCTGTCGTTCAACCACCAGCCGAGAATCGACGGCCGATTGCTGCCCCACAGGGCCAGGCCCGCCTGGCGCAACACCCGCTCGGTGCTGCCTGGATCGAACTCGACCAGCACCGCCTCGGGTGGCCCGGCCTCGGTGCCGACCTGGTTGATGATCTGCTGCGGATCCTTGCGCAGGTTGGCCAGTGCCGCGCCCTGCGGTGCCCTGGGATCGCCCGTCAGGCGCAGCACCAGGGTGTCCAGGGCCTTGGCGGTAGCCTGGGAGCGGGCCTCGCCGCCCTGCCCGTCTAGGGGCTCGCGCACCTGGTACAGGCCAGAGACTGTTTCGGCCTGAGCCGCGCTGGCGGCCGCTAGCAAACAGGCACCCGCGAGGTAATTGAAAAGACGCATTGAGGATTCCTGTCCAGATAACCATGGGGCGACGCGCCCGAACCTGTCGGCTGTGACCGCGCGGAGCGAACAAATACTCCGCCAGTGCGGCCATTTGCCTGCGTCGCCATGCCTATACCTTATACAGGCACTGGCGCGGCAACCAGCCACAGGCGCTGAAAGCGTTTTTTTAGCGACATTTGCCGCCTGCCCGTCGGCCTGAGGATGGCCGCTTGGGGGCAACCCTGATAAAATCGCGCGCCTTCGCAGACCAGTGACGTACAGGCAGCCGCACGCGTTCCCGTCGGCCTTGGCCGTCATGGTCGTTTTCTAGAATCCCTCCCTCTTAAAGGCCTGGATCAATGAGCAAGCAACCCTCCCTGAGCTACAAAGACGCCGGTGTAGACATCGACGCCGGCGAAGCACTGGTCGAACGCATCAAGGGCGTCGCCAAGCGCACCGCACGCCCTGAAGTCATGGGTGGCCTGGGCGGCTTCGGCGCCCTCTGCGAGATCCCGGCCGGCTACAAGCAGCCGGTGCTGGTCTCCGGCACCGACGGCGTCGGCACCAAGCTGCGCCTGGCGCTGAACCTGAACAAGCACGACAGCATCGGCCAGGACCTGGTCGCCATGTGCGTCAACGACCTGGTGGTGTGCGGTGCCGAGCCGCTGTTCTTCCTCGACTACTACGCCACCGGCAAGCTCAACGTCGACGTGGCCGCCACAGTGGTCACCGGCATTGGCGCTGGTTGCGAGCTGGCCGGCTGCTCGCTGGTCGGTGGTGAAACCGCCGAAATGCCGGGCATGTACGAAGGCGAAGACTACGACCTGGCCGGCTTCTGCGTCGGCGTGGTGGAAAAGGCCGAGATCATCGACGGCTCGAAAGTGGTCACCGGCGACGCGCTGATCGCCCTGCCGTCCTCCGGCCCACACTCCAACGGCTACTCGCTGATCCGCAAGATCCTCGAAGTGTCCGGCACCGACATCGACAACACCCAACTCGACGGCAAGCCACTGGCCGACCTGCTGATGGCGCCGACCCGCATCTACGTCAAGCCCCTGCTGCAACTGATCAAGCAGACCGGCGCGGTCAAGGCCATGGCCCACATCACTGGCGGCGGCCTGCTGGACAACATTCCGCGCGTGCTGCCAAAAGGCGCCCAGGCCGTGGTCGACGTAGCCAGCTGGCAGCGCCCGGTGGTGTTCGACTTCCTGCAGGAAAAAGGCAACGTCGACGAACACGAGATGCACCGCGTACTGAACTGCGGCGTCGGCATGGTCATCTGTGTCGCCCAGGATCAGGTCGAAGCCGCCCTGAACGAACTGCGCGCCGCCGGTGAGCAGCCTTGGGTCATCGGCCACATCGCCGAAGCCGCCGAAGGCGCCGCCCAGGTCGAGCTGCAGAACCTCAAGGCACACTGATGCCGAGCAAGACCTGCAACGTAGTGGTATTGCTGTCGGGCTCCGGCAGCAACCTGCAAGCGCTGATCGACAACACCAGCGCCAGTGACAGCCCGGTACGCATTCGCGCGGTGATTTCCAACCGCGCCGATGCCTACGGCCTGGAACGTGCCAAGGCAGCCGGTGTCGACACCGCGCTGCTGGAGCACCAGGGTTTCGACGGTCGCGAAGCCTTCGACGCGGCGCTGATGGCGCTGATCGACGGCTTCGAGCCTGACCTGGTGGTACTGGCCGGCTTCATGCGCATCCTCAGTGGCGGCTTCGTGCGCCACTACCAGGGCCGCCTGCTGAATATCCACCCGTCACTACTGCCCAAGTACAAAGGCCTGCACACGCACCAACGCGCGCTGGACGCCGGTGATGCGGAACATGGCTGCAGCGTGCATTTCGTCACCGAGGAACTCGATGGCGGGCCTCTGGTCGTACAGGCTGTGGTCCCGGTTGCAATGGATGACACCCCGGAGTCACTCGCCCAGCGGGTGCACCGGCAGGAACACCAGATCTACCCGCTGGCGGTGCGCTGGTTTGCCGAAGGACGCTTGCGTCTGGGCGAACAGGGTGCATTACTGGATGGCCAGCCGCTGGCGGCCAGCGGTCACTTGATTCGATCCTAGGAGAATTTATGCGTCGTGCCCTGCTCTTGGCTCTCGCCGTGCTTGCCCTGCCGCTCCAGGCAGCTGATCTGAAGCCTTTCGCGGCCAGCTACACCGCCGACTGGAAACAGCTGCCCATGAGCGGCACTGCCGAGCGCAGCCTGGAAAAGAACGCCAACGGTACCTGGAGCCTGAATTTCAAGGCGTCCATGATGATCGCCAGCCTCACCGAGCAAAGCACCCTGCGCATGGACAACGACACCCTGCTGCCGCAGAAGTACCACTTCGAGCGTGGCGGCCTGGGCAAGGCCAAGAAGGTCGACCTGACGTTCGACTGGACCGGCAAGAAAGTCACCGGCAGCGACCGTGGCGATGCCGTCAGCCTGCCGCTCAACCGTGGCGTGCTGGACAAGTCGTCGTACCAGCTGGCGCTGCAGCATGATGTGGCCGCTGGCAAGAAGAGCATGACCTATCAGGTGGTCGACGGTGACGAGATCGACACCTACGACTTCCGCGTGCTGGGTGCCGAGAAAGTCGCCACCAAGACCGGTCAGGTCGAGGCGATCAAGGTCGAGCGCGTGCGCGACCCGAGCCAGAGCAAGCGTATCACCGAACTGTGGTTCGCCAAGGACTGGGACTACCTGCTGGTGCAATTGCGCCAGGTCGAGACCGACGGCAAGGAATACGTGATCGTGCTGCAAGATGGCACGGTGGACGGCAAGGCGGTCAAGGGCAACTGATACCGCTGCCAGCAATGCCCGGAGCCCCGCCTAGTGCGGGGTTTCTTTTTTGCTGCACACCGCTCCTACATGAAACTTGTTTCATCGCTGTTTTATTTACTTAGCCTGCTAACAAATTCTATAAAGGAGTCCTGCGACAGAGTGCCGCAGCCAACCGAAGAAGTGGAGTTTAACGATGACAGTCCAAGTAACCGAACGCGACGAATCGAAAATGTCCCACGAAAGCCAAGCCTCTGGCTTGCGGATCTGGGAGGTGCGCCAGCAGGGCCAGCTGGTCGGTATGTTCCACGAAGAACACCTGGCTCAGAAATACCGCATGGAACTGGAATACCTCGAGAATCAGCGCGCGTCGCAATGACCCAGTCTTCAATAAGAAAACCCCGCCTAGGCGGGGTTTTTCATGCTTACCACATCAGATCGTCAGGGATCTTGTAGGCGGCGTACGGGTCGTCCTCGTCCGCTTCCTCGACATGGGTGTTGAGCAGCAGGATACGATTCGGGTCGCGCTCCTGGATCTTCACCGCCGCCTCGCGCGGGATCACTTCGTAGCCGCCGCCGTGGGCGACGATCGCCAGCGCGCCGTTGCTCAGCTTGCTGCGCATCAGGGCGTTGACGGCGATGCGCTTGACCTTCTTGTCGTCGACGAAGTTGTAATAGTCCTCGGTGTTCAGCTTGGGCAGGCGGGTCGCCTCGATCAATTGCTTGACCTGCGCGGCGCGGGCCTTCTGCTCGGCCTTCTCCTGGACCTGGCGGTTCAGCTCCTGGTCTTTCTTGGCCTTCTCGGCCTGGGCTTGCTTGGCCAGGCGCTGCTGGCTGTCGTCCACCTCGACCTGGCCTTTATGTTCCAGGCGTTTCTGTTTTTTCTCGGCCTTGTTGGCCTGAGAAACCTGTTTCTGGTTGACCAGACCGGCTTTGAGCAATTGGTCGCGAAGGGAAAGGCTCATCGTGTTCACTCACTTATGCATCAGCTCAGCCGCAGCTGGGCAGGTTCTTTTCCTGACGCTTGGCCTCGCCCCACAGGGCGTCCAGCTCGTCGAGGGTACGATCTTGGATGTTCAGGCCCTGCTCGCGCAATGCCTGTTCGATGAATCGGAAGCGCCGCTCGAACTTGCGGTTGGCGCGGCGCAGGGCGTTTTCCGGGTCGTGCTTGAGGTGACGGGCCAGGTTGACGGTGGCGAACAACAGGTCGCCCAGCTCATCCTCCAACGCATCGCTGTCGCCATCGGCCATGGCCTGCAGCACTTCGTCGAGTTCCTCGCGCACCTTGTCCAGTACCGGCAGGGCCTCGGGCCAGTCGAAACCGACCGTGGCAGCGCGCTTCTGCAGCTTGGCCGCCCGTGACAGCGCAGGCAAGGCCGCCGGCACATCGTCGAGCAGCGAGAGCTGTTCAGGCTCGCTCTTCTCGGCGCGTTCCTCGGCCTTGATCTCTTCCCAGCGCGACTTGACCTGGGCCTCGTTCAACATGGGGGTGTCCAGCGGCGCATAGAGCTCGCCAGTGGGGAATACATGGGGGTGGCGGCGGATAAGCTTGCGGGTGATCGCATCGACCACGCCGTCGAACTCGAAGCGCCCTTCTTCCCGTGCCAGCTGGCTGTAGTAGACCACCTGGAACAACAGGTCGCCCAGCTCGCCCTGCAGGTGCTCGAAGTCACCGCGCTCGATGGTGTCGGCCACTTCGTAGGCCTCTTCGATCGTGTGCGGGACGATGCTGGCGTAGTCCTGCTTGAGATCCCAGGGGCAACCGTACTGCGGGTCGCGCAGGCGGGCCATCAGGTGCAGCAGGTCTTCGAGGGTATAGGTCATGGGTTGTCCTTACCGGGCTCAGCGCGGGGCAAGTCGCATCGGCGGTGCGACTTGCCCGCCAATGGCAGTATCACGGGGTACGGTTACGCCGCGTCTCGATGATGTTGGGCAACTGCGAAATCCTGCCGAGCAGGCGCCCAAGCGCGTCCAGGCCGGGAATCTCGATGGTCAGCGACATCAGCGCGGTGTTGTCTTCCTTGTTCGAGCGGGTGTTGACCGCCAGTACGTTGATCTTCTCGTTGAGCAGCACCTGCGACACGTCGCGCAGCAGCCCCGGGCGGTCGTAGGCGCGGATGACGATGTCCACCGGATAGGTCTGCACCGGGATCGGCCCCCAGCTGACCTGGATCATCCGCTCCGGCTCCTTGCCCGCCAGTTGCAGTACCGAGGCACAGTCCTGGCGGTGGATACTCACCCCGCGGCCCTGGGTGATGTAGCCGACGATGGCATCACCCGGCAACGGCTGGCAGCAGCCGGCCATCTGCGTGAGCAGGTTGCCGACGCCCTGGATCTGGATATCGCTACGCTTGCCCGCACGGATGCCACGGGCCTGGCGCGGAATCAACTCGACCGGTTCCAGGCGCTCGGGCTCGAGCAGCTGCTGCGCGGCATTGACCATGTGCGCCAGGCGCAGGTCGCCAGCGCCGAGGGCGGCGAACATGTCCTCGGCGGTCTTGACATTGGCCTTCTCGGCCAGGCGCTCGAAGTCCACCTGGGGCAGGCCCAGGCGGCTCAACTCGCGCTCGAGCAGGGTCTTGCCGGCGGCCACGTTCTGGTCGCGGGCCTGCAGTTTGAACCAGTGGACGATCTTGGCCCGGGCCCGCGAGGTGGTGACGTAGCCCAGGTTGGAGTTCAACCAGTCGCGGCTCGGGCTGCCATGCTTGCTGGTGATGATCTCCACCTGCTCGCCGGTCTGCAGGCTGTAGTTGAGCGGCACGATGCGCCCGTTGATCTTGGCGCCACGGCAGTTGTGGCCGATCTCGGTGTGCACCCGGTAGGCGAAGTCCAGTGGCGTGGCGCCCTTGGGCAGGTCGATGGCGTGGCCGTCGGGGGTGAATACATAGACCCGGTCCGGCTCGATATCGACGCGCAGCTGTTCAGCCAGGCCGCCGATATCGCCCAGCTCCTCGTGCCACTCGAGCACCTGGCGCAGCCAGGAGATCTTCTCTTCGTAATGGTTGGAACTGGGCTTGACGTCGGTGCCCTTGTAGCGCCAATGCGCGCAGACACCGAGCTCGGCTTCCTCGTGCATGGCATGGGTGCGGATCTGCACCTCGAGGACCTTGCCCTCAGGGCCGATCACCGCGGTGTGCAGCGAGCGGTAGCCGTTCTCCTTGGGGTTGGCGATGTAGTCGTCGAACTCCTTGGGGATATGCCGCCACAGGGTGTGGACGATCCCCAGCGCGGTGTAGCAGTCGCGCACCTCCGGCACCAGCACACGCACTGCGCGCACGTCATAGATCTGGCTGAACTCCAGGCCCTTGCGCTGCATCTTGCGCCAAATCGAATAGATATGTTTCGCCCGGCCACTGATATCGGCGTTGACCCCAGTGGCCAGCAATTCGTTCTGCAGCTGGTTCATCACGTCGCTGATGAAACGCTCGCGGTCCAGCCGGCGCTCGTGCAGTAGCTTGGCGATCTGCTTGTACTGGTCGGGCTCGAGGTAGCGGAACGAGAGGTCTTCCAGTTCCCACTTGATATGGCCGATGCCCAGGCGGTGGGCCAGCGGCGCATAGATGTCGAACACCTCGCGGGCTACCCGCAGGCGTTTCTCGTCATCGGCAGCCTTGACCGCGCGAATGGCGCAGGTGCGTTCAGCCAGCTTGATCAGCGCCACGCGCACATCGTCGACCATGGCCACCAGCATCTTGCGCAGGTTCTCCACCTGCGCCTGGGAGCCGAGCACCAGCGACTGGCGCGGACTGAGACTGGCACTGATGGCGGCCATGCGCAACACGCCGTCGATCAGCTTGGACACCACCGGGCCGAAACGCTGGCCGACTTCGGCCAAGGTCACCTTGCCTTCACGCACCGAGCGGTAGATCACCGCGGCGACCAGCGAGTCCTGATCGAGCTTGAGGTCGGCGAGGATCTCGGCGATCTCCAGCCCCGCCTGGAAACTGGACGTCCCGTCCGCCCAGGAATGCTTGGCCGGGTTGCCCTTCTTCTCGACTTCCTGGGCGAACTCGCAGGCCTCTTTGAGCGCCGGGCGATCGAGCTGCGAATCGACGCTCACCACATGATCGAGCCATGCTTCGAGATTGATACTGCCGTCGTTGTTGACCGGCTGGTGCACTCTCACCTGTACCATCTTTGCTTTACCTTTCCATACAGCGCGCCACACGGGCACGCTGACTATCACCTGTGCCGCCTTCGTTCCTTGAACGCGACACCAAGGGGCCAGCCGCGCTAGCCCGCTTCGAATAACGCCATGGCCTCGACATGTGCCGTCTGAGGAAACATGTCGAGAATCCCGGCCCTTTTTAACCGGTACCCCTGCCCCGCCAGCACCTGGGCGTCTCGCGCCAGCGTGGCCGGGTTGCACGATACATAGACCATCCGCTGCGCACCCAGCCGGGCGATGCCTTGCACCACCTCGAAAGCGCCGTCGCGCGGTGGGTCCAAGAGTACCGCAGAAAAACCTTCGGCGACCCATCCGGCGTCCGCCAAAGGCTGCGATAAATCGGCCTGAAAAAACCGTGCGTTATGCACATTGTTGTTTCGGGCATTGGCCTCGGCGCGCTCGACCATGGCCTGCACGCCTTCCACCGCCACCACCTCGCGCGCCTGGCGCGCCAGGGGCAAGGCGAAATTACCCAGGCCGCAGAACAGGTCCAGCACCCGCTCGTCGGCCTGCGGCGCCAGCCAGGCCAAGGCCTGCTGGATCATCAGGCTATTGACTTGGGCGTTGACCTGGACGAAATCTCCAGGCCGCCAGGCCAGCTCCAGGCCCCAGGGCTCGAGGGCAAAGCCCAACTGCGCCGCGGCGTCCATCGGAGCCGGCTGACCTTCGCCCTGCAACCAAAGCTGGGCGCCGGCTTCGGCACAGAATGCCGCAAGGCGCGCCAGGTCTTCAGCAGGCAACGCTGCCACGTGACGCACCAGCAGCGCTTGCGCCGTGCCGCTGAACAGTTCTACATGCCCCAGCGCCTGTGGCTTGCTCAAGCTGCGCAGCACGGTGGGCAAGTGGCGGAAAATGGACTGCAAGGGTTGTACCAGCACCGGGCAGTCGTCGATGGCGACAATGTCCTGGCTGGCCTCGGCGCGAAAGCCCACGTCCAGATGGCGTGCCTTGACATCCCAGCGCACCGCCACCCGCGCCCGGCGTCGGTAGCCGAACTCCGGCCCGCTCAGGGGCGCGGCCCACTCTTCTGGCTGCAGCCCAGCAACCCGCTGCAACTGCTCGGCCAGCAGGCGCTGCTTGAGGGCCAACTGGTCGGCATGGGGGACATGTTGCAGGTTGCAACCGCCGCAGCGGACGTAATGCCGGCAGGGCGCTTCGCGCCGTTGCGCGCTGGCCTGGAACACACGCTCCAGGCGCGCCTCGACCACCTTGCCGCGCGCCGCGAGCACGCGCGCCTCGACGTCCTCGCCGTCCAGCGCGCCGCTGACGAACCAGGTACGCCCTTCGACGAAGGCAATGCCCCGGCCATCGCCGGACACGCGCTCGATCAGCAGACGCTGTTTCTTGCCCACGGGAACCTGTGGGGTACGGTTGCCGCCGGCCGGCTGGAAGCGCAGGCCGCCGTTGCTTTTCTTTCTGGACATCAGGTCGCGTCGAACAAGCCGGTGGACAGGTAACGGTCGCCACGATCGCAGATGATGGCGACCATCACCGCGTTCTCGACCTCCAGGGACAGGCGTAGCATCGCCGCCACTGCACCGCCGGAGGACACGCCGCAGAAAATGCCCTCTTCGCGGGCAAGGCGGCGCGTGGTGTCCTCGGCCTCCTGCTGGGACATGTCGACCACCCGGTCGACACGGCTGGCGTCGAAGATCTTCGGCAGGTATTCGTGGGGCCAGCGGCGTATGCCGGGGATGGCCGAGCCTTCCATCGGCTGCAAACCAATGATCTGCACCGCTGGATTCTGCTCCTTGAGGTACTGCGAGCAGCCCATGATGGTACCGGTGGTGCCCATGGAGCTGACGAAATGGGTGATGGTGCCCTGGGTCTGCTGCCAGATTTCCGGGCCGGTGCTGTTGTAGTGGGCGATCGGGTTGTCGCCGTTGGCGAACTGGTCCAGCACCAACCCGCGGCCTTCGGCCTGCAGCTTCTCGGCAAGGTCGCGCGCGCCCTCCATGCCCTCCTCCTTGGTCACCAGGATCAACTCGGCGCCATAGGCGGTCATCGCCGCCTTGCGTTCGGTGGTGGAGTTGTCGGGCATGATCAGGATCATCTTGTAGCCCTTGATCGCCGCGGCCATGGCCAGGGCGATGCCGGTGTTGCCCGAGGTGGCTTCGATCAGCGTGTCGCCTGGCTTGATCTGCCCGCGCAGTTCAGCGCGGGTGATCATCGACAACGCCGGACGGTCCTTGACCGAACCCGCCGGGTTGTTGCCTTCGAGCTTGAGCAGCAGGGTGTTGCTGGTGGCCCCGGCAATGCGCTGCAGGCGAACCAGAGGCGTGTGGCCGACGCAATCGGCAATGGTTGGGTACTGCAGGGTCATGGGCGTTTTCGCAATCCGGACGGCAGGGGCGCCTATCATACCGGCAAACCCAGCGCGGCCATATCACGCAATCGTCGGACACTATAACCGCTGGCTATAAGTTGATGGATGATCAGCCTGTAAGCGCCAGCCTTGCTGGCGAACCAGGCGGCACGCTGCCTGGCGTCGCCGCCAGGCGCAGGCACACCCGCAACCCCTGCGCGCCATTGACCGCCCACACCCGTCCGCCCTGACGCTCGATGGCACTGCGGGCAATGCTCAACCCCAGGCCGAAGCCGCCATCCCCCGGCCGCGAGCCATCAAGCCGCGAAAACGGCGCGAAGATCCGCTCCAGGTCGGCCTCGGCCACGCCACCACCGTCGTCTTCCAATTCGATATGCCAGTAATGGCCATGGCGCCGCCCGCTGAGCCTGACCAGGCCCTGGGCAGGGGAATGGCGGATGGCATTACGCAGCACGTTCTCCAGAGCCTGGGCCAAGTGGTTGAGATTGCCTTGCACCCAACAGTCAGCCGGCAGCTCGCAATGCAACCGCGCCGGAGCCCAGCCACTTTCATAGCAGGCGTTCTCGCTGAGCATGTCCCACAGCGCCTGCAGCTGGATCGGTTCGAGGTTCATCGGCGCCCGCTCGGCGTCCTGCCAGGCCAGTTGCAGGGTGTCCTCGACCAGTTGCTGCATGGCGTCCACCTCACGGTGCAGGCGTTCGCGCAGGCGTTGCAGATCGGTCTCGCCATCGCAGGCCACCCGCAGGCGGCTGAGTGGGGTGCGCATTTCATGGGACAGGTCGCGCAGCAACTGCTGCTGCAAGGTCACGGTGCCCTGCAGGCGTTCGGCCATCTGGTCGAAGGCGCGGGCCAGCTCGCCCAGTTCGTCGCGCCGCTGGGTGGTGCGCGCGTCCAGGCGCGCGGCCAACTGGTCGGCGCGCCAGGCATTGGCCTGCTCGCGCAGCTGGTTCAGCGGCACGATCAGCATGCGGTAAAGGCCCACGCACAGCAGCAAGGTGAACAGCCCGGGGATAACGCCGTTGGTGACGACGCGCCAGAACAAGCGATACTGGCCGGGGTTGAAGCGCTCGGGCAGCTCGATCACCAGCATGCCCTGCTCCGACGCCAGGGGGAACGGCAGGCGCAACCAGGGTTGGCCGATGCTGCGCCGGCTCATGGGCCAGTCGACGCCGCGCAGGCGGGTCAGGCGCTGGGTCTGGCTGCTGCTCAGGTTGGCGCTGCCCAGTGGTTGCAGGTCGCCATCGAGCACCCCCACCCACCCCTGCTCGCGCTCATGCATGCCGCTCAACCATGCATCGACGCCGACCTGCCCGCCGCTGCGCCAGGCCTGTTCGGCCTCTGCGGCGTAGCCGCGCAGCACCTGGCGAGCCGGCTCGGAGAGAAAGGCATCCTGGGTTTCCATGTGCCGACCCCAGCTGTAGCTCAGGCCAATCATCAGCAGGCAGAACCCCACCAGCAGGACAGCCAGCCTCCAGAACAACGAATGACGATCGAGCACGCCTCAGTCCGCCTCGCCCGCGCCGAACACATAGCCCTTGCCCCACACCGTGCGCACCTGGCGCTCGTGGTAACCGATGGCCTTGAGCTTGCGGCGGATCTGGCTGACGTGCATGTCCAGGCTGCGGTCATGTCGCGAATAGCCACGCTGCAAGACCTGCTGGTAAAGGAAGGGTTTGCTCAGCACCTCGTCGCTACTGCGGTGCAAGGTATCGAGCAGACGGTATTCGCTGGGGGTGAGGCAGGCGCGTGTGCCGGCCAGGCTGACATCACAAGCCTGTTCATCGAATTGCAACTGTCCGGCCTCGGCCTCCCGCGGCGCCTGGGTCCGCCGCTCGAACGCCACCCGGCGCAGGATCGCCTCGATGCGCACGCGCAGTTCGGCGAAGCTGAACGGCTTGGGCAGGTAATCGTCGGCGCCACGCTCGAAACCACTGATGCGGTCGGCCTCGGCCCCCAGCGCCGACATCAGGATCACCGGCGTGGCACTGTGTCGGCGCAGGCTGGCCAGGGCGTCGAGGCCGTTGAGCCCCGGCAGCAGGATATCCATCAAGACCAGGTCGAAGGCTTGCCGGGCGGCGACCTCCAGGCCCTCGAGGCCATTGCGGCACCAGGTGACGTGGAAGCCGCCGCGCTGTAGTTCCTCGTGCAGGTAGGCGCCCAGCACGGGGTCGTCCTCGATGGCGAGGATATGGGTGGCGCGGATAGATACAGGATGCATTGGCAACTGCCATCAATTCTCAATTACGCGATTATTCGACAAGCGCCAACGGCAAGCAACCACAGTACGACCGGCGCCACGTAGGACACATCCGGCGCACACGTGAGAAACAGGCCCACACCAGGCCTTCTTGAAACAAAATCAAACACAAATGGGTGCATTGCCCCCCTACCCGGAGTAACGTTCCGCCTGAAGCGCGAACCGCGCCCTTAAGCACATGACAGGAGAGAGGTGTGCTCGACCGTTTGGGAATCCGCAGCCGCGTGTTACTGCTGGCTTTGCTGCCCGCCAGCCTGATGGCCCTGGTGCTGGGCTGCTACTTCACCTGGCTGCAGCAGAGCGACCTGCGCACGCAGTTGCTGCAACGCGGCAAGATGATCGCCGAGCAACTGGCCCCGCTGGCGGCCCCGGCCCTGGCCCGCCAGGCTCCGGCGCAGCTGGAGCGCATCGCCGCCCAGGCCCTGGAGCAATCCGACGTGCGCGCTGTGGCCTTCCTCGCCGCCGACCGCACCCGCCTGGCCCACGCCGGCCCGAGCATGCTCAATCAGCCGCCCAGCGGTGGCACCGGCACGCAACTGCTGCAGCGCACCGGCAACGATGCCACCCGCTACCTGATGCCGGTGTTCGGCCATCACCGCGACCTGGCCACCGACGCCGTGCCCGCCGAGGCCGAGCGGCTGCTGGGTTGGGTCGAAATCGAGCTGTCCCATGACGGCACCTTGCTGCGCGGCTACCGCAACCTGTTCACCAGCCTGCTGCTGATTCTCGCCTGCCTGAGCCTGACCGCCCTGCTCGCCCTGCGCATGAGCCGCACCATCAACGGCCCGATCAACCGCATCAAGCACGCGGTCAACCAGCTCAAGGACGGCCATCTCGACGAACGCCTGCCGGCCATGGGCAGCCATGAGCTCGATGAGCTTGCCGGCGGCATCAACCGCATGGCCGAAACCCTGCACAGCGCCCACGAAGAGCTGCAGCACAGCATCGACCAGGCCACCGAGGACGTGCGCCAGAACCTGGAAACCATCGAGATCCAGAACATCGAGCTGGACATGGCGCGCAAGGAGGCCCTGGAAGCCAGCCGCATCAAGTCGGAGTTCCTGGCCAACATGAGCCATGAAATCCGCACCCCGCTCAACGGCATTCTCGGCTTCACCCACCTGTTGCAGAAAAGCGAGCTGAGCCCGCGCCAGCTCGACTACCTGGGCACCATCGAAAAGTCCGCCGACAACCTGCTGGGGATCATCAACGAGATCCTCGACTTCTCCAAGATCGAGGCCGGCAAGCTGGTGCTCGACAGCATTCCGTTCAACCTGCGCGACCTGATCCAGGACACTTTGACCATCCTCGCCCCGGCAGCCCACGCCAAGCAGCTCGAACTGCTCAGCCTGGTGTATCGCGACACCCCGCTGTCGCTGGTCGGCGACCCGCTGCGACTCAAGCAGATCCTCACCAACCTGGTGAGCAACGCCATCAAGTTCACCCGCGAAGGCACCATCGTCGTGCGCGCCATGCTCGACGACGAACAGGAAGACAGCGTGCAACTGCGCATCAGTGTGCAGGACACCGGCATCGGCCTGTCGCCGCAGGACGTGCGCACCCTGTTCCAGGCCTTCAGCCAGGCCGACAACTCGCTGTCGCGCCAACCCGGCGGCACCGGCCTGGGGCTGGTGATCTCCAAGCGCCTGATCGAACAGATGGGTGGTGAGATCGGCGTCGACAGCACCCCCGGTGAAGGCTCGCAGTTCTGGATCAGCCTCAACCTGCCCAAGGCCCACGACGACGGCGAGGAGCAACCGCTGCCGGCCCTGCTCGGCCGCCGCGTGGCCATCGTCGACAGCCACGACCTGGCCCGCCAGGCGCTGGAACACCAGCTCGAGGACTGCGGCCTGTCGGTGACCCTGTTCTCCTCCTGCGAGCAACTGTTGCAGGCGGTCCAGGCGGCCAACCAGGCCGGCAAGCCGTTCGACTTCGCCGTGCTCGGGGTCAACCTCGGCAGCCTCGGCCCGGAACAGCTCAGCCAGTACCTGCAGCAACTCGAAGGCCTGGGCTGCCAGTGCGTGGCGCTGTGCCCGACCACCGAGCAGCCACTCTACCTGCCGTACTTGCCCAACGCCCATGGCCAACTGCTGGCCAAGCCCACCTGTACCCGCAAGATCCGCCGGCTGTTGCTGGAGCTGGTGCAACCGCGCCGACCCTTGAGCGAACAACGGGTGAACACCGGGCAACGCATGCCGAAGATCCTCTGCGTCGACGACAACCCGGCCAACCTGCTGCTGGTGCAGACCTTGCTCGAAGGCATGGGTGCCGAGGTGCTGGCGGTGGACAGCGGCTACACCGCGGTACAGGTGGTGCAGGACGAACCCTTCGACCTGGTGCTGATGGACGTGCAGATGCCTGGCATGGACGGGCGCGCCTGCACCGAGCAGATCCGCCGCTGGGAAAGCAGCCAGAGCGGCCAGCCGCTGCCGATCGTCGCCCTGACCGCCCATGCGATGGCCAACGAGAAACGCGCCCTGTTGCACAGCGGCATGGATGACTACCTGACCAAGCCGATCAGCGAACGCCAGCTGGCCCAGGTGGTAATGAAGTGGACCGGTCTGAGCCTCGGCGCGCCGCCCCCGGAGCGCAGCCCTGAACGGCTGCCGGACAGCGGCGAACTGAAGGTGCTCGACCCGGAGGAAGGCCTGCGCCTGGCCGCCGGCAAGCCGGACCTGGCAGCGGACATGCTGAGCATGTTGCTGGCTTCGCTGGCTGCCGACCGCGAAGCCATCCTGGCAGCGCGCAATGCCACCGATCGCACGGCGATCATCGAGCGCGTGCACCGCCTCAACGGCGCCTCGCGCTATTGCGGCGTACCGCAGTTGCGCGCGGCTTGCCAGCGCAGCGAAACCTTGCTCAAACAGGGCAGCCCACAGGCCCAGGCAGCGCTCGACGACCTCGATCTGGCCATCGAGCGGCTGGCGGAACAAGCGCGCCAGCATGCCTGACCGCCGTCGTCTGGGTCCGTGGGAGCCGGCCTTGCCGGCGAAGCAGGCGAGGCGAATACCTGATCAGACAGCTTCGCCAGCACAGCGGGCTCCTACACTGGAACGCCAACACCACAAAGCCGCGCAGATCAATACCGAGCCGGCCCACTGGCCTAGACTGGCAACGGTCTCATGAAAGGAACACAACCATGCGCGCCCTGTTGTTCAGCAGCCAGCACTACGATCAGGAAAGCTTCACCCACGCCGCCCAGAGCGGCACCCTGGAGCTGCACTACCAGGCAGCCCGCCTGACCCTCGACACCGCCGCCCTGGCCAAGGGCTTCGAGGTGGTCTGCGCCTTCATCAACGACGAACTCGACGCCCCAGTGCTCGAGCGCCTGGCCGCCGGCGGCACGCGCCTGGTGGCGTTGCGCTCGGCCGGCTACAACCATGTCGACCTGGCCGCGGCGCAGCGCCTGAAACTGTCCGTGGTACGGGTGCCGGCCTACTCGCCGCACGCGGTCGCCGAGCACGCCGTGGCCCTGATCCTGGCCCTCAACCGGCGCCTGCACCGGGCCTACAACCGCACCCGCGAAGGCGACTTCACCCTGCACGGGCTGACCGGCTTCGACCTGCATGGCAAGACCGTCGGCGTGGTCGGCACCGGCCAGATCGGCGCCGCCTTCGCCCGTATCATGGCCGGTTTCGGCTGCCAGCTGCTGGCCTACGACCCCTGCCCCAACCCCGAACTGCTGGCCCTCGGCGCCCGCTACCTGGCGCTGCCCGAGCTGCTGCGCGAAGCGCGGATCATCAGCCTGCACTGCCCGCTGACCGAGCACACCCGCCACCTGATCAACACCCAGAGCCTGGCCCAGCTGCAACCCGGCGCCATGCTCATCAACACCGGTCGCGGCGCGCTGGTCGACACCCCGGCGCTGATCGACGCGCTCAAGAGCGGCCAGCTCGGCTACCTGGGACTGGATGTGTATGAAGAAGAGGCGCAACTGTTTTTCGAGGACCGCTCCGACCAGCCGTTGCAGGACGACGTGCTGGCGCGGCTGCTGACCTTCCCCAACGTGATCGTCACCGCGCACCAAGCATTTCTCACCCGCGAGGCACTGGATGCCATCGCCACCACCACCCTGGACAACATCGCCCGCTGGGCGGCAGGCAATCCGCAGAATCTGGTCACGGGATGATGCTAGGATACGCGGCATTTCTGGAGGACCCATGGTCGAACACGATTTCCGCTACACCCTTTTCAATCCGCAACACACCTTGATCGAGTGCCGCGCCCTGGTACCGGGCCGCTACCAGGTCACCGGCAACGGCGGCTCGATCCAGAAGGGCGACGCGCTGCTGGTTTCGCTCAAAGGCAGCAAAACCCTGTCCATGCGACTGACCGTGGACAGCGTGCGCCACCTGATCAACCCCACCGGGCAGTGGGTGGCCGTGGCCCAGGGGCCGGTGTTCAACGAGCTGGAAATCCACCAGTGGCAGGTCAAGTGCGACGGCTGCGACGCGGTGCTGGACTTCGAGTTCGCCGCCGAGGCCAAGCTCGGCAAGAAGGGCCACGCCCCGGCAGCCGCCGCCCGTATCCAGGAGCTGGGCTGGGCCATCCAGGGCGACAAGCACCTGTGCCCGCAGTGCCAGGAGCGCGCCTGAGTGAAACAACTGCTGACCGGCGTGCTGATCGCCACCGGCCTGATAGGCTGCGCGTCACAACCTTCAAAGCTGCAGCAGGAGCAAAGCTACCTATTGGAGTGGATCGGTGAACGCCCGCTGATCGACTACAGCCACCTGACCCTGACCCTGGCCAGCGATGGCCGTGCCTATGGCAATGCCGGCTGCAACCACTGGTTCGCGCCCTATACGCTGGACGGCGAGCACTTAAGCTTCGGCAAGGTCGGCAAGACCCGCAAGCTGTGCGCGCCAGCGCTGATGGACCAGGAAAAACGCTTCCTGCAGGCGCTGGAGACGGTGCAGCGCTGGGATGTGTCGCCAATCGAGCAGATCCGCTTCTGGCCGGCCGAGGGCAAGCCACTGCGGTTCTGGCCAGAGGAAGGCTGACAAGTGCCGGGGCCGCTTTGCGGCCCTTTCCGGCCGGTCCGACGCCTCGGCAAGTCCGCTCCTACCGGTGAATGCGAACCCCTGTAGGAGCGGCCTTGTGTCGCGATAGGGCTGCAAGGCAGCCCCAAGATCGATCAGGCGCCGCCTTTCAAAGCCTTGATCTTCGCCTGCAACCCCTCGAGCGTCTGCTCACCCATCAACTGCTCACGCACCTTGCCCTTGTCGTCGATGATGTAGGTCACCGGCAACGCCTCGCTGCGCGGCAGCTCGTAACGCTCGGCCGGGTCTTGCGCCAGCACGGTGAAGCCAATCCCGAGGGTCTCGGCGGCGGCCTTGAGGTCCGCGCCTTGCAAGCCATCGAAGTTCACCCCCAGCACCTTGATGCCCTGGGCATCCCACTGCTTCGCCGCCGCATTGAGCTCGGGGATTTCGGTACGGCACGGGCCGCACCATTCGGCCCAGTAGTTGAGCACCAGCCAGTGCCCCTCGACCTGTTCGGCCTTCACCGTATTGCCGTGCTGGTCCACGCCGTAGTCCGCACCGCAGCCGCCGAGCAGCAGGCTCGCGGTGATGGCCAGTGCAGCTGCCAAACGCCTTGCCATGGGTCAATCCTTCTCGAAGTTTTCAAGCATTGAAGTCGGTCGCTGCGGTTAGAATAGCCGCCACACCCAGCTGGATGCGACCCGTCATGACCGATCTGACCCTCTATCATAACCCGCGCTGCTCGAAATCCCGCGGCGCCCTGGAACTGCTCGAGGCACGCGGCCTGGCGCCGACCATCGTGCGCTACCTCGAGACCCCGCCGGACGCCACCGCGCTCAAGCAACTGCTGGGCAAGCTGGGGATCGGTGCGCGGCAACTGCTGCGCACCGGCGAAGATGAATACAAGGCGCTCGACCTGGCCAACCCGGCCCTGACCGACGCCCAGCTGATCGACGCCATGGCGCAACATCCCAAGCTGATCGAACGCCCGATCCTGGTCGCAGGCGACAAGGCCGTGATCGGGCGCCCACCCGAGAAGGTCCTGGAGATCCTGCCGTGAGCGAACCCTACATCCTGGTGCTGTACTACAGCCGCCACGGCTCGACCAGCGAGATGGCCCGGCACATTGCCCGCGGCGTCGAGATGGCCGGCCTGGAGGCGCGCCTGCGCACGGTGCCGGCGATCTCCACCGAGTGCGAAGCCGTGGCTCCGGACATCCCGGCCAGCGGCGCGCTGTACGCCACCCTCGACGACTTGCGCCACTGCGCGGGCCTGGCCCTGGGCAGCCCGACCCGCTTCGGCAACATGGCCGCGCCGCTCAAGTACTTCCTCGACGGCACCAGCAGCCTGTGGCTGGGCGGCGAGCTGGTGGGCAAGCCGGCGGCAGTGTTCACGTCCACCGCCAGCCTGCACGGCGGCCAGGAAACCACCTTGCTGTCGATGCTGCTGCCGCTGATGCACCACGGCATGCTGGTCACCGGCCTGCCCTACAGCGAGTCGGCGCTGCTCGAAACCAGCGGCGGTGGCACTCCGTATGGTGCCAGCCACCATGCCGGCGCCGACGGCAAGCGCGAGCTGGACCAGCACGAGATCGCCCTGTGCCGCGCCCTCGGCCAACGCCTGGCCAATACGGCCAAGGCCCTGGGTGGCCAGCGTGGCTAGAAAACCCAAGGTGCTGCCGCCGCTGGAGTGGCTCGCCCCACGCGTACGGCTGACCCGCGCCCTGAGCCTGGCCTGCTTCTTCGGCCTGATCGCCCTGCTGGTGGTGAACAACCTGTGGTTCGCCAACCTGCATGGGGCGCGGGTCGAGGTGATCCTGGCCATCGAGCTGATCCCTCTGCTGTTACTGCTGCCGGGCATGCTGATGGGCAGCGCCCGGGCGCATGCCTGGACCTGCTTCGTGGTCAATATCTACTTCATCAAGGGCGTGCTGGCGGCGTTCGATCCGGCACGGGCGGTGTTTGGCTGGGTCGAGGTGCTGGTCAGCCTGGGGCTGTTCGTCAGTGGGCTGCTGTTCGTGCGCTGGAAGTTCCAGCAGGATCGACGCCTGGCCGGCGAAGGTGCCTGAACGTATCGGGGCCGCGTTGCGGCCCCGGCGATCTCAATGGTTGACGGTATGCGCCAGCATCACCGACAGCTGGCACAGCGGCCGCCCGCTTTCGGCATGCCACTGGTTGAACGCCTGCTGCACCAGTGCCAGGTCGCGCAGGCTGGTCGGTGGCTTGTCGATGATCTTCTGCGCGATCAACGCGGCGGCCATGTCGTCGGTGGGGATGAAGGTGTCCTTGCCGACCATGCGCAGGAAACGCGGAGCCGATAGTCCGCCCAGCTGGTTGCCATGCTTGGCCAGGTATTTCCACAGCCCGACGATATCGGTCTCGGGCCAGTCGGCGATGAGCGCGCCGAAACTGCCCTTCTCCTTCGCCACGTCGAGGATCATTTGCGCATTGCGCGGCACGCTCTTGAGCTTGCCCAGGTGGCGGATGATGCGCTCGTCCTGCATCAGCCGCTCCAGGTGCTCGGCGCCCATCAGCACCACTTTCTCCGGGTCGAAGCCAAAGAACACCTGCTCGAACGCCGGCCACTTGGCATCCACCAGGCTGTGCTTGAGCCCGGCGCGGAAAACGCGCAGGGCCAGGGTCGACAGGTAGCGGTCGTCGGTGATGTCGCGCAGCTGCGCGGCTGTGCGCGGCTGCGGCAGGAAGGCTTCCAGCGCCTGGGCCGAACCGAAGCGGTTCAGGCAGTACTCATGCAACCACTGGTAGTCGCGCATAAGGTCAGATGTTCAACACGTCGAGGAAGCGCGGGGTGGCGCTCTCGTCGATCTTCAGGCTGGTGAAGTCGAACAGGTTGCGGTCGGCCAACTGCGACGGCGCGACGTTCTGCAGGGCGCGGAAGATGCTCTCGGTGCGGCCTGGGTGCTTGCGCTCCCACTCCACCAGCATGTCCTTGACCACCTGGCGCTGCAGGTTTTCCTGCGAGCCGCACAGGTTGCACGGGATGATCGGGAACTCCTTCATGTCCGAATAGGCCTGGATGTCCTTCTCGCTGCAGTAGGCCAGCGGGCGGATCACCACGTTGCGCCCGTCGTCGGCGCGCAGCTTCGGCGGCATGCCCTTGAGCGCGCCGTTGAAGAACATGTTGAGGAAGAAGGTCTCGACGATGTCGTCGCGGTGGTGCCCCAGGGCCATCTTGGTCGCGCCGATCTCGTCGGCGAAGGTGTACAGGGTGCCGCGGCGCAGGCGCGAGCACAGCGAGCAGGTGGTCTTGCCCTCGGGCACCAGCTCCTTGACCACCGAGTAGGTGTCCTTCTCGACGATGTGGTACTCGACGCCCAGTTCCTTGAGGTAGGCCGGCAGCACGTGCTCGGGGAAACCCGGCTGCTTCTGGTCCATGTTCACCGCGACGATGTCGAACTTGATCGGCGCAACCTTCTGCAGGTGCAACAGAACGTCGAGCATGGTGTAGCTGTCCTTGCCGCCGGACAGGCAGACCATGACCTTGTCGCCATCCTCGATCATGTTGAAGTCGGTGATGGCTTCGCCGGCGAGGCGACGCAGGCGTTTTTGCAGTTTGTTCTGGTTGACCGAGAGGGTGCCCATAGCGCTTGAATCCGCGAGGTGTGACAAAAGGCGGCTATTTTACGCACAAACCAGGCGGGGCAGTAGACCAATCCGATAAAGACTTCAAGGGAATCAGCACCGGGCCTGACAGCGCAATTTGCTCTAAAAAGCTGGTTTTATGCGGGGAACGGCTTCCTATACTGCGACATAAGGCCACATTACCGCTTGCATCGGTGTTCGGCCTCGGGCCGCAGGCGCTCCATCTGGGGGGCGTTTGGCAACCAATAGGAGTGACCGGCATGATTCATCACGTTGTGGGGCTGTTTACCCATCCCGACCAGGAGTGGCGGGAAATCCGTGGCGAAGAAGAAAGTATCAGCCACATGTACCTGACGCACACGCTGATCCTCGCGGCGATTCCCGCCGTCTCGGCATTCATCGGCACCACCCAGGTCGGCTGGGTGATCGGTGACCGGCCGGCGGTGATGCTGACCATGGAAAGCGCGATCTGGATGAGCATCATGTCGTACCTGGCGATGCTCGCCGGGGTGGCGGTGATGGGCGCCTTCATCCACTGGATGGCCCGCACCTACGACGCCAATCCGAGCATGGCGCAGTGCATCGCCTTTGCCACCTACACCGCCACCCCGCTGTTCATCGGCGGCCTTGCGGCGCTGTACCCGCACCTGTGGCTGGGCATGCTGATCGGCACGGCGGCGATCTGCTACACCGTGTACCTGCTGTATGTCGGCTTGCCGACCTTCATGAACATACCGTCGGATGAAGGCTTCCTGTTCTCCAGCTCCGTGCTGGCGGTGGGCCTCGTGGTTCTGGTGGCGATCATGGCCGCGACCGTGATCATCTGGGGACTGGGCGTGGGGCCCGTGTACACCAACTAGATCGAACCAACACTGGGGCATCAAGCCGAGGCCGCCGCAAGGCGGCCTCGTTTCGTGTTGACCAGCGGTTCGGCGCCTGGGTCGCGCTTGCGGCATAATGCCCGGTCAGGAGAATTGCCCCGCCATGCCCGAGCTGCTCAAACAACGCGTCGAAACCTGTTACCAGCAAGCCGAAGCCTTCTTCAAACGCCCCTTCCCGCGCCCGCAAGTCAGCTTCAAGTTGCGCGGGCAGAAAGCCGGCGTCGCCCACCTGCACGAGAACCTGCTGCGCTTCAACCTGCAGTTGTACCGCGAAAACGCCGAAGACTTCCTGCGCCAGACCGTGGCCCACGAGGTCGCCCACCTGGTTGCCCACCAGCTGTTTGGTGAGCGTATCCAGGCCCATGGCGAGGAATGGCAGTTGATCATGCGCGGGGTGTACGAGCTGCCGCCGAACCGCTGCCACAACTACGAAGTGCAGCGGCGCGTGGCGACACGCTACATCTACCGCTGTCCGTGCCCGCAAAGCGATTTCCCGTTCACTGCCCAGCGCCACAAGCTGGTGCGCCAGGGGCGGCGCTACCTGTGCCGGCGCTGTCGGGAGATTCTGGTGTACAGCGGCGAGACCCGGGTCGAGTAGTCATAGGGCAGCCACGATCGTCGTAGAAGCCGGCCTTGCTGGCGAACACCGGCACAGCCGGTGCCATCCATCGCGGCGCCTGGTTCGCCAGCAAGGCTGGCTCCTACGGATCGCGGGACAGCGGTACAAAAAAGGCGACCCGCAGGTCGCCTTTGTGCATTTCACACGTCGCTCAACGCGCCGGGCCTTCGGCCACGCCCAGGTCGTCGGTCGGACGGGTGTCGATCAGCGGCGAGCCGCCAGACGCCAGTTCGGCCTGCAGGGTGTCGGTGTCCAGCTCCTTGACCCACTTGGCCACGACCACGGTGGCCACGGCGTTGCCGATCAGGTTGGTCAGGGCGCGGGCTTCGGACATGAAGCGGTCGATACCCAGGATCAGCGCCAGGCCGGCAACCGGCAGGTGGCCGACGGCCGACAGGGTGGCGGCGAGGACGATGAAGCCCGAGCCGGTGACACCCGCGGCCCCCTTGGACGCGACCAGCAGCACCAGCAGCAGGGTGATCTGGTGGGTGATGTCCATGGTGGTGTCGGTGGCCTGGGCGATGAACACCGCGGCCATGGTCAGGTAGATCGAGGTACCGTCAAGGTTGAACGAGTACCCGGTAGGGATCACCAGGCCAACCACGGATTTCTTCGCGCCCAGGCGCTCCATCTTGGCCAGCATGCGTGGCAGGGCCGACTCGGAGGACGAGGTGCCCAGCACGATCAGCAGCTCTTCACGGATGTAGCGGATCAACTTGATGACGCTGAAGCCGTGGGCGCGGCAGATACCGCCCAGCACCACCAGGATGAACAGCAGGCAGGTGATGTAGAAGCAGGCCATCAGGTAGCCCAGCTGCACCAGCGAGCCCACGCCATACTGGCCGATGGTGAAGGCCATGGCACCGAAGGCACCGACCGGGGCCAGCTTCATGATCATGTTGATGATGTTGAACATGACATGGGCGAAGCGGTCGATCATGTCCAGCACCGGCTTGCCGTAGCTGCCCAGGCGATGCAAAGCGAAGCCGAACAGCACCGAGAACATCAGCACTTGCAGGATGTCGCCGTTGGCGAAAGCGCCGACCACGGTGTTGGGGATGATATTGAGCAGGAAGCCGACGGTAGTCTGCTGCGCCCCGGCGGCGGCATAGGCGGCCACGCTGCTGGCGTTCAGGGTGCTGACATCGACGTGCATGCCGGCGCCAGGCTGGACCACGTTGACCACGACCAGGCCGATGATCAGGGCGATGGTGGAGACGATTTCGAAGTACAGCAGCGCATAGCCGCCAGTCTTGCCGACCGACTTCATGCTCTGCATGCCAGCGATGCCGCTGACCACGGTGCAGAAGATGATCGGGGCGATGACCATCTTGATCAGTTTGACGAAGCCGTCACCCAGCGGTTTGAGGGCAACCCCGGTTTCCGGGTAGTAGTGGCCGAGCAGGATACCGATGGTGATGGCGACGATCACCTGGACATACAGCGATTTGTACAGCGGCTGACGAGTCGTCATGGCTAATTTTTCCTCAAGTGGGCCGGCGCATCCTTCCCAGGATGTCGGGGCACCTGAATCGCGAACCCTCCTGCACCCGGAGGGATTTGTCGTTGTGTTTGAGCGCCTGGGCAGGCGTCTGCCAGGTGAATAGCAAGGGCGATGCCAAAGTGCCCGCTCGCGGTGCATGGCCAATGATTACAGGGTATGAATGCCCCGGGACGGGGCGCAAAAGCCGGTAGGAAATGGCGGATTCCCGCCTGATGGCGGAAATCGTACAGGGCAGGTTGGCGGATTTCCGCCCAGCGCGCATCCTGTAGGGGCCGCTTCAGCCGCGAAGCCAGCGACGCGGTGCATGGCCCCGGCTGGGCCGGTGATCGCGGCTAAAGCCGCTCCTACAAGTCTTGCGCGATTTCAATCGAGCCGGAAAGCGATGCGGAACGCAGCCCCGCCCAATTCGGAGTCGCCCAGGCTCAACTCGGCGTCATAGCTGTCGATGATGTCCTTGACCACCGCCAGGCCGATCCCTTGTCCGGGGTGCTGGCGGTCCAGCCGCTCGCCGCGTTCGAGAATGCGCTCGCGCTGGTCAAGCGGCACGCCCGGGCCATCGTCCTCGATCCACAGCGCCAGCTGCCCCGGCGCCTCATGCAGGCGCACCCGCACCTGCCCCAGGCATAGCCGGTAGGCGTTCTCCAGCAGGTTGCCAAGCAGCTCCAGCAAGGCCCCCTGCTCCATCGGCACCCGCGCCTGATCCGCTACCTCGAGGCTGACCAGCACCTGCTTGTCGCGGTACACCTTGGCCAAGGTGCTGCACAGGCTGTCGAGCAGTGGCTTGAGCTCGACCTGGTGGCGCACCAGGCCACTCTTGCGCAGGCTGGCGCGCTGCAACTGGTAGTCGATCTGCTGGCTCATGCGTTCGATCTGGCTCTGCAGCACCCGCGCCTGCTCGCGATCACCGTGCTCCAGGCTCTCGCCCACCCCCTGCAACACGGCCAGTGGGGTCTTCAGGCTGTGGGCCAGGTCATCGAGCGAATCGCGGTAACGCTGACGTTGCTCGCGCTCGCTGTGCAGCAAGCGGTTGAGCGAGCCGGTCAGGCGCAGCAGCTCGCGCGGGTGTTCGCGGCTCAGATCGTCACGGGCGCCGCTTTCCACCTCATCCAGCTCGGAACTGAGCCGGCGCAGCGAGCGCAGGCCCCAGGTCAGGCCGGCCCACAGCAGCACCATCAACGCCAGCAACGCCGCGCCAAAACCGAAATAGAGCTTTTCGCGCAGGCCATTGAGGGTGTCCTGGTACTCGCGCAACGGCTGCAGGGCAACGATGCTGAACGCCGCGCTCTTGCCGCCCAGCAGCTTGACCTCGACGTCATAGACGAAGAACTCCTCGCCATCGTCCTGGTGGATGCGCGCGAATTCGTTGCCGCGCCCGTCATAGCGCGGGTGGTAGTTGATGTTGCGGTTGCGCGTGGCCCGCGACTGCCACACCAAGGTGCCCTGGCGGTCGAAGATGTAGCCGAGCAGGCCGGTATAGGGCAGGTTGTAGCGCTCGTCCGGCAGCAGCGCCGGCATCTGCAACTGGCCGTTTTCGATGCGCGCGGCTGAGATCAAGGTGGTCACGTCCGAGGCCAGGCGCTGCTCGATCGACTCCTGCAACGCCAGGCTGAAGGCCTTCTGCAACGCCGGCAGCAGCGCCAGCATGAACAGCAACGCCAGCAGCGCCGCCGCCAGCATCAGGCGCACCCGCAGGGAGCGGATCACCGGCAGCGCTCGGTGAACAGGTAACCCAGGCCACGCACGGTGTCGATCGGCTTGAAGCCATTGTCGCCCTCGAGCTTGCGCCGCAGGCGACCGACCAGCACTTCGATGACGTTGGGGTCGCGCTCCTCGTCATCCGGGTACAGTTGCTCCATCAAGCGGTCCTTGGCTACCACCTGCTGGTGGTGACGCATGAGGTATTCGAGAATGCGGTATTCGTAGGCGGTTAGCGCCAGTGGCTGCTCGTCCAGCGTCGCCTGCTTGCGGTTGAGGTCGAGCACCAGCGGGCCGGCGGCGATGGTCGACTGGGTGAAACCGCTGGAACGACGGAGCAAGGCGTTCAGGCGCGCCTCCAGCTCTTCGAACTGAAACGGCTTGACCACATAGTCGTCGGCACCAGCGGCCAGGCCTTCGACCTTGTCCTGCCAGTTGCCGCGGGCGGTGAGAATCAGGATGGGGAAAGTCTGCCCAAGGTTGCGCAACTGGCGAATCAGGTCGAGCCCGCTCATGCCCGGCAGGCCCAAGTCGATCACCGCCAGGTCGTGGTTGTACTGTTCGGCCTGGTACAAGGCTTCTTCGGCATTGGCCACCGCCTGCACCACATGGCCGCCTTCGCCGAGGCGGGTATATAGGTGATGCCGCAGCAGCGCCTCATCCTCGACCACCAGCAATTTCATGCAGATCTCCTTAACGTGGATACGCCTGTTCGATTGTCATCGCGGGGCAAGCCCACTCCCACGGGGATACGTGGGAGCGAGCTTGCCCCGCGATGAGGCCAGGACAGGATAACAGCGGCCTCAGAACTTGTAGGTAGCCGCCAGGTAGGTTTGCGCGCTGCTTTTCAGGCGCAGGGTGCCGTCCTTGGGCCCACCATGGGCACCGATTTCGGTGGAAGCGTTGCTGCGTAGGTAACGGTAGCCCAGCTCCACCGCGGTATTGTCGGTAACTTCCTGGATCACCCCGGCCTGCAGGCCAACGGCGTAGCCGTAGTCGGTGTCGCGACGAGCGCCTGGCGAGTCCTGGGTCAGCTTGGTCATGCCCAGGCTGCCACCACCGAACAGCTTGGTGGTATCGCCCACCGGCAGGAACAAGTCGTAGCTGCCGAGCAGGTTTTCCTGGCGCAGCTTGACACCGCCATGATCACCCGAGACGTTGTCGTAGGTCAGGTAGTAGCGGCCCTGGTCGTTGATCTTGCCCAGGCGCGCGCCCCAGGTGCTGTCCTTGCCGATGATGCCGTCGGCATTCAGGCCATTGGTGTTGCTCTGCAGCATGCCGGACTTGCGCACTTTGTCGCTGGTCTGGCCGTAGGTCAGGCTGGCGAAGTTGTCGTCGGCCTGGGCGGCGGTGGTGAGGCCGGCGGCGCAAACGGCCATGGCGGCGATCAGGGTGTTGAGCGTTTTCATGGTTAGGTACTCCAGTTGGATGCGTTGTTTCTGTCTGGGGGCTAGAGTAGGGAGGTCGCCCTGAACCCTGGCTGAACCCGGCCTGAACCCTGGCTGAACGAACCGAACGAGGAGCCTGACCATGCGTACCCTGCTTGCCCTGGCGCTGCTGTGCAGCGCCACCCTCGCCCAGGCGGCGGTGCAGACTCGCGAGATCCCCTACCAGGACGCCGACGGCAATCGCCTGGTCGGCTACTACGCCTACGACGACGCCCTCGCGGGCAAACGCCCCGGCATCGTCGTGGTGCATGAGTGGTGGGGCCTGAACGACTACGCCAAGCGCCGTGCCCGCGACCTCGCGGCGCTGGGCTACAACGCCCTGGCCATCGACATGTACGGCGATGGCAAGCACACCGAGCACCCCGCCGACGCCCAGGCGTTCATGGCGGCGGCGATGAAAGACCCGAAAGCGGCGGCGCGGCGCTTCGACGCAGGGCTGGAGCTGCTGAAGATCCAGCCCAACACCAACAAGCACCAGCTGGCGGCCATCGGCTACTGCTTCGGCGGCAAGGTGGTGCTGGACGCGGCGCGCCGCGGTGAAAAGCTCGATGGCGTGGTGAGCTTCCATGGCGCGCTGGTGACCCAGACGCCGGCCAAACCCGAAGTGATCCGGGCGAAGATCCTGGTGGAACACGGCGAGGCCGACAGCATGGTCACCCCGGAGCAGGTGGCGGCGTTCAAGGCTGAGATGGATGCGGCCAAGGCCGACTACAAGTTCGTCGGGATCCCGGGGGCCAAGCATGGGTTTACCAACCCGGATGCGGATCGGTTGGGGCATGGTGGACATGGCGGGCCGGATATCGGCTATGACAAGGCGGCTGACGAAAGCTCCTGGAGGGATATGCAGGCGTTCCTCAAGACGGCGTTTGACTGAGGATTGCCGGGGCTGCTTTGCAGCCCCAAATATCTGCTCCACCACCAGCCAACAGGCTGGCACAATATCGCCCATGAACAGACTCCCCACCTGCTGCGCCCCGCTCCAGCACCACTGGCCCCTGCCCCACCCGGTCCCCGGCGCGGTGCTGGTCAGCTGCGCCTTCGACCCTGCCCACCTGGCAGCCGACGATTTCCAGCGCGCCGGCATCGTTCCGACCGCCAGCCTGCAACGCTCGGTGGCCAAGCGCCAGGCCGAATACCTGGCCGGCCGGGTATGCGCCCGCGAGGCGCTGCGGCGGCTGGATGGTCGTGACTATGTGCCGGCCACCCACGAGGACCGCTCGCCCATCTGGCCGACGGGGATCCATGGTTCGATCACCCATGGCCAGGGCTGGGCGGCAGCCGTGGTGGCGGCCCAGGGCACAGGGCTTGGGTTGGACCAGGAAACCCTGCTGAGCGAAGCGCGCGCCGAACGCCTGGCAGGGGAAATCCTCACCCCCGCCGAGCTCGAACGCCTGGATCGAAGCCAGCAGGCACTGGCTGTGACCCTGACCTTCTCGCTGAAGGAAAGCCTGTTCAAGGCGCTGTACCCCATCACCGGCCAGCGCTTCTATTTTGAGCACGCCGAACTGCTGGGCTGGTCCGCCGACGGCCATGCCCGCCTACGCCTGCTCACCGACCTGTCGAGCGACTGGCGTCACGGCGCCGAGCTGGACGGCCAGTTCTGCGTACAGGGCAGTCATCTGCTGAGCCTGGTCAGCGTTTAATCCCGTGGCTGCTCCCGCGGCCAGCTCAGGCTGAAGCAGGCGCCACCCAGCGTGGTGCTGCGCCCGACCAGCGCTCGGCCGCCGTGCCAGTAGATGATCCGCCGCACGATCGACAGGCCCAGTCCATGCCCGCCCGAGGCGCGGGTGCGGCTGTCGTCCAGGCGCGTGAAGGGGGTGAAGATGCGGTCCCACACCCCTTGCGGAATACCCGGGCCGTCGTCCTCGACGTCGATCCGGCAGCGCTCCTGCCCCAGCTGGTAGCTCAGGCGCACCTCCCCCTCGGCATGGCGCATGGCGTTGCGCACCAGGTTCTGCAAGGCTCGGTGCAGGTAGCGCGGCTCGGCTTCGACCCAGGCGCCGCCGTCCAGGCCGTGGCATTCCCCCCGCAGCACGCGCACCTCGGCGCGCAACGGCGCCAGCTCGTCGATCACCCGCGCCAGCAAGGCGTCCAGGTCCACAGCCTGGAAGTTCAACGCCGGCGCGCCCTGCTCCAGGCGCGCGTAGGTGAGCATCTCGTCGACCAACTTGTCCAGGTCCTGGATATCGCCGTCCATGCCCGCCAGGTGCTTGGCCCGGGCCTCGTCGCTGCCGGCGCTCTCGATCATCTCCAGGCCGAAGCGCAGCCGCGCCACCGGGGTGCGCAGCTCGTGGGACACCGCCCGCACCAGCTCGCGCTGCATGGTCAGCGAGCGTTGCAGGTGCTCGGCCATACCGTTGAAGGCCTCGGCCAGACGCCCTACCGAGTCGGCGTCGCCGGCTGGCACCCTGGTGTCGAGGCTGCCCTGGGCGATGCGCGTGGCCGCCACTTCCAGGCCCGACACCCGGCGCTCCAGTTGGCGCACCAGCAGGTAGACCACCAGGCCGATCAGGCACAAGCCGAGAAAGGCGATCAGGATCAGCAACTGCGGCGGATAGGGGTTGAGCTGGTACAACGGGCCGATCTCCAGCACCCAGGGCGACCCGGGCAACCCCGAGAACACGCGGATCGAGTCGCCATCGCGGCCCAGGGCCATGACCGTGTCCCCCTCCTCCACCCGCCGCCGCTGGTCGTCATCCAACCCGGCGCGCTCGATACGTTGCAAGGCGACGGCGAAACCAAAGCCTTTCTCCTGGCGTATTTGCGCCAGTCGATTCTGCTGCTCGGTCACCGGATAACGCACCAGTTCATCGGCCAGCAGGTAGAGGGTAGCGCGGGCCAACTGCTCGCTGATCTGCTTGACCTCGGCCACCAGCAGCAGGTCTTCGTGACCGATCCGGCGCAGCACCCGGGCGGCATGCGGGCCGGTCTTCTCCACCACCACCAGGTCACGGTACAGGCGCGCCCGCTGTCCACCGTCGAGGGTAAAGGCCGACAGCGGCTGCAGGTCCAGCGGCACGCCGAGCAGGCGCTCCCAGATCACCAGCGAACGGGTGCGCTCCACCGCGTTCTGCTGCGCCAGGTTGTCGGCCATCAGGCTGAAGGTGCCCTGGGCCAGGCGCTCGCGGTGCTGGCCGGCGCGGATCTCGTTGAGCAGGTGCAGGCTGAGCACACCGAGCACGGCCACCAGCACCAGCACCGCGAGCATGCCGCCATAGATACGCAGGAAGATCGAGTTCATGGCACCTCGCCGACGAACAGGTAGCCCTTGCTGCGCAGGGTCTTGATCAGCCGCGGGGTGATCGGGTCGTCGCCGATCTTGGGGCGGATCTTGGAGATGCGCACATCGATGGAGCGGTCCTGGCCGTCGTAGCCGACGCCGCGCAGCGAGGTGAAGATCTCCTCGCGCGACAGCACCCGCCCGGCGTTGCTGGCCAGCAGCCAGAGCAGGTCGAATTCGGCGCCGGTCAGCTCGATCAACTGGCCGTTCAGGCGCGCCTCGCGTTGGCGACTGTCTATATGCAGCGGGCCGAAGCTCAGATCCGAGCGACGTTCCGGGGCCTCGCTGCGGCGCAGCAGGGCATTGATGCGCGCCAGCAGCAAGCGCGGACGCACCGGCTTGCACACATAGTCGTCGGCGCCCAGGTCCAGGCCCTGGACCTGGTCGAGCTCATCGCTGCGGGCGGTGAGCATGAGGATCGGCCCGGGGTACTGGCCACGTACCCGGCGGCAGATGCTCAGGCCGTCTTCGCCGGGCAGCATCAGGTCGAGGATCACCAGGTCTGGCTGGCTGTCGATGATACGCCGCGCGGCGCGGCCACCGTCGCCCTCCACCGCCACTTCGAAGCCGTTGACCTGGAGGTATTCGGCAGTCAGTTCGGCCAGGCGCTGGTCGTCCTCGACGATCAGGATGCGGTTGATTGGCTGGTCCATGGCCTTTCCTTCTTCTGGTTATTGTCTGGCCTTGCGTTGTCCGTGCCGGCCTTTGATTGCAGCGCTAATCCGCCTTCACCAAAGCGCAACATCAGCCCCGGATACTACGTCCCGCCCCCACCCCTGCCAACCACCGCAAACAGCCCTCGACTGAACCGTTTTTTGTGATAGGGTGCGCGCCCTAAAAAATCTTCGCGGCGGCGTAGCACAGGCAAAAAATAGTGCAAACCACTTGGGACAAGGCCTACAGCGAATACCCACGGATGACTCACAAAGTACCCACAAGTTATCCACAGGTGCCGACCTTGCAAAGCCCCCTGGACCGCATTATCTTGTATCCCTATCGCAGCGAACCACTAGATATTGGGTTTTGCGCAAAATCACAAACACAAGTCAACAGGCAAATTCAAGCGAATTTTCTGTCTGAACTTAAGGTGATTTCAACAGCCAAACCGCTCCTGCGGAGGGCGACCGAGGCAAGCCGCAGACGGCCTTGTTCGGGTATGAGTGTTGCAGGCAAGGCCCGCACTCATCAGCAACAGATTTTGGGTACGCCCAGAACCTTTGACTTCGGCCAGGGAGCGGCAGGTTACTGCCCCTAATTCCTGAGTCTGTCCCGAAGTCGGTAAGCCCGAGCGGGCGGATGCGTGTGCTTCACGCGCATCCCCGCCCGGGCCATCGAGCAAGTGGACGGAACGGTGGCGCCCGACAACGGCGCCTGAACAAACTAGAAACTGTGGAGACACCCACCCATGCAAACCGACACAACTCGCGAGAACCCGCAGGCCAAGGCGCCTCAGGCCGCCGATTCGAACCAGGATCTGGCCGCCACCGCCCCTGGTCAACTGCGCGTGATCAAGCGTAACGGCACTGTCGTCCCCTACACCGACGACAAGATCACCGTTGCCATCACCAAGGCGTTCCTCGCAGTTGAAGGCGGCACCGCCGCCGCCTCGTCGCGCATCCACGACACCGTCGCGCGCCTGACCGAGCAGGTCACCGCCACGTTCAAGCGTCGCATGCCATCGGGTGGCACCATCCACATCGAAGAAATCCAGGACCAGGTCGAACTGGCCCTGATGCGCGCCGGCGAGCAGAAAGTCGCCCGTGACTACGTGATCTACCGCGACCAGCGTGCCAAGGAGCGTGCTACCCGCTCCAACGCCGACAGCGTGGTCGAGCCGCACCCAAGCATCCGCATCACCCTGGCCGACGGCAGCCTGGCGCCGCTGGACATGGCGCGCCTGAACACCATCATCAGCGAAGCCTGCGAAGGCCTGGCCGAAGTCGATGGCGAGCTGATCCAGCGCGAAACCCTGAAGAACCTGTACGACGGCGTCGCCCTGAAGGACGTCAACACCGCCCTGGTGATGACCGCCCGTACCCTGGTCGAGCGCGAGCCGAACTACTCGTTCGTCACCGCCCGCCTGCTGATGGACACCCTGCGCGCCGAAGGCCTGGGCTTCCTGAACGTCGCCGACAGCGCCACCCACCACGAGATGGCCGACCTGTACGCCAAGGCCCTGCCGGCCTACGTCGAGAAAGGCGTCGAGTTCGAACTGCTCGACCCGGCGCTCAAAGGCTACGACCTGGAGCGCATGGGCAAGGCGATCAACCACGAGCGCGACCAGCAGTTCACCTACCTGGGCCTGCAGACCCTGTACGACCGCTACTTCATCCACAAGGATGGCGTGCGCTTCGAGCTGCCGCAGGTGTTCTTCATGCGCGTGGCCATGGGCCTGGCGCTGGAAGAGAAAGACAAAGAAGCCCGTGCGATCGAGTTCTACAACCTGCTGTCGTCCTTCGACTACATGGCCTCGACCCCGACCCTGTTCAACGCCGGCACCCTGCGTCCGCAGCTGTCGAGCTGCTACCTGACCACCGTGCCGGACGACCTGTCGGGCATCTACCACGCGATCCACGACAACGCCATGCTGTCGAAATTCGCCGGTGGCCTGGGTAACGACTGGACCCCGGTGCGCGCCTTGGGCTCGTACATCAAGGGCACCAACGGCAAGTCGCAAGGCGTCGTGCCGTTCCTGAAAGTGGTCAACGACACCGCCGTGGCCGTGAACCAGGGTGGCAAGCGCAAGGGCGCCGTATGCGCCTACCTGGAAACCTGGCACCTCGACATCGAAGAATTCATCGAGCTGCGCAAGAACACCGGTGATGACCGTCGTCGTACCCACGACATGAACACCGCCAACTGGATCCCTGACCTGTTCATGAAGCGCGTCTTCGATGACGGCAAGTGGACCCTGTTCTCGCCATCGGAAGTGCCTGATCTGCACGACCTGACCGGCAAGGCCTTCGAAGAGCGCTACGAGTACTACGAAGCCCTGACCGAGTACAACAAGATCAAGGTGTTCAAGACCATCCAGGCCAAAGACCTGTGGCGCAAGATGCTGTCGATGCTGTTCGAGACCGGCCACCCATGGCTGACCTTCAAGGACCCGTGCAACCTGCGCAGCCCGCAGCAGCACGTGGGCGTGGTCCACAGCTCGAACCTGTGCACCGAGATCACCCTGAACACCAACAAGGACGAGATCGCGGTCTGCAACCTGGGCTCGATCAACCTGCCGAACCACATCGTCGACGGCAAGCTGGACACCGCCAAGCTGCAACGCACCGTGAACACCGCCGTGCGCATGCTCGACAACGTGATCGACATCAACTACTACTCGGTGCCGCAAGCGCGTAACTCGAACTTCAAGCACCGCCCGGTCGGCCTGGGCATCATGGGCTTCCAGGACGCGCTGTACCTGCAGCACATCCCGTACGGCTCGGACGCTGCGGTCGAGTTCGCCGACAAGTCGATGGAAGCGGTCAGCTACTACGCGATCCAGGCTTCCTGCGACCTGGCCGACGAGCGCGGCGCCTACGAGACCTTCCAGGGTTCGCTGTGGTCCAAGGGCATCCTGCCGCTGGATTCGCAACAGATCCTGATCGAGGCCCGTGGCCAGAAGTACATCGACGTCGACCTGACCGAAAGCCTGGACTGGGCACCGGTGCGCGAGCGTGTACAAAAAGGTATTCGTAACTCGAACATCATGGCCATCGCGCCGACCGCGACCATCGCCAACATCACCGGCGTGTCGCAGTCCATCGAGCCGACCTACCAGAACCTGTACGTGAAATCGAACCTGTCGGGCGAGTTCACCGTGATCAACCCGTACCTGGTCCGCGACCTCAAGGCCCGTGGCCTGTGGGACTCGGTGATGATCAACGACCTGAAGTACTACGATGGTTCCGTGCAGCAGATCGAGCGTATCCCGCAAGAGCTGAAAGACCTGTACGCCACCGCGTTCGAAGTCGAGACCAAGTGGATCGTCGATGCCGCCTCGCGTCGCCAGAAGTGGATCGACCAGGCCCAGTCGCTGAACCTGTACATCGCCGGCGCTTCGGGCAAGAAGCTGGACGTGACCTACCGCATGGCCTGGTACCGTGGTCTGAAGACCACCTACTACCTCCGTGCCCTGGCCGCGACCAGCACCGAGAAGTCGACCATCAACACCGGCAAGCTCAACGCCGTGTCGAGCGGCGGCGACAGCGCCCCGGTCCAGGCCGCGGGCCCAGCCCCGGTACCGAAGGCCTGCGCCATCGACGAGCCGGATTGCGAAGCCTGCCAATAAGGGCTGCGCAGAGGCTACCCCCGGGTAGCCTCTTTTCTGCGCCACGGCGCAGAACCCTGTGGGAGCTGGCTTGCCAGCGATGAGGCCGGCACTGCCAGCACCTCCCCCACAGCCAGACATAACAAGCCGGGGCCCAACGCCCCGGTCAGCCCTCCCCCGGGCATTCCAGATTTGCGTGCACCGCACCGCAACCAAGATCCACCGGCCATACTCATTGATGGCCCTCAAGCAGGAGATCTCACCATGCTGAGCTGGGACGAATTCGACAAAGAAGACGGCGAAGTCGCCGCCAAAGGCAACACCGCCGCACAGGCCGCTGCCACCACCACCTTGGACAAGCTCGACAGCGCCGGCGGTGCCGCCGCCCTGGAAGCCCGCGCCGCCACCGCCGCCGACTCCGACGCCGTCAAGCGCGCCAAGGCTGCCCTGGACGCCCTGGACATCGCCGAAGGCCTGGCCGAGCTGGAAGGCTCCTCGGCCCGCGTCGCCGTTGACGAAAAGCGCATGATCAACTGCCGCGCCGACCTCAACCAGCTGGTCCCGTTCAAGTACGACTGGGCCTGGCAGAAGTACCTCGACGGCTGCGCCAACCACTGGATGCCGCAAGAGGTCAACATGACCGCCGACATCGCCCTGTGGAAGAGCATGGACGGCCTGACCGAAGACGAGCGCCGCATCGTGATGCGCAACCTCGGCTTCTTCTCCACCGCCGACTCGCTGGTTGCCAACAACCTGGCCCTGGCCGTGTACCGCCTGATCACCAACCCGGAGTGCCGCCAGTACATCCTGCGCCAGGCCTTCGAAGAGGCGATCCACACCCACGCCTACCAGTACTGCATCGAGTCGCTGGGCATGGATGAAGGCGAGATCTTCAACATGTACCACGAGATCCCATCGGTCGCTAAGAAAGCTGCCTGGGGCCTGAAGTACACCCGCGCCATCTCGGACCCGGAGTTCAATACCGGCACCGTCGAGACCGACAAAGAGCTGCTGCGCAACCTGATCGCCTACTACTGCGTACTGGAAGGCATCTTCTTCTACTGCGGCTTCACCCAGATCCTGTCCATGGGCCGCCGCAACAAGATGACCGGCGTCGCCGAGCAGTTCCAGTACATCCTGCGTGACGAGTCCATGCACCTGAACTTCGGCATCGACGTGATCAACCAGATCAAGATCGAGAACCCGCACCTGTGGGATGCCGCGATGAAGGAAGAGGCTACCCAGATGATCCTGCAGGGTACCCAGCTGGAGATCGAATACGCCCGTGACACCATGCCACGCGGCGTGCTGGGCATGAACGCGGCGATGATGGAGGATTACCTCAAGTTCATTGCCAACCGTCGACTGACTCAGATTGGCCTGAAGGAAGAGTATCCGGGGACTACCAACCCGTTCCCATGGATGAGCGAGATCATGGACTTGAAGAAGGAGAAGAACTTCTTTGAGACTCGGGTGATTGAGTATCAGACTGGTGGTGCTCTGAGCTGGGACTAATAGTCCATCGATCCAGAAAGGCTGCCTTCGGGCAGCCTTTTTTATGGCTTTGAATTCAGCGTTTTCAAGTGTTTGCGTGAAGGCCGACAGGTGTTCGACATGGTTTTTGTAGCGCCTATCAGATCGAGCGCCGCGCGGGCGGCGCTCGATCTGATAGGCGCCAAAAGGCTTTCGGCGAACACTTGGTGGCCCTCACGCTATAGCACTCAAAATACCCCTCAAACATCTGATATCAAATCAAGAAACACCCTACAGATTTGCCTCTATTTAACCCCAGCAAACCACGCTAGTTTCTCCAAGCGCTAAGAACGCTCACGCAGCGGAATCCCGTTCCCGTTAGTAACGGCTCTCCTGATTTTGGAAGGCCAATTATGGACAACCACTACTCCTCCACCCTCTTCACCCGCCACAACCGCCCCCTCCACACCCTCTGGCTCGAATCCCAAGCCTGGTTCTGCGCCCTCGAACTCGGTCGGATGGCCGGGCACTTCTTCGGCGAACCCAGCATCCGCAAGCTCGACCCGGATCAGCATCGCAGCGTGCAGTTGCTGCGCTACGGCCGCTACAGCGACACCGTCATGGTCAGCGAGTCCGGGGCCTATACCCTGCTGGCCCATCATCACATTCCGGAAAACAGAGACCTTCGCCACTGGCTGACCCATGAGGTGGTGGCGGTGCTGCGCGATAGGCAGGACTCGGCGCTGGAAGACCTGCCGCGCCTGGGCAGGATGTGCTGGCCGGGTGGGCATACGGCGAGTCTGTTGTATTGGCAGAGTGAGCCTTGGGTACGGATGCGGGATATGCCAATGATGATGGCGGCGGAGGTGCCCGTGGTTGTACCCGAGCGGCGCAAGCTGAGCTGGAAAGAATGTGCACAGCGGGCATTTCGGCTGCACGGGGTTGGAGATTGAAGAATCGTGGGGCCGCTCTGCGGCCCTTCGCGGGTAAACCCGCTCCCACAAAGCACTCATGGCAGAAGAAGGACTTGCCCTCACCACAAAGGACATCGATGTGCCGGACTGGAACATGCCAGTCACGTGGTCGAAGGCAAGACCGCTGATGAATTTAGCGCGGATCATGAGTATTGCAGCATCGAAGGCATGCGCCATTGTCACGACTCGATGCAGAGCGATGCGCTCGTAGTAGCTTGTACCAAGAAGACACCTCGCGCCCCTGTTTGGTAATGCCAGGCAGCGCTACAATGGCACACATCGCGTCTTCGCACCTGACTGGCCCAGGAGACCCCATGGCAACCGTTCAGAAAAAACAGCTCAGCGACGCAACACTCGAAAATCTGGAAAGCCAGATTCCAGAAATGGCAGCGGCTGCGACGCGTCTTGCCTACTACCGCGCCGTCGCAGCAGGGCACACCGTGGTTACCGTCGAGCAGGATCGAATCGTCGCAACCCACGCTGACGGGCAGGTTGAGGTGTTGGTCGAGCCCAGGCCGCGCCGCAAGGTCCAAAAAGGTCAGGTCCTTACCGTTCGCAAGATCGATGGGCGCGCCTAAGCTGCGGGTTTTTGCCGGGCCCAACGGCTCCGGCAAAAGCACCATCAAGGACCAGATCCCGGCAGGCCTGATAAATACCTACATCAATGCAGATGACTTGGAAAAAGCTGCACGTGCAACCGGCTTTATCAATCTGGCCGAATTCAATATCAACCCGTCCCTCCAGAAGCTGACGACCTTCCTGGCTGATCACCCCTTGCTGATCAAGGCACAGCTGCAGCACACCGTAGGGGCAATGGGGTTTAGTGAGCAGCGCATAGACCTTCGCGCTATCACCATGAACTCCTACCATGCCTCGGTCATTGCGGACTTCATCCGGCATGAGCTACTCGAACGTAGAGCCAGTTTCACTTTCGAGACCGTCATGTCGTCGGCTGAAAAGGTGAGGTTCATCAATGAGGCCCAACAACTGGGTTATCGAACCTACCTGTACTTCGTCGCCACCAACTCACCTCAGATTAATATCCTAAGGGTGGCTAACAGGGTCGAAGACGGCGGACACGACGTACCTACGGACAAAATCGTCCAGCGCTATGCCCGCACCCTGGCACTCCTGCCCGAGGCCATCGCGGCCACCAACCGCGCCTACATTTTCGATAACACCGGTGAGGAATCGATTTTTTTGGCTGAGATAACCGATGGCACGGCACTCGAATTCCATCAGGACGAAATGCCGGATTGGTTCCTGGATGCCTATGTGAGCAAAGTGCTGGAAGCGTGAAGCCAGCGTAGAAACAACCCCTTCCACCCATCCCAACTGTCGTGGGAGATGCAGGATCCGCCCCAAGAGGTCTGCGGCATGATGGGGGTGTGAGCGGCGATGCGCCCCAGGGGCTTACACCGCAGAGTCGGTGCCACCCTTCTCGGGACCAGCCCGCTCCCACACCCTCATCTGCTCACAATGGACTTAGTGAGCAACATCCAACGGCATCCGGTACTCGATCACCCCCGGCTTCTCGGCAATCCAGTCATACAACCGCTGCGCAGTCTTGTTGGTCTCTTGGGTATGCCAGTACAACCGGTCGCACCGCTGCTGCCGGGCTTGGTCCTGGACGAACTCGATCAGCCGCTTGCCGATCATCCTCCCCCGCGCATTTGGGCACACGTACAGGTCTTCCAGGTAACAGAAATCATTGCGCCCCCAGGTCGAGCGGTGGAACACGTAGTGAACGAAGCCGAAGATTTGCTCGCCGTCCGTGGCCACGGCGCAATGCATGGGCTCGGCCGGGTCGAAGAAGCGCGCCCAGGTACGCTCGGTGATGGTTGGGCCCAAGTCCACTTGGTAGAAGGCCTGGTATTGCGCCCAGTAGTCGGACCATGGCTGCAGGTCGGTTTGCTTCACTTCGCGTACGAAAACGGGCAGTTGGGTGGTGGTCATTGGTGGAACCCCTTTTGGGTAAAGCTGTGTGAATGAGTGAGGAGGCCGGCCTGTCCGCAGCGCTTGCCTTCCTTGGTGGTTGCTTGCGGGTTTGGGTTTTATAGCGGATAAATGGCTGGTATTTACCTGCCAATTGATCGATAGCGGCCAGACCATTGTGCGACTAGATGCGCGTAAGGCTTGAGATTGCTGGGGCTGCTTTGCAGCCCTTTCGCGACACAAGGCCGCTCCTACAGGGGCGCGCGGTCGCCTGTGGGAGCGCCCTTGTGTCGCGAAAGGGGCGCGAAGCGGCCCCGGCATTGGCAGCCATTAATCAGATCCATCAGCCAGGGACCCAGGCCAATGTTCAAACACGCCCAGCTGGAATCGGTAAAAGCCTGGCTAACGGATCCCGCCCATGGCGCACTGGCGCGGCATGTGCGCATCCAGCGAGCCATCCGCCAGTTGATCCTTGAGGGTGCCCTGCCGGTCGGCAAGCCGTTGCCGGCATCGCGGTCGCTGGCAAGTTCCCTCGGCGTCTCGCGGGATACGGTGGAGTCGGCCTACAGCCAGTTGCACGCCGAGGGCTTTATCGAGCGACGCGTGGGCAGCGGCAGCTTCGTGTCGCAACGAGCCCGCTGCCTGCCGTCGCGCAAGCGCCAGCGACCAGCACACAGCGAGGTCCCGGTGCAGTTGAGCCGCCGAGGTGAAGCGCTATTGCACAGCGGTGGCGTCCACAACTTCCAGTCGCCCCGCCCCTTCGCTCCGGGCGTGGCCGAAACCCGGCACTTCCCCCTGGCCATCTGGGAGAAGCTGGAGCGGCAGGTGTACAAGGAATACGGCACCCGTGCCCTGGAACACAGCGAGCCACAGGGCATGCTCGCCTTGCGCAGTGCAATCGCCGACTACCTCAACCTCGAACGCGGCGCGCAGGCATCCGCCGACCGCATCCTGATCCTCACCAGCTCGCAGCAGGCCCTGGGCCTGTGCGCCCAGGTACTCATGGACGCAGGCGACCGGGTGCTGGTCGAGGACCCGCTGTACCAGGGCACCCGCAAGGCCATCAGCGCCGCCGGGCTGCAAGGCGTGCCGGTGCCGGTGGACGCGCACGGCCTGCAGGTGGACGGCATGGCCCAGCTAGCGCCGGATGCCCGGGCGCTGTTCCTCACGCCTTCGCACCAATACCCGACCGGCGCCACCCTGTCGCTGGACCGACGCCTGCGTGCCATCGAATGGGCGCGCCAGCAGCAAGCGTGGATTATCGAGGACGACTACGACAGCGAGTTCCACTACGCCGGCCGCCCCACCGCCTGCGTGCAGGGCCTGGATTCGCATGCGCGCACGCTGTACATCGGCACCTTCACCAAGTCGCTGGGCGCCGGGCTGCGCATCGGCTACCTGCTGCTGCCACCCCAGCTTGTCGCACCGATGACCGCCGCGCGAACGCTGCAGGATGGCCACAACGCATCCATCGCCCAGCTGACCCTGGCCCGGTTCATGGAAGACGGGCACTTCAACGCCCATGTACGGGCTATGCGCAGCCTCTATGCCGAGCGACGCGACGTACTGGCGGACCTGGTACAGCGGCACCTGGGGGCGTTCCTGCGCCCGCAAGTGCCGGTGGGTGGGCTGCAGATGCCTTGCCACTTCGTTCAGGACTTGGCGGAAGACGCAGTGGTCAGGGCGGCACGTGGAGCGGGGATTGATCTGTTGGGGCTGGGCAGTTTGCACGCGGTGCCGAGGAACGATGCCGGCTTGCTGATGGGGTTTGCGGCACTGACGCCCGCTGAGATGAGGGAGGCGGTGATGAAACTGGAGAAGGTGCTGGCAGGTTTGGTCACTTCGGGACGTTCGATTCGGTAGCCAGTTCTGCGCGAAACGAAATGTGGTAAACCAAACGCTGAAAACCGCCGCGAAAACCAAGATCGGACAACGCCTATAATTCTTGGCAAAAACCCTTAAATACACACTTAACGCCTATAAATTTAGGCTTTATTAAGTAGCGAATTATCCTTTCAAGCGCACTATACAAAGCCTAGAATCATAGGCATTCAGGTCAATAACGGCGTTTTAAGCATAGGATCCCAGGCGTTATGAAAGCCATATCAATGACTGACGACGCTATCGCCAACGAGATCGGCCAACGCATTGAGGCTATCCGCCTGAAGCGTAATATTGGCCAGGACATCGTCGCCCATGAAGCCGGGATTTCCCGGGAGACCTACCGCAAGCTCACGGCAGGCAAAGGCACCCTGGTGAACGTGATTGCCGTCTTGCGAGTGCTGGGAGAGCTTGATCGTCTCGCCTCGCTCATCGAGGACGTCAGGACCAGCCCCGTGCAACTGGCAAAAATGCAGGGCAAGCAGCGGATGCGGGCGAGAGTCACACGGGCTACACCGCCGGCGCCTGAACACGGAATCAGGACGCCTATCGGCAAGCCCACGCTCATTGGTGGCCCGAAACCCGACAAGGATGACAGCTGGTGATTGCACGGATCTATCTCTGGGATGTGTATGTAGGCGCGCTCAACTGGAACACGCAGACCCAGACCGGGGAGTTCGAATACACCCCCGAGTTCGTCAGGACGGGCCTTGAGATCTCGCCGGTTCATATGCCGTTGCGCCAGGACTACACCTACGTGTTCCAGGGGCTGGACCGCGAAACCTTCAAGGGCCTGCCCTCGATCCTCGCCGACTCCCTGCCCGATGATTTCGGCAACGCGCTGATCGATGCCTGGCTGGCCCAGCAGGGGCGTGACAAGGCAACCTTTACCCCGGTCGAACGCCTGCTTTACCAGGGCAAGCGCGGCATGGGCGCTCTGGAATATCGTCCGGCGATGGCCACCGAGCGGGACAAGGGGGAGAGCATCCATATCGATGCACTGGTGCGCCTGGCCAGCGAGGTGTTGTCCGAACGCGAGTCGATCGCCGAGCGCCTGGATGCCAAGGACCCATCGCTGGACGACAGCGCCCTGCAGCACCTCATCCAGATCGGTACCAGCGCGGGCGGCGCCCGGGCCAAGGCGGTGATCGCCATGAATGCCGAAGGCGAGATCCGTTCGGGCCAGGTCACCGCGCCGCCGGGCTTCGAGTACTGGTTGCTCAAGTTCGACGTAGCCAAGGATTCGACCGTGCTGGCTGACTCGCAAGGCTACGGGCGCATCGAGTACGCCTACCACCTCATGGCCAAGGCGGCCGGCATCACCATGACCGAGTGCCGATTGCTGGAGGAAGGTGGACGCGCTCACTTCATGACCCGGCGCTTCGACCGCACGACCGAAGGTGAAAAGATCCACGTCGCCACCTTGTGCGCACTCGACCACGCCGACTTCCGCAAGCCTGGCCAATACTCCTATGCCGAGGCCTTCGGAGTGATGCGCGCGCTGCGGATTTCCCGCGACGGCGCCGAACAGTTCTACCGCCGCATGGTGTTCAACCTGGTGGCACGTAACCAGGACGACCACACCAAGAACACGGCCTTCATGATGGACACCGACGGCACCTGGTACCTCACGCCGGCGTATGACGTGTCCTATTCCTACCTGCCTGGCAGCTTCTGGGTCGATAGCCACCAGATGACCGTCAACGGCAAACGCGACGACTTCACCCTCGACGATTTGTTGAGCGTGGCCAGCCAGGTTCGGGGGATGGATGCACGAGGGATCATCAAGGAGGTCTGTGAAGCCGTCGCACAGTGGCCGCGTTTTGCCAGAGAGGCTGGTGTGCCCGCCGCCGCCAGTAAGCGTATCGGCGAAGTTCATCGCCTGTACCTTGGAGAGGGGCTGTGAACGAAGATCGTCTGCGATCCCTTAAGACATGAAGCAGGTAGGCTCGCCCACGCCACAAATCGGCATCTAAAGTGCCAGACAGGAAATCCTGTCGAACGTGGTCATGGGCGAGTTAATGATTAAGCGTAGCGCGGATTTCCATCGCTGCAAACGCAGGACCGAGTGCCGCTCCTCGCTAGCCGCCAGAGCTGTATTGAAAAACCCTGCCCCCCTGTATCTATTGCAGACTCGCCCTTCCCTCCACCATCCCTTCCACACTCCCCCGGATGGCTGAAGGAACCCGCATCATGGCTGCCCTGCTGCTGCAAATGTCCCCCATAGGCCTGGTGATCGCCCTGATCCTGCTGCTGCGCCGTCCGCCCGTACAGGCCGCGCTGGCCGGCGTGGCCGGTGTCTTGCTGCTGTGGGGCCTGGGCGCCGCGCAGCCGCTGTCGACGGAGGTGTCCGGCGCGATCCTGCAAGACACGCTGATCCTGTTCCTCAGTACCGCCTGTGTGATCGTCCCGGGCCTGGCCTTCGTCATCCTGGTCGAGCGGGCCGGCGCGCCGCAGGCGATTGGCGCCTGGGTGCGCGAGCTGGGCTGGACGCCGCCGATGCAGGTGATCTTCATCGTGCTGGGCCTGGCGCCGCTGCTGGAGGCGATGACCGGGTTCGGGGTGTCGCTGATCGCTACCGTGCCGCTGTTGATGGGGCTGTTCTCGCGCCAGGTGGGCATGAAGATGGCGTTGGCCGGCATGGTGGTGATGCCTTGGGGCACGCTCGGGCTGGCGACGGTAATCGGCGCGTTGCTGGCGCATGTGCCGGCGCAGGAGCTGGGCAGCCATTCGGCATTGATGAGCGCTCCGGTGTTCCTCTGCCTGGCCGCCGTGGCGTTGGGCCTGGCGGGTGTTCGCAGTGTACGGGCATGGCTCGGGCTGGGATTGATCTCGCTGCTGTTCAGCACAGTGCTGTATGCGGTCAACCGCTGGATCGGGCCGGAGGCCTCGGGTGTGCTGGCCGGGCTGGCGGTGGCCGCGGTCGGCCTGGGTATCTCCTGGGCGCGGCGCGGGGCACTGGTGCGCTGGCCGCAGGCCGCGTGGCCTTACCTGGCCCTGTTGGCGGTGATCATCGCGTCGCGGGCGTTGTTCCTGTCGTCGGGCTGGGACGGGCTGTGGGTGGTGCACGGCGCCAATGTGTCGTGGAAGCCGCTGGCTTCGCCGGGGCTGGCCTTGCTGCTGGTGGTGCTGATGATGGCCGGCCGCCAGGGCGCGGGCTTCCCGTGGCAGGCGCTGGTCACTCGGGCACGGTTCCCGGTGGCGACGATCTTCCTGTTCCTGCTGCTGTCCCAGGTGATGGTCAAGGCCGGCTTCCTGGTCGAGGCACAGCGGGCGTTGCAGGCGCTGTCCGGGGTGTCGCTGGCCTCGACGGTGTCGCTGCTGGCGGGGTTGGCCGGCTATGTCACAGGCTCCAATGTCGGCGGCAACACCCTGGTGATGCCCTCCATCGCGGCGCTGTCCACGGTCCACGGCCCGTGGCTGGCGGCGATGGTCAACAGCGCCGCCGGGCATGGCGCGCTGGGCTCGCTGTCGATCCTGTCGCTGATCATCGGGCTGGCCGGGGCCAACCGCGAGGAAGAGCACGGGCTGATCCGCTTCGGCTTCGCCCTGGTGCTGGTGAACATCGTCATCGTGGCTGCAACCGGCGTGGTTTTGCTCTACCTTTGCGGAGCCCCCGCCTGACACGACACACGGCCCCCATGAACAGCACCCCCAAGCCCGACAAACGCTGGCACACCGTCAACACCTGGCTGCTGCGCCAGATCGACAGCGGCGAATGGCCCACCGGCACGCAACTGCCGTCGGTGCGCGAGCTGGCGCGGCTGTTCGACAGCAGCCTGGCCACGGTGCAACGGGCCCTGGCGGAGCTGGAGGCCAATGCCTATGTGCAGGCCACGCCCCGGGTGGGCTATTTCGTCGCCAAGGGCGCGGCCCAGGTGCAGGGCTTTGATCTCGCCAGTGTCAGCGTCAACGTCAACCACGCGGTGGTCACCATGCTCGCCCAGGCGGCCAGCAACGGCGGGTTGTCGTTGAGCTCGGCGGTGCTGCATGACGAACTCACGCCCCAGGTGCTGCTGAACAAATGCCTGACGACCCTGGCCAGCAAGGCCGATCAGCCGCTGGCCGGCTTGATCGCCCCGCCTGGCCTGGCCTCGCTGCGCCGACGTATCGCCGGGTTGATGCTGCAGCGCGGCGTGGCCTGCGGCCCGGATGAAATCCTGGTGACCTCGGGCGACACCGTGGCCCTGGAGCTTGCACTCGAGGCCGTGGCCCGGCCGGGCGCTACGGTGGCCATCGAGACCCCCACCTACTACGGCATCCTGCAGACCATCGAACGCCTGGGGATGCGCGCCCTGCCCATGCGTACCCACGCAGGCAGCGGCATGGACCTCGACCACCTGGCATGGGCGCTGAAACGCAAGAAGGTCGATGTGGTCTTCCTCAACCCGACGCTGCAGAACCCTCGCGGCTTCATCATGCCCGACGCGGCGCGGGCCGAGCTTTCGCGCCTGGCGCAGGCGGCGGATGTGCCGATCATCGAGGACGATATCTTCTTCGACCTGGTGGACGAGGCGCAGCGCCCGAAGGCGATCAAGCACTACGACGCGACCGGGCAGACGATCTACTGCTCGTCGTTCTCCAAGACCGTGGCGCCGGGCTACCGGGTGGGCTGGTGCGTGGCCGGGCGTTATCGGGACGCGATCCTGGCCCAGCTGTTCTCGCGTAACCTGGCGGTGTCGAGCCTGGCCCAGCGGGTGCTGGACGAGTTCATCGCGCGCGGGTACATGGAGGCGCACTGCGCGAAGCTGCGTGGGCGGCTGGCGGCGCAGGCCGAGGTGATGGAAACGCTGGTGCGCTCGGAGTTTGCGCCGGGGACGCGGTATGTAGCGCCCGATGGAGGATTCATCCACTGGCTCGAATTGCCGGAAGGGACGGATATGGCGGCGCTGCGAGGGCTTGCCGCCGAGCGCGGATGCAAGGTGGGCGACAGCGGGATGTTCTTTGCCGATGGGGAATGTGGCACGGGGTTGCGGGTGTGTCTTGGGCGGGTGATTACGCCGGAGGTGATGGGCGGTTTGAGAGCGCTGGCGGAATGCGCACAGCAGGCGGGACAAGGCTGATATCAGTCAGTTTACGTCAATGGGGCTGCTACGCAGCCCATCGCCGGCAAGCCGGCTCCTACAGGCACCGCGCAATTCCTCAAGCCTGCACATTACCTGTAGGAGCCGGCTTGCCGGCGATGGGCCGCAAAGCGGCCCCTGTCACGTTATCTGACTGACATTATCGAGTCAGCTCAGGTGCGCATGGCTGCGCAGATGCTCGGCCAGCATGTCGATGAAAGTGCGCACCTTGGTCGAGCCGTACTTGCTCTCGCGATGCAGGATATGGATCGGCCAAGGCGCCTCCTCGTACTCGGCCAGGATCACCTGCAAGCGCCCGGCCGCGACCTCATCCGCCACCTGGTACGACAGCAGCCGGGCGATCCCCAGCCCGGCACTGGCCGCGGCGATGGCGGCGTCGTTGCTGGTCACGGTCAGGCGCGGCTTCATGCGGATCAGCGTCGGGTCGTCGATGGCGCCGAAACGCCAGTCGGTGCGAGGTGACAGCGTCCCGGCGGCAATGACCTCGTGCTTCTGCAACTCCGAGGGATGCCGCGGCGTGCCATGACGCTCCAGGTATTCGGGCGAGGCGCACAGCAGCCGGCGCATCTTGCCCACCCGCAGCGCCTTCAGGCCCGAGTCGGGCAACTGGCCGATGCGCACGGCCACGTCCATGCCCTCCTCCACCAGGTTCACCACGCGGTCGAGGAAGAACGCCGAGACGTCCACCTCGGGGTACTGCTGCAGGTAGCGCACGATGCAGGGCATGACGAACTTCTTGCCGAACAGGATCGGCGCGGTCACCGCCAGGTCGCCCTTGGGCGCGGCATTGATGCCGGCGGCGGCTTCGTTGGCTTCGATAATGCTGGCGAGGATATGCCGGGTGTCTTCCAGATAGCGCCCGCCGGCCTCGGTCAGGCGCACGCTGCGGGTGGTGCGCTGCAGCAGCTTGACCCCGAGCTGCTCCTCCAGGGCGCTGACAGCGCGAGTCACCGCCGCTGGCGAGATGGCCAGGCGGCGGGCGGCGGCGGCGAAGCTTTCCAGCTCGCCGACGGCCACGAACACTTTCATCAGGTGGATCTGGTCCATGCCGCGCCCCACGCGTTGTCGTGGCGCGATTATCCCTGTGCGCACGCTAGAGCTCCAGCACCACGGCTTGCGCGCCGTCCTCGGCCTGGGCCGGAATCGCGCAGCAGATCAGCACGCTACCGGCCTCGGGCAGTTCGGCGGGCGGATTCGGGTAGTGGACCTGGCCGCTGACCAGCTTGGTCTTGCAGGTGCCGCAGGAGCCACCGCGGCAACTGAAATCCGGCGACAGGCCACGGCTTTCCGCCAGTTCCAGTAAGGTGCCGCCACCGGGCGCCCAGCGTGCCTCCTTGGCGGAGCTGGCGAAGTACACCGGCACCGGCTCGCTGGCGGGCGGCGGTTGCTGCAGCGTGGGCTGGTTGTCGTCGGTATGGCGGCGCAGGGTCGAAGGGCCGAAGGCTTCGGCATGGATGCGGGCGTCGGGTACATGCACCGTGCGCAGCCCCTCGTAGAGATCCTGGGTGAAGCTGGCCGGGCCACACAGGTAGAAGTCATAGTCGTCCAATGGCAGAGTGGCCTTGATCTGTTCGATGCCCAGGCGGCTGGCGAACGCATAGTCGCGGCCCTGCACGGCTTGGGGTTCGGGCAGGCTCAGGGCGCGGTGAATGCTCAGCAGGCCACCGGCGTGTTGCTGGAGTTCAGCAAGCTCGTGCTGGAACGGCAGGTCGGCCAGCGTACGGCCACCGTGGAACAGGTAGATGCGCCGCCCCAGCCCCAAGGCCAATTGTTCGCGCAGCATGGCGATCAACGGGGTGATACCGACGCCCGCCCCAACCAGCACGAGGGGGCGGTCGCTGGTGTGATCGAGGGTGAAGCTGCCCATGGGCAGGCGCACCTGCAAAGGGTCGCCCACCTTCAGTTGCTGGTGCAGGTAGCGTGAGGCAGGCCCCTGCGCCTTGACGCTGATGCGCAGGTGGCCATCGGACGGCGCGCTGGACAGGCTGTAGGTGCGGATCAGCGGTGCCTCTCCATCAACCTGCAGACGCACGGGAATATGCTGGCCGGGCGCGAAGGCCACCGCCGTACCCTCCTCGGGTTGCAGGTAGAACGAACGGATATCACGGCTTTCCTGCTCGATACGCAGCACACGCCAGGTCAGCCATTGGCGCTGGCGCTCACGCTGTTGCAGGCGCTCTTGGGCTTCACTCCAGGTGCCGGTCATCAGGCTGGTGGGGGCGTACTCCTGGAAGGCCCAGCGCAGCGACACCGCAGCCGGGCGGACCACCACCTGCTCGATGTCCAGGGTCCAGATGCGCTCGGCCCCCTCGAAAGCGCTGATCAGCGGGCTGTCGAGAATCACCTCGGTGCGCCCTGAAACCTGCAGCACATCGCCCGTGGTGAAGTCGACGAACAACAGGCCGGCAACCGGGTTGACCAGCAGGTTGCCGAGGGTATTGAAATGCAGGTTGCCGGCATAGTCGGGAATGGTCAGGTGATTGCCTTCGACCCTGACGAAACCGGGGCGGCCACCGCGGTGGGACACGTCCACGGCACGTTGGCCGTTTTCCTGTTCGACGTAACTGGCGACAAAGAAGGTGTCGGCGTTTTCGATCATGGCGCGGGACGCGGCATCGAGTGCCGATGAATCCCGACGCGCTTGCGGCGGTTCATCGACGCGGGTGTATTCGCGCAGCTGGATGTACTGGGGGCAGTTGCCGAACGACTGCTCGACCAGCACCGCCAGCTGACCGGCGCCTGCCCGACGGATCAGGCCATTGAGCCGGTTGCGTCGCCGGGTATGCAGCTCGATCCCCAGCAAGCCAATGGCACCGCCATCCACCAGGCCCGGCGTGGCCGGGTCATCAGCGGCAGGTTCGGCGCCTATCAGCAGTTGCCGGGGATCGGGCGAGCTGACGAAGCCTTCCGCGCCTTCGAGCAGCGTCGCCCAAGGGGTGCCAGCGGCATCCACGGCAGCGGTCACCAGGAACGGCAACTGCTGGTAGAACGCGCGATGCTGGTCGGGCATGAAGTCGCGGATGACCTTCTGGCCGAACACCTCCATGCGCTCTGCAACACCGACTTGCTCCTGCAGCCGTTTTTCACCTGCATGCCAGGGCGATCGCATGGCGGCATTCCTCTGGGTTCAGAGCGTGGTCTGCAAACCGATGACGGTGCGGGGCATCGGCACGAAGCCCGGCAGCGCCTCGATCCGGGCCAGCCAGGCGCGCACATTGGCGTACGGCTCCAGCGACACGTTGCCCTCGGGGGCGTGGGCGATGTACGAGTAGTTGGCGATATCGGCGATGGTCGCCTGGTCACCGACCAGGAACGGGCCCTTGGCCAGTTCGGCGTCGATCACCTTGAGCAGGGTATGGGCGCGGCCAATCACTTCGTCGGTGTTGAACGAGGCACCGAATACAGTCACCAGGCGTGCGGCGGCCGGGCCGAAGGCCAGCGGGCCTGCCGCCACCGACAACCAGCGCTGCACACGGGCGGCGCCGACCGGATCCTCGGGCAACCAGCGCTTGCCGCCATAGGCCTTGGCCAGATAGACGAGGATGGCGTTGGAGTCAGCGATGACGATGCCGTTGTCATCGATCACCGGCACCTGGCCGAAGGGGTTGATGGCCAGGAACTCGGGCTGCTTGTGTTCACCCTTGGCCAGGTCGACGAGTACCAGCTCGGTAGGCAGTTCGAGCAGTGACAGCATCAGCTCGATACGGTGGGCGTGGCCGGACTTGGGGAAGTTGTAGAGCTTGATCGGGCTTGGCATGTGCGGGGCTCCAGGTCAGCGCCGGGAGTGGCGCTGCTGGAGGACATGCTGCACTGGATCGAATGGCAGCAGAATCAGTGCTGGGAGCAATCCAGTATTTCGGCAAGTGGAATAATCACAATCACAGGCTTGCCCCCGATGACACCATCAATGCCGATGCTGTTTCTGGTACTGGTACAACCCCCGCGCCGCCTCGATCACCAGCGGTACACAGGCCTGGCGCTCATCGAAGCTCATCGAGTCGAGCAGCTCGAAGTTGTCTTCCAGCCCATGCAGCGAAATGGCCTTGAGCAAACGATCCTGCTCTGGCGGCAGCTCGCTCCACTCGGCTACCTGCGTGCCGCGCATGTAGCCGAAGCACCACTCCTCGAGAATGATCGTCGGGCCCTCTTCACTCTCGCCCTCTTCGAACATCGGTTCGAAGCCCTCGAGATCGGTGGCCAACTCTTCGGCCACCTGGCTGGCATAACGCAGCATCAGCGCGGTATAGGCTTCTTCATGGGCGGGCTTCTTGAACTTGGGCACCTTGCCACCGGCGACAGAAGGCAGCCACTGCTCAGGGTTGACCTTGTTGGGGGAGCTGGCCAGTGCAGTGAAGAAACCGTTGAGCTCGGCGAGGTTGAGTACCGAATAATCGTTGCCGTAGGTGATCAGCAGGTCTTCGAGGCGGTCGAGTTCTTTTTCGCTGAGCGCGGGGAGCATGGGCGGGTGTCCTGAGGAAACAAAATATGGGTGCACCCTAACACATGGGCAAAGCGGCGCAGGCATACACCGCGCCAATAAAACGATCGCGGGGCAAGCCCACTCCCACGTTGATCTTGCACAACGTGGGAGCAGGCTTGCCCCGCGATGAGGGTGCTACGGTTTAGACCGCCAGCGCGCGCTCACGCAGCTCGCTGTTGAGGATGCGGTCGTTCTCGCTGTAGTCGACCGGGCAGTCGATCACGTGCACGCCCGGAGTCTTGATGCAGTGCTCGAGCAGCGGCAGGAAGGCTTCTGCGCTCTCCACGCGGTGGCCATTGGCACCGTAGGCTTCGGCGTACTTGACGAAGTCCGGGTTGCCGTAGTCCAGGCCGAAATCGGTGAAGCCCATGTTGGCCTGCTTCCAGCGGATCATGCCGTAGCCGTCGTCACGCAGGATCACCACGGTGATGTGCATCCCTAAGCGTACCGCCGTTTCCAGCTCCTGGCTGTTCATCATGAAACCGCCGTCGCCGCAGACCGAGATCACCGGGCGATCCGGGTAGACCAGGTGCGAGGCCATGGCCGATGGCAGGCCGGCGCCCATGGTCGCCAGCGCGTTGTCCAGCAGCACGGTGTTGGGCTTGTGCGCCTTGTAGTTGCGGGCGAACCAGATCTTGTAGATGCCGTTGTCCAGGGCGACGATGCCTTCGGACGGCAGGGCGCGACGGATGTCGGCAACCATGCGCTGCGGGTAGACCGGGAAGCGGTCGTCGTCGGCGCCTTCGGCGATCTGCGCTTCGTTGGCTTCACGGATGGCCATCAGGCGGGTGAAGTCCCAGTGGCTGGTGTCGGTCAGCGCTTCGCTGATCTGCCAGACGGCGTTGGCGATGTCGCCGATCACTTCCACCTGCGGGAAGTACACGGCATCTACCTCAGCCGAGCGGAAGCTCACATGGATCACTTCGGTGCCGCCACGAACCATGAAGAATGGTGGCTTCTCGATGACGTCGTGACCGATGTTTACGATCAGGTCTGCGGCTTCAACAGCGCGGTGGACGAAGTCACCCGAGGACAGCGCGGCGTTGCCCAGGAAGCGCGGGTGACGCTCATCGACCACGCCTTTACCCATCTGGGTGGTGATGAACGGGATGCCGGTCTTGTCGATCAGTTGCTTGAGGACCTTGGCGGTCATCTTGCGGTTGGCACCGGCACCGATCACCAAGATCGGGTTACGGGCGTTCTTCAACTTCTCGACGGCTGCTTCGATGGCTACGTGCTCGGCCAGCGGGCGACGGTGCAGGCTGCGCGGGATCGGCAGGGCGTCGGTCTGCTCGGCAGCGATGTCTTCCGGCAGTTCCAAGTGCACGGCACCCGGCTTCTCTTCTTCGGCCAGACGGAAGGCTTCACGCATGCGTGCCGGGATGTTGTCGGCCGAAGCGAACTGGTGGGTGTACTTGGTGATGGGGTCCATCATGCCGCACACATCGATGATCTGGAAGCGGCCTTGCTTGGACTTCTTGATCGGCTTCTGGCCGGTAATCATCATCATCGGCATGCCGCCCAAGTAGGCATAGGCGCTGGCGGTCACCAGGTTGGTCGCGCCGGGGCCGAGGGTCGACAGACTGACGCCGGTCTTGCCGGTCAGGCGACCATAGGTGGCTGCCATGAAGCCCGCGGACTGCTCGTGGCGGGTCAGTACCAGCTTGATCTTCGATTTGCGCAGGGACTCGAGCAGGTCGAGGTTTTCCTCGCCGGGGATGCCGAATACATATTCGACACCTTCGTTTTCCAGGCATTGCACAACGACATCGGCGGCCTTGGCCATCTTGCTTCTTACCTCAAGTAATAGGACGGTTGAAAGTCCAGAAATGCGCAGCACGGTACGCTGGCATCGCGCTGTTCGGGGGCCAGGATTGCCCCGAACCTAAGTCTTGACGCAGGGTGGGTGTGGGGAAGTCACGTCAACGAACGGTAATAATTGTCGCACCCTTGGCGGGTGGGCGGTGAGATAGCCGACGAGCAAAAAGCCCGGTGTGGACGCGGGGCTGAAAGTCACGACGCGCCCCTCTGTAGGAGCGCACAGTATTTTTGCGCCGC
>NZ_SOZA01000015.1 GCF_004519305.1 Pseudomonas sp. RIT623 | reverse complement strand
CCTGAAGGGCGCTGGGCCCATAGGAGCCGGCTTGCCGGCGAAGCGGGTGTTACTTGGCGGTTACGGTTTCCGCGGCTTGATCCTGCGACAGGCTATACACATAGGCCGCCAGCAGGTGGACCTTGTCATTGCCCTGGATGTCGGCCTGGGCCGGCATCTGGCCCTGACGGCCGTAACGGATGGTCTGCTGCAGTTGGGCGAAGCTCGAGCCGTAGATGAACGCCTGCGGGTGGGTCAGGTTGGGCGCGCCCATGGCCGGGGTGCCCTTGCCTTCAGGACCGTGGCAGGCCACGCAGTTGCTGGCGAAGATCTCCTTGCCCTTGGCCGGGTCGGCCTTGGCGTCCGCCGGCAGCTGGCGGCCGTCGAGGTTGGTCAGCACGAAGGCCGCCACATCGGCCACGCCCTGTTCGCCGATCACCGTGGACCAGCCCGGCATGACCCCGTGGCGGCCGTTCATGATGGTGGCCTTGATGGTCTGGGCGTCACCGCCCCAGCGCCAGTCGCTGTCGGTCAGGTTGGGGAAGCCGTAGGAACCCTTGGCGTCGGAGCCGTGGCACACCGAGCAGTTGGAGGCGAACAGCCGGCTGCCCATTTTCAGCGCTTGCGGGTCCTTGGCCACTTCCTCCACTGGCATGGCGGCGTACTTGGCGAAGATCGGTCCGAACTTGGCGTCGGCCTTGTCCATCTCTTTCTGCCATTCGTCCACCTGGGTCCAGCCGTTCTCGTAGCCGGGCAGGATGCCTTTCCAGTTGCCCAGGCCCGGGTAGAGGATCAGGTAGCCGACCGAGAACACCAGGGTGCCGACGAACAGCCAGAACCACCATTTGGGCAGCGGGTTGTCGTACTCCTCGATGCCGTCGAAGCTGTGGCCCATGGTCTGGTCGGTGGTGTCGCTGCTCTGGCCCTTGCGGGTGCTGAGCAGCAGCCAGGTCAGGCCGATCAGGCTGCCGATGGTCAGTACGCTGATATACGTACTCCAGAAGGTGGTCATTGCCCGTTACTCCTCATGGCAGGTTCCTGCCCGGCAGGGGGCAGGCGGTCGTCGACGAAGGGCAGTAGGCGCGCTTCGGCGAAATCTCGGTCGCGGCGGCGGTTGAACACCCACAGTGACAAGCCGATGAAGGCAATCATCACCACCAGGGTGCCCAGGCCGCGGATCATGCCGATGTCTAGGTCCATCGCACTCACCTCTTGTTCTTGATCGCGGTGCCGAGCACCTGCAGGTAGGCGACCAGCGCGTCCATCTCGGTCTTGCCCTTGACCGCGTCCTTGGCGCCGGCGATGTCGTCGTCGGTGTACGGCACGCCCAGGCTGCGCAGAACGCGCATCTTGACGTCGGTGTGGCTGTTATCGACCTGCGAGGACACCAGCCACGGGTAAGACGGCATCTTCGACTCCGGCACCACGTTGCGCGGGTTGTACAGGTGCGCGCGGTGCCAGTCGTCCGAGTAGCGGCCGCCGACGCGGGCCAGGTCCGGCCCGGTGCGCTTGGAGCCCCACAGGAACGGGTGGTCCCACACGCTCTCGCCGGCCACCGAGTAGTGGCCGTAGCGCTCGGTCTCGGCGCGGAACGGCCGGACCATCTGCGAGTGGCAGCCCACGCAGCCTTCGCGGATGTAGATGTCGCGGCCTTCCAGTTGCAGGGCGGTGTAGGGCTTCATGCCTTCGACCGGCTTGTTGGTGACGTCCTGGAAGAACAGCGGGACGATTTGCGTAAGGCCGCCGATGCTGACGGCGAACACCATCAGCAGGGCCATCAGGCCTATGTTTTTCTCAACGACTTCGTGTTTCATCAGGCTCTACTCCTCAAGCCAGCTGGGCGTTGGCGGTGGCTTGCTCGGCAGCCGGGGCACGCACGGTGCGCCAGGTGTTCCAGGCCATCAGGAACATGCCGCTGAGGAAGATCACGCCGCCGACGAAGCGCACGACGAAGCCTGGGTGGCTGGCCACCAGGGTTTCGACGAACGAGTAGGTCAGCGTGCCGTCGCTGTTGACCGCGCGCCACATCAGGCCCTGGGCGATGCCGTTGACCCACATCGAGGCGATGTACAGCACGGTGCCGATGGTGGCCAACCAGAAGTGCGCGTTGATCAGGCCGAGGCTGTACATGCGCTCCTTGCCGAACACTTTCGGAATGGTGTGGTACAGCGCGCCGATGGAGATCATCGCCACCCAACCGAGCGCGCCGGCGTGGACGTGGCCGATGGTCCAGTCGGTGTAGTGGGACAGGGCGTTGACCGTCTTGATGGCCATCATCGGGCCTTCGAAGGTGGACATGCCGTAGAACGCCAGGGAGACGACCAGGAAGCGCAGGATCGGGTCGCTGCGCAGCTTATGCCAGGCGCCCGAGAGGGTCATCATGCCGTTGATCATGCCGCCCCAGCTTGGTGCCAGGAGGATCAGCGACATGATCATGCCCAGCGACTGCGCCCAGTCGGGCAGGGCGGTGTAGTGCAGGTGGTGGGGGCCGGCCCAGATGTACAGGGTGATCAGCGCCCAGAAGTGGACGATCGACAGGCGATACGAATACACCGGGCGTTCAGCCTGCTTGGGCACGTAGTAGTACATCATCCCCAGGAAACCGGCGGTGAGGAAGAAGCCCACGGCGTTATGGCCGTACCACCACTGCACCATGGCATCGGTGGCGCCCGCGTACAGCGAGTAGGACTTGGTCAGGCTGACCGGCACTTCCAGGTTGTTGACGATATGCAGGATCGCCACGGTCAGGATGAAGGCGCCGAAGAACCAGTTGCCCACGTAGATGTGCTTGGTGTTGCGCTTCATCAGCGTGCCGAAGAACACCACGGCATAGGCGACCCAGACGATGGTGATCAGGATGTCGATCGGCCATTCCAGTTCGGCGTATTCCTTGGTGCTGGTGTAGCCCAGTGGCAGGCTGATCGCCGCCAGCAGGATCACCAGTTGCCAGCCCCAGAAGGTGAACGCGGCCAGGCGTGGCGCGAACAGGGTGGTCTGGCAGGTGCGTTGCACCGAATAATAGGAGGTGGCGAACAGGGCACAGCCGCCGAAGGCGAAGATCACCGCGTTGGTGTGCAAGGGTCGCAGGCGGCCGAAGCTGGTCCACGGCAGGTCAAGGTTGAAGGCGGGCCAGGCGAGCTGGGCGGCAATGAAGACGCCGAGCCCCATCCCGACGATGCCCCACACCACCGTCATGATGGCGAATTGGCGGACCACCTGATAGTTGTAGGCGGTACTGCTGGTTGTGTTCATGTATGGGTTCCCATCCACGGTTATAGGCAGGCTAAACAGCGAGGCAAGCATGATTAATGGGCAAAGTGCCGGTATTGACGGGGATCAATGGGCGAAGATCGCAAATGTCCCAGGCTTGCGCTGCGATCCGCCGAAAATCCCGGGGGATCGCGGCGTTTGCGCTTGCCTGATCCTGGCCCATGGCGCCGGTGCGCCAATGGACAGTGGCTTCATGGAGGACATGGCGCAAAGGCTGGCGGGGCAAGGGGTAGGGGTGGTGCGCTTCGAGTTTCCGTACATGGCCGAGCGGCGTGTCAGCGGCGGTAAACGGCCGCCCAATCCGCAGAAGGTGTTGCTGGAAACCTGGCGGACTGTATACGAACAGGTGCGACCTTTGGTCGCAGGTAAATTGGCCGTTGGCGGCAAGTCCATGGGCGGGCGCATGGCCAGTTTGCTGGCCGACGCGCTTGGCGCGGATGCGCTGGTGTGCCTGGGCTATCCGTTCTACGCGGTGGGCAAGCCGGAAAAACCCCGGGTAGAGCACCTGGCGGGGCTGCGCACGCGCACGCTGATCGTGCAGGGCGAGCGCGATGCCCTGGGCAATCGTGAGGCGGTGGCGGGGTATGAACTAGCGCCGGCGATCGAGTTGCACTGGCTGGCGGCGGCGGATCATGACTTGAAGCCGTTGAAGGTTTCCGGGTTCAGCCATGAGCAGCATCTGCAGACGGCGGCGGAGACGGTGGCGGGGTTCTTGCGCAATTGAAGTCGCGGAGCAAGCCCACGTGGAAGCGGGCTTGCTCCGCGCCAGAGGCTGGCGCTTAGTCGCGGTACTCGCACAGGTAGGCGGTATCGACGGCGACCTTGAGCTGGAACTTGCTGTCGGCCGGCACGTTGAACTGGCTGCCGGCGGCGAATTTCTCCCAGTTGTCGCTGCCCGGCAGCTTGACCGTCAGGGCACCGGAGACCACGTGCATGATCTCACGCTTGGCGGTGCCGAACTCGTACTCACCCGGTGCCATGACGCCGACGGTAGCCGGACCTTCATGGCCTTCGAAGGCGATCGACTTGACGGTGCCATCGAAGTACTCATTGACCTTGAACATGGGGCGGCTCCTGAAAAGGGCTGAAAAATGGGCTGGCCAGTATGCCCAAGGCCCGCTGCGGCGTCATCTGTTTCAGGCATCCCCCGCCGGTAGGCTCAAGGGCAGCAGGCGGGCGGTGTTGCGCGCATCCTCCAGGGCCCGATGCTGGCGCCCGGAAAACTGCAGCCCGGCCAGTTGCAGGGCGCCATTCAACCCCGCCGGTCGTTGCAACTGGCGGGCCTTGGCGAAGCGCTGTTTGAGGTTGATGTGCGGCAACTGCGCCAGCAGGCTTTGCACCTGGTGCAACTGCCATTCTTGCAGCAACTGCTTGCGGTCGTAGTCGCCCCAACTGACCCAGGCCTGCAACTGTCCCTGGTGATGCTCCAGCCAGCGCTCGAACTGCCGCCAGACCTCGGCGAACGGCGCGGCGCCGTCGACGTCGGCCTGGCGAATGTGGGTCAGCTCGCGACAGAACGGGGTCAGTTGCGGTCGCCGCCTGGGCCGCACGAAACGCTGGAAATGCTCGACCTCGCGGCCGTCGCGGGTGACCAGGCTCGCGCCGATCTCGATGACTTCCATATCCGTGACCGGCCAGCCACCTTCGTCGGTGGTGGCTTCCAGGTCGATCACCAACCAATGGCCCATGCCAGGCTCCCTATCAATGCACAAAAGACCAACTGCAAGGCCCCAGGGTTTGTCCGAAAACGGGGCGCCGGCGCGCGGGCCAGTAGAGCGTAGCCAAAGTCGGCGCGCACGGCATCCCCTGGCACTTTGGCATATCCAGCGGTTGTGCCGGTCAGGGAAAACGCCTAGCTTAGGCGCATTAAGGTCCCAACCCGTGATGAGTGTCCTGACTTGATCCCTTTGCCCAGCCTCAAGCTGTCGTCCATCTTGCTGCTGTTCGCCACCTTGTTGCTGACAGCTGCGGCGCGGGCCGACGAGGCCCGTGAGGTGAAGGTCGGCGCGGCGCACTTCCCGCCTTACACGGTGCGCCCGGAGCAGGGGGCCGATACTGGCCTGTTGCCGCAGTTGGTGGAGGCGCTGAACCGGATGCAGGGGCAGTACCGTTTCGTCCTGGTGCCAACCTCGATCCCCAGGCGCTTCGGTGATTTCCAGCAGGGCCGCACCGACATGGCGATCTTCGAGAACCCACAGTGGGGGTGGCAGGGCATCGCGCACAAGGCCGTGGACATGGGCCTTGAGGATGCCGAGATCTTCGTCAGCCGCCAGCAGGCCGAGCGTGACCAGCGTTATTTCGATGACCTCGACGGCAAGCGTCTGGCGCTGTTCAACGGCTATCACTATGCCTTTGCCGATTTCAACCCGGATCCGGGCTACTTGAAGAAGCGCTACCGGGCGACCCTGACCTACTCCCACGACAGCAACCTGAACATGGTCGAGCGCGGGCGTGCCGATGTCGCCCTGGTAACCCGTTCGTACCTGATCGACTTTCTCAAGCGCAATCCCGGCAGCGCATTGATGGCTTCGGAGCGGGTCGACCAGGTCTACCATCACTACGCGTTGCTGCGCCCCGACGCACCGATCAGCCCCGAGGCGTTCGCCGGGCTGCTGCGGGGCCTGCGCGAGAACGGCGAGCTGCTGCGTATCTTCCAGCCCTACAAGATCACTGTCGCAGCCCCGCGCGACTAAATTGCCTGGGGCGGGTCACGTTCACAGGAGTGAGCCTTCTTTCACTTACCGTGAGCCATGATCATGCCGTTCGATGCCGCTACGCCCCCCCTTTGCGCACCCCGGTGGCGCACCCTGCATGCCGACGAGGGCGATTGCCGCCTGAGTCTCGCCCTGGAAGGGCGGCCGTTGATCGGCGTGCGCCTGGCGCCGGAAGAGGCGCTGCATGTGCACCTCGAGCAGCTTTGCCCTGAGCGCCCTGAACAGGCGTTGTGGGCGGCCTGTTACTGGTTGCTGTCCCGTGATCCAGGATGTCAGCGCCTGGTCTGGCACTTGTCTGATGTGCAGTCGCAGGCCCTGGCCAGCGGCTTGTTGGTGCCGGGTGAGGCGCCGGGGCAGTACCTGTGCGAGCGCGCGTTGTTCTGGCAATTGCCTCAGCCGTGGCTGGGTGAGTCGCGGGCCGATGTCTACCCGCAGCAGATGCAGATCAGCCAAGGCAAGCGTCACCCACGCCGTGCGCCCAAGCCGCGCGGCGAGGTGTACCGGCGGTTCGACGCACGCCTGGGGGCCTGGGTGTCGTTGCGCACCCTGGAGATCGAACAGGATCTGGAGCGTTTCAATCGTTGGCAGAACAACCCGCGGGTTGCGCAGTTCTGGCAGGAGGGCGGCACGCTGGCGCAGCACCGCGAATACCTCGGCAAGCTCGAGCAGGACCCGCATACCCTGACCCTGGTCGGCTGCTTCGACGATGAGCCCTTTGCCTATTTCGAGGCCTACTGGGCCAAGGAAGACCGTATCGCGCCGTTCTACCCGGCCGACGACTACGACCGTGGCGTCCATATGCTGGTGGGGGAAGAGGCACACCGCGGGCCGCACAAGGTGGCTAGCTGGCTGTCGGCGCTGGTCCACTACCTGTTCCTCGACGACCCGCGCACCCAGCGGGTGGTGGCCGAACCGCGCGCCGACAACGGCAAGATGATCGGCTACATGCACGACCAGTGCTTCCACTGCGAGAAGGAATTCGATTTCCCGCACAAGCGTGCGGCGCTGATGATCCTGGGGCGTGAGCGGTTCTTCGATCGCTGTACCTTGGCGTGAGACGCGCTGCCCTGTAGGACTCGGCGTTGCCTGCTGTGCCAGCAAGGCTGGCTCCTACGGGGTCGTGGTGGGAACTGTGTAGGAGCCGGCTTGGCGGCGAACTGTGCAGTCAGCCCAGGCGGCTGCTTTTGCGGCAGTGGATCAGCGCATCGCGAATCATGAAATTGACCAGCGTCGGCGAGACCCCGAGCTCCTTGGCGATGTCCTTTTGCGGCACGCCGTGCAGCCGGTACATCTCGAAGGCATAGCGGGTGCGCGCGGGCAGTTCGTTGAGCGAGGCGGCAATGTGTTCGAGGGTGGCGAGGTTGATGTGGGTGGCTTCGGGCGAGGCGTTCTGGATGACCACGTTCAGGCCCTCCTCTTCACTGCCGGAGTACTTCAGCTCCATGGCCTGCTTGCGGTAGTGATCGATGGCCAGGTTGCGCACGATCTGGAACAGGTAGCTGAGCTGGGCCTTGAACGATGACGTGATCTGCGGGGCGGCACTGAGCCGGAAGAACGCGTCCTGCACCACATCCTCGGCGCGTGAGCGGCAGCCGGTGATGCGTGCCGCGATCTTGACCAGGATATTGCGGTTGTCGACGAACGCCTGGAGTAACGGTGAATCGCACTTACTTGTGGATAGTTGTTCCGCCATGGAAATCACCTTGTCTCGGAGGGGAAAGGGAGCACAGCCCGAAGGGATGCTTCCTACGACGTGCGACAAGCTATTCGTAATGATAATGATTGTCAAATACGAAAGTTAATGAGTTTCGATTGATTTCAGTTCTAAGCGTTGACACTGTGAAGCACGTCAACCTTGCCGCTTGCGTCGGCCTGTCCCGGGGCTAATTTCTGCCCTGGTTTATCCGTTCCCCTGTGTACATCCGGCTGCCGAGCGCTGCCCGCCTGTCATGCGCGGGGCCAGCCAGGCACGACTCACCCAGACACTGGCAGGAACATTCCATGACGGACGCCTTCGAACTCCCGCACTCGCTGGTCCAGGCCCTGGCGCAACGCGCCGCCCAGACCCCGGAGCGGATTGCCTTGCGCTTTCTCGCCGACGCGCCCGGTGAACAGGCAGTGCTCAGCTACCGGGACCTCGACCAGCGCGCTCGCGCCATTGCCGCGGCCTTGCAGGCCCGTGCCGGCTTTGGCGAGCGCGCCGTGCTGCTGTTCCCCAGCGGGCCGGACTATGTCGCGGCGTTCTTCGGCTGCCTGTACGCCGGGGTGATCGCCGTGCCGGCCTACCCGCCGGAATCCTCGCGCCAGCACCACCAGGAGCGCCTGCTGTCGATCATCGCCGACGCCGAGCCGCGCCTGCTGCTGACCGTAGAGGCGTTGTGTGACAGTTTGCAGGGCCTTGATGCCCTGGCCGCGGATAACGGCCCGACCCTGCTGGCGGTGGACCGCCTGGACCCGCAGCTCGCCGCGCAATGGCGCGAGCCGTCGCTGGCGGGGCATGACATCGCCTTCCTGCAATACACCTCTGGCTCCACCGCGTTGCCCAAGGGCGTGCAGGTCAGCCACGGCAACCTGGTGGCCAACGAGCAACTGATCCGCCACGGTTTCGGCATCGACCTCAACCCCGATGACGTGATCGTCAGCTGGCTGCCGCTGTACCACGACATGGGCCTGATCGGCGGCCTGTTGCAGCCGATCTTCAGCGGCGTGCCATGCGTGCTGATGTCGCCGGGCTACTTCCTTGCCCGGCCACTGCGCTGGTTGCAGGCTATCAGCGAATATGGCGGCACCATCAGCGGTGGCCCTGACTTCGCCTACCGCCTGTGCAGCGAGCGGGTCAGCGAATCGGCCCTGGCCGGACTCGACCTGAGCCGTTGGCGCGTGGCCTATTCCGGCTCCGAGCCGATTCGCCAGGACAGCCTCGAGACCTTTGCCGCGAAGTTCGCCGCCTGTGGCTTCGAGCCCAGCAGCTTCTTCGCCAGCTACGGCCTGGCCGAGGCCACCCTGTTCGTCAGCGGCAGCCGCCGTGGCCAAGGCATCGGCGCCCTGGAGCTGGACGCCGAGGCATTCGCCGCCAACCGCGCCGAAGCGGGCCAGGGCAGCGTGCTGATGAGTTGCGGTTATCCGCAGCCGGGCCACGCGGTGCGCATTGTCGAGCCGCAGCGCCTGGAGGCGCTGGGCGATAACCAGGTTGGTGAAATCTGGGCGGCCGGCCCGAGCATCGCCCTGGGCTACTGGCGCAACCCCGAGGCTAGCGCCCGCACCTTCGTCGAGCGCGATGGCCAGACCTGGCTGCGCACCGGCGACCTGGGCTTCATGCGTGACGGCGAAGTGTTCGTCACCGGCCGGCTCAAGGACATGCTGATCGTCCGCGGCCAGAACCTCTACCCACAAGACCTGGAAAAGACCCTGGAGCGCGAGGTCGGCGACCTGCGCAAGGGGCGGGTGGCGGTGTTCGCCGTCGACGACCAGGGCGAGGAGGGCATCGGCGTGGCGGTGGAGGTCAGCCGCAACGTGCAGAAAGCCCGTCAACCCGATGAGTTGATCAACACGCTGCGCCGGGTAATCGCCGATGCCTGTCGTCAGGCGCCGGCAGTGGTGCTGCTGCTCAATCCGGGAGCCTTGCCCAAGACTTCCAGCGGCAAGCTGCAACGTTCGGCATGCCGCCTGCGCATGGACGACGGCAGCCTCGATTGCTACGCGCGTTTCCCGTCTGCGCCGGCGCAAGCGAACGCCAATACCACCGGCGACGACTTGCAAGCGCGTATCGCCGCTATCTGGCGTGAGCTGCTGGGCGTGGAAGCGGTCGCGGCGGATGATCATTTCCTGCTGTTGGGTGGCAACTCCATCGTCGCCACCCAGGTGAGCGCGCGGTTGAGTGATGAGCTCGGTATCCAGCTGAGTTTGCGAACCCTGTTCGAAGCGCCGACCCTGGCCGACTACAGCGCCGCGGTGGCGGCCATTCTCGCGGGTGGCAACAGCGTCGTCGGGCGCATCGACCGCCAGGGCCGTGACCAGGCGTTGGCCCAGTCGCTGGCGCAGAATCGGTTGTGGTTGCTGTGGCAGCTTGAGCCGCAATCGGCCGCCTACAACATTCCGGCTGGCCTGCACCTGCGTGGTGAGCTCGATGAGGACGCCCTGCAGGCTAGCTTCCAGGCCTTGGTGGCGCGCCACGAATCCCTGCGCACAGTCTTCGACGAGGTCGATGGCCAGGCCCTGCAACGCATCCTGCCGAGCCTGCCGCTCAGCGTGCAGCGCCTGGACCTGGAGGGCCTCGAGGCCGACGAAGTGGCGGCGCGCCGCGAGCAGGAAGCGCAACAGCCCTTCGACCTGCGCCAAGGGCCGCTGCTGCGGGTGACCCTGGCGCGCCTCGACGACGAGCAGCACCAGTTGTGGGTAACCCTGCACCATATCGTTGCCGACGGCTGGTCGCTGAATATCCTGCTCGACGAGTTCGCCCGCCTGTACGCCGCCCAAGGCCAGCCGGTGAGCCTGGCCGAACTGCCTCTGGGCTACGCCGACTACGGCAACTGGCAGCGCCAGTGGCTGGCCGACGGCGAAAGCGCCCGCCAACTGGCGTACTGGCAAGCCAAGCTCGACGGCGAGCTGGCGGTGCTCGACCTGTGCACCGACCAGCCGCGGGCCAGCCTGCGCGATCGGCGTGCCGCGCGTCTGAGCGTCAAGGTGCCGACCAAGCTTGGCGCTGCCCTCAAGGACCTGGCCCGTGACCAGCAGGCCAGCCTGTTCATGGTCCTGCTTGCCGGCTGGCAAGCGCTGCTGCACCGCTACAGCGGCCAGGGCGATATCCGCGTCGGCGTGCCCAACGCCAACCGCCCGCGCCAGGAAACCCAAGGCATGGTCGGTTTCTTCATCAACACTCAGGTGCTGCGCGCCGAGCTCGATGGCCGCCTGCCATTTGCCCAACTGCTGGGCCAGGTGCGCCAGGCGACCCTGGAGGCCCAGGCGCATCAGGACCTGCCGTTCGAGCAGTTGCTCGAAGCGCTGCCGCAGGCCCGCGAGCAAGGGCTGTTCCAGGTCATGTTCAACCACCAGCAACGCGACCTGTCGGCCCTGCGTCGGCTGCCCGGCCTGCTGGCCGAGGAACTGCCGTGGCACAGTCGCGAAGCCAAGATCGACCTGCAACTGCACAGCGAGGAAGACCACCAGGGCCGCCTGACGCTGGCTTTCGACTACGCCGTCGGGTTATTCGAACCCGCCACCGTCCAGCGCCTGGCCGGCCATCTGCTGGCGTTGCTGGAGCAAGTCTGCGCCGTGCCGGACCTCGCCCTTGGCGAAGTGCAACTGCTGGATGAGCAGAGCCGTGCGCAACTGCTGAGTTGGGGCCAAGCCCCGATGGCCAGCGCGCCCGGGCTGGTCGTCGAGCAGCTCAACGAGCAGGCCCGGCAGACCCCCGAGCGCACCGCGTTGGTCTGGGACGGCGGCCAGCTCGACTATGCCGAGCTGCACCAGCAGGCCAACCGCCTGGCGCACTACCTGCGCGACAAGGGCGTCGGCCCCGATACCTGCGTGGCCATCGCCCTGGAGCGCTCGCCACAGCTGCTGGTCGGTTTGCTGGCGATCCTCAAGGCCGGCGGCGCCTACGTGCCGCTCGACACCGACTACCCGGCCGAGCGCCTGGCCTACATGCTCGCCGACTGCAAGGCCGGCCTGCTGCTCAGCCACAGCGACCTGCTCGACACGCTGCCCCAGGTCGACGGCGTCAGCGCCATCGCCCTCGACCAGTTGCACCTGGACAGCTGGCCGAGCCAGGCTCCGGGCCTGCGCTTGCATGGCGACAACCTGGCCTATGTGATCTACACCTCCGGTTCCACCGGCCAGCCCAAGGGCGTGGGCAACACCCATGCCGCCCTGGTCGAGCGCCTGCACTGGATGCAGCAGGCCTACGCGCTGGACGCCAGCGACGTGCTGATGCAGAAGGCGCCGATCAGCTTCGACGTGTCGGTGTGGGAGTGCTTCTGGCCACTGCTCAGCGGCTGCAAGCTGGTGCTGGCCGGCCCTGGCGAGCACCGCGATCCGCAGCGTATCGCGCAGTTGGTCCAGCAGCATGGGGTGACCACGCTGCACTTCGTGCCGCCGTTGCTCCAGGTGTTCGTACAGGAACCGCTGGCCGCCGGTTGCAGCAGCCTGCGCCGCTTGTTCTCCGGCGGCGAGGCGTTGTCCGCGGCGCTGCGCGACCGTGTGCTGCAACTGCTGCCCCAAGTGCAACTGCACAACCGCTATGGGCCGACCGAGACCGCGATCAACGTCACCCACTGGCACTGCCAGGCCAGCGACGGCGAGCGCTCGCCGATCGGCCGGCCGTTGGGCAATGTGCTGTGCCGGGTGCTGGACGATGAATTCGAACTGACCGCGCCGGGTGTGCCGGGCGAGCTGTGCCTGGGCGGCGCGGGCCTGGCCCGTGGTTACCTTGGCCGTGCCGGCCTGACCGCCGAACGTTTCGTGCCCCAGCCCGACGGTGATGGCGCACGGCTGTACCGCAGCGGCGACCGAGCCCGCTGGCAGGTGGGCAGCGCCGCGCTGGATTACCTCGGGCGCCTTGACCAGCAGGTGAAGGTGCGTGGCTTCCGTGTCGAGCCTGAAGAGGTCCAAGCCGTGCTGCTGTCCCAGGCAGGCGTCGAGCAGGCGTTGGTGCTGATCCACAAGGATGCCGTGGCTGCACAGTTGGTGGGCTACTACAGCGGAGTCGAACAGACCGCCGCCTTGCTCGCCACCCTGGCCGAGCACCTGCCGGCCTACATGGTGCCAGCGCAACTGATCCACCTGGCACAGATGCCCCTGGGGCCAAGCGGCAAGGTCGAGCGCAAGGCGCTGCCGGCCCCGGTATGGCAGCAGCGCGAACATGTCGAGCCGCAGTCGGCGCTGCAACAGCAGGTCGCGGCGATCTGGCGCGAGGTGCTGAACCTGCCGCGCATTGGCCTGCAGGATGATTTCTTCGCCCTGGGCGGTCACTCGTTGCTGGCCACCCAGATCGTCTCGCGTACCCGCCAGGCGCTGGATGTCGAGCTGCCGCTCAAGGCCTTGTTCGAGGCCAGCGAACTGGGCGCGTTCTGTGCCGAGATCGCCCGCCTGCAGGACAGTGGCGCGCGTAACCAGCAAGGCGCCATCGCCCGGGTCGACCGCCGCCAGGCGGTTCCGCTGTCCTACTCGCAGCAGCGCATGTGGTTCCTCTGGCAGATGGAGCCGGACAGCCCGGCCTACAACGTCGGTGGCATGGCCCGCCTGCGCGGCGCGCTGCACGTGGACGCCTTCGAGCGCGCCCTGCAAGCGCTGATCGTGCGCCACGAAACCCTGCGCACCACCTTCCCCAGCATCGACGGCAAGCCCTACCAGTGCGTGGCCGACGACAGCAACCTGCAACTGGCATGGCACGACTTCAGCGGCATCGACGCCGAGGCGCGCGAGCAGCGCCTGCAGCAGCTGGCCGACGACCAGGCGCACCAGCCGTTCGACCTGGAGCGCGGGCCGCTGCTGCGTGCCTGCCTGGTCAAGGCCGGCGAGCGCGAGCACTACTTCGTGCTGACCCTGCACCATATCGTCACCGAAGGCTGGGCCATGGATATCTTCGCCCGCGAACTGGGCGAGCTGTACGAGGCTTTCGTCGATGAGCGCGAGTCGCCGTTGGCGCCGCTGGCGGTGCAGTACCTGGACTACAGCGTGTGGCAGCGCCAGTGGCTCGAAGGCGGCGAGGGCGCCCGGCAACTGGCCTACTGGCAGGCGCGCCTGGGCGCTGAGCACCCGGTGCTGGCACTGCCGGCCGACCGGCCGCGCCCGGCGGTGCAGAGCCACCGTGGCGCGCTGTACCGCTTCGATCTGGACCCGGCGCTGGTCCAGCGCGTGCATGCCTTCAACAGCCAGCAGGGCCTGACCCTGTTCATGACCATGACCGCCACCCTGGCCGCGCTGCTGCACCGCTATAGCGGTCAGCGCGACCTGCGCATCGGCGCGCCAGTGGCCAATCGCATCCGCCCGGAGAGCGAGGGGCTGATCGGCGCCTTCCTCAACACTCAGGTGCTGCGCTGCGAGCTGGACGGGCAGATGAGCGGCCAAGCGCTGCTCGAGCAGGTGCGCCAGGCCATCATCGAAGGCCAGTCGCACCAGGACCTGCCGTTCGATCAATTGGTCGAAGCCTTGCAGCCGCCGCGCTCGAGTGCCTATAACCCGCTGTTCCAGGTGATGTGCAACGTACAGCGCTGGGCGTTCCAGCAAAGCCGCGAGCTGGCCGGCATGCAGGTCGACTACCTGGTCAACGACGCCAGCGCCACCAAGTTCGACCTGTACCTGGAGGTCACCGACCTCGACGGCCGCCTGGGCTGCTGCTTCACCTACAGCCGCGACCTGTTCGACGAGCCGCGTATCGCGCGCATGGCCGAGCACTGGCAGCAGCTGCTGGTGGCCTTGCTCGACAACCCGGCCCAGCGCCTGTGCGAACTGCCGATGCTCGGCGCGGCCGAGCAGCAGCGCCTGATCGGCCAGCTCCAGGGCGCCCAGGATTTCACCCTCGACCAGACCCTGCACGGCCTGTTCGCCGCCCAGGCCGAACGCACTCCCGCAGCCCTGGCATTGACCTTCGCCGGCCAGCACCTGAGCTACGCCGAGCTGGACCAGCAGGCCAACCGCCTGGCCCGCGCCCTGCGCGAGCGCGGGGTCGGTCCGCAGGTGCGCGTCGGCCTGGCGCTGGAGCGCTCGCTGGAAATGGTGGTCGGCCTGCTGGCGATCCTCAAGGCCGGTGGCGCCTATGTGCCGTTGGACCCGGAATACCCACTCGACCGCCTGCGCTACATGATCGAGGACAGCCGCCTGGGCCTGTTGCTCGGCCAGCGTGAACTGCTCGAGCGCCTGGCGCCATTGCCCGAGGGCGTGGCCAGCTGGTGCCTGGAGGACGATGCCGCTAGCCTGTCGGCCTACAGCGACGCGCCGCTGGACAACCTCAACCTGGCGCAGCATCAGGCCTACCTGATCTACACCTCCGGTTCCACCGGCAAGCCCAAGGGCGTGGTGGTCAGCCATGGCGAGATCGCCATGCACTGCCAGGCGGTGATCGCCGAATTTGGCATGCGCAGCGACGACTGCGAACTGCACTTCTATTCGATCAATTTCGACGCCGCCAGCGAGCGGCTGCTGACCCCCTTGCTGTGTGGCGCCCGTGTGGTGCTGCGCGCCCAGGGTCAATGGGACGCCGAGGAAATATGCCAACTGGTGCGCTCCCAGCAGGTCAGCATTCTCGGATTCACCCCAAGCTACGGCAGCCAGCTGGCCCAACACCTGGCCATGCAAGGCGAACAACTGCCCGTGCGGCTGGTGATCACCGGCGGCGAAGCCTTGACCGGCGAACACCTGCAGCGCATTCGCCAGGCGTTCACGCCGCAGCAGTTCTTCAATGCCTATGGCCCGACCGAAACGGTGGTCATGCCGTTGGCTTGCCTGGCGCCTGAAACGCTACCCATCGACGCCGGCAGCGTGCCGATTGGCCGGGTGATCGGTGCCCGTAGCGCCTATATCCTCGACGAGGACCTGGCCTTGCTGGCGCAGGGCGGTATCGGTGAGTTGTACATCGGTGGCGCCGGCCTGGCCCAGGGCTACCATGACCGCCCGGGGCTCAGCGCCGAGCGCTTCGTCGCCGACCCGTTCAGCCCTGACGGTGGGCGCCTGTACCGCACCGGCGACCTGGTGCGGCTGCGCGCCGACGGGCTGGTGGAGTACATCGGCCGCGCCGACCAGCAGGTGAAGATCCGTGGCTACCGTATCGAGCTCGGTGAAATCGAGAGCAGCCTGCAAGCGCACGCGGATGTCGACGAAGCCGTGGTCCTGGCCCTCGACCTGCCAGGCGGCAAGCAACTGGTAGGTTATCTGGTGTGCCGGCAGGCGACTGGCGACAGCGAGGCCCAGGCCCTGCTGCGCGAAGCGGTCAAGGCCGATGCCCGCCTGCAACTGCCGGACTACATGGTGCCGGCCCACCTGGTACTGCTCGAGCGCCTGCCGCTGATGGGCAATGGCAAGCTCGACCGCCGGGCGTTGCCGGCCCCAGACCTGGAACAGGCGCGTCAGCACTACCAGGCCCCGGCCAACGAGCTGGAAAGCCAGCTGGCGCAGGTCTGGCACGAGGTACTCAACGTTTCGCGCATCGGCGTGCAGGACAACTTCTTCGAACTGGGCGGCGACTCGATCCTGTCGATCCAGGTGGTCAGCCGTGCCCGCCAGCTGGGCCTGCAATTCACCCCGCGCGACCTGTTCCAGCACCAGACCATCCAGACCCTGGCGGCGGTGGTGACCCGCAGCGCGGCGCCCAGCGACATAGAACAAGGAGCACGCCAGGGACGCACCGGCCTGACGCCGATCCAGCACTGGTTCTTCGACAGCGAGGTGGCGCAACCGCAGCACTGGAACCAGGCGGTGCTGCTGGAGGCACGCCAGCCGTTGCAGGCCGAGCTGCTGGAACAGGCGCTTGGCGCGTTGGTGGCGCACCACGACAGCCTGCGCCTACGGTTTAGCCAGGCCAATGGCCGCTGGCAGGGCGACTACGCTCAGCTGGTCGCCCAGCCCCTGCTATGGACCGCCACGGTCAGCGATTTCGCGGACTGCCAGGCACTGTATACCGATGTGCAGCGCAGCCTCGACCTTGACCAGGGGCCGCTGTTGCGCGCCTTGCTGGTGACCGACGCCCAGGGCGGGCAACGCCTGTTGCTGGCGATCCATCACCTGGTGGTCGACGGTGTGTCCTGGCGCGTGCTGCTGGAAGACCTGCAGGCGCTGTACCGCGGTCAAGCGCTGGCGGCCAAGACCCACGCCATGGGCGACTGGGCGGCGCGCCTGGCCAGCTATGCCGGTAGCGACTCGCTGCGCGACGAGCTGAGCTGGTGGGAAAGCCAATTGGGCGACGCGCGCCTCGAGCTGCCCTGCGACCATCCTCAGGGCGGCAATTTGCAGCGCCATGCCCAGAGCCTGGCGATCGAACTGGATTGCGAGCAGACCCGACAGTTGCTGCAACAGGCCCCGGCGGCCTATCACACCCAGGTCAATGACCTGCTGCTGACCGCCCTGGCGCGCACCCTGTGCCGTTGGGTCGGTACTGACCAGGTGCTGGTGCAGCTCGAAGGTCATGGCCGCGATGGGCTGTTCGAGGATATGGACCTGACCCGCAGCGTGGGTTGGTTCACCAATGCCTATCCGCTGAGCCTGAGCCCCGCCCAAGGTGAAGACGAAGCGGCGCGGGCGGCGTCGATCAAGGGCATCAAGGAGCAGTTGCGCCAGGTACCGCACAAGGGCCTGGGTTATGGCGTGCTGCGCTACCTGGCCGACCAGGCTGTGCGCGAGCGCATGGCGGCCTTGCCCCAGGCGCGCATCACCTTCAACTACCTCGGCCAGTTCGACCAGCAATTCGACGCCGCGGCGTTGTTTCAGCCGCTGGATGCCCCGGCGGGGCAGGCCCACGACCTGGATGCTGCGCTGGCGAACTGGCTCAGCGTCGACGGCCAGGTGTATGGCGGTGCCTTGCAGCTGCGCTGGACGTTCAGCGCCGAGCGCTTCGAAGCGTCGACCATCGCCGAGTTGGCCGATGCCTATCGCCAGGAGCTGTTGGCCCTGGTCGCGCACTGCCTGGCCGAGGGCAACGGCAGCTTCACGCCGTCGGACTTCCCGCTGGCGCAACTTACCCAGGAGCAGATCGACGCGCTGCCGGTGCCGGCCGCCGAGATCGAGGATGTCTACCCGCTGACGCCGATGCAGGAAGGCCTGTTGTTGCACACCTTGCTGGAGCCGGGCACTGGCCTGTACTACATGCAGGACCGCTACCGGATCAACAGTGCCCTGGACCCCGAACGCTTCACCCTGGCCTGGCAGGCCGTGGTGGCGCGGCATGAGGCCTTGCGCGCCTCGTTCAGCTGGAACGCCGGCGAGGCGATGCTGCAGATCATCCACAAGCCAGGCAAGTTGGCGGTGGACTACCAGGACTGGCGCGGCCTCGACGAAGCCGCCCAGGAGCTGCGCCTGCAAACCCTGCACAAACAGGAGCGCGAGGCTGGCTTCGAGCTGCTGCGCGAGGCGCCGTTCCACCTGCGCCTGGTGCGGGTGGACGAGGCACGCTACTGGTTCATGATGAGCAACCATCACATCCTCATCGATGCCTGGTGCCGCTCGCTGCTGATGAACGACTTCTTCGAGCTGTATCAGGCCCTGGGTGAAGGCCGCCAGGCGACGTTGCCGGTGCCGCCGCGCTACCGCGACTACATCGGTTGGCTGCAACGCCAGGACCTGGCCGAGGCGCGCCAATGGTGGCAGGCCAACCTGGCCGGTTTCGAGCGCGCCACGGCAATCCCCAGCGACCGACCACTGCGCCATGACCACGCCGGCGACGGCATGATCGTGGGTGATTGCTACACCCGCCTCGAGGTCAGTGAAGGCGCGCGGCTGCGCGAGTTGGCCCAGGCCCATCAGCTCACCGTCAATACCTTCGCCCAGGCGGCCTGGGCCCTGACCCTGGCGCGCTACAGCGGCGAACGCGACGTGGTGTTCGGCGTCACCGTGGCCGGGCGTCCGGTGAGCCTGCCGCAGATGCAACGCACGGTTGGCCTGTTCATCAACAGCATCGCCTTGCGCGTGCAACTGCCCCGGCCGGGTGAGCGGCGCAGCGTGCGCCAGTGGTTGCAAGGCTTGCTCGAGCGCAACATGCAGCTGCGTGAGTACGAATACCTGCCGCTGGTGGCGATCCAGGAGTGCAGCGAGCTGCCCAAGGGCCAGCCGCTGTTCGACAGCCTGTTCGTGTTCGAGAACGCCCCGGTGGAAACCGCGGTACTCGACCATGCCCAGCATTTGAACGCCAGTTCCGACTCGGGCCGGACCCACACCAACTTCCCGCTGACCGCGGTGTGTTACCCAGGGGATGACCTGGGCCTGCACCTGTCGTTCGACCAGCGCTATTTCGACTTCCCTACCGTCGAGCGCCTGCTGGCCGAGTTCAAGCGCCTGCTGCTGGCGCTGGTCGCGGGCTTCGACGGCGAGGTGGACGCGCTGCCATTGCTCGGCGCCGAGGAGCAACGCTTCCTGCTCGAGGACTGCAACCGCAGCGCGCACCCCTATGCCTTGGAGCAGAGCTACGTCGAGCTGTTCGAGGCGCGGGTCGCCGCGCATCCGCAACGCACTGTCGCCCGTTGCCTGGAGGCGTCCTACGACTACGCCGGGCTGAACGTCGCGGCCAACCGCCTGGGGCATGCCCTGGTCGCGGCGGGCGTGGCCATCGACCAGCCGGTGGCGTTGCTGGCCGAGCGTGGCCTGGCGCTGCTGGGCATGATCGTCGGCAGCTTCAAGGCCGGCGCCGGCTACCTGCCGTTGGACCCGGGCCTGCCGGCGGCGCGCCTGCAACGCATCGTCGAGCTCAGCCGCACGCCGGTGCTGGTGTGCAGCGCCGCCTGCGCCGAGCAGGCGCGCCAGTTGCTCGATGAAGTGGCTGGCGTGGTGCGGCCGAAGTTGCTGGTGTGGGAAGAGGTGCAGGCGAGCAACGTGGCCAGCGACAACCCTGGTATCCACAGCGCCCCGGACAACCTCGCCTATGTGATCTACACCTCCGGCTCCACCGGCCTGCCCAAGGGCGTGATGGTCGAGCAGCGCGGCATGCTCAACAACCAACTGAGCAAGGTGCCGTACCTGGCGCTGGACGAGCAGGACGTGATCGCCCAGACCGCCTCGCAGAGCTTCGACATTTCGGTGTGGCAGTTCCTCGCGGCGCCGCTGTTCGGCGCCACGGTGCAGATCGTGCCCAACGCCATCGCCCACGATCCGCAGGGCCTGCTGGCGCATGTCGAGGACACCGGTATCACTGTGCTCGAAAGCGTGCCGTCGCTGATCCAGGGCATGCTCGCCAGCGACCACCAGGCCCTCGACGGCCTGCGCTGGATGCTGCCCACCGGCGAGGCGATGCCACCGGAACTGGCTGCCCAGTGGCTGCAGCGCTACCCGGACATTGGCCTGGTCAACGCCTACGGCCCGGCGGAATGCTCGGACGATGTGGCGTTCTTCCGCGTCGATGCCGCCTCGACCCAAGGCAGCTACCTGCCGATTGGCACGCCGACCGACAACAACCGCCTGTACCTGCTTGGCGAGGACCAGACTTTGGTGCCGCTGGGTGCGGTGGGCGAGCTGTGTGTCGCCGGTACCGGCGTCGGCCGTGGCTATGTGGGTGATCCGCTGCGTACTGCCCAGGCGTTCATCCCGCATCCTTACGGCGCACCGGGTGAGCGGCTGTATCGCACTGGCGACCTGGCCCGCCGACGACCGGATGGGGTGTTGGAATACGTGGGGCGCATCGACCACCAGGTGAAGATCCGTGGTTATCGCATCGAGCTGGGCGAGATCGAGGCGCGCCTGCATGAGCAGCCGCAATTGCGCGATGCCGCGGTAGGTGTGCAGGAGGGCGTCAATGGCAAGCACCTGGTCGGTTACCTGGTGGCCCACCAGGGCGTCGCCGCCGATGCCGACCTGCTCGACCAGCTAAAGCAACGCCTGCGCGCCGAACTGCCGGAGTACATGGTGCCGCTGCACTGGGGCTGGTTCGACAGCCTGCCGCACAACGCCAACGGCAAGCTCGACCGCAAGGCGCTGCCGGCCATCGACATCGGTGGCCAGCACAGCCAGGCCTACCTGGCGCCGCGCGACGCGCTCGAGGAAACCCTCGCCGGCATCTGGGCCGATGTGCTCAAGGCCGAACGGGTAGGGGTGCGCGACAACTTCTTCGAGTTGGGCGGGCATTCGCTGCTGGCCACGCAGATCGCCTCGCGGGTGCAGAAGGCGTTGCAGCTCAATGTGCCGCTGCGGGCGATGTTCGAGTGCAGCACGGTGGAGGAATTGGCCGGCTACGTGCAGGGGTTGCAGGACAGTGCGCTGGACGAGGACAAGGTCGATCGCCTGAGCGACCTGATGGCGGAGCTGGAGGCCCTGTAGGCGCCGGCATGGCCGGTGCCAGGCACCGCGTTGCCTGGTTCGCCAGCAAGGCTGGCTCCTAGGGGGCAGGGTGCGGCGCAAACCTGTAGGAGCCGGCTTGCCGGCGAACACCGGCATGGCCGGTGCCAGGCACCGCGTTGCCTGGTTCGCCAGCAAGCTGGCTCCTACGGGGCAGGTGCGGCGCAAACCTGTAGGAGCCGGCTTGCCGGCGAACACCGGCATGGGCGGTGCCAGGCACCGCGTTGCCCGGTTCGCCGGCAAGCTGGCTCCTACGCAGGCGCAATGGCGTCATGAGCAGAGCATTGTGGCGCCTGGCCAGCATGTAAGCCGCACCCTTGCCAGTGCTACCCTGCGCAGCTTCTAGCCAAGGATTTTCCAGGTTTCATGGACGACAGCCTGCACGCCGCCCGCATGGGCGACCTGATTCTCCACCCTCCCTTGATGGCCGAGCTGGTCAGTGGCCTGGTCGAGGCGGCTGTCTATGCGGCAGCCGTCGCTGCGGTCGGGGCCGCCATCGGCGGCGCGGTGGTGGCCGTGGTCGGTACCGGTGGTGCCGCCGCTGCGCTCACACCACTGATCGCCGGTGCCATGGTCAGTGCTGCCGCCATGTTGCCGGCCGGTGAAGACAAGAGCATTGGCGATCACATCAGCGACTTCAGCAACTGGGTCGGCAATTCGATGTTCCCGCCCGAGCCCTACGGGTCCATCAGCAGTGGCTCTCACAACACCCGCATCAACGGCATCCTCGCGGCGCGAGCCGCCGGGGTGAGCGGCGGCCCGGTAGCGGAACCGGAGCCCGGCGAAGAACCGTCGATCCTGGAGAACATCGGTGCCTACGCCATGGTCGGCGCCTCGATGGTAATGCCGGTGATTGGCCTGGCACAGGAGATCAACAGCATCTTCAACCCGCCGGTGACCACGCCGGCGGCACCCGGGTCGATTCCCAAGCCCGAGGACAAGGCGGTGTGCAGCAAGCATCCGCCGATGCCCGAGCAGTTTGTCGCCCAGGGCTCGGACAAGGTGTTCATCAATGGTCAACCAGCGGCGCGGGTCGGCGACAAGACCACCTGCGATGGGCCGATCGGCATGACCTATTCGCCCAATGTGCGCATTGGTGGTGGTACCACCACCGTGCGTGACATCCACGACGGCAAGAGCGCGGCGGCGAAGATCATCGGCCTGATCGCCGGGATGCTCATCAGTCGCCGGGGCATGCTCAAGGGCCGTCGCTGCGGGGTGGGCAACCCGGTGGCCCCTGCCATGGGCAGCAAATTCCAGGACGGCCCCGAAGATGTGGATTTCAAACTCGCGGCGCTGGTACCGATCACTTGGGCGCGGCGTTATGACAGCAATGACCGGCGTAGCGATGGCCTGTTTGGCCTGGGCTGGAGCGTGCCCTTCGAGGTGTGCCTGGAGCGTGTCGCGCACCCTGAGGGTGGCGAGTTGTGGATCTACGTCGATGATGAGGGATCCAGGCTGGAGCTGGGCCGCTTGCAGGTCGGCAGTGCCTTCGTCAGCATTCTCGACGGCCTGGCTTTTTTTCATCAGGACAACGGTTTCACCATCGTCGAGGACATCAACAGCGGGTTGTACCAGGTGTTCCACACCGATCCGCTGGACAGCCGGCGCTCGCGCCTGGTCAAGGTCGGTGATCGCAACCTCAATTGCCTGGAGCTGTTCTACGACGAGCAAGGCCGATTGCAGTTTCTTGGCGACAGTTCGTCCCGGACTTTCATCGAACTGCGCTTTGCCGACGGGCAAACGCGTCGGGTAGCCGAGATCCACAGACTGTACTTGCAGGCCGGTCAGGCCTTTGCCGTCGAGCAGCGCGAGTGCCTGGTGCAGTATCGCTACACCGCGGCGGGGCAACTGGAGAGCGTCGCCGATGGTGAGGGGCAACTGTTGCGGCGCTTTATCTATACCGACCAAGGGTTGCTGGCCAGCCATACGCTGCCCATGGGGGCTACGCGGTACTACGAGTGGGCCCGCTTCACGCCACCGCCGGCGCGTCAACCGTGCAGCTTGGATGGCACGCCTTACGCCATGCCGCCGCTGCTGGAGCTGCAGCCAGACCACGAGTGGCGCGTGGTGCGGCACTGGGGCAGCGACGGCGAGGATTATCGCTTCATTTATGACCTGGAGCAGGGCCATACCCAGGTCATCGATGGCCTGGGGCGTGAGGAACACTATCACTGGGGCGCGCTGAACGAGGTCCACACCTACATCGATGCGCTGGGATATTGCTGGCGGCACGACTACGTCGATGGCCTGTTGCGGCGTACCCTCGATCCACAAGGTGGCGAGTGGTCCTATAGCTACGATGCGCTCGGGCGCGTGGTTGCCACTACCGACCCGTTGGGGCGTTGTGAAAGCGTGGTCTATACCGAGCATTGGGCCTTGCCCACGCGCATCACGGATGGCGCCGGGCGGGAGCGGCGCTACCGCTACGATCAACGGGGCAACCTGATTGGCGAAGTCGATCCGCTCGGGCAGCCGACCCGCTACGCCTACGATGATCGAGGGCGGCTTACGCACAGCGTCGACGCCCTGGACAAGCAGCGCTCGTTCAATTGGAATGAGCGCGGCCAGCTGACCTGCGCGCGTGACTGCTCTGCTCAACAGACCCACTATCGCTACGATTGGCGCGGGCACCTGAGTGAGGTGCGCAACGCCGAGGATGGCACCACGCGCTATCGCTTCGACAGCCGTGGTCGCTTGTTACAGCGCGAGTTGGCTGACGGCAGGGTCGAGCACTACCAGATCGATGCGGCGGGGCAGTTGGCCCGGCATGTCGACCCAGCACAGCGCGTGACGCAATGGCAGTACGACGGTAGCGGTCGATTGCTGCAGCGTACTGATGCACTGGGGCGGACTGTGCGCTTGGGCTGGGATGCCTATGGCCGCTTGCAGCAGCTGGAGAATGAAAACGGCGAGCACTATCGTTTTGAATGGGATGCGTTGGATCGTCTGAGCAGCCAGCGCAATCTCGACGGTGGTGGCTGCACGCTGCGTCACGACGCGATGGGTAATGTCATCCAGCGTACCGTGCATCCGTGCGGCGTAGCGGAGCCCGCGTTCCCTGGCAGCTCCGCGGAGCCAGAGGCGCTGGCCCAGGTCCATCATCATCAACACGACGCCGTAGGCCGCTTGGTTCTCAAACGCACCGATGATGGCGAAACGACCTACCGCTATGATGCCGCCGACAACCTGTTGGCGATCTGTTTCACGCCGCGCGGCGGGCAGGGCCAGCAGTTGGCGTTTACCTACGACGCCATGGGCCGCTTGCTCAGCGAAAGTCATGGCGCGGGACAGCTGGGTTACACCTACGATCCCCTGGGCAACCTGCAAACCCTGACGCTGCCCGACGCACGCCGGATCAACTATCTGCGCTACGGCAGCGGGCATTTGCACCAGATCAACCTTGACGGTCGGGTGATCAGCGATTTCGAGCGGGACGCGTTGCATGGTGAGGTACTGCGCAGCCAAGGCGCGCTGCAGACCAGGACCCGCTTCGACAGCGCTCGGCGCCTGGTGCGCAAGGCCGTGGAGTACCGTGACGCTACGTTGGGCAGCCTGCCCCTGTTGCAAAAGGACTATCAGTACGATGCTGGTGACAACCTGGTCGGCGAGGTACTGACTCAGACCCAACGTTCCGGGAGTGGGCTGGACGTGGACCTGGAGCACCTGATCGGGCGTTTTCAGATCGGTGCCGGTGGGCGAGGCAGTTACCAGGGGCGTGCTGGCTACGGCTATGGACCTACCGGGCGTATCCATGCCGCGTCACGACAGATGCCCGATCCACAGCGGTCAGCGGTCGAGCACTTTGGCTACGATCCGGCCGGCAACCTGCTCGAGGGGGGACAGGTCAACGAGCGAGTCCGGCACGACCGGGTGAAAGTGTTCCAGGACCGGCGCTACCGTTATGATCGATTTGGTCGGCTCAGTGAAAAGCGCATTGGCAGCCGTCTGATCCAGCGCTTCGAGTACGATGCCGAGCATCGGCTGGTGTGTGTCAGGCAGCAGCGCGGGCCGCTGCGAGAGCGGGTCGAGTTTACCTACGATGGATTAGGCCGGCGCGTCGAGAAACGCGTCTACCGTGACGAACATGAGGCGCCGCACAGCCGTACCCTGTTCCTTTGGCAAGGCCTGCGATTGTTGGAGGAAGTGCAGGACGGCAAACCGAGCCTCTATTTGTATACCGGCGGCGGTCATGAGCCCCTGGCCAGGGTGGATGGCGCAGCTGGCAATGAGCAGGTCTTGCACTTCCATACCAACTCGGCAGGTCTGCCAGAGCAACTGACCGACGAGCGTGGCGCCAGCGTCTGGCACAGCGACTTCCAGGTATGGGGCAACAGCCGCCAGGAATGGCATGCGCCGACACAGGCCAGCCAGCAGAACCTGCGTTTGCAGGGGCAGTACCTGGACCGGGAGACAGGCCTGCACTACAACACGTTCAGGTACTATGACCCCGATATCGGTCGGTTTACCCAACCCGATCCCCTTGGGTTGCTGGGTGGCACCAACCTTTATCGGTATGCCTCCAACCCCCTCACCTGGATTGACCCGTTGGGCTTGTCGGCAATAGAGGGGGTGACAACCTTCTACCATGCCGGGGATATTCAAGGTGCCATCGACCCTTCAAAAGGTCGGCCAGGGCTGGACTTCAACCCCGCCGGCAAGGGCGGGTTCTATGTGACAACGGATAAAGCGCAAGCGGTGGAATGGGCTAACGCGCGCAACCATCCAACGATCACACAGTTTGATATTCCCAATGCCGAGCTCGCCAAGTTGGATGTCAAAGTGTTTGACTCCGCCAATGGTGAGTGGGCGGAGTACGTCACCAAGGGGCGTAAAGGGGAGCTCGAGCATGGGCATGATGGTGTGCGTGGTCCGATGGTGGCGAATCCTCAAGCCGTGAAAAGAGGCAAGGCAAAGCCCATCAGCAAGGGAAGCCAGTTTGCAATTTTCTCCAAGAAAGCAGCGGCGTTGTTCGACCGCTTCAAGGTAAAGGGTTGTCAGTTATGATGGATAAGAGCAAGGTTGTTGATCATATTGTATTGATCAATGAAGAGCAGCCGGATGAGCGCCTGGTCTTCAACTTCCATACTTGGCTGGAAGTTATAAAAGCTATTTTGGTCCACTATGCCGGGAGGTCAGAGTCGGAAGCAGAGTCGCTGCTGTTCTCTTCAGCTTTAGTGAACAATGCGCTGGGTGGCTATATGGCCGCGGTTGTACGTGCCCATGAGTTGGAATATCACTGGGCCATGGAGTTGGCGCATGGAGAGCAATACTGGCAGAGAGGCGTCAGCGCTGAAGAACCGGACGGCTACTTTGACTGGGATGAACAGTACAGGAAGGATCACGGCCTGGCAGAGGAAAGCTTTGAGTTTGTCGAATGACCGGTCTTGCAGGTGCCTGCCTTGCTAGCGTAACTCAAGACGCACGGTGTCGAAGATGTGCTGATTGCCGTGACCGATTGCCTCAACGGTATGCCAGAGGCTCTCAGTGCCGTGTTTCCAGAGACGACGTTGCAAATGTGCATCGTGCACTTGATGCGTAACAGCCTCAACTTACATCCCTGGGTTTACCAACTACCTGGGCACGCCCAGTGGCAGCTTCCTGAAGATCTTTGGCCAGGTCAGTGGACCTGGCGATGCGGTGCCTCTCTGAGGCGGAGAATGCAATGGCAAGCCTGGTCAGACTCGACAAAAAATATACCCCGTTCCTGTTCAAGGCGATCGAGGCGGTTGGCAGTAGCGATTTCGTCACCTCGGGCCAATATGACAAGGAGAACTTCAACCTTAGCTTCGAGGATGTTGTGCATGAGCGCGATGGGGTGCGCTACTACACCATCAGTTTTTTTGCCGAAGCGGTCACGGCACAGAACTGGATGACGGCGACAGCTGCCGAGGTGGGAGGGCTGCATGTGGAACTGGATGTAGCAACCCGGCAGGTCATTCGCGTGTACGGTGATCGATGATTTCAAGGTTCGGTTAAATAGCCGACCAGGCCGGGGGGCGGTAAACGAGGATGTGGCTTGCCGCGCGGCACGATTTGAAGCGACAAGGACCGCTCTAGCCTGGTGGCGACCGTATCTCCTTGTCCATGATCTCTAGAGGCTCTTCGATGATCAGGCTTGTCCCGGAAAAACTGGATTTTGTCATCAGCACCACGCATCTGCGGGCCGCTTACGACGAGACCGCAGACGCTGTCATCAACGTCGATGTACAGACAATCGCGGACTATGATGCCCAACGCTATCGGGAAGTAGACATCCATTTCGAATGCGTGGCTGAGATACGGTGCATCACCTTGAATTTTTTCGAAGTCAATCACGAGGGCTACAGTGTGCTGGGGCTAGGCGATCAACCGGTCCAGACATGGCGGCAGACGGGTGTCCATCCTAACCCCTGTTTCTACCAGGTCATGGACTCGGTACTGCTCAGCGCACGCAAAGCACTCTACGACCCATCAGGATCGCTGGGCTTGAAGCACTATCTGCTGGTTGGTTACGACAGCCATGTCGAGGTACTCGCCAAAGTCTATCGTTGCTCCTTCAGATAAACTGCGGTTTAACGCTTGCCGAGTATCTTGCCCAGCATCTCCGGCCGCGGCGCCCCTTGCTGGCTCTGCAACTGCCCTTGTTCATCCTGATAGAAGATCGCCGGCGTTGCCGCCAACCCCAGCTCTTCCATCAGCGCCATGTTCGCCTCGAGCTTTTTCTGCACTGCCTCCGGCACCTTGTCCAGCGCCTTGAGGGTGCTGGCCTTGCCGGCTTTCTCATGCGCTTGCAGGGCCTGGGCCGGGTCCTTGGCGGCGAGCAGCGCGGCGGACTTGCCCGGGCTGTCCTCGCGGATGATACCCACCATGATGTGGCGCAACTGCACCTTGCCCGACTCGACCCAGGGCCGTGCCTGCTGCCAGAACATGTTGCAGTAAGGGCAATTGGGGTCGCTGAACAGGTAGACGACGCGCGGCGCGTCAGCCTTGCCGTCGGCGATCCAGGCGGTGTTTTCCATCTTCGCCCACACGGCCTTGCTCATCGGTGCGTACACCAGTTTTTCCAGGGGCTCGGCGCTCAGGTCCTTGCCTTGTTCATCGAACAGGCTGCCCACCAGCACGTGCTTGCCATCGGGCGTGAGGTAAAGGGCGATGCCGTTGTTGTGGTACTCGGCGGCATAGCCGCGCAGGCCATCGGGGGCATCGAAGCTGCCTTTGATCACGGCGCCCTTGGCCTGCAGTTGCTGGATCGCCTTGGGCAGTTGCTCGGCCTGCAGGGCCGGGCTGGCGAGGAGGGCGAGGGTCAGGGGCAGCAGCGCATTCAATCGCATGTCAGTTTCCTTGTGTGGCGGGCGCGTCGGCGCGTTCGAAGGGTTCCAGGGCATGGCGCAGGCTGGCCCGCGACAGCTCGCCCAGGTGGCTGCCGACCAGCCGTCCTTCGGCGTTGTAGAACAGGGTGGTGGGCAGGGCCATGGAGCCGACCTTGCGGGCCAGTTCGCCGGTGCCGTCGAATAGCACGTTGGACAGGGTCAGGCCGGTGGTGGCCATGAAGGTGCTGACGTTCTCCGGGGTTTCGCCCTGGTTGACGAACAGGAAGGTCACGTGAGGATAGTCGTCCTCGGCTTGTTGCAGTACCGGCATTTCGCGGCGGCACGGCGGGCACCAGGTGGCCCAGATATTGATCACCAGCGGCTTGCCACGGTAGTCGTGCAGGGCCACGGCCTGGCCGCGGCTGTCGCGCAGGCTCATCTGCGGCAGCTCGGTGCCCTTGCTGTAGAGATGGCTGGCCAGACTGGCCAGGCCCCAGAACAGCGCGCCGCTGAACAGTGCCCAACCCAGCGACCGACGCAGGCCGGGGCGGCGCCAGCCTTGCCAGAGGGTGCCCAGGACCAGGCCCAGCAGCCCGCCCCAGAGCAGGAACCCACCATCGCGAATGTCGATGATCTGCAAGGGGTCGTCGCGGTACATCGGCCAATAGGCCAGCACGAAGCCCAGGCGGGCGAACAGCAGCCCCAGCAGGAACAAATTGAACAGCGCCGACTCGGGGTTTTCGCCGCCGCGCCGGGCCACGCGCCAGCCGACCAGGCTGGCGATGCCCAACGCCGCGAGCAGCAGCAAGTGGTTCAGGGCCATGGTCAGTGGCCCGAGGGTGACCGTCAGCATCAGCCTTGGCTCCTGGTCTGTGCCCAATGTTGCAGGAACCCGGCGGCATCGACTTCCCCGGTGATACGCCGGGCGCGGCGTTCTTCACCTTCCGGGCCGATCCAGATCAGGCTGGGCGGGCCGGGTACCTGGTAGTGTTGCAGCAGCGCGCGGCTAGCCGGCGCATCGGCGGTGACGTCCAGGCGAACCAGGTGCACGTTGGCCAGGCTGGCCTGCACATCGGCGCGACCGAATACCTGTTTTTCCATGACCTTGCACGACACGCACCAGTCGGCATAGTAGTCCACCAGTACCCATTGCCCACGGGCCTTGGCGGTGTCCAGCTCGCGTTGCAGGTCTGCGGGGTTGGCGACGGTGACGAAGGCGTCGCTGGCCTTGGCGTCGGCGCCCGCGTTGCCGGCGAAGGGTTGCAGCGGCTGCCACAGGTCGCTGCCACCGGCGGCGGCGCCGACCAGCAGCAAGCCACCCCACAGCGCGCCCAGCAGCGGTATCGCGCGTAGCGCTGGCAGGCGCTGCAGGGCAGGCCAGGCGGCCCAGCCCAGGGCAATCAGCCAGCCGCCGGCCAGTGCCAGTACCAGGGCCTCGGGCAGCAGGCTGCGCACGGTATACAGGGCCATGGCCAGGAACACGAAGCCGAACAGCCCCTTGACCAGGTTCATCCAGGCGCCAGGGCGCGGCAGGTAGCGGTTGCCCAGGGTGACCAGCAACAGCAGTGGCACGCCCATGCCCAGGCCCAGGGTGAACAGTACCAGCGCGCCTTGCAGCACATCGCCGCTCTGGGCGATGTACAGCAGGGCGCCGGCCAGTGGCGCGGTCATGCAGGGCCCCAGCAGCAACCCGGACAAGGCACCGAGCAGCGCCGCGCCATACAGATTGCCGCCGCGGGTGCCCTGGCCGGCGCGATCGAGGCGGTCACGCAGGGCGCTGGGCAGTTGCAGCTCGAAGGCGCCGAACATCGGCAGGGCCAGGAGCACGAACAAACCAGCCAGGCTGCCTAGCAGCCAGGGCTGTTGCAGCCAGGCTTGCAGGCTGGCGCCGAGCAGCGCGGCGATCACGCCCAGACCGGCATAGACCAGCGCCATGCTCAGCACGTAGACCCCGGCCAGCAACCAGCCGCGGCGGGCGCTGGCGCCGTTGCCCAGGACCAGCCCGGCGAGGATCGGCAGCATCGGCAGCGAGCAGGGGGTGAAGGCCAGCAGCAGGCCCAGGCCGAAGAAGGCCAGCAGGCTCCAGGCCAGGCTACCCTGTTGCAGGTTGCTGGCCAGGGCCTGGTCGCTGGCCTGGTCGGTCGCCGCTGCGGTGGGCGGGGCGGCGCCGAGGGCGATAGCCGTGGTTTGCGGCGGATAGCACAGGCCGGCGTCGGCGCAGCCCTGCCAGCCCAGGCGCAGTTCGCCGCTGGCGGTGGCTGGCAACAGCAGTTCGAGCTGCTGGCGATAGACCGCGCTGTCGCCGAAAAACTCGTCATGGTGGTTTTCCGCCACCGGCAGGGCGGGCTGCTGTGCGGCGGGCAGACCGTCGAACTTCAGGCGTTTCTGGTAAAGGTAGTAGCCGTCCTTGATCTGGAAGTACAGGCGCGTCTGGCCGTTGTCCAGGCGCTCGTGGGACAGGACGAAGGCTTCGTTCACCGGCAGGAAGTCCGGTTTGACGGCGAAGGGGTTGGCCTGGAGGGGGCCGGCGAGCAGCAATGCCAGGAAAAGCAGGAAAACACGCATGTCGACGCCTTGGTAGAGCTTGAGTTGGGGCCATGCTGGGCGTGGCTTATTAACTGAAGGTTAAACCCGCTGACGGCAAACGCCTGGCAATGATTGCCGCAACGCCAAGAGGGTTCATAATCCCCCCTTAATCAGCACGCTGTGCAATGCCCGCCAGCCCAGCCAGGAGATCCCCCATGCACGTTCTGCTCTGCGAGGACGACGACCTGATCGCCAGCGGCATCTGCGCCGGCCTCTCGGCCCAAGGCCTGACCATGGATCGGGTGGCCAGCGCCTCGCAGGCCCGGCAAATGCTGCAGACCGCGCAGTTCGACGTGATGATCCTCGACCTCGGCCTGCCCGACGAAGACGGCCTGAAGCTGCTGCGCCGCCTGCGCCAGCAGGGTGAGACGCTGCCAGTGCTGGTGCTCACCGCCCGCGATGCGGTCACCGACCGCGTCGATGGCCTGCAGGCCGGCGCCGACGACTACCTGCTCAAGCCGTTCGACCTGCGCGAGTTGGCCGCGCGCCTGCACAGCTTGTTGCGCCGGGTTGCCGGACGGGCGGTGAACGCCATCGAACACGGCCCGCTCAGCTATGACCCGAGCAGTTGCCTGGCGACCCTGGCCGGCCAGCCTGTCGACCTGTCGCGCCGCGAGCAGGCGCTGCTGCAGGCCTTGTTGCAGAACCCCGGGCGGGTGCTCTCCAGCGAACAGCTCAAGGATTGCGTGTACGGCTTCGGCGACGAGGTCGAAAGCAACGCGCTGAACGTGCATATCCATCACCTGCGGCGCAAGCTCGGCAACAGCATCGTCGAGACCGTGCGTGGCCTTGGCTATCGCCTCGGCCCGGCCCTGGCCCCGCAGGAGGGCGCGTCATGAGCCTGCGGGTACGCCTGTCGCTGATCCTCGGCAGCGTCTTCATCGTCATCTGGGTGCTAGCCGCCGCCTGGATGCTGCGCGACCTGCGCCAGCAGATGATGTTCTCCCTCGACCAGCGCCTGGTCGCCTCGGCGCGGATGGTTGCCGGGTTGATCGACCAGTTGCCGCAGCCGCTGGCCGCCAAGGGCCAGGATGCGCATTTCGCCGCCGACCAGTTCAGCGTGCCGGACGGCATGGCGTGTCAGGTCAGTTCCCTGCGCGGCGAAATCCTCGCCAGCAACCATAAGCACGACGGCAGCATCGATGACGGGCGCAGCGGCTTTCGCGACCAGACCATCGACGGCGCCTCGTGGCGTACCTTCACCTACAACCATGGCGATGTGCGCATCACCACCGCCGACCGGCATCAGGAACGCGAGGCGCTCAACCAGTCGATCCTGCTGGCGGCCTCGGCGCCGGTGCTGATGGCCTTGCTCGGCAGCCTGGGGTTGCTGTGGATCGGCCTGGGCAAGGGCCTGGAACCGCTCAACCGCATGCGCGACGCGCTACGCCGGCGCCGCGCCGACAGTGTCGAGCCGTTGCAGGTGGTGGGCCTGCCCAGCGAGCTGCAGCCGCTGCTCGCCACCCAGAACCAGCTGTTCCTGCGCATCGCCCAGACCATCGAGCGCGAACGGCGCCTGACCGACGATGCCGCCCATGAACTGCGCAGCCCGTTGACGGCGATCAAGACCCACCTGCAAGTAGCGCGCATGACCGATGGCGCGGTGCGCGAGCAGGCGTTGGCGCATGCCGAGCAGGGCACCGATCGCATGCACCGCACCCTTGAACAACTGCTGATGCTGGCGCGGGTCGAGGGCAGCCTGTCGTTCGACGACGGCGTGCAGTGCAGCGCCGAACAGGTGGCCTTGCAGGCGGTGCAGGATGCCGGTGGCGGTGACAACCGGCGTATCCGCCTGCACCTGCCAGAGGAGGCCACCCAGGTCTACCTGGGCATGCCGGCACCGCTGGCGGTCGCGGCCTTGCGCAACCTGCTGGACAACGCCTTGCGCCATGGCGGTGATGCCGAGGTGGAACTGGCCGTGCAGGCGCGGGACGGGCAGGTCGGCTTCATGGTTCGCGACCATGGCCCCGGGATTGCCGAGGAAGATCTTGCACACCTGACCGAACGCTTCTGGCGCCATGGCCAGAGTGGTGGTTGCGGCTTGGGGCTGGCGATTGTCCAGGCCATCGTCCAACGTTGTGCCGGCACCTTGCGCTTCGACAGCCAGGCCGATGGCTTGCGGGTGTGGTTGCAGGTTCCGGCCCGCCCGGCGGTGTAAGCAGATAGAGGGCGTGGGAGCGGCCCTGCCCCACGCCAGGGCCATCATGGCCACGATAAATCCCACGCCAAGCGCTAAATCCGCACCTCGCCAAAGCGTTTTCCAAGCGATAACAACCCGACCACATCCGGTGACAGGAAGCGTGGCGGGCACATTCGCTTGCTTGCGAGGGTTTTCCCGATGTCGACCGCTTCCAGCCTTGCCCAGGCGCTGCCGGCCACCGCGCCGCGCGCCTTGTATGAGTTCGAGCCATCAGCGCTGCTGTTGCGCCAGCAACAGCAGGAGTCCAACGCCCGCAGCTACCCGCGGCGTATCCCCCTTGCGCTCAAGCGTGCCCGGGGTATCTATGTCGAGGACGTCGAGGGTCGCCAGTTCATCGATTGCCTGGCCGGCGCCGGTACCCTGGCCCTGGGCCACAACCACCCGGTGGTGATCGACGCCATCCAGCAGGTGATCGCCGACGAACTGCCGCTGCATACCCTGGACCTGACCACGCCGGTCAAGGACCAGTTCGTCCAGGACCTGTTCGGCCTGCTGCCCGAGGCATTGCGCCGCGAGGCGAAGATCCAGTTCTGTGGCCCCACCGGCACCGACGCGGTGGAGGCGGCGCTCAAGCTAGTGCGCACCGCCACCGGGCGCAGCACGGTGCTGGCGTTCCAGGGCGGCTACCACGGCATGACCCAGGGGGCGCTCAGCTTGATGGGCAGCCTGGGGCCGAAAAAGCCGTTGGGCGCGCTGCTCGCCAGCGGGGTGCAGTTCCTGCCTTACCCCTACGACTACCGTTGCCCGTTCGGCCTGGGCGGTGAGGCGGGAGTGCGTGCCAACCTGCATTACCTGGAGAACCTGTTGAACGATCCGGAGGCGGGCGTGGCTCTGCCTGCCGCGGTGATCGTCGAGGTGGTGCAGGGCGAAGGCGGCGTGATCCCGGCGGATATCGAGTGGTTGCGCGGCCTGCGCCGGATTACCGAGCAGGCGGGGGTGGCCTTGATCGTCGACGAGATCCAGAGCGGCTTTGCCCGTACCGGCAAGATGTTCGCTTTCGAGCACGCCGGCATCGTGCCGGACGTGGTAACCCTGTCCAAGGCCATTGGCGGTAGCCTGCCGATGGCGGTGACGGTCTACCGCGACTGGCTGGATACCTGGTCGCCCGGGGCGCACGCCGGCACCTTCCGCGGCAACCAGATGGCCATGGCCACGGGTTCGGCGGTGATGAAGTACCTGGTCGAGCACCGCCTGTGCGAGCACGCCGAGGCCATGGGCCAGCGCTTGCGCGGGCATTTGCAGCGCCTGCAACAGGACTATCCGCAACTGGGCGACATCCGTGGCCGGGGGCTGATGCTCGGTGTCGAGCTGGTGGATCCGACCGGTAGCGGCGATGCCCTGGGCCATCCGCCGGCCTGCCGTACCCTGGCGCCTAAGGTGCAGCGCGAATGTCTGCGCCGTGGCCTGATCCTCGAGTTGGGTGGCCGGCATGGCGCGGTGGTGCGCTTCCTGCCCCCGCTGATCATCGGCGCCGAGCAGATCGACGAAGTCGCCGGGCGCTTTGCCGAGGCGGTGCGCGCCGCCGTGGCGGGCTGAATAATTCGGGGCCGCTTGCGGCCCCGTGTTTCCAAGTTTGGGCGGTAAATTTCCACACGCCTGGTACGTCCTAGCTTGGATAGAAGCCGCGTCACGCGGAGACGGATTGAGGCGCAATGACAATTTCTCGACGAGGATTCATCGCCGGGTTGGCCGTGGCGGGCGCCACGGGCACGGCGGCCTATTACGCGCACAAGCAACTGACCCATGACCCTGAGGACGATATCGTCACACCCGGCGAGGCCAGCGTGGAGTTGGCCGACTACAGCGGCCAGGTGCTCGCGGACCTGCTGCGGGGGGTCTGGGACATCCGTTTCGAAGGCGCTGACGCAGGTCTCGAGGGTGTGCCGGGCGAAGGCGTCGAGCTGTTCCTCGATATCGCTACCAAGGGGCGCGGCCTGCGCGGTTTCGTCGATACCGGTGAACGCCTGCGTGGCGAGGCGGAACCGGCCTATCGCGTGCTCGGCGATCTGGTGGGTGCCAGCACGGGCGCGGTGCGTTGGCGGCTGATGAGCACGCACGGCGGGCCGGGCTATGAGTGCGTGGCCAGCCTCGATGAGGTCTGGGGCGAGTTCGCCAACGCCGGCAGCGGTACCTTGAGCGGGCGCCTGCAGCGCCTGGACCGGCCCTTGACCCTACCGTTGCAGGACAGCCGCTTCGTAGCGGTCAAGCGTCTGTTCCCCGAAGCGCGTGAACGGATCCCCTATACCCCGCAGATGCAGGACTGGGTGATCGGTGCCGAGCACCGCTTGTTCCACCAACTTTGGCACGCCACCCGCGACCAATGGCACAAGTTGCCGGAAGTGAAGCAGAACGCCCTGCGCGGCCTGGGCTGGCAGCCTGGGCCACGAGACCGCGAGCGCGATGCCCGGGGGCCGCGCAAGCACCGTAACGGTTCGGGTATAGACTTTCTGTTCATGCACCGGCACATGTTGATGTACGCGCGCACCTTGCAGGATTTGCCTTCCTGGTCGCGTTTCCCGTTGCCGCGGCCGAGCGTGGAACTCGATCGCCCGGGGTTCGCCCGTTACTACGACAACCACGACGGCTACCGGGTGCCACCCGGCTGGCAGGCGCCGGGTGACGAGGCCTATGGGCAGTGGGTCGGGGCGATCAAGGCCGGCGAGACCTACTGCAGCAACTTCCAGGTCTGGGAGTCGCAATACCAGGATCCGTTGTACCTGTCGAAACTGTCCCTCGGGGCTTTCGGCTCGGAACTGGAGATGAACCTGCACGACTGGTTGCACATGTGCTGGGCCTCGGTGCCACGCGACCCTGGCAATGGCGCGCCGGTGCCGTTCGCACGGGATTCGGCCGACTTTGCCGCGCGCTGGTTCGGGCGTGACAACGACTTTCTCGGCGATCCGTTCTCATCCCATGTCAACCCTGTGTTCTGGGGGTTCCACGGGTGGATCGACGACCGTATCGATGACTGGTTTCGCGCCCATGAGCGTTACCATCCTGGTCAGGTTCGACGCCTTGAGGTCAATGGTGTGCCGTGGTTCGCGCCCGGTCGCTGGGTGGAGGTCGACGACCCTTGGCTGGGGCCGGATACCCACGGTTGCAGCACGCAGCCGGGCATGCGTCCGGGCAAGTCGGTGGAGATGGATGTCGAGACCATGAAGCTGGCGTTGCGCATCACCTTCGGCGAGGGCGACCAGATCGAACCCTTGCTGCGCAAGGTGCCGCAACGGCCCTGGTATGCGCGGCACCTGTCGCTGAAGAATATCGTGACCTGAATGTCAGCCTTGCCAACGAACCTCGACGTTGCCGAGGTTCGTTGGCAAGGCAGTCCTATTGCACCTGCCATCCCCCACCCAGTGCCTTGTACAGCGCCACGCTGCCTTGCAGCCGTGCCAGGCGCAATTGCGCCTGTTGGTCCTGGGCCTGGTACAGCGTGCGTTGGGTCTCGAGCACGCTGAGCAAGGTCTCGGCGCCGGCACCATAGCGCTGCTGAGCCAGGTCGAAGGCGATGCGCGCCTGCTCGACTTCCTGGTCTTGCCACTGGCGCTGGCGCTCGACGCCACTGATGGCGTTGAGCGCCTTCTCGACATCGGCGAAACCGGCGAGGATGCTGGCGCGGTAGGCTTCGAGTAGCTCTTGTTGTCTGGCACTGGCGAGGTCCCGGGCCGCGCTCAAGCGTCCATTGTTGAAGATCGGCGCGGTGAGCCCGGCGGTGAGGGTGTAGTAAGGGCTGTCGAGCAGGTTGGCGAAGCTCCGCGCGCCACTGCCCAGGTCGGCGCCGAGCACCAGACGCGGCAGCATGGCGGCCCGGGCCACCTGGATGTCGGCATTGGCCGCGGCCAAGCGCGCCTCGGCGGCGGCGATGTCCGGTCGTCGCCCGAGCAGGTCGCTGGGCACGCCGCTGCCAATGCTGGGCCAGCGCAGGGCATCGAGAGTGTCGAGGCTGGCGGGCAAGGCCTGGACCGGATCGCCGAGCAAAGTCGCCAGGGTGACGCGGTTGTCCTGGCGGCGTTGTTCCAGCAGCGGTAACTGGCGCTCCTGGGCGGCGACCAGGCTGTGTTGCTGCGCCAGTTCCAGGCGCGTGGCCGCGCCCGAGCGCTCGCGTGTCTCGACCAGCGCCAGCACGTCGCGGGCATTGCCGAGGTTGAGGCGGGCGATGCGTAACTGTTCTTCCAGGGCCAGGCCTTGCAGGTAGCTGTCGGCGACGGCGCTGGTCAGGGTCAGCTCCACGGTCTGGCGATCGAAGCGACTGGCGGCCAGGCTGCGCAGGGCGCTGTCGCGGCCTGCGCGCAAGCCGCCCCAGAAGTCGATTTCGTAGCTGGCGCTCAAGCGTGTGCCGAACGAGGTGCTGGTGCGCTCGCTGTTGCTGGCATCGAGCTGGTCGTTGCCATCGCCGCGCAGCAAGCGCTGGCGGCTGCCGTCCAGGCCGAGGCGCAGTTCGGGCAGCAAGGGTGCGCCGGCGATGACCGCGCTGGCTTGCGCCTGGCGCACGCGGGCGGCGGCGGCGGCCAGATCATGGCTGTTGTGCCGTGCGCGTTCGACCAGGCGGTCCAGCTCGCCGCTGGCGAAGGCGCGCCACCATTGCTGGTCGGGGAAAGGCTGCGCCACCTGGGTGGGGCCTTGCCAGGTGGTCGGCGGTTCGATGTTCGCCGGCGGCGTTGGTGGCGTGTTGCAGGCGGCGAGGCACAGGCTCAGGGTCAATAGGCTGAAGCGGCTTGGAATCGTCATGGGTTATTCGCTGGTAAGGGCCTTGACCGGGTCGAGGCGGGCGGCCTTGCGGGCCGGCATGAAACCGAACATCACCCCGGTGATCACGGCACAGGCAAAGGCACCGAGCATGGCGGGCAAGGTGAAGGCCACGGCGATGCTGGCCAGCAGCAGGCCGCCACCGATGGCCAGGGCCAGGACGATGCCGGTGACCCCGCCGACCATTGATAGCATCACCGCCTCGGTGAGGAACTGCCGCAGGATGTCGCGCTGGCGTGCGCCGGTGGCCATGCGGATGCCGATCTCCCGGGTGCGTTCGCGCACGGTCATGAGCATGATGTTCATCACGCCGATGCCGCCGACCAGCAGGGAAATCGCCGCGATTGCGCCGAGCATCAGCGACAGGCTGTTCTGGGTGCGGGCCTCGGCCTGGATCAACGCCGCGGAGTTGGTCAGTTCGTAATCGTGCTTGCCCTGGTGGCGCTGGCGCAGCAGGCGATCGATCGCCTGTTCCGTCTCGCTCACGTGCCTGGAGTCGTGGGCGGCGATGGCCACGTACTCGGGATCGCGACTGCCGAACAGGCGGATCGCCGCGGCGGAGTAGGGCACGGCGATGCGTTCGTCGGCGTCCTGCTGGCCCGAACTTGCGCCCTTGGCCACCAGCACGCCGACCACCTGGAATGGCACATTGCCGATCAGTACATAGCGGCCAAGCGGGTTGCTGGCGTCGGGGAACAGCTTGTCCCGCACCTTGGAGCCGATCACCGCCACGGCGGCACCGCTGGCTTCGTCGGCTGCGCTGTAGAAGCTGCCCTCGGCCACCGGCCAGTCGAACACCTCGGAAAACCAGGTGTTGTTGCCGCCGACATAGACCTGCAGGCTGTTGTTGCCCTGGCGCACCATCAGCTTGTCGCCGATCACCGGCATCACATGGCGCACCTGCGGCAGTTGGGCAATGGCGTCGACATCGTCGAGGGTCACGATACCGCCAGGCTCGCGCTCGGAGGCCTCCTTGCCGTTGAGGTAGAGGATATTCGAGCCGAACGCGGCCATCTGCGCCATCACCTGGCGCTTGCTGCCTTCACCCACGGCCAGCATGACCACCACCGACGCCACGCCGATGACGATACCGAGCAAGGTCAGGGCGGTGCGAAAACGGTTGATCCACATGACGCGCCAGGCAGCTTGCAGGGCCTCGAGCAGTTCGCCTTTCCAGGCGCCCTTGAGGGTGGCGCCGCGGTCGAGGCGCTGGCGCAGGTCATCGGCTTGCAAGGACGCATGGGTGACCGCGGGCGGTTGCTCGGCGGCCGAATCGCTGACCACCTGGCCATCGCGGACTTCGATGACCCGTTGGGCGCGGGCGGCGACTTCACGGTCGTGGGTGATGAGGATGATCACGTGGCCCTGGCTGGCCAGCTCGTCGAGCAGGGCCATGACCTCGGCGCCGCTATGGCTATCCAGCGCGCCGGTGGGTTCGTCGGCGAGGATGATGTGGCCGCCGTTCATCAAGGCCCTGGCGATCGAGACGCGTTGTTGCTGGCCGCCGGACAACTGGTGCGGACGATTGCCGGTGCGGCTGGCCAGGCCCAGGCGCTCAAGCAGGGCGTGGGCGCGGGCATGGCGTTCGGCAGGGGGCGTGCCGGCATAGATGGCCGGCATCTCGACGTTTTCCTGGGCCGAGCCCGAAGGAATCAGGTGGTAGCCCTGGAACACGAAACCGAAGGCTTCGCGGCGCAGCCAGGCCAGCTCGTCGCTGTCCAGTTCGGCCACGTCGCGGCCGGCGAAGCGGTAGCTGCCGCTACTGGGGCGATCCAGGCAGCCGAGGATGTTCATGAGGGTCGATTTGCCCGAGCCGGAGGCACCGACGATGGCGACGAACTCGCCTGGATGGATGCTCAGGCTGATGCCGCGCAAGACCTCGACCTGCGGCGAGTCGACGCCGCCATAGACCTTGCGGATGTCACACAGCTCGATCAGCGCAGTGCTCATGTCAACCTCCGCTGGCGCTGGGGCCGCCAATGACCAGGCGCTCGCCTTCGTTCAGCCCGTCGAGGATCTGCACGCGCAGCCGGTCGGCCAGGCCCGTGCGCACCTGGCGCGCCTCTACCTTGCCTTGGCTGTTGAGTACCTGGGCCAGACGCAGGCCGTCACCTGGTCCATCCTCCAGCGCTGCCAAGGGCGCGCTCAGTACCTGGCTGGCCTGGCCGGCGACAAAGAACACCTGGCTGGTCATCTCGGCCATCAGGGCGCCGTCGGGGTTGTCGACATCCAGCAACACGGTGTACTGCACCACTTTGCTGCCGGTAGTGCCGGCGCTGGCGCTGGCCGGGCTGCCGCTGCCCTGGCTGGCCTGCTCCAGGGGCTTGGGCGGGATCGGCAGGATCTGCCGCACGCGGCTGGTCCAACGGCGCTTGCCGCCGGCGAGGGTGGTGAAGTACGCGGTCATGCCCGGTTTGACCTTGCCGATATCGGCTTCGGAAACCTGGGCCCAGACCGTCATCGGCGAGAGCTTGGCGATGCGCAGGATCAGCGGCGTCTGTTGCTGGGCGTTGAGGGTCTGGCCTTCGCGGGCGTCCACCGCCACCACGGTGCCGCTCATCGGCGCATAGATGCGGGTGTAGCCCAGCTCGGCTTCGTCGCTGCGCAGGCTGGCCTGGGCCTGGCGGATCTGCGCCTGGTACATGTCGATGCGTGCCTGGGTCACCTTGAGTTGAGCTTGCGCCGCCTGCAGGTCTTCCTGGCGGGTGGCGCCGGCCGCGGCCAGGTCGCTTTGGCGCCGGTGCTGCTGCTGGGCCAGTTGATACTGGGCGCGTTGCTCGGCGAGCTGGGCCTTGAGGTTCTCGATCGAAAACCGCCCGGCGTCGAGCTTGGCCTGTTGGGTGGATGGATCGATTTCCACCAGCAACTGGCCCTGGCGAACTTCGTCGCCGGCTTCGACATGCAGCTTGCGGATCTGTCCCGAGGCTTGGGCGCCAACGTCGACGTAGCGGCGTGGCTGCAGGGTGCCCAGGGCGGTGACGCTGCTTTCTATGTCGGCGCGGGTCACCGGCACCGTGCTGACCGGTGCACCGCCCAATGGCAGGCTCTGCCAGGCCACCAGGCTGCCGAGGCCGAGCAGGCCAAGGGTGCCGAGCAGTACCCGGCGGCGGGGGGGGGATGTGCGTGTCATGCGGGCTTCCAGCCAGAGGGAAGGGCGAGTGCCGCGTCGCGGGCGGCACGCTTGGGGTCTGACGATAAACGAACCCGGGCCGGCATGATTTAGCGCAAGGTAGGGGCGAACGGTGTGTTGCTGAGAATAATTATAATTTGTAAGATCGCACCCTGACATCATCCAGACCCGCCTCCCAGCCAGGTCCGCGCTCGAGCAGGGAGGCGCCAGGTGCCATCGTGGAACATTACTATCGCGAATTGGTGAACTTTCTCAGCGCCCGCCTCGGCAGTCGCCAGGCTGCCGAGGACGTCGCCCATGATGCCTATCTGCGGGTGCTGGAGCGTACCGCCGGCGAGCAGATCGAGCACCCTCGCGCGTTCCTCTACCGTACCGCGCTCAACCTGGTGGTCGACCGCCATCGGCGCCATCTGGTGCGCCAGACCGAGCCGCTGGAAGTGCTCGATCAGGATGAGCGCTGGCACACCCCGGCGCCAGTGCAGGGCATGCAGCAAGACCAGCGCCTGGCCTTGATGCAGCAGGCCCTGGACGAGTTGAGCGCGCCTTGTCGCGACAGTTTCCTGCTGCGCAAGCTCGATGGCTTGTCCCACAGCCAGATCGCCGAGCGCCTGGGTATCTCCCGCAGCCTGGTGGAAAAGCACATCGTCAACGCCATGAAACACTGCCGGGTGCGCATGCGCCACTGGGAGTCATGAGCAGGTCGCAGGAATGTGAAAATTCCGTGAGCGAGTAGCTTGATTTCTGGTTGTTTCACGACAACTATCAAGAAAGACCCTGCGCGGGCGATTCGCCCGGCGCTGCCCGCACGGGCGCAGTATGGTCATGGAGCCTCGTTCTCTCACCTCACTGCCCAGGCCCGTACGATGCCCAATAAAGCCATGCGCATTCTCATCGCCGACGAGCATCCCGAGCAGCGCCTGCAGCTGGAGAAGATGCTCAATGGCCTGGGTTACTACCGGATCGCTCCGGTCGACAGTTTCGACGACCTGCAGCGCCTGGTGCACAGTGCCCTGCAGCCGTTCAACCTGCTGATCGGCAACATCGAGCTGGCCAGCCATGCCGGCGTCGACCTGGCCCGGTTCTGTCGGGTCAGTTCGCAGATCCAGCACGCACTGCTCTACCACGCGCCGCACCTCAAGGTGCCGGCGGTGGCGCCGAACGATCGCCATGCGGTGAGCATCAGCCTGCCGCGCGCCCCCGACAGCGAGGCGCTGGAGTCGTTCATGGCGATCATCGACCTGCCGGTGCTGGTTGGCCAGTTACCGCTGCCGGCGGGGCTGGCCGCCAGCCCCGGCTATGCGCGACGGCGCGCCAGCCTGGCGCCGACGGTGTTCAGCCGCAGCTCCTGAGCCGTTAGCGGCGGGCTTTTGCTATCCTCTTGGCCTTTTGCCAAGTTGCGGAACCTGCCATGACTGCCATCGATACCGCCCGCCCGCCCCGGTTCAGCCGCGGCGACCATCGGACCCTGGGTCTGGCGGCGCTGGGCGGCGCCCTGGAAATCTACGATTTCATCATCTTCGTATTTTTCGCCCTGACCCTCAGCCAGCTGTTTTTCCCGCCCGAGATGCCCGAGTGGCTGCGTCTGCTGCAGAGCTTCGGGATCTTCGTCACCGGCTACTTGGCGCGGCCACTGGGCGGCATCCTCATGGCGCATTTCGCCGACCACCTGGGGCGCAAGCGGGTGTTCAGCCTGAGCATCCTGATGATGGCCCTGCCGTGCCTGCTGATCGGGGTGATGCCGACCTATGCCGACATCGGCTATGCCGCGCCGCTGATCCTGCTGGCGCTGCGCATCCTGCAAGGCGCCGCGGTCGGCGGCGAGGTGCCCAGTGCCTGGACCTTCGTCGCCGAGCACGCGCCGGCGGGACGGCGCGGCTATGCCCTGGGCTTTCTCCAGGCCGGGTTGACCTTTGGCTACCTGCTCGGTGCCTTGACCGCTACCTTGCTGGCGCAGCTCTTCAACCCCCAGGAAATCCTCGATTACGCCTGGCGCTACCCATTCCTGCTGGGTGGGGTATTCGGCGTCATCGGTGTCTGGTTGCGCCGCTGGCTCAGCGAAACACCAGTGTTCCTTGCCTTGCGCGCGCGCCGGGAGCCACCGGTGAGCTTCCCGCTGCGGCGGGTGCTGGGCGAGCATCGTCGGGCGCTGATCCCGGCGGCGTTGCTGACCTGCGTGCTGACCTCGGCGGTGGTGGTGCTGGTGGTGATCACCCCGACGGTGATGCAGCAGCGTTTCGGCATGACAGCCGGGCATACCTTCGCCCTGAGCAGCGTGGGCATCGTCTTCCTCAACCTTGGTTGCGTGCTGGCCGGGCTGCTGGTCGACCGCGTCGGCGCCTGGCGCGCGCTGATGCTCTACAGCTTGCTGTTGCCGTTGGGTATCGGCGTGTTGTATGCCAGCCTGGTCGGGCAGTGGGGCATGACTTGGTTGGCCTATGCGCTGGCGGGGCTTTGCTGCGGCGTGGTGGGGGTGGTGCCGTCGGTGATGGTCGGGCTGTTCCCGGCCGAGATCCGTGTGTCGGGCATTTCCTTCACTTACAACCTGGCCTATGCGCTGTGGGCCAGCACCACGCCGTTGGCGCTGATTGCGCTGATGCCATGGAGCCCGTGGGTGTGTGTCGGTTTTTGTCTGATCATGGGCAGCGTGGGGCTGCTGACGGCGCTGTATTTCGGGCGTCGCGAGCCTTTGGCCTTTGCGATGGAACCGGTGTCGATCATGTGCGCTGACAAATGAGCCGATAACGGTTGGCGGGCGGTGGGGCAGACTTCCGGGTGGTGGCTATTGTCCACCGGTCGCGCTGATCAAGCTGCTCGAGCGCCCCCCGACCTGTGCGAGGAAGTGCGCAGCGGCTGAGACGAAAAAGCCCCCGGGCCGGATGGCCAGGGGGCTTTTCATTGCTGCCAGGGCAGGCCTTACATGTTTGGGTAAGTCGGCCCGCCAGCGCCTTCCGGGGTGACCCAGGTGATGTTCTGGGCCGGGTCCTTGATGTCGCAGGTCTTGCAGTGCACGCAGTTCTGCGCGTTTATCTGGAAGCGCTTGCTGCCATCTTCCTGGGTGACTACCTCGTACACACCAGCCGGGCAGTAGCGCTGCGCCGGTTCGTCGTACAGCGGCAGGTTGCTGGCGATCGGGATATTCGGGTCGGTCAGCTTCAGGTGGCAGGGTTGTTCCTCTTCATGGTTGGTGCTGGAGAGGAATACCGAGCTGAGCTTGTCGAAGCTGAGCTTGCCATCCGGTTTCGGGTACTCGATTTTCTGCGAGTCGGCGGCGAGCTTCAGGCAGGCGTAGTCTGGCTTGGTGTCGTGCAGGGTGAACGGCAGCTTGCCGCCGAACCAGTTCTGGTCGACGTAGTTGAAGGCAGCACCCAGCAGTGGGCCGAACTTGTGCATCGCCGGGCCGAAGTTGCGGCTGGCGAACAGTTCTTCGTACAGCCAACTGGCCTTGAATGCGCTGACATAACCATTGAGCTGGTCGCCACCCTCGCTGCCGGCGATCAGGGCATCGGCCACCGCGTCGGCGGCGAGCATGCCGGATTTCATCGCGGTGTGGCTGCCCTTGATCTTGGCGAAGTTCAGGGTGCCCAGGTCACAGCCGATCAGCGCGCCGCCATTGAAGACCATTTTCGGCAGCGAGTTGAAGCCGCCTTTGCAGATGGCGCGGGCACCGTAGCTGATGCGCTTGCCGCCTTCGAGGTACTGGCTCATCACCGGGTGGTGCTTGAGGCGCTGGAACTCGTCGAACGGCGACAAGTATGGGTTGGAGTAGGACAGGTCGACGATCAGGCCAACTACCACCTGGTTGTTCTCCAGGTGATAGAGGAACGAGCCGCCGGTGTTGTCCTTGCTCATCACGTCCAGCGGCCAGCCGGCGGTGTGCACCACCAGGCCCTGCTCGTGCTTGGCCGGGTCGATTTCCCAGATTTCCTTGAGGCCGATGCCGTAGTGCTGGACGTCGGATTCGTTGTCCAGGTCGAAGCGCTTGATCAGTTGCTTGCCGATGTGGCCGCGGCAGCCTTCGGCGAACAGGGTGTACTTGGCGCGCAGTTCCATGCCCGGGGTGTACAGGCCGTCCTTCGGGTTGCCTTCGCGGTCGACACCGAGGTCGCCGGTAACGATGCCCCGGACCACGCCGTTTTCGTCGAACAGCGCTTCCTGGGCGGCGAAGCCCGGGTAGATCTCGACGCCGAGGTTCTCGGCCTGCTGGGCCAGCCAGCGGCACAGATTGCCCAGCGAGATGATGTAGTTGCCCTGGTTGTGCATGGTCTTGGGCACGAACAGGTCAGGCACTTTTGTCGAGCTGCCGGCATCCTTGAGCACATAGATGTCGTCGCGCTTCACTTCGGTGTTCAGCGGCGCGCCCAGTTCTTTCCAGTCGGGGAACAGTTCGTTCAGGGCGCGCGGTTCGAACACCGCGCCGGAGAGAATATGAGCGCCGACTTCGGAGCCTTTCTCGACCACGCAGACGCTGATCTCGCTACCGGCTTCGGCGGCCTTCTGCTTCAGGCGGCAGGCGGCGGACAGGCCCGCCGGGCCTGCGCCGACGATGACCACGTCGAATTCCATGTATTCGCGTTCCACAGGTTCTCTCCTACTCAAGGCTCATCGCTGTTGCTTGTCTTTTATGAGTGCTCACGGTCACGCGCGGCATTGCAGGTGCTGTAGCTTCGCAGGTGACGGACTACACCGTTTTGTCTTGGCCGCGCATTATATCTACACCACTTGGCGGGTCCAATACAAACGTTTGTTTGAATTTGCCGGAGGCCCGTAGAATCACAGGTAGGCGGCTGGAGGCTGGCCAATTTGCCGTATTGACCGGATTGGGTGTTACGGTCAAGATACGAGCGCTTTCGCGTTCGCCGTAGGCTGACCGTCGGGCGCAGGTGCACCCCTAAAGACCAGGCGTGGCGCAGGGTTTTCGGGCCGAATCAGGTGTTGTAGTGGAGTTTACACGGCACCACAGGAAATGACCCGCGGGTTTTGCCCGGCAAGGGTCGAAAAAGGACTGATCGGTCAGTTGAACATTGCCGGTGTCGACACGTTTTTAGAGGTGCCCTTGTACCCACGCGCATTCGCCGGGCAGTCCCCAGGCGATCTTCTTTTCACCGGAGAGTAACGAGGAATCCATGAAGGTTCTTGTAGCTGTCAAACGAGTGGTCGACTACAACGTCAAGGTTCGCGTCAAGGCGGACAACTCCGGCGTCGACCTTGCAAACGTCAAGATGTCCATGAACCCCTTCTGCGAAATCGCCGTGGAAGAAGCCGTGCGCCTTAAAGAGAAGGGCGTGGCGAGCGAGATCGTCGTCGTCAGCATCGGCCCGACCGCGGCGCAGGAGCAACTGCGTACCGCCCTGGCCCTGGGCGCCGACCGTGCCATCCTGGTCGAAGCCGCCGACGAGTTGAACTCGCTGGCCGTGGCCAAGGCGTTGAAAGCCGTTGTCGACAAGGAACAGCCGCAGCTGGTGATCCTCGGCAAGCAGGCCATCGACAGCGACAACAACCAGACCGGCCAGATGCTGGCCGCGCTGACCGGCTTCGCCCAGGGCACCTTCGCCTCCAAGGTGGAAGTCGCTGGCGACAAGGTCAACGTCACCCGTGAAATCGACGGCGGCCTGCAGACCGTAGCGCTGAACCTGCCGGCGATCGTCACCACCGACCTGCGTCTGAACGAGCCGCGCTACGCGTCGCTGCCGAACATCATGAAGGCCAAGAAGAAGCCGCTGGAGACCCTGACTCCGGACGCGCTGGGCGTATCCCTCGCCTCCACCAACAAGACCCTGAAAGTCGAAGCGCCGGCTGCACGCAGCGCTGGTATCAAGGTCAAGTCGGTGGCCGAACTGGTCGAGAAGCTGAAGAACGAAGCGAAGGTAATCTAAATGACTATCCTGGTTGTCGCTGAACACGAGAACGGTGCCGTAGCCCCGGCCACCCTGAACACTGTCGCCGCTGCCGCCAAGATCGGTGGTGATATCCACGTGCTGGTCGCAGGCCAGAACGTCGGTGGCGTCGCCGAGTCCGCCGCCAAGATCGCAGGCGTTGCCAAGGTGCTGGTCGCCGACAACGCGGCCTACGCCCATGCCCTGCCGGAAAACGTCGCGCCGCTGCTGGTCGAGCTGGCCAAGGGTTACAGCCACGTGCTGGCCCCGGCCACCACCAACGGCAAGAACATCCTGCCGCGGGTTGCCGCGCTGCTGGATGTCGACCAGATCTCCGAGATCATTTCGGTGGAATCGGCCGATACCTTCAAGCGTCCGATCTACGCCGGTAACGCCATCGCTACCGTGCAGTCGAACGCCGCCGTCAAGGTCATCACCGTGCGCACCACCGGCTTTGACGCCGTGGCCGCCGAAGGTGGCTCGGCCGCTGTCGAAGCTGTCGCTGCCGCTCACGATGCCGGCAAGTCGGCCTTCGTCGGCGAAGAACTGGCCAAGTCCGACCGTCCGGAACTGACCGCCGCCAAGATCGTCGTTTCTGGCGGTCGCGGCATGGGCAACGGTGACAACTTCAAGCACCTCTATGCCCTGGCCGACAAGCTCGGCGCCGCGGTCGGTGCCTCGCGCGCCGCGGTCGATGCAGGCTTCGTGCCGAACGACATGCAGGTCGGCCAGACCGGCAAGATCGTCGCGCCGCAGCTGTACATTGCCGTCGGTATCTCCGGCGCGATCCAGCACCTGGCCGGCATGAAGGACTCGAAAGTGATCGTCGCGATCAACAAGGACGAAGAGGCGCCGATCTTCCAGGTGGCCGACTACGGCCTGGTCGCCGACCTGTTCGAAGCAGTACCGGAGCTGGAAAAGCTGGTCTGATCCGCCTGCTTCACTTATAAAGAACCCGGCCCGCCCTTGGCGGTCCGGGTTTTTTCATGGCTGTCGTTGCGCAGGTGGGGAGTGGTTGCATGGTGTTTCGTTCGAGCAAGGGGATGCTGGCCTGCGCCTTGGCGCTGCTGTCGAGCCCGGTATGGGCGCTAGGTAAATGCGAACGCCTGGTGGCCACCGGCAGCCCGGATGCGCCGCCGTATTCATGGCAGGACCCGCAAGACCCGAAGCACCTGATCGGGGCCAATGTCGACTTGCTGCGCCAGGTGGCCGACGAGTTGGGCCTGAAGATCGAGGTGCTGCACGCCGGCAAGCGCGAGCAGGCGCTCGACGAGGTGCGTAGCGGGCGCATCGACCTGCTGCTCGATACGCCGATGCAGGTCACTCAGTTGACCGCCCTGGACTATATCCATCCGGCCTTGCAACTCAACGAGTACCTGGTCTGGACTCGCCACGACGCGGTACTCGAGTTCAACGGCCCGGCAGACCTGGCCCAATACCGCGGCGGCTTGTCAGAGAAGGCGCGGCTGACACCCGCCTTCGAGGTTTTCGCCAAGGCCCAGCTGAAGCTTGCGCCGGCGCAGAACCTTACCCAGGCGTTCCAGAAACTGGTGCTGGGCCAGGTCGACTATGTGCTTGCCGGCCGTTACTCCGGCATGGCCATGGCCCAGAGCCTGGGTGTGAGCGACGACCTGATCGCCAGGGGCTTGCCGGTGGACCGGCCAGGTCTGTACCTGGCGGTGTCGCATAACTCGGCATGCAACGACAGCTGGTTGCGCGGACAACTGGCGAAAAAGCTGACAGAATTACCGATCTCCGGGGCGAGCGAGGCTGTGCTGCAGCGCAATGTGGAGCGCTGGAAAGCGCAGATGCAGGCGTCGCAGGGCGCCCCTAAACAGTAGGAAGAGTGCGTGAGAACCCAACCCCTGATGCTTGCCCTGGCCATGCTTGGCCTGGCCGGTTGTGCCAACGATCCGGCACCTAATGAACAGTTGCGCCTGTCCGAGCAGGCCCTGGAACAGGCCAAGGCTGTCGGTGCCACCGAGCAGGTGGCGGAATTCAAGCTGGCCGAAGACAAGCTGGCCCGCGCCAAGAGCAACATGATCAGTGAGCGCTATCGTGATGCGCGCATGCGTGCCGAGCAGGCTGAGCTGGATGCACGCCTGGCCGAGGCGCGGGTGCTGAATCAGAAAAGCGAGGAGCAGTTGCAGGTCATGCAGTCGCGTATCAAGCGCCTGCGCAAGCAATTGGAGGTGCAGCCATGAGCCGCCTCATGCCCGTCGCGCTGGTGCTGTTGGGCCTGGTCGGCCTGCAGGGTTGCGCCAGCCAGCGCAGCGAGTCGTCGTTGGAAGATGCCAGCGCGGCGTTCCAGAAGGTCAAGGACGATTCCGATGTGTTGCGCAGCGCGCCGCGCGACGTGATCCGTGCGGGCGAGTCCCTGGGGCGTGCCGAACGCCTGGCCGGCTACGTGGGGACTGGCAGCGACGTGCGCCACTACGCCTACCTGAGCCAGCGCTACAGCGAGATCGCCCGCGAGCACGCCAACCTGGCGCTAAGCCAGGAGCGCCTGAGCAAGCTCGACCTGGAGCGCCAGCGTCTGCAACTGGCGCTGCGCGAGGCCAAGTTGGCCAGCGTGCAGCAGCAGGGCAAGTTCGTCGAGGCGCAGATCGCCGCGCTGGCGTCCGAGCAGACCGATCGTGGCCTGGTGATGACCTTGGGCGATGTGCTGTTCGATACAGGCCAGGCGGAGCTGAAGAGCTCGGCAAGCCGCACGGTCCTCAAGCTGGTGCAGTTCCTTCAGCTCAATCCGCGGCGCGTGGTGCGGATCGAGGGCTACACCGATAGCACCGGTGCATCCGAGGACAACCTCAAGCTGTCGCGCGATCGCGCCCAGTCGGTAGCCGATATGCTGGTCGACCTGGGGGTCGATGAAAAGCGTATCCAGGTCGAGGGTTATGGCGACCAGTACCCGGTGGAGGCCAATGCTTCGGAGCGGGGCAGGGCGCAGAACCGGCGGGTCGAGATTGTTTTCTCCGACGACAAGGGCAAGCTCGCGCCGGCGCGCTGAGTCCTGGCACCCGCGCGCAGCGTTGCCAGGCGTGTGCGATCAAGGGCCACTTGAATGCGAGATTACCGGGGCTGCAGCGCAGCCCCGGCAAGTCCCAAGCTCTGTACGAAAAGCCTTGATACTCGTTCGAGTACCCCTTCCTGCGGCTAGGTGCGCGATACTCAAGCTCGCGCAAGAAACGGGGGAAACCCGCCAGCCAGGCTCTGGCATCCAGCTCTTGAGTGGCGGTTTGTCGCCATCTCCCCAGCGCTTCGACCCCCGCAACAGGGGCGCAAACCGGTTGGCACGTTCTTCGCTATCGCCCCCGCGTGAACACCTACAACCGGAAAGATCCAATGAAGAAGTTCCTGCTGACGCTCCTGTGCCTGGGCGTCATCGGTTGCTCCAAGCCCGCCGTCCCAGAAAAGACCGTTGATGTCCTGCTGATCGGCGGCGGTATCATGAGCGCCAGCCTCGGCACCTACCTCGCCGAGCTGGAACCTGCGTGGAAAATCGCCGTCTACGAGCGCCTGGATCAGGTCGCCGAGGAAAGCTCCAACGCCTGGAACAACGCCGGCACCGGTCATTCAGCCTTCTGCGAGCTGAACTACACCAGGCTCGCCGAGGACGGCAGCATCGATATCGGCAAGGCCGTCGAGATCAATGAACAGTTCGAGCTGTCCAAGCAGTTCTGGGCCTATCAGGTCGAGCAGGGTGTGCTGAGCAACCCGCCTTCGTTCATCAACAATGTGCCGCACATGAGCTTTGTCTGGGGTGATGAGAACATCGCCTTCCTGCACAAGCGCGTCGCGGCGCTACAGCACAGTGCGCTGTTTCGCGGCATGGAAATCACCGAGGACCACGAGCAGATCCGCAAGTGGGCAGCGCTGCTGATCGAAGGCCGTGATCCAGGGCAGCGGGTCGCGGCTACGCGGATGGCCATAGGTACCGATGTCAATTTTGGTGAGATCACCCGCCAGCTGTTTGCCTCGATGACCCGCAATCCCAACGTCAAGCTGCACCTGGGTCAAGAAGTGCGTGATATCAAGCGCAACGACGATGGCAGTTGGAACGTGGTGGTGGCGGATCTGGCCAATGCAGGGCGCGAAGCGGCAGTGAAGGCGCGTTTCGTTTTCATCGGCGCCGGTGGCGGGGCCCTCAAGCTGCTGCAGAAGTCCGGCATCCCTGAAGCCGAAGGTTATGCCGGCTTCCCGGTCGGCGGCCAGTTCCTGATGAGCGACAACCCGGACCTGGTGGCCCGGCATCAGGCCAAGCTGTACGGCAAGGCGTCGGTGAGTGCGCCGCCGATGTCGGTGCCGCATCTCGACACGCGGATGATCGATGGCAGGCAAGTGCTGTTGTTCGGCCCTTTCGCGAGCTTCTCCATCCAGTACCTCAAGCATGGTTCGCTGCTGGACTGGTTCGCCGTGCTGACCACCGACAACATCAGCCCGCTGCTGCATGCCGGCCTCGACAATACTGAGCTCGGCACCTACCTGATGGGCCAGTCGATGCTTGGTTTCGATGAGCGCATGGCGATGCTGCGCGAGTACTTCCCCAACGCCAAGGGCGAGGACTGGAAACTGCTGCAGGCCGGCCAGCGGGTGCAGGTGGTCAGGAGAGACCCCATGCACGGCGGTGTGCTGCAGTTCGGTACCGAAGTGGTGGCCGCGCAGGATGGCAGCATCGTCGCGCTGCTGGGCGCGTCCCCTGGTGCCTCGACTGCCGCGCCGATCATGCTGGGTGTGCTGGAGAAGGCCTTCAAGGAGCGTATCGATACCCCTGCATGGCAGACCAAGCTCAAGGAGATCCTGCCAAGCTACGGCCAGAAGCTGAATAACGACCTTGAACTGATCAACAAAACCCGCGAATGGAGCAGCGCGCGGCTGCAGCTGCTGCACGTGCCGGTGCTGCCGGCTCCTGGGGTTTAGCGCAGGCAACAAAAAGCCCGCGCGCGGCGGGCTTTTTGTCGGATATGGTCGGAGAGACAGGATTCGAACCTGCGGCCTTCTCGTCCCGAACGAGACGCGCTACCTGGCTGCGCTACACTCCGATGTCCGAAATGCTACTGCATCGATTTTTTCAACGCAACCCCTTGTTGCAAAAAGGAGTTGCGCTGAAAAACAGGGGCTGGATCACAGCTCCTTGACGGTACGGATCTGGTCCTTGTTGATGCGCGCGCGCTTGCCGTCGAGCTGCTCGAACTCGTAGAAACCGGAGTCGTCATCGTACTTCGGCGTGTCCACCGCCTGGATTTCGCGACCGTCGTTCAGGGTGATGACGGTAGGCGAGGCGCAGCCGGCGAGGGCGCCCAGGCCCAGGGCAAGCAGGAAGGCGGGAAGGGTCCGTTGGATCATCGTGTTTCTCCAGTGCAATGGTGCTAGATGACATTAAGACGCAGGGCGTCCACGCAAGTTCCTTGCAAAGTGCAGCATAGCGCCATCGTCGGGGCATTGACCAAGAACAAGGCTGCGTTCGTTGTCGGTGACCTGTGATATAACAGCGCACATTCCCCTCCCGCGTGACGGACCCCCATGAAAGCCAAGGCTGATACCCCCTTCGTGCCGCTGAACATCGCCGTGCTCACGGTCAGCGATACCCGTACCTTCGACACCGACACCTCCGGCCAACTGTTCGTCGACCGCCTGAGTGCCGCGGGCCATCGCCTGGCGGCGCGGGTGCTGCTCAAGGACGACCTGTACAAGATCCGCGCCCAGGTCGCCACCTGGATCGCCGACGAGCACGTGCAAGTGGTGCTGATCACCGGCGGCACCGGTTTCACCGGGCGCGACAGCACCCCGGAAGCCGTGGCCTGCCTGCTGGACAAGCAGGTCGAAGGCTTCGGCGAATTGTTCCGGCAGATCTCGGTGGCCGACATTGGCACCTCCACTGTGCAGTCCCGCGCCCTGGCTGGCCTGGCCAACGGGACGCTGGTCTGCTGCCTGCCGGGCTCGACCAACGCCGTGCGTACCGGCTGGGATGGCATCCTCGCCGAGCAGTTGGACGCCCGTCACCGGCCGTGCAACTTCGTCCCGCACCTGAAGCAGGCAGCGGCCTGTGACAGCCGTGGTTGAGGTGGCCCCGGCGCGGCCATTGATGCCGCTGGAAGAGGCTCTCGAACGCTTGTTGGCGCTGGCCGAGGCCGCACCTATCACGACGACCGAGCGCGTGGCCCTGGGCGCTGCCGAAGGTCGGGTGCTGGCCTGCGATCTGCTTGCCGGGCTCGATTTGCCGCCCTGGCCCAACAGCGCCATGGACGGCTACGCCCTGCGCCTGGCGGACTGGCAGGGCGAGCCGCTGGCAGTGACCCAGCGCATCTTCGCCGGTCATGCGCCGGAGCCGCTGCAGCCAGGCACCTGCGCGCGGATCTTCACCGGGGCGCCGTTGCCTGAGGGCGCCGATTGCGTCGAGATGCAAGAAAACGCCGAGGTACTCGAGGACGGCCGGGTGCGCTTTGTCGAGCCATTGGCCCTGGGCCAGAACGTGCGCCCCAAGGGGCAGGAAACCCGTGTCGGCGAGTTGGTGATCGCTGCTGGCACGCGCCTGGGCCCGATCCAGCTCGGGTTGGCAGCGACCTTGGGGTTCGCGGAGCTGGAGGTGGTACGCCGGCCGCGGGTGGCGGTGCTGTCGACCGGTGACGAACTGGTCGAGCCCGGCCTGTCGCTTGGCCCGGGGCAGATCTACAACAGCAACCGCCGCCTGCTGGTCAGCTGGTTGCAGCGTCTGGGCTGCGAGGTACTGGACGCCGGCATCCTGCCGGACGACCTCGAGCGTACCCGGCACTGCCTGGGTGGCCTGGGTGATGTCGACCTGATCCTCTCCACCGGTGGCGTCTCGGTGGGCGAAGCCGACTACCTTGGCCTGGCCCTGCGCGAAGCTGGCGAGCTGGCGCTGTGGAAGCTGGCGATCAAGCCGGGCAAGCCGTTGACCTTTGGTCACTACCAGGGAGTGCCGGTGATCGGCCTGCCGGGCAACCCGGCCTCGACCCTGGTGACCTTTGGTTTGCTGGCTCGTCCCTACCTGCTGCGCCGGCAAGGCGTGAGCAAGGTCGCGCCGCTGTGCTTCAGCGTGCCAGCCGGGTTCGACTGGCCCAGGCCGGGCAATCGTCGCGAATACCTGCGCGCGCGCATCGAGGACGGCCAGGCGCGCATCTACAAGAACCAGAGTTCCGGGGTGCTGCGCAGCGCGGCCTGGGCCGACGGGGTGGTGGAGGTGCGTGAAGGCACAACGCCGCGCCAAGGCGAGCTGGTGACGTTCATTCCGTTCAGCGAGCTACTTGGCTAGCACGCCGCCCAGGGGGCTGTTGCCTGCGGGGGCCAGCTGGGTCAGGCGCATGTGCACGTTCTCCAGTTGCTGGGCGGCGACGCTCCAGTCATGGCGTTGGCGCACGAATGCCCGGCCGGCCTCGCCGAGCTGGCTCATGCGCGCGGGCTGATTGAGCAGTTGCGTGATAAGCAGCGCCAGTTGGCCGCCATCGTCGCTGCCCAGGTAGTGCTCGCCTGTGTTCACGGTCAGCCCCGAAACCCCCTTGCTGGTGGTGATCACTGGCAATCCCGCGGCCATGGCCTCGAGGATTTTCACCTTGGAGCCGCCAGCATGGCGCAATGGCGCGAAGAATAGCGCCGAGCGGCGTTGCAGCTCGCGCAGGTCGGGTCGATAGCCAACCCACTCGATGCGCGGGTCGTTCCAGTGCAGCTTCCAACTGGCCGGCAGGGCGTGCCCGGCAATGGCCAGGCGCACCGCTGGGTTGCTCATCCATACCTGGGGCAGGATCTCCTCCAGTGCCCATTCGATGGCCTCCAGGTTGGCGCCGTACTCGAAGTTGCCGACGAACAGCAGGCGTTGGCTATGCGGGGTGGGGCGCACATCCTGGTAGTGGTCGCAGTCTACGCCATTGACCACCACGTTCACCGGGCGCCCGCTGATCTGGCCGATCAGCTCGGCGTCGTGGGCGCTGACCGCCACTACCTCGGTGGGCTGGCGTAGCACTCGTTGCTCCCAGCGCCGGTAGCGCCAGCGGTCGAAGGCGTTCAGCGGCCGCAGCCACAGGGGTAGGCGGTCGTGGCAGGCGGCGCCCATCACCGATTCCAGGTAGTGCTCGCTGAGCATGTAGGGCAAGCCGCGGGCCTGCAAGGCCTTCTCGAACGGCTGGAAGCTGTAGCTGTGCTCGATCTGGATCACGTCCCAGGGTTCGTCCAGCAGTTGCTCGAAGCGGTGCCGCAGGCAGGGCGCCAGGCCGTTGATGATGGCGCGCATCGGGTAGTCGATGATCGGCGAGGCCAGCAGGTTGAGCGGGCTGTGCAGTGCCCGCCGGGGCAGCACGATCAAGCGTTCGACGAATGGCACCAGGGCCTCGCGCGCAGCCTCGCCCAAGGGTACTTTGGACTGCACCAGCAAGGTGATCCGGTGGCCGTGCTGGGCCAGGGCGCGCAGCAGGTGGTATTGCCGGGTCTTGCTGCCGCTGGTGGTTGGCCAGGGCAGGTAGGGCAGGGTCCAGAGTATGCGCATGAGCCGGATTCCTCGCGGTTGGCCGGTTGTCGGCCCAGGATGGCAAGACGCGCCCACTGGCCGTCACCCGAGGGCGGCGGCCGGGGCGCGTCCATAGATATCAGTAAAGCGTACGATGTCGTCTTCGCCCAGGTACTCGCCGCTCTGTACTTCGATCATCACCAGGTCGATCACCCCGGGGTTGGTCAGGCGATGGCTGCGGCCGGGCTTGATGAAGGTGGACTCGTTGGTGTCGAGCAAGAACTCCTCCTCGCCGTTGGTCACGCAGGCCATGCCGCTGACCACGATCCAGTGCTCGCTGCGGTGGTGATGCATCTGCAGCGACAAGGATTCACCGGGGCGCACCATGATGCGCTTGATCTTGAACCGAGGCCCTTCCTCGAGCACGGTGAACAGGCCCCAGGGACGGGTCACGGTACGGTGCAGGCGATAGGCATCATGGCCCTGGCGCTTGAGCCGCTGGGCGATCAGCTTGACCTCCTGGCTGCGCGCGGCGTCGGCGATCAGCAGCGCGTCGGGGGTGTCGATGACGATCAGGTTGTCCAGCCCCACGGCGCCGACCAGGCGCCGGGGCGCGTCGATGTAGCAGTTGCTGACATCGTGCAGCACGGTTTCGCCGTTGCAATGGTTGCCTTGGTCGTCAGCCGGGCGCAGCTCGCGCACCGCTTCCCAGCTGCCGATATCGCGCCAGCCGATGTCGCAGGGCACCACGGCCACTTGGCTGGAGCGCTCCATCAGCGCGTAGTCGATGGACAGGTCGGGGGCCTGGGCGAAGTGCTCGCCGTCCAGCTCCACCTGCAGGTCGCCAGCGCCTGCCTTGACCTGGCTGGCCTCCAGGCATTGGCCCATGTTGAGCAAGACTTCGGGGGCGTGGGCCTGCAGTTCGGCCAGCAGGGTGTCGACGCGCAGGCAGAACATGCCGGCATTCCACAGGTATCGGCCGTCCTTCAGATAACCCAGTGCCGTGTCTGCGTCGGGTTTTTCGACGAAGCGGGCAACCCGATAGGCCTGCTCGTCGAGCGGCTGGCCCTGTTCTATGTAGCCAAAGCCGGTCTCGGCGCGGGTCGGCAGCAGGCCAAAGGTGGTCAGCCAGCCCTGGGAGGCCAGTTGGCGGGCATGCTCGACGGCCTGCTGGAAGGCGTCCTGGTCCTGCACCAGGTGATCGGCGGGCAGTACCAACAGCAGGCTGTCCTCGCCATACAGCCGGGCACAGTGCAGGGCTGCCGCGGCGATGGCGGGGGCGGTGTTGCGGCCGAAGGGTTCGAGGATGAAGTCCAGCGCCAGGCCCTGGGTGCCAAGCTGGCGATATTCGTCCTGGGTGCGGAAGTAGACCTCGCGGTTGGTCACCGTGAGCACGCGTTCCACGCCAGGCAGGGCGCGGGCCCGGCTGAAGGTTTTCTGCAGCAGGCTCATGCCGTCGGGCAGGCGCATGAACGGCTTGGGCATGGCCTCGCGGGACACCGGCCACAATCGGGTGCCGGCGCCGCCAGCGATGATGCAGGGGATCAGAACGCTCATAGTCACAGCCTCGAATCAGGGCGCTGTCGCACAGCGCGAAAACAAGGGAATCACGACCTGCCAGGTATTCGATGACAGAAAGTCAATAAAATGACTTTTACGAGCGGCATCGTCCATGAAGGCCAAATATTTGTCGAATGATGCACCTGTAGCCGCTACCTTTCAATGGTGGCTGCAGGAATTCGTCCTGTTGGGTGTGGGCTGTGGAGCAATCTGCACGCTTGAGTTGTCGAGATTGCGGTAGGGCTTTTCAATCAACAGGGAGCACGACGATGCAGCATTCCAAGGCACTGCTGATCCTGCATGGCAAACAGGCCGGCAACGACGAAGTACGCCTGGCGGTGGGCCAGTTGCGCGAGCGAGGCTGGACCCTGGATGTGCGCCTGACCTGGGAGGCCGGTGATGCCCAGCGCCTGGTCGAGGAGGCCCTGGCCGCCGGTTACGCTCACCTGGTTGCGGGTGGTGGCGACGGTACCTTGCGTGATGTCGCCGAAGCCATGGGGCAGGCGGCGACCCAGGCCAGCCTGGCGTTGTTGCCGCTGGGCACGGCCAATGACTTCGCCAAGGCCGCTGGCGTGCCGCTGACACCACAGGCGGCGCTGGACTTGCTGGAGCAGCCGGCGCAGGCCATTGACCTGGGGCGGGTGGGGAACCAGTTGTTCCTGAACATGGCTACCGGCGGTTTCGGCAGCCAGGTGACCGCCAATACCTCGGAAGACCTGAAGAAGGTCCTGGGCGCGGCGGCCTATCTGTTCACCGGTTTGTCACGCTTCAGCGAACTGCAGGCCGCCGCGGTGGAGCTGCAAGGGCCGGATTTCCACTGGCAGGGGGAGTTGCTGGCGTTGGGTATCGGTAACGGCCGTCAGGCCGGAGGCGGTCATGTGCTGTGCCCGGAGGCCAAGGCCGATGATGGCTTGCTGGATATCGGCATCCTGCCGGCGCCGCAAGAGATGGCCGGCGCGCTGCGCGACCTGCTGGCCGGCGATGGCCTGTTCGTGCGGGCCCGGCTGCCTTGGGTGGAGATCAAGAGCGCCCAGGGCCTGGATATAAACCTCGATGGCGAGCCCTTGCAGGCCGACAGTCTGCGCTTCGAGGCGGTGCCTCGCGCCTTGCGCGTGCACTTGCCGGCGGATTCGCCGCTGCTCAGTCGTCGAGGCTGATGATCCGTTCACGCACGGCGAACAGCACCAAGCCCGCCACGTCGTAGATCTGCAGGCGCTTCATGATCTGCGAGCGATGGGTTTCCACGGTCTTGATCGACAGCCCCAGGCCGCTGGCGATCTCGCGGGTGGATTTGCCGCGCACGATCAGGCGCAGGATCTCCAGCTGGCGCGCCGTCAGGTTGTGGCGGTCGTCGCTGGGCTGCTTGCCGCTGTGCGCGCGCAGCAGCGCCTGGTTGATCACGGTGTGGGCGATGGCCGGGCTCAGGTAGCGCTCGTCGCTGCGCAATGCCGCCAGAGCCTGCTCCAGCTCGGTGGCGGTGGTGTCCTTGAGCAGGTAGCCGTGGGCGCCGCTTTCCAGGGCGCGCATGATCAGGTCCGGGTCGGTGTGCATCGACAGGATCAGCACCTTGCACAGGCAACCGTTTGCGCGCAGTTGCGTGAGGGCGTCCAGGCCGCTGGTGGTGCGCATGGAAATATCCAGCAGGACGATGTCCGGGTCCAGGCGCAGAACATGCTCGAGCAACTGGCCACCATCATCGGCCTCGCCAATCACGGTGTAGCCGGGGATGTCCGAGACCAATGCTCGTACGCCTGCGCGGATCAGGGAGTGGTCGTCCACCAGCAGTAATCTACAGGTCATCGGGGGCAGGGGTCCTGGCGCGTTCCTGGCTGCGTGGCGGCCAGGGGAAAAGTGCATCGATTCGGGTGCCTTGGCCGGGCTGGCTGGTGATGCTCAGGCTGCCTTGCAGGGCGGTCACCCGTTCCTGCATGCCGGCCATGCCGCGCTGGCCGGCATCGGCCGGGGCCGGCTCGGGCACGAAACCGTCGCCATCATCCTGGATCGACAGGGCCAGGCCTGCCGGTGTGCGCTGCAGGCGGACCACCAGGTTGCGCGCGCTGGCGTGGCGCAGCATGTTGGTGACCGCTTCCTGGGTGATGCGGAACGCGGCCATGGCCACGTCGTCGTTGATCCCGCCCAGGCGTTGCTGGCACTCCAGGCTCCAGTGCACCTCGGTGTTTTCCAGGGTGCGCAGCAGGTGCGCGCGCAGGCTCGCTTCCAGGCCGAGGCTGGCCAGCTGGCGTGGGTTGAGGATGGCCGAGACGTCACGGACGTTGCCCAGGGTCTGCTCCAGGGTGCTGCGCAAGGTGCCGCAATGCGCTTGCAGCTCTGTCGGTACCCGGCGTTGCAGCCAGTCGAGCTGAAGCTTGGCGGCGGTAAGCAACTGGCCGATGTCGTCGTGCAGTTCGCGGCTCAGGCGCTGGCGTTCACTCTCCTGAACCTGGAGCATGCGGGTTGCCAGTTCCGCCGGGCGCAGGCTGATCGAGCGTGCCCAGTGCCGCAGGTGCCAGCCCGCGCCGATCATGGCCGCCAACTGCAGCAGCAACAGGCTGGCCGAGAGCGGCTGGGTTTGCAGGTAGCACACCAGGTTCGCTGCCAGCGAGGCGACGCACAGCAACACCGTCGTCCAGCGCAGCAGGGCAACTCTGGAGCGGCAACGCTGGAGAAACTTCAAGCGTGGGAGCATAGATAGGGAAGCCACTGAGTTATTGCTGATGAAAGCATTGCACATGCCCAACCCGGGTTATCGGCGTCCCGTTTTGCATCAAGCACTGGGGCTGCGGCCAATCGCCCGCTGTTCAACGGTGCGCATGTTCGAAAGTGCGCATGTTAGCACTTTGATTGAATTTGGTCGCGCGGGGATAACCGCTTGAAACCTCGGAGTTTCCGGGCTGTGGCGGATCGAGCCGGTGGGCGCGCAGCTAGCAGAGTGCCATTATTAAATGATGTTTCCAAAGCGTCTGAATCAACTAAGAATCATCTGCGGGAAAATATTTGGTAAAACTTGATCAACTTGGCAAGTTGTGGCGACTTACTTGTCGCCGCCCACCCGTTTAGTGCGCACGCTCAGGTATGACCAGGCCGTGTGTGGTCTGTCGGTCGCCGGGATGCGGGTGGGTGCAAAGGCTACCCGCTGCATGGCACGGCGCGCACAGTTGTCCACTTGGTTGCCCAAGCAGGCTGGCCAGCTCGCCGAGCAGCTGTTGCTGTTCCTCGGTATCCAGGTCGAGGCGACCGCAGTGCGGGTCGACCAGTTCCAGTTGCCAGGCCAGCAGGGTCAGGCAGGCCGTCAGCGCCGGCAGGGCTGGACCGTGCAGATGCTGCTGGGCACAGGCAGGGGCCAGCACTTGCTGCAGGGTGCGCGTGTAGTGGGCGATTTCGACCAGGCCAAGTGCGTCGGCGCGCAAGGCCAGGGTGTCGAGGGTTTCGGTGAGGCAGTGGCAGGCGTCGGCGTCGTTGTCGATCAGTTCCAGGTGCTGCAGGCACTCCTGGGCCCTGGCCAGCAGGACCTGCGCATCTTGCAGGAAGTCCGGCACGGCGCCGTTGTGCAGTGGCGTGCTATCCATCATGGCTCCCCGGTGTCAGGGATTGGCCACACCAAGATGATCGCTAGCAAAAGCCTGACTCCGTTCATGCATTGAGAATGGCGTCACATTAATGGCTAATGGATATCGCGAACATCAGGTTGCACCCGATTGCTACTAAGGGTTTCCCTGATGCAGATTCAGGGGGGCTGTTCGTCGGGGGAGGCACGAAGGGGTGGCGTGGCAGCAGTAAAGCATGATGGTAAAGTGATATCAATCACCCTGCATGGCTTTTTCCATCAGGGGTTAAGCTGGGGCGGCATCCGCCGATACAGGGCTGATGCAACCACTTTTTCCGACTCAAGCCTGGGGGCTGTGCAATGGCAGGCATTCTCGACACGGTAGACCAACGTACGCAACTGGTGGGTGAGAACCGCCTGGAAATTCTCATGTTCCGCCTGGCCGGCCGCCAGTTGTTCGCCATCAACGTCTTCAAGGTCCAGGAGGTGCTGCAGCTGCCCAAGCTGACCCTGATGCCACAGCGTCACGCCTTCGTCTGCGGGGTGGTCAACCTGCGTGGCCAGACCCTGCCGGTGATCGACCTGTCCCAGGCGATCGGCATGCGCCCGCTGCAGCCGGGGCCGGACAGTACCATCATCGTCACCGAGTACAATCGCTCGGTGCAGGCCTTCCTGGTCGGTGGCGTCGACCGCATCGTCAACATGAACTGGGAAGCCATCATGCCGCCGCCAACCAGCGCCGGCCGCCAACACTACCTTACGGCGATCACCAAGGTCGACGAGAAGCTGGTGGAAATCATCGACGTGGAAAAGGTGCTGGCCGAGATCGTGCCTTACAGTGCCAAGGTCTCGCGCGACAAGCTCGAGGACCCGCTGCTGGCCCGCGCTCGCGGCCGCGAAGTGTTGCTGGTGGACGACTCCAGCGTGGCCCTGGCGCAGTTGCGTGAAACCCTGTCGCAATTGGGCGTGAAGCTGCATACGGCCAGCGATGGTCTCAAGGCGCTGCGCTTGCTCAAGGGTTGGGCCGATGCCGGGGAGGATGTCTGCGAAAAACTGCTGATGGTCTTCACCGATGCCGAAATGCCCGAGATGGACGGCTACCGGCTGACCACCGAGATCCGCAACGATCCGCGCCTGCGTGGCCTGTACGTGGTGCTGCACACCTCGCTGTCGGGCAGCTTCAACGAATCGATGGTGAAGAAAGTCGGTTGCGACAACTTCCTCTCCAAATTCCAGCCGGATCGTCTGGTGGAGGTGGTGCGCCAGCGCTTGAGCCTGGATCACGCGGCAGTGTAATCATCGCCCGCCTACGTATAAGCTTGGCGTTTCAACTGGCGCAAGGCGGGCAAGGATGTTTCTGAGTGCGTTGTATCGTTATCCGGTGAAGTCGGCGCAGGCCCAGAGTCTATCGGTGTCGCCTGTGGGCAACCTGGGATTGCAGGGGGACCGGCGCTGGTTGGTGGTGGAGGCGGAGAATGGCCGTTTTCTCACGCAGCGGGCCTGGCCGCGGCTCGGGCAGATCAGTGCCGATTATGGCGCCCAGGGCCAGTTGCTGCTGGCCGCGCCGGGGCGGCCAGCGCTGGAAGTGCCGGTGCCGGCCGCCGATGATGAGCTGCGGGGCGTCACCATCTGGCGTGACACCTTGCGCGTCCCCGATGCCGGCGATGCCGCTGCGGCCTGGCTCAGTGAGCTGCTGGGTAAATCGGTAAGGCTGGTGCATTGCCCTGAGCAGCGGGCCCGGTACCTGCCCAGCGGCTATGGCTTGAACAGTGATCGGGCAGCCTTTCCTGACGGTTTTCCGCTGTTGCTGATCGGCCAGGCCTCGCTGGATGAGCTGAGTCGCCGGGTCGGGCGCTCCATGGAGATGTTGCGTTTTCGCCCGAACCTGGTGGTCCAGGGCGCCGAGCCATTTGCCGAAGACGGTTGGAAACGCATCCGCATCGGCGACATGACCTTCCGTGTGCTAAAGCCCAGTGTACGCTGCATTCTCACCACCCTCGACCCCGCCACTGGCGAACGCAGCGCCGACCGGGAACCCTTGACTACCCTCAAGACATTCCGCGAGCGGGAAGGGGATGTGCTATTTGGCCAGAACCTGGCGGTGGATGGCGAGGGTGAACTGAAGGTGGGAATGGCGGTTGAGGTTGTCGAGTAAGGCGCGGTGAGGCGTTGGGCGATAGTCTTGCCGCGCTGCTGAAATCGAACGCCGCCCGCGCGGGCGGCGCTCGATCGCATAGGCGCTGGAGCGCCTTCGGCGGACGATCACATATCGTCGAAATACCGCTCATGCCAATCCACCAGCGGTTGCGGTGAATTGAGCTTCTGCCCATAGATGACCGAGTACGACAGCACGTTCTGCACGTATTGGCGGGTCTCGTCGAACGGAATCGACTCCACCCACACATCGAAGCTCAGGTGCTTGGCGCCCTTGAGCCACTGGCGCACGCGGCCGGGGCCGGCATTGTAGGCCGCCGAGGCCAGTACCCGGTTGCCGTTGAACTGGCTGTGCACCTGGCTCAGGTAGGCGGCGCCGAGTTGGATGTTCTTGTCCGGATTGAGCACCTGGGCCGGCGAGGCCAGAGGAATACTGAACTTGCGCGCGGTCTCCTTGGCGGTGCCTGGCATCAGTTGCATCAGGCCACTGGCGCCGACGCTGGAGCGGGCATCTTCCATGAAGGCGCTCTCCTGGCGGGTGATGGCGAATACCCAGCTCGAATGCAGGCCGCGAACCTTGGCCTCGCGCACCAGGGTGTCGCGGTGGGCCATGGGGAAGCGGATATCCAGGTCGTCCCAGTACTGCGCCTGGCTGATGGTGCGAATGGCCGGGAAGTACCAGCGCATGTCATAGGCCAGGCGTGCCTGGGCGACCATCTCGTCACGGTTGAAGTGGCGGCTGACGTGGTACCACTCGCGGCGGCCCTCGACGATCTGGCCGCGGGCATGGAACTCCAGAGCGCGGCGCACACCGGGGGTATTGCGCACCTTGTTGATCACCGCCTGGCTCAGCACCAGCGGCTTGTTGTTCAGCTGGTAAGGGGTTTGCGCCCGGTCGGCGGCGAGGAAGCCGTAGAAGTCGCGCTCGCGGGCCACGGTCTTGTACAACAGCGGAATTTGCGGGTTGTTCGGTTGCGCCAGCTCCAGGCTGCGCGCCTGCCAGTATTTCCAGCGGTTGCTGCTGGCCAGGTCCTGGGGCAGGCGCTTGGTCAGCTCGTAGGCGTCCTCCCAGCGGCCCAGGCGCAGCAGCAGACGCATGCGCCATTCACTGACGGTGTTGTCGCGCAACTCGGGGTCGTAACGGGTCATCAGCTCGAGGGCGCGCGGGTCGTAGCGGCGGGCCAGGGTCAGGCCGATCTCGCGGGCGATGGCGACTTTCTCGTCGCGGGAGAAGTGCATGCGCTGGGCGTAGTCATCGAGCAGCGCCATGGCCTGTTCAGGGTTTTGTCGGGCCAGGCGGCGCAAGCCGAGGCTGACCACGTCCGACATGGCCTCGTTGACCGGGGTGAAGCGCGAGGGCTGGTTGAGCAGCTCTGGCTTTTGCGCCACGTCGAGCAGCAGCTTGCCTTGCGGGCCGAGGGTGGTGAGGGTTTTCACCAGGTTGTTGGCCAGGCCGTAATTGCGCGCCTGGGCCGCCAGCTTGGCGCGCTGCCAGCGCTTGGCCTCGGTCAGCTGGCCTTCGGCGGCCCACAGGGCGAACAGGGTGTCGCAGGCAGCAGGCTGCGACTTGCCGACGTTCCACAGTTTTTCCGCCGTGGCGAAGCCTTCGGCGCGCAGGCCATGGCTGAGCTGGTACTGGCCATTGAGGCAGTCCAGTTCGGTGAAGTTAAGCTTGGCGTCATAGTACTTGGTGAAGGTGGTCCATTCGCCGCGCTCGGCCAGCCAGCGCAGCCAGCGCAGCTTCATCCAGTTGGCCTGGGGCAGGTCGCCATGGGCGGCGAGGAAGCCTTCGATCTCCTGGTTGCTGGCGCTTTTCAGGCGCGCGGTCAGTTCGTCGTAGGTCAGGTACGGCGTCAGTGGATAGTCGCGCAGCGCCTGGGCGTAGCGCAGGTACGGGCCCTTGTCGCCCTTGGCCAGGGCGCGCTTGGCTTCGTCGTAGTACTGGCGTTGTTGGCTGAGGTCGGCGGCCTGTGCGGCACTCGCGGCGGTGGCGGTGAGCAGCAGGGCGGAAGCAAGTTGTAACAGGCGGCTGCGCATGATACGTCCGGGCAGTTGAACCAGTGAGAGTGACGGCGGAGCCAGCACTGTTGGGTATTACTGCCTAGCTTAGCCGGTTGCCGGGGAGCGGTGAAAGCACTGTGCTTGTATCGAGTTGTTATCCGACGCCGGGCAGCGGGAAACGTGTCGCTGATGCCGTGGCGGGGCAAGTCAGGTAGAATGCGCGCCCGGTTTTTGGAGAAGATCATGACCCTGCTCAAATTAAGCGATGTGTCCCTCGCATTCGGCGCCATGCCGCTGCTGGACAAGGTTTCCTGGCAGATCGCCCGAGGCGAGCGGGTGTGCATCATCGGCCGCAACGGCACGGGCAAGTCGAGCATGCTGCGCCTGGTCAAGGGCGAGCAGAAGCCTGACGATGGCGATATCTGGCGTGCCCCAGGGCTGAAGATCGGCGAGTTGCCGCAGGAACTGCCGGTAGCCGACGAGCGTTCCGTGTTCGACGTGGTGGCGGCGGGGTTGGACGGCGTCGGCGAGCTGCTAGCGCAATACCACCACCTGAGCCAGAACATCCACGGCGATGAAGACCTGGACAAGCTCATGCATGTCCAGCACGAACTGGAAGCCCGTGACGGCTGGCGTTTGCAGCAGGTGGTCGAGAGCACCCTGAGCCGCCTGCAACTGCCAGCCGACAAGACCCTTGCCGAGCTGTCCGGTGGCTGGCGCCGCCGTGTGCTGCTGGCCCAGGCGCTGGTGTCCGAGCCCGATCTGCTGCTGCTCGACGAGCCGACCAACCACCTGGACATCGGTGCCATCGCCTGGCTCGAAGAGGCCCTGAGCGGTTTCAACGGCGCCGTGCTGTTCATCACCCACGACCGTTCCTTCCTGCAGAACCTGGCCACGCGCATCCTCGAACTGGACCGTGGCGGGCTGATCGACTGGAACGGCGACTACGCCAGCTTCCTGGTGCACAAGGAGGCCGAGCTGGCCGCCGAGGCCACCGCCAATGCGCTGTTCGATAAGCGCCTGGCCCAGGAAGAGGTGTGGATCCGCCAGGGCATCAAGGCCCGGCGTACCCGCAACGAAGGCCGCGTGCGTGCGCTCAAGGCGTTGCGCGTCGAGCGCGGCGAGCGCCGTGAGCGCCAGGGCAAGGCCAACATCCAGATCGAGGTGGCGGACAAGTCCGGCAAGCAGGTGATGCTGCTCGAGGATGTCAGCTTCGCCCATGCCGGCGGGCCGAAACTGGTCAAGGACTTCTCCATGGTGCTGCAGCGCCAGGACCGCATTGGCCTGCTCGGCGCCAACGGCACTGGCAAGACCACCTTGCTCAAGCTGATGCTCGGCGATCTGGAACCGACCAGCGGCAAGGTCGAGCGCGGCACCAAGCTGGAAGTGGCGTATTTCGATCAGATGCGCCACCAGCTCGACCTGGAAAAGACCGTCATCGACAACCTTGCCGAGGGGCGTGACTTCATCGAGATCGATGGGCAGAACCGCCACGTGCTCAGCTATCTCGGCGATTTCCTGTTCAGCCCGCAGCGTGCCCGTACCCCGGTCAAGGCGCTGTCCGGTGGCGAGCGCGCGCGTCTGCTGCTGGCCAAGCTGTTCAGCAAGCCGGCCAACCTGCTGGTGCTGGACGAACCGACCAATGACCTGGATGTCGAGACCCTCGAGCTGCTCGAAGAGGTGTTGTCCAACTACAAGGGCACCGTGCTGATGGTCAGCCACGACCGGGCCTTCCTCGACAACGTGGTCACCAGCACCCTGGTGTTCGAAGGCGAAGGGCGGGTGCGTGAGTATGTCGGTGGCTACGAGGACTGGATCCGCCAAGGTGGTTCGCCCAAGCTGCTGGGCGTGACCGAGAGCAAGGGCGGCAAGTCCGAGCTCAACAGCGCGGTGGTCGAGAAGGTGGCCGAGCCGGTTGCGCCGGCTGCGGTCGCCGCGGCGCCCGACGCGTCGAAGAAGAAGCTCAGCTACAAGTTGCAGCGTGAGCTGGAAATGCTGCCGGGGCAGATCGACGAGGTGGAGCAGCGCATGGCCGAGGTGCAGGAAGAAGTGAGCGCTGCCGATTTCTATCAGCGACCGATTGCCGAAACTTCGGCGGTACTGGCCAAGCTCGAAAAACTGCAGGGTGAGTTGGACACGCTGGTGGAGCGCTGGGCTGAGCTCGAAGGTTGAGTAATGCTTTCGGCCCGTTGGCCGGCAAGCCGGCTCCTACACAAACCTCGTGGGAGCCGGCTTGCCGGCGCAGCTTATTCTTTCTTCAGTAGGCGTACTGCCAGCACATCGCAAGGTGCGCCGTGCAGCACGTCGTTGGCGGTGGAGCCCAGCAGCAGCGCCAGGCCGTGGCGGCCATGGCTGCCGACCACGATCAGGTCGCACTTCTGATCCTTGGCCAGCTGATGGATTTCCTGGCGCGGCTGGCCGTAGACCAGGTGCGAGTCGCCGCGATTGATATCCGGGTACTTGTTATACAGGCGCTCCATGCGTTCCTTGGCCTGGTCGAACTGTTGCTGCTGCAACTGCGACAGGTCCATCGGCACGTCGCCGCCGAAGGCCATGGCCATGGGCTCGACGATATGCACCAGGGAAACCTTGGCGCCGGTGGGTTCGGCGAGCTTCATGGCACGCTTGATCACCGGGTCGCATTCTTCGGTCAGGTCGACAGCGACCAGAAGATGTTCGTAGGACATGTGAGTACTCCTGACAATCGCGATAGTAGAAGTATGGTCGCTTTCGTGCGGGGCGTTGGTGAAACCTGGATAACCCGCTCATTTGCAACGCTTTATAAGGTCTACAGATATGACGGTATGGCTGGTGGTGTCAATCCTTGCGGTGATGCTCAGCCCGCTTGCCTGGCTGCGCCAGTCGCGCAAGCAGGGCGAGCAGATGAGCCTGCGCCTTGAGGCTCGGCGCATGGGCCTGGCCATGCAACTGGCGCCGCAGCAGTGGCCGCACTGGCTGGAAAACCAGCCGCCAAGCCCCTGCCCGCAGTACCACCGGGCGCGCCGCCGCGGGCACGCGGACAGCTGGTGCTACTGGCAGATCACCCCGGGTGTGTGGTGGAACCAGTGGCGTGAACCGTGCGAGGACGCGCGCCTGGCCGAGGTCTTCGCGCGCTTGCCCGCCACGGTGTACAAGGTCGAGGCCGACAGCCGCATGATCGTCCTGTACTGGAGCGAGCGGGGCGATAAATCTGTTTTGCAGGATATTGCCCGGTTCTTCGACAGCCTCGCCTGACCCCGCCCTTAAGCGCACCGCGCCGCGCCAGAGCTGAACAGCCTTGGCGCGGCGCGGTGCGTTCTGCTGCGCAGAAAAAGGCCAGGCAGGCCGGAAACACTTGCAATCACAGGCAGTGTAGTCAGTGCCGCTCTGCGCGTTTGAATAATTGCGGCTGCCGTCGTTCGCTGATGGTCTATCGCTGACATGAATGATCGGCAATCACTGTCATCATGTTTCCTGCCCGGCGGGTAGAAGATGACTGGAAAGTCGCGTTTTCAAGGTGCGCGGGAGCATTTGACAACGTCGATCTTTTCGGAGAATGTGTGCACACCCAAATCAAACGGGCGTATGAATTGAGCGTTTGTATGTCAGACGGCTCTTACGAATCCCGATTAGCGCGCCGGCGGGTGTGCCTGGGGGAGGGGATCGGATCCACCGGCCCTTTCGCCAGTGATCGGCGTGTACAGTTCAGCTTCCATATCGTGGAGATCAGTTGATGATTTACGAAGGTAAAGCCATCACGGTTAAGGCTCTTGAAAGCGGCATCGTCGAACTGCAGTTCGACCTCAAGGGTGAGTCCGTCAACAAGTTCAACCGCCTCACTCTGAACGAGCTGCGCCAGGCAGTGGACGCGATCAAGGCCGATGCGTCGGTCAAGGGCGTGATCGTCAGCAGTGGCAAGGACGTGTTCATCGTCGGCGCCGACATCACCGAGTTCGTCGACAACTTCAAGCTGCCCGAGGCCGAACTGGTCGCCGGCAACCTGGAAGCCAACCGCATTTTCAGTGACTTCGAAGACCTGCAGGTGCCGACCGTCGTCGCCATCAACGGTATCGCCCTGGGTGGCGGCCTGGAGATGTGTCTGGCCGCCGACTACCGGGTCATGTCCAGCACCGCCAAGATCGGCCTGCCGGAAGTCAAGCTGGGCATCTACCCAGGCTTTGGCGGCACCGTGCGCCTGCCGCGCCTGATCGGCTCGGACAACGCCATCGAGTGGATCGCCTCGGGCAAGGAAAACCGCGCCGAAGACGCCCTGAAGGTCGGCGCCGTCGATGCCGTGGTGACCCCTGAACTGCTGCAGGCCGGCGCCCTGGACCTGGTCAAGCGCGCCATCAGCGGCGAGCTGGACTACAAGGCCAAGCGCCAGCCGAAACTGGAAAAACTCAAGCTCAACGCCATCGAACAGATGATGGCCTTCGAGACCGCCAAGGGCTTCGTCGCCGGCCAGGCCGGCCCGAACTACCCGGCCCCGGTCGAAGCCATCAAGAGCATCCAGAAAGCCGCCAATTTCGGTCGCGACAAGGCCCTGGAAGTCGAGGCCGCCGGCTTCGCCAAGCTGGCCAAGACCTCGGTCGCCGAAAGCCTGATCGGCCTGTTCCTCAATGACCAGGAACTCAAGCGCAAGGCCAAGGCCCATGACGAGATCGCCCACGAAGTGAAGCAGGCCGCCGTGCTCGGCGCCGGCATCATGGGTGGCGGCATCGCCTACCAGTCGGCGGTCAAGGGCACCCCGATCCTGATGAAGGACATCCGCGAGGATGCCATCCAGCTGGGCCTGAACGAAGCCTCCAAGCTGCTCGGCAAGCGCGTCGAGAAGGGTCGCCTGACCCCGGCGAAGATGGCCGAGGCGCTCAATGCCATCCGTCCGACCCTGTCCTACGGCGACTTCGCCAATGTCGACATCGTCGTCGAAGCCGTGGTCGAGAACCCGAAGGTCAAGCAGGCTGTGCTGGCCGAGGTGGAAGGGCAGGTGAAGGAAGACGCCATCCTCGCGTCCAACACCTCGACCATCTCCATCAACCTGCTGGCCAAGGCGCTCAAGCGCCCGGAAAACTTCGTCGGCATGCACTTCTTCAACCCGGTGCACATGATGCCGCTGGTGGAAGTGATTCGTGGCGAGAAGTCCAGTGACGTGGCGGTCGCCACCACCGTGGCCTACGCCAAGAAGATGGGCAAGAACCCGATCGTGGTCAACGACTGCCCGGGCTTTTTGGTCAACCGTGTGCTGTTCCCGTACTTCGGCGGCTTCGCCAAGCTGGTCAGCGCTGGTGTCGACTTCGTGCGCATCGACAAGGTCATGGAGAAGTTCGGCTGGCCAATGGGCCCGGCCTACCTGATGGACGTGGTCGGCATCGACACCGGCCACCATGGCCGCGACGTGATGGCTGAAGGCTTCCCGGACCGCATGAAGGACGAGCGCCGCTCGGCCGTCGACGCCCTGTACGAGGCCAATCGCCTGGGCCAGAAGAACGGCAAGGGCTTCTATGCCTACGAGACCGACAAGCGCGGCAAGCCGAAGAAGGTCGCCGACGCCACGGTGCTCGACGTGCTCAAGCCGATCGTCTTCGAACAGCGCGAAGTCAGCGACGAAGACATCATCAACTGGATGATGATCCCGCTGTGCCTGGAGACCGTGCGCTGCCTGGAAGACGGCATCGTCGCCACCGCCGCCGAAGCCGACATGGGCCTGGTCTACGGCATTGGCTTCCCTCCCTTCCGCGGTGGCGCGCTGCGCTACATCGATGCGATCGGGGTCGCCGAGTTCGTCGCGCTGGCCGACAAGTACGCCGATCTGGGGCCGCTGTACCACCCCACTGCGAAGCTGCGCGAAATGGCCAAGAACGGCCAGCGCTTCTTCAACTGAGCGCCCAACGAGCTAGAGCGAGAATACTGATATGAGCCTGAATCCAAGAGACGTGGTGATTGTCGACTTCGGTCGCACGCCGATGGGCCGCTCCAAGGGTGGCATGCACCGCAACACCCGTGCCGAGGACCTGTCCGCGCACCTGATCAGCAAGCTGCTGGAACGCAACGACAAGGTCGATCCGAAAGAAGTCGAGGACGTGATCTGGGGCTGCGTCAACCAGACCCTGGAGCAGGGCTGGAACGTCGCGCGCATGGCCTCGCTGATGACCCAGATCCCGCACACCGCCGCGGCGCAGACCGTCAGCCGCCTGTGCGGCTCGTCGATGAGCGCGCTGCACACCGCCGCCCAGGCGATCATGACTGGCAACGGCGACGTGTTCGTGGTTGGCGGCGTGGAGCACATGGGCCACGTCAGCATGATGCATGGCGTCGACCCCAACCCGCACCTGTCCTTGCACGCCGCCAAGGCTTCCGGGATGATGGGGCTCACCGCCGAGATGCTCGGCAAGATGCACGGCATCACCCGTGAGCAACAGGATCTGTTCGGCCTGCGTTCGCACCAGCTCGCCCACAAGGCGACGGTCGAAGGCAAGTTCAAGGACGAGATCATCCCGATCCAGGGCTACGATGAGAACGGCTTCCTGAAGGTCTTCGACTACGACGAGACCATTCGCCCGGAAACCACCCTCGAGGGCCTGGCGTCGCTGAAACCGGCGTTCAACCCCAAAGGCGGTACCGTCACTGCCGGTACTTCGTCGCAGATCACCGACGGTGCTTCGTGCATGATCGTCATGTCCGGCCAGCGCGCCATGGACCTGGGGATTCAGCCGTTGGCGGTGATCCGTTCGATGGCCGTGGCGGGTGTCGACCCGGCGATCATGGGCTACGGCCCGGTGCCGGCAACGCAGAAAGCCCTCAAGCGCGCGGGCTTGAGCATCGCTGACATCGACTTCTTCGAGCTCAACGAAGCCTTTGCCGCACAGGCCCTGCCGGTGCTCAAGGACTTGAAAGTGCTCGACAAGCTGGATGAGAAGGTTAACCTGCACGGCGGCGCCATCGCCCTGGGCCACCCGTTCGGTTGCTCTGGTGCGCGGATTTCCGGCACCCTGCTCAACGTCATGAAGCAAAATGGCGGTACCCTGGGCGTTGCGACCATGTGTGTCGGCCTGGGTCAAGGCATCACCACTGTCTTCGAACGCGTCTGATCGCGTTGCGGGACAGCAGCCGGGGCCTCGTGCCCCGGCTTTTGTTTTTTACAGGATTTGTTCAAGAGGGCGAGCGACATGCAGATACAACCTGGTGTGTACCGGCATTACAAAGGCCCTGAATATCGCGTGTTCAGCGTGGCACGCCATTCCGAGAGCGAAGAGTGGATGGTGTTCTACCAGTGCCTGTATGGTGACTACAGCTTCTGGGTCAGGCCGCTTTCGATGTTCCAGGAGTCCGTCGAGGTTGACGGCGAGCAGGTGCCACGCTTTGCTTTGGTCAAGGCCGAAGAAGGCTTGCCTGAGCTGCATGGCAAGGCGCGTGAGTGATAGACCGCGCTTGACCTCACTCTTTTGCCACTATATATAGCGGTGCCGCGTCTGGCACCTGACGCGTTTTTCATCTTCAGATTCAGGAATACTCCGATCCATGGGCAAATCGCTGGTCATTGTGGAATCCCCGGCCAAGGCCAAGACCATCAACAAGTACCTGGGCAGCCAGTACGTGGTGAAGTCGAGTATCGGCCATATCCGAGACCTTCCCACCAGCGGTTCCGCCAGTGCGAGCAAGGAACCGGCGGCCAAGCGCGGCAAGGCCGCGGCCGAGGCTCCGGCCTTGTCGCCGAAGGAGAAGGCGCGCCGCACCCTGGTCGCACGCATGGGCGTCGACCCCGAGTCGGGCTGGAAGGCCAAGTACGAGATCCTTCCCGGCAAGGAGAAGGTCATCGAGGAACTGCGCCGCCTGGCCAAGGATGCCGACACCATCTATCTCGCAACCGACTTGGATCGCGAGGGGGAAGCCATTGCCTGGCACCTGCGCGAAGCCATTGGTGGTGACGACAGCCGCTACAAGCGCGTGGTGTTCAACGAGATCACCAAGAAAGCCATCCAGGAAGCGTTTTCCCAGCCGGGCGAACTCGATATCGATCGGGTCAATGCCCAGCAAGCACGGCGCTTCCTTGACCGCGTGGTGGGCTATATGGTCTCGCCGCTGCTGTGGGCCAAGATCGCCCGCGGGCTGTCGGCTGGCCGTGTGCAATCCGTGGCGGTTAAGCTGGTGGTCGAGCGTGAGCGCGAGATCCGCGCGTTCAATCCGGAAGAGTACTGGGAAGTTCACGCCGACCTGGGTACCGCGAAGAGCGCCAAGGTGCGTTTCGAAGTGGCGCGCGAGAAAGGCGAAGCCTTCAAGCCGCTGAACGAAGCCCAGGCCATGGCCGCGCTGGAGAAACTCAAGTCCTCCAGCTACAGCGTCAGCAAGCGTGAAGACCGGCCGACCAGCAGCAAGCCTTCAGCGCCGTTCATCACCTCCACCCTGCAGCAGGCCGCCAGCAATCGCCTGGGCTTCGGGGTGAAGAAGACCATGATGATGGCCCAGCGTCTGTACGAAGCCGGCTACATCACCTATATGCGTACCGACTCGACCAACCTGTCGACCGACGCGGTGGAGATGGCCCGCAGCTACATCGAGAACGAATTCGGCAAGCAGTACCTGCCGGCCGCGCCGATCGTCTACGGTAGCAAGGAAGGGGCACAGGAGGCGCACGAGGCGATTCGCCCGTCCGACGTCAACACCCACCCGACCAAGCTCAGCGGCATGGAGCGTGATGCCGAGCGCCTGTACGAGCTGATCTGGCGCCAGTTCCTGGCCTGCCAGATGCCGCCTGCGCAATACCTGTCGACCAGCGTCACCGTGGTGGCCGGCGACTTCGAGCTGCGCGCCAAGGGCCGTATCCTCAAGTTTGACGGTTATACCCGTGTACTGCCGCAGCAGAGCAAGCCGGGCGAGGACGACGTGCTGCCGGAAATGGCCCAGGGCGAGGTGCTCAAGCTGATTCAACTCGACCCGAGCCAGCACTTCACCAAGCCGCCGGCGCGCTTCACCGAAGCCAGCCTGGTCAAGGAGATGGAAAAGCGCGGTATCGGGCGCCCGTCGACCTACGCGGCGATCATCTCGACCATCCAGGACCGCGGCTACGTAACGCTGCACAACCGTCGTTTCTACTCCGAGAAGATGGGCGATATCGTCACCGAGCGCTTGTCGGAGAGCTTCGCCAACCTGATGGACTACGGCTTCACCGCCGGCATGGAAGAGAACCTCGACGATGTGGCCCAGGGCGAGCGTGACTGGAAGAACGTCCTCGACGAGTTCTACGGCGATTTCAGCAAGAAACTGCTGACAGCCGAGTCCAGCGAGCACGGCATGCGTGCCAACCAGCCGACCCTGACCAACATTGCGTGCAAGGAATGCGGGCGGCCGATGATGATCCGCACCGCTTCCACCGGTGTGTTCCTTGGCTGCTCGGGCTACAGCCTGCCGCCGAAGGAGCGTTGCAAGGCCACCGTCAACCTGGTGCCGGGCGACGAAATCGCTGCTGACGACGAAGGTGAGTCGGAGTCGCTGGTATTGCGTGGCAAGCACCGTTGCCCGATCTGCGCCACGGCGATGGACGCCTACCTGCTCGACGAGAAGCGCAAGCTGCACATCTGCGGTAACAACCCGGACTGCGTCGGCTACGAGATCGAGGAAGGCAACTACCGCATCAAGGGCTACGAAGGTCCGAGCCTGGAATGCGACAAGTGCGGCAGCGAGATGCAGCTCAAGACCGGCCGTTTCGGCAAGTTCTTCGGCTGCACCAATCCAAGCTGCAAGAACACCCGCAAGCTGCTCAAGAGCGGCGAGGCGGCGCCACCGAAGATGGACAAGGTGGACATGCCCGAGCTCAAATGCGAGAAGGTCGACGATACCTACGTGCTGCGTGACGGTGCTTCGGGCTTGTTCCTGGCTGCAAGCCAGTTCCCGAAAAACCGCGAAACCCGCGCGCCGCTGGTGCTGGAGATCGTCCCGCACAAGCACGAGATCGATCCGAAGTATCACTTCCTCTGCGAAGCGCCACAGAAGGACCCGGAAGGACGCCCGGCGGTGATCCGCTACAGCCGCAAGACCAAGGAGCAGTACGTGCAGTCCGAGGTTGACGGCAAGCCTACCGGCTGGAAGGCGTTCTACGACGGCAAGGCGTGGAAGGTCGAAGACAAGCGCTGATCCGAGCTTCTGGCTTATCGCGGGGCAAGTCGCATCGGCGCACCGATGCGACTTGCCCCGCGAGCGTTTGTGCTTGCGGCAGGGCGGGCCAATCCCTGACACTGCGATGTCGCCTTGCTGCTCATGGGAGGTCATCGAACATGGCCCAGGAACGTTACACCCGCACCAACCAGAAACTGTTTTTTGCCGGCCTGGCCCTGGAAGCCATGGCCAGGGCCGAACAGAGCCAGGCGCTGAATGCCCAGGGCCTGATCCAGGCCGAGCGCGAGTCGGCGCTGTTCCACCTGTACGGCGCGCTGTTGGGCCTGTGCCATGAGATCGCGGGTTTCTACCGTTTGCCAGTGGCGGCCACTGTCGAGCAGGCGCTTGCCGAGGAAGCGCTCAATAACATCGCCATTCCCGAGGTAGGTGAAATGCTCGAACTGGTGAGCCACCGGGAAACCTGGCTGACGCAACTGTTGGCGGCTTATGCCGATTTGTTCCGACCACCGGTCGTGAAGAAAACCGTCAAAACCGACGTCACCCAGCCGCTGATCCAGGCCGTCAGCTTGGACGAGCCCGAGCCGATCGCGCTTTCCCGGGAAGCGTTGCAGGCCTGGCGGCAGGACCTCAAGGACTTGGTAAGGCGATTCCGCGACGCGCTCAGTGAGTGCTGATAGCTTCCATGGCTGGTACAATGCTGGCCTTTCGTGAAAAGCAGGCCCTATATGTCAACGTCCTTTCTAGAAATTGTCGAGTTGCCTGATGGCCGGATCGAGCTGCGCCGTGCCGAAGATGAAGGCTCCCTGGTAACCCTGGATTTCTCCGAGGATGCCAAGGCATTCCTGCAAGGACAGCATGTGGAAGTGGCCAAGGCCATGCTTAGCGTTGGCGTACAAATGGCCGGCCGCCTGGTTGAGGGCGACTTCGAGCGTGAAGAGGGGCCGCGCGTCCTTCACTGAGCCACGGTAGCGGCCCAGGGTTTCAAGCGTTTGACAGGCAAAGCCTGAACGTCAGCCGAGGCGGATGTTCAGGCTTTGTGCGTTTCCGCTGGCCGCTGCGCGTTGCAGCTGTTGTCGGGCGTTGCTGTTGATGGTGCCCAGCCAGCTGACCACGGTATGGCTGTGCCCGAGGCGCAGCGCCTCGCAGGCCAGTTGCAGGGCCGTCTGCCTGCCGCCGGGTTGCAGCAACAGGATGCGTTCGCGGTTCAGGCCGGCATCACGCAACCAGGCCTGGGTGAGGCTGCCAGGTGGGGCGATGAGCGTCAGCCAACGGCTGTCGTCTTCTTCGCTGAGTTCGCGCAGGATCGGCGCCAGCAGGCTCTGGCAATGCCCTGGCGCGCCGCGCAGGGCCAGCTCGCTGAACAGCTCTGGCTGGCTGCTCTTGCGCGGCGCCTCGCTGGGCTTGAGGCCTGGCAGCACCGGCTGGGCAAGGAAGGCCTCGAACAGCGGCAACTGGGCTTGCTGGGGTGCATGGGTGAACGGCTGCATGACGCCTCCTGGATCAGCGGCGCAGAACGCCGACGCTCAAGCCCTCGATCACCAGCTCCTGTTCCTTCAGGTCGACTTCGATGGGGGCGAATTCGGGATTTTCGGCGATCAGCCAGACCTTGTTGCCTTCGCGCTTGAAACGCTTGACGGTCACTTCATCGCCGATACGGGCCACCACTACCTGGCCGTTGCGGGCTTCGCGGGTGGTGTGCACGGCGAGCAGGTCGCCGTCGAAGATGCCGATGTCCTTCATGCTCATGCCGTGTACGCGCAACAGGTAGTCGGCGCGCGGATGGAAGAAGGCCGGGTTGATGTTGCAGGACTCCTCGATGTGCTGTTCGGCGAGGATCGGCGCACCGGCGGCGACCCGGCCGATGATCGGCAGGCCGCTGTCTTCGTCTTTCGTTTCCAGGCCGGGGATGCGGATACCACGCGAAGCGCCAGGGGTCATCTCGATGGCGCCCTTGCGGGCCAGGGCCTTGAGGTGCTCCTCGGCGGCATTGGGCGATTTGAAGCCCAGCTCCTGGGCGATCTCGGCGCGGGTTGGCGGGAAACCGTTGGCTTCGAGGCAGCGTTTGATGAAAGCCAGAATCTCGGCTTGGCGTGGCGTCAGTTTCAGCATGGGCGAGGGCTCTGTCTTTTTATACAGTGACTGGGATTATATACAGTGCCGTGCTCGCTGCAAGCCACCAACTGCAAGAAATAGTCTGCACAGGGCGCATCTTGTCGCTTGCAGCTTGTAGCTTGGCGCTTTTAAATGGCGACCGGCCGGTCATCCCGCCTTGACAGGGGCAGCCCTGAAACGTATGTTTCAAACAACTGTTTGTCAGGCGGAGTAGTCATGGCCCAATCGGAAACCGTAGAGCGCATCCTCGATGCGGCGGAGCAGCTGTTCGCGGAGCGCGGGTTCGCGGAAACCTCGTTGCGCCTGATCACCAGCAAGGCCGGGGTCAACCTGGCGGCGGTGAACTACCACTTCGGCTCCAAGAAGGCCCTGATCCAGGCGGTCTTCTCGCGTTTCCTCGGCCCGTTCTGCGCCAGCCTGGAGCGTGAGCTGGAGCGCCGCCAGGCGCGTCCGGAGCAAAAAGCCAGCCTGGAAGAGCTGCTGGAAATGCTGGTCGAGCAGGCGCTTGCCGTGCAGCCACGCAGCAACAACGACCTGTCGATCTTCATGCGCCTGCTGGGCTTGGCCTTCAGCCAGAGCCAGGGCCACCTGCGGCGTTACCTCGAAGACATGTACGGCAAGGTGTTCCGCCGCTACATGCTGCTGGTCAACGAGGCCGCCCCGCGTATCCCGCCACTGGAGCTGTTCTGGCGTGTGCATTTCATGCTCGGCGCGGCGGCGTTCAGCATGTCCGGCATCAAGGCCCTGCGCGCCATCGCCGAGACCGATTTTGGCATCAACACCTCGATCGAGCAGGTGATGCGCCTGATGGTGCCGTTCCTCGCCGCTGGCATGCGCGCCGATACCGGCGTCACCGACGAGGCCATGGCCTCGGCGCAGCTGCGCCCGCGCAGCAAGTCCAGCGCCCCCGCCAAGGTCTGAGCACTGGGCGGGGCAGGGCGCTTCGGCTAAGCTAGCGTCCATGCCTGAAACGCCTCGCGCCGCGCGACCTGCCGGCGCGCTTCCCGCCACACTGAACCATCGGGCCCGAAGCGGTCCGATGGTAGTGTGCGCCCTGGATTTCCAATGAAGGACTCCCTATGACTGCCAGCCTGCAAGGCTCCCTGATGGTGGATATCGCCGGTAAATGGCTGACCGCCGAAGATCGCCATCTGCTGCGCCAGCCCGAAGTGGCCGGCTTGATCATCTTTGCCCGCAACATCGACAGCCCGCGCCAGGTGCGCGAGCTGTGCGCGTCGATCCGCGCCATCCGTCCCGAGCTGATCCTGGCGGTCGACCAGGAGGGTGGGCGGGTCCAGCGCCTGCGCCAGGGTTTCGTGCGCCTGCCAGCCATGCGCGCGCTCGCCGACAACGCCAACGCCGAGTACCTGGCCGAGCAGTGCGGCTGGCTGATGGCGACCGAAGTGCTGGCGGTGGGCCTGGACCTGAGCTTCGCCCCGGTGCTGGACCTCGATCACCAGCGCAGCGCCGTGGTCGGCAGCCGCGCCTTCGAGGGTGATCCGCAGCGTGCCACCGCGCTGGCCGGCGCGTTCATTCGCGGCATGAATGCCGCCGGCATGGCCGCTTGTGGCAAGCATTTCCCAGGGCATGGCTGGGCCGAGGCCGACTCGCACGTGGCGATCCCGGTGGACGAGCGCAGCCTGGAGCAGCTGCGCGCCGTGGACCTGGTGCCGTTCAGCCGCCTCAGCGGGCAGTTGGCGGCGGTGATGCCGGCGCATGTCATCTACCCGCAGGTGGACAACCAGCCCGCGGGCTTCTCGCGGCGCTGGCTGCAGGACATCCTGCGCGGCGAGCTGGGTTTCGACGGGGTGATCTTCAGCGACGACCTGTCGATGGCTGGCGCGCATGTGGTGGGAGATGCTGCCAGCCGTATAGAGGCGGCGCTGAGCGCGGGCTGCGACATGGGCCTGGTGTGCAACGACCGGGCGGCGGCCGAGCTGGCATTGAGCGCGGCGCAGCGCCTGAAGGTCAAGCCGTCGCCGCGGATCGCGCGGATGCGTGGACAAGGCTTTGCCCGCACCGACTACCGCCAGCAGCCACGTTGGCTGGAGGCGCTGGGGGCGTTGCAGGAAGCGCAACTGGTCGATTGACCTGGCCGCCTTCATCGCGAGCCCGCTCCCACGAAGTCCTGGGGCTCGTGGGGGCGGGCTGTTATTTGCTGCTTCGCTTGCTTGGCAACGGCGCGAACAGCGCCTCGATTTCCTCGTCGCCCAACCGCCATTGCCCGGCCTCCCCGCCATCGAGCAGGCCCGCGGCCAACGCGGCCTTTTCCTGTTGCAATAACTGGATCTTCTCCTCCACGGTGCCGCGGGTGATCAGCTTGAAGACGAACACCGGCTTGTCCTGGCCAATACGGTAGGCACGGTCGGTGGCCTGGTTCTCGCTCGCAGGGTTCCACCAGGGGTCGTAGTGGATCACGGTATCGGCGGCGGTCAGGTTCAGCCCGGTGCCACCGGCCTTGAGGCTGATCAGGAACACGTCGCTGTCACCGTTCTGGAACTGCTGCACCGGGGTGCGTCGGTCGCGGGTGTCACCGGTCAGCAGGCTGTAGCGGATGCCGCGTTTTTCCAGCTCCAGCTCGATCAGCGCGAGCATCGAGGTGAACTGTGAGAACAGCAGGACCTTGCGCCCTTCGCTGAGCAGCTCCTCGAGCATCTCCAACAGGCTGCCCAGCTTGCCCTTGTCGGCGAAGCTGCCCTTGGCCTCGGCGCTGCCCTTGACCAGGCGCAGGTCGCAGCACACCTGGCGCAGTTTGAGCAGGGCGTCGAGGATGATGATCTGGCTGCGCGCGGCGCCATTGCGGGTGATCTCGTCACGGACCTTCTTGTCCATCGCCACTCGCACCGCCTCGTAGGTGTCGCGCTGGGCGTCGCTGAGCTCGACCCAGTGGACCATCTCGGTCTTGGGTGGCAGTTCGGTGGCCACCTGTTCCTTGGTACGGCGCAGCAGGAACGGACGGATACGGCTGGCCAGGTGGGCCATGCGCTCGGTGTCGCCGTGGCGCTCGATCGGCGTGCGGTAGTCGTGGCTGAAGCGCTTGCTGTCGCCGAGCCAGCCGGGCAACAGGAAGTGGAAGATCGACCAGAGTTCGCCGAGGTTGTTTTCCATCGGCGTGCCGGTCAGGCACAGGCGCTGGTTGGCCTGCAACTCGCGCACGGCCTGGGCGGCCTTGCTGGTGCTGCTCTTGATGTTCTGTGCCTCGTCCAGCACCAGCAGGTGCCAGGCTTGCGCCTTGAGGTGCTCGAGGTCGCGTGGGGCGAGGGCATAGGTGGTCAGCACCAGGTCGTAGTCGGCCAGCTTGGCGAAGTGCTTGGCCCGGCCGGGGCCGTGCAGGGCCAGCACGCGCAGGTCAGGGGCGAAGCGCTGGGCTTCATCGAGCCAGTTGGGCACCAGGCTGGTGGGCATCACCGCCAGCGCTGGCTGGGTCAGGCGCCCGGCTTGCTTTTCCAGTAGCAGGTGGGCCAGGGTCTGCAGGGTCTTGCCCAGGCCCATGTCGTCGCCGAGGATGCCGCCGGTGCCCATCTCGCGCAGTGCCTGCAGCCAGTTCAAACCCTGCTGCTGGTAGGGGCGCAGGGTGGCGTTGAGCCCTTTGGGTGGCGCCACCTGCAGGTCGCGGGCGTCACGCAGGCGGCGGCCCAGGTCTCGTACATGGCTACCGCCTTCCCAGTGCAGGGGCAGTTGGTCTATATCATTCAGGCGCGCGGCATCGGCGCGCTCCAGGCGCACGCTGGGGCCGACCGCGTCTTCTTGCAGGTACAGTTCGCCGAGGGTGCCCATCAGGGCCTTGATCCGCCCATAGGGCAGGGCCACGCGCAGCGCCGGGCTGTCGTGGCGGGCGCGGTTGAGGTCGATCAGCAGGTGCTCGCCGTCACTGCGCCGCGCCAGCTCGCTGGGGCGCAGCAGCTCGGGGCTGGCGCGCAGCAGTTGCAGCACGATCGGCAGCAGGCTGTGGCGCTGGCCGTCGACGACGATGCCCAGCTCCAGGTCGAACCACTCATGCCCCGGCGCCTCTTCGATGGTGGCGTACCAGTCGTCGACCTCGTGCAGGTTGAAGGCGAAGTCGCGGTGCGTGTCGATTATCCAGCCGGCCTCGCGCAGGCGTGGCAGACCCTCGCGGGCGAAGCGCAGCCAGGCCTCGTCGTCGGGCAGTTGGTACATCTCGCCGGCGCTGTCGGGCAAGGCCTTGCTCTGGCGGGTGGCCGGCTTGAAGCCATGCTCGCGCAACGCCTTGCGCAGCGCCTGTTCGGCTTGGGGCTGGCGGCGGATGCGTTGGCTGGTGGTGCCGACCAGGCGGCTCAGCGCCTTGTCGTCGGCGCCGCTGGCGCGCAGGCCGTCGTAGTCGAACGACAGCGCCGCGCGGTGTTGCATCTGCCGTTGCATGCGCCCGGTCTTGGGCGTGTAGGCGCTGAATTCGAGGCTGCCCAGCGCCAGGTGGGGCACTGGCTCGATGCCCTCGAGCTGTTCCTGCTGCACGCTGGTGGGTGTTGGCAACTGGTGATTCAGGGCGTTGAGCTTGTGGCTGAGGGGCACGATGAGGTGTTCCGGTACAACGGGTGCGAGGGACAGCTGCAGGGCAGTGTGCGGGTCCAGGTCATGGCTGACGGTGCCGATCTGTTGGGTCTCGATATCGAAATAGAACAGCGGTATCAGCGCCAGTATGCACTCCAGCGGCTGCTCGGCGCTGTACCACCTGCCCCGGTAGTCACCGCTGTCCAGGCGCACCCAGCGGAACTGCGCCTGGCGCTCAGGGCCCTGGCGCAGCAGTGGCAGTTCGTCGACGAACATCAGGCGCCCGGTATCCAGCACCCGTTGCAACAGCTCGCCCCCTTCATGTCCCTTGAGGGTGTAGCCACGCTCCTGGCCGTAGGGGGCGTTCTGCGCAGACAGTTGGCGCAGGATGCGCAGATCTTCTTCCTTGACGAACTTCGGCGGCTCGTAGAGCAGTTCGTAGAGCGACTGCACCCGGCTGTAGCGGATGCCGTGTTCTTCGCGGGTGCCCTTGCGCACGCGCAGCACGCAACTGTTGTGGTCCTCGTCGAGCTGCAGTTGATAGCAGACCATGCGCCCGCGCTTGTCTTGCGCGGCTTCCTGTGCCGGCTCTGGACGCTCCAGGCCCTGCAGCCACTGTTGCAGATGATGGGGCAGTTGATCGCTGGCCGGTGGGGCGCCCTGGTAGCTGTTGGCCACGGTGAAGAGCGCGGCGGCGCAATGCTTGCAGTTGTGGCCGACCGGGCAGGAGCAGCTGCCGCGCACATGGCACTGTCCAGAAGGGCCGGCGGTCATGATGATCCGTTGGCTGTAGACATTGCCGCCGCTGCCCAGGCAACTGGCCACGATGCGCGAGTCGCCGTGGGACTGGATCTTCACCAGCCCCTGCTCGGCGTAGCGCTCGCCCCGTTGCAGGGTGGCAGCGGAAAAGTCGCGCTTCCAGCTTGGATTCTCGGCGGCCAGTTTCTGCACGTCGGCGTTCACGGCGTCACGGCTCCATCATTTCCGGGTCCGGCAGCGGTATCTTGCGCGCGCCGGCCGGCGACACCTTGAGCAGCACGGCCAGGTGCCCGCCGTCGAGGAAGGTCAGCTGGCCGGCCTTCATGTTGCTGTTGCTCTGCTTGAATTGCTCGCTGCGCAGCACGCTGCCGTTGCTGTCGAGCTGATTGACCCAGAGGTTGGCGTCGACGGCGATGAAGCGGTTTTCCTTGATGGTCAGGTTGCCTTCGATGGGAAAATGGCCGAACTGCTCTTCACCGGCGCTCAGCGCGACGCTGTCGCCGTCCTGTTGCCAGGCCTTGTGCAACAGCACGGTGTAGTCCGCGGTGGCCTGCAGGCGGGTGGCCTCGTCGCCAAGGGCGGTCGGGCGCTCGGCGCCCTGTTCCAGGCGCGGCGCGCCGGCGCTCCAGTTTTCCGGGGCGAACGGGCTGGTGATGGCCGGCACGGCGTTCTGCCGCACCAGGAGCATTTCCACCTGATAAGGGCCTGCGGCGAAGGCTGCCGGGGTGAGCAACGCCAGCAGCAGGGGCAGGCAACGGATGGCACGCATGGAGCTTCCTTAGTTCGGTTGTGGGGCGAGACGCTCGAACAGCGCCTCCAGGGTGTTGAAGCGTTCTTCGGGGCGTTCCATCGGCACCAGGAAGCGGAACTGGGTCGCGCCTTCGAACTTGTAGCGTTTGGGCTGGCCCTGGATAAGCTTGATCAGGGTCAGCGGGTCGACCGGCGTTTCGGCCTCGAACTCCAGCTTGCCGCCGTTGGGGCCGGCGTCGACCTTCTTGATGCCGAGCTTTTCCGCCTGCAGCTTGAGCAGGGTCAGGCGCATCAGGTTCTTGGTCGGCTCCGGCAGCAGGCCGAAGCGGTCGATCATCTCGACCTGCAGGTCCTTGAGGCCCTCTTCGTCGGCCGCCGAGGCGATGCGCTTGTACAGGATCAGCCGCGCGTGCACGTCGGGCAGGTAGTCCTCGGGGATCAGCGCCGGCAGACGCAGGTTGATCTCCGGGCCGCCGCCCAGCGGCTGCTCGAGGTTCGGCTGGGCGCCCTTGCGAATGGCCTTGACCGCGCGCTCGAGCATTTCCATGTACAGGGTGAAACCGACGGCCTGGATCTGCCCGCTCTGGCCCTCGCCGAGCAGTTCGCCGGCACCGCGGATCTCCAGGTCGTTGGTGGCCAGCACGAAGCCTGCGCCCAGGTCCTGGGTGTTGGCGATGGCCTCCAGGCGTTTTTCGGCATCGCTGCTGATCTGCTGGCGCGGTGGCGTCAGCAAGTAGGCGTAGGCCTGGTGGTGGCTGCGTCCGACCCGGCCGCGCAGTTGGTGCAGTTGGGCCAGGCCGAACTTGTCGGCGCGCTCGATGACGATGGTGTTGGCGCTGGGCACGTCGATGCCGGTCTCGATGATGGTCGAGGCGATCAGCACGTTGAAGCGCTTGTGGTAGAAGTCGCTCATCACCTGTTCGAGTTCGCGTTCGCGCATCTGCCCGTGGCCGATGCCGATGCGCGCCTCGGGTACCAGCTCGGCAAGGTCCGCGGCGCACTTCTCTATGGTCTTGACATCGTTGTGCAGGTAATACACCTGGCCGCCGCGCAGCAGCTCGCGCAGCAGCGCCTCCTTGACCGTGCTCTTGTTCTGCTCCATGACGAAGGTGCGCACCGACAGACGCCGTGCCGGCGGGGTGGCGATGATCGACAGGTCGCGCATGCCCGCCACCGCCATGTTCAGCGTGCGCGGAATCGGCGTGGCGGTCAGGGTGAGGATGTCCACCTCGCTACGCAGGGCCTTGAGCTGCTCCTTCTGGCGCACGCCGAAGCGGTGTTCCTCGTCGATGATGGCCAGGCCCAGGTCCTTGAAGCGCACATCGTCCTGCAGCAGCTTGTGGGTGCCGATGAGGATGTCGATCTTGCCTTCGGCCAGCTCCGCCGCGGCGCTGGCGACTTCCTTGGCCGACTTGAAGCGGCTCATCACCTCGACCTTCACCGGCCAGTCGGCGAAGCGGTCGCGGAAGCTGTTGTAGTGCTGCTGGGCGAGCAGGGTGGTGGGCACCAGCACCGCCACCTGGCGGCCGCTGTGCACGGCGATGAAGGCGGCGCGCATGGCCACCTCGGTCTTGCCGAAGCCGACGTCGCCGCAGACCAGGCGGTCCATCGGCTGGCCGGCGAGCATGTCGGCGCGCACGGCTTCGATGGCGGCCTGCTGGTCCGGGGTTTCCTCGAACGGGAAGCCGGCGCTGAAGGTAGCATAGTCGGCGGCCGGGTCGGCGAAGGCGTAGCCCTTGCGCGCGGCGCGGCGAGCGTAGATGTCGAGCAGCTCGGCGGCGACGTCGCGCACTTGCTCGGCGGCCTTGCGCTTGGCTTTTTGCCAGGCTTCCGAACCGAGCCGGTGCAGCGGCGCCAGGGCGTCGTCGCTGCCGGTGTAGCGGGCGATCAGGTGCAGGTTGGCCACCGGCACATAGAGCTTGGCGTTCTCTGCGTATTCGAGGGTGAGGAATTCGGCGGCCTGGCCGTCGATCTCCAGCGTGGCCAGGCCCAGGTAGCGGCCGACACCGTGGTCGATGTGCACCACCGGCGCGCCTTCGCGCAGCTCGGTGAGGTTCTTGATCACCGCGTCGTTGGCCGCCTCGCCGCGTTTCTCGCGGCGCCGGCGCTGCATCACGCGCTGGCCGAACAGTGGGCTTTCGGCGACCAGGGCGATGGCCGGGTCGTCCAGCAGCAGGCCGTCGTCCAACGGCGCGATGGTGATCGCCAGGCGTGCCTTGCCGGTGACGAAATCGGCCCAGTTCTCGACCGTCTGCGGGCGTACCTTGAGGCGTTCGAGCAGCTCCAGCAGCACTTCGCGCCGACCGGCCGACTCGGCGGTGAACAGCACCCGGCCAGCGAACTGGTCGAGGAAGTTCGCCAGCGCCGCCAGCGGCTGGTTGGCCTTGGCCTCGATCGCCAGGTCGGGCAGCGCGCGGGCCGGGAAGCGCTCGCGGCCGGCGCCGGCCTCCAGTTCCTCGCTGCTGACCACCACTCGCGGCCACTGCTTGAGGCGGGCGAAGCAGTCCTCCACCGGCATGAACAGCTCGGCCGGCGGCAGCAGGGGGCGGGTCAGGTCGCCGCGGCGCTCTTCATAGCGCCCGCGCACATCGTTCCAGAAATGTTCGGCGGCTTGTTCCACGCCAGGCAGTGAGAACACCTGGGTGTCTGCCGGCAAGTAGTCGAACAGGGTCGCGGTTTCTTCGAAAAACAGCGGCAGGTAATACTCGATACCGGCCGGGATGATGCCGCTGGTGAGGTCCTGGAAGATCGCGCTGCGTCGGAAGTCGACGTCGAAGCGTTCGCGGAACCGCGCCTTGAAGCGGGTCACCTCGTCCTTCTGCATGGGGAACTCGCGGGCCGGCAGCAGGCGCACCGAGTCGACCTTGTCGATCGAACGCTGGCTCTCTGGGTCGAAGGTGCGCAGGGTTTCGATCTCGTCGTCGAACAGGTCTATACGGTACGGCTGCTTGCTGCCCATGGGGAACAGGTCGATCAGCGCGCCGCGCACGGCGAATTCGCCATGCTCGTACACCGTGTCGACGCAGCGATAGCCGCTGGCTTCCAGGCGGCCGCGCATCTGCTCGACGTCGATCTTCTGGCCGACGTCCAGCACCAGGCTGCTGCCCAGCAAGAAGCGCGTCGGCGCCAGGCGGTGCAGGGCGGTGGTGATCGGCACCACGAGAATGCCGTGGTCCAGCTCCGGCAGCCGGTAGAGGCTGGCGATGCGCTGCGAGATGATGTCCTGGTGCGGCGAGAACAGGTCGTAGGGCAGGGTTTCCCAGTCGGGAAACGGCAGCACCGGCAGCTCGGGCGCGAAGAAGCGCAGCTCCTGCTCCAGGCGGTCGGCGGCCTGGCTGTCGGCGGTCAGCAACAGGGTGAAGCGACCAGCGGTACTGGCCGCCTCGGCGACGGCCAGGCTCAAGGCCGCGCCGGGCAGGTTGCCCCAGGTTTGTTTGCCGGCCGTGGCCGACAGTTTCGGTAGGCGCAGAACTGACACGGGAGATCGGACTCCAAGCGTTGCGGCAAAGAGATCGATTGTACCGGTGAGCGGGCGCGCTGTCAGGCTTGTGAAGGGCGTGGCGGTCGCCTCTGGCGCCGGCGACAGGCGCTCATTGCCCGATACGCTGCGGGGCGTCATAATGTAGCCCCTTTTTTGTTCCCCTACATGTGGAAGGTTACCGTGACTCAGAAGCCCGACCAGTGTCTTGGTGAGTGGATCGATCGTGAAGCCCTGGCTGAAGCGATGATCCCGCTTATCGGTCAGCTCTACCGCAACAACAACGTGGTGAGCTCGATCTATGGCCGTAGCCTGATCAACCGTTCGGTTATCTCGATCCTCAAAGCCCACCGCTTTGCCCGTCACCGTCAAACCGACGAGACCGAGCTGTCGGTCCACGAGACATTCCCGCTGCTCAAGGCCATGAGCGAGCTGAAGCTGGGCGCCGCTTCGGTCGACCTGGGCAAGCTGGCCAACAAGTTCAAGGCCGAAGGCAACGGCCGCAGCGCCGAGCAGTTCGTCCGTGACGAGCTGGCCGACGTGGTGGGGCAGCAGAACGCCAACGCACGCAAGGGCACTGATGTCGTCCTGTACGGTTTCGGCCGCATCGGCCGCCTGCTGGCGCGCATCCTCATCGAGAAGACCGGTGGCGGCGACGGCCTGCGCCTGCGCGCCATCGTCGTGCGCAAGGGCGCCGAGAACGACCTGGTCAAGCGCGCCAGCCTGCTGCGTCGCGACTCGGTGCACGGTCCGTTCGACGGCACCATCGTCATCGATGAAGCCAACAACACCATCACCGCCAACGGCAACCTGATCCAGGTGATCTACGCCAAGAGCCCGAGCGAAGTCGACTACACCCAGTACGGCATCAACGATGCGCTGATCGTCGACAACACCGGTGTCTGGCGTGACGCCGACGGCCTCGGCCAGCACCTGGCCTGCCCAGGCGCCGCCCGCGTGATCCTCACCGCGCCGGGCAAGGGCGCGCTGAAGAACATCGTGCACGGCATCAACCACGGCGATATCAGCGCCGACGACAAGATCATCTCGGCGGCGTCCTGCACCACCAACGCCATCGTGCCGGTGCTCAAGGCCATCAACGACCAGTACGGCATCGTCAACGGTCACGTCGAAACCGTTCACTCGTTCACCAACGACCAGAACCTGATCGACAACTTCCACAAGGGCAGCCGCCGTGGTCGCGCCGCGCCGCTGAACATGGTCATCACCGAGACCGGTGCCGCCACTGCCGCCGCCAAGGCGCTGCCAGTGCTCAAGGGCAAGCTGACCGGTAACGCGATCCGAGTTCCGACGCCGAACGTGTCGATGGCCATTCTCAACCTGAACCTCGAGAAGGCCACCAACCGCGAAGAGCTGAACGAGTACCTGCGCCAGACCGCCATGCACTCCGAGCTGCACAAGCAGATCGACTACGTCAGCTCCCAGGAAGTGGTATCGACCGACTTCGTCGGTTCGCGCCACGCCGGTGTGGTCGACGCCGAGGCGACCATCTGCAACGACAATCGCGTTGTCCTGTACGTCTGGTACGACAACGAGTTCGGTTACAGCTGCCAGGTGGTGCGCGTGATGGAAGACATGGCCGGTGTGAACCCGCCAGCGTTTCCACGCTGATCCAGTTGTAATGCGTTGAAAAAACGGGAACCTTCGGGTTCCCGTTTTTTTTGCTTCCTGCTTCACTGCTATCGATGTGGGAGCGGCCAATCGAGAAATCCATGTTGCGCACAGTTCTTCTGCTTTGCCTGCTGTTGCTCTCAGCCTGCGAGCCAACCTCGACCCTCGAACGCTTCGGCGGCCCGACCATGGGCAGCAGCTACAGCATCCAGTACGTGCGCCAACCCGGTGGCCCGGCGCCGGAGCAGGTGCAAGCCGAGGTCGAGGCTATCCTCCAGGTCGTCGATGTCCAGTATTCCACCTACCGCGGCGACTCCACCGTCAGCCGATTCAACCAGTTGCCAGCCAACCAGTGCCTGGCCATCGACAGCGACATGCGCGCGCTGGTCAGTTTCGGTCAGCTGTTGGCCGAACAGAGCCAGGGCGCTTTCGACCTTACCGTCGAGCCGCTGCTCGACCTCTGGGGCTTCGGCCCACAGGCCCGCGAACTGCACGTGCCTGAACCGCAGGCCCTGGCCCGGGTGCGTCAGCGTGTCGGCTACCGCCACCTGCGCCTGGAGGGCGACACCCTGTGCAAGGACGCGGCCATCGAGCTGGACTTCAACAGCATCGCCGCCGGCCATGCCGTCGACCTGATCGCCGCGCGCCTGCAGGCCCTGGGTATCGACAACTTCCTTGCCGAGGCCACCGGTGAGCTCAAGGCCGTGGGCCGCAAGCCCGACGGCAGTGCCTGGCGGGTAGCGCTGGAGCTGCCGCGCGAGGATCGCCAGATCGCCCGCCAGGTCATCGACGTGCAGGACCTGGCCGTGTCGACCTCGGGTGACTATCGGCATTATTTCGAGGACAATGGCCGGCGCTATTCGCACACCTTCGATGCCCGCCTCGGGCGCCCGGTCGCGCATGACCTGGCGGCAGTGACGGTGCTCGACGCCAGCGCGCTGCGGGCCGATGGTTATTCGACCCTGTTGTTGATCCTCGGGCCGCAACAGGGCTGGGACTTCGCCATGGCCCATGGGATTGCCGCCGTGCTGGTGACCCGCAGTGGAGGTGGATTCGTCTCCCGTGGCACGCCTGCGTTCGAGCGGGCGCTGAAAGGCGAGTGAAAGGCAAGCCACGGATGATCGCCGCCAGGGACCCGGTGGAACCACATGTAGTGCAAGCAACAGTGGCCTACGACGCGACCAAGGGTTAATGTGCGCGGCGTTCCCGCTTGATTAGACTGCACCCGAATTTTCTCATGGCGCTCAGGCGGCATGATCGCGCCCCGCGGCCACCCGGCCGGCGGGCCAGTTCTGAAGGAGTACGCATGGCTGTCTACAACTACGACGTAGTGGTGCTGGGTTCCGGCCCGGCCGGTGAGGGCGCGGCAATGAACGCCGCCAAAGCAGGGCGCAAGGTGGCGATGGTCGACAGCCGTCGTCAGGTCGGAGGCAACTGCACCCACCTGGGCACCATCCCGTCCAAGGCGCTGCGTCACTCCGTGCGGCAGATCATGCAGTTCAACACCAACCCGATGTTCCGCGCCATCGGCGAGCCGCGCTGGTTCTCCTTCCCCGACGTGCTCAAGAGCGCCGAGAAGGTCATCAGCAAGCAAGTCGCCTCGCGTACCGGCTACTATGCGCGCAACCGCGTCGACGTGTTCGTCGGCACCGGCAGTTTCGCCGACGAGCAGACCATCGAAGTGGTCTGCCCCAATGGCGTGGTCGAGAAGCTCAACGCCAAGCACATCATCATCGCCACCGGCTCGCGCCCGTACCGCCCGGCCGACATCGACTTCAACCACCCGCGCGTCTACGACAGCGACACCATCCTCAGCCTCAGCCACACCCCGCGCAAGCTGATCGTCTACGGTGCCGGAGTGATCGGTTGCGAATATGCCTCGATCTTCAGCGGCCTGGGCGTGCTGGTGGAGCTGGTCGACAACCGTGGCCAACTGTTGAGCTTCCTGGATTCGGAAATCTCCCAGGCGCTGAGCTACCACTTCAGCAACAACAACATCACCGTGCGCCACAACGAGGACTACGACCGCGTCGAAGGCCTGGACAATGGCGTGATCCTGCACCTGAAGTCGGGCAAGAAGATCAAGGCCGACGCCTTGCTGTGGTGCAACGGTCGTACCGGCAACACCGACAAGCTGGGTCTGGAGAACATTGGCATCAAGGTCAACAGCCGTGGCCAGATCGAGGTCGACGAGACCTACCGCACCAGTGTGGCGAACATCTATGGCGCCGGTGACGTGATCGGCTGGCCGAGCCTGGCCAGTGCCGCCCACGACCAGGGCCGTTCGGCGGCCGGCAGCATTGTCGACAACGGCAGCTGGCGCTTCGTCAACGACGTGCCGACCGGCATCTACACCATCCCGGAGATCAGCTCGATCGGCAAGAACGAGCAGGAGCTGACCCAGGCCAAGGTGCCGTACGAAGTGGGCAAGGCGTTCTTCAAGAGCATGGCTCGCGCGCAGATCGCCGGCGAGCCGCAAGGCATGCTGAAGATCCTGTTCCACCGCGAGACCCTCGAGGTCCTCGGCGTGCACTGCTTCGGCTACCAGGCCTCGGAGATCGTGCATATCGGCCAGGCGGTGATGAACCAGCCGGGCGAGCAGAACAACCTCAAGTACTTCGTCAACACCACCTTCAACTACCCGACCATGGCCGAAGCCTATCGGGTAGCTGCCTACGACGGCCTGAACCGGCTTTTTTGAGCGGCTCCGGCCGGTGGCCTGAGCCGGTCGGGGAGACCGATTTCAGCCCTACCCGAGGGTGGTCTTGGCCAAACCGGGAAAGTCTGTAATCAGGCTGTCCACGCCAAAGTCGGCGAGCCGGCGCATCAGCGCCGGTTCGTTGACCGTCCACACCGACACGTGCAAGCCCTGGCGCTGCGCCTTGATCAGGCGCTCGGGGGTGCACAGCGTCCAGTTCAACGCCAGCATTTCGCAGCCGTAGTTCTGCGCGACCTTCAGTGGGTCGAGCCAGGCGTATTCGGCCACCAGTCCGCGCTTGACGTCCGGCACCAGCTCCTGGGCGGCGCCGAGCACTTCCCGTGAGCTCGAGGTGATGGTCACCTTGTCCAGCAGGGCGTATTGCTGGGCCAGTTCGCGGATCGCCAGCACGGTGCTGGCGGCGCGGGTGCGCGAGGCGCTCTTGACCTCCAGTTGCCAATGCTCGAACGGGCACTTCTGGAACAGTTCCTCCAGCCGCGGGATGGGGCAGGGCTGCACATGGCCTGGGCCGCCCTTGCGCGCGTCGTAGGTGACCAGGTCGGCGGCGCTGTGCTCGACCACCTTGCCACGTCGGCCGGTGGTGCGCTTGAGGGTCGGGTCGTGGATCACCATCAGCTCGTTGTCGGCCGACAGGTGCAGGTCGAGTTCGCAGCGGTTGACGCCGTGCGCCAGGCACTGGCGGAAGCTCTGCAGGGTATTCTCGGGCGCTTCGCCCTTGGCGCCGCGGTGGCCGTAGATAAGGGTCACGTTCGTTCCTTCAGATTCAGGTGAAAAGGGCTCAAGGCGCGGGGTCGTTCTGTTCCAGTGCCTGGCGCCGCTGCTGTTGCTGGCGCTGCAGGATATAGCGCGCCAGCAGCTGGCGCTGGGCGTCGGTCATCTCGGTGAACTCGGTGCCCACCTCGAAGCTGCCGTCGGGGCGCGGATCGCAGTGGGTGACCCGGCCGCGCAGCAGCAGGCCGTGGGCGCGAGGCATCAGCACCATCTTCACTTTCACCCGGGTGCCCGGGGCGATCTGCTGGTGCTGGGCGAACTCGATGCCGCCTTCGGAGATGATTACCGGTTGCGGCTGGCCGATCTCGCCGATCAGCGTCTGCGCGACCACCGCGCTGAGCAGGTCGAGGCGTTTGTTCTGTGCGCGTAAAAAGGCGGCGAGGGTGCGGTCTTTCTCGCTCAGCTGGCGCAACAGGTGTTGTGACTCGAAGTCGGACAGGTGCAGTTCGCTGAGCAGGTTGAACAGCTCGGAATCATCCTGCAACAGTTCTGTTTCAAGGGCTTCGGCCGCGCTGAGGGGGCTGATTTGGAGTGCGATCCGATCTTCGATGCGGTAGTATTCGCGGCGATCTTCTTCGTCTAATGTCGTCATGGCGAACCCAAGGTTACGGCGGTGGTCCGAGTGTAAAGCCGCCGTAGGCGCCTCGCCACAAGGACGTTCCCTTTCATCCGAACAAGCCCCGACATGTTCAGACCTCTATTCGTATTCATTGGTACGCGTTACACCCGTGCCAAGCGTCGCAATCACTTCGTATCGTTCATTTCGCTCACCTCGATGATCGGCCTCGCCCTGGGCGTGGTGGTGATGATCGTGGTGCTCTCGGTGATGAACGGTTTCGACCACGAGATGCGCACCCGTGTGCTGGGGATGATCCCCCACGCCACGCTCGAGACCGGCCAGCCGATCGACGACTGGCAGGCCCTTGCCTCTAAAGTAAAGCAGAATCCGCAGGTACTGGCGGTTGCGCCTTTCACCCAGATGCAGGGCTTGCTGACCCACGATGGCAAGGTGCAGAAGGTGCTGCTCAACGGCGTCGACCCGGCGCGCGAGCGCGAGGTGTCGATCATCGACCACTTCGTCCAGCAGGGCAGCCTCGACAAGCTGGCGCCGGGCGAGTGGGGCATCATGATCGGCGACAAGGCGGCGACCAAGCTCGGCGTCGCTATCGGCGACAAGCTGACCTTCGTCGCCCCCGAGGTGAGCGTCACCCCGGCAGGCATGTTCCCGCGCATGAAGCGCTTCACCGTGGTCGGCACCTTCCACGTTGGCGCTGGCGAGATCGACGGCTACCTGGGCATCACCAACATCGCCGATCTGTCGCGCCTGCACCGCTGGAAGGCCGACCAGGTACAAGGCATCCGTCTCAAGTTCGACGACCTGTTCCAGGCCCCGCGCGCCGCCTGGGACATCGCCCAGCAGCTGGGCGAGCAGGAGTTCTATCCACGAGACTGGACCCGCACCCACGGCAACCTGTACCAGGCCATCCGCATGGAGAAATCCATGATCGGCCTGCTGCTGCTGCTGATCGTGGCGGTGGCGGCGTTCAACATCATTTCCACCTTGGTGATGGTGGTCAACGACAAGCGCGGCGACATTGCCATCCTCCGTACCCTGGGCGCCACGCCGGCGCAGATCATGGCCATCTTCATGGTCCAGGGCACGGTGATCGGCGTGGTCGGCACCCTGATCGGCGCCGCGCTGGGTATTCTCGGCGCGCTCAACGTGAGCGCGGCGATCGCCGGCATCGAGACCCTGATCGGGCACAAGTTCCTCAATGCCGACGTGTATTTCATCGATTATCTGCCCTCGCAGCTGCAGGCCCAGGACGTCTACATGGTCTGTGGCGCGGCGCTGGTCCTGAGTTTCTTCGCCACCCTGTACCCGGCCTGGCGCGCCTCGCGCACCCAGCCGGCAGAGGCGCTACGTTATGAGTGAGTCGCGCATGAGTGATAAAGCCGTGTTGAGTTGCCGCAACCTGGGCAAGAGCTACGAGGAAGGCCCGGAGTCGGTGCAGGTGCTGGCGGGGTTGAACCTCGAACTGCAGCCAGGCGAGCGGGTGGCCATCGTCGGCAGTTCCGGCTCGGGCAAGAGTACCTTGCTCAACCTGCTCGGCGGCCTGGACACGCCCACCGAGGGCAGCGTCTGGCTGGCCGGCGAAGAGTTGTCGGCGCTGGGCGAGCGGGCCCGCGGCCTGCTGCGCAACCGCGCGCTGGGCTTCGTCTACCAGTTCCACCACCTGCTGGCGGAGTTCACCGCCCTGGAGAACGCCTGCATGCCGCTGCTGATCGGCAAGACGCCGATCAGCGAAGCCCGCGAGCGCGCCGAGGCGCTGCTCAAGCGCGTCGGCCTGGGCCATCGCCTCAATCACAAGCCGGCCGAGCTGTCCGGTGGTGAGCGCCAGCGCGTGGCGATTGCCCGCGCCCTGGTCAACCGCCCGGGCCTGGTGATGCTCGACGAGCCCACCGGCAACCTCGACCACCACACTGCCCAGGGTATCCAGGAGCTGATGCAGGAGCTGTCCAGCCACTCGCAGACGGCGTTCCTGGTGGTGACCCACGACCTCAACCTGGCGCAGCAGATGGACCGTGTGCTGCGCCTGGAAGACGGGCATCTGGTGGCGATCTGAATCGCCTGCGCGGGGCGCCGTGAGGGCGCCCCGGTTCACTTCTCTGTTGGGTGTACCTGTACATGTTCAGACCCTTGCCCTTGTTCATCGGTGCTCGCTACACCCGTGCCAAGCGCCGCAATCACTTCATCTCGTTCATCTCCATGACCTCGATGATCGGCCTGTCGCTGGGCGTGCTGGCGATGATCACGGTGTTGTCGGTGATGAACGGCTTCCAGCGCGAGATGAGCTCGCGCGTGCTCGGCCTGGTGCCGCATGCCGCGATCCTCGGCGAGCAGCCGCTGGACGACTGGCGCCAGGTCGCCAGCGCCGCCGAGGGCAACCCGGCGGTGATCGCCGCCGCGCCGCTCACCGAAATGGAAGGCATGCTCTCGTACAAGGGGGCGATGCAGCCGATCCAGGTCGCCGGCATCGATCCGGTCGAGGAGGGCAAGGTCTCCATCGTTACCCAGCACATCGTTCAGGGCAGTCTGCAAGCACTGGTGCCGGGCGAGTTCGGCGTGGTCATCGGCGAGCTGACGGCCCGGCGTTTTCGCCTGAACACCGGCGACAAGCTGACCCTGATCGTGCCGGAAATCAGCAAGGAGCCGGGGGGCATTACCCCGCGCATGCAGCGCCTGACGGTGGTCGGTATCTTCAAGGTCGGTGCCGAGCTGGATGGCTCGCAGGCCTATATCCATGTCGCCGACGCTGGCCAGATGCAGCGCTGGGCGCCAGGCCAGGTACAGGGCGTGCGCCTGAAGCTGCACGACCTGTACGCCGCGCCGCAGGTATCCAAGGCGATCGCCGCGGGCCTTGGCCAGGGCTACCGCGCCGATGACTGGTCGCACACCCAGGGCAGCCTGTTCAGCGCCATGAAGATGGAAAAGACCATGATCGGCCTGCTGCTGATGATGATCATCGCGGTAGCGGCCTTCAACATCATCGCCACCCTGGTGATGGTGGTGAACGACAAGGGCGCCGACATCGCCATCCTGCGCACCATCGGCGCCACGCCGGCGCAGATCATGGGCACGTTCATGGTCCAGGGCAGCCTGATCGGCATCGTCGGCACCTTGCTTGGCGGTGTGCTGGGTGTGGTCCTGGCGCTGAACGTGAGCGCGGTGGTCGGCTGGCTCGAGCGGGTCAGCGGGCAGCACATCTTCACCTCCGACATCTACTTCATCAGCAGCCTGCCGTCGGAGCTGCAGTGGGGCGACGTGGCGATCATCTGTGTGGCGGGGCTGGTGATGAGCTTCCTGGCGACGATCTACCCGGCCTACCGCGCTTCGCAGATCGAACCGGCGATGGCCTTGCGTTACGAGTAAGACATTGCAACACCGGGGGGCGCTTTGCGCCCCTACGCGGGCAACTCGATCACGAACCGCGTCCAGCCATCTTCACGCTCCGCCCGAATTTTCCCACCGTGTGCCTGCACGATCGAGCGGGTGATCGCCAGCCCCAGCCCCGCATGCTCGCTGCTGCCTTCCTGGCGCGACGGATCCGCCCGGTAGAAGCGGTCGAACAATCGCTCAAGCAGTTGCGGCGCAATCGCCGGCCCGGTGTTGGCCACCACGATGCGCAGCCCAGGCTCCAGGTTTATCCTAATCTCACCCCCGGCGGGGGTGAAGCGCAGGGCGTTGTCCAGCAAGTTGGATAGCGCCCGGCGCAGCATGTGTCGGTCGCCTTCGGTATGGGCCTGGCCCTCACGCAGCAAGCGCACCTCGGCGTCCTCGGCCAGCGGCGCGTAGTACTCCAGCAACGCATCGGCCTCCGTGGCCAGGTCCAGCGACTGGCGGCTGGGCATCAGCAGGCCGTGATCGGCCTTGGCCAGGTAGAGCATGTCGTTGACCAGCTGGGCCATCCATTGCAGCTCTTCGAGATTGCCGTGCAGGGCTTCGCGGTACTCCTCCAGGCTGCGCGGGCGGGTGAGGGTGACCTGGGTGTGGGTGAGCAGGTTGGACAACGGCGTGCGCAATTCGTGGGCGATATCGGCGGAGAATGCCGACAGACGCTGGAAGGCATCGTCCAAGCGTTGCAGCATGGCGTTGACCGTGGCGGCCAGCTCGGCTAGCTCCTCGGGCATTTCGGCGGCCGGTAGACGGGTGGTCAGCGAACGGGCGTTGACGCTGGCGGCGATCTTGCCCATCTGTCGCAACGGTTGCAGGCCGCGGCGCGCGGCCCAGGCGCCAAGCAGCGCGGTGACCAGCGCCGACAACCCGACGGTGAACCAGATCAGGCGCTGCATGCCTTGCAGAAAGTGCTGGTGGTGGGTGATATCGAGAAACAGCGTCAGCTGTGGCGAGGTGGGTTGATTGTCGGCCAGCGGGGTGCTCAGGCTGCGGTAATCCACGCCCTGGCTATGCAACGTGGCCAGTGCGCCGTGTCCTGATGTCTGCGGCAACTCGCCACGGCTGGCGAACCAGGGCGTGCCGTCGGCGCCGCGCACGCGCAAGGCCAGGTCGGACTGGTGGCTCAATTCGTTGAGCAGCGCCGGCAGGCGCGTGGCCAGCTGCGCCTGGCTGTCTACGCCGTCGAGCAGGCTGCGCATCAGCGACAGCCGACCGCTGAGCAGTTGCTGGTCGAGCTCGACGAAATGCTGCTCGCTGGCGCGGCTGAACAGCAAGCCGGCGCCCAGCGACACGGCGGCGGTGCAGGCGGCGAACAGCAGGGCCAGGCGACTGCCAAGGGACAGACGGCGCATCAGTCCTGGCGCTCTTCAAGCACGTAACCCATGCCGCGCACGGTATGGATCAGCTTGGCCGGGTGGCTGTCGTCGATCTTCAGGCGCAGGCGGCGGATCGCCACCTCGATGACGTTGGTGTCGCTGTCGAAGTTCATGTCCCACACCTGCGAGGCGATCAGCGACTTGGGCAACACCTCGCCCTGGCGGCGCAGCAGCAGTTCGAGCAGGGCGAACTCCTTGGCGGTCAGGTCGATGCGTGCCCCGCCGCGTTCGGCGCGGCGACGGATCAGGTCCAGGCGCAGGTCGGCCAAGCCCAGGCTGGTGTCCTGGCTGGCGCTGGCACCCCGGCGCAGCAGGCTGCGCACTCGGGCCAGCAGCTCGGAGAAGGCGAAGGGCTTGACCAGGTAGTCGTCGGCGCCCAACTCCAGGCCGTGCACGCGGTCCTCGACGGCGTCGCGGGCGGTGAGGAACAGCACCGGTGTGTCCAGCCCGGCCTGGCGCACCGCCTGGAGGATCTGCCAGCCGTTGCGCCCCGGCAGCATCACGTCGAGGATCAGCAGGTCGTGGTCGCCGGTCAGCGCCAGGTGCTGGCCGCTGTCGCCGTCGCTGGCCAGCTCGGTGGCGAAGCCGGCCTCGCTCAGGCCCTGGCTCAGGTACTGGCCGGTCTTGGCCTGGTCTTCGACGATCAGCAGTTTCATGACAGTCCTTGTAGTGATGTGGCTTGTGGCGTGCGCTGTGGAACGGTTTTCGTGGGAGCGGGCATGCCCCGCGAGAGGGTCGCCTGGGCGAGTGCAATCGCGGGGCAAGCCCGCTCTCCCAAAGCCTGCCCCCATACGTCGAGGAAATGATACGTGACGATCTGGCGGCCTGCCCAAGCTGACAAAGTTGTAATCTTCCCGTCAGCCAGCTGCCAGCCTGCCTTTTCGACAATGGCGCCATCTTCGCTGTATTGATCTGGAGTCACCCATGAAACACCTGTTCCTCACCGCCGCGCTTGCCCTGACCAGCCTGCCCGCCTTCGCTGGCGAAGCCAAACCCTTCGCTTTTGGCGAACCGGCGCCGGCAGCCAAGGCCACCCGCACCGTCGAGGTGGTGCTCAAGGACATTGCCTTCGAACCCAAGAGCATCAAGGTCAAGGCCGGCGAAACCGTACGTTTCGTGCTGGTCAATGAAGGCAAGCTGCCCCACGAGTTCAACCTGGGCGACAAAGCCATGCACGCCGAGCATCAAAAGGAAATGGTCGCCATGCAAGGCAAGATCTTCACCGCCGGCATGAATCACGAAGGCATGGACCATGGCCAGATGGACCACAGCCAGATGATGGACGGCGGCCATGGCCACGATGCCGGCAACACCGTGCTGGTGCAGCCTGGCCAGCGCGCGGAGCTGACCTGGACCTTCCGCAAGTCAGCACCCATCGAGTTCGCCTGCAACGTGCCGGGCCATTACCAGGCCGGCATGGTCGGGCCGTTGACCATCGAGTGACATCGGCTCCAAGGCGGGGTGCAAAACCGGTAGACTAGGGGCAATTTCGAACCTTCAGGTCAGTTTCCATGCATCCCGCCGCCGAACACTCCCCGCTGGGCAAGTCCAGCGAATACATTGCCACCTACACCCCCGCGCTGTTGTTCCCCATCCCACGCCTGGCCAAGTGGGCCGAGCTGGGCGTCAGTGGCGAGGCGCTGCCGTGGCAGGGCGTGGATTTCTGGAACTGCTTCGAGCTGTCGTGGCTGCTGCCTTCAGGCAAGCCGGTGGTGGCCATCGGCGAGTTCGCCATCCCTTGCGATTCGCCGAACATCATCGAGTCCAAGTCCTTCAAGCTGTACCTCAACTCGCTGAACCAGACCGTGTTCGCCTCGCTGGCCGAGTTGCAGGCGTGCCTGGTAAAAGACCTGTCCGCCGCCGCGGGTAAGGCAGTCGCGGTCAAGGTCAGCACCCTGGCCGAGGTCGAAGGCCAAGGCGTGACCGCCTTGCCGGGCCAGTGCATCGACGCGCTGGATGTGACCATCAGCAACTACGAGCAGCCGCAACCGGAGCTGCTGCGTTGCTCCTCGGAGCGCGTGGTAGAAGAGACGCTGCATAGCCACCTGCTCAAATCCAACTGCCCGGTCACCGGCCAGCCAGACTGGGGTAGCGTGGTGGTTGCCTACAAGGGGCCGGCGCTGGACCCTGCCAGCCTGCTGACCTATCTGATCAGCTTCCGCCAGCATGCCGACTTCCACGAGCAATGCGTGGAGCGGATCTACCTGGACCTGAAGAACCTGCTCAAGCCTGAGCACCTGACGGTGTATGCACGGTATGTGCGCCGGGGTGGGTTGGATATCAACCCGTATCGCAGCACCGGGGCGATCAGCCCGCAGAACCTGCGGTTGGTGCGGCAGTAATGTAACGGGGCTGCAACACAGCCCCGTCGGGTTCAGATCCCCATGCTGTGCAGCGAGTTGGCGATGCTGCGCAGGGTGGCGGTGAGGTCGGGGTGCTCGGCCTCGAAGCGTTCGATGGCCAGGTTCACGCCATCGACCAGGTTGTTGTCCGGGGTGGCTTCCTCGAGCTTGAGCTGGGCTTCGATCTGCCGGGCTTCTTCATGCAGGCTGGCCAGCTCCTCTTCCGACAGCGGCACATTGCGATCCAGTTGCTCGCGCAGGCTATTCAGGCGCTCTTGCAGTTCGCGGGCAGGCATTGTTCGTACTCCATCAATGGCTTGGCAAACCATGGACCTCAGCGAAACGGCAAAGGTTCTGGCCTGCCTTCAAGCGTAATCCACCTGTCGGCGCTTTGCATGATCCGCATCAAGCTGGATGTATCAGGGTTTCTCGCCCTTGTACCGGCGCTGGGCGATGTCCGCCAGGCAGGCGTCGAGAGCTTCGAGGTGATCGATCACCGAGTGCACGCCCAGCCCGAACAACGCCAAGGTCGCCTTGCCGCGGGCTCGCTCCCGTTCCTGTTGGTTCAGTGCCTGCCAGTGCGGTGAAGCCTGCTCGCAGGCCGCCAGGCCCACGGTCCACAAGCCGGCGTTCAAGGCCGATTGCAGCAGCAGGGGTTCGCCGCTAACCAGCACGCAGCCATCCAGGCGCTGGCTTTGCAGGCTCATCAGCGCCTGCCAGCAGGCATCGGGCGCAGGCCCTTTGCTGCCATTGAGCGGATGCCCCGGCAGCCAGTCGGGCAGCACACGGGTCAAACGCTTGCCCTGGGCGGCATTCAGGTCGTCGAGCCAGATGCACGGAATTTGCCGGGTGCGCAGGCGCGCCAGTAAGTCGAGGGCGCCCGGTGTGGGCAGGGCCGTGCCGTTCGCGGCCTGGACCAGGCAGCCGCGCAGGCCGAACAGCACGGCGGTGAAGGCGGGTGCTTCTTGCATGGCAGCGTCCCTGAAATAGCTTCCACGCTAGCCGGCGATTGTTACCGGCAGATGACCGCAACACTTGTTCACATAATCTTGACCGAGATATGTAAAACTACGCTCCAGCCAGTAAGCCATTATACTTGCGCCCAATTCAGCAACGCGCCAACGGCCGTTGCACCGTGAAATCCGATGGAGAAACATCTATGCGTAGGTTCGGTGCCGGAGTGCTCGAGCGAGTCACCCAGGCCTGTGTCTGCGCCAGCTTGTTGCTGGCGCCCGTGGCGGCCACCCAGGCGGCCAGCGAGGAAGACCCCTGGGAGTCGGTCAATCGACCGATCTTCAAGTTCAACGATACCCTCGACACCTATGCCCTCAAGCCGCTGGCACAGGGTTACCAGGCGATCACCCCGCAGTTTCTCGAGGACGGCATCCACAACATCTTCCGCAACCTCGGCGATGTCACCAACCTGGCCAACAATGTGCTGCAGCTAAAACCGCACGCGGCGGGCGTCGACACCGCGCGGTTGATCGTCAACACCACCTTCGGCCTGGGCGGCTTCTTCGATGTCGGCACCAAGATGGGCCTGCAGCGCAATGACGAAGATTTCGGCCAGACCCTCGGCTACTGGGGGGTGCCCAGCGGGCCGTACGTGGTCATCCCGCTCCTGGGCCCCAGCACCGTGCGTGACGGCCTGGCCAAGTACCCGGACACCTACACCGAACCCTACCGCTACATCGACCACGTGCCGACGCGCAACTCGATCTTCGCCCTGGACGTGATCGACACCCGCGCCAGCCTGCTGTCGGCGGAGAAACTGGTGCAGGGCGACAAGTACATCTTCCTGCGCAACGCCTACTTGCAGAACCGTGAGTTCAAGGTCAAGGACGGGCAGGTCGAAGACGACTTCTGACCCCGTCGGTCGGGTCATGGGGCTGCCTTGCAGCCCATCGCCGGCAAGCCGGCTCCTACAGAGGGTCGTCTACGCCTGTAGGAGCCGGCTTGCCGGCGATGGGCCGCAGGGCGGCCCCATTTGTTCTGGGTGAATGTGTAACGGCTTAATGCATCGCCAGGATGCGCAAGCCGAAGCGCTGCGCGCCGCCCGGCTGGTCGGCGATCCACACCACTTCGGTGCTGGCATGCAGCCCGGCGAGGGCCGCGTGCTCGGAGTCGATGCGCACTTCGAGGCGCTCACCCACCTGGAAACGCTGCGGCGCCTGCACCTGCATGCCGCTGCTGGAAAGGTCGATGCACACGGCGCTGATCACCTGGTCGGCCTGCAGCAGCTGGACCTCGGCATCGACACGCATGCGAATGAAATCGCGTTTTTCGCTGTAATCCACGGGGTGCTGGGACATGCTTGCATCCTTTCTTCAGGTTGCGCGGGTCGGCTTTCTTATAACGCCGGGTGATTTGCCCTGTAAAGTGCAGGGAAGTCTACCTGCCCATGCTTGAAACGCCAGGCGGATGGGAGTACCGTCAGCGCCTTACAGGGCACCTCACTATTTGCCGGACCAGTTTTCTTGTCCTACAACTCAGATAGAGAGTGGCTAGAGAGCATTCCAGTAGCCGTCTGTCGGTCGTTCCGCAGCCGCTACGCCAACCCAAATCTGGCGCCGTTCGCCCACATGCAGAAAACCAGTGCAACGCTGCTGATCATCGATGACGACGACGTGGTCCGTGCCAGCCTCGCCGCCTATCTGGAAGACAGCGGTTTCAGCGTCCTCCAGGCCGGTAACGGCCAGCAGGGGCTCCAGGTCTTCGAAGCACACCAGCCCGACCTCGTGATCTGCGACCTGCGCATGCCGCAAATGGGCGGCCTCGAGCTGATCCGTCGGATCAGCGAGCTGGCGCCGCAATTGCCGGTGATCGTGGTATCTGGTGCCGGGGTGATGAGCGATGCGGTCGAGGCCTTGCGCCTGGGCGCGGCGGATTACCTGATCAAGCCTCTGGAAGACCTCGCCGTGCTCGAGCATTCGGTGCGCCGCGCGCTCGACCGTTCGCGCCTGGTGCTGGAAAACCAGCGTTACCGCGACAAACTCGAGGCCGCCAACCGCGAACTGGAAGCCAGCCTGCACCTGTTGCAGGAAGACCAGACCGCAGGGCGTCAGGTGCAAATGAACATGCTCCCGGAAAACCCCTGGGTGGCCGGCGAGTTCGCCTTCGAGCACCAGATCATCCCGTCGCTGTACCTGTCCGGTGACTTCGCCGATTATTTCCGAGTGGATGACCGACGCATCGCGTTCTACCTGGCGGACGTGTCCGGCCACGGCGCCTCGTCGGCGTTCGTCACGGTGCTGCTCAAGTTCATGACCACGCGGCTGCTGTTCGAATTCAAGCGCAGCGGCAAGATGCGCGAGTTCAAGCCTTCGCAGGTGCTCAGCCACATCAACCGCGGGCTGATCAACTGCAAGCTGGGCAAGCATGTGACCATGGTCGGTGGGGTCATCGACGAGGACACCGGCCTGCTCACCTACAGCGTCGGCGGCCATTTGCCGCTGCCGGTGCTGTACACCCCGGGCCAGGCCCGCTACCTCGAAGGCCGCGGCTTGCCGGTCGGGCTGTTCGACGAGGCCAGCTACCAGGACCAGGTGCTGGAGCTGCCGCCGCAGTTCAGCCTGACCCTGATGTCCGATGGCATTCTGGACCTTTTGCCGGGGCACACACTCAAAGATAAGGAAGCGACCTTGCCGGAAATCGTCAAGGCAGCGGGGGGTAGCCTGGAGGGGCTGCGCCAACGATTCGAATTGGCTACGCTTGGGGAGATGCCGGATGATATCGCCCTATTGGTGTTGAGCAGGAACCTTGAATGAGTACCGGTAGAATCCAGTTCGCCGAACAAAGCGGGACCTTCGTTCTGAAATTTGTCGGTGAAGTGCGCCTGACCCTGTGTTCGGCGCTGGATGCGACGATCGAGAAGATCTTCACCGCGCTGAACTTCTCGGCCATCGTCATCGACCTGACCGAAACCGAGAGCATCGACAGCACTACCCTGGGCCTGCTGGCCAAGCTGTCGATCCTGTCCCGGCAGAAGGTCGGCCTGCTGCCGACCGTGGTGACCACCAACCCCGACATTTCCCGCCTGCTGCAGTCCATGGGTTTCGACCAGGTGTTCAACATTGTCGACCGCCCGGTGCCATGCCCGGAGTGCCTGACCGACCTGCCCTCGCAGGACCAGGACGAAAGCGTGGTGCGCTCCAAGGTGCTGGAGGCGCACAAGATCCTCATGGGCTTGAACGACTCCAACCGCGAAGCCTTCCATGACCTGGTGCATGCGCTGGAGCGGTCCTGATCCTCATCGTGGCCGGCGCTGGCGTCAGTCCTGGATGAACGCCGTCGCCGGCGAACCATCGGCATTCAACTGATACACTCGCGTCGGTCGCCCCTGGTCATCGAAGAACACCTGCCCCAACCCGGCGCTGTTCCACAGCCGTTCCCCGGCCATGCTGCGGCTCGGTATGCGCGGCACCACCTCCATCTCCCGGCGTTTGGTGAACCAGTTCAGCGGCGAGCGCGGCGAATACAGCCAGCGGTTGAGCCGGTCGAGTACATCCAGCAGGCGCCGCGGAAACTCGTTCTTGATACCGCTGCTGGTCACCTGCCACAGGTGTGGGCTGCGCTGGCGATGGCGGATCAGCACCTGATAGACGAACGAGTAGTGCACATCGCCCGAAAGCACCACGTAATGCCCCGGCGTGCGCGAATGGCGGAAGATGTTGAGGATCACCTGCGCCGCGCCGCGGTGTGCCATCCAGTTCTCCGCATCCACCAGCAGTGGATAGCCCAGGGCGCTGAACACCCGCTGGACGGTCTCGATCAGCTTGACCCCAAAGATCGGCGCCGGTGACACGATGATTGCCGAAGGGTGGTCCAGCAGTGCCTGCTGCAACTCGCTCAGCGCTTCCCAGTCGAGCAGGCCCGAGGGCTTGGCCAGGTTGCTCTCGCTGCGCCAGCGGCGAGTGCGGGTGTCCAGCACCAGCAGTGGCGGGTTGCTCGGTAGTGTGTATTGCCAGCCTTGAAAACGCAGCAGTTCGCCGATCAGCACGTCCCGCTCATCGCTCAACTGCAGGCATTGCTCGACCAGCGCCGCGCAGCCGTCCGGGTCGTTGCCCCAGCCCTGGCACAGCAGGTAGCCGAGCAGGGCGTTGCCGATGATGCGCCGTGAGAACGGGTGGCCATAGGCGGTCTGTTCCCACTGCGCCGACAGGTTCCAGTCGTCGGTGATGTCGTGGTCATCGAAGATCATCAGGCAGGGCAGGTGGGCCATGACTCGCGCCACCTGGCCGAGGCTGTCGCGGAAGGCCTCGATCAGCGGCAGTTCGTGGCGGTAGCGGGCCTGGCGCTTGTCGGTGAGGCCGGATGGCATCTGCATACCCACCAGCGACCAGGGCAGCGGTGACCAGACCAACAGGTACATGGCCATGACTTCGGCGAAGGTCACCAGGTGGTTGTCGGCGTTGCTGGAGGAGAAGATCGGCTTGCGTTTGCCGCCGAAGAAGCGCTCGCGCAGGGTTTCGTTGCTTTCCTGCGCCGGCAGCAGGTCGGCGCGGTGGTAATAGCAGGCCGGATGCTGGTAGAGCGCGGCGCCGCTGTCGACCAGGGCGCCCTCCAGTGCCTCGTCGAACAGGCCCAGACGCTCGATCAACCCGTGGATGGCGCGCAGCATGGGGCCGGCGACATCGTCGGCATACACCTGATCGCCACTCATCAACAACACGGCGGGGCGCTCCTCGGGGCGCGGGCCGGCGGCCAGCAGGCGGTCGGCGCACAGCAGGCCGTCGGCAGCCGGATGATGGGGCTTGCGGCACGAGCCGTGGAGCACCTGGTCGAGGCGCTCGCGCAGCACGAAGCTGGGGCGGCTGGCGCCGGGGTAGAGCAGGTGCGAGGCCCAGTCGGCGATGCCCTGGCCATTGGCCAGGCGCAGGTCGTAATTGAGGGCCACGTCGCAGGGTAGCGGCTGATCGAAGTGGATATCCAGCAGGTGGATGAAGGCGTGCGTACCGACCGCGATTACCTTGCACTGCACGGTGGCGCAAATGCCGGCCTGATCCAGGACAAATTCGGCTTGCAGCGGTTGCGAGCCGACCAGCCAGATCGCCAGGCGTTGTGGCTCCAGACGGCGCAGCAGCGGGCCGGCAAGGACAAGGGGGAGGGTGGCGCTGGGGATCATCTAAGGCTCGGCTTTGTCTGCTATTACGCCCTCGCGGGGCAAGCCCGCTCCCACAGGTTATGGGGAATGCGGCAAGTTCATTGTGGCAGCGGGCTTGCCCTGCGATGGCATCATCGGCCACCCAATGAAAACGGGCGGAAATGCTCTGCATTAACCGCCCGTCGATCAAGCCGAAGATGTATCAGGTTTTGTCAGCCAGCCATCAGCGCTTCCAGCTTCTCCTGGTCGCGGGCGAACTGGCGGATGCCTTCTGCCAGCTTCTCGGTGGCCATGGCGTCTTCGTTCATCGCCCAGCGGAACTGGCTTTCGCTCAGCACCTGCTTGGCCTCCCCGGCATTGCCTGGGGTGAGGATGCGCGGCAGCGCGCCTTGGTCTTCGGCCAGCTGCTGCAACAGCTCGGGGCTGATGGTCAGGCGGTCACAGCCGGCAAGCTGTTCGATCTGGCCGATGTTGCGGAAGCTTGCGCCCATGACCACGGTGTCGTAGCCGTTGGTCTTGTAGTAGTCGTAGATGCGGGTGACCGACTGCACGCCCGGATCCTCGGCGCCGACGTAGTCCTTGCCGCTGCTCTTCTTGTACCAGTCGTAGATGCGCCCCACGAACGGCGAGATCAGGAACACCCCGGCGTCGGCACAGGCCTGGGCCTGGGCGAAGGAGAACAGCAGGGTCAGGTTGGTCTGGATGCCTTCCTTTTCCAGCTGCTCGGCGGCGCGGATGCCTTCCCAGGTGGAGGCCAGCTTGATCAGCACGCGGTCGCGTTTGATACCTGCGGCGTCGTACAGCTCGATCAACTGGCGGGCCTTTTTCAGCAGCGCCGGCTCGTCGAACGACAGCCGTGCGTCCACCTCGGTGGAGATGCGCCCCGGGATGACCTTGAGAATGCCCGAACCCACCGCCACGGCGAACTTGTCGCAGGCCAGGTCGACATTGCCCTTGGCGTCGGCCTTGACCTGCTTGAGCAGGTCGGCGTAACCCGGGATGGCCGCCGCCTTGAGCAGCAGCGAAGGGTTGGTGGTGGCGTCGACCGGCTTGAGGCGGGTGATGGCGTCGAGGTCGCCGGTGTCGGCGACCACGGTGGTGAATTGCTTGAGTTGTTCCAGCTTGGAGGTCATGGGCGTGCTCTGTCCTGTGCAATGACTCGACATTACCCGAGCCCCGACGACCACTCAAGGCCCGTCGCAGGCAGATCGGGAAAGCCCCCCGCGGGCAACGCGCCCCGCTAGGAGCGGACGTGCCCCGCGATGGGCTGCAAAGCAGGCCGGCTATAACGCCGGGCCTGCCGTGAAAGGCTCTCCCTTCGAGTGCCAACCCCGGTCCAGGTTCCCTCAGCGCCCTTGCAGCAGCTCGGCGGCCTGGTCCAGCACCTGCAGTGGCTCGCTGGCCTTGTGAATATCCGCCGACAGCAACTGGCGGAAGCGCCGCGCCCCCGGGAAGCCCTGGCCCAGGCCGAGGATATGCCGGGTAATGTGATGCATCGCGCCACCGCTTTGCATGTGCTCGACGATATAAGGGCGCAGTTTCTCCATGGCCTCGGCGCGGCTGACCACCGGCGCGGTGCTGGCGAACAGCTGCTGGTCCACCTCGGCCAGCAGGTACGGGTTGTGGTAGGCCTCGCGGCCCAGCATCACGCCGTCGAAGGTCTGCAGGTGGTTGCGGCATTCGTCGAGGGTCTTGATGCCACCGTTGAGCACCAGTTCCAGTTCGGGGAAGTCGGCCTTCAACTGCGCCGCGACGTCATAGCGCAGTGGCGGGATTTCGCGGTTTTCCTTGGGCGACAGGCCCTCGAGGATGGCGATGCGCGCATGCACGGTGAAGCTACGGCACCCGGCGTCGCGCACCTGGCCGACGAAGTCGCGCAGCTCGGCATAGCTGTCGCGGCCGTTGATGCCGATGCGGTGCTTGACCGTGACAGGGATGCTCACGGCGTCCTGCATGGCCTTGACGCAGTCGGCCACCAGCGCCGGGTGGCCCATCAGGCAGGCGCCGATCATGTTGTTCTGCACCCGGTCGCTGGGGCAGCCGACGTTGAGGTTGACCTCGTCGTAGCCCGCCGCTTCGGCCAGGCGCGCGCAGGCGGCCAGGTCCGCCGGCACGCTGCCGCCCAGTTGCAGGGCCAACGGGTGCTCGGTTTGGTCATGGCGCAGGAAGCGCTGGGCGTCGTTGTGCAGCAAGGCGCCGGTGGTGACCATTTCGGTGTAGAGCAGGGCGTGCTGGGAGAGCAGGCGCAGGAAGAACCGGCAGTGGCGGTCGGTCCAGTCCATCATCGGCGCCACGGAGAAGCGGCGGGAGGGCTCGGGGCGCGGGGCTGTGGGTGTAACGGCTTGAGAAT
>NZ_SOZA01000014.1 GCF_004519305.1 Pseudomonas sp. RIT623 | reverse complement strand
CAGCGGTTTTTGCCTACTTTTGCCCGCGTGCAAAAGTAGGTCGCCGTAAGGGCGAAAAGGTGACTAACTGTCGACATAATCTTCGAATGATCATAAAAAAATCAAAACAATCGCTGTCGAACCCAAACCCAAACCCTTGCCTCCTCCCCCCCAACCCGCTATCGTCCCAAAAAATTCATCCGATGACTGGACGTTCCCGCTAAGTGTCTCAACTAACCAAGCGCTCCCTGGTAGAACAAGCCGTAGACCAGCTCCGCGACCGCATCGCCATGGGCACCTGGTCGGTAGGTCAACGTCTGCCCACCGAACCCGAGCTGGCCAGCGACCTGGGCATCAGCCGCAACACCGTGCGTGAAGCCATGCGCGTCCTGGCCTTCAGCGGCCTGGTGGAAATCCGCCAGGGCGACGGCAGCTACCTGCGTACCGTCTCCGACCCGCTGCAAGCCGTCCAGGCCATGTCCCGCTGCACCGTCGAACACGCCCGCGAAACCCGCCACATCCTCGAGGCCGAAGCCATCGGCCTGGCCGCCCTGCGCCGCACCGAGCACGACCTACAGCAACTGCGCGAAGCCCTGCAACACAGCGCCGCGCATTTTCACAGCGATATCCCCGCCTACGTCGCCTGCGACATCCAGTTTCACCAGCTGCTGGTCGACGCCGCCCACAACCCCGCGCTGAGCGAGCTCTACCGCTATTTCTCCGGCGTGGTGGCCGCCGCCCTGCAACACAACATGTCCACCGTTCCCCGCTGCCAGGCCGTGTTCGACCTGCACGCAGAGATCGTCGACGCCCTCGAACAACGTGATCCGGAACGGGCCAAGCACCTTAGCCGGACCCTCATCGAATCCTGACAGCGAGAAGGCCATGGCCGAACGAACGAACCACGACACCGCCCAGCGCGAGGCGGAACTTGAAGAGCTGTTGATCGACGCCGAAGCCGACGACGAGCAGGTCCAGCAGCAACCCGTTGTGCTGCGCCGGCCCTGGTTGCTGCTGCTGGGGCTGGTGCTGGTGGCGCTGAACCTGCGCCCGGCACTGTCGAGCATGGCGCCCGTGCTCGGCCAGGTCAGCGCGGGCTTGGGCCTGAATGCCTCGCAAGCAGGCCTACTGACCACCCTGCCAGTATTGTGCCTGGGGCTTTTCGCACCGCTGGCGCCGGTCCTGGCGCGGCGTTTCGGCAGCGAGCGGGTGATCCTCGGCATCCTCCTGACCCTGGCCCTGGGCATCCTGGTGCGCAGCACGCTGGGGAGCGCCGGGGTTTTCCTCGGCAGCCTGATGGCCGGGGCCAGTATCGGCATCATCGGCGTGCTATTGCCCGGTATCGTCAAGCGCGACTTCCCGCAGCACGCCGGTACCCTGACCGGGGTCTACACCATGGCGCTGTGCCTGGGCGCGGCCATGGCTGCCGGCGCCACCGTGCCCTTGACCCGGCACTTCGACGATAGCTGGGCCATTGGCCTGGGCTTCTGGCTGCTTCCGGCCTTGCTGGCGATGCTGGTGTGGTTGCCCCAGGCGCGCCAGGGCCACGGGCTGCACAAGGCCGCCTACCGGGTGCGTGGGCTGTGGCGCGACCCGCTGGCCTGGCAGGTCACCCTGTACATGGGGCTGCAGTCGTCGCTGGCCTATATCGTGTTCGGCTGGCTGCCGTCGATCCTCATCGGTCGTGGCCTGAGCCCGACCGAGGCAGGACTGGTACTGTCGGGGTCGGTGATCGTGCAATTGGTCAGCGCCTTGAGCGCGCCTTGGTTGGCGACGCGCGGCAAGGACCAGCGGCTGGCCATCGTGATCGTGATGCTGGTGACCCTGGCTGGGCTGTTCGGCTGCCTGTATGCACCGATCGAGGGCCTGTGGGGCTGGGCGATTCTGCTCGGGCTGGGGCAGGGCGGTACCTTCGCCCTGGCACTGACCCTGATCGTGCTGCGCTCCAAGGACGCTCATGTGGCGGCGAACCTGTCGAGCATGGCCCAGGGCGTGGGCTATACGCTGGCATCCATGGGGCCATTCGCGGTGGGGCTGGTGCATGATCTGACCGGTGGCTGGAGCGCGGTGGGCTGGATCTTCGCGGTGCTGGGTATCGGCGCGATCCTGTTCGGTCTCGGCGCCGTGCGAGCACTGCATGTGCAGGTCAGCAGCGAGCACGTTTAAGGAACTGGCTTGCCCCGTGATCGTCATTCACGAGGCGAATGGGCATGGTGTTGCGGGCATCCAGACAGTATCTTGCGGGTTTCGCACCTTGCGCAGGAACAGTCCATGAGCGATGCCAACAGCGCCCTGATCACCCGTTTCTACCAGGCCTTCCAATGCCTGGACGCCGAGGCCATGGTGGCCTGCTACAGCGATGATGTCGTCTTCAGCGACCCGGTCTTTGGCACTCTGCGCGGGCACGACGCGGGCGACATATGGCGGATGCTCACCACCCGCGCCAAGGACTTCACCCTGACCTTCGACGACGTGCGCAGCGATGGCGCGCACTGGGTGGCCACCTACCTGTTCAGCCAGACCGGGCGGGTGGTGGTCAACGATATCCAGGCACGCTTCGTGATTCGCGACGGGCTGATTTGCCAGCACGACGATACCTTCGACCTGTGGCGCTGGTCGCGCCAGGCACTGGGCATGCCGGGCGTGCTGCTGGGCTGGACGCCGATGTTACAGAACAAGGTGCGCCAGCAGGCGTTCAAGGGGCTTCGCGCATTCCAGCAGGCGCGCTGAGGCGTTAAGCTGGCGACCTTCTTCCGTTGCACCGAACCGAGCCGTGAGCGAAACAGCGCCTTCCCCCGACTGCAAACCCTGGTACGTCTACCTGGTGCGTGCCGCCAATGGCTCGCTGTACTGCGGTATCAGCGATGACCCGCAGCGGCGATTCATCAAGCACCAGAAAGGGCAGGGCGCCCGATATTTCAAGACCAGCCCGGCACAAGCGCTGGTTTACGTCGAGCAGTGGCCCGACAAGGGCGAGGCGCTGCGCCAAGAGCGGTTGGTGAAGAAGCTGCGCAAGGCGGCGAAGGAGGCGTTGGTGGTTGCTTTCGCCCAGACGCAGGACACCTTGTAGGAGCCAGCTGGCTCCCACAGGAACGGCAAGCGTCAGCTCAGTCCTTGCGGCGCTTGAGCTGGTCGATCAACTGGGTTGGCAGGCCCTTGATCACCAGCGTGCCGGCCTCTTCGTCATATTCCACCTTCGAGCCCAGCAGATGTGCCTCGAAACTGATCGATAGCCCTTCTGCGCGCCCGGTGAAGCGGCGGAACTGGTTGAGGGTGCGCTTGTCGGCCGGGATCTCCGGCGACAGGCCATAGTCACTGTTGCGAATGTGGTCGAAAAACGCCTCGGGGCGGTCCTCGTCGATCAGGCTGGAGAGCTCCTCCAGCGCCATGGGTTCGCCCAGTTTGGTCTGTGTGGTGGCGTAGTCGACCAGGGTCTGGGTCTTCTCCCGGGCGGCTTCTTCCGGCAGGTCTTCCTTTTCGACGAAATCGCTGAACGCCTTGAGCAGGGTCCGGGTTTCACCCGGGCCGTCGACGCCCTCCTGGCAGCCGATGAAGTCGCGGAAGTAGTCCGAGACCTTCTTGCCGTTCTTGCCCTTGATGAACGAGATGTACTGCTTGGAGTGCTGGTTGTTCTTCCACTCCGAAAGGTTGACCCGCGCCGCCAGGTGCAACTGGCCCAGGTCCAGATGGCGCGATGGGGTGACGTCCAGCTCGGCGTTCACCGCCACGCCTTCGCTGTGGTGCAGCAGGGCGATGGCCAGGTACTCGGTCATGCCTTGCTGGTAATGGGCGAATAGCACGTGCCCGCCGGTGGACAGGTTGGACTCTTCCATCAGTTTTTGCAGGTGCTCGACAGCGACACGGCTGAAGCTGGCGAAGTCCCTTTCCCCGTCCTGGTACTGCTTGAGCCAGCCACTGAACGGGTAGGCGCCGGACTCGCCATGGAAAAAGCCCCAGGCCTTGCCCTGTTTGGCGTTGTAGCTGTCGTTGAGGTCGGCCAGCAGGTTCTCGATGGCGTCGGAGGCTACCAGTTCGCTGTCGCGGGCATGGAGCACGGCGGGGCTGCCATCGGGCTTCTTGTCGATCAGGTGAACGATGCAATGACGGATTGGCATGGAATTCTCGGGGTAAAGGGCGGCATGGGGCCGCGCTGCAAAAGGCGTTAAGTTTACCTCAGGGGGAGGGCGGTGCAGTGGCCAGATGTTGGCGGAAATGCCGGTTGTTCGTTTTTTGTTCAACTTTTTGCGGTTTTTTCTGAAACCCCCGAAAAACCTGCACAAAATCAGTGTCGATAGCGGATATTTATCGATTCCTGTGGTAGCTTTGCGCGGTCTTGCGCCCCTTGGGTGGCGCATTGCTGGCAGATCGCTTGCGGGGTGTCGAACCAAACGCCGATTTGCGTATCTACATACGCGATCGACGCGGCCTCTGGAATGTCCCGGGCTGGCCCGACCACCGACAAGCACGCTGCACAACCTCTGAATTTGATAGGGAAGGAACACCACCATGGCACTGACCAAAGACCAACTGATTGCCGATATCGCTGAATCCATCGACGCGCCGAAAACCACCGCGCGTGCTGCACTGGAGCAACTGGGCCAGATCGTCGCCGACCAACTGGAAAACGGCGCTGAAATCACCCTGCCAGGCATCGGCAAACTGAAAGTCACCGAGCGTCCTGCCCGCACTGGCCGCAACCCTTCGACTGGCGCCGCCATCGAAATCGCTGCCAAGAAAGTCGTCAAGTTCGTTCCAGCCAAAGTGCTGACCGACTCGATCAACAAGTAATTGTTGATTTGACGAAACCGCGCCCGGCTTGCCCGGGCGCGGTTTTTTCATGCCTGCGATTTACGCAAGGCATGCCATTGCTGGCGTGCCGCGTCGTCATGGAAGCTCCAGGCGACCATGCGGCTCTGCTTCTGCCCCTGGCCCATCTCGACGATGCGCAGGGCCTTCACCCCGGTCTTCTTCAGGGCCGCCTCGATGCCCGGCAGGTTGCTGGCCTTGGATACCAGGCTGGTGAACCACAGCACCTGGGCCGCGTACTGCGCGCTTTCGGCGACCAGTTGGCTGACGAAGCGGATCTCGCCGCCTTCGCACCACAGTTCATTGTTCTGCCCGCCAAAGTTCAGTACCGGCAGCTTGCGCTTGGGGTCCTGCTTGCCGAGGTTCTTCCACTTGCGTTGGCTGCCGCGGGTGGCTTCCTCGCGCGAGGCGTGGAAGGGCGGGTTGCACAGGGTCAGCTCAAAGCGCTCGTCGGCCTGCAGCAGGCCGCTGAGGATGTACTTGCGCTCAGGTTGCAGGCGCAGGCCAATGGCCTTGTCGAGCTTGTTGGCCTGGACGATGGCCTTGGCCGACGCCAGGGCGACGCTGTCGATGTCCGAGCCCAGGAAGCGCCAGCGATAGTCACTGTGGCCAAGCAGCGGGTAGATGCAGTTGGCGCCGACGCCGACATCCAGCGCGCGGACCTGGGAGCCACGGGGGATTTCGCCGCGATTGTCCTCGGCCAGCAGGTCGGCCAGCACGTGGATGTAGTCGGCGCGGCCAGGGATCGGCGGGCACAGGTAATCGGCGGGGATGTCCCAGTGCTGGATGGCGTACTGGGCTTTGAGCAGGGCGCGGTTGAACACCCGCACGGCTTCGGGGTTGGCGAAGTCGATGCTGGGCTTGCCGTGGGGGTTGGTGATGGTGAAACGGGCGAGGTCCGGGTGGGCCTTGATCAGTGCCGGGAAATCGTAGCGGCCCTGGTGGCGGTTGCGTGGGTGCAGGGTGGGTTTGTTGGTCATGGTCGGATCCGGTGTTGCAGGCCCTGGGGCTGCTTTGCAGCCCTTTCGCGACACAAGGCCGCTCCTACAGGATAGCGGCGCCTCTCGATCCGGCGCCGTTCCTGTAGGAGCGGCCTTGTGTCGCGAAAGGGCCGCAACGCGGCCCCAGCGGTCTATCAGGTTGTTACAGCGTTGCAATCCGCGCGTGCTGCTCGGTGAAGTTGGCCAGGGCCTGCTCCGACTCGGCCAGCTTGGCACGTTCCTTCTCGATTACCGCCGGCGGGGCCTTGTCGACGAAGGCGGCGTTGGACAGCTTGCCGCCGACGCGCTGGACTTCACCCTGCAGGCGCTGGATCTCCTTGCTCAGGCGCGCCAGTTCCGCGTCCTTGTCGATCAGCCCGGCCATCGGCACCAGCACTTGCAGGTCACCCACCAGGGCGGTGGCCGACAGCGGCGCTTCGTCCTGTTCGCTGAGCACGGTGAACGATTCGACCTTGGCCAGCTTCTTGAGCAGGGCTTCGTTTTCCTGCAGGCGACGCTGGTCGTCGGCGTTAGCGTTCTTCAGGAACAGCGGCAGCGGCTTGCCTGGGCCGATGTTCATCTCGGCACGGATGTTGCGCAGGCCGACCATCAGCTCCTTGAGCCACTCGATGTCGCCTTCGGCGGCGGCGTCGATGCGCGCCTCGACGGCTACCGGCCACGGCTGCAGCATGATGGTCTTGCCGTCGATGCCGGCCAGCGGCGCGATGCGCTGCCAGATCTCTTCGGTGATGAACGGCATGAACGGATGGGCCAGGCGCAGGGCCACTTCCAGCACGCGCACCAGGGTGCGCCGGGTGCCACGGGCGCGCTCTACCGGGGCGTTCTCGTCCCACAATACCGGTTTGGACAGCTCCAGGTACCAGTCGCAGTACTGGTTCCAGATGAACTCGTACAGCGCCTGGCTGGCCAGGTCGAAGCGGAACTGCTCGAGCTGGCGGGTTACCTCGGCTTCGGTACGCTGCAACTGCGAGATGATCCAGCGGTCGGCCAGCGACAGCTCGTAGGCCTCGCCGTTCTGGCCGCAGTCCTCGCCCTTGTCCAGCACGTAGCGGGCGGCGTTCCAGATCTTGTTGCAGAAGTTGCGGTAGCCTTCGACGCGGCCCATGTCGAACTTGATGTCACGACCGGTGGACGCCAGCGAGCAGAAGGTGAAGCGCAGGGCATCGGTGCCGTAGCTGGCGATGCCCTCGGGGAACTCCGCCTTGGTCTGCTTGGCGATCTTTTCGGCCAGCTTGGGCTGCATCATGCCGCTGGTGCGTTTTTCCAGCAGGGCATCGAGGGTGATGCCGTCGACGATGTCCAGCGGGTCCAGCACGTTGCCCTTGGACTTGGACATCTTCTGGCCCTGGCCGTCGCGCACCAGGCCGTGCACGTACACGGTCTTGAACGGTACCTGCGGGGTGCCATCCTCGTTCTTGATCAGGTGCATGGTCAGCATGATCATGCGTGCAACCCAGAAGAAGATGATGTCGAAGCCGGTCACCAGCACGTCGGTGCTGTGGAACTTCTTAAGGAACTCGGTCTGTTCCGGCCAACCGAGGGTGGAGAAGGTCCACAGGCCCGAGCTGAACCAGGTGTCGAGGACGTCGTCGTCCTGGCGCAGCGCTACGTCGGCGCCCAGGTTGTGCTTGGCGCGCACTTCGGCCTCGTCGCGGCCGACATAGACCTGGCCGGCCTCGTCGTACCAGGCCGGGATACGGTGGCCCCACCACAGTTGGCGGCTGATGCACCAGTCCTGGATGTCGCGCATCCAGGAGAAGTACATGTTCTCGTACTGCTTGGGCACGAACTGGATTCGGCCGTCTTCCACGGCAGCAATGGCAGGTTCGGCCAGCGGCTTGGTGGAGACGTACCACTGGTCGGTCAGCCACGGCTCGATGACGGTGCCGGAGCGGTCGCCCTTGGGCACCTTCAGGGCGTGGTCGTCGATGCTGACCAGCAAGCCCTGGGCGTCGAGGTCGGCAACCATTTGCTTGCGCGCGACGAAGCGGTCGAGGCCGGCGTACTGGGTCGGCAGCGAGGTATCGACGTTCTCGTTGACGCTGCCGTCGAGGTTGAACGCCTGGACCGCCGCCAGCACGGTGGCGTTCTTGTCGAAGATGTTCAGCAGCGGCAGGTTGTGGCGTTTGCCGACTTCGTAGTCGTTGAAGTCGTGGGCCGGGGTGATCTTCACGCAGCCGGTGCCGAATTCGGGGTCGCAGTAGTCGTCGGCGACGATCGGGATGCGGCGGCCGACCAGCGGCAGTTCGACGAACTTGCCGATCAGGGCCTGGTAGCGCTCGTCGGTCGGGTTGACGGCAACGGCGACGTCACCGAGCAGGGTTTCCGGACGGGTGGTGGCGACTACCAGGTGGTCCTTGCCTTCGGCGGTCTTGGCGCCGTCGGCCAGCGGATAGCGCAGGTTCCACAGGTGACCCTTCTCGTCGTGGTTTTCCACTTCGAGGTCGGAGATCGCCGTGTGCAGCTTGGTGTCCCAGTTGACCAGGCGCTTGCCGCGGTAGATCAGGCCGTCTTCGTGCAGGCGCACGAAGGCTTCCTTGACCGCCTCGGAGAGGCCGTCGTCCATGGTGAAGCGCTCGCGGCTCCAGTCCACCGACGAGCCCAGGCGGCGGATCTGGCGGCTGATGTTGCCGCCCGATTGATCCTTCCACTCCCAGACCTTCTCCAGGAACTTGTCGCGGCCCAGATCGTGGCGATTCTGGCCCTTGGCTTCAAGTTGGCGTTCCACCAGCATCTGGGTGGCGATACCGGCGTGGTCGGTGCCCGGCTGCCACAGGGTGTCGCGACCCTGCATGCGGCGGAAGCGGATCAGGGCGTCCATGATCGCGTTGTTGAAGCCGTGGCCCATGTGCAGGCTGCCGGTGACGTTCGGCGGCGGGATCATGATGGTGTAGGACTCGCCTGCACCTTGTGGGGCGAAATAGTTCTCGGACTCCCAGGTGTTGTACCAGGAAGTTTCGATGGCGTGCGGCTGGTAGGTCTTGTCCATGCGCGGCGGGACCCTATGGCATTTGTTCGGGAAAGCCGGGAAGTATAACCAACGCAGGAGGTTGAGGCGACAGGCGCCGGGGCTGCTTTGCAGCCCTTTCGCGGCACAAGGCCGCTCCTACAGGGGAACGCGATCTCCTGTAGGAGCGGCCTTGTGCCGCGAAAGGGCCGCGAAGCGGCCCCAGAGAGTCACTCGGAACGCTTGAGCAACCGCTCCAGCCGCGCATCGAGGCGGCGCTTGATCTCGGTTTCGATATGCGGGGTGAAGTCGTTGATCACGTCCTGCATGATCTGCTGTGCGGCGGTGCGCAGCTCGGCGTCCAGGTGCAGCAGGGTGTCCTGGCGGCGGGTCTGGGCATCTTCTTCGGGCGCGGGTGCTGGCGTGGCGACCGGCGCAGTGCCGGCGGGTTCGTCGAGCAACAACGGGATCTGCTCCACCGTTTCGGTCAGCAGGGGCGGTTGCAGGTCGGCGTCACCCAGCAGCTCGCGAATCGATTCGAGGTCGTCGAGCAGGTGGGCGGAATGGGTGAGGGAGTTCAGCTGCTTGTCCATCGTCGTCAAAGTCGCTGTAAGCGGTGGTCTTGCAGAGCATAGCCCTGTTCGCGGTAGAAACGGAATCGCTCGCGGGCGGCCAGGCGGATGGCCGAGTCCTCGACGACGATCTCGGCGACCCGTTCGAACTGGCCGACGAAGGTGGGGACAGCGCCGCCCAGGTTGATCAGCAGGTCACGGTGTTCGCCGGCATCGCTGCCGATGCCCAGCGCGACAATGGCGTCCGGGTGTTGCTCGGCGGGGTCGTGCGGCACGAAGGCCTCGCCCTTGAACTGCCACAGGCGCAGGTCGAGTTCGCTGCGTTGCGCCTCGTCCTGGCAATGCAGGTAGACCCGATGGCCGAGGCGCCAGGCCTTTTCACACAATTTGCAGGCGAAATCCAGCCGCGCCGACAGGGCGTCGGTGGGCAGGATGTAGAAATCGACTTGGCTCATGATCGGTCAGTGCCCGCCACTGGCGCGCGAGGGCGCCAGCGGTGGGGCGCCATCAGGCGCCGGCGCGGTCCAGCAGGTACTGGGTGAGCAGCGGTACCGGGCGGCCCGAGGCGCCCTTGTCCTTGCCGCCGCTGATCCAGGCGGTGCCGGCGATGTCCAGGTGCGCCCAGTTGTATTGCTTGGCGAAGCGCGACAGGAAGCAGCCGGCGGTGATGGCGCCACCTTTCGGCCCGCCGATGTTGGCGATATCGGCGAACGGGCTGTCCAGTTGCTCCTGATACTCGTCGAACAGTGGCAGTTGCCAGGCGCGGTCGTCGGCGCGCTTGCCGGCGTCCAGCAGTTGGCCGATCAGCTCGTCGTTATTGCCCATCAGGCCCGAAGTGTGGCCGCCCAGGGCGACGACGCAGGCGCCGGTCAGGGTGGCGATATCGATGACGGCTTGCGGCTTGAAGCGCTCGGCGTAGGTCAGTGCATCGCACAGCACCAGGCGCCCTTCGGCGTCGGTATTGAGGATCTCGACGGTCTGCCCGCTCATGGTGGTGACGATGTCACCCGGGCGGCTGGCACCACCGCTCGGCATGTTTTCGGCGCAGGCCAACAGGCACACCAGGTTGATCGGCAGCTGCAATTCGAGCACCGCGCGCAGGGTACCGAACACGCTGGCGGCACCGCCCATGTCGTACTTCATCTCGTCCATGCCGGCACCTGGCTTGAGGCTGATGCCGCCGGTGTCGAAGGTGATGCCCTTGCCAACCAGCACGAACGGCTTCTCGCTCTTCTTGCCGCCCTGGTAGCTGAGCACGATCAGCCGTGGCGGCTGGTCGCTGCCCTGGCCCACGGCGTAGAACGCGCCCATGCCCAGGTCCTTGATCTTCTTCTCATCCAGCACCTCGACCTTCAGGCCCTTGTGCGCCTTGCCCAGGTCCTTGGCCTGCTCGGCGAGGAAGCTTGGGTGGCAGACGTTCGGCGGCAGGTTGCCCAGGTCGCGGGTGAAGGCCATGCCGGTGGCGATGGCGCTAGCGTGCTTGACGGCGCGCTCGACCTCGGCCTGGCCGGCCTTGGCGGTGAGCAGGGTGATTTTCTTCAGGGCGCGCGGTTCGGCCTTCTGGCTCTTGTAGCGGTCGAACAGGTAGTTGCTGTCGAGCAGGGTTTCGGCCAGCAGGCGGTACTTGCCGTAGTGGCCGTCACGGCCGCTGACGGCCAGGTCGTCCAGGGCCAGCACTGCGTCGCTGCCGCCCAGGCCCTTGAGCACACCGGCGACGCTGGCGGCCAGCTTGCGCCAGGTGCGGTCGCCGAGGGCTTCGTCCTTGCCGCTGCCCACCAGCAGCACGCGCTCGGCCTTCAGGCCCGGCAGGCTGTGCAGCAGCAGGGTCTGGCCCGGCTTGCCGGCCAGGTCGCCGCGCTTGAGCAGGGTGCTGATGGCACCGCCGCTGGCGTCGTCCACGGCCTTGGCAGTAGTGCCCAGCTTGCGGTTTTCGCCCACCGGCACGACCAGGGTGGCGGTCTTGACGGATACAGCGGCTACGCTTTTTACAACCAGTTCCATGTCTGGGGTCCCCGAATGATCTGTCAGTTGGCGCTGTCTTGTGAACGCGCCCGGAAAACCGCCCCGGCGACCTTCTGCCGGCCTGCGGAAAAGCTGCCAGTTTGAGCCTGCGGCGACCTTCATGACAACCCCGACATGCGGCGTCATGCGCCGCCAAGTGACAGGCGCCGTCAATCACAGGATAATGCGCGCACTTTTACATGGAGGTTCGCCTTGGCGAACCGGCATGGGGCTTGGCTGCCCGCATCGTTCGTCTGGCTTTGAGCCCCTGACAACCCAGGAGTGTCTGGTTTGATCGTCTTTCGTTATCTGTCCCGCGAGGTCCTGGTGACCTTGAGCGCCGTCAGCGCCGTGCTGCTGGTGATCATCATGAGCGGGCGCTTCATCAAATACCTGGCCCAGGCGGCCCAGGGCGTGCTCGACCCGAGCGTGCTGTTCATGATCATGGGCTTCCGCCTGCCGGGGTTCCTGCAACTGATCCTGCCGCTGGGGCTGTTCCTCGGCATCCTGCTGGCCTATGGCCGGCTGTATCTCGAAAGCGAGATGACCGTGCTCTCGGCGACCGGCATGAGCCAGCAGCGCCTGCTGGCGATGACCATGGCGCCAGCGGCGTTGATCGCCCTGCTGGTGGCCTGGCTGAGCCTGAGCCTGGCCCCCCTGGGCGTGGCCCAGGTGCAGAAGATCATCGCCCAGCAGGACGCCCTGACCGAGTTCGACACCCTGGTGCCGGGGCGTTTCCAGACCCTGCGTGACGGTTCGCGGGTGACCTACACCGAGCAACTGTCCGATGACCGCGTCAACCTGGCCGGGGTGTTCATCTCCGAGAAGCGCTTCAACCAGGACAAGACCAAGGACCGCGCGCCTTCGGTGCTGGTCGCCGAGAAGGGCCACCAGGAAGTGCAGGCCGACGGCAACCGCTACCTGGTGCTGGAAAACGGCTACCGCTACGACGGCAACCCCGGCCAGGCCGACTACCGCGCGATCAAGTACGACACCTACGGCGTGCTGCTGCCCAAGCCTGAGGTCGCCCAGGAGGTGACCGAACGCGAGGCGATCCCGACCCGCGACCTGATCGGTCATGACGGCGTGCGCGAGCGTGCCGAGTTGCAGTGGCGCCTATCGCTGCCGCTGCTGGTGTTCGTGGTCACCCTGCTGGCCGTGCCGCTGTCGCGCGTCAATCCCCGCCAGGGCCGCTTCCTCAAGCTGCTGCCGGCGATCCTCCTGTACATGGCTTATCTGACAATGCTGATTTCCGTGCGCGGCGCCCTGGAGAAGGGCAAGCTGCCCCTCTCGTTGGGTATCTGGTGGGTCCATGCCCTGTTCTTGCTGATCGGCCTCGGGTTGATGTACTGGGAGCCGCTGCGCCTCAAGCGCGCCGCGCGTCGTGCGGAGGTGGCCCGTGGTTAAACTGGACCGCTACATCGGCCAGAGCGTGCTGCTGGCGATTCTCGCCGTGCTCGGCATCATCCTCGGCCTGGCTTCGCTGTTCGCCTTCATCGACGAGATGAGCGACCTGAGCAATACCTACACGGTGATGGACGCCAGCGCCTATGTGCTGCTCACGGCACCGCGTCGGCTCTACGACATGCTGCCGATGGCGGCGTTGATCGGCTGCCTGATTGGCCTGGGCAGCCTGGCCAGCAGCAGCGAACTGACCATCATGCGCGCTGCCGGGGTGTCCATCGGTCGTATCGTCTGGGCGGTGATGAAGCCGATGCTGGTGCTGATGCTGGTCGGCCTGCTGATTGGCGAATACGTCGCCCCGGTCACCGAGAACAAGGCCCAGGCCGACCGTTCCCTGGCCCAGGGCGGTGGCGAGGCGCAAAGCTCCAAACGCGGCATGTGGCATCGCCAGGGCGAGGAGTTCGTGCACATCAACTCGGTGCAGCCCAACGGCCTGCTACTGGGCGTGACCCGCTACCGTTTCGACGACGAGCGCAAGATCCAGACCTCCAGCTTCGCCCGCCGGGCGCAGTATCAGGACGGCAAGTGGATACTGAACGATGTCGCCACCACCTATTTCCGTGGCGACCACACCGAAGTGGTCAACGCGCCTGAAGAAGTCTGGGATGTTTCGGTGACTCCGGAATTGCTCAATACCGTGGTGTTGGCACCGGAGTCGCTGTCTATCACCGGGTTGTGGGACTACATCCACTACCTGTCCGACCAAGGCCTGAACAACTCCCGTTACTGGCTGGCGTTCTGGACCAAGGTGCTGCAGCCGGCGGTGACCGCGGCGCTGGTGTTGATGGCGATTTCGTTCATCTTCGGCCCGCTGCGTTCTGTGACTCTCGGCCAGCGCGTGTTCACCGGCGTACTGGTGGGCTTCGTGTTCCGTATCGCGGGTGATCTGCTGGGGCCGTCGAGCCAGGTGTTCGGCTTCCCACCGTTGCTGGCGGTGGTGATACCCGCTGGCATCTGTGCGCTGGCCGGTTTGTGGTTGATGCGCAGGGCGGGTTGATCCGCCAAACAAGAAGCCGACCCCAGGGTCGGCTTTTTTGTGCCTGTAGGAGCCAGCCTTGCTGGCGAACCGGGGGGCCGGGGTTCGCCAGCAAGGCTGGCTCCTACAGGGGATCTGTGGCGGCTATTTCTTGCGTTTGGGCAGGCGTACCAGTTGGGTCTCGGAGTAGATGTCGTGCCAGCTGCGTTTGCGTTTGTCGAACAACGACCAGATGAAGCCCAGCCCCAGGCACAGCCACGACGCGATCGACACCACGAAACGTAGCAATGCCTGCCAGAGGCTGATGGCGCTGCCATCAGCGTTCTGTACGCGCACTCCCCACACCTGCATGCCCAGGGTTTGGCCGCCATGGGTCCAGAACTTGGCGAAGAAGCCGAACAGCGCGAACAGCAGGATCGTCGACAGCAAGGGGTCGCCGTCCAGCGCGCCGGCCTCGGTCAGCTCGCGCATGCGGGCCTCGCCGATGATCGCCATCTGGATCATCTTGTAGGCGCCGGCAGTCACGATCAGCAGGGCGGTGCACAGCAGGAAGTCATAGAACATCGCGGCCAGGCGACGGCCCAGGCCGACCGGTGGAAAATCACCCTGGGGAATGAGCAAAGGCTTGGACATGCATGGCAGCTCCGGATGGCAAAGGCCCATTCTATGAAATTACAGGCACAAAAAAGCCCCTGTGCGTCAACACAGGGGCTCTTTTGAGGCGGATTCAGTCTTATTCAGCGACTTGAACTTCGTCAGCCTGCATGCCTTTCTGGCCCTGGACTGCAACGAAGGTGACTTTCTGGCCTTCTTTCAGGCTCTTGAAGCCGTTGCCTTGAATGGCGCGGAAGTGAACAAACAGATCAGCACCGCTTTCTGGGGTGATGAAGCCGTAACCTTTTTCGTCGTTAAACCACTTGACGGTACCGTTCTGACGAGTCGACATTGTCTTTCTTCCTATGGAACTCAATTTTAATGACAGTTACTTTCGCATCATTTTGTAAGCGAAAGATTACTGGGCTGGGTTGCAGGAAAGTAAGAGACGTCGAACGGGTTGTAGCAGATTGCAGCTACTGGCCCAGGTCACGAACTGTTGCGACCCATGCAAACACAGTGCTGTGACTCTACGCCAACTGCCGAGCGAAAAACAAGCCCTCGCGATGGGTGAAAATCAGGCTTTTCCCGATCACCGAGCGATTTGTCGGAAACGGCGTGGCGCCTGGCCTGGCGCTATGTTCAGAAGTTATTGGGCAGGTTCGAAAACGAATATGTCGAGCCTGCCCGATCCACTCATTCAGCCACGGTAGTAACGCTGCGCCACGAAAGGCATTTTGCTGACTTTGAGGGCAACTTGCTTACCGCGCACAACGGCAAACAAAGCGGTATCCAGCGCGGCATGTTCGTTATCGACATAGCCCATCGCCACGGGGGCGCCGAGCGTCGGGCCGAAGCCGCCACTGCACACTTCGCCGACCACCTTGCCAGCCTGGTCGACGATCTGCGCGCCCTCACGCACAGGCGTGCGTTCCTGGGGCAGCAGGCCGACACGCTTGCGCGCCACGCCAGCCTGTTGCTGGGCGAACACGCTGTCCGCGCCTGGGAAGCCACCGGCGCGCGCGCCATCGGCGCGGCGCACCTTGGAGATCGCCCACAACAGGCTGGCTTCGATAGGCGTGGTGGTGGTGTCCATGTCGTGGCCGTACAGGCACAGGCCGGCTTCCAGGCGCAGCGAATCGCGCGCGCCCAGGCCGATCGGCAGCACTTCGGGCTCGGCCAGCAGGCGGCGCGCCAGGGCCTCGGCCTTGTCCGCCGGCACGGAAATCTCGAAACCGTCCTCGCCGGTGTAGCCCGAGCGGCTGACGAAGCAATCGTTGCCCAGCAGGCTGACCGGGCGGAACTGCATGAAAGTCATGCCGGCCACTTCCGGGGCCAGGCGCTCCAGCACCTTGACCGCCGCCGGGCCTTGCAGGGCGAGCAGCGCGCGTTCCTCGAACAGCGGCTGGATCTCGCAGCGGTCGCCGATATGCTGGCGCAGGTGCGCCAGGTCCTGGTCCTTGCAGGCGGCGTTTACCACCAGGAACAACGTGTCGTCACCCAGGTTGGCGACCATCAGGTCGTCGAGGATGCCGCCCTCGGCGTTGGTGAACATGGCGTAGCGCTGCATGCCCAGCGGCAGGTCGACGATGTCCACCGGCACCAGGGTTTCCAGGGCGCGGGCGGCGTCGCTGCCGCGCAGGATGATCTGGCCCATGTGCGAGACGTCGAACAGGCCAGCCTGCTCGCGGGTGTGCAGGTGCTCCTTGAGCACGCCCAGCGGGTACTGCACGGGCATGTCGTAGCCGGCGAACGGCACCATGCGCGCGCCCAGTTCCAGGTGCAGGGCGTGCAGCGGGGTCTTGTGCAGTGTTTCGGACATCGGTGACTCCTTGGTTTTTATTCGGGTCAACATTCGATGATGTTGACGGCCAGACCGCCGCGGGCGGTCTCCTTGTATTTGCTTTTCATGTCGGCGCCGGTCTGGCGCATGGTGCGGATGACCTTGTCGAGGGACACGTAGTGCTGCCCGTCGCCGCGCAGGGCCATGCGCACCGCGTTGATCGCCTTCACCGAGCCCATGGCGTTGCGCTCGATACAGGGCACCTGGACCAGCCCGCCGATGGGGTCGCAGGTCAGGCCCAGGTTGTGTTCCATGCCGATCTCGGCGGCGTTCTCCACCTGTTGTGGGGTGCCGCCCATCACTTCGCACAATGCGCCAGCAGCCATCGAGCAGGCTACGCCAACCTCGCCCTGGCAACCGACCTCGGCGCCGGAGATCGAGGCGTTTTCCTTGTAGAGGATGCCAATGGCCGCAGCGGTGAGCAGGAAGCGCACCACGCCGTCCTCGCTGGCGCCGGGGACGAAGCGCATGTAGTAGTGCAGCACCGCCGGCACGATGCCCGCCGCACCGTTGGTCGGCGCGGTGACCACGCGTCCGCCATAGGCGTTTTCCTCGTTCACCGCCAGGGCGTAGAGGTTGACCCAGTCGAGCACCGACAGCGCATCGCGCAGGCTGGCCTCCGGGTGGCGGCTGAGCTGGCGGTACAGCGCTGGGGCGCGGCGCTTGACCTTCAGCCCGCCGGGCAGGATGCCCTCGTGCCGGCAACCGGCCTCGACGCAGTCCTGCATTACCTGCCAGATGCGCAGCAGGCCGGCACGGGTCTCGGCCTCGGGGCGCCAGGCCGCCTCGTTGGCCAGCATCACCTGGCTGAACGACAGCTGTTGCGTGGTGCAATGGGCCAGCAGCTCCTTGGCGGTTTTGAACGGGTAGGCCAGCACGGTGCTGTCCTCGACGATGCGGTCGTGGCCCGCGGCCTCTTCGTCGACCACGAAGCCGCCGCCCACTGAATAGTACTCGCGGCTGCGGATCTGCAGGCCGGCGGCGTCGAAGGCACGAAAGATCATGCCGTTGGGGTGATAGTCCAGCGGCTTGCGGATCATCGCCAGGTGCTGTTTTTCGACGAAGTCGATGGCGTGCTCGCCGAGCAGGCTGAGCCGGCCGCTGTCGCGAATGGCCTGCAGGCGCGCGGGAATGGCTTCGGTGTCGACGCTGTCGGGGTGCTCGCCCTCCAGGCCGAGCAGCACCGCCTTGTCGCTGCCGTGACCCTTGCCGGTCGCGCCGAGCGAGCCATACAGCTCGGCCTTGACGCTGGCCGTGCTGGCCAGCAGGCCATCGCGACGCAGGCCTTCGGCGAAGCGCGCGGCGGCGCGCATCGGCCCGACCGTGTGTGAGCTGGAGGGGCCGATGCCGATCTTGAACAGGTCGAAGACGCTCAGGGACATGGTACTTCTCCTGAAGAATCTGGGCCCGCTTTGCAGGCCTTTCGCGGCACAAGGCCGCTCCTACAGAGGCCAGCGCCGTCCTGTAGGAGCGGCCTTGTGCCGCGAAAGGGGCGCAAAGCACCCCTGATGACGACACTCGCTATCAAACGTCCTGGTAGCTCTCGATCGACGGGCAGGCGCAGACCAGGTTGCGGTCGCCGAACACGTTGTCGACCCGGCCCACCGGTGGCCAGTACTTGCCTTCCACCAGGCTCGGCAGCGGGTAGACCGCTTGCTCGCGGCTGTAGCCGTGGGCCCACTCGCCGGCCAGTTCCGCCGCGGTGTGCGGTGCGTTCTTCAGCGGGTTGTCGTCCTTGTCCAGGCTGCCAGTCTCCACCGCACGGATCTCCTCGCGGATCTGGATCATGGCAGCGCAGAAACGGTCCAGTTCCTCCTTGGACTCGCTCTCGGTCGGTTCGATCATCAGCGTGCCGGCCACTGGGAAGGACATGGTCGGGGCGTGGAAACCGAAGTCGATCAGGCGCTTGGCGACGTCGTCGACGCTGATGCCGCTGGTGTCCTTGAGCGGGCGCAGGTCGAGGATGCACTCATGCGCCACCAGGCCGTTGCCGCCGGTGTACAGCACAGGATAGTGCTCTTCCAGGCGACGGGCGATGTAGTTGGCGTTGAGGATCGCCATCTGCGAGGCGCGCTTGAGGCCGGCGCCACCCATCATGCGAATGTACATCCAGGTGATCGGCAGGATGCTCGCGCTGCCGAACGGCGCGGCGCACACGGCGCCTGTGGTGTTCTCCAGCGTCGCGTGGCCAGGCAGGAACGGTGCCAGGTGCGCCTTGACGCCGATCGGGCCGACCCCCGGGCCGCCACCGCCGTGGGGGATGCAGAAGGTCTTGTGCAGGTTCAGGTGCGAAACGTCGCCGCCGAACTTGCCTGGGGCGCACAGGCCGACCATGGCGTTCATGTTGGCGCCGTCGATGTACACCTGGCCGCCGTTGTCGTGAATGATCGCGCAGATCTCGCCGATGGCCTCCTCGAACACGCCGTGGGTCGACGGGTAGGTGATCATGATCGCCGCCAGGCGCTCACGGTGCTCGATGGCCTTGGCGCGCAGGTCGTCGATGTCGACGTTGCCGCGCGCGTCGCAGGCGGTCACCACCACGCGCATGCCGGCCATGTGCGCGGTGGCGGGGTTGGTGCCGTGGGCCGAGGACGGGATCAGGCAGATGTCGCGGTGGCTGTCGCCGCGGCTGCGGTGGTAGGCGCGGATCGCCAGCAGGCCGGCGTACTCGCCCTGGGAGCCGGCGTTGGGCTGCAGCGACACGGCGTCGTAGCCGGTGGCGGCGCAGAGCATGGCTTCCAGTTCGCTGGTCATCTGCCGGTAGCCCTGGCTTTGCGCGGCGGGGGCAAACGGGTGCAGGTTGCCGAACTCGGCCCAGGTCACCGGGATCATCTCGCTGGCGGCGTTGAGCTTCATGGTGCACGAGCCCAGCGGAATCATGCTGCGGTCCAGCGCCAGGTCCTTGTCGGCCAGGCGGCGCAGGTAGCGCATCAGCTCGGTTTCGCTGTGATAGCGGTTGAACACCGGGTGCTCGAGGATGGCCGACTGGCGCAGCAGCTTGGCTGGCAGGCGCTGGGCGACGGTGGCGGCCAGGGTGGCGAAGTCCGGGGCTGTCTGGCCGTCGGCGAACAGCTGCCACAGGGCCTGGACATCGGCCTGGCTGCTGGTTTCGTCCAGCGACAGGCCCAGATGGGCAGTGTCGATTTGGCGCAGGTTGATGCCTTGGGCGCGGGCCTTGTCGTGCAGCTTGCTGGTGTTGGCGCCGGTGGCCAGGGTCAGGGTGTCGAAGAACTCGCCGGTGACGACCTTGACGCCCAGCTTGGTCAGGCCGGTGGCGAGGATCGCGGTCAGTGCGTGGGTGCGCTCGGCGATGCGCTTGAGGCCCGCCGGGCCGTGGTACACGGCGTACATGCTGGCGATGTTGGCCAACAGCACCTGGGCGGTGCAGATGTTGCTGGTGGCCTTCTCGCGGCGGATGTGCTGTTCGCGGGTCTGCATGGCCAGGCGCAGGGCGCTCTTGCCGAAGCGGTCGATCGACACACCGACCAGGCGGCCCGGCATGTCGCGCTTGAACGCGTCGCGGGTGGCGAAGTAAGCCGCGTGCGGGCCACCGAAGCCCAGCGGCACACCGAAGCGCTGGGCGCTGCCGATGGCCACGTCGGCGTCGAACTCGCCAGGTGGCGTCAGCAGGGTCAGGGCCAGCAGGTCGGCGGCCACGGCCACCAGGGCGCCCGCGCCGTGGAAGCGCTGCACCACTTCGCGGTAGTCGAACAGGTCACCGTTGCTTGCCGGGTATTGCAGCAAGGCGCCGAAGTAGGCGCTGACGTCGCCCAGTTCACGCTCGTCGCCTACCACTACCTCGATGCCCAGTGGCTCGGCACGGGTACGCAGCACGTCGAGGGTCTGCGGGTGGCAGTGCACGGAGGCGAAGAAGGCATGGCTGGCCTTGTTTTTCGAAAGGCGCTTGCAGAAGGTCATGGCTTCTGCGGCGGCGGTGGCTTCGTCGAGCAGCGAGGCGTTGGCGATTGGCAGGCCGGTGAGGTCGCTGATCAGGGTCTGGAAGTTCAGCAGCGCTTCCAGGCGGCCTTGGGAGATCTCTGGCTGGTACGGGGTATAGGCGGTGTACCAGGCCGGGTTTTCCAGGAGGTTGCGCAGGATCGGCGCTGGCGTGTGGGTGTTGTAGTAGCCCTGGCCGATGTAGCTCTTGAACAGCTGGTTCTGGCCGGCGATGGCTTTCAATGCGGCGAGGGCGTCGGCCTCGCTCTGGCCGTCTTCGCTGCCGAGCACGCTGGTGCCCTTGATGCTGTCGGGGATGACTGCGGCGGTCATTGCTTCCAGCGAGTCGAAGCCCAGCGCGTTGAGCATGGCCTGCTCGTCAGCGGCGCGCGGGCCGATGTGACGGGCGATGAATTCGTTGGCGGTGCCGAGGTTGATGGTCATGGTGCGGTACCTCAGGCGTCGTCGTTGGCTTTGAGCAGACGGTCGTAGGCGTCCTGGTCGAGCAGGGCGGCCACTTGGCTCATGTCGGCGGGGATGAAGCGGAAGAACCAGCCTTCGCCCAGCGGGTCTTCGTTGACCAGCTCGGGGCTGTCGTTGAGGCCTTCGTTGACCGCGACCACTTCACCGGTCAGTGGCATGTACACGCCGCTGGCGGCTTTGACCGATTCCACGGTGGAGGCTTCGGTGCCCTTGTCGTACTGCTGCAGCTCCGGCAGTTGCACATAGACCACATCACCCAGCGCGTTCTTGGCGTAGGCGGTAATGCCCACGGTGACGCTGCCATCGGCTTCGACGCGCAGCCATTCGTGATCTTCGGTGAAACGCAACTCGCTCATGGGAATTCCTCGGGAAGCAGGGGCGTTGGGCGCGGTAGGCTCCGCGCTCTTAAGGTTGGAATTCCCTTAGCAATAATGCGGCCAGCTGTTAAAAAACCTTATTAATCAGATAGTTGAAGATTTTTTTATGGTTTTTTGTCATTTTCGTGGAACGAAATCGATACGGGTGAGCGGGGAATCAAAAGCGTCGAGGGATCAAACCCTTGCAAAGACGCATGCAAATGGGTGTGTAACGATATCGATACGCTGTATTTAAATCGATACGATCGGTGCCGGTTGAGTCAAGCTTTGCTTGGAATTCCATATTTGCGCAAGCGCTGGGCGATGGCTGTGTGCGAAGTCTGCAAGCGCCCCGCCAGCTGTCGGGTCGAGGGGTAGCTGGCATACAGCCGCTGCAACAGTTCGCGCTCGAAATCCCCCACCGCCTGTTCCAGGCTGGCGACCTCGCCATCCTGGCCGCGTGCCACCGAGGTGCCGGCGATATCCAGGTCGCCGATATCCACCAGGTTGCTTTCGCAGATGGCCGCGGCGCGGAAGATCACGTTCTGCAACTGGCGCACGTTGCCCGGCCAGGGGTTGGCCAGCAGCGCCGGGTGCGTGGCCGGGGCCAGGCGGCAGGCCGGGCGCTGGATCTGGGTGCAGGCTTGCTGCATGAAGAAGTGCGCCAGTGACAGGATGTCCTGGCCGCGCTCGCGCAGGGGCGGCACCTGCAGGTTGAGTACATTGAGGCGGTAGAACAGGTCTTCGCGGAAGGTGCCCTCGGCGACCATGCGCTCGAGGTTGCGGTGGGTGGCGCTGATGATGCGCACATCCACTTTCACCTCGCGGTCGCCACCGACCCGGCGGAAGCTGCCATCGCTGAGAAAACGCAGGAGTTTGGCTTGCAGGTACGGCGACATCTCGCCGATCTCGTCGAGGAACACCGTGCCCTGGTTGGCCAGCTCCATCAAGCCGGGTTTGCCGCCACGTTGCGCGCCGGTGAAGGCGCCCGGGGCATAGCCGAACAGCTCGCTCTCGGCCAGGCTCTCGGGCAGCGCCGCGCAGTTCAGCGCCAGGAACGGCGCGGCATGGCGGCTGCTGATGGCGTGACAGGCGCGGGCCACCAGTTCCTTGCCGGTGCCAGTCTCGCCATGCACCAGCAGCGGCGCGTCGAGGGCAGCCACACGCAGGGCGCGAGCCTTGAGGGTGCGAATCGCCGGGGAATCGCCAAGCATGGCGTCAAAGCCTTCGGCGTGGTCGTGGTGTAGCGCCGACAGGCGCTCGCCCATACGGTTCGGTGGGTAAAGGGTCAGCAGGCCGCCGGCGTGGGTGATCGGCGTGGCATCGAGCAGCAGGCTCTGGCCGTTGAGCTGCATCTCGCGCATGGGCAGGTGGAAATTGTTGTCCAGCAGGGCCTGGAGCAGGTCGGGGTCGGCGAACAGCTCGCCTACCGAGCGTCCGGCCGATTCGCGCCCGCACAGGGCAATCAGTGCTGGGTTGGCCAGCAGCACCTTGCCAGCGCTGTCCACCGCCAGTACTGGGTCGCTCATGGCGGCGAGCAGAGCGTCGAGCTGCAGGTGCCGGCGCTGGCCGGGGAGGATGTCGACCACTTCCACCGATTGCACGCCGCGCACCTCGAACAATGCGTCGTGCAGCTCTTCGAGCACGGCAGGGCTCAGGGTCGGGGCGTCGATGTAGACGTTCGGCGGGACCATCTCCACGGCATCGAGGTTGAGGTTGCGGGCGCCGAGCAGGGCCAGGACTTCCTGGGTGATGCCGACGCGGTCGATGAAGCTGACGTGGATGCGCATGATGAGCGAGGGTTTGGCCGGAATGGGCGTCAGTATGCCTTGCGATGTCGTTCTAGCCCACTATTGCCGGGGCTGCTGCGCAGCCCTTTCGCGGCACAAGGCCGCTCCTACAGGGATCGTACGTACCTGTAGGAGCGGCCTTGTGCCGCGAAAGGTCCCTCGAGGATCACTAAAGATGCTCAGGTTTGATCGGGTCGCCCGATTTAACATCCAGCTTGGCGCGGATGTCTTCGAACATATAGTCATACAGCTTGTGCGGCGAGCCGAGGTTCTCGAACTTCTTCGGCGCTGGCAGGTACGACTGGGCCTTGCGGCTCAACTGCATCAGAAAGCTGGGCAGCACCTGGTCCTTGGCCAGGAAGAACTTCTCATCGACGGCCTTGCCCTCGATGTGGCCATGCATGCGGAACTGGATGCCGCGGCCTTCGCTGGGGTCGGACACGGCCTCGTAGTCGATGCACAGGTCGTAGCTGTGGTCGTTGGTGTTCAGCGCAGTGCGCTCGATATGCACGTGACCGGGTTGATACTGGGCCATGGCGAGGTCCTCCGGAAGGTTGAAAACGGCCGGTGCCAGGCACCGGCCAACTGCGTTCAACGGTAGCTGATTCCCGGCTTGGCGGTGGAAACGCGGGTACCGGCGGTGCCTTTGACGATGTCCTCGATGTTCTCCAGCGAGCTGATTACCGCGACCTTGCCGGTATGCCGGGCGAAATCGCAGGCGGCCTGCACCTTGGGCCCCATGGAGCCGGCGGCAAAGCCCAGCTTCTCGAGCTCGTCGGGGTGCGCCTGGGCGATGGCCTTCTGTGTCGGCTTGCCGAAATCGATGTACGCCGCGTCAACGTCGGTGGCGATGATCAGCAGGTCGGCATCCAGCTGTTCGGCCAGCAGCGCCGAGCACAGGTCCTTGTCGATCACCGCCTCGATGCCCTTGAGCTTGCGGTTTTCGTCGTACATGGTGGGGATGCCGCCACCGCCGGCGCAGATCACGATGCTGCTTTTTTCCAGCAGCCACTTGATCGGGCGGATCTCGAAGATGCGCTTGGGTTTCGGGCTGGCCACCACCCGGCGGTACTTGTCGCCATCGGGCTTGACCACCCAGCCTTTTTCCTTGGCCAGGCGCTCGGCTTCGTCCTTGGCGTACACGGGGCCGATGAACTTGGTCGGATCCTTGAACGCCGGGTCGTTGGCGTCCACTTCAACCTGGGTGAGCAGCGTGGCGAACGGCACCTCGAAGTCCAGCAGGTTGCCCAGCTCCTGTTCGATCATGTAGCCGATCATGCCTTCGGTCTCGGCGCCGAGCACGTCCAGCGGGTAGGCTTCGTCGGGCTTGTAGGACAGGCCCTGGAGAGACAACAGGCCAACCTGCGGGCCGTTGCCGTGGGCGATGACCAGTTCGTTGCCGGGGTGGATCTTGGCGATCTGTTCGGTGGCGGTGCGGATATTGGCGCGCTGGTTGTCGGCGGTCATCGGCTCGCCGCGGCGCAGCAGGGCGTTGCCGCCCAATGCAACAACGATACGCATGGGGAATGTCCTTCTGATGGTGACGCGGTCCCTGCAGGAGCCGGCTTTACCGGTGAATGCCATTGGCATCGGTGGACCGGTTCGCCAGCAAGGCTGGCTCCTACAGGGGAGCGTGGACTTACAGGTCGGCCAGGGTCGACACCAGGATCGCCTTGATGGTGTGCATGCGGTTTTCCGCCTGCTCGAAGGCGATGCACGCTGGCGACTCGAACACGTCATCGGTCACTTCGATACCGTTGGCCAGGTGCGGGTACTGTTCGGCGATCTGCTTGCCGACCTTGGTGTCGGAGTTGTGGAACGCCGGCAGGCAGTGCATGAACTTGGTGCGAGGGTTGCCAGTGGACTTCATCAGCTCCTTGTTCACCTGGTACGGCAGCAGTTGCTGGATACGCTCGCCCCAGGCCTCGACCGGCTCGCCCATCGATACCCACACGTCGGTGTGGACGAAGTCGACGCCCTTGACCGCGGCTTTCGGGTCTTCGGTCAGGGTGATGCGCGCGCCGCTTTCTTCTGCGTACTTTTTGCAGCGCTCGACCAGGTCGTCATGCGGCCACAGCGCCTTGGGCGCGGCGATGCGCACGTCCATGCCGAGCTTGGCGCCGATCAGCAGCAGCGAGTTGCCCATGTTGTTGCGGGCGTCGCCCAGGTAGGCGTAGCTGATGTCGTGCAGCGGCTTGTCGCTGTGCTCGCGCATGGTCAGCACGTCGGCGATCATCTGGGTCGGGTGGTACTCGTCGGTCAGGCCGTTGAACACCGGCACGCCGGCGAACTTGGCCAGTTCCTCGACGATTTCCTGCTTGAAGCCGCGGTATTCGATGGCGTCGTACATGCGCCCTAGCACGCGGGCGGTGTCCTTCATGCTTTCCTTGTGGCCGATCTGCGAGGAGTTGGGGTCGATGTAGGTGACGTTGGCGCCCTGGTCATAGGCGGCGACTTCGAAGGCGCAGCGGGTGCGGGTCGAGGTCTTCTCGAAGATCAGGGCGATGTTGTTGCCCTTCAGGTGCTGCTGCTCGGTGCCGGTGTACTTGGCCCGCTTGAGGTCGCGGGACAGGTCGAGCAGGTAGCGCAGCTCGCGGGTGCTGTGGTGTTCGAGGCTGAGCAGGTTGCGGTTGTGGATGTTGAACGCCATGACGGTTCTCCTTGGATTCGGTGAGGTATGCCCGGCCGCTGTCTGTTGGACGCGACCGGGTGCAATGGGCGTTAGTAGTCGATAGGGTCGCGGATGATCGGGCAGGTCATGCAGTGGCCGCCGCCGCGGCCCCGGCCCAGTTCGCCGGCGCTGATGGTGATGACCTCGACCCCGGCCTTGCGCAGCAGGGTGTTGGTGTAGGTGTTGCGGTCGTAGCCGATGACCACGCCGGGCTCCACGGCCACCACGTTGTTGCCGTCATCCCACTGTTCGCGCTCGGCGGCGAAGCTGTTGCCGCCGGTCTCGACCACGCGCAGCTTGACCCCCAACTGCTCGCCAACCACCTCGATGAACGACTTGTTCTCGCGGCGCACGTCCATGCCGTAGGGCTTGCTTTCGTCCGGGCGGATGATGAACGGCACGATCTCTCTCACCACTTCCGGGAAGACCGTGACCAGGTCGCGGTCGCAGAAGCTGAACACGGTGTCCAGGTGCATGGCGGCGCGAGACTTGGGCAGGCCGGCGACGATGACTTTCTCCACCGCGCCCTTGGCGAACAGGTTCTGCGCCAGCTGGCCGATGGCCTGGCGCGAGGTGCGCTCGCCCATGCCGATGAGCACGATGCCCTTGCCGATCGGCATCACGTCGCCGCCCTCGAGGGTGGCGTTGCCGTGGTCCTTGTCCGGATCGCCGTACCAGACCTGGAAATCGCCTTTTTCGGTGAACTCCTTGTGGAACTTGTAGATCGCGGTGGTCAGCAGGGTTTCCTGGCGTCGCGCCGGCCAGTACATCGGGTTGAGCGTCACGCCGCCGTAGATCCAGCAGGTGGTGTCGCGGGTGAACTGGGTATTGGGCAACGGCGGCAGGATGAAGCTGGAGTGGCCCAGGTAGTCGTTGTACATCTTGACCACGCTGGCACCCTCGCTTTCCGGCAGGTCCTGGCCGGCCACGCCGCCGATCAGGAATTCGGCCAGGTGGCGCGGGTCGAGGCCTTCGAGCCAGCTGCGTACTTCATTGGTGAGGCCAACGCCGACGGTGTCGGAGGTGATCTTGCGGTCGAGAATCCACTTTAGCGCTTCAGGTTGCTGGACGATGTCGGTCAGCAGGTTGTGCATCTCCAGCACATCGACGCCGCGCTCGCGCATCTTGGTGACGAAGTCGAAGTGGTCGCGCTTGGCCTGGTCGACCCAGATCACGTCGTCGAACAGCAGCTCGTCGCAATTGCTCGGGGTCAGGCGCTTGTGCGCCAGGCCCGGGCTGCAGACCATCACTTTGCGCAGTTTGCCGGCTTCGGAATGGACGCCGTATTTCTGTTTCTCAGTGGACATGGTGAATCCTCCTGTAAAGCGAAGACGTTGGGTTCAGAGAGTCAGGAAGCCGTCGTAGAGCCCGTAGGCCGCCACCAGGGCGCCTAGCACCACGGCGGCGAAGATCAGTTTCTCGACGTTGGTGAAGATTGGTTGGCCGACCTCGCGCTTGGCCTTGGCGAATAGAATCGCGCCAGGGGCGTAGAGCAGGGCCGACAGCAGCAGGTATTTCACTCCGCCGGCGTACAGCAGCCAGATGGCATACAGCAGGGCGATGCCGCCGATGATCAGGTCTTTCTTGCGCTCGGCCAGGGCCTGTTCGTAGGTCTCGCTGCGCACCGCCAGGAGCACCGCATAGGCGGCCGACCACAGGTAGGGCACGAGGATCATCGAGGTGGCGAGGTAGATCAGCGACAGGTAGGTGCTGTTGGAGAACAGGGTGATGACCAGGAAGATCTGCACCATGGCGTTGGTCAGCCACAGGGCATTGGCCGGTACATGGTTGGCGTTCTCGCGGCGCAGGAACTCCGGCATGGTATGGTCCTTGGCCGCGGCGAACATGATCTCGGCGCACAGCAGCACCCAGGAGAGCAGGGCCCCGAGCAGCGAGATGATCAGGCCGACGCTGATCAGCACCGCGCCCCAGTGGCCGACCACGTGTTCGAGCACCGCGGCCATCGACGGGTTCTGCAGCTTGGCCAGTTCCGGTTGGGTCATCACCCCCAGCGACAGCACGTTGACCAGCACCAGGAACAGCAGCACGGTGACGAAGCCGATGACCGTGGCCTTGCCCACGTCCGAGCGTTTTTCCGCCCGCGAGGAAAAGATGCTCGCGCCCTCGATGCCGATGAACACCCACACGGTGACCAGCATCATGTTGCGCACCTGGTTCATCACGCTGCCCAGTTCCGGCGTGCCCAGGGCCCAGATATCCGCGGTGAAGATGTCGAGCCTGAAGGCGAACAGGCAGATCAGGGCGAACAGTGCCAGCGGCACGACCTTGGCCACGGTGGTGACCAGGTTGATGAACGCCGCTTCCTTGATACCGCGCAGCACCAGGAAGTGCACCGCCCACAGCAGGATCGACGCGCCGATCACCGCCGCCGGGGTATTGCCTTCACCGAACACCGGGAAGAAGTACCCCAGGGTGCTGAACAGCAACACGAAGTAGCCGACGTTGCCCAGCCAGGCGCTGATCCAGTAGCCCCAGGCCGAGGAGAAGCCCATGTAGTCGCCGAAACCGGCCTTGGCGTAGGCATATACCCCGCCGTCAAGGTCTGGCTTGCGGTTGGCCAGGGTCTGGAATACGAAGGCAAGGGTGAGCATGCCCACCGCGGTGATGGCCCAGCCGATCAGCACGGCGCCGACGCCCGCGCTGGCAGCCATGTTTTGTGGCAACGAGAAGATCCCGCCGCCGATCATCGAGCCGACGACAAGTGCAACAAGTGCACCCAGTTTTAGTTTTCCGGGAGAATCAGACATTTAACGACTCCGTACCAGGAGAAAGTTGACCTCAGAATAAATCTGACGCCTGGATCATTCGCTGACTTAGATCAGTTCATGCCCGCATGAAGGTAAGAAAAATCCCTCACGCGTCTCCTGGAGGATGCCGACAGCTTCGTCGCAGGCCTTGTGCGCTGGCACCTCCATGTCCTTCTAGAGCAAACGCTCCGTTTCGCCTGCGAAATGAGAAGTTAGTCTCTTTTAGGGGTTTCGCAAATTTTTCACAGTAAATAGCGACAGGTTTAGGCGAGCCGCGAGGCACTTCGCACTGTCATGTTTAACAGCGGGGCGGCTATAGACATTTCGGTTATGAGTGCTATAGGTTTAATGGCTCTATTCAATAAAAAACTTGTAACATTTATGTTGGTTAATACGTTCACGCGCACGCGCGCACGAGGAGCCCCATGAGCGAACCGGGACAGAAACTGCGCCTTGGCGCGCTGATCGCGCTGGTGGTCGGATCGATGATTGGCGGCGGGATCTTTTCGTTGCCACAGAACATGGCGGCCCGGGCGGACGTAGGGGCGGTGCTGATCGGCTGGGGCATCACCGCGGTGGGCATGCTGGCGCTGGCCTTCGTGTTTCAGAGCCTGGCCAACCGCAAGCCCGAGCTGGACTCGGGGGTGTATGCCTATGCCAAGGCCGGTTTCGGCGAGTACATGGGCTTTTCCTCGGCCTGGGGTTACTGGATCAGCGCCTGGCTGGGCAACGTCGGTTACTTCGTGCTGCTGTTCAGCACCTTGGGCTTCTACTTCCCGGTGTTCGGCCAGGGCAATACCCCGGTGGCCATCGGCTGCGCCTCGCTGTTGCTGTGGGCCGTGCACTTTCTGGTGTTGCGCGGCATCAAGGAGGCGGCGTTCATCAACCAGGTGACCACCGTGGCCAAGGTGGTGCCACTGCTGATCTTCATCGTCATCGCCGCTGCTGCCTTTCGCGCCGACATCTTCACCCGGGACATCTGGGGCATGAGCAATCCGCAATTCGGCAGCGTCATGGAGCAGGTGCGCAACATGATGCTGGTGACCGTGTTCGTGTTCATCGGCATCGAGGGGGCCAGTGTCTATTCGGGGCGTGCGCTACACCGTTCGGATGTGGGCAAGGCCACGGTGATCGGTTTTCTTGGGGTGCTGGCCCTGCTGGTGCTGGTCAACGTGCTGTCGCTGGGAGTGATGACCCAACCGGAGCTGGCCGGGTTGCAGAACCCGTCGCTGGCCTCGGTGCTGGAGCATATCGTCGGGCCCTGGGGCGCGTTGCTGATCAGTATCGGCTTGGCGGTCTCGCTGCTGGGGGCGTTGCTGTCCTGGGCGCTGCTGTGTGCCGAGATCCTGTTCGCCACCGCGCGTGACAAGACCATGCCGCAGTTCCTGGCGCAGGAGAACGCCAACCATGTGCCGGCCAACGCCTTGTGGCTGACCAACGTGATGATCCAGGGCTTCCTGCTGATCACCCTGTTCTCGGCCGGTACCTACACCAGCCTGATCTACCTGGCCTCGTCGATGATCCTGGTGCCGTACTTCTGGTCGGCGGCTTATGCGGTGTTGCTGACGTTCAAGGGCGAAAGCTACCAGGGGCAGCCGGGGTTGCGGCGCAAGGACATGCTGGTGGCGTTGATCGCGCTGCTATATGCGGTGTGGCTGCTGTATGCCGGTGGGCTCAAATATGTGCTGTTGTCGGCGCTGCTGTACGCCCCGGGGGTGATCCTGTTCGCCCAGGCCAAGCGTGAGCAGGGGCAGATGTTGTTCACCGCCTGGGAGAAGCTGATCTTCGCGGCGGTGCTGGCGGGGGCGGGGTTGGCGGCATATGCCCTGTACTCGGGGTTGTTGAGCCTGTGATCAGGCCGCTCCTACAGGGGATCCGGCAGTCACCACTGGGCAGGCGTTGAGCCAAGCTCGCAGGCTCCACGCGCCCAGCCCATGGTGGCCTCACCCACCTTCAACGGCGCCCTGATGCGCTGTGCTGCGCCCCAAGGTGTGTGTTCGATGCGAGGATTGATGTCCAGCGCCGACTCCGTGGCCAGTGTCAGGTCCTCTTCCACGGTGCCTCGTTCGATCAGCAATGCCGCCGTGCGTGCCAGTGACAGCCTCGACCGGCATCCCTTGCCTCGCCCCAGCGCCCGTATCACTTCGGCCGCCATCAGGTATCCGCTGGCGTGATCCAGCGCCTGCACCGGTAGCGGTACAGGCCGATCCGCCTGGCGCCAGCGCATGCCTTCGCGGGCGATGCCGGTGCTCATCTGCACCAGGCTGTCGAATCCGCGACGGTCTTGCCATGGTCCGCTCCAGCCATAGGCGTTCAGGCTCACATCGATCAGCCCGGGGTTGAGCTGGCGTCGTCGTTCGACACCCAGGTCGAGCCGTTCGAGGGCATCGGCGCGGTAACCGTGTACCAGTACATCGGCCTCGGCCAGCAAGCGCTCGAAGCATTGACGCCCGGCAAGAGTGCGCAGGTCCAGGCGGGCGCAGCGCTTGCCCAGGGTAACCTCGGCGGCCACCGCGGGCTCTTCCCATTCGGGTGGGTCTATCCGTAGCACGTCGGCACCAAAAGCGGCCAGCAGGCGGGTGGCAATGGGGCCGGCGAGGATGCGGGTGAGGTCGAGGACCTTGATGCCGGCCAACGGTCGATCTGCGCTGCCGCGCCAGGCCAGGGTGGTTGCGGTGAATACCTGGCGCAGGATCAGCGGTTCCTGGTTCACTGCCAATCCCTGGGGATGCGCGCACCATTCGGGCCAACTGCACATCCGCGCCGCGCAGCCACCGGCTCTCACTACCGCAGCTTCCAGTGCATCGGCGTCCCAGCGGGCGACCTTGTTGGCGACACTGGCGCGGTCGGCTTGGGCACCCAGTACCTGCAGGGCGGCGGTGCGGTGGTGCGCCGCGTTGGTGTGCAGGCGGATCCAGCCGTCGCGGGCCTGATAGTCGCCGGCGATGGCATCCCACAGCGGCGGTGGCTCCCAGCCGCAAGGCCGCAGGCTGGTGGCGAACCAGAAGGACGCCAGGCGGCGGTCGATGTGCACCAGGGGGCAGTGGCCCGTCTGGCCTTGGAGCAGATCGGCCAGGGCCAGGCCGCAGGCGGCGAGACTGGCGGCGGCCAGTTCGGTTACTGCAAATGTGGAGGGCAGGGCGCCGATGCCGTGCCAGCTTACGGCGGTGGGGGAGAGTTGTAGTGAATGGGCGATGCTGTCGAGCAATGGCTGCATGCCGGATCCTCCTTCGTGGATCCCATTGCAGTACATCCGGCGCCGCAGCGCAAATGAATCAACCTTGCAGTTCGACAGCGGCTGGTGGCGTCGGACGTTCCGGGCGCGACCAGATCCAAAGGTTGCCCAGGGCCATGCCACTGATGGCCAGGAACACCGGCCAGCGGTGTTCGAGGACGGTCAGCATCAACCCGGCGCACAGCAGCATGCTGATCGTCGCGCTGACCTTGGCGCGGCGCTGGATCACCTTGCCGTTGCGCCAGTTGTACAGGATCGGCCCGAATAGCCGGTGGTTCTCCAGCCAGGCCGACAGGCGCGGCGAGCTGCGGGTGGCGGCCCAGGCGGCAAGCAGGATGAATTCGGTGGTCGGCAGCCCGGGGATGACGATGGCGACCAGGCCGATCCCCAGGCTGACATAGGCCAGGATCGCATACAGCAGGCGGGATACTTTGGAGCGGGCGATTCGGGTCATGGTCTCACTGCAACGGTGCGGCCGCCCGCAGGCGGCCGGGTAAAGCGTATCAGGCCAGCGCCGCGTCGGCCGCATAGGCATGCTTGAGCAGCTCGGTGAAGCGCTCGAAGGCAGCGACCGCGCCACGTTCGGCGGCGGCGTCTTCCTCGGGCGACAGTTCCAGGCTGTCGAGAATGCGGGTGAACTGCTTCCAGCCCTCGGCACGGCCACCGGCCGGCTCGCCCAGGTGGCGGGCGCCGAAGGTCTCGGACAGCTCCAGGGCCACGGCGCGCTTGATCAGGAACGCGGCGCCCAGTTTGGAGCCTTCGGAGACGAAGATCCAGCCCAGGGCTTCACCCAGGCTGGGTTTGCCCAGCGCGCCGGCGAAAGGTGCCGGGACTTCGGTGTCCAGATCGGCCAGGTCCAGGCGGGCCTGCTCGGCGCGGCAGCGCTCGGCGAGGTCGGGCACGATGGCGATCAGCTGTGGGTCGGTGTACAGCGCCTGCAGCTCGGACTGGAACAGGTACTGGGCGACGACGAAGCGGGCGAAGCTCTCGCGGCTGTCGAACGGCTTGTGCGACTTGACCAGGGCGTCCAGCTCGGTGTGCGGAGCGTGGGTCACCTGGTTGAGGCGCTGGGAGCGCAGGGCGGCGCGTTCGGAAGAAGGGGCGGTCATGGGGGCATCCTTGGAAAATGGGGCTGTCTAGTGACAAGACGAAAGAGAAGACGCGGAACAGTAAAAAAACCTCACCTGCGAAGTGAAATCATTCTCACCGGGTTTGGCGCAGCGCGCAGCAAGCCTGCTCCCACAGGTGGCCCGAGGGCCGAGGGAGCGGGCTTGCCCCGCGACGACGAACTCAATCGGTCAGATATCCCACACCAGGTTGATGGCGAAGTTGCGGCCAGGCGCGGTCAGGCGATCGAGGTTGGCCGGTTGGGTGACCGCGGCCTCGCTTACTCCCGTGTTGTTGCCGACGCTCGCGTACTTGCGTACGTCGTCCCATTGCCAGTACTTCTTGTCGGTCAGGTTGTACAAGCCGCCGTTGATGGTCAGGTCGTCGCTGATCCGATAGAACCCGGTCAGGTCGAGCACGCCATAGCCTGGGGTGCGGAACTCGGAGCTGGAGCCATCGGGGGCGAAGAACTGAGTGTCGTCCACGCGGTTCTTGCGCTTGACCACTGTCCAGTTCAGTTGGGTGCCGTAGTCCACCTGTTCGTAGCCTAGGCCGAACACCCCGGTCAGCGGATTGACGCTGTTCAGCGGCTGGCCGGTATCGTCGTTACGGCCGTAGGCGTAGGCCACCGAGGCGATCGAGTACAGGCCTTGGGGGGCGCCGAATCGGTCCAGGTTCAGGCGGCCTTTGATCTCCGCGCCCTTGATGGTGGCGTGCTTGATGTTGTTGGCCTGGAAGGTCGAGCCCAGGTTGGAGGACTGCACGGCATCTTCGTTGATGAAGTCGCGGTACTTGTTGTAGAAGACCGCCACGTCGAAGTTGCCGGCGTCGAAGTTACCGCGCAGGCCGGTTTCGTAGCTTTTGCTTTTTTCCGGCTCCAGGTTCGAGTTGGGCTCGACCACGTAGCCGCCGGCGAGGTTCTCGAAGCGTCCATACAAGGCTTTGGCGGTCGGCGTGCGGAAACCTTCGGCGTATTGGCCGTACCAGGTGTAGTGGTCATCGAAGGCGTAGGTGACGCCAAGCTTGGGCGAGACGCGGTGCCACTTCTTCTCGGAATCATCCACGCGGTTCGCTGGCGCGCTAGCGCCGTTCTGCAGCCCCAGCAGGTAGGCGTCGGTCATGCGCGGGTCGAGCCGGGTGTAGTCGTAGCGAAGGCCGGGCAGGAAGGTCCACTGGTTCCAGCGGATTTCGTCCTGGGCGAACAGGCTATAGGTATCGACGGTCGGGTCCGGGAAGTCGCTCACGCGCGCCTGGGTGTCGTCCGCGCTGACCTGGCCGATCGCGCGGCATGATCCGCCGACATTCAGGCAGGTACCGGTGCCGCTGCGCGAACCGGTGATCTTCTCGTGCTTGAGGGTAGTGCCGTAGGTCAGCAGGTGATCGGTCGCGCCGATGCTGAAGGCTTTGTCCAGTTGCGCGTCGAGCACCCACTGGCGGTCCTTGTAGGTGGTCTGGCGATCCCGGGCGACCTGGCGGCCGCGAGCGAAGTAGAGTTCGTCGGTAGTTTGGTCGGTCTTGGCGATCTGGTAGTTCAGGCTCCACTTCATGTTGTCGGCCAGCAGGCTGTCCAGCCCGAACTCATGATTGATGCCGAAGCGCTCACGGGTGACGGTATCGTTGCCCTGGCGTGCACGGTAGGCGTTCATCGCCGGGAAACCGGGAACGAACGGCCCGCCAACGGCGCTCAGGACGTTCTGGTCGCGGTCGTCCTTGTAGCGCTCGTACGTCAGCCCCAGGCGCGCGTCATCGGCGTAGTTCCAACCCATCTTGGCCAGGACGTTGGTGGTGCGGACATCCTCGGGGTTGGCCTCGCTGCGGGCAAGGCCGGTACCGCCGTGCTCACCATAGGCGTCGGTCTCGTGGCCGTTGCGCTGGCTCAGGTGCAGCAAGCCGTCGAAATCACCGTGGCGGCCTGCGACGGTGGCCGACGTGAGCCAGCTTTCGTCGGCCGAGCTGTAGCCGGTTTTCAAGCGCGCGCCAACATCCTTGCCGGGTTTGATGATGTCCTCAGGGTCGAGGGTGAAGTAGCTGACCGCGCCGCCGATGGCATTGCTGCCGTACAGGACCGAAGCCGGACCACGCAGGATCTCCACGCGCTTGACGATCTCGGGGTCGACGTAGTTGCGCTGGGTCTGGGCATAGGGCCCGTAGAAGAAGCTGTCGGGTACCGACACGCCGTCAACCTGGGTCAGCACCCGGTCGCCGTCGATGCCACGGATGTTGTAACCGTTCAAGCCGCTACGCTGGCCGGTGCCGGATACCGACACGCCGGGCTCGTAGCGCACCAGTTGCTTGATGTCGTTGACGTTCTGCCGGTCCAGTTGCTCGCGGGTCTGCACGCTGACGCTGCTTGGCACCTGGCTGACGTCCTGGGCGCTGCGGGTGGCGCTGACAGTTACCTGCTGCAGGGCGATGACGTTGCTCGCCGCCTGGCGTTCGAGCACCACATTGGCGTTGCCGATCTTCCGATAGCCCAGGCCGGTGCCGCGCAACAGGCGCTGCAACGCCGCTTCCGGCGCCAGTGCGCCCTGTACGCCGGGCGAGGCTATGCCGTCGGCTAGCTCGGCGCTGAAGCCCACCTGCCAGCCGGTGACCTTGCTGAAGGCATTGATCGCTTCGACCAGCGGCTGCTGGCCGATGGCGAAGCGGTAGTCGCCCATGCGCGGGCTGCTGGCCTGGGCCGGCTCCACGGCCAGGGCCGGCAGGCTGCAGGCGCCGCTGGCGAGCAAGGCCAGGGTCAACAGGGACAATTGCCCGCGGCGGCGGGAAGAAGAGGACGGGCGTGTTTGACCTGTGGGCATCGAGAGCGCTCCCTGTCGCGCGAAGTGTTATAGGCAGTGGCTGTTCTCGTTTTCGAACGAGAATCAATCGTATTGGCTATAACGAGACGGGCCAGGGCAGGCGATCGCGTAAAAAAACTTTTGCGTCAGTTGAGAATGACCAGTGCCGGGTATTCGTGCAGCTGTGCCGAAGTGATGTGGGCGAGGGCACGCAGGGTTTCCAGCGGCTGGTCGAGGCGGTAGTTGCCGGTGACCGCGACCTGCTCCAGGTGCGCGTTGCGGCTGATGATCCAGCCGGGGTAGTAGCGGCGTACCTCGGCGAGCACCTGGCTCAGCGGGCAGTTCTCGAATACCAGGCGGCCCTCGACCCAGGCCAGGTCCTTGTGCAGGTCGGGACGCTGGGGCTGGCTGAAACCCTGGGGGCCGACGCTAATGCTGTCGCCGGCGCGCAGGCGGATGCGCTGGTCGCTTGCGCCTTGCAGGTCGACATCGCCGCGCTGCACGCGTACCTGGGCCTCGCCGTCGAGGTAGCGCACGGCGAAATCGGTGTCGCGCACGCTGGCGCGCAACGGCCCGGCCTGCACCTCAAGCGCTGGCTGGCTGCTGGCCGGCACCTGGAAATACGCCTCGCCTTGCAACAGCCGGGCGACCTGGCGGCCATCGCGCACATCGCTGGCGAAGGCCGAGTTGGTGTTGAGCAACACCTGGGCGCCATCGTCCAGTTGCAGGCGCTGGCGTTCGCCGACCACGGTCAGGTGGTCGGCCTGCAAGCGCACTGGCAGGTTGCCGAAGGTGAACAGCCCGACCAGCAGCACGGCGGCGCTGGCCAGCGGTTTCCAGTGGCTGCGCAGGCGCCCGCCCAGCGAACGCTTGCGCTGCTGGTGCAACTGGCCGGCGGCCTGGCGCAACGCAGCGCCGTTCCATAGCGCTTCGGCCTCGACATAGGCTTCGGCGTTTTCGGCATTGGCGCCGAGCCACTGCTCGAAGGCTTGGGTGTCGTCGGGTTCGGCACATTGCAGGCGGATCAACCAGTCCAGCGCTTCTTCGCGGGCACGGGCGCGAGCGTCGGGCGCGGCGGCTGTCGGGCGAGGCGGGGACGGGTCGGTCACGGGGGATCCTTGCGGGGTGCGTTTTTTGCGCATGATCTGCGCAGGCCTGGCGCATGGCAAGAGCTTTGCGCACGTCAGCGGCGAGCGGTCGCATCACTGGTGACGGTCGGCCACGCCCATGCAGATGGCCATGATCAGTTTCAGTTCCTTCTGCACCGTACTGGCCGAAACCTGCAACTGCTCGGCAATTTCCAGGTAGCTGGCGCCATGCAGGCGGCTGAGGATGAAGATGCGTTGCTGGCGTTGGCTGAGCTGGCCCAGGCTCACGCTCAGGTGCTTGAGCAATTGCTCGGCGTGGGCGGCGTCCTCGCTGCTGCCCACGGGGGCGGCGATGTTGTGCAGCACCTGGTCGGGCACGTCGTCGACCAGGGTGCGGGCCTGCACCCGGCGTGCGCGCAGGTGGTCCAGCGCGAGGTTGCGCGCGGTCTGGAAGACGAACGGCTCGAGGTGCTCGATGGGGCGCTCGCCCAAGGCGCGGGTCACCCGCAGGTAGGTTTCCTGCAGCAGGTCCTCGGCCGTACTGGGGTTGCCCACCATGCGCTGCAAGGTACGCAGCAGGCTGAGGCGCTGGACGAGGAAAACTGAGTTGAACCGGGACTGACTCACGGGGAAACCTGGCCGCTGTGGGGTGAATGATAATGCTTATCATCCATGCCTCGGGTCAAGCGTGGAAATGTCACGAGCAGGTAAATATTGCAACCAACGCGATCCCTGTAGGAGCGGCCTTGTGCCGCGACAGGGCTGCATAGCAGCCCCAGGATTTCAGCTACGCAGCTTTTATTGCCGGGGCCGCTTTGCGGCCCTTTCGCGGCACAAGGCCGCTCCTTCAGGGGACACGCAAGCATTCACCTGGCGTTGAACAGCGCCAGGCAGTTGTCGAGCATGCGGTTGGAGAAGCCCCATTCGTTGTCGTACCAGGCCAGCACCTTGAGCATGCGCCCGTTGGCGCGGGTATGGTTGGCGTCGAAGATCGACGATAGCGGGTTGTGGTTGAAGTCGCACGAGACCAGCGGCAGGGTGTTATAGCCCAGCACCCGCGAATGGCGGCTGGCCTCGAGGAACAGCTGGTTGACTTCCTCGGCGCTGGTTTCGCGTTGCAGGTTGACGGTGAGGTCGACCAGCGACACGTTGATCACTGGCACCCGTACGGCCATGCCGGTGAGCTTGCCGGCCAGTTCCGGCAATACCAGGCCGACGGCCTCGGCGGCGCCGGTCTTGCTCGGGATCATCGATTGGGTGGCCGAGCGGGCGCGGTAGGGGTCGCCGTGGTAGACGTCGGTGAGCACCTGGTCGTTGGTGTAGGCGTGGATGGTGGTCATCAGCCCCTGCTCGATGCCGAACTCGCGGTGCAGCACCTGGGCGATCGGCGCCAGGCAGTTGGTGGTGCACGAGGCGTTGGAGATGATCTGGTGCGAGGCGCGCAGCACATCGTGGTTGACCCCGTAGACCACGGTGGCGTCGACCCCCTTGGCCGGGGCGCTGACGATCACCTTGCCGGCCCCGGCGCTCAGGTGCGCGGCGGCCTTGGCGCGTTCGGTGAACAGCCCGGTGCATTCGAACACCACGTCGATGGCCAAGGTTTTCCAGGGCAGCTCGGCAGGGTTGCGGATGGCGCTGACGGCGATGCGGTCGCCATTGACGGTGAGGCTTTCGTGGTCGGCCTCGACAGCGGCGTCGAAGGTGCCGTGGACGCTGTCGTACTTGAGCAGGTGGGCGTTCATCGCGCTGTCGCCCAGGTCGTTGATGGCGACGACCTGCAGGTCCTGGCGGTAGCCCTGCGTGTACAGTGCGCGCAGGACGTTGCGTCCGATGCGGCCGAATCCGTTGATGGCGATGCGTAGGGTCATGGTATTACCTCTGGCAGTCGGGTGAAGCCTGTGGCACAAAGGACAGCTTCACTGAAACGGTTTTGTTGTTGGAATTACAAGATTATTCACCGAGAGATAGAAAACAAGCCTTTTTGCTGGCAGTATTTTGTTTAAACATACAACGAGTGGTTGGGTTGTCTCCTTCTCGAGCGGTGCTGGCGCCTTTTCCTAGAGACTAGGTCGCAATCGTTTGGAGGGAAAATGCCCCAGTAAGCCGCCCCACAGTTAGCCTGGAGTCCAGTACATGCACCCGCGCATCCTTGAGGTCACCGAACGGCTCATCGCCCGCAGCCGCCGCACCCGTGAACGCTACCTTGAGCTGATCCGCGGCGCGGCCAGTGACGGACCCATGCGCGCCCAGTTGCAGTGCGCCAACTTCGCCCATGGCGTGGCCGGCTGCGGTGGGGACGACAAGCAGACCCTGCGGCTGATGAACGCCGCCAACGTGGCCATCGTCTCGGCCTACAACGACATGCTCTCGGCGCACCAGCCGTACCAGCACTTCCCCGAACAGATCAAACAGGCGCTGCGCGAAGTCGGTTCGGTCGGCCAGTTCGCCGGCGGCGTGCCGGCCATGTGCGACGGCGTCACCCAGGGCGAGCCGGGCATGGAGCTGGCCATCGCCAGCCGTGAAGTGATCGCCATGTCCACTGCCATCGCGCTGTCGCACAACATGTTCGACGCCGCGCTGATGCTGGGCATCTGCGACAAGATCGTGCCCGGCCTGATGATGGGCGCCCTGCGCTTCGGCCATCTGCCCACCGTGTTCGTGCCGGGCGGGCCGATGGTCTCCGGCATTTCCAACAAGGAAAAGGCTGATGTGCGCCAGCGCTACGCCGAGGGCAAGGCGAGTCGCGAGGAATTGCTCGAATCGGAAATGAAGAGCTACCACGGCCCGGGTACCTGCACCTTCTACGGCACTGCCAACACCAACCAACTGGTGATGGAGGTGATGGGCTTGCATCTGCCGGGCGCCTCGTTCGTCAATCCCTACACGCCGCTGCGCGATGCCCTTACCGCCGAGGCTGCGCGCCAGGTCACGCGCATGACCAAGGCCAGTGGCAGTTTCATGCCCATTGGCGAGATCGTCGACGAGAAGGCGCTGGTCAACTCGATCGTCGCCCTGCACGCCACTGGTGGCTCGACCAACCACACCCTGCATATCCCGGCCATCGCCCAGGCCGCCGGCATCCAGCTGACCTGGCAGGACATGGCCGACCTGTCCGAGGTGGTGCCGACGCTGTCCCACGTCTACCCCAACGGCAAGGCCGACATCAATCACTTCCAGGCCTCTGGCGGCATGGCCTTCCTGATTCGCGAGCTGCTCGACGCGGGCCTGCTGCACGAGGACGTCAACACCGTGGCCGGGCATGGCCTGCGCCGCTACACCCAGGAGCCGTTCCTCGAGGATGGCCGCCTGGTCTGGCGCGAAGGGCCGCAGCACAGCCTCGACGAAAGCATCCTGCGCCCGGTGGCGCGGCCGTTCTCCGCCGAGGGCGGTTTGCGGGTAATGGAAGGCAACCTTGGCCGTGGCGTGATGAAGGTTTCCGCCGTGGCGCCCGAGCACCGGGTAGTCGAGGCGCCCGCCCGGGTGTTCCACGACCAGCAGTCGCTGGCCGATGCGTTCAAGGCCGGTGAGCTGGAGCGTGATTTCGTCGCCGTGGTGCGTTTCCAGGGGCCGCGCTGCAACGGCATGCCCGAGTTGCACAAGCTGACGCCGTTCCTCGGCGTGTTGCAGGATCGCGGCTACAAGGTGGCGCTGGTCACCGACGGACGTATGTCCGGCGCCTCGGGCAAGATCCCGGCGGCCATCCATGTGTGCCCGGAGGCTTTCGATGGTGGCCCGCTGGCGCGGGTACGCGATGGTGATATCGTGCGCGTCGATGGTGCCGAAGGCACGCTGCAGATCATGGTCTCGGCCGAGGAGCTGGCCGACCGTGAACTGCCTGCGCCACCCAAGGGTAACGACCTGGGCTGCGGGCGTGAGCTGTTCGGTTTCATGCGTGTGGCGTTCAGTTCCGCCGAGCAAGGCGCGAGCGCCTTCACCTCGGCTCTGGAGAACCTCGAATGAAGGCCTTGCTGGTCGGCGACATCGGCGGCACCAACGCGCGTTTCGCCGTGTGGCGCGACAATGAACTGCAGGCGGTCCAGGTGCTGGCCACCGCCGACTACACCTGCCCCGAACAGGCCATCGAGGCCTACCTGGCCGACCAGGGTATCGCCCGTGGCGGCCTGGCGGCGGTGTGCCTGGCGGTGGCAGGCCCCGTGGACGGCGACGAATTCCGCTTTACCAACAACCACTGGCGCCTGAGCCGCAGCGCGTTCTGCCAGGCACTGCAGGTCGATCGCCTGTTGCTGATCAACGATTTTTCCGCGATGGCGCTGGGCATGACCCGCCTGCGCGCAGGCGAATTTCGTGAAGTCTGCGCAGGCCAGCCCGATCCATCGCGCCCGGCGCTGGTGATCGGCCCCGGTACCGGCCTCGGCGTGGGCAGCCTGCTGCGCCACGGTGAGCACTGGCTGGCGCTGCCGGGGGAGGGCGGGCATGTCGACCTGCCGGTGGGCAATGCCCGCGAAGCGGCGATTCACCAGGAAATCCATCGGCAGATCGGCCATGTAAGTGCCGAGACCGTGCTCAGTGGCGGTGGGCTGGTGCGCCTGTACCAGGCCATCTGTGCGCTCGATGGTGCTGCGCCGACGCACAAGACCCCGGCGCAGATCACCGACGCGGCGCTGGCCAACGAGCCACGGGCGCTGGCGGTGGTCGAGCAGTTCTGCCGGTTTCTCGGCCGGGTGGCGGGCAACAATGTGCTCACCCTGGGGGCGCGGGGTGGCGTCTACATTGTCGGTGGCGTGATTCCCCGTTTCGCCGAATTGTTCCTGCGCAGCGGCTTTGCCGCGAGCTTCGCCGACAAGGGCTGCATGAGCGGGTATTTCGCCGGGGTGCCGGTATGGCTGGTGACGGCGGAGTTTTCCGGGTTGCTGGGGGCCGGGGTGGCTCTGCAGCAGGCGCTGGACCTCTAATAGCCGGGGCCGCAAAGCGGTCCCCACAGCAGGCATCAAGATCTGCGTTTACAAAAGGACTGACCATTGTGACCACTGCCGGCAAATCGATCCTGATGGTCGACGACGACCAGGACATCCGCGAACTGCTGCAGACCTACCTCGCCCGCTGCGGCCTGCAGGTGCACGCCGAACCTGACGGCCAGGGCTTTCGCCGCGCCCTGGACGCCAACCCTTACGACCTGGTGATCCTCGACGTGATGCTGCCCGACGAAGACGGCTTCAGCCTGTGTCGCTGGGTTCGCCAGCACCCGCGCCAGGCGCGGGTGCCGATCATCATGCTTACCGCCAGTTCCGATGAAGCCGACCGGGTCATCGGCCTGGAGCTGGGCGCCGATGACTACCTCGGCAAACCCTTCAGCCCGCGTGAGTTGCAGGCGCGGATCAAGGCCTTGTTGCGCCGTGCCGATTTCGGCCAGGCGGCGCCGGCCAGTGCGGTGCTGGCCTTCGATGACTGGCGCCTGGACACGATCAGCCACCGCCTGTTCCACCGCGACGGCGAAGAGGTGATCCTCTCTGGCGCCGACTTCGCCCTGCTCAAACTGTTTCTCGACCACCCGCAGCAGATCCTCGACCGCGACACCATCGGCAACGCCACCCGGGGCCGCGAGCCGATGCCGCTGGACCGTATCGTCGACATGGCGGTCAGCCGCCTGCGCCAGCGCCTGCGCGACACGGAAAAACCCCCCCGGCTGATCCGCACCGTGCGTGGCAGCGGCTACCTGCTGGCGGCCAATGTCTGCCCGGCCTGACGAGCGTCGCTGGCGCCTGCTGCCGCGCTCGCTGCTGGGGCGCATGCTGCTGCTTACCTTGCTGGTGGTGTTGCTGGCCCAGGGCCTGTCCAGCGTGATCTGGGTCGCGCAGCTGCGCGCCAGCCAGCTGCAGGGCTTGCGCGCCAGCGCCAGCAGCCTCGCGCATTCGATGAGTGCCAGTGTCAGTTACTTCCGCTCGCTGCCGGTGGCCTACCGGCCCATGGTGCTGGACCAGTTGCGCAGCATGGGCGGCACGCGCTTCTTCGTCTCGCTCAACGTCAAGCCGTTGGAAATGCCGGTGTTGCCGATCACCCCGCGCAAGCAGGCAGTGATCGAGGTATTCCAGGAGGTGCTGCACGAGCGCCTTGGCCAGCAGATGGAGATCTCCGTGGAGTTCGTCAGCCCCGACGATCTGCGCATCTTCAACAGCGGCCTGAAACTCGATGAGCTACCCCGCTCCTGGGCGCACTATTCGCTCACCCTCGAGCCGCTCAACCCGCCGGTGCTGGTGACCCAGATCCGCCTCGGCGAGGGCGAGTGGCTGTACATCGCCTCGCTGCTGCCCGAGCCCTACACCAGCCTCGAGGCCGAACGCCTGCCGCGTCAGCAGATCGGCTTCATTGCCCTGACCACCGTGCTGTTGCTGCTGTTCATCGGCCTGCTGGTGCACTGGCAGAGCCGACCGCTCAAGCGCCTGGCACGGGCGGCGCGGGAAATGTCGCTGGGCGCCGATGTGGCCCCGGTGGCCGAAGGCGGCGGCAGCGAGGTGGTCGAGGTGGGGCGGGCGTTCAACAGCATGCGCGAGCGGATCAGCCGCTACCTGACCGAGCGTTCCCAGCTGTTCAGCGCCATTTCCCATGACCTGCGCACACCGATCACGCGCCTGCGCCTGCGCGTGGAACTGCTCGAGGACGAAAAGCTGCAGGCCAGGTTCAGCCGCGATCTCGACGAGCTGGAGCTGCTGGTCAAGGGCGCGCTGCAATGCGTCAAGGACACCGATATCCACGAGAACATCGAGCCGATCGATCTCAACCAGGTGTTGGAGATGCTGGCCGAGCCTTATCTCGGCGATGGGCGCATCACCGTGGAGGGGCAGGCATTGGCACCGTACCCCGGCAAATCGCTGGCGTTGCGCCGCTGCATCGGTAACCTGATCGACAACGCCATCAAGTACGGCGAGCGCGCGCAGCTGCGTATCATCGATACCGCCGAGAGCTTCGTGCTGCAGGTGGACGACCAGGGGCCGGGGGTGCCGGAACAGCGCCTGGAACAGGTATTCGAACCGCACTTCCGCCTGGCCGGGCAGCAGCAGGGCTATGGGTTGGGGCTGGGGATCGCGCGCAACATCGCTCACAGCCATGGTGGCGAGGTGAGCCTGGTCAACTTGCGTGAAGGGGGATTGCGGGTGACCTTGTACCTGCCGCGTACAGCCGAATGAGCCCTTGCCCCGCGATAAGGACTTGGATGTAACGATGTGGTGACAATCGAGTCGGTCTTCGTGACATGCCAGCCAGGACGGCTGACTAGAATCGGCTGACAACAACAAGGAAGACCTCGCCCATGGCCAACCGCTGGATCGACTCCCCGACACACCATGCATGGCTCGACGCCGAGGCCCTGCGCCTGCTCGCCTTCGCCAGGGCCTCGCGCCTGCCCCAAGGTTTCGGCAACCTCGATGACCAGGGCCGGCTGCCCCGTGGGGCCCTGGCCGAAACCATGAACACCGCGCGCATGAGCCACAGCTTCGCCCTGGCGCATATCCAGGGTGTTCCGGGTTGCCGCGAGCTGGTCGAACATGGCATCGGCGCCCTGCAAGGCCCGTTGCGCGACCTGGAGCATGACGGCTGGTACGCGCAGCCCGAAGGTCATGGCGACACCGGCAAGGCCGCCTACCTGCATGCCTTCGTCGCCCTTGCCGCCAGCTCGGCGGTGGTGGCGGGCATCAGCCAGGCGTCGGCGTTGCTGGAGGCGGTCACCCAGGTCATCGAGCAGCGCTTCTGGTGCGAAGAGGAGGGCGCCCTGCGCGAGTCGTTCTCCCGCGACTGGCTGCACGCGGAGGCCTACCGGGGCGCCAACAGCAACATGCACGGCGTCGAGGCCTTCCTCGCCCTGGCCGACGTCACCTGCGACACGCAGTGGTTGCTGCGCGCCCAACGGATCGTCGAGCGCTTGATCCTGGCCCGAGCCGCCGACGACAGTATGCGCGTCACGGAGCATTTCGATGCGCAGTGGCAGGCGCTCCCCGACTACAACCGCGAAAACCCCGCCGATGGCTTCCGTCCCTACGGGACCACGCCGGGCCACGCCTTCGAATGGGCGCGCCTGTTACTGCACCTGGAGGCGGCCCTGCAAAGGGCGCGACTGCCTGCGCCCGCGTCCTTGCTGCCAGCCGCCCGGAGCCTGTTCGACAGCGCCTGTCGCCACGCCTGGCAGGCAGATGGCATGCCGGGGCTGGTCTACACCCTGGACTGGCACGATCGCCCGGTGGTGCGCGAGCGCCTGCACTGGGTGCATGCCGAGGCCTGTGCCACTGCCGCGGCGCTGTTGCGACGTACCGGTGAAGCCCAGTACGAACACTGGTACCGCTGCTTCTGGGACTTCATCGCCAGCCACTTCATCGACCGCGCCCACGGCGGCTGGCACCACGAACTCGACCCGGCCCTGCTGCCCAGTGCGCGCATCTGGGGCGGCAAGCCTGACCTCTACCACGCCTACCAGGCCCTGCTGCTGCCACGCCTGCCGCTGGCGCCGAGCCTGGCCACGGCTCTGGCTTTGTAACCAGACGATGACATTCGCGCATCCGTTCGTTACCTGGCGCCGGGCGCGAGCTCCCTACACTCCATGCCATGCAAGCGACAGTCTTGCCTCGTATAACAACAAGAAAGGTAATCCCATGCATCCGACGCTTCGTCTCGCCGCCGCGATCTCCTTCGCTTCCCTGTTCTCCCTCAGTGCCCAGGCCGCCGATTCCAAAGGCAGCGTGGAAGTCGTCCATTGGTGGACCTCCGGCGGCGAGAAGGCCGCGGTGGATGTGCTCAAGGCCCAGGTCGAGAAAGATGGCTTCACCTGGAAGGACGGCGCCGTGGCTGGCGGCGGTGGCGCCACCGCCATGACCGTGCTCAAGAGCCGCGCCGTGGCCGGCAACCCGCCCGGGGTCGCGCAGATCAAGGGCCCGGATATCCAGGACTGGGCCGCCACCGGGCTGCTCGATCCCGACGTGCTCAAGGGCGTGGCCAAGGACGAGAAATGGGACGGCCTGCTCGACAAGAAAGTCGCCGACACCGTGAAGTACGACGGCGACTACGTGGCCGTGCCGGTGAACATCCACCGTATCAACTGGCTGTGGATCAACCCGGAAGTGTTCAAGAAGGCCGGTATCGACAAGGCCCCGACTACCCTCGATGAATTCTACGCCGCCGCCGACAAGCTCAAGGCTGCTGGCTTCATCCCACTGGCCCACGGCGGCCAACCATGGCAGGACAGCACTGTGTTCGAGAATGTGGTGCTCTCGGTGATGGGCGTCGAGGGCTACAAGAAGGCCCTGGTCGAGCTGGACGAAAAGGCCCTGACCGGCCCCGAGATGGTCAAGGCGCTCACCGAGCTGAAGAAGGTCGCCACCTACATGGACCCGGACGGCAAGGGCCAGGACTGGAACCTTGAAGCGGCCAAGGTCATCAACGGCAAGGCCGGCATGCAGATCATGGGCGACTGGGCCAAGAGCGAATGGACCCTGGCGAAGAAGGCCGCCGGCAAGGACTACCAGTGCGTGGCCTTCCCAGGCACCGACCAGGCCTTCCTCTACAATATCGACTCGCTGGTGGTGTTCAAGCAGCAGGACAAGGGTACCGCGGCAGGCCAGCAGGACATCGCCCGAAAGGTCCTGGGCGAGGACTTCCAGAAGGTCTTCAGCATCAACAAGGGCTCGATCCCGGTGCGTAACGACATGCTCGCCGACATGGGCAAGTACGGCTTCGACAGCTGTGCCCAGACAGCAGCCAAGGACTTCCTGGCCGACGCCAAGTCCGGCGGCCTGCAACCGAGCATGGCGCACAACATGGCCACCACCCTGGCGGTACAGGGGGCGTTCTTCGATGTGGTGACCAACTACATCAACGATCCCAAGGCCGATCCGGCGGATGCGGCGAAGAAACTCTACTCGGCGGTGAAGGCGGCTCAATAGTCCTTGTCTGGCGAGGCTTCCTGTAGGAGCGGCCTTGCGTCGCGAAAGGACCGCGTAGCGGTCCCGGAACCCAGCAGGAAAGTCCTTCCGGTTTAGCTCATCAGGCCCCGGGGCTGCTGCGCAGCCCTTTCCGACCGGTCCGACGCCTCGGCAAGGCCGCTCCTACAGGGCTCCGTGTCGTTCTCGAAACGAGATCTGAACCATGACCACAGCAACCGCCCGCCTGCGGGCCTCACCCCTGGACGCGCTGCAGCGCTGGCTGCCGAAACTGGTGCTGGCGCCGAGCATGTTCATCGTCCTGGTGGGTTTCTACGGCTACATCCTGTGGACCTTCGTCCTCTCGTTCACCACCTCGACCTTCCTGCCCACCTACAAGTGGGCAGGCCTGGCGCAGTACGCCCGGCTGTTCGACAACGACCGCTGGTGGGTCGCGAGCAAGAACCTGCTGCTGTTCGGCGGGCTGTTCATCGGCATCACCCTGGCCATCGGCGTGTTCCTTGCCGTGCTGCTCGACCAGCGCATCCGCCGCGAAGGCTTCATCCGCACCATCTACCTGTACCCCATGGCGCTGTCGATGATCGTCACCGGTACCGCCTGGAAGTGGCTGCTCAACCCCGGCATGGGCCTGGACAAGCTGCTGCGTGACTGGGGCTGGGAAGGCTTTCGCCTGGACTGGCTGATCGACCCCGACCGGGTGGTCTACTGCCTGGTGATCGCGGCCGTGTGGCAGGCCTCGGGCTTCATCATGGCGATGTTCCTCGCCGGCCTGCGCGGCGTCGACCAGTCGATCATCCGCGCCGCCCAGCTCGATGGCGCCAGCCTGCCGCGCATCTACTGGACCGTGGTGCTGCCCAGCCTGCGCCCGGTGTTCTTCAGCTCGCTGATGATCCTCGCGCACATCGCGATCAAGAGCTTCGACCTGGTGGCGGCGATGACTGCGGGCGGGCCGGGCTACTCCTCGGACCTGCCGGCGATGTTCATGTATTCGTTCACCTTCAGCCGTGGGCAGATGGGCATGGGCTCGGCCAGCGCCATCCTCATGCTGGGCGCGATCCTGGCGATCATCGTCCCCTACCTGTACTCCGAACTGCGGGGCAAACGCCATGACTAGTCCTGTCGACAAACCCGCGCTGAACCTCAGCCGCATCGCCATCCACGCGGTGCTGCTGCTGGCGGTGCTGCTGTACCTGGTGCCACTGGTGGTCATGCTGCTGACCAGCTTCAAGACCCCCGAGGACATCGGCAGCGGCAACCTGCTGAGCTGGCCGGCGGCGTTCACCGGCATCGGCTGGGCCAAGGCCTGGGCCACGGTCAACGGCTACTTCCTCAACTCGATCCTGATCACCGTGCCGGCGGTGCTGATCTCCACGGCCATCGGCGCGCTCAACGGCTATGTGCTGTCGATGTGGCGCTTCCGTGGCTCGCAGCTGTTCTTCGGCCTGCTGCTGTTCGGCTGCTTCCTGCCGTTCCAGACCGTGCTGCTGCCGGCCTCGTTCACCCTCGGCAAGCTCGGCCTGGCCAGCACTACCAGCGGCCTGGTGCTGGTGCATGTGGTGTACGGCCTGGCCTTCACCACATTGTTCTTCCGCAACTACTACGTGAGCATCCCCGAGGCGCTGGTCAAGGCCGCGCGCCTGGACGGCGCCGGATTCTTCACCATCTTCGGGCGGATCATCCTGCCGATGTCGACGCCGATCATCATGGTCTGCCTGATCTGGCAGTTCACCCAGATCTGGAACGACTTCCTGTTCGGTGTGGTGTTCTCCAGCGGTGACTCGCAACCTATCACCGTGGCCCTGAACAACCTGGTCAACACCAGCACCGGGGCCAAGGAGTACAACGTCGACATGGCCGCGGCGATGATCGCCGGGCTGCCGACGCTGCTGGTCTACGTGATTGCGGGCAAGTATTTCGTGCGCGGGCTGACCGCCGGCGCGGTCAAGGGGTAAGTCATGGCAACACTCGAACTTCGCAATGTGCACAAGACCTACGGCGCGGGCCTGCCGGACACGCTCAAGGACATCCAGCTGGCGATCAAGGACGGCGAGTTCCTGATCCTGGTCGGGCCCTCGGGCTGCGGCAAGTCGACGCTGATGAACTGCATCGCCGGCCTGGAAAGCATCAGCGGCGGGGCGATTCTCATCGACGACGAGGATGTCAGCGGCATGAGCCCCAAGGATCGCGACATCGCCATGGTGTTCCAGTCCTACGCGTTGTACCCGACCATGAACGTGCGCGACAACATCGCCTTTGGCCTGAAGATCCGCAAGCTGCCCCAGGCGGCCATCGACGAGGAGGTGGCGCGGGTCGCCAAGCTGCTGCAGATCGAGCACCTGCTGGGGCGCAAGCCCGGGCAGCTGTCCGGCGGCCAGCAGCAGCGCGTGGCCATGGGCCGGGCGCTGGCGCGGCGGCCGAAGATCTACCTGTTCGACGAACCGCTGTCGAACCTCGACGCCAAGCTGCGGGTGGAGATGCGCACCGAGATCAAGCTGATGCACCAGCGGCTGAAGACCACCACGGTGTATGTCACCCATGACCAGATCGAGGCCATGACCCTGGGCGACAAGGTGGCGGTGATGAAGGACGGCATCATCCAGCAGTTCGGCACCCCGCAGCAGATCTATAACGACCCGGCCAACCTGTTCGTCGCCAGCTTCATCGGTTCGCCGCCGATGAACTTCATCCCGGTGCGCCTGAGCCGCCAGGAAGGCCGGGTGCTGGCCCTGCTCGACAGCGGCCAGGCGCGCTGCGAGCTGCCGCTGGGCGTGGCGGCGGATGAGCTGGAGGGGCGTGAGGTGATCCTTGGCGTGCGTCCGGAGCAGATCAGCCTGGGCACGGCGCAGGGCAATGGCCTGCCGGGTATCCGCGCCGAGGTGCAGGTTACCGAGCCCACCGGGCCGGACCTGCTGGTGTTCGTCACCCTCAACCAGACCAAGGTCTGCTGTCGCCTGGCGCCCGATGTGGCATGCCAGGTCGGTGACAGCCTCAACCTGCAATTTGACCCGGCACGGGTGCTGCTGTTCGACGCAGCCAGTGGCGAACGCCTGGATCTGAGGGCCGATGACAATGCGGTGAAGGACAACGTGGCTCGCTTCAAGGGCCGTTGAATCGTCTACAACAATGCATAACAAGAAAAGAGGACGTTAAGGGATGGAACAGCGCAATCGCATCACAACCCTGGGCTCGCTGGCGCTGCTGGCGGTGGTCGGTAGCAGCGGGGCCCAGGCCGCCGAGGCTTTCTCGTCGGAGTCCAAATGGATGACCGGCGACTGGGGCGGCACCCGCACCGAGCTGCTGGAGAAGGGCTACGACTTCACCCTCGACTATGTGGGGGAGGTGGCTGGCAATCTGCACGGCGGCTACAACGATGACAAGACAGCCCGCTACAGCGACCAGTTCGCCCTGGGCGCGCACCTGGACCTGGAGAAGATCTTCGGCTGGAAGGACACCGAGTTCAAGCTGGCAATCACCGAACGTAGCGGCCGCAACCTGTCCAACGACCGCATCAGCGACCCACGTGCCGGGCAGTTCAGCTCGGTGCAAGAGGTCTGGGGCCGTGGCCAGACCTGGCGCCTGACCCAGATGTGGATCAAGCAGAAGTACTTCGATGGGGCCCTGGATGTGAAATTCGGCCGCTTCGGCGAGGGCGAGGACTTCAACAGCTTCCCCTGCGACTTCCAGAACCTGGCGTTCTGCGGCTCGCAGGTAGGCAACTGGGTTGGCGGCATCTGGTACAACTGGCCGGTCAGCCAGTGGGCGCTGCGGGTCAAGTACAACATCACCCCGGAATTCTTCGTCCAGGTCGGCGCCTTCGAGCAGAACCCGTCGAACCTGGAGACCGGCAACGGCTTCAAGCTCAGCGGTAGCGGCACCAAGGGCGCGATCCTGCCGGTGGAGGCGGTGTGGTCGCCCAAGGTCAACGGTCTGCCCGGCGAGTACCGCTTGGGTTACTACTACAGCACCGCCAAGGCCGACGACGTGTACGACGACGTCAACGGCAACCCGCAGGCGCTGACCGGAGCGGCGTTCAAGTCGCGCTCCAGCAAGCATGGCTGGTGGGTGGTGGCGCAGCAGCAAGTCACCGCCCAGGCCGGCGACGTCAACCGCGGCCTGAGCCTGTTCGCCAACTTCACCGTGCACGACAAGGCCACCAACGTGGTCGACAACTACCAGCAGGTCGGCCTGGTCTACAAGGGCGCCTTCGATGCCCGGCCCAAGGACGACATCGGTTTCGGCATCGCCCGTATCCACGTCAACGACGACGTGAAGAAGCGTGCCGAACTGCTCAACGCCCAGTCCGGCATCAACGACTACGACAACCCAGGCTTCGTGCCGCTGCAACGCACTGAATACAACGCCGAGCTCTACTACGGCTTCCATGTCACCAACTGGCTGACCGTGCGCCCCAACCTGCAGTACATCAAGAGCCCAGGCGGGGTCGACGAGGTGGACAACGCGCTGGTCGCGGGCTTGAAGATTCAGTCGTCATTCTGAGAAAAATTGTTGTAAATTTACGCCATCCATTTGGCCTCCCACTCACCACTGGTCAGCAGTGGTGAGTGGGACCAGGCCAAGACAGCGCTATCTCGAACAACAAAAGAGCTTGGAACCATGCCTGAACATCCGCTACATCGCTTCTTCACTGGGCAAAGGCCCCGGCCAACCTTCGAGTGGGAGCGTTACCAGCAGCGCGATGTCCTGATCATCGATCATCCCCGTTGCCAGGCGGTGTTCAGCCGCCAGGGCGGGCAGTTGCTGCATTTCCAGCCGGCCGGTGAAAAGCCCTGGCTGTGGTGCGCCGAGCAATGGCCGCAGGTTGGCGCCATACGTGGCGGCGTGCCGGTATGCTGGCCCTGGTACGGTCGCCATCCCAGCGAGGACCTGTGGCCGGCCCACGGTTGGGCGCGGCTTCTGGACTGGAAGCTGGTCGACAGCCGCGAGGATGAGGAGGGCGTGAGCCTGACCTGGCGCCTGGACCTGTGCGACTGGCAGGTCGACTTGCACGCCCGCCTGGGCGCGAGCATGGAACTGAGCCTCTGCACCGAGCACCAGGACAGCGAGCCCTGTCAGCTGAGCCATGCGCTACTGGCCTATTGGCGCATCAGCGACGTGTCGAAGATAGCGCTGTCTGGGCTCGAGGACATCGACGGCTATGATCGCCTCAATCGGCAGGCCTGCCGCGAAGATGGCGCGCTGACGCTCAAGGGCGGCTGCCAGAAGGTCTACCCGGGCACGCCGCGGGTGCAGTTGCAGGATCCGGCCTGGCAGCGTGAGCTGTGCATCGATACCGGAGACAGCGACGACACCGTGGTCTGGCACCCGGGCAACCGGCCATTGATGGGCGTGAGCGGGCGCGAGTGCCAGGGGTTCGTCTGCGTCGAGGTCGCCAGTGGCAGCGATGAGGGCCTCAGCCTGGCCCCGGGCGAGCGGGCACACCTGCGCTTGCAGGCGCACCGGCTCAGCTGAGGTCGTCGTCGGCGACCGGATAGCGGCTGGCGTTGAGGCTTTCCTTGATCTTGCGCAGGTGCGGCTGGAAGTCCACGCCGCGGCGCAGGGTCATGCCGGTGGCCAGCACATCGAGCACGGTGAGCTGGATGATCCGCGAGGTCATCGGCATGTAGATGTCGGTGTCTTCGGGCAGCGGCAGGAACAGGCTCAAGCTGCAGGCCTGGGCCAGCGGCGAGCCGGCGGCGGTGATGCCGAGTACCGAGGCGCCGTTCTCCCGTGCCAGGCGCGCCACCTCGACCAGCTCGCGGGTGCGCCCGGTGTAGGAGATGATCACGAACAGATCACCGGTATGCGCCACCGAGGCCAGCATGCGCTGCATCAGCACATCGGCATGGGCCGTCACCGCCAGGTTGAAGCGGAAGAACTTGTGCTGGGCGTCCAGGGCCACCGGGGCCGAGGCGCCGAGGCCGAAAAAGTGGATCTGCCGGGCCTGGATCATCATGTCCACGGCGCGGCTGACCTGTTGCGGGTCGAGCGCCTGGCAGGCGCTGTCCAGCGAGGCGATGGCGCTGCCGAAGATCTTCTGGGTATAGGCCGCCGGGTCGTCGTCGGCCTCCACCGCGCGGCTGACGTAGGCGGCGCCGCTGGCCAGGCTTTGCGCCAGTTGCAGCTTGAGCTCGGGGTAGCCGCTGACGCCGAACGAGCGGCAGAAGCGGTTGACGGTCGGTTCGCTGACCTTGGCGGCCTGGGCCAGGGCGGCGATGCTGAAGCGGGTGGCCTGTTGCGGGTTGAGCAGGATGACTTCGGCGACTTTGCGCTCGGCCTTGTTCAGCTCGTCGAGGCGGCCCTGGATCTGTTCCAGGAGGTTGCGCACGCGGTCCATGGTGGGTCCTTGGGTCGGGAAGCAAGCTTTTTGCGATGCTGTGTATCCTACTGTCGGTAAGATTGTCACACCACTTGTCTGTAATGGTTGTTACTAATGTTGTGGTTTTTACTACATTGACCCTTGAAAAGCAGGATTGAAAGCGGTATTCCTAGCTCAACTTTATAAAAGAACCAACATCATGGCAGCGATCAGTGTCGAACCTTGCACCTTTGCCCTTTTTGGCGCCCTCGGCGACCTGGCATTGCGCAAGCTGTTTCCTGCGCTCTACCAGCTCGACCGTGCCGACCTGCTGCACCCGGACACTCGTCTGTTGGCCTTGGCCCGCGAAGCCGGTAGCGCACAGGCGCACCTGGACAACATCGAGGCCCATTTGCGCCTGCATGTGCCGGAGGCGGAAATCGACGCTGCCTCCCTGGGCCGCTTCCTCGGGCGCCTGAGCTATCTGCACCTGGACTTCGTCGAGCCCGAGGGCTACCAGGCCCTGGCCGCACAGGCGCCGAGCGATCAGCCACTGATTGCCTATTTCGCCACGGCGGCGGCAGTCTATGGCGCCATATGCGAAAACCTCGACCGTGCAGGCCTGGCGCCGCGCACCCGGGTAGTGCTGGAGAAACCCATCGGCCACGACCTGGAATCTTCGCGCCGGGTCAACGATGCCGTGGCGCGCTTCTTCCCCGAGAACCGCGTGTACCGCATCGACCACTACCTGGGCAAGGAGACGGTGCAGAACCTGATCGCCCTGCGCTTCGCCAACAGCCTGTTCGAAACCCAGTGGAACCAGAACTCCATCTCCCACGTGGAGATCACCGTCGCCGAGAAGGTCGGCATCGAGGGCCGCTGGGGCTACTTCGACAAGGCCGGCCAGTTGCGCGACATGATCCAGAACCACCTGTTGCAGCTGCTGTGCCTGATCGCCATGGACCCGCCCAGCGATCTCTCGGCCGACAGTATCCGCGATGAGAAGGTCAAGGTGCTCAAGGCACTGGCGCCGATCACCGGCGAGGGTCTGAGCACCCATGTGGTGCGCGGCCAGTACATCGCCGGTTTCAGCGACGGCAAGCCGGTGCCGGGATACCTCGAAGAGGACAACGCCAACGCCCAGAGCGACACCGAGACCTTCGTCGCCCTGCGTGCCGATATCCGCAACTGGCGCTGGTCGGGCGTGCCGTTCTACCTGCGTACCGGCAAGCGCATGCCGCAGAAGCTGTCGCAGATCGTCATCCACTTCAAGGAAACCCCGCACTACATCTTCGCCCCGGAACAGCGTTTGCAGATCGGCAACAAGCTGATCATCCGCCTGCAACCGGACGAAGGCATCTCGCTGCGGGTGATGACCAAGGAGCAGGGCCTGGACAAGGGCATGCAACTGCGTAGCGGCCCGCTGCAGCTGAATTTTTCCGACACCTGGCGCAGCGCGCGGATTCCGGATGCCTACGAACGCTTGCTGCTGGAAGTGATGCGCGGCAACCAGAATCTGTTCGTGCGCAAGGACGAGATCGAGTACGCCTGGAAGTGGTGCGACCAGCTGATCGCTGGCTGGAAGCACACCGGCGACGCCCCCAAGCCCTATGCGGCCGGTTCCTGGGGGCCGATGAGCTCGATTGCACTGATTACCCGCGATGGGAGGGCCTGGTATGGCGATATCTGAACTGCAACTGCCTGCGACCGTGAAGGTCCATCAGCTTGCCGATCCGAAAACCTTGGCGGCGACCCAGGCCCATGATGTGGCCGAGCGCTTGCGCCAGGCGATCGCCAGCAAGGGGCAGGCCTGCCTGGTGCTGTCTGGCGGGCGTAGCCCGGTGCCGTTTCTCGAGAAGCTGGCCGGCGAGGTGCTGGACTGGGCCCGGGTCACCGTGAGCCTGGCCGACGAGCGTTGGGTGCCGGTGGCGCACGACGACAGCAACGCCGGCCTGCTGGCCCGCCACCTGTTCAAGGGGCCGGCGGCCAAGGCCCGTTTTATTGGGCTCTACCAATCCGCTGCCACCCTCGAAGCCGCTGCCGAGCAAGCTGAACAGGTTTTGGCCGACCTGCCGCCGATCGACGTGCTGGTGCTGGGCATGGGCGACGATGGCCATACCGCCTCGCTGTTCCCGGCCAGCCCCAACCTGCGCCAGGGCCTGGCCAAGGTCGGCGAACGCCGCTGCCTGCCGATGCTGGCGCCCAGCGTGCCGCACCAGCGCCTGAGCATGACCCGCGCACTGCTGGCCACTGCCGGCCTGACCCTGTTGTCGGTGCAGGGCGCGGGCAAGCTCGCCACCCTGCGCACCGCGCTGGCGGCAGAAGACCCAACCGAAATGCCGATTCGCGCCTTTCTTCACGACCCCCTGGACATCTACTGGTGCCCATGAGCCAAGGACCCATTGTCATGACCACCCTCGAACGCCCCCAGCCTTTGCTCTCGATGGCCGAGAAAGCCGAACGCATCGACGCGATCTGCAACAAGGCGCGCATCCTGCCGGTGATCACCATCGCCCGTGAGGAAGACATCCTGCCCCTGGCCGACGCGTTGGCCGCTGGCGGCATCCGCACCCTGGAAGTGACCCTGCGCTCGCAGCACGGCCTGAAGGCCATCCAGGTGCTGCGTGAACAGCGACCGGAGCTGTGCGTCGGTGCCGGTACCGTGCTCGACCGCGGCATGTTCGCGGCCGTCGAGGCGGCGGGCGCGCAGTTCGTCGTTACCCCGGGCATCACTCCGGACGTTCTCCAGGCGGGTGTGGAAAGCGACATTCCACTGCTGCCCGGTATCAGCACGCCATCGGAAATCATGCTGGGGTATGCCCTGGGCTACCGCCGCTTCAAATTGTTCCCAGCGGAAATCAGCGGCGGCGTGGCGGCTATCAAGGCGTTCGGCGGCCCGTTCGGCGACATTCGCTTTTGCCCCACCGGTGGGGTCAACCCGGCCAACGTGCGCAACTACATGGCCCTGCCCAATGTGATGTGCGTGGGCGGCACCTGGATGCTCGACAGCAGCTGGATCAAGAACGGCGACTGGGCGCGGATCGAGGCGTGCAGCGCCGAGGCGATGGCGTTGCTGGACTGACAGATTTCGTTGTGTGCTACACGGTTATGGGGCGCTTGGTCGGCGCCCCTTTTTTTCGCCTGTAGGAGCGGCCTTGTGTCGCGAAAGGGCCGCCAAGCGGCCCCAGCGATCTTTGCATGAACGCTGATATCCTGGGGGCCGCGTTGCGGCCCTTTCGCGACACAAGGCCGCTCCTACACGGGTATGCAGTGCCCTGCCACAGGCAAAAAAGCCCGCATCAAGGATGCGGGCTTTGCTTTTCTGCGATGGCTTACGCCGCCTTGGCCTGCTGCTGGCTCAGCGAGCGGTTCAGCGCGCTGAACAGTGCCTTGAAGCTGGCAGTGGTGATGTTCTCGTCGATACCCACGCCGTGCACCGGACGACCACCGGCCACGCGCAGCTCGATATAGGCCGCGGCCTTGGCGTTGGTGCCGGCACCGATGGCGTGTTCGTTATAGTCCATGATCTCGACGTTGACCGGCAAGCCGGCGACCAGCGCCTCCAGGGCGCCGTTGCCCTTGCCGTGCCAGTGCAGGGTGGTTTCGCCTTCACCGGAGACTTCCACTTGCACGTGGCTGCTGCCGTTCTCTTCCTGCAGGCGGTGGCTGACCAGTGCGTACGGCGCGTTGGCTTGCAGGTATTCCTTCTGCAACAGCTTGTAGATCTGCTCGGCGGTCATTTCCAGTCCGAGACGGTCGGTCTCACCCTGGACCACCTGGCTGAACTCGATCTGCATGCGGCGCGGCAGGCTGATGCCGTACTCCTGCTCGAGCAGGTAGGTGATGCCGCCCTTGCCCGACTGGCTGTTGACGCGGATCACCGCCTCGTAGCTGCGGCCGATGTCGGCCGGGTCGATCGGCAGGTATGGTACTTCCCACAGTTCGCCGTCCTGCTGCTTGGCGAAGCCCTTGCGAATGGCGTCCTGGTGCGAGCCGGAGAAGGCGGTGTGGACCAGGTCGCCGACGTACGGGTGACGTGGGTGCACCGGCAGCTGGTTGCACTCCTCGACGACCTTGCGCACGCCGTCGATATCGGAGAAGTCCAGTTGCGGGTCGATGCCCTGGGTGTAGAGGTTCAGCGCCAGGGTCACCAGGTCGACGTTGCCGGTACGCTCGCCATTGCCGAACAGGCAGCCTTCGGCACGGTCGGCGCCGGCCATCAGGCCCAGCTCGGTGGCGGCGACGCCGGTGCCACGGTCGTTGTGGGTGTGCAGGCTGATGATCACGCTGTCACGGCGGTTGATGTTGCGGCAGAACCACTCGATCTGGTCGGCGTAGACGTTCGGCGTGGCGACTTCGACGGTGGCCGGCAGGTTGAGGATGATCTTGTGCTCGGGGGTTGGATTCCACACCTCGATCACCGCGTCGCACACCTCCTTGGCGAATTCCAGTTCGGTGGCGCTGAAGGTTTCAGGCGAGTACTGGAACGTCCACTGGGTTTGCGGCTGCTGCGCGGCGTACTTGACGAACAATTTGGCGGCGTTGACCGCGATGTCCTTGACGCCCTGCTTGTCCTGGTTGAAGACGATGCGGCGGAACGACGGGCAGGTGGCGTTGTACAGGTGGACGATGGCCTTCTTGGCGCCGCGCAGGGATTCGAAGGTGCGGGCGATCAGGTCTTCACGGGCCTGGGTGAGCACCTGGATGGTGGTGTCGTCCGGAATGTGGCCGTCTTCGATCAGGGTGCGCACGAAGTCGAAGTCGGTCTGCGATGCGGACGGGAACGACGCTTCGATTTCCTTCACGCCTACTTGCACCAGGGTCTTCCAGAAACGCAGCTTCTTCTCGGCATCCATCGGCTCGATCAGCGACTGGTTGCCATCACGCAGGTCGGAACTGCACCAGATCGGCGCCTGGGTGATGGTCTTCGACGGCCAGGTACGGTCGGGCAGGTCGATGGTCGGGAAGGCGCGGTACTTCTTCGAGGGATCTTTGAGCATGGTCATGCAAGCATTCCTTTTATGTGCGGCCGTGATCGGGCCTGCCGAACGTGTACGAGATGAAAAGGCGAGGCGACGCGATTCACCCTGGTAGTCGGGCGCTGACCAGGCAGAGGCTGCGGTGTTGTTGGAGGAGGGTGCTGAAGATGTTCATGTGCTCAACCCTAACCAGTGGGTTGGGGGATGGCAAGCAGTGCGGAAAAATTGATAGAAATGCTTAAAAAAACGAGTTTACTGATTTTTTATGTCCATTGATTTTGGTTTGTTGATATTTTCTTGCTTTAAGTTTTTTCATTGCGCAAATCGCGGGGCCACCGTTGGCTGCGTGGGAGCGGGCCCCCGCGATTGCGATTTCAGGGCTGGAACGCGCCAATGAAGATCGCCGGGTCCACCCGCGCATCGTTGAGGCTGACGTTCCAGTGCATGTGCGGCCCGGTGGCCCGACCGGTCGAACCTACACGGCCCACCACCTCGCCACGGCGCAGCGCCTGGCCCGGCTTCACGTCGATCTTGGACATGTGGCAGAACATGCTGATGAAGCCTTGCCCATGGTCGACGAACACCGTGCGGCCATTGAAGAAGTAGTCGCCCACCAGGATCACCTTGCCATTGGCCGGGGTCTTGATCGGCGTGCCGGCGGGCACGGCGAAGTCCAGGCCGGCATGCGGGTTGCGCTCCTCGCCATTGAAGAAGCGGCGCACGCCGAACTTGCTCGACAGCGGGCCGTTGACCGGCTTGTCGAGGATCAGGTTGCTCGGAAGCACAGGGCTGAAACTGCGGTAGGCCTTGATCTGCTCGGCCAGTTCGCGGTCGATGCGCTTGAGGTCCTGCGGTTCAGGGTTGACCTGGCGTTTGTTCTTCAAGGTGATGTGCTGCTCGGGGTACTTCTTGCTGGCGACACTGAAGGCAATGCTGCGTCCGCCTTGGGTCAGCACGGCATTGCCGGGCTTTTGCGTCAGCGGGATGCCGACGATCGCCAGCCAGTTGCCCTGCTCGTTGACCACCAGCACCGGCTTGCCGTCGAAGCGCGCCGATGGAGCGCTGGCGGCCGGCCCCAGGTCGACCACCGCAACGCCGCCGGGCACCGGTTTGTTCAGGGTGCGGGTGATGTAGCTGGCCTGGGCAGCGGTGACTGGCAGCAGCAGGGCGAGGGCAAGCAAGGGCGCGAACAGGCGGGGCATGTGTCAGTCCAGTAGCGAGAGGGTGACCGGGGTCTGGTGGTTGTCCTCGACCCGCACCTTGAGCTCGCCTTCGTTGAGGCGAGCGGTCAGGCGTTGGCCGTTGTGGGTCTGCGCGGCGCTGCGGATGGCCTGGCCGCGTTCATCCAGGAGGATGCTGTAGCCGCGGGCGAGGGTGGCCAGGGGGCTGACCACCTGCAGCGTCTGCAGCTGCGCCTGGAAGCGTTGGCGGCGGTCCTTGAGCAGGTCTCGCATGGCCCGCGGCAGGCGCTCGGCAAGGCTGTCCAGGCGCTGCTTGAGCAGCTTCAGGTTACGCCCCGGATGCTGCGCGGCCAGGCGCATGTCGAGGCGGCCAAGGCGTTGCTGGCGGTGGTTCATGTCGAGCATGAAGGCGCGGCGCAGGCGCATGTCCAGGTCGTCCAGGCGCTGGGCCTGCTGGCGCAGGCGCTCGCCCGGGTGGCGCAGACGCCGGGCCAGGCCATCCACGCGCAGACGGTCGTGGGCCAGGCGGTTCTGCATGCGCAGCAGCAGGCGCCGTTGCAGGCCGTCAAGGCGCTGTTGCAGGCCGCTGCTGTCGGGGGCGAGCAGCTCGGCGGCGGCGGACGGCGTGGGTGCGCGCACATCGGCGACGAAATCGCTGATCGACACGTCGGTCTCATGGCCCACGGCGCTGACGATGGGCGTGACGCAGGCGGCCACGGCGCGGGCCACGGCCTCTTCGTTGAAGCACCAGAGGTCTTCCAGCGAACCGCCACCACGGGCCAGGATCAGCGCGTCGAAGCCTTGTCGGTCGGCCATCTGCAGGGCGCGGACGATTTGGTTGATCGCTTCGCGGCCCTGTACCGCGGTGGGAATCAGGTTCAACTCGACCTGCGGCGCACGGCGGCCGAACACGCTGATGATGTCGCGGATCACCGCGCCGGTGGGCGAGGTGATGATGCCGATGCGTTGCGGGTGCGCCGGTAGCGGCTTCTTGCGTTCGGTGCTGAACAGCCCCTCGGCGCCGAGCTTTTCCTTCAGCGCCTCGAACGCCAGGCGCAGGGCACCGTCGCCGGCCGGCTCGACCGTATCGAGGATCAGTTGGTAGTCGCCACGCCCTTCGAACAGCGAGACCTTGCCGCGCACCCGTACCGCCAGGCCGTCACGCAGGGCCTGGCGTACCCGGGCGGCGTTCTGCCGGAACAGCGCGCAACGGATCTGCGCGCCGCTGTCCTTGAGGGTGAAGTACATGTGGCCGGAGGCCGGGCGGGCGAGGTTGGAAATCTCGCCTTCCACCCAGACGCTGCGGAACACGTCCTCGAGCAGCACGCGGGCGCGGCCGTTGAGCTGGCTGACGGTGAGGACCTCGCGGTCCAGGCCGAGTCGTTCGAAAGGGTCTCTGATCATGGCGGGCATCATAAAGGAGCGAAGGCCTGGTTGTCTGTGCCGGCCTCTATCGCGGGCTTGACCCGCGATAAGGCCTTCAGCCTTGCATGATCGCCACGAACTGGCGCACCAGCTCGCCGGCATCGCGCCGGCAAGCCAGCGCCACGGTACTTTGGCACGCCTCGTCCAGCGGCACGAAACGCAGCGTCGGTGGGGCGATCTCGCGCATGCTCGCCGGCAACAACGCCACCCCGAACCCGGCCTGGATCAATTGCAGTTGCGTGGTCTTGCGCGATACCACCTGAGCTGCCTGCGGAAAAAAACCCGCATTCATGCACAGCGACGCCGACAGGTAGCTCAGGCCGCCGCGCTGGCGATGGGGGATGGAAATGAAGCGTTCCTCGCGCAGTTGGCCCAGCCGCACACTACTTGCCGTGGCCAGTGGGTGGCCCGCCGCTACTGCCAGCAGCAGGGGTTCGTCGAACAGCGCATGCAACTCCACGCCCTCATGCTGGCGTAGCACCGGCAGGCGCAGCAGGCCGATCTCCAGGCGGCCTTCGGCGATGTCCTCCAGTTGCGCCTCCGACGATTGCTGGGCGATCTCCAGGGAAACGCCGGGATTGTCCTCGAGGTAGCCGCCGAGGCGCTGCAGCAAATGGCCGGTCAGCGGCACGGTGCTGGAGTGGTTCAGGCGCAGGCTGCCGCGCAGGCCCTGGCCGATTTCCCGGGCCAGGCGCTCGGCCTTGTCCAGGTCGGCCAGCAGATGGCGGGCGCGCTCGAGAAAGGCCTGCCCAGCGACGGTCAGCCGTGGCAGGCGGGCAGTGCGTTCGAACAGGACGGTGCCCAGGTGAAGCTCAAGCTCCTTGATCTGCCGGCTGAGGGCCGACTGGGCAATGTACAGCCGCTCGGCGGCGGCGCTGAAACTACCGGTCTCGGCGATTTCGACGAAGTAGCGCAGCTGGCGGATCGAAGTCATGTCATGCCTTTTCAAGATGGCTCATGGCGAAAAGGCATATTAGTCGGCATGGCTCGTCACTGGCTAACCTTCAGTTGTCTTCAAGGGAACTGCCGCGATGCTTGCTCAACTGTCGTTATCCACGTTCGACTGGCTGCCCATCCTGCTGGGAGTGGGGGTGGCCTATATAGTCTTCGGCATTGCCGGCTTCGGCACCGCGCTGGTCGCCGGCCCCGTGCTGATCCACTTCATGCCGTTGTCACGGATCATTCCGCTGCTGGTACTGCTGGATTTCGTCGCTGCCTTCGGCAACCTGCTGCCGTCGCGACGCGATGTGGTGCGCGGCGAGTTGCTGCGCCTGCTGCCGTTCATGGCCGTGGGTTGCACCCTGGGCGTGGTGTTCCTGCTGCGGCTCAAGTCCGATGTGTTGCTGTTGCTGATGGGCATCTTCGTGACCGCCTATGCGGTCTATGGCCTGGCGGTCAAGGTCCGCCCGGCTAGTCTGTCGGGCGCCTGGGCGGTGCCCATGGGCACGGTGGGCGGATTGTTCGGCGCCTTGTTCGGCAGTGGTGGATTCCTCTACGCGATCTACCTCAGTGCCCGCCTGGAGGCCAAGGAACAGGTGCGCGCGACCCAGGTCGCGCTGATCAGCTGCAGCACGGTGGTACGCCTGTCGCTGTTCCTGATCGCCGGGGTGTATGCCGATACCAGCCTGCTGCTGCTTGCCGCCTGCCTGCTGCCGGTGATGTTCGTCGGCACCTGGCTGGGGCGACGGCTGACCTTGAAACTGTCCCGCGAGGCCTTCATCCGCCTGGTCACCTGGTTGGTGCTGGCTAGCGGCCTGGCGCTTATCGGTCGCTACCTGAGCGCCTGAGCAGGCGCTAGAATTGCGCCATTACCGCAGTTCGCAGGCCCGCCTCAAGCATGAATACCCAGAGCATCATCGTCCCCAAGCTGTCCACCGTGCCGGTGCACGAAGCCCGCGCCCGCGCCATTTTGCGTTGGCTGGTGCGTGAGAAGATCGTCGAGGAACAACTGAGCACCTGTGGCCGTACCGGCAACCGCATGGGCCATGCCCTGGCCGCAGGGGCGCGCAAGATCGCGCTGCACCCCGAGAAGCTGCCGCTTGGCGAGCAGGTCAACGGCCTGGAAGTGATGCTCAAGCGCTGCATCTACACCCCCACCGACGGTTTTCTCGAAGAAGCCGGTTGCCCGGAGTGCCGGCGCGAGGTCGGCGAGCCGCTGTTCGAGAGCCTGGAAGAGTGGATGCCTGGGGTGAGCGACAACTTCACTTGCCCGCTGTGCGGCTTCGAAGACGACATCAATGGTTTTCTGTACCTGCAGCCGTGTGCCTTTTCCAACCTGGGGTTCATCTTCAATAACTGGGGCGAGGCCGGGTTTACCCAGGCCTTCCTCGACAGCTTCGCCGACTGGCTGGATCAGCCAGTGGCGGTGGTGCAGGTAAAACTGCCGCAAGGCTGACCGAAGGCCCCTTTTTTGCATTGAGCGGCGCGCCATGGATGGGTATAATGGCGCGCTTCCATTTTTCCCTCCCGGGAGCCCCCGCGATGCTGCGTATCAGCCAAGAAGCCCTGACCTTCGACGATATCCTCCTTGTACCTGGCTACTCCGAGGTACTGCCCAATGAAGTCAGTCTCAAGACCCGTTTGACTCGTGGCATCGAGCTGAACATTCCCCTGGTTTCCGCCGCCATGGATACCGTGACCGAAGCGCGCCTGGCCATCGCCATGGCCCAGGAAGGCGGCATCGGCATCATCCACAAGAACATGACCATCGAGCAGCAGGCCGGCGAAGTACGCAAGGTCAAGAAGTTCGAGGCTGGCGTGGTCAAGGACCCGATCACCATCGAGGCCGACGCCACCGTGCGCGACCTGTTCGACCTGACCCGCCTGAACAACATCTCCGGTGTTCCTGTACTGGAGAACGGCGACCTGGTCGGCATCGTCACCTCCCGTGACGTGCGCTTCGAAACCCGCCTGGACGCCAAGGTCCGCGACGTGATGACCCCCAAAGAGCGTCTGGTCACCGTCCGCGAAGGCGCCGACAAGAACGAAGTCCGCGAGCTGCTGCACAAGCACCGCCTGGAAAAAGTCCTGATCGTCGACGACAAGTTCGCCCTCAAGGGCATGATGACCGTCAAGGACATCGAGAAGGCCAAGGCCTACCCGCTGGCCAGCAAGGACGACCAGGGTCGCCTGCGCGTCGGCGCCGCGGTCGGCACCGGCAAGGACACCGGCGAGCGCGTTGCCGCCCTGGTTGCCGCCGGCGTTGACGTGGTGGTGGTCGACACCGCCCACGGTCACTCCAAAGGCGTGATCGATCGCGTTCGCTGGGTGAAAGAGACCTACCCGCAAGTGCAGGTGATCGGCGGCAACATCGCCACCGGTGCCGCCGCCAAGGCCCTGGCCGAAGCGGGCGCCGACGCGGTCAAGGTCGGTATCGGCCCAGGCTCGATCTGCACCACCCGTATCGTCGCCGGTGTCGGCGTGCCGCAGATCAGCGCCATCGCCAACGTCGCCGCGGCATTGGAAGGCACTGGCGTGCCGCTGATCGCCGACGGCGGTATCCGTTTCTCCGGTGACCTGTCCAAGGCCATCGTCGCCGGTGCTTCCTGCGTGATGATGGGTTCGATGTTCGCCGGTACCGAAGAAGCGCCGGGCGAAGTCGAACTGTTCCAGGGCCGTTCCTACAAGGCCTACCGCGGCATGGGCTCGCTGGGCGCCATGGCGCAGGCGCAAGGCTCGTCCGACCGTTACTTCCAGGACTCCTCGGCCGGCGCCGAGAAGCTTGTTCCTGAGGGTATCGAAGGCCGCGTGCCGTACAAAGGCGCTCTGGCCGCGATCATCCACCAACTGATGGGCGGCCTGCGTTCGTCCATGGGCTACACCGGCAGCGCGACCATCGAAGAGATGCGTACCAAGCCGGAGTTCGTGCGTATCACCGGCGCTGGCATGGCCGAGTCCCATGTGCATGATGTACAGATCACCAAAGAAGCCCCTAACTACCGCGTAGGCTGAGGCTTCCAGCAATTACCGAACGGGGCTGTCATACACAGCCCCGCGTCGTTTCCGATTTCCACTGACGAGATTGAGTCATGGCCCTCGACATTCACGCTCACCGCATCCTGATCCTCGATTTCGGTTCCCAATACACCCAGCTGATCGCCCGCCGCGTGCGCGAGATCGGCGTGTACTGCGAACTGCACCCGTTCGACATGGACGATGAAGCGATCCGCGAATTCAACCCGCGCGGCATCATCCTGGCTGGCGGCCCCGAGTCGGTCCACGAAGCCAACAGCCCGCGCGCGCCGCAGGCGGTGTTCGACCTGAAGGTGCCCGTGCTGGGCATCTGCTACGGCATGCAGACCATGGCCGAACAGATGGGCGGCAAGGTCGAAGGTTCCGACCTGCGCGAGTTCGGTTACGCTCGTGTTGACGTGGTTGGCAAGAGCCGCCTGCTCGACGGCATCGAAGACCATGTCGACGACGACGGCGTGCTGGGCCTGGACGTGTGGATGAGCCACGGCGACAAGGTCACCCAGATGCCAGGCAACTTCCACGTGCTGGCCAGCACCCCGAGCTGCCCGATCGCCGGCATGTTCGACGACGCCCTGGGCTACTACGGCGTGCAGTTCCACCCGGAAGTGACCCACACCAAGCAGGGCGGTCGCATCCTGTCGCGTTTCGTCCAGGACATCTGCGGCTGTGAAGCCCTGTGGACCGCCTCGAACATCGTCGAGGACGCCATTGCCCAGGTACGCGCCCAGGTGGGTTCGGCCAACGTCCTGCTGGGTCTGTCCGGCGGTGTCGACAGCTCGGTGGTTGCCGCGCTGCTGCATCGCGCCATCGGCGACCAGCTGACCTGCGTGTTCGTCGACAACGGCCTGCTGCGCCTGCACGAAGGCGACCAGGTGATGGCCATGTTCAAGGAGAACATGGGCGTCAAGGTGATTCGCGCCGATGCCGAGAAGCAGTTCCTCGACAACCTGGCCGGCGAAGCGGACCCTGAGAAGAAGCGCAAGATCATCGGCCGCACCTTCATCGACGTGTTCGATGCCGAGGCCAGCAAGCTGGAAAACATCCAGTTCCTCGCCCAGGGCACCATCTACCCCGACGTGATCGAGTCGGCCGGCGCCAAGAGCGGCAAGGCCCACGTGATCAAGTCGCACCACAACGTCGGTGGCCTGCCGGAGGAAATGAACCTCAAGCTGGTCGAGCCACTGCGTGAGCTGTTCAAGGACGAAGTGCGCAAGATCGGCCTGGAGCTGGGTCTGCCGTACGACATGGTCTACCGCCACCCGTTCCCGGGCCCAGGCCTGGGCGTGCGCATCCTCGGTGAAGTGAAGAAGGAATACGCCGACATCCTGCGTCGCGCCGACCATATCTTCATCGAGGAGCTGCGCAAGGCCGACTGGTACCACAAGACCAGCCAGGCGTTCGTGGTGTTCCAGCCGGTCAAGTCGGTCGGCGTCGTCGGCGACGGCCGTCGCTACGCCTGGGTCGTGGCCCTGCGTGCCGTCGAGACAGTGGACTTCATGACCGCTCGTTGGGCGCACCTGCCGTACGAGCTGCTGGAAACCGTCAGCGGCCGCATCATCAACGAAATCGACGGTATTTCCCGCGTCACCTACGACGTGTCGAGCAAACCGCCGGCCACTATCGAGTGGGAATGATCGAGCGCTTGACCTCGGTCGCTGTTCGCTAAACGCAAAAGCCCGCCTTCAGGCGGGCTTTTGCGTTTTCATGAGCAATAGTCGCTGACCCTGCCGTCCCGGCGTGCACCAAGGGCCAGGGCCAGCAGCAGCGCCATGGCGAACACCGTCACGCTCAGCCACAACAGCGGCTGCAGCGCGAAGTTGTCCACGACTTGACCGCCAGCCCACGACCCCAGGGCAATGCCGACGTTGAACACGGCAATGAACAGGGCGCTGGCTACTTCCACCGCGTCTGGCGCCGACTGGATCATCCAGGTCATCAAGCCGACCGACACCCCGCCATAGGCCAGGCCCCAGGCCAGCAAGGCAATGCCGCCGCCGCCCGGCGCCTGGCCAATACCCAGGAACAGCAGCGGCACCAACAGCAGCCCCAGGGCGATGAGCGCCAAGGTCATGCCCGGGCGTGTGGGCGCCAGCAGGCCGGCCAGGAAGTTGCCGGCCATGCCGGCGATGCCATAGCCGAACAGCAAGGCGCCGATCCAGCGCACATCGAAGCCGGACATGGACAACAGCAGCGGGCGCACGAAGGTGAACGCCATGAAATGCCCGCTCACCAGCAACAGTGTCAGCAACAGCCCCGCTTGCAGGGCGCGGTTGCCGGATTGCGCGATGAAGTGGCGGGGGGTGATGGCACTGGCGACCGGCAAGGCTGGCAGTACCGCGGCCAACAGTGCCAGCGCCAATGCACTGAGCACCGCCATGCCAGCGAACGCCCAGCGCCAGCCGGCCAGCTCGCCAAGCAGCGCTCCAAGTGGTACGCCCAGCACCGAGGCGGCGGCGACGCCGCCAAAGATGATGGCCGTGGCCAGGCCCACCGCATGCCTGGGTGCCAGGCGGCTGGCCAGGCCGCCGGCGATCGCCCACACACCGCCGATGCAGAACCCGACCAGTACCCGCGCCGCCAGCAGCCAGCCAATGCCTGGCGCCAGGGCTGTGGCCAGGTTGGCGCTGACAAGCAGGCCAAGCAGGCCGAGCAGGATCCTGCGCCGATCCACATTGCCGGCGGCAATCACCACTACAGGGGCGAACAGCGCGGCTAGCAGCGACGGCAGGGTCAAGCTCAGGGCAACGGTGCCGGCGCTGGCGCCGAAGGTCTCGGAGATCGGGGTCAACAACCCCACCGGTAGCATTTCGGTGGTCACGACGGCGAAGGTCGCCAGGCCTACGGCGCCGATGGCGAGCCAGGCATGTCGGGTAGTGGGCGTCGGGTCGGCCAGGGTGGTGCTCATGATTCAGTCCCTTGTCACGGTAGCTGGAGTTGGGGAGAATACGTACAGCGCGTATGAATGGATCATATACATACGCTCTGAATGTAAGCAATCGGATAATTCGTAGGTAAAGGAGACGCTGGATGGTTCGACGCACGCGTGCCGAGATGGAAGCCACCCGTGCCACGTTGCTGGTCACGGCGCGCCGGGTGTTCAGCGAACACGGCTATGCCGCCACCTCGATGGATGACTTGACCGCACGGGCAGGCTTGACCCGTGGCGCGCTGTACCACCACTTTGGCGACAAGCAAGGCTTGCTCGAGGCGGTGGTGGCGCAGATCGACGACGAGGTGGACCAGCGCCTGAACAGCATCACCGACAGCGCCGACGATGCCTGGGATGGTTTTCGCCGGCGTTGCCGCGCTTATCTGGAGATGGCGTTGGAGCGGGATATCCAGCGTATCGTGCTGCGCGATGCCCGAGCGGTGCTCGGGGGGGCCTCGCAAGCGTCGCACCAGCACTGCCTGGCGACGATGCAGCGGGTGGTGCAGCGCTTGGTCGAGGAGGGCGTGATGGTCCAGGCCGAGCCACGGGCGCTGGCGGCGCTGATCTATGGCAGCCTGGCCGAAGCCGCGGTGTGGATCGCCCAAGGGGATGATGGCGATGCGCGCCTGGTGCAGAGCCTCGAGGCGCTGGACCTGCTGTTGCACGGCTTGCTGGCCGGTAAATGAATAGTCTGTCTCGACCGCGTGGGAGCCAGCCTTGCTGATGAAGCAGGTCATTGCGTCAGCGCCGATACGATTGTTCACAGATCCCTCGGCCATTTTTGCCCACACTCCAGGCAGACCCGCCTGGAGCACAGATAACGATGACTGAATGCAACCTTCCCAAAGGCTGGCGCGAAGCCCATGGCATCCTGGCGCTAGAGGCGCAAACCCTCGGCAAGTCGGGCGCAACCGTGCTGCGTGTCCGCCGGCAGGCTGGCGCTGATCTGTTCGTCAAGGCCGAGCCCGTCACCGCGCTGGCCGAACTGCCCGGCGAAATCAGCCGCCTGCGCTGGATGGCGCAGCAGGGCCAGCCTGTGCCGCACATCATCGATGTCGCTACCGAGCGTGGCTGGCATTGGCTGTTGATGAGTGCCGTGCCGGGGCGCTGCCTGGAGGCGACAGCCACGCAGGCGCCGCGGGCCACGGTGCTGCTGCTGGCCGAAGCGCTACACCAGTTGCACCGCTTGCCGGTCGGGCAGTGCCCGTTCGATCACGCGCTGGCGGCGCGGGTACGCCTGGCCCAGGCGCGGATGCTGGAGGGCCTGGTCGACGAGGACGACTTCGATCCGCTGCGCCTGGGGCGCAGCGCCGCCGATGTGTTCGCCGAAATGCTCGCCGCGCGGCCAAGAGAAGAAGACCGGGTGGTGACCCATGGCGATGCCTGCCTGGCGAACCTGATGGCCGCGGACGGGCGCTTCACCGGTTTCATCGATTGCGGCCGCCTGGGCGTCGCCGACCGCTGGCAGGACCTGGCGCTGGCCACCCGGGATATCGCCGCCGACCTGGGCGAGCAATGGGTGCAACCCTTCCTGGCGGCCTATGGTCTGCCGGAAGATCCCGGCAAGAACCGCTTCTATCGGTTGCTGGACGAGTTCTTCTGAACGCCGCCTGCGACAAGACTTCACTTAATCTTTCGCAAATGCAGGTGTATCGTATTCGCCCTTCATTGCCAGGCCTGCTGGCAGACTGATTGCGCAGAATGAGGTACCCGCACCGATGTCCTTCACCCGTCGACAAATGCTCAAGGGCCTGACCGGCCTCGTTGTGGTAGGCCTGGGCGCCGGCGGCGCGGCGCGCTACTGGCTGGGCAAGGTCGAGGATGACAACGCCGGGCACGACTACGAACTGATCGCCGCCCCCTTGGATGTCGAACTGGTGCCGGGCTTCAAGACCGAGGCCTGGGCCTTTGGCCCGTCGGCGCCGGGCACCGAGTTGCGAGTGCGCCAGGGTACCTGGTTGCGGGTGCGCTTCATCAACCAGCTGCCGGTGGAAACCACCATTCACTGGCATGGCATCCGCTTGCCGCTGGAAATGGACGGCGTGCCCTATGTCTCGCAACTGCCAGTCAAGCCCGGTGAGTTCTTCGACTACAAGTTCCGGGTGCCGGACGCCGGCAGCTACTGGTACCACCCGCACGTCAGCAGCTCCGAGGAATTGGGGCGCGGCCTGGTCGGCCCGCTGATCGTCGAGGAGCGCCAGCCCACCGGCTTCGCCCATGAGCGCACCCTCAGCCTGAAAACCTGGCATGTCGACGAGCAGGGCGCCTGGATGCCCTTCAGCGTGCCGCGTGAAGCCGCGCGCAACGGCACCGCCGGGCGTCTGATCACCATCAACGGCCAGGCCGAGGCGGTGACCGAGTTGCCAGCCGGCCAGGTGGTGCGGGTGCGTCTGCTGAACCTGGACAACACCTGGACCTACCGCCTAAACCTCAAGGGCAACTGCGAGGCGATGATCTACGCCCTAGACGGCAACCCGATCACCCCGCGCCCGTTGGACGAGGACTACTGGCTCGGCCCGGGCATGCGCATCTGTCTGGCGATCCGCATCCCCGAGGTCGGCGAGGAAATCTCCTTGCGCGATGGTTTCGTGCGCCTGGGCACCCTGCGTTCGGTGGCCAGCAGCGAGGCGCCGGGCGACTGGCCCAAGGCATTGCCGGCCAACCCCATCGCCGAGCCGGACCTGGAGAATGCCGAGAAGCTCAACTTCAATTTCGAATGGGCCGGCAAGGTCTCGGTGAACACCGAGAACGGCAAGCCGCCGAGCCTGTGGCAGATCAACGGCCAGGCCTGGGACATCACCGACAAGACCTGCGCCGACCGCCCCATCGCCACGCTGCGCAAGGGCAAGAGCTACATCTTCGAGCTGAAGAACATGACCCAGTACCAGCACCCAATCCACTTGCACGGCATGAGTTTCAAGGTAATCGCTTCCAATCGCCGCAAGATCGTCGAGCCGTGGTTCACCGATACTTACCTGCTGGGCAAGAACGAACGGGCACAGGTGGCGCTGGTGGCGGATAACCCAGGCACCTGGATGTTCCACTGCCATGTCATCGATCACATGGAAACCGGCCTGATGGCCGCGATCGCGGTGGTCTGATGCGCCCGCAGATCATCGATCGCAGCCGCGATCAGGAATTCATGCGCCTGGCCCTCGAACTGGCTGCCCAGGGCGCGGCCCTGGGCGAGGTGCCGGTGGGCGCGGTGCTGGTACAGCACGGCGAGGTGCTTGGCCAGGGCTTCAACCGGCCGATCCTCGACAGTGACCCCAGCGCCCATGCCGAGATGGTCGCGATTCGCGCGGCGGCCCAGTCCGCCAGCAACTACCGCTTGCCGGGCAGCACCCTGTACGTGACGCTGGAGCCGTGCAGCATGTGCGCGGGGCTGATCGTTCATTCGCGGGTGGCGCGGGTGGTGTATGGGGCGCTGGAGCCCAAGGCGGGCATCGTGCAAAGCCAGGGGCAGTTCTTCACCCAGGGTTTTCTCAACCATCGGGTGATGTACGAGGGCGGAGTGTTGGCCGAGGAATGCGGCGCGATCCTCAGCGAGTTCTTCAAGGCTCGGCGGGCGAAAGCCTAGCTGACACGATCCCTGTAGGAGCGGCCTTGTGTCGCGATAGGGCCGCAAAGCGGCCCCGGCGATCCATGCATCAATGCTGAAATCCTGGGGCCGCTACGCGTCCCTTTCGCGGCACAAGGCCGCTCCTACCCAGGGCGGGTAAGCATCACATCGGCGCCGCTTGCTCTGCTGGCTTGTCCTTGTTCACCGCAGGCACATGCAGGTTGCCCTCGGCCACCTGGCCTTCGAGCTGTGGCTGCGTGACCCAGGTGAGGATGTCGTAGTAGCGGCGGATGTTGGCCACGAAATGCACGGGCTCGCCGCCGCGGGCATAGCCGTACTTGGTCTTGCTGTACCACTGCTTCTGCGACAAGCGTGGCAGCATCTTCTTCACGTCCAGCCACTTGTTGGGGTTGAGCTTCTCGCGCCGGGCCAGGGTGCGGGCATCTTCCAGGTGGCCGCTGCCGACGTTGTAGGCCGCCAGGGCGAACCAGGTGCGGTCTGGTTCCTTGATGCTGTCGTCGAGCTGGTCCTTGACCAGCATGAAGTACTTGGCGCCGCCCTGGATGCTCTGCCGGGGGTCCAGGCGGTTGGACACGCCCATGGCCTGGGCGGTGCGCTGGGTAAGCATCATTAGCCCGCGCACGCCGGTCTTGGAGGTCACCTCCGGCTGCCACATCGATTCCTGGTAGCCGATGGCGGCCAGCAGTCGCCAGTCCACCTGTTCGACCTTGGAGCTGGTCTTGAAGTGCTTTTCGTACTTGGGCAGACGTTGCTGCAGGTGCTGGGCGAAGGTATAGGCGCCGACATAGCCGAGTACATCGACATGGCCGTAGTAGCGGTCCTTCAGGCGTTGCAAGGTGCCGTTCTTCTGCGATTTGTCGAGGAACTCGTTGACTTCGTTGAGCAGGCTGTTGTCTTCGCCGGCCGCCACCGCCCAGCGTTGGTCGCGGGTATCGCCCAGGTCGAAGGCCACGCGCACGTTGGGGAAGTACACCTGGTTCATGGCCAGTTCGTTGGAGTCGACCAGTGTAAGGTCGATCTGCCCCTCGTCGACCATGCGCAGCAGGTCGACCACCTCGACGGCGTCGGATTCTTCGTAGTCGAGCCTTGGGTACTGTTTTTTCAGTTCGGCCAGCTGGTCGGCGTGGCTGCTGCCCTTGAGCACCATGATCTTCTTGCCCACCAGGCCCTTGGCGTCGGTCGGGCGCGAGCGACCGTTACGGTAGATGACCTGCGGGGTCACTTCGAGGTAGGGGTGGGAGAACTTCGCCTGGCTGGCGCGGCGCTCGCTGCTGACCAGGCCGGCGGCGGCCAGCACGGGGCCGGAGGGCTTGCCCAGCTGGTCGAACAATTGGTCGAGGTTGTCGGCGGTCTCGATCTCGAGCTTCACCCCCAGATCGTCGGCGAAGCGCTTGACCAGTTCGTATTCGAAACCGGTTTCGCCGTTGCGGTCCTGGAAATAGGTGGCCGGGCTGTTGCGGGTAATCACGCGCAATACGCCATCCTCCTTGACGCGCTCGAGAGTGCTGGGTTTTTCAACACAGGCACCGAGCATCAGGAAGAGTCCGGTTGCGAAGAGCCATTTGGCGCAACGCTGGCGCAAAGCAGAGTGGGCGAACATAGGGTGCAGTATACGCAAAGGACTGCCGGCGCCATATCTCGACAATGGTTGGCAGGTCTGCTAGCGGGTTCTGTGCAGCAGCGGCTCGATTCCTTTGTAGGAGCGGCCTTGTGTCGCGATGGGCTGCGCCAGCGGCCCCCGAGGGTTTTCCCAGCTCAGCAGTGAATTTAGGGCTGCTGCGCAGCCCATCGCGACACAAGGCCGCTCCTACATGGACCGCGTGAAAGTTGGTGGTTTTTTTGACCCCGGAGTCCGGTTCCACCGCCCGGCAGCATTGGCGTAGAGCGGGTGCCGCAAGCCTGCGAATTAGGCTAGAATGCACGGCCTCTAAGCACACCCCTTCCTGAGGCTGTCCCGACGATGTTGATCCTGCGCGGCGCTCCTGCCCTTTCTGCCTTTCGCCACGGTAAATTACTCGAGCAACTGAGCCAGAAAGTCCCCGCTGTTACTGGTTTGTATGCCGAATTCGCCCACTTCGCCGACGTCGACGGCGAGCTGACCGCCGACCAGCAGCAGGTGCTGGGCCGTCTGCTCAAGTACGGCCCGAGCGTGCCGGTGCAAGAGCCGAGCGGCCGCCTGTTCCTGGTCGTGCCGCGCCTGGGCACCATCTCGCCCTGGGCATCCAAGGCCAGCGACATCGCCCACAACTGCGGCCTGCAGTCGATCCAGCGCCTGGAGCGCGGCATCGCCTACTACGTCGCCGGCAACATCAATGACGCCGACGCCCAGGCCATCGCCGCCGAGCTGCACGACCGCATGACCCAGCGCGTGCTGGGCAAGCTGGAAGACGCCGCCGACCTGTTCAGCCACGCCCAGCCCAAGCCGATGACCTCGGTCGACATCCTGGCCGGTGGCCGCGCCGCCCTGGCCCAGGCCAACATCGACCTGGGCCTGGCCCTGGCCGAAGACGAGATCGACTACCTGGTCGCCGCCTTCCAGGGCCTTGCGCGCAACCCGAACGACATCGAACTGATGATGTTCGCCCAGGCCAACTCCGAGCACTGCCGCCACAAGATCTTCAACGCCAGCTGGGACATCGACGGCCAGGCGCAAGAGAAGAGCCTGTTCGGCATGATCAAGAACACCTACCAGATGCACAACGAAGGCGTGCTGTCAGCCTACAAGGACAACGCCTCGGTGATCGTCGGTTCGGTGGCCGGGCGTTTCTTCCCGAACCCTGAGACCCGCCAGTACGGCGCGGTGCAGGAGCCGGTGCACATCCTGATGAAGGTCGAGACGCACAACCACCCGACCGCCATCGCCCCGTTCTCCGGCGCCTCCACCGGCTCCGGCGGCGAAATCCGCGACGAAGGCGCCACCGGCCGTGGCGCCAAGCCCAAGGCCGGCCTGACCGGTTTCACTGTGTCCAACCTGCGCATCCCCGGCTTCGAGCAGCCTTGGGAAAAGCCGTACGGCAAGCCCGAGCGCATTGTCGATGCCCTCGACATCATGATCGAAGGCCCGCTGGGTGGCGCCGCGTTCAACAACGAATTCGGTCGCCCGGCGCTGACCGGCTACTTCCGTACCTTCGAGCAGGGCATCAACACCCCGCACGGCGAGGAAGTGCGGGGCTACCACAAGCCGATCATGCTCGCCGGCGGCATGGGCAACATCCGTGAAGACCACGTGCAGAAGGGCGAGATCACTGTCGGCGCCAAGCTGATCGTGCTCGGCGGCCCAGCCATGCTGATCGGCCTGGGCGGCGGCGCGGCCTCGTCGGTAGCCACCGGCGCCAGCTCCGCCGACCTCGACTTCGCCTCGGTGCAGCGCGAGAACCCGGAAATGGAACGCCGTTGCCAGGAGGTCATCGACCGTTGCTGGCAGCTGGGTGACAAGAACCCCATCGCCTTCATCCACGACGTCGGCGCCGGCGGCATTTCCAACGCCTTCCCCGAGCTGGTCAACGACGGTGGCCGTGGCGGTCGCTTCGAACTGCGCAACGTGCCCAACGACGAGCCTGGCATGGCCCCGCACGAGATCTGGTCCAACGAGTCGCAGGAGCGCTACGTGCTGGCGGTCAGCGCCGAGGACTTCGAGCGCTTCAAGGCCATCTGCGAGCGCGAGCGCTGCCCGTTCGCTGTTGTGGGCGAGGCCACCGAAGAGAAGCACCTGACCGTCACCGACAGCCACTTCGACAACACCCCGGTGGACATGCCGCTGGACGTGCTGCTGGGCAAGCCGCCACGCATGCACCGCTCGGTCACCCGCGAAGCGGAGCTGGGCGATGAGTTCGATCCGAGCGCGCTGGACCTGAGCGACTCGGTCGAGCGCGTGCTGCGTCACCCGGCCGTGGCCAGCAAGAGCTTCCTGATCACCATCGGCGACCGCACCATCACCGGCCTCGTGGCCCGCGACCAGATGGTCGGCCCGTGGCAGGTTCCGGTGGCCGACTGCGCCGTCACCGCCACCAGCTTCGACGTCTACACCGGCGAAGCCATGGCCATGGGCGAGCGTACCCCGCTGGCCCTGCTCGACGCCCCGGCGTCCGGACGCATGGCAATCGGCGAAACCTTGACCAACCTGGCCGCCTCGCGCATCGAGAAGCTGTCCGACATCAAACTGTCGGCCAACTGGATGTCCGCCGCCGGCCACCCGGGCGAAGACGCCCGCCTGTACGACACCGTCAAGGCCGTCGGCATGGAGCTGTGCCCGGAGCTGGGTATCACCATCCCGGTCGGTAAAGACTCGATGTCGATGAAGACCCAGTGGAGCGAAGCCGGCGAGCAGAAGAGCGTCACCTCGCCGATGTCGCTGATCATCACTGGCTTCGCCCCGGTCACCGACATCCGCAAGACCCTGACCCCGCAGTTGCGCATGGACAAGGGCGAGACCGACCTGATCCTGATCGACCTGGGCCGTGGCAAGAACCGCATGGGCGCCTCGATCCTGGCGCAGACCCACGGCAAGCTGGCCGCCCAGGCGCCGGACGTCGACGACGCCGAAGACCTCAAGGCGTTCTTCGCCGTCATCCAGGGCCTGAACGAAGACGGCCACCTGCTGGCCTACCACGACCGTTCCGACGGTGGCCTGCTGACCACCGTGCTGGAAATGGCCTTTGCCGGCCACTGTGGCCTGGAGCTGGAACTGGGCAACCTGACCAGCAAGCGCGAGAAAGTCGCGGCCATCCTCTTCAACGAAGAGCTGGGCGCGGTGATCCAGGTCCGTCAGGACGCCACGCCGGATGTGCTGGCGCAGTTCAGCGCCGCAGGCCTGGGTGAGGATTGCGTCGCGGTGATCGGCCAGCCGATCAACAACGCTGAAGTGCTGATCAAGTTCGAAGGCGAAGAGCTGTTCAAGGGCGACCGTCGCCTGCTGCAGCGCCAGTGGGCCGAGACCAGCTACCAGGTCCAGCGCCTGCGCGACAACGCCGACTGCGCCGACCAGGAGTTCGACGCGCTGCTCGAGGAAGACAACCCAGGCCTGTCGGTCAAGCTCGGCTACGACGTCAACCAAGACATCGCCGCGCCGTACATCAAGAAAGGCGTGCGCCCGCAAGTGGCGATCCTGCGCGAGCAGGGCGTCAACGGCCAGGTCGAGATGGCCGCGGCCTTCGACCGTGCCGGCTTCGCCGCCGTCGACGTGCACATGAGCGACATCCTGTCTGGTCGTGTCGATTTTGAAGCGTTCAAGGGCCTGGTGGCCTGCGGTGGCTTCTCCTACGGCGACGTGCTCGGTGCCGGTGAGGGCTGGGCCAAGTCGGCGCTGTTCAACGTCCGTGCCCGCGATGCCTTCCAGGCCTTCTTCGAGCGTACCGACAGCTTCGCCCTGGGCGTGTGCAACGGTTGCCAGATGATGTCCAACCTGCACGAGCTGATCCCGGGCACCGAGTACTGGCCGCACTTCGTGCGCAACCGCTCGGAGCAGTTCGAGGCGCGCGTGGCCATGGTCGAGGTGCAGAAGTCCAACTCGATCTTCCTGCAGGGCATGGCCGGTTCGCGCATGCCGATCGCCATCGCCCATGGTGAAGGCCATGCCGAATTCGCCAGTGAAGAGGCACTGCTGGAAGCCGACTTGTCGGGTTGCGTGGCCCTGCGCTACGTCGACAACCACGGCAAGGTCACCGAGGCCTATCCGGCCAACCCGAACGGCTCGCCGCGCGGGATCACCGGCCTGACCAGCCGCGACGGCCGCGTGACCATCATGATGCCGCACCCGGAGCGTATGTTCCGCGCCGTGCAGAACTCCTGGCGCCCGGACGAGTGGCAGGAAGACGCGGCCCTGATGCGCATGTTCCGCAACGCGCGGGTCTGGGTTAATTAAGGCGTGTACAAGCTCGCCTTCTTTGTCCCCGACAGCCATATCGAAGTGGTCAAGACCGCTGTATTCGCCGCCGGTGGCGGGCGTATCGGTGACTATGACCACTGCGCCTGGCAGACCCTCGGCCAGGGCCAGTTCCGCCCGTTGCACGGCAGCCAGCCGTACCTCGGGCAGACCGGTCAGGTCGAGGTGGTCGAGGAATGGAAGGTAGAGTTGGTGGTGGCGGATGATCTGATCGCGCAAGTCGTTATCGCGCTCAAGCACAGCCATCCCTATGAAACCCCGGCCTACGAAGTCTGGCAGTTGCTGGACATTTGAGGGTCGCTGGTTCGGTTGTACGAGAAAGGTGGGCGGATGCCCACCTTTTTTATTGCTTAGGCAGTTGGGTTGCGTCAGAACAGAGGGAACGTATTGCGGAAACTTTCATTGAGCTTGATCGGTTGGAAGTCTGGGTTGCTGCTCAGATCCTTGACCCGTTGCTTGGACTGCTCCAGCTCGCGCGCGTGGTGCCGCTCGAAGTAGCTGGCTGATTTACCGTCTTCGATTGCCTGGGCATTGGTGGCGGCCCAGGCAGCAACGATATCGTCTTGCCATTCGCTGTCGTTGGGATGGATAAGGAAGTTCGAGGCCAGGTCCTGCAGCTCGATCCAGTCGATGGTTTCGACGTCATCCTTTTCCCAGATCGCCTGCATCTTCCGCCCGACCTCAAGCACCGCCCACTGGGCAAGCCGGGCTGCCAGGGCATGGAAGGGGTGATCGTCATGGTCCTTGGACAGTTGCGTATGGGTAGGGTCCACGCCAGGCTCGGTGTTGGGATCGCCCAGTGCTGTCTGGTGGTCATGGACCACTTCACCAACTTTCAGCAGTGCCCTCTGCAAGTAGGCATTCATTATTTGGCTGACCAACCTGCTTGGCTTGCCAATGGCCCAAAGCAGTCTCGAGCTGAACCTGACGAGTGGGTTGTCATGTATCCCATCGCGGATAAGCAGCACTGCGCGCATTGCAGTGTACCAGCGCAGGTCCTCCTGCTCTGACAGTACTAACAGCAGGGCTTTGTCGGCTCGCGAGCGGTAACCGGGTTGCCGTTTGTCTTTGGGGTCTTCCGTGGAGAACAGTATTTTGCCAAGCGGTTCGACAATGCTTGCGATGACATCCAGAGCGCTGAAAAGACCGGTGACAATCGGCAAGCTATGGCGGTACTCCTCATTCGTTGTGGTCCATGGCAGAACGTCATGGCCTTGTTTGATCAGGCTGAGTTCAACGAAGTTGGAATGGGCAAAATAGTCCTCCAGCACATGCAGGGCCTCGCCGAAGCAACGCATGCCATCTGGGGTCTTGCCATGCTCCGCCGCTTCGAACAGCTTATGACGCATATAGCTTTCGGCGGAATCGATATGGTGCTTTTTCGAGGTATTTGGGTTTACTTGGGTAGCTTCATCGCCGGGTCTCACCAGTCGCTCGAAGTCCTCATCGATCAGTTGTGGATCAACCGGGTTCTCGCTAAGGTTCGTGGGGTTGTCGATATGCTCGGACGGTCGGTACACGCCTAGCATTTCGTTGGTAACCCGGTAGGCTTCGCGACCTTCATCGGTATCTTGCAGGCTGATGAATTCCTCGTAGGCAAAGATATCGACGATTTTTGTGATGGCTTCCCGTGGTAATTGCCATGGGTGTTCGCGGTTGAAGTTTGCCGTGCGAATGATCTTCGGGTCGACTAACTGCGAGTGGTCTCGCAGCCAGTTGCCAAAATAGATCGCCTTGCATTCAAGTTCGGTGAAACCCACATCTTTTAGAACCAGTTCGATAGACTCGTGGCCGAAGGAGTTCTCTGAGCCATTGCCTGTGCCTGCGCCAAACCGAGGCTTGATGATGGGGGTGTCTGACTCCTGTGGCAGCAGACTTTCGAGGTCTGGGGCGGCACTGAGGTCCAGCACCAGGGGCGAGGTTTGCTCTGCGTTGGTGTAGTGGCCGAATTGAGTCCCTGTCTCAGGGGTACTGTCGAACAGGCTCAGCATTGCTGCATAGTTTTCGCCGACCTCTTCGGCTCCAAGCAACTCTGGCATTGGGTCCAGCGCAGAGAGCTCGGACTCGAACAAGGCATGCAGGTGCCGACCGAACGCGCCCAGCATTTCAATTAGCAGATTGGGGGCAGTGGTGGGATCTTCCAGGGCTTGCTCGATAGCGGTGACATCGACGCTGATGGTACGGGTGTCGCTGTCGTAGCTGGCAATGCGCTCGGCATTTTCATCGACGCGGTGATCCGGGTTTTCGACATCGTCCGCGAGCAGGGCATTGCGGAACTTGATGTAAAGCTCCGCAGGAACTTCATAGCCGAAGATCGGCGTGAACATCAGTACAAATTCCAATTCTTCGTACTTGCGTGCAATCGCGGTTAATTGCTCCAGCGCGAAGGTGCTGTTCAGTTCGCTCATGGTGGCGTCCTCATTAATGGTTGGACGACAACATTGCTGTTCGGTGAGCGGTAACAGAATATGGAAGAAGTACCTTACATCGGTGTCAGGCTGATCTCGCGGCGTAATCGTTTGTTTCTTGCGTGCGGTTGCAGTGTTTTCCTACGTGCTGGGCTAATGTCCTGTCTCGGAAATACGCGCTCTTTTGGCAAGTGGCTTGGCTGTTTGGTCAAGGCGCCACGACGAGCCATGGCAGGGCTATGGCAACGCCAGCCAGGCGCCCAAGATGCCGGCAAAAGTGAATAGCTTGTTTCCGAGACAGGGCACCAGGGGCAACACCTGGCTGGCGTGCCCCTGCTTCTTGTATCAACCGTGCAATGCCTGACTCAGTGACGCGGCCCGAGTACCCAGCAGCAAATGCCAAACACCATCGGCCTGTTGGCTGATGCCCTGGCAACCCAGGCTCATCAGTTGCGCCGAATTGACCTGGTCCTGGTCCTTGAGCTGAATACGTACCCGGCTTAGCGCCACGCACTGCGCTTTCACCAGGTTGTCGCGACCACCCAATGCCTGCAGCCAATCTTCGACGGCTACCGCTTGCGTGGCGGGAGCCGGCATGTCTGGGCTGAGCGGGGGGGCAATTGGCGCATGAGGTATCTCGGCACGTATTTCATCCGCTAGCGCATCGGCCATCGGCCCGACCACCACCTGCAGGCTGCCGCCGCTGCCGGGGCGGACCACGGCCAGGGCGCCTAGGCTCTTCAGCGTCGCGTCGTTGGCCAGGCTGCGGTCGGCGAGCACCAGGCGCAGGCGTGTGGTGCAGGCATCGATACCGTGCAGGTTGGCGCTGCCGCCGAGGGCGTCGATATAGCGTCGGGCGCGGCTGGCGTCGCCGGCCATGCTGGTCTGCGCGATGGGTTGCTCTTCACGGCCCGGAGTCTTCAGGTCGAAGCGGCGGATGCAGTAGTCGAACACGAAGTAGTAGACCACGGCATACAGCAGGCCTACAGGGAACACCAGCCAACCGTTGCTGGAACGCCCCCAGCCCAGGGCCATGTCGATGGCGCCTCCGGAGAAGGTGAAACCCAGGCGGATCCCGAGCAGGTCGCACAGCGCCATGGACAGTCCGGTCAGCAGCGCATGGATCAGGTACAGCAGCGGCGCGAGGAACATGAAGGCGAACTCGATCGGCTCGGTCACCCCGGTCAGCGCCGAGGTCAGCGCCATCGACAGCAGTACCCCGCCGATCAGCTTGCGCCGCGCCGGCAGGGCATGGCGGTACATGGCCAGGCACGCGGCGGGCAGGCCGAAGATCATCATTGGGAACATCCCAGCCATGAACTGGCCGGCATTGGGGTCGCCGGCGAAGTAGCGCGCCAGGTCACCCGTCACCACGCCACCGGTCGCGCCCTGGAAGCTGCCGAAGACGAACCACACCAGGTTGTTGAGGATATGGTGCAGGCCGGTGATGATCAGCAGGCGGTTGAGCACGCCGAAGAAGAACGCGCCGATGCTGCCGCTCTCCAGCATCAGTTGGCCGAGGCTGTTGATGCCGTCCTGGATCGGCGGCCAGACCAGGCCGAACAACAGCCCGAGGAACACCGCCGACACCCCGGTGGCAATCGGCACGAAGCGCCGGCCGCCGAAGAACGCCAGGTAGTCCGGCAGCTGGATGTCCTTGAAGCGGTTGTACAGGCCGCCACCGAGCAGGCCGCAGAGGATCCCGGCGAGCATGCCCATGTCGATCTTCGGGTCGATCACCTTCAGCGTCGCCACCAGCACCAGGTAGCCGATGGCCCCGGCCAGCCCAGCGGTGCCGTTGTTGTCGCGGGCGAAGCCCACGGCGATGCCGACGGCGAAGATCAGCGCCAGGTTGGCGAAGATCGCTTGCCCTGCGTCATGCACCAGGGCGATGTCGAGCAGGTCGGTGTCGCCCAGGCGCAGCAGCAGGCCGGCGATGGGCAGGATGGCGATGGGCAGCATCAATGCGCGGCCGAGCCGCTGCAGGCCCTGGATGAAGTGCTGGTACATGGTGCGCTCCGATTATTGTTGTAGGGCCGCGGCGGCGGCCGGTTGGGCGTGGGACTGGGCGGTGAAGTCGCGGCAGGCCTGGCGCACCGCGGCGGCGCTGGACAAGCCCAGCAGGCCCTGGCTGAAGCGGCGGCAGGCGGCGGCATCGAGCTGGCGCACCTGCGCCTTGATCTCGCCGATCTGCGGCGCGCTGACCGACAGCTCGGCCACCCCCAGCCCGACCAGCACCGGTGTGGCCAGCGGGTCGCAGGCCAGCGCACCACACACGCCAACCCAGCGCCCGTGCTTCGCCGCGCCCTGGCAGGTCAGCTCGATCAGGCGCAGCAGGGCGGGGTGCAAGGCATCCACCCGCGCAGCCAGCCCGGCGTGGTCGCGGTCCATGGCCAGGGTGTACTGGGACAGGTCGTTGGTGCCGATGGAGAAGAAGTCGGCATGTTCGGCCAGGCGCTCGGCAAGCAGCGCCGCGGCCGGCACCTCGATCATCACCCCCAGCTCGGCGCGTTGCCTGATGCCCAGCTCGCCGGCCAGCCGGTCTAGGCGCTGGCGGATGGCGACCAGCTCGTCGACTTCGGTCACCATCGGCAACATGATTCGGCAACGTTGTTGCGGGCTGACTTGCAGCAACGCGCGCAACTGCTGGTCGAGCAGTTCCGGGCGCACCTGGCCCAGGCGGATGCCGCGCAGGCCCAGCACCGGGTTGGCCTCGGCCGGCAGGGGCAGGTAGTCGAGCTGCTTGTCGCCGCCTACATCGATGGTACGGATGATCACCGGGCGTTCGGCCATGGCATCGAGCACGGCCTGGTAGGCGCTGCGCTGCTCGGTCTCGTCCGGCGCGGTGGGGCGGTCGATGAACAGGAACTCGCTGCGCAGCAGGCCGATGCCGTCGGCACCTTGGGCCAAGGCCTCGGCGGCCTCCTCGGCACTGGCGACGTTGGCGGCGACCTCGATCACTTGGCCATCGCGGGTGCGGGCGCTTTGTTGGGCGGCGGCCTGCTGGCGTTGGCGGGTTTCGCGGCGCTGTCGCACAAGACGCTGGACCTCGGCCAGGCGCTGCCCATCGGCCTCGGTTTCCAGGCGGCCCTGGTCGGCGTCCAGCACCAGTGGCGTGCCGGCGGGCAGCTCCAGCAGCGCTTCGCCCACGGCCACCAGGCACGGCAGGCCGCGGGCGCGGGCAAGGATGGCGACGTGCGAGGTGGCGCCGCCGGCGGCCATGCACAGCCCGGCGACCTCGTGGCGGGCCAGTAGCAGCAGGTCGGAGGGCGTCAGTTCATGGGCGACGACGATGGCCGAGGGGGGCAGGCGCAGTTGCCGGGTTTCACCCAGCAAGGCCCGCAGAACGCGCTGTTGCAGGTCGTACAGGTCGTTGGCGCGCTCGGCCAGCAACGGGTTGCCCAGGCTGCGCAGGATTTGGCACTGGGCATCGATGGCACGGCTCCAGGCATGGCTGGCGGCGACGCCGTTGGCGATATGCTGGCGGGCGTCGCCGAGCAGGGCCGGATCGTCGAGCAAGGCCAGGTGGGCCTCGAGGATCGCGGCCGCGTCCTCCTGGCCGCGCGGCAGGTGGCGCCAGTCGCGGTCGATGGCGTGGCGCACTTCGGCCAAGGCCGTGTTCAACGCCTGGTGCTGTGCGGCGGGGTCGTTGTCGCCGTTGTCGGGCGGCAGGCTGACCCCGTCCAGCCGGGCCAGCGGCCCTTGGGCCAGGCCGGGGGCGGCGCAGACACCGGTAAGCATGCCGGGCCCGGCAGTGGGCTTGGGCATGGCGGTGCTGGTCGGCGCGTGCGCGGCATGGCGCTCACCGACCGAAGCTGTCTGCACGGCGGCGATCAGCGCCAGTAGCGCGGCCTGGCTGTCTGGCCCGGTGCATATCAGTTCGACTTCGGCACCTTCGCCAACACCCAGCCCCATGACCGCCACCAGGCTGTCGAGGTCGGCCTCGCGCTCGGCGAAGCGCAGCACGGCATGGCTCTGGAAACCTTGCGCAGTCTGACGCAGCAAGGCAGCGGGGCGGGCGTGCAGGCCGCCGTGATGAGCGACCCGGGCGTGACCGCGCGCGCTTTCATCGCTGACCGGCCGGGCATTCGCTTCGCGAGCCGTGGCCTCGACCTCCAGCAGCGCCGCGCCGAGCTGCGCAGTGCCTGCCTCCAATTGCCTCAGGCCAAAGCCTGGGCCATTGCTGATCAGCATCACCGTAACCAGGCTGACACAGTGCTGCGCCACCAGGTCCATGTCGAAGCGCACCAGCGGCTGGCCTTGGCTGACCTGGTCGCCCAGCGCCACCAACGGCGAGAAACCACGGCCCTGCAGTTGCACGGTGTCGACACCGATATGCAGGAGGATTTCCGCACCGTTGGCTGCGCGCAGGGTCAGCGCGTGGCCGGTGCGGGCCAGTTGCACCACCTCGCCGGCACACGGGGCGTGCAGCACGTCGTTGAGCGGGTCGATGGCGACGCCGTCACCGAGGGTGGCGTTGCTGAACACCGGGTCCGGCACTTGTTCCAGCGGCACCAGCGGCCCTGCGAGCGGGGCATGGAGGATGATCTTGTTATTGTCGGGCATGCGCTGTTCCTCGCGGCTTCACTGCGTGCAGGTCACTTTGCTCAGGTGGCGCGGCTGGTCGGGGTCGAGGCCACGGGCCTCGGCCAGGGCCGCGGCCATGACGTAGAAGCTCTGGATCGCCAGCAGCGGGTCCAGGGCCGGGTGTTCGGCGCAGCTCAGGGTGAGGTCGCGCCCGGCGATATCGGCGGGTGCCGCCAGCAGCACATGGGCGCCGCGCTGGCGCATGTCGGCGGCCAGTTGCAGCAGGCCGGCCTGCTCGACGCCGCGCGGGGCGAACACCAGCAGCGGGTACTGGGCGTCGATCAGCGCCATGGGGCCGTGGCGCACCTCGGCGCTGCTGAAGGCCTCGGCCTGGATCACCGAGGTTTCCTTGAACTTGAGCGCCGCTTCCTGGGCGATGGCAAAGCCGGCGCCACGGCCGATCACCATCAGCCGTTCGGCGTCACGCAAGGTGTCGAGGGCCGGGCTCCAGTCCTGGGCGGCGGCCTCGCGCAATTGCGCGGGCAGGGCAAGGCCGGCTGCCAGCAGGGCGTGGTCCTGGCCCCAATGGGCGACCAGGCGAGCACTGGCGCTCAGGGTGGCGACGAAGCTCTTGGTCGCCGCCACCGACAGCTCGGGGCCGGCGCCCAGCGGCAGGTGGTGCTGGCAGGCCTGCTCCAGCGGCGAGCCCTCGGCATTGACCAGCGACACGGTGGTCGCGCCGCACTGGTTCAGGCGACGTAGGCTGTCGACCAGGTCCGGGCTTTGGCCCGACTGCGAGAAGCCCAGCGCCACCTGGCCGCGCACCCGCAGCGGCGCCTGCTGCAAGGTCACCACCGACATCGGCAGCGAGGCCACCGGCAGGCCGAGTTGCTGCATGGCGACATAGGCGAAGTAACTGGCGGCGTGGTCCGAGCTGCCCCGGGCCACGGTCAGCGCCACCTGCGGGTCGAGCCGGCGCAGCTGTTCGCTCAGGGTTTCCAGGCGCGGGTCCAGGGCCTGGTTCTGTCGTTCGACGACATCGGCGCAGCTGCGGGCTTCTTCGAGCATCCTTGAACTCATGCGGTTTCTCCTTCGACCATCACGGCGGTCAGGTTCAGTTGGCGATCGAGCAGCACCGCGTCGGCCCAGGCGCCCGGTTGCAGGCGGCCACGGTCGGCGATGCCGAGGTAATCGGCGGGGTAGCGGGACAGGCGCGCGGAGGCCTCGGCCAGGGGCAGGCCAATCTTCACCAGGTTACGCAGGGCCTGGTCCATGGTCAGGGTGCTGCCGGCCAGGGTGCCGTCGGGCAGGCGCACGCCGCCCAGGCACTTGGTCACGGTGTGGCTGCCCAGGCGGTATTCGCCGTCGGGCATGCCGGCGGCGGCGGTGGAGTCGGTGACGCAGTACAGGCACGGGATCGCGCGCAGGGCCACCTTGATCGCCCCGGGGTGCACATGCAGCAGGTCGGGGATCAGCTCGGCGTAGCGGGCGTGGGCCAGGGCCGCGCCGACGATGCCCGGCTCGCGGTGGTGCAGCGGACTCATGGCGTTGTACAGGTGGGTGAAGCTGCTGGCGCCGGCCTCCAGGGCCGCCACGCCTTCCTCGTAGCTGCCCAGGGTGTGGCCGATCTGCAGGCGGATGCCACGCTGGCTCAAGGCCTGGATCAGCGGCAGGTGCCCGGCGATTTCCGGGGCGATGGTGATGACCTTGATCGGCGCCAGTGCCAGGTATTCCTCGACTTCGTCGAGCAGCGCCTGGTGGGCGAAGTTCGGCTGAGCGCCGAGCTTGCCGGGGTTGATGTACGGGCCTTCCAGGTGCACGCCGAGAATGCGCGCGCCTTGGCGCGGTTGCTTGAGGTGCGCGCCCAGTTCGGCCAGTACGCGGGCCAGTTCCTCGCGTGGCGCGGTCATGGTGGTGGCCAGCAGCGAGGTGGTGCCGAAGCGCCTATGGGTGCGGGCGATGGTAGCGAAGGCCTCACCGCCCTGCATGATGTCGCTGCCGCCGCCGCCGTGCACATGCAGGTCGATGAAACCGGGCAACAGGTAGGGCAGGTCGTTGGCCAGCGGGTCGCACGGGGTGCCCTCGATGGCCTGTATGCGGCCGTTTTCGAGGTGCAGTTGGCCGCACACCCAGCCGTCGGGGGTGAGGATGTTGGCGATGTCCATGGGGGCTCCGGTCAGCGTCGCAGTTCGGCGACGAAGTCGTAGTAGTCGTTGCGGCAGTAGGTGTCGGTCAGTTCGATGGCGGTGTTGTCGTCGAGGTAGCCGATCCGGGTCATCAGCAGCATGGCGGTGCCGGGGGCGATGCCCACCTGTGCGGCCAGTTCGTCGCTGGCGTTGATCGCGCGGATGTGTTGCAGGGCGCGGACCACCGGGCGGCCGAGTTGGTCGAGGTGCTGGTACAGCGAATCGCCGATGGCCTGTGGGTCACCAAGCAGGCGGGCGGGCAGGGTGCTGACCTCCACCGCCATGACGATGTCGTCGGCCTTGCGCAGGCGCTTGAGGTGGGCCACCTGGTCAGTGGGCGACAGGCCGAGGCGGATCAGTTCGTCGCTGCTTGGCGTGCCGATGCTGCGCTCCAGCCACTGCGAGCTGGGCACGAAGCCTTTCATGCGCAGCATTTCGCTGAAGCTCGACAGGCGTGACAGGGGTTGTTCGAGGCGTGGGGTGATGAAGGTTCCGGAGCCCTGGATGCGCTGGATCAGGCCTTGTTCGAGCAGCACCTCAAGCGCCTTGCGCGCGGTGACCCGGGAGATGTCGAGGGTTTCGCTGAGGGTGCGCTCCGAGGGTAGCGCCTGGTCGGCGGTCCACTGGCCGGCGTGGATGGCCTGCTCCAGGTTGCGTGCCAGCTGCAGGTAGAGCGGGGTGGCGCTGGTGTCGTCGGGGCGCAGGGCCGATAGAGGACGCATGGGCGGTGTCCGGTATTGTTGTTTGGTAGAAAATTAATACCACTTTAATACCAGGTCAATACCACTGGTCTGATCAGGAATCTCATTTTTTGATTCAGGGCTGCGCAGCAGCCCTGGCAATCCATCGGTCTACCCAGCCCTGCGCACCACCCCGCACGCCAGCAACCCCACCTCGAACAGCAGCCACATCGGCACCGCCAGCATCGTCTGGGAAAATACATCCGGTGGCGTCAGGACCATCCCCACCACGAAGCAGCCGACAATCACATAGGGCCGGCTGCGGCGTAGCGTGGCCACGTCAGTGAGCCCTGCCCAGACCACGATGAAGGTCGCCACCGGGATCTCGAAGGCCAGGCCGAACGCCAAAAACAGCGCCAGGATGAAGTCCAGGTACAAACCGATATCGGTCATCATCGCCACCCCTTCCGGGGTCACGCTGGCGAAAAAGCCGAACATCATCGGAAACACCAAGAAGAATGCGAACGCCATGCCGCCGTAGAACAGCACGATGCTCGACAGCAGCAACGGCAAGGCGATGCGCCGTTCGCGGCGATACAGCCCCGGGGCGATGAAGCCCCAGGCCTGGTGCAGCAACAGCGGCATGGCAACGAACAGCGCGCACATCGCCGTCAGCTTGAACGGCGCCAGAAACGGCGAGGTGACGCTGGTGGCGATCATGCTGGCGCCTTCGGGGAGGTAACGGCGCAGCGGTTCGGAAATGTGCGTGTACAGCGTCTGGGCAAAGGAGAACAGCCCGCAGAACACCAGCACGATCACCAGCAGGCAGCGCACCAGGCGTTTGCGCAGGTCGCGCAGATGATCGGTCAGCGGCATGCGCGCCGCCTGGTCGAGAGCGAGGGGCATCAAGCGCTCTCCTTGGCATGGGCGACTGGCGTCGGGTCATTGGCCGGCGTCGCGTCGAGCTGGATACCTTGGCGCAGCTCCTGCTCCAGGCGCTGCAACGGCGCGGCATCCAGGGCGGGCATGTCGATCTCCCGTTCCACCTGCGCCTTCAACGCATTCAGTGCCCGACGGGCCTGGCCCAGCCCACGGCCCAGGCTACGCGCCGCCACCGGCAGGCGCTCGGGGCCGAGCACCAGCAGGGCGACGATGCCCACCAACAGCAGTTCGGTGAAGCCGATCTCGAACATCAGGCCTGACGATCCGTTTGCGTCTGCTGCGCCGGCTGATTGTTCAGCACCTGCGGCTGTTGCTCGACAGTGTTGTCGGCAGTGCCGCCCATGGACTTGCGAAAGCCCTGGATCGCCTCGCCCACATCAGCGCCCAGCCCCTTGAGACGCTTGGTGCCGAACAGCAGGAAGACGATCAACAGCACGATCACCAATTGCCAGATTCCGATGCCACCCATGTAAGACCACTCCTGTCAGGTCAAAGAAAAAGGAAGGCCAATCCTGCCCTGCGCAGATGACGGGCACATGACTGCCATGTGCCTGCAACAACCGGCGTGTTGACTGGCGCTTTCAGCGGCCACGGGAAGACAAGGATGGGGCGCAGGCGACAACGGGGCGCGGCACTGCTGATGGTGCTGGTGGTGCTGGCGATGCTGGCGGCGGGGCTGGCCTGGCTGGTGGAGGATGGCCGGCGCCAGGTGGACGCGGTGCGCCTGCTGCACCAGCGGGTGCAGGTGCGCGCCATGGAGCAGGCTGGCCTGGCCTATGCCTCCCAGGCCCTGCGTGATCCGGCCTGGCGCGCCAGCCCGCTGTTCTGGCAGGCCCTTCGCGGGCAGCCGCTGGCCTACGACTTTGGCGCCGGCGAGGCGCAGTTGCGGGTGATCGACCAGCACAGCTGCTTCAACGTCAACGCCCTGCTGGGGGAGGATGGCCCACGGGCCGAGCGCCAGTTGCGCCAGCTGTTGGGCGATGACATGGCTGCCGAACGGCTGGTCGATGTCCTTGCCGACTGGCTGGATGCCGACAGCGATGCTCGTCTGCAGGGCGCCGAGAGCGCCCAGTACCTGCGCCAGCAACCACCGCGACTGGCGGCCAACCAGCCTATGCTCGACACCAGTGAACTGAACCTGCTGCTGGAGCCGGACAGTGGTCGGCAAGGCCGCTATCGAATGCTTTGCGCGCTGCCATCGACCAGCGGCTGGCGGCTCAATGCCAATGCCTTGGGGCTGGAGCACTTGCCATTGCTGGAGGCGATGTACGAAGGACAGTTCTCCCGTTCGATACTCAGCCGCGTGATCAGTGGCCGCCCGGCTGCCGGGTATGTCGATGCCGCGGCCTTGCGCCAGGCGCTGGGGGCGGTGGATGACGAGACCTTCGCCCGGCTAAGCGAAGGGTTGTTGCTCAACAGCGGCCATTTCGTCCTGCAACTGTCGTTCGAGGAAGAGGGGCGCACGCTGCGCAGCCAGTTCCAGATCGAGGCACTGGGCGTGGTGCAATGGCATGCGCGGGTGCCGGCGCAGCAGGTACGGGTCAGAGGGCGGGAGCCGGTGGCCTGGTAGCAGACAATCGCAGGTTGTGCGCAATCTGTGTAGGAGCGGCCTTGCGTCGCGAAAGGGGCGCGCAGCGGCCCCAGATTCTGAGCCACCATCAAAATCGCCGGGGCTGCTGCGCAGCCCTTTCGCGACGCAAGGCCGCTCCTACAGTGACCGCGCTAGCTTTAGCAGTTGAGCAAGACAGTCGCTCCCACAAGGTGTACGCAAACCCTTGAGGGAGCGGCCCTGCGCTTGGGGCGAATCAGGCGGTGCCGATCTCCCCGTCATCATCACGCTGGATCACCACCGTCGAGGCCCGTGGCCGCACCGAGCTGCCGGCCGGCGTGACGTCGGTGGCCTTGTCGGTGCTCGGCCAGTTGTCCGGGTGCTGGATGTTGACGAACATGGTCTTGTTGTCCGGGGTGAAGGTAATGCCCGTTACCTCGCAACCATTGGGCCCGACGAAGAAGCGGCGCAGGTCCACCTGGTTGGTGGCGTTGACCGGGATCTGCTTGCCGTTGGCATCCACCAGGTCGGTGGGGATCACCGCCAGCAACTGGTCGTTGGTGTAGCTGGTCAAGGTGGCCTCGCCATTGTCGGTCTCGAACCACAACACACCGCGGCTATCGAAGCTCATGCCGTCGGGGCTGGCGAACTGGTTCAGTTCGGTCAGGCCCGAGCGGTTGATGTCTGGGGTGCCGGCGGCGTTGGCGCCGAACACGAAGATGTCCCAGGTGAAGGTCTTGTGATCGTCGCTGTCGTGCCAGCGGATGATGTGGCCGTGGCGGTTCGGCCCGCGTGGGTTGGCCGCATCGACCTTGGCCGCGGTGCGTGCGCTGTTGTTGGTCAGGGTCAGGTAGACGTCGCCGTTGAGCGGGTTGACGGCAGTCCACTCGGGGCGGTCCATCGGTGTGGCGCCCACGGCGTCGGCAGCGCCACGGGTGTTGAGGATGATGCCCGGCAGGTCGCCGAACTGCGCCCCCAGGGTGCTGCCGGCGGTGGTCGGGGTGGCCACGTCGAGCAGCAGCCACGCGCCGGTGCCGTTGGCATCGAAGCGGGCGACATACAGCTTGCCCTTGTCCAGGTACTTGGCGCCGGTGGCCAGGCGGTCGGCCGGGTTGGCGTCGGCCGGGTCCCACAGCGCGTCGGAGACGAACTTGTACAGGTACTCGTTGTTGGAGTCGTCGCCGGTGTACCAGACCAGCGGCTTGCCGGCCACCGGCAGGCCCGGGCAGCAGCCTTCGTGGCGGAAACGGCCCAGGGCGGTGCGCTTCACGGCCAGGGTGGCGGCGTTGTAGGGGTCGATCTCGACGATGTAGCCGTAGGTGCTGGCTTCGTTGCGGAAGTCGTCGGTGGCGCTGGCGCCGGTTGGGGTGATGTCGAAGCGGGCGAATTCGCCGGCCACTTCGCTGGCGTCACCGGCGGCAGTCTCCCACTTGTACTGGCCGCTGCTGCTGGATACGCCGATGCGCACCTGGTTGGCCGGGCGGGTGCCCTTGTTGACGAAAATGCCGGGCCAGTTCTCCTCGCAGGTCAGGTAGGTGCCCCATGGGGTGTAGCCGTTGCCGCAGTTGTTGTTGGTGCCGCGGCACTGGGTGCCGGTGGGCGAGAACTTGGTCTTGACGTGGTCGGTGCCGCGCATCGGGCCGGCAATATCCATCAGCGAGACGGTAGTGAAGCGGCGGTTGAGCGGGTCGTTGTCGACCACCTGCCAGCGCCCGGCGACCTTGCTGATGCGCACCACGCCGGCGCCGTGGGCGTTGATCTCCTTGCGCACCTCTTCGACCGGGCGTTTGCCGGCGACGGTGGTGGGCCCGCTCGGGTGCAGGGCGGCGGGGTCGATGTACTCGAAGTTGATCGCCAGCAGGCCGTCGCTGGAGCTGCCGTTGATGGGGAAGAAGTGCATGCCGTCATGGTGCATGCCCATGGCGTTGGCCTGGTCGGTGGAGCTGTTGCTGCCGTCGGCCTTCCAAGGGTTGGCGGTGGCGTTCAGCGGTGTGCCCCAAGGGGCTAGCACGTAGGCACTGTAGCCGGCGGCGACCACGCAGGCGTCGGTACGCGAGCCGGTGATCGAGTTGAAGCCCAGCTTGAGCTTGGGTTTCTCTGGCGTGGTGGGCGGTGCCGGATCATCGTGGTTGGAGCCACCGCCGCTGTCGAAGCAACCGCTCAGGCCGGCACCGGCGATCATGGCGATGGCGGCGCCGAGGCTGCCGCGAACCACGGCGCGACGGCTCAGGTAAGTGTCCATGACACTGGCCATCGGCAGGTTGCCGCTCGGGTTGCGGTCCAGGTTATCGCCGCTGTCTCGACTCATCAGGGTGTCCTTTTTTGGCTGAGTTGAAGGAAACCGCGACTGTAGACGGCAAGTATGATGATTGATTGTCAGATTTGTTAACGCGCGTTTAAAACTTGCGGCTATTACTAAAGGTTTAATCAAGTACCTTTTGGAATTACCGTCGGTTTTCTGCCATCAAACTGTCACGCAAGCGCCGCAATATCCGGGGCCCAACGAGAACAGGGATGGCGGAGTCGATGGCAAGCAGGCGCGAAGTGATCAGCTGGATGGGTGTCGGTGCCCTGGCACCGTTGCTCGGTGCCTGCTCGGCCTTGCCCATGCCCCGTGGCGCGGCTGACCGGGCGCTGGACTTGCTGTATGTCGCCGATACCCTCGACGCCCGCCAACCCGGCCAGGCCGTGGTGCCGGCTACACGGCTGGGGCCGGTCAGCCACCTGGGCCGGGCGCCCTGGATGAGTGGTCCGAACGCCAGCGCCGGACAGCCGGCGCTGGCGCCACTGCTCGATGCCAATCTGGCCGGGCAGGCCCGCACCGGCGGCTACGCGGTGTTGGCGGCGCTGCTCGAGCAACTGCGGCTCGAGGCGGGTCGCGAGCAGTGCCTGACCCTGGAGAACGGCCAATGCTGGAACGGCAGCGGCCTGGCCTACCTCACCCAAGGTGAAAGCGGTGTGCAGGGCAGCCAGTTGCTGGGCAGCGAGGTGCGGGTCAGCAGCGATGAGCGTGTGCTGTGGCCGCAGCGCAGTGCCGGGCTCTATCGCCAGTCTTCCTCTATTACCCTCGGTGCCGGCCTGGCCGATGCCCAGGCCAAGGCCCTGGGCGTCAAGGGGCTGCAGGTGTTCCAGCGTGGTGGTGTGCGCATTGCCGTGGTCGGCGTCACCGACCCTTATGCGCAGGATCAGAAAGCCTCCCTCAAACAGTGGTACCAATCCTTGCAACCGAGCTTCCAGCAAGCCCGGCGCGAGGCCGACCTGGTGGTGGCGCTGGCGGATGTCGGCACCGGCCCTGGGCTGTGGCTGGCCGAGCGCGTGCCGGAGGTGGATGTGCTGCTGTGTGCCCGTGGCCAGGACCTGTGGCCGGCGCCCGTGCAGGCCACTCAGGCCAGCGGTTGCCGAGTGCCGGTACTGTTCGCTGGCTGCCGGGCCAGCGGCGCGTTTCGCCTGCGCTGCCGCCAGGCAGGCGGCCAATGGCAGTTCGAGGCGCGGTTCTTCCCGGCCTTCGAGCACAGCCTCGCCCCCCAAGCCCAGGCCCGCGCCAACCAGGTGCGCGGCGAGTTGCAACGCCAGCGCAGCGGCCATGCCGCCTGGCTCGACCAGCCGCTGGCCCGTGCCCCCGAGGCGCTGTGGCGCCGCGATACCCGTGGCGGCAGCTGGGACCGCCTGCTGCACCAGGCCCTGGCCGACGACTCGAGCATGCCGGTGCTGCTGCCCGGTCTGCGTTACGACTACCCTCTGCAAGCCGGTGAAGCGATCACCCGCGAGCATCTGATCAGCCTGACTGGCGGCTATCCCGCCCCGGTGGTCGAGGCCCCGGCGCGCCAGGTCGAGCAGGTGCTGGAAAACGCCGCCGAGCAGCTGTTCGGCGATCCGTTGCTGCTGGACAACAGCCAGGACCTGCCGCGCTGGCAAAGCCAGGACTGGCAGGTGAGCTACAGCCCCAACGGCAAGCGCATCATCGGCCTGCAACCGGTCGAAGGGCTGTGCCGTACCTTCGGCCTGCATTTCGATGCCCAGGCCGGCGCGCCGCTGTGGCAGACGTTGGAAGCCTGGCTGAGCCGACAGACTCCGGGCTGGGCCTTGGCGCCTTTGCAACTGCCAGCCGTGCGCTACGTGCAGGGCCACCCCGGTTGGCATCCGCACCAGGTGGCCGCGTGACCTCGCGGCTGTTCAGCTTCGGTCTGCTGACCCTGGCCGGCTGGCTGGCGGCGCAGTGCGTGCTGTTGCTGAGCCGCCAGCCGCAGCCGGCCAGCGCGCCCCAGCAGGTACTGGCGCCGTTGCCCGGCTTGCTGGTCGAGCATTGGCAGGCGCCGCTGGACGACGGCCGCATCCCGCTCACCCGCCTGCCCCTGGCCTACCTGGGCGGGCTCAAGGCCCAGCCGCTGTCGGCCAGCGTGGTGGTACTGCGCCACGGCCAACAGGTGCGCACCCTCGGCCGTGGCCAGCGCCTGGCGCCGGGCATCGTGCTGCAGGACATCGACGCCGATGGCTTGATTTTCGACAACAACGGCCGGCGCGAGCGCCTGCCCTGGCCACCACGCCCCGCCGTGACCGGCTTAAAGCGCCAAGGATGAATGATGATCGCAAGGTACTGTCTGGTCGGGCTGCTGATGCTCGGCATGTCCCTGGCCCGGGCCGAAGAGCCGGAGGTGTTCGCCGACGACGGCACGCCGTTGTACGAGGTGAACTTCGTCGACACCGAGCTCGGTGAGTTCATCGACAGCGTGTCGCGCATCACCGGCACCACCTTCATCGTCGACCCCCGGGTACAGGGCAAGGTCACCGTGCGCACGGTGGATCGGCATGACGCCGACGCTATTTACGACATCTTCCTTGCACAGTTGCGAGCCCAGGGTTTTGCCGCGGTGGACCTGCCCAACGGTAGCGTGAAGATCGTCCCCGACCAAGCCGCGCGCCTGGAGCCGGTGCCGGTGGAAACCGCCGGCAAGAAGGCCGAAGGCAGCGACGGCGTGGCCACCCGTGTGTTCAATGTGCGCAACGCCGCCAGCGAACAGATGCTCGGTATCCTCAAGCCGCTGATCGACCCACGGGTCGGGGTGATCACCCCGTATCCGGCGGCCAACCTGCTGGTGGTCACTGACTGGCGCAGTAACCTGGAGCGCATCGACAGCCTGCTGCGCCAGCTCGACCAGGTCAGCGACGAGCCGTTGCAGGTGATGCCGCTCAAGCACGCCAGCGCTGCCGACACCGCTGGCCTGGTGACCCGCCTGCTGGCCCGCGAGCAGGGCAGCGATGCCGCCCAGGTGGTCGCCGATCCGCGCAGCAATGCCCTGCTGGTACGCGGTAGCGCCGACAGCCGGGAGCGGGTGCGGGCGCTGCTGGTGCAGCTCGACCGGCCCAGCGACAGTCTGCGCAGCAGCAACACCCAGGTCATCTATCTGCGCCACGCCAATGCCGCCGAGGTGGTCAAGGTGTTGCGCGGCCTGAGCCAGGCTGGCACGGTGCCGGCGGCGGAAGGCGAGGGCAAGGATGCGCCGGTGCCGGCGGCCAGCGACTCGGGTATCCGCCTGGAGTACGAGGAAGGCACCAACGCCGTGGTGATGGTTGGCCCCGACAGCGAGCTGGCCGCCTACCGCAGCATCGTCGAGCAGCTGGACATTCGCCGGGCGCAGGTGGTGGTCGAGGCGATCATCGCCGAGGTCTCCGACAGCAGCGCCCAGGAACTGGGCGTGCAGTGGCTGTTCGCCGACGAGAAATTCGGCGCTGGCATCGTCAACTTCGGCGGCAACGGGGTGAACATCGCCAGCATCGCCGGGGCCGCCAGCAGCGGCGACAACGAGAAACTCGGCAAGCTGCTGTCGGCCACCACTGGCGCCACCGCCGGTATCGGCCACTTCGGCGGCGGTTTCAACTTTGCCATGCTGGTCAACGCACTCAAGGGCAAGAGCGGCTTCAACCTGCTGTCCACGCCGACCCTGTTGACCCTGGACAACGCCGAGGCATCGATACTGGTCGGGCAGGAGGTGCCGTTCGTCACCGGCTCGGTCACCCAGAACAACGCCAATCCCTACCAGACCATCGAGCGCAAGGAAGTCGGGGTGAAGCTGCGCATCAAGCCGCAGATCAGCATCGACGACAGCGTGCGCCTGGACATCGTCCAGGAGGTGTCGTCGATCGCCGACTCCAGCGCCGCCAGCGACGTGATTACCAACAAGCGCGAGATCAAGACCAAGGTCATGGTCGAGGACAACGGCCTGGTGATCCTTGGCGGGCTGATCAGCGACGAGCTGGCCACCAGTAATCAGCGCGTGCCGCTGCTGGGCGATATTCCCTACCTGGGCCGGCTGTTCCGCTCCGACGCCAGCAAGAACACGAAGCAGAACCTGATGGTGTTCATCCGCCCGCGTATCCTGCGTGACGGCGAGAGCCTGGCCGGGATCAGCCAGCAGAAGTACCAGAGCCTGCAGCAGAACAGTCCGCTCAAGCTGCCTGCCTTGGCTGAAGGCCTGCCGCTTCTGCAGGTGTTTCCCGCCAGTCGGGCACGCCTTGAAGGCGGTGACTGGTGATGCTGCCATATCGCCTGGCACGGCAGAGCGGGGTGGCCATGGCACCGGCTGAAAACGGCTGGCAGCTGTGGCTGCGCGGCGACGCCGACAGTGACCAATTGCAGGAACTGCTGCGCGTGCATGGCCAGCCGGTAGGCATCGAGCAGCTCGACAGCGCGCGCTTCGACGAGCGCCTCGGCCAGCTTTACCAGGCCGGCGAGGCGGCGAACCAGGCCTTGATCGAAGGCATCGGCGAGCAGGTCGACCTGGACAGCCTGATGAGCGAGATGCCGCGCATCGAGGACCTGCTGGAAAGCGATGACGAAGCGCCGGTGATCCGCCTGATCAATGGCCTGTTCGGCCAGGCCCTGCGTTTGCGCGCCTCAGACATCCATATCGAAACCTTCGAGCAGAGCCTGGTGGTGCGCCTGCGCATCGACGGTCATCTGCGCGAGGTGCTGCGCCCGCCACGGGCGTTGTCGGCGATGCTGGTGTCGCGGATCAAGGTCATGGCGCGGCTGGATATCGCCGAGAAGCGCCAGCCCCAGGATGGCCGTATCACCCTGCGCGCCGCCGGGCGCGAGGTGGATGTGCGGGTCTCGACCTTGCCCGGCATCCATGGCGAGCGGGTGGTGATGCGCGTGCTCGACAAGCAGGCCAGCCTGCTGGCGCTGGACAACCTGGGCATGCCCGCCGCGGTGCTGCGTGGCGTGCGTTCATGCCTGGCACGGCTCAACGGCATCGTGCTGTCCACCGGCCCCACCGGTTCGGGCAAGACCACCACGCTGTACGCCAGCCTCAACAGCCTGAATGACGGCAGCCGCAATATCCTCACCGTCGAGGACCCGGTGGAGTACGCCATCGCCGGCATCGGTCAGACCGCCATCAACCCGCGTGCCGGGCTGACCTTTGCCAGTGGCTTGCGCGCCATCCTGCGCCAGGACCCGGACGTGATCATGCTCGGCGAGATCCGCGACCAGGAGACCGCGCAGATCGCCGTGCAGGCCAGCCTCACCGGGCATCTGGTGCTGTCGACCCTGCATACCAACAGTGCCGTCGGCGCGGTGACCCGCCTGCGCGACATGGGCATCGAGCCGTTCCTGATTGCCTCGTGCCTGCGTGGGGTGCTGGCCCAGCGCCTGGTGCGGCGCCTGTGCACCTGCGCGGTGGCGCAGCCGCTGCAAAGCGCCGAGCGTGAACTGTGGCCGGAGTTGGGCAGCCTGCGCGAAAGCTTTCACCCGGTTGGCTGCGAGCACTGCCAGGGCAGCGGCTATGTCGGCCGGCTGGGGCTGTACGAGTTCATCGAGCTGGATGCTGGCTTGGTTGCCTTGCTCTACGACGGCGAGAGCGAACTGGCCATGCAGGCCTACCTGGATGGCCGCCGGCAGAGCCTGGTGGCTGAGGCCCGCGACTGCCTGGCCCGTGGCGAGACCAGCCTGGCCGAAGTGCTGCGCGTGGTGCAGGGCTAGCCATGCCGACCTATCGCTACCAGGCCGTGGATCTTGCCGGCAAGACGCACAAGGCCAGCGTGCAGGCCGACAGCGAGCGCCATGCGCGGCAATTGCTGCGCGAGCAGGGGCTGTTCACCCGGCACTTGCAACGTCACGACAGCGCCCAGCCACGTCGTCAGCGCCCGACCCGCGGCCAACTGTGCGAGCTGACCCGCCAATTGGCGACCTTGGTTGGCGCTGGCATCCCCCTGGTCGATGCCCTTGCCACACTGGAGCGGCAACTGCGCCAGCCGGCCTTGCACGCGGTGCTGGTGGCCTTGCGCGGTTCCCTCGCCGAGGGCCTGGGGCTGGCGCGTAGCCTGGCGCGACAGGGCGCGCCGTTCACCGGTTTGTATTGCGCGCTGGTCGAGGCCGGCGAGCGGTCCGGGCGCCTTGGTCAGGTACTGAGCCGTCTGGCAGATCATCTCGAACAAATGCAGCGCCAGCGCCACAAGGCACGCACCGCGCTGATCTACCCGGCGGTGCTGATGGGCGTGTCGCTGGCCGTGGTGGTCGGCCTGATGACCTTCGTGGTGCCCAAGCTCACCGAGCAGTTCGCCCACTCCGGGCAGAGCCTGCCTTTGATCACGTCGCTACTGATCGGCTTGAGCCAGGGGCTGGTGCAGGCCGGCCCCTATCTGCTGGCACTGGCGATCCTGGCCACGCTGGTGGGCGGCTGGCTGCTGCGCAAGCCGCACTGGTGCCTGCGCCGCGACGACCTGCTGCTGCGCCTACCGCGTATCGGCGTGCTGCTGCAAGTGCTGGAGAGCGCGCGCCTGGCGCGCAGCCTGGCGATCCTCTGCGGCAGCGGCGTGGCCCTGCTCGAAGCCTTGCAGGTGGCTACCGAGACGGTCGGCAACCGGCGCATCCGCGCGGCCATGGAGCAGGTGCGCCAGCAGGTTCAGGGTGGCACCAGCCTGCAGCGGGCGCTGGACAACGCCGGGGAATTTCCGCCGCTGCTGGTGAACATGGTCGGCAGCGGCGAGGCCAGCGGTACCTTGGCCGACATGCTCGAACGGGTGGCCGACGACCAGGAACGCGGCTTCGCCCGCCAGGTGGACACCGCCATGGCGCTGTTCGAACCGCTGATGATCCTGGTGATGGGCGCCGTGGTGCTGTTCATCGTGCTGGCGGTGCTGCTGCCGATCATGCAGCTCAACCAGGGATTGCAACTGTGACTAGGAGAACATCGATGCTGCAACGAGCTAACCGTCAGCGGGGCTTCACGCTGATGGAAATCATGGTGGTGATCTTCATCATCGGCCTGCTGATCGCCGTGGTCGCGCCCAGCGTGCTGGGCAACCAGGACAAGGCCATGAAGCAGAAAGTCATGGCCGACCTCGCGACCCTGGAGCAGGCGCTGGACATGTACCGCCTGGACAACCTGCGTTTCCCCAGCACCGAGCAGGGCCTGGCGGCGCTGGCGAAGAAGCCGACCCAGGAACCGCTGCCACGCAGTTGGCGCAGTGACGGCTATATCCGCCGCCTGCCGGAAGATCCGTGGGGCACCCCGTACCAGTACCGCATGCCCGGCGAGCATGGTCGGGTCGATGTGTATTCGCTGGGCGCCGATGGCGTGCCGGGCGGCGAAGGGCTGGATGCCGATCTGGGCAACTGGGCGCTCTGAGTTGATCAAGCATGAGGCCCACTCCCTCCAGCGCGGTTTCAGCCTGCTCGAACTGCTGGTGGTGCTGGCCATCGCCGCCTTGATGACCAGCCTGGCCGTGGCCTGGCTCGACAGCGGCAGAAGCAGTGTCGACCAAGCACTCGATCGCCTGGCTGCCGCCACCGTGGCCCAGGCTGACCTGGCGCGCCATGCCGGGCAGTTGCGCGGGCTGCGCTGGAACGGCCAACGCCCCGAGTTCGTCCGTCGGCAAGGCGAGCACTGGCAGGTGGAAAGCGTGGCACTGGGTGATTGGCCCAAGGGCCTGCGGCCGGACTGGGCAGCCAGCCAGGCGCCAGCGCTGTTGTTCACCCCCGATGGCTGGTCACGCCCGGGCACTGTGCGCTGGCGCTGGGCCGAGGGCGGTCAGCGCTGGGACTGGGACCGCGGCGGGCAGTTGCGCGTGAGCGCGATGCCATGAAGCGCCGGCAACGCGGCTTCACCCTGTTGGAGGTGAGCGTGGCCCTGGGCATCGCCGCCGTCCTGGCGGTGATTACCAGCCAGGTCCTGCGCCAGCGCCTGGCGGTCCAGGAAACCGTGCAGCAGCATCGCCTGGGCCTGCTGTGCGCCCGTGAGCTGCAGGCACGCTTCGTGGTCGAGCAGTATTGGCCAGCGAGCAACCAGGACAACGGCGTGCTGGTGCAGGGCGGGCAGGCCTGTCATTGGCAGTTGCAGTTGCGCCGTACCAATGTGCGCGACCTGCGCCGTGGCGAACTGCTGTTGCATGCCGATCGTGACCAGCGCCTGCCGCTGGGGCAGTTCACTGTGTTCCTGGAGCGGCCATGAAACGGCGCCAGGCGGGCATGACCCTGATCGAACTGCTGGTGGCCCTGGCCCTCACGGCCTTGCTCGGGGTGATGCTGGCGGCGCTGGTCAACGGCTGGCTGAAGGTGCGCGAGCGGCTCGATGAGCAGGTTCGGGAAACCGGCGTGCTGGACTTCTGCCTGGCCCTGGAGCGGCGCTTCGACAGCCCGCTGCTGCGCCGTCTGTACGAGCAGCGCCTGCCGCTGGCGGTGCGCTGGTTCGACTGGCAGCCCGACCGCCAGCAACTGCTATGGGTGGCCGCCGCGGCCTGGCCGCAGGCCGAGGGCGGTTCGCGTCTGCAGCGCCAGCGCCTGCGTTTCGAGGCGCGTGAGCAACGCCTGCTACTGGAAACCTCGGCGGACCTGTATGCGGCATCGCTGCCCCATTGGGTGGCGCGTGAGCGCCTGGAACGGGTCAGCGCCATGGGCGTCCTCTATTACCAGTCCGGCCGTTGGCTGGCCTGGCCTTCCGATCAACCGACGCACCCCGGACGTGGCGTGCGCGTGGAGTTAGTCCGTGATGGAGCACCCTTTGCCTGCACTTTCGTTCTGCCTTGGGGACGTTCATGAAACTTGATTGGCGACGCCGTGTTCCGGCCCGGTCTTGGTTGCTGGTACGTCCCGGCGCGGTCTGGGATTGGTTGCTGGTCGAGCAGGGCGTTGCGGCGCGACAAGGCCGGGGCCAACCCCCGGTCGGGCTCGAGTCGCGCGTCGCCTTGATCGTGCCCGCCGAGCATTGCAGCCATTTCCAGCTTGCCGCGCCGCCGGGGCTCAAGCGTGAGGAGTGGCCTTTGCTGCTTGAAGAGCGGCTGGTTCAGGCCAGCGACGAGGTGGCGTGCGCGAGCATCGGTCGCCACGTCGGGCAGCTGCGCTTATGGGCAGTCAGCAACCTGTTGGTGGCCCAATGGCGTGGGCAATGCGAAGCGTGGGGTTTGGCGCTGGAGCGCTGCTGGGCTGAGTTTCAGTTGTTGCCCGACCCCGAGCAGGGCGAAGTCTGGCAGTGGCGGCGTGGGGAAACGGAGCTTTATCAAGGGCGCGATGAGCAGGGCAGGGCACATTGGCTGGCCTGGCCTCGGCAACTAGGCATGATGCCTGCGTTGGACGGCTTGCAAGGGACGAGACGCAGCGTGACGGGCAACTGGCCGCAGACCTTGGCCCGCCTCGATGGCTTGCCAGGCCTGTTCGAGGCTCGCCGCGTCCGTGCGCGCCCTCGCTGGTCTACTGCCCAGCAGCGCCTGGCAGTGGCCTGCCTGCTACTGGCCACCACCTGGAGTGGGCTGTGGTGCACCCAGCAGTGGCGTCAGGCCCAGCTGTACCGCGATCAGGTATTGGCGCTGACCGCTGAGCGAGCCACGCCAGGCCAGGCGGCCCAGGCCCTCAGGCGGCTGCGCGAGGCTCAGCAGGACGCTCAGGTGCGTCTGGCCCAGCTCGAGGGCTTGCAAGCCCATGTGCAGGGTTGGCTGGCCGATCACCCCGCTTGGCGATTGCGTGCGCTGGACTACGACGGCCAGCGTTGGCGGTTGTCCCTCGATGGGGAGGGCGAGGCGGCGCCCTGGCAGGCGATGGCCGAGGCGGTTGGCGCGCAGGTGCGGGTCGAGGACGATGCGCGCCAGGTGGTGTTCGAGCTGGGAGCAGCGTCATGAATCGGCAATGGTTGCAGCGCCAGCGGCTGTCGCTGGCGTGGGGGGTGGTGGCGCTGCTGGTGTTTGCTTTGGCGCTGCGCGAGGGCTTGGGCTACTGGCGCGACTTGCAACAGTGGCGGGTGCTCGCCGAGTCGGTGGCTGGGCTGCGCGCGTCGCCAAAGCTGAGCCTGGAGCGTCTGCGCCAGTCGGCCCAGGCCCGAGGCATCGGCCTGGACGAGGTGCAGCCCGAAGGTGAGGGCTGGCAGGTTCGTGGCAAGGTTACCCAGGCCCAGGCCCTGCAAGCTTGGCTGCAAGCCCTGCGTGAAGACGGCGCGCAGCCGCTGCAATGGGCGTTGGCGCGCGAAGCTGATGGCTTGCGTTTCGTTGTACAGGTGCGGCCATGACCCGGCGCGGCGCGGCCTGGCTGTGCCTGGTGTTCTGCCTGACTGTGCTGGCCGAGCTGCCGGTCAGTTGGCTGGGGCTGCCGGCGCAAGGCGTGGTCGGTAGCCTGTGGCAGGGGCAGGCGAGCCAGTGGGGAGCGGTCGGACCACTGAGGTGGGAACTGCAGCCATGGCGCATGCAGGCGCATATCGCGTTCAGCTTCCAGGGGCAGGGATGGCAGGCGCGTATCAGCGGCTGGCCCTGGCGCTGGCAGGGTAGCCTTGCGACGCTGGGTGGGCAAGCCAGCACGGCGCAGGGCTATCGTCTGGCCGGGCACTGGCAAGGGGCGTTGCAGGTACAGGGCGCGGGGCGGGTGTGCCAGGCGGCGAGTGGACGAATCACGGTGAATGACCTGGCCCTGGCCGAGCCCTGGTCGCTGGGCCTGGGCCAGGGCGCGATCGAAATGACCTGCCAGGGCGGGTGGCGATTGACAGGCAACCTGGGGCTGGCTGGGCAGCATGCGCTGGCGCTGGATGCCGACCTGCTGGCGCGGCGGGCGCGCTTGAACATCGAGGTGCAGCCTGACGCGGCGCTGACGCCGGTGTTGCGCAGTGTGCAGTGGCTGGGCGGGGACGCCGTGCGGGGGCAGCGGGAGGTTCGCTGGTGAGTCGTGCTCGAAGGCGTTATTGATTTATTCGAATCCATCAACTCGAAAGGTCTGGCACTGTCGCTGAGCTGTAAGAATTTTCATGCGATTGAGGCCTATTAATAACCGATTGGTTTGTTTAAAAAAGCCCTTTGTCTGCTTAGTCTGTGATGCTTCGTCTTCTTCGGATTGATGCAGGAAGACACAGGAACGATGATCGCCAAAAGCGCAGGTCAGGCGGTGTCATATCGAGCTGTGCTGGAGGCGGTTTTTCGTAAAGTCCTACCTGCTGCGCCCCTGGCATCCGCACCTGTGTTCGCTACAGCACTTGATACAGGAGCCCGGAACGACGCGCGTGGAACAACGGATTGGCGCGACTATCAACTGTCGGATTCTGCAACGTCATATGTCCTCTGGGAGAATGCAACGGTGAACATTGATGAATGAAAAATTATTTGTTGATGCATTTGAGCGCTGGCGTGAGGACTTCGTTTATTACGACGAATTGGACGAAGAGGCCGTCGTTATCAATGTGGGACTCGTGGCTGCCTTTCACATCACAAAAGCATATACGCCTGAAGGGCGGCAGCGGATTGTCCAGGCCGTGGATATTTTTTGCCGTCACCACGGTGCGCATCTGAAGTGGGGATACATAGGTGCCGATGACCTGCAGGTGCATGACTATTCAGCACAAAATTCGAAGGTGACGCTGGCCTACTTGGCGGGAGATGGATTCGCTGAGCCACTTGCCTTTCGCTGGGCCTCTGCGGAGGGTTTTGCAACAGTACCGGACTACATGATCGATGGCTATTCGCCTGCAGGTTGGATGGAGGACATCCACGGTAGCCTGACGACCTTGCGATTTTATCTTCCTGTAGAGGAAATCCTTGAGGGAAGAAAGGCGCGATTTGATGAGTTGCTCAATGAAATGTGCCGTTTGCTTGAGCCGTTGCATGCGGCGGCTGGCCTGGGCGTACAACATACCTACCAGTGGGAGGATTTTCAGCATATCGAGTTCGAGGTGGCGAACGCATATCAAGGGCTGGATATCGTTCGACCTCGGGGGCATCCAGGCTGGCGGGCGGGCTATAGCAATTTGAATTGGTATAGCTATCTCAATGGCGCGTGGATGAGCAAGTTAGGCACAAATGACGAGCTGTCGAAGGCGTTGAATGATACAAGAATTGGCGTCCACGCATTGCCTTCAGGCACGCTGATTCGGGCTGGCGATTGGCCGGTGCTGTGGAAAGTCGGAGTCGATGAGCGACCTGAGCACTATGTGAGAGTCAACGAAACTATCAAGTGCCTGCGAGTAGCGGATCTGGGGGCGTTGCACTATGGCTCCATTGCAGGGGAGGTGCGGATGAATCAGTTTTTGAGCAACGCCTGGCTCAGGCGCTTTGATTTGCCATCGGGAGCCGCACTCCCCGTGACCCCGCCTCAATACCGCTGGGTATCGCAAGCCGAGCGGGAGGAAACTGCCCGCAACAAGAAGCAGTTGGATGATTTCCTCGCTTCTATACCAGGTAAGCCTTAGCGACAAGTTGAACGAAAAGGCCCGCCATGTGTGAGCAGGGCAGGCCTTTGTTGTTATCGAATACCGTCGAGAGCGATCAGGGCCGAATCTCGATCATCGTCCCGTCCTTGACCATGCTCCATACCTCGCGCATGTCGTCGTTGCGCATGGCGATGCAGCCTTCGGTCCAGTCGAGGGTGTGGAAGTACCATTCCGGGTACTCCTCGTTGATCGGCGTGCCGTGGATCATGATCATGCTGCCAGCGGCGACCCCCTCGCTGCGCGCCTTGGCCGCATCGCTGATGTTCGGATAGGAAATGTGCATGGCCAGGTTGTAGCGGTCGCTGACCTTGCGCCAGTCCAGCCAGTACAGGCCCTCGGGGGTCTTCTTGTCGCCCTCGCGCTCCTTGGCGCCCTTGGGTTGCTTGCCCAGCGAGATGCGGTAGGTCTTGAGCGGCTCGCCACGGCTGATCAGTTGCAGGCGGCGCTCGGACTTGATCACCAGCACCTTGTCGATCAGGCGCTCCTGCGGCGCGGCAGTGGCGGCCGGCTGCACCGGCGACGGCTGCGCCGAAGGCGTCTTGCGGATGATGGTCTCGGTGAAGGCCGCTTGCGACACCGAGGCGACACTGAGGCAGAAGAGGGCGAGCAGCCAGCGCATGAAACCGTATCCCTGAAAACTTAGGTGGTGGACGACGCGACGTTCATCGGCGGCAGGTATTCATGGCCAATCGGGTAGTGCTGCCTGATGCGGTCGCGATAGTAGCATTCTAGTGTGCGTGTGACGGTGCGGAAAGCCAGCTCGGCCCATGGGATCTGCTGTTCCTCGAACAAGCGCACCTCCAGGCTCTCGACGCCTATGGCGAAGTCCAGGTCGCTCAGTTCGGCGCGGAAGAACACATGCACCTGGTTGATGTGCGGCAAATCGAACAGCTGGTACAGGTGCGTTTCAGCGACCCGGGCGCAGGCTTCCTCGACGGTTTCGCGACGGGCGGCCTGCTCCAGGGTCTCGCCGTTCTCCATGAAACCGGCGGGCAGGGTCCAGAAGCCTCGGCGCGGTTCGATGGCGCGCCGGCACAGCAGCACCTGGCTGCCCCAGGTGGGCAGTATCCCGGCGACGATATTGGGGTTCTGGTAATGGATGGTCCGGCAGTGATCGCAGACATACCGCAGACGGCTGTCGCCTTCGGGGATCCGCTGGGTGACCGGTTGGCCGCACGCGCTGCAGAATTTCATGCTTTATTCATTCCTGTGGGGTCGGGCTATCTTGGCGCGCCCGGCCCGGCCACCGCAAGCGCGCCCCGGTCGGGGCTTGGGTGCCTTGCGGCTTTGGTGCATCATGCAGGGCAGGCCTTGGAATCGAGAGTGCGTAATGCTGGACGAGCTTCTTCGCCGAATGAGCAACCATACCCCCGCGTCACTGGAGACGGATCACCGTTTCCCTGAAGCGGCGGTGCTGCTGCCCATTACCCGCAGCGAAGAGCCCGAGCTGGTCCTGACCTTACGTGCCAAGGGGTTGTCCACCCATGGTGGCGAAGTAGCCTTCCCCGGTGGCAGGCGCGACCCGGAAGATCCGGACCTGGTGTTCACCGCTCTGCGCGAAGCCGAGGAGGAAATCGGCCTGCCGCCAGGGTTGGTCGAGGTGATCGGGCCACTCAGCCCGCTGGTATCGTTGCATGGGCTGAAGGTGACACCGTTCGTCGGCTTGATCCCCGACTACGTCGAATACCGCGCCAACGATGCGGAAATCGCCGCCGTCTTCAGCGTGCCGCTGGCCTTTTTCCGCCAGGACCCACGCGACCACACCCACCGCATCGACTACCAGGGCCGCAGTTGGTATGTGCCCAGCTACCGTTACGGCGACTACAAGATCTGGGGGCTGTCGGCGATCATGATCGTCGAGCTGGTCAACCTGTTGTTCGATGCTGGCATCAGCCTGCACCAGCCCCCCGAGCGTTTCATCAAGTACTGAGCGGGGCCGACCCCGCCACTGGCCTTATACCGTGAGGAGCGATACATGAAATACCGCCTGGGCGACCTGCGCGTCGAGACCCACCCCAGCAGTTGGACGGCGCCCAACGCCACGCTGATCGGCAAGGTGCGCCTGCAGGCCCGTGCCAGCGTGTGGTTCGGCGCGGTACTGCGTGGTGACAACGAGCTGATCGACATCGGCGAGGACAGCAACGTCCAGGACGGTACGGTGATGCACACCGACATGGGCTCGCCGCTGAACATCGGCAAGGGCGTGACCATCGGCCATAACGCCATGCTGCATGGCTGCGACGTGGGCGACTACAGCCTGATTGGCATCAATGCGGTGATCCTCAACGGTGCGCGTATCGGCAAGCACTGCATCATTGGCGCCAACGCGCTGATCGCCGAGGGCAAGGAGATCCCCGATGGTTCGCTGGTGATGGGCTCGCCGGGCAAGGTGGTGCGTGAGCTTACCGAGCAGCAGAAACGCATGCTCGAGGCCAGCGCCGCGCACTATGTGCACAACGCCCAGCGCTACGCGGCTGAGCTGGTCGTCGACGATGAGTGACGAACGCCCCGTGGCCTCGCCCTGCGTCAGCATCTGCGCGCTGGACGAGCAGGATATCTGCACTGGTTGCCAGCGCACGGTGGACGAGATCACCCGCTGGGGCCGCATGGATAACACCGAGCGGCGTCTGGTGTTGCAGCGCTGTCACCAGCGCGCGGCGGCGGCGGGGCTGATCATCGGCCTGTAGTCTGCTCTCGCGAGGATTAACGCGTGGGAGCGGGCTTGCCCCGCGATAGGGGCAACGCTAATCTGTCCGGCTTGCCCAAGCCAAACAGTCATCATGTTCTATCTCATCGCCTACATCAGCAGCGTGGTGTTGATCAACTACGCCTTCTCCAGTGCGCCGCACCTGGACGTGATCTGGTCCGCCTGGGGCGGGTTGGTGTTCATCTTGCGCGACATGGTGCAGACCCGCTATGGCCATGGCGCGCTGTTGGCGATGCTGGTGGCGCTGGTGCTCTCCTACGCCACCTCGGAGCCAGCCATCGCCCTGGCCAGCGCCACGGCGTTCTTCGTTTCCGAGCTGATCGACTGGCTGGTGTTCAGCATCACCCGTCGCCCCCTGCGTGACCGTCTGTGGCTGAGCTCGGCGCTGAGCATCCCGGTGGACACCTTCATCTTCTTCGGCATGATCGGTGCCTTGACGCCTGCGGTGATCGGCACGGCGATGGCCTCGAAGTTCGCCGGGGTCACGGCGGTGTGGTTGATCATGGCCTGGCGGGCACGGCGCGCTGTGGCCACATCCTGATGTAGAATACCGGTCCATTTTTCAGCGGGCGGCAGCCAGCGTGGCGCGGCCCCGGACGCCTTCGAGGACCTGAAATGACCCGTATCGGAACCCCATTGTCGCCCACCGCGACCCGTGTACTGCTGTGCGGCTGCGGCGAGCTGGGCAAGGAAGTGGTGATCGAGTTGCAGCGCCTGGGCGTCGAGGTGATCGCCGTGGACCGCTATGCCAATGCCCCGGCCATGCAGGTCGCGCACCGCAGCCACGTGATCAACATGCTCGATGGGGTTGCCCTGCGTGCGGTGATCGAAGCGGAGAAGCCGCATTACATAGTCCCCGAGATCGAAGCCATCGCCACCGCCACCCTGGTCGAGCTGGAAAGCGAGGGTTTCAACGTGGTGCCCACTGCTCGCGCCACCCAGCTGACCATGAACCGCGAAGGCATCCGCCGCCTGGCCGCCGAAGAGCTTGACCTACCGACCTCGCCGTACCATTTTGCCGATACCTTCGAGGACTACAGCAAGGCGGTCGCCGACCTGGGCTACCCCTGCGTGGTCAAGCCGGTGATGAGTTCGTCGGGCAAGGGCCAGAGCCTGCTGCGCAGCGCCGATGACCTGCGCAATGCCTGGGACTATGCCCAGGAAGGCGGTCGTGCCGGCAAGGGCCGGGTGATCATCGAGGGCTTCATCGATTTCGAGTACGAAATCACCCTGCTCACCGTGCGCCATGTTGGCGGCACCACTTTCCTCGCCCCGGTCGGCCATCGCCAGGAGAAAGGCGACTACCAGGAGTCGTGGCAGCCCCAGGCCATGAGCCCGAAGGCATTGGCCGAGTCGCAGCGGGTGGCCCAGGCGGTCACCGACGCGCTGGGCGGTCGTGGCCTGTTTGGTGTGGAACTGTTCGTCAAGGGTGACCAGGTGTGGTTCAGCGAGGTCTCGCCGCGTCCGCACGACACCGGCCTGGTGACCTTGATCTCCCAGGACCTGTCGCAGTTCGCCCTGCATGCCCGAGCCATCCTCGGCCTGCCGATCCCGGTTGTGCGCCAGTTCGGTCCATCGGCCTCGGCGGTGATCCTGCCTGAAGGTCAGTCGCAGCAGACCAGCTTCGCCAACCTCGGTGCGGCGCTGAGCGAACCGGACACCGCCATTCGCCTGTTCGGCAAGCCAGAGATCAATGGCACCCGGCGCATGGGCGTGTGCCTGGCGCGTGACGAGTCGGTCGAGACCGCTCGTGCCAAGGCGACCCGCGCCTCGCAAGCGGTCAAGGTCGAGTTCTGATCTGAGATTGCTGGGGCCGCAAAGCGGCCCCAATTGCTTAGAGCTCGGTATTACGCGTCT
>NZ_SOZA01000013.1 GCF_004519305.1 Pseudomonas sp. RIT623 | reverse complement strand
GTGGCGGCAAAATACCGGTTACCGGTGCCGGGCGCCGCAGGCAAGCGACGCTGCCGCCATCTGCTCCGTGTTAAGGTTCCCCCTTGGAACCGACCGCCTCCCGAGAACAACCAATGCCCCAGACCACCTCACTGCACCCAGGCTTCATGATCGTCCAGGGCAACCGCCTGGATGATTTGCGCAACCTGGTAGTGAGCGTGATGCGTCGCTATCCCTTGGCGCCGCTGGAAAACGAAATCGCCCTGGTGCAGAGCAACGGTATCGCCCAATGGCTGAAGCTGGCCCTGGCCGAGGATCCCCAGGAGGACGACCAGGGAGGGTGTGGCATTGCCGCGGCGATCGAGGTGCAATTGCCGGGCAGTTTCATGTGGCAGCTGTATCGCCGGGTACTGGGCCGCGACGAAATCCCCGAGGTGTCGCTGCTCGACAAGGCCCCGCTGACTTGGCGCCTGATGCGCCTGCTCCCGGAGGTGATCGAGCTACCGCACTTCGAGCCGCTGCGCCGCTTCCTCACCGATGACAGCGACTTGCGCAAGCGCTACCAGTTGGCCGAGCGCCTGGCCGATCTGTTCGACCAGTACCAGGTCTACCGCGCCGACTGGCTCAAGGACTGGGCCAACGGTGCCCATGTACTCAACAGCGCGCGCGGTGAGCGCAAGCCCCTGGCCTCAGGTAATCGCTGGCAGGCCGAGTTGTGGCGGATCCTGCTCGAGGACGTCGGTGAAGCCGGCATGGCGCAAAGTCGGGCCGGGGTGCACCAACGCTTCATCGAGCGGATCAACAGCCTGGAGCAAGCCCCCGCCGGCCTGCCTGCGCGGCTGATCGTCTTCGGTATCTCGTCGCTGCCTGCGCAGATTCTCGAGGCGCTGGCCGGTCTTGCCCGTTTCAGCCAGGTTCTGCTGTGCGTGCACAACCCCTGCCGCCATCACTGGGGCGACATCGTCGCCGACAAGGACCTGCTGCGTCACCAGTACAAACGCCAGCAGCGCAAGCAGGGCATGCCACTGCAACTGGACGACGAACTGCTGCACCAGCACGCCCACCCATTGCTAGCCGCCTGGGGCAAACAGGGCCGCGACTACATCAACCTGCTTGACAGTTACGACGACCCTGGCAGCTACCAGAGCGTCTTCAGCGACGGGCGCATCGACCTGTTCAGTGACGGCGAGCCGAAGACCCTGCTCAACCAGTTGCAGGACGATATCCTCGAGCTGCGCCCGTTGGCGGAGACCCGCGAGCAATGGCCGGCGGTGGAGCCTGCCAAGGACCGCTCGGTGCGCTTTCATGTCGCCCACAGCCCGCAACGTGAGGTGGAGATCCTCCATGACCAGTTGCTCGCCAGGTTCAGCGCCGACCCGAGCCTGCGCCCGCGGGATATCATCGTCATGCTTCCGGCGATCGATACCTACGCGCCGCACATCCGCGCGGTATTCGGCCAGCTGGAGCGCAACGACCCGCGCTACATCCCCTTCACCCTGACCGACCAGGGCCAGCGTGGCCGCGACCCGTTGCTGATCGCGCTGGAGCACCTGCTCAAGTTGCCCGATAGCCGCTTCGCCGTGAGCGAAGTGCTCGACCTGCTGGATGTCCCGGCCGTGCGTGCCCGCTTTGCCATCCAGCAGAGCGACCTGGCCACCTTGCACCGCTGGATCGAAGGCGCCGGCATTCGCTGGGGACTCAGTGCCCAGCAGCGTGCCACCCTGGGCCTGCCCGAAGGCTTGGAGCAGAACAGCTGGCGATTCGGCCTGCGGCGCATGCTGCTTGGCTATGCCGTGGGGGTGGGCGAGGGCTGCGACGGTATCGAGCCCTACGACGAGATCGGTGGCCTTGATGCTGCGTTGATCGGCCCGCTGGTCGCGCTGCTCGATGCCCTGGATGTGGCCTGCCAGGCCCTGTCGCAGCCTGCCACCGCCACTGAGTGGGGCGAGCGGCTGCATGCCCTGTTGCAGGTGTTCTTCCTGGCCGAGGATGAACATGACGAACTGCTGCTGGTGCAGCTCCAGGACCTGCGCGACACCTGGCTGGAAACCTGCGAGGCGGTCGGCCTGCAGGACCTGCTGCCGTTGACGGTGGTCCGCGAGGCCTGGTTGTCGGGCCTGGATCAGGGCAAGTTGTCCCAGCGTTTCCTGGCCGGCTCGGTGAATTTCTGCACGCTGATGCCGATGCGGGCCATCCCGTTCCGCGTGGTTTGCCTGCTGGGCATGAACGACGGCGACTACCCGAGGGCGCAGCCGCCACTGGATTTCGACCTGATGGCCAGCGACTATCGACCTGGCGACCGTTCGCGCCGCGAAGATGACCGCTACCTGTTGCTCGAGGCCCTGCTTTCGGCACGTGACCAGTTGTATGTCAGTTGGGTGGGCCGCAGTATTCGCGACAACAGCGAGCGCCCGGCCTCGGTGCTGGTCGGCCAGTTGCGCGATCACCTGGCCGCCGGTTGGCAGTTGGCCGGCGCCAAGGCCGGGCAACGGGACGACCCGGGGCAACAGTTGCTCCACGCGCTGACCCAGGAGCACCCATTGCAACCTTTCAGCCAGCGCTACTTCCAGAAAGGTAGCCCGCTGTTCAGCTTCGCCAACGAGTGGTTGGTGCTGCACCAGGCCGATGCCGAGGGACAGGCCGAGCATGCCAGGCTGTCGCCTTACAGCAGCGATGAACCGCTGAGCCTGACGCAGTTGCAGGACTTTTTGCGTCACCCGGTACGCCACTTCTTCAGCCAGCGCCTGAAAGTGTTCTTCGAAGCCCTGGAAGCACCGACCCCGGACGAAGAGCCCTTCAGTCTCGATGCGCTGCAACGCTACGGCCTCAGTGAAAGCCTGCTGGGCGCGGCGCTGGCCGACCCGGACAACGCCGAGCAAGCGCTGCACACCCAGGCGCGCCGCCTCCAGGCCTGTGGCCTGCTGCCCCTGGCCGGTTTCGGCGAGGCCCTGCAGGTTGAGCTGATCCAGCCGCTGCCGGACCTGCTGCAACGCCTCCGGCAGTTGCTGCAGCGTTGGCCGAGCGTGGTCGAAGGCGCCTTGCCGATTCACTTCGAACACGGGCCGCACCGCCTGGAAGGCTGGCTCGGCCGGGTCTACCAGGCCGAAGACCAGAGCCTGCTGAGCATTGCCACGGTACCCAATGCCATCAGCGCGGGGCGCAACAACCTGAAATGGCACCGCCTGGTACCGACCTGGGTCATGCACCTGGCCGCATGCGCCTGCGGTTATCCACAGCACAGCGCCTTGGTGGCCAGCGATATCACCCTGCTGCTGGGCCCACTGCCCCAGCATGAGGCCGCCGAGCGCCTGGGTGATTTGCTGGTGGCGCGCCAGGCAGGCATGAACACACCGTTGCCGGTGGCGACCAAGACCGCCTTCGCCTGGCTCGCCCAGGAAGACCCGGACAAGGCCTTGGCTGCCGCGACCCGCGTTTACGAAGGCGATGGCCAGAACAGTTTCGGCGAGCGCAGCGAGAGCCTGGCCCTGGCCCGGCAATTCCGTGACTTTGCCGCGCTGGCCCTGGACGAGACGTTCGAAGGTTGGTGCGAAACCCTGTATCGCCCGCTGTTCGCCGCGCCCTGGCAGACCCTGGGTAACCCGGAGAGCGACCAATGAGCCAAGCCCGCCCCCTGGCGCTGAGTTTCCCCCTGCACGGCAGCCAACTGATCGAGGCCAGCGCCGGTACCGGCAAGACTTTCACCATTTCCGCGCTGTACCTGCGCCTGATCCTCGGGCATGGCGGCGCGCAGGCGTTCAGCCGCGAACTGCTGCCGCCGCAGATCCTCGTGGTGACCTTCACCGACGCCGCCACCAAGGAGCTGCGTGAGCGTATCCGCGCGCGTCTGGCGGAGGCGGCGCGGTTCTTCCGTGGCGAGCTGCAAGACGCCGATCCGCTGTTGCATCAACTGCGTGACGATTATCCACAGGCGCACTGGCCGCGTTGCGCCAGCCGCCTGGAGATCGCCGTGCAATGGATGGACGAAGCGGCGGTGTCGACCATCCACGGCTGGTGCCAGCGCATGTTGCGCGAACACGCCTTCGACAGTGGCAGCCTGTTCACCCAGAGCCTGGAAACCGACCATAGCGAACTGCTTGGGCAGGTCATGCGCGATTACTGGCGGCGCTTCTGCTACGGCATGCGCGGCGAATCGCTGGCTTGGGTGCGTGGCAACTGGGGTAGCCCAGATGCCTTGCTGCCGCGCATCAGGCCGTTGTTCGGGCGGGTGCGTGGCCAGGCCGACGAAGACGACCCGCAGGCGCTGATCGAAGCGACCCTGCGCCAGCGCACCGAGCAGTTGGGCCAACTCAAGGCGCCATGGGGCGTCTGGGCCGACGAGTTGCAGCAGATCTGCCGCGATGCCGTGGCCGCCAAGCAGGCGGACGGGCGTAAGTTGCAAGCGCGCTACTTCGAGCCCTGGTTCGACAAGCTGCGCGCCTGGGCTGCTGATGGGCAGGCCATGGAGCTGGACCTGGGCACCGGTTTCACCCGCCTGACCCCGGTCGGCATGGCTGAAGCCTGGAAGGCCGGCGAGCCACCCGAACACCCGGCGCTGCGGGCCATGGAAACCCTGCGCGAGCAATTGCAGGGGCTCGCCAGCCCCGATGCGCGCCTGCTGGAGCATGCCGCGGCGTGGGTCTCGGCGCGCTTCGAGGTGGAAAAGCGCCGACGTGCCGAAATGGGCTTCGACGACATGCTCCTGCGCTTGCAGCATGCACTGGGCAGCGACGCTGGCGAGCGCCTGGCGGGGTTGATCCGCGAGCAGTTCCCGGTGGCCTTGATCGACGAATTCCAGGACACCGACCCGGTGCAGTACGGCATCTTCGAGCGCATCTACCGGATCGGCGAAAACAACCCGGACACCGGCCTGTTCATGATCGGCGACCCCAAGCAGGCGATCTACGCCTTCCGCGGCGCCGACATTTTCACCTACCTGGCCGCCCGGCGTGCCACCGCCGGGCGCTTGCACAGCCTGGACACCAACTACCGCTCCAGCCAGGCCATGGTCGCGGCGGTCAACCGGGTGTTCCTCGAGGCCGAGGCGCGCCGCGAAGGGCGCGGTGCGTTCCTGTTCCGCGCCGAGGGCGACAACCCGCTGCCCTTCGTCGAAGTCCATGCCAAGGGCCGCAGCGAGCAGTTGCTGATCGACGGTCAGGCCAGCGCCGCGTTGCAATGCTGGCACCTGGAGAGTGACGAGCCGGTCTCCAGCACCCTGTACCGCCAGCGCCTGGCGGCCAGTTGCGCCAGCCATATCGTCGCCGTGCTCGATGGCGGCCAGCAGGGAGTCACCGGTTTCGCCGATGCGGCCGGCAAGCTGCGGCCGTGCCTACCGTCGGATATCGCCATCCTGGTGCGCGATGGCCGCGAGGCGCAGATGGTCCGCGCCGAGCTGGCTGCCCGCGACGTGCGCAGCGTGTACCTCTCGGACAAGGACTCGGTGTTCGCCGCCCAGGAGGCCCACGACCTGCTGGCCTGGCTCAAGGCCTGCGCCGAGCCGGATTCCGAGCGCCTGCTCAAGGCCGCGTTGGCCAGCCTGACCCTCGACCTGCCGTTGATCGAACTGGAGCGGCTGAACCAGGACGAGCGCGTCTGGGAGGACTGGGTGATGCGTTTTCGGCGTTACCGCGATACCTGGCAGCGCCAGGGCGTGCTGCCGATGCTGCGCCGCCTGCTGCATGACTTCCGGCTGCCGCGCACGCTCATGGGCCGCAGCGACGGCGAACGGGTGTTGACCAACCTGCTGCACCTGGCCGAGCTGCTGCAACAGGCGGCGGGCGAACTGGATGGCGAGCAGGCGCTGATCCGTCACCTCACCGAGCACCTGGCCACCGCCGGGCAGGCCGGCGAAGAGCAGATCCTGCGCCTGGAGAGCGACGAACAGCTGGTCAAGGTGGTGACCATCCACAAGTCCAAGGGCCTGGAGTACCCCTTGGTCTACCTGCCGTTCATCTGCACCAGCAAGCCGGTGGACGGCCAGCGCCTGCCGCTGGGCTGGCATGACGACGAGGGGGTCGCACACCTCACGTTGACCCCCGATGCACGGCAGATCGAGCGCGCCGACGATGAACGCCTGGCCGAGGACCTGCGCCTGCTCTACGTGGCCTTGACCCGGGCCCAGCATGCCTGCTGGCTGGGGGTGGCCGACCTCAAGCGCGGCACCCAGCGCGGTTCGCAGTTGCACCGTTCGGCCCTGGGCTACCTGCTCGGCGGTGGCGTGCCGCTGGCGGCGAGCAATCAATTGGCCGCGTGGCTCGACACCCTGGCGGCCAGTAGCCCAAGCATCGCCAGGCTGCCGTTGCCGCAGGCCGACGAACAGCGCTACCGCATACCGGACAACCAGCGCGAGCTGCTGCCACCGCGCAAACCACGGCGCGCCGCCGCCGAGCATTGGTGGATCGCCTCGTACAGCGCCCTGCGCCTGGGCGACCAGACGCTGGTCGCCGACAGCTCCCAGGCCCAGCAACTGCTGGACGACGAAACCCTGGACAGCCAGTTGCTGCGCGAGGTGCCGGCCGAGGCGGGCGACATTCATCGCTTCCCGCGCGGCCCGAACCCCGGCACCTTCCTCCATGGCCTGCTCGAGTGGGCCGGGCGCGAAGGCTTTGCCGAGGTCAGTGCCCAGCCCGCCGAGATCGAGCGCACCGTTGGCCGGCGTTGCAACCGGCGTGACTGGAAAGGCTGGATCCCGACGCTCACGCAATGGCTGCAACAGCTGCTGGTACAGCCCTTGCCGCTGCAGGGTACTACGGTAAGCCTGGCGGGGTTGCGCCAGTACCAGATCGAGATGGAGTTCTGGTTCGCCAGCCACCGGGTCGATGCGCAGCAGCTCGATCAACTGGTGGCGCGCCATACCCATGTCGGCGCCGCGCGCCCGGCGGCCTTGCCGACCGTGCTCAACGGCATGTTCAAGGGCTTCATCGACCTGGCCTTCGAACTCGATGGGCGCTACTACGTGGCCGACTACAAGTCCAACTGGCTAGGCCCCGATGCCGGCGCCTACGAGGCCCAGGCCATGGAGCAGGCGATCCTCGAGCATCGCTACGACCTACAGTACGTGCTCTACCTGCTGGCCCTGCATCGCCAACTGCGCGCACGCCTGCCCGACTACGACTACGACCGCCATGTCGGCGGTGCCTTGTTCATCTTCCTGCGTGGTGTCACCACGGCGGGCCATGGGCTGTACCACACCCGGCCGCCACGGGCGCTGATCGAGCAGCTCGACGCGCTGTTCCGCGGCGAGCACGCACCCGAACAACAGGACCTGTTTGCCGGAGCCGCGCCATGAGCCGACGCCTCGACGACCTGCTGCCAACGCCATTGCAGGCCGAACACCTCAGCGCCCTGGCGCCACTGGGCGACAGCCATGACCTGCTGGCCCTGCTCGATCGCTGGGTCGAGCGTGGCTGGCTGCGCGCCCTTGACCGGGCGTTCGTCAGCTTCCTCGAGGAGCGCGCGCCCGGCAGCGACCCGCTAGTGCTGCTGGCGGCGGCGTTGGCCAGCCATCAGCTGGGCCATGGCCATGTCTGCCTCGACCTGCGCCAGACCCTTGCCGAACCGGACTTTGCCTTGTCGTTGCCACCGGAAGGGGATGCCCTGACCGGTCCCCTGCTGCTGCCCTCGCAGCTGCTGGGCAGCCTCGACCTGGGGCTGTGGTTGCAGCGCATCGGCCAAAGCACCCTGGTGGCCGATGGCGATGCCCTTGCGCAACGCCCACGACCCTTGGTGCTCAGTGGCGAACGCCTGTACCTGCGGCGCTACTGGACCTACGAGCGGCGCATCGACGCCACGCTGCACCAGCGTCTGGCACGGCAGCTGCCGTTGCAGGCTGACTTGCCGCAGCGCCTGGCGCAGTTGTTCGACGGCGGCGCCCCCGCGGGGGAGGTGGATTGGCAAAAGCTTGCCTGTGCCTTGGCTACCCGAGCCGGTTTCAGCGTGATCACCGGAGGCCCGGGTACTGGCAAGACCACCACTGTGGTGCGCCTGCTGGCCCTGTTGCAGGCGCCCGCGGTCGAGCAGGGGCGGCCGCTGCGTATCCGCCTGGCAGCGCCGACCGGCAAGGCCGCGGCACGTCTGACCGAATCCATTGGCCAACAGGTGGCGCGCCTGCAAGTGGCAGCCGAGGTGCGCGAGCAGATCCCCACCGAGGTCAGCACCGTGCACCGCCTGCTGGGCAGCCGCCCCGGGTCGCGGCACTTCCGCCATCACGCGGGCAATCCCTTGCCGCTGGATGTGTTGGTGGTCGACGAGGCGTCGATGATCGACCTGGAGATGATGGCCAACCTGCTCGATGCCCTGCCGGCCAGCGCGCGTCTGGTGCTGCTGGGCGACAAGGACCAGTTGGCCTCGGTGGAAGCCGGCGCGGTGCTGGGCGACCTGTGCCGGGATGCCGAGGATGGCTGCTACTGGCCGCAGACCCTGGCCTGGCTGGAGCAAGTGGGGGGGCAGTCGCTGGCCGACATCGGTTTGCAAGCGGGCGTTGAGCCGCGCAAGCCACTGGCCCAGCAGATTGTCATGTTGCGCCATTCCCGGCGCTTTGGTGAGGGCAGCGGCATCGGCCAGCTGGCGCGGCTGGTCAACCGCCAGCAGGCGCTGGAGGCGCGGGCGCTGTTGGCCACCCGGCTCGACGATGTGTTCTGCCTGACGCTCGGTGGCGAGCACGACAAGCGCTTCGATCGCCTGCTGCTCGATGGCCTCAACCAGGGCGCAGAGGGTCCGCAAGGCTACCGCAGCTACCTGCGCACGATTGGCCGCTTGCGCCCGGCGCCGGGCACGCCCGTCGACGATCCGCGCTGGGAGCAATGGGCCGGCGAGGTGCTGCGCAGTTTCGAGGCGTTCCAGTTGCTGTGCGCGGTGCGCAAGGGCGCCTGGGGCGTCGAAGGGCTGAACGAACGGGTCGCCCGGGTGCTGCACAATGCCGGGCTGATCGACACCCAGCAACCCTGGTACGAGGGCCGCCCGGTGCTGGTGACGCGCAACGACTACGGCCTTGGCCTGATGAACGGTGATATCGGCATTGCCCTGCGCCTGCCGGACGAGCAGGGCGAGGCGCTGCTGCGCGTGGCCTTCCCGCGCAACGATGGCAGTGGTGGCGTGCGTTTCGTCCTGCCCAGCCGGCTCAGCGAAGTGGAAACCGTGTTCGCCATGACCGTGCACAAGTCTCAGGGCTCGGAGTTCAGCCATACCGCGCTGGTGTTGCCCGATGCGCTGAACCCGGTGCTGACCAAGGAACTGGTGTACACCGGCATCACCCGCGCCAAGCACTGCTTCAGCCTGATCGAGCCGCGCGCCGGGGTGTTCGAGGAGGCTGTGGAGCGCAAGGTCAGGCGGGTGTCGGGGCTGATGCTGGAGCAAGTCTGACTCTGGAGTTCGCCGCCGATATGCTATCGTTGCGGCATTATCTGCAAATACTTTTGTGAGATTTCCCTCCATGACAGTGGCTGTCTCGGCCTTGAGACGAGTGACGGGCTGTGCGTTCTCGCTGCTGATGGCCCTGCTGTTGTCGAACGGCGCGTCTGCCTGGGCGGCCGGCACCGTGCCGGACGCGCAAGTGCAGCAGCGCGCCCGGGCCGTTACCCAGGTGGTGCTGGGCATTCTCAGCTACGCACGCTGGCCGGCCGAGCCCAACCCCTTGCGCCTGTGCCTGATCGGCCCCACCGAGTACGCCGATGACCTGATCAAGGGCAATGTGCAGAACTCCGGGCAGCCGCTGCAGGTGCGGCGCCTTCTGGCCAATGACCCGAGCGTGGCCAGTGCCTGCGATGCGGTGTACATCGGCAAGCTCGACCAGGCCCATCGCGAGCGGCTGTTCCAGGCGCTCAACGGCCATCCGGTACTGAGCATCAGCGAGGCCGGCGACCCGTGCACGGTCGGCAGCCTGTTCTGCCTGCGCATTGGCGACCCGCAGGTGGCCTTCGACGTCAACCTCGACTCGGTCGCGCGCAGCGGCGTGCGCATCCACCCCAGCGTGCTGCAACTGTCGCGCCGCCGGGCAGGGCAGCCATGAAACGTCCAGCCAAGCGCGTCAGCCGGCCAACCTTGCGTGCGGTACTGGGCCGCGGCCACCTGGGCGTGGCCTTGCTCGCCGCCGGTCTTGCCGGTGTGCTGGTGACCCTGCTCGGGGTCGCGGCGCTGCGGGTCTACGCCAACCACAACCTGCACCTGATCGCCCGCTCCATCAACTACACCGTCGAGGCCGCCGTGGTGTTCGACGACAGCGCCGCGGCCAACGAGGCGCTGGCGCTGATCGCCGCCACCGAGGAGGTGGCCGACGCCAAGGTGTACGACAACGACGGCGACCTGCTGGCCCATTGGCAACGCGATGAGCAGGGAGTGATGGCGCAGTTGCAGAGCCAGGTGGCGCGCAGCCTGCTGGAAGAGCCGATCAACATGCCGGTGCAGCACATGGGCCAGCGGGTCGGCCATATCGAGCTGACCGGGCAGGGCGGCAGCCTGGTGCGCTTCCTGCTCAGCGGCCTGGTTGGCATCCTGGTGTGTACCGTGCTCAGCGCGGTGCTGGCGCTGTACCTGTCGCGCCGGGTGTTCGGCGATATCATCCGGCCGCTGCGCCACCTGGCCAGCGTCGCCCACGCGGCGCGCCGCGAGCGTAGTTTCGACCGGCGCGTGCCCGAGACGCAGATCGCCGAGCTCAATGAGCTGGGTAACGACTTCAACGCCCTGCTCGATGAGCTGGAAGCCTGGCACAGCCACTTGCAGAGCGAGAACGAGAGCCTCGCCCACCAGGCCAGCCACGACAGCCTCACTGGCCTGCCCAACCGCGCGTTCTTCGAGGGCCGCTTGAGCCGCAGCCTGCGCAGCGCCGCGCGCAACGAGGAGCACCTGGCGCTGCTATTCCTCGACAGCGACCATTTCAAGCAGATCAACGACAGCCTCGGCCACGCGGTGGGCGACCAGGTGCTGGTCAGCGTCGCCAGCCGGGTGCGCGCGCAGCTGCGCGAGCATGACCTGGTGGCGCGCCTGGGCGGCGACGAGTTCGCCATTCTGCTGACGCCGCTGCACTCGCGCGAGGACGCCCAGCGCATCGCCGAGAAGATCATTGCCAGCATGAAGGTGCCGGTGCCGCTGGAGGATGGCAACAGCATCACTACTTCGCTGAGTGTCGGCATCGCCTATTACCCCGACGACGGCCGCGACCCGGCCAGTCTGCTCAATGCCGCCGATGCGGCGATGTACCAGGCCAAGCGCAAGCGCCGTGGCCATTGGCAAGTGGCCCAGCCGGAGCGCCGTGCCACTGACGTAAAGAACAGGAGCTGAACCGTGACCAACCGTTTTTTCATGCTGCGTTTCCCGATGCTTGCCCTGCTGCTCGCGCTGCTGGCGCTTGGCGGCTGCCAGAGCGTGCCGCCCAAGGGCCTGACCGCCGAGCAGGTGGCGGTGCTCAAGCGCGAGGGCTTCGCCCCGACCGACGAAGGCTGGGCGTTCGACCTGTCGGGCAAGGTGCTGTTCGGCAGCGACCTGGACAGCCTCAACAGCCAGAGCGAATCGATCGTCGAGCGAATCGGCAAGGCCTTGCTGTCGGTGAACATCCAGCGGGTGCGCATAGACGGCCACGCTGACGCCTCGGGCAAGGCCGCCTATAACCAGCAGTTGTCCGAGCGCCGCGCGCAGAGCGTGGCCAAGGCCTTGGCCGGCATCGGCATGCAGCCGCAGAACATCCAGACCCGCGGCATGGGCAGCAGCCAGCCGGTGGCGGACAACCGCACCGCGGCGGGGCGCATGGAGAATCGCCGGGTGTCGATCGTGGTGGGGTCGGAGTGATACCGACATCGCGGGGCTTGCCCCGCGATGATGCCTACCTCAATCCCGCGCGAACTTCATCTCCCGCGTCTCCCCCATCAACAACGGCGCATTGGCCTCGGTCACCTCACGGATGTAATCCCACAGCAGGGTGATCCGCTTCAACTTGCGCAGGTCCTCCCGGCAGTACATCCAGAACTGCCGCGTCACCTCGACCTGCTCCGGCAGCACCGTCACCAGCCGTGGGTCCTGCGCTGCCAGGAAGCACGGTAGGATCGCCAGCCCGCGCCCTTGCAACGCCGCAGTGTACTGGGCGATCACGCTGGTGCTGCGCAGGTGGGCCTGGGCATTGGGGATCAGGTTGGCCAGGTACAGCAGCTCCGAGCTGAAGGCCAGGTCGTCCACGTAGCTGATGAACGGGTGGCCCCCCAGGTCGGCGATCTCGCGGATGGGTTCATGGCTGTCCAGGTAGTCCTGGGTGGCATACAGGCGTAGGCGGTAGTCGCACAGCTTGCAGCACACATAAGGGCCATGTTCCGGGCGCTCCAGGGCGATGACGATGTCGGCTTCGCGCTTGGACAGGCTGATGAAGTGCGGCAGCGGCAGGATATCCACCGAGATCGCCGGCCAGGCGTCGACGAAATGGCTCAGCTGCGGGGTGACGAAGAAGCTGCCGAAGCCCTCTGTGCAGCCCATGCGCACATGCCCCGACAACGCCACGCCCGAGCCCGAGACTTGCTCGCAGGCCATGTGCAGGGTGCTCTCGATCGACTCGGCATAGCCCAGCAGGCGCTGGCCCTCGGCGGTGAGGACGAAGCCGTTGGTGCGCGACTTCTCGAACAGCAAAGTGCCCAGCGCCCCTTCCAGTGAACCGATGCGCCGCGACACCGTGGTGTAGTCCACGGCCAGGCGCTTGGCCGCACTGCTGGCCTTGCGGGTGCGCGCTACCTCAAGAAAGAACTTGAGGTCGTCCCAGTTCAGCGCGCTCAGGGAGGTGAGGTCTTTTTGCATGATGATCCGGTTTTTTTGTGCATTCTTGTTGGATGTTTGCACATCTATACTCGATCTCAGCCCCTGTACGCCACCCCGTGTCCATGCCGGCGTAGGCGTCTTCGTTCCGACAATAATTCCAAGGAGAGCGCAGATGAACGCACCCCAGACGCCCGACCAGACCAAGGTCGAGCAGGTCAAGCTGCTGATCGACGGCCAATGGGTCGAGTCGAAAACCACCGAGTGGCGCGACATCGTCAACCCGGCCACCCAGCAAGTGCTGGCGCGGGTGCCGTTCGCCACCGAAGAGGAGGTGAACGCCGCCGTGGCCGCCGCCGAGCGCGCTTTCAAGACCTGGCGCGACACCCCGATCGGCGCGCGCATGCGCATCATGCTCAAGCTGCAGGCACTGATCCGTGAGCACAGCAAACGCATCGCCGTGACCCTCAGCGCCGAGCAGGGCAAGACCATTGCCGATGCCGAAGGCGATATCTTCCGCGGCCTGGAAGTGGTCGAGCACGCGGCGTCCATCGGCACCCTGCAGATGGGCGAGTTCGCCGAGAACGTCGCCGGTGGTGTCGACACCTACACCCTGCGCCAGCCGATCGGCGTGTGCGCGGGCATCACCCCGTTCAACTTCCCGGCGATGATCCCGCTGTGGATGTTCCCGATGGCCATCGTCTGTGGCAACACTTTCGTGCTCAAGCCGTCCGAGCAGGACCCGCTGTCGACCATGATGCTGGTCGAGCTGGCGCTGGAGGCGGGCATCCCGGCCGGCGTGCTAAACGTGGTGCACGGCGGCAAGCAGGTGGTCGATGGCATTTGTACCCACCCGGACATCAAGGCGATTTCCTTCGTCGGCTCGACCGAGGTCGGCACCCACGTCTACAACCTGGGCAGCCAGCACGGCAAGCGCGTGCAGTCGATGATGGGCGCCAAGAACCACGCCGTGGTGCTGCCCGACGCCAACCGCACCCAGACCATCAACGCCCTGGTCGGCGCGGCCTTCGGCGCGGCCGGCCAGCGCTGCATGGCCACCTCGGTGGCGGTGCTGGTGGGCAAGGCCCGCGAATGGCTGCCGGATATCAAGGAAGCGGCCAGCAAGCTCAAGGTCAATGCCGGCAACGAGCCGGGCACCGATGTCGGCCCGGTGGTCTCCAAGCGCGCCAAGGAGCGCGTGCTGGGCTTGATCGACAGCGGTATCAAGGAGGGCGCCAAGCTCGAACTCGATGGTCGTGACGTCAAGGTGCCGGGCTACGAGCAGGGCAACTTCGTCGGCCCGACCCTGTTCTCCGGGGTGAAGACCGACATGCAGATCTACACCCAGGAAATCTTCGGCCCGGTGCTGGTGACTTTGGAGGTGGATACCCTCGACGAGGCCATCGCCCTGGTCAACGCCAACCCGTTCGGCAACGGCACCGGCCTGTTCACCCAGAGCGGCGCGGCGGCGCGCAAGTTCCAGAGCGAGATCGATATCGGCCAGGTGGGTATCAACATCCCGATCCCGGTGCCGGTGCCGTTCTTCAGCTTCACCGGGTCCCGTGGCTCCAAGCTTGGCGACCTCGGCCCATACGGCAAGCAGGTGGTGCAGTTCTACACTCAGACCAAGACCGTCACCGCCCGTTGGTTCGATGACGACAGCGTCAATGACGGTGTGAACACCACCATCAGCCTGCGCTAAGGAGCTCGTCATGCGTATCGCATTCATTGGCCTGGGCAACATGGGCGCGCCCATGGCCCGTAACCTGATCAAGGCCGGACACCAGTTGAACCTGTTCGACCTGAACAAGACCGTGCTGGCCGAACTCGCCGAGCTGGGCGGGCAGGTCAGCACCTCGCCGAAGGACGCCGCCGCCAACTGCGAGCTGGTGATAACCATGCTGCCGGCCGCCGTTCATGTGCGTGGCGTGTACCTGGACGAAGACACCGGCGTGCTGGCCGGCATCCGCCCCGGCACCCCGACCGTGGACTGCAGCACCATCGATCCGCAGACCGCCCGTGAGGTCTCCAAGGCCGCGGCGGCCAAGGGCATCGACATGGGGGATGCGCCGGTCTCCGGCGGCACCGGTGGCGCGGCGGCCGGCACCCTGACCTTCATGGTCGGCGCCAGCGCCGAGCTGTTCGCCACGCTCAAGCCGGTGCTCGAGCAGATGGGCCGCAATATCGTGCACTGCGGTGAAGTGGGCACCGGGCAGATCGCCAAGATCTGCAACAACCTGCTGCTGGGCATCTCGATGATCGGCGTGTCCGAGGCCATGGCCCTGGGCAATGCGTTGGGCATCGACACCAAGGTGCTGGCCGGGATCATCAACAGCTCGACCGGACGTTGCTGGAGTTCGGACACCTACAACCCGTGGCCAGGCATCATCGAGACTGCCCCGGCTTCACGGGGTTATACCGGCGGCTTCGGCGCCGAACTGATGCTCAAGGACCTGGGGCTGGCCACCGAGGCCGCGCGCCAGGCGCACCAGCCGGTGATCCTCGGCGCCGTGGCCCAGCAGCTGTACCAGGCCATGAGCCTGCGCGGCGAGGGTGGCAAGGATTTCTCGGCGATTGTCGAGGGGTACCGCAAGAAGGATTGACCCGCGAGTGGACTTGATCGCGGATCGCATGGTCTTCCCCCTTGTAACTGCGCACCTTGGGGGAGGGGCATGCGCTCCGCGATTTTTTTGCTTCGAGCTATCAGGCAAAGACGAAGTACTTGCGCACCGTCTCCACCACTTCCCAGGTCCCTTTCATCCCCGGTTCGATCACGAACACATCCCCAGCCTTCAGATGCTTCGGCTCTTCACCCTCAGGCGTGACGATGCAATAGCCATCGAGGAAATGGCAGTATTCCCACTTCTCATAGTTGACCTCGAACTTGCCCGGCGTGCAGATCCAGGTGCCCATGATCTTGCTGCCGTCGGCGGACAGGTAGGCATTGAGGTTGACGGTGTGCGGGTCGCCGCCGATGCGTTTCCACTTGGTGGCGTCGACCACCGGGGTCGGGCAGGTTTCGCGCAGGACGGTGATGAAATCGGACATGGCGTGGCTCCAGATGAGTGGCGAAATGATCCATCACCATAGGGCCATCGCCTTGGGCACGGTTGCCTAGGCTCGACGTTCAGCTGTCTGCGCGCGCTATGCCGGCAGGGGCTTTTGCCTCACGCCCACCAATACCGCACGAAGTGGAAGAACACTGGCGCGGCAAAGCACACCGAATCCATGCGGTCGAGCATGCCACCATGGCCTTCGATCATGTGCCCCCAGTCTTTAACCCCACGGTCGCGCTTGATCGCCGACATCACCAGCCCACCAAAGAAGCCCATGGCGTTGACGGTCAATGCCATCAGCGCCGCCTGCCAGAAGGTGAACGGGGTGATCCAGCACAGCGAGGCGCCCACCAGGGTGGCCAGCGCCACGCCGCCGGCCAGGCCTTCGACGGTCTTCGACGGTGACAGGTTGGGCGCCACCTTGCGCTTGCCGAACAGCTTGCCGCACACGTACTGCAACACATCGCTGATCTGCACCACGAGGATCAGCCAGGCAATCAGCAGCAGGTTGCGGCCCTCGTAGCCAGGGATGTCCAGGGTCATAAGCGCCGGCACCGACGACACGCAGTACACCGCGATCATCAAGCCCCATTGCACCTTCGAGGCGCGCTCGAGAAAACGTGTGGTATCGCCGCCGAAGCTGGCCAGGATCGGCAGCAGCAGGAACAGGTATACCGGGATGAAGATGCTGAACAGCCCGTACCAGTCCATGGCGATCAGCAGGTACTGCACCGGCAGCGCGACATAGAACGCCGCCGCCAGGGCCGGGTAGTCGCTGCGTCGGGTCGGGGTGAGGGTCATGAATTCGCGCAGGGCGTAGAACGACACGCCGTAGAACAGCACGATCACGCCGTACTTGCCGAACAGGAAGGCGATGCCGATCACCAGCACCATCACCCACCAGGCATTGATGCGCGCGTTGAGGTTGTCGATCACCGCGTGCGGCGCCGGGCCGGCGCGCCACTTGAGCAGGCGGCCGACCAGGCTGGCGAGTAGCAGCAGGGCGCCGATGCCGGCGAACAGGGACAGGGTGTTGTGATCCATTTCAGGCCTCCTTCGGTGCCAGGTTCAGCAGGGCCTGGCGGGCCCGCTCGAGAAAGGCGTGCTTGCTTTCGTCCGGCCCCAGGTGCAGCGGCTCGCCGAAGCTCAGGGTGCACAGCAGTGGCAGCGGCAGGGCGCGGCCCTTGGGCATGACCCGGTTGAGGTTGGCGATCCATACCGGTACCAGTTCGACCTGCGGGTTGGCCGTGGCCAGGTGGAACAGGCCGCTCTTGAATGGCAGCAGCGGGTCGTCTGTCAGGTTGCGCGTGCCCTCTGGGAAGAAGATCAGCGAATCGCCCTGGGCAAAGGCATCGAGCACCGGTTGCAGCGGGTTGCCCTCGCTTGCGCTGTGCTGGCGGTCGATCAGCACGCCGTTGAACACCTGGCGGATCAGGAAGTTGCGGATACCTGGCTGGCACCAGTAGTCGGCACCCGCCACGGGCCGGGTGCGACGCCGCAACGGCTCGGGCAGCGCGGCCCACAGCAGCACGAAGTCGCCATGGCTGCTGTGGTTGGCGAAGTACAGGCGTTGCACCGGTTGCGGCGTGCAGCCCAGCCACAAGGCACGGGCGCCGGTGATCAGGCGGGCGGCGGAGGTGATGACGAAGGCGGTCAGGCTGGCGAGCATCGGGTTTATCCGGTGAAGGGAAGGGTGGCGATCAGCAGCACCTGCACGGCCAGGCACAAGGCCTGGCGGCGTAGCAGGGCTAGCGCGGCCTGGCTGCGGCCCGGCCAGTCGCGCGGATCGTGGTGGGGCGGTTTCAGGCGCAGTTCGAACAGTGCGCGGTCCAGTGCCTCGGTGTCGGCGGGCAGGTCGGCGCTGGCGCCGAGCTGTGCGAACAGCTCGGCATCCAGGGCGACGCGGATGGCCCAGTATTTGTGCGCCAGGCCGATTACCAGCAACGCCACGCAGAGCAAGCGGGCGAGCGGATGCAGGGCAATGCCCAGCAGCGGTGTGAGGCTATAAGCCAGGGCCAGCAGGGTGATGCCATCTGACAGGCGCTCCAGCTGGCGCCCGCGAGCGAGCAGGCTGGCGACTACAGATAGGTTCATGGATGGGCTTCCAGCTGTTGCAGGGCGAGCTGGTGGGCCGGCTGCAGGACCACGCCGGGGCGCGCCTGGCGAATCAGCGCTTGGGCCTGTTCGGCAGAGGCACAGCGGCCGCTGAGCAGCAGCCAGGCGGCGACGGCGCTGGCGCTGCGGGAGTAGCCCAGGGCGCAGCAGACCAGCACCGGGCCTTGTCGCTGGCAGTGTTCGATGGCCTTGGCGGCCTGTTGCAGGGTTTCCCGGTCTGGGGCGATCAGGTCCAGGGTTGGCAGGCTCTGGTAGTGCTGTGGTGTTGTCATCGCGGGGCGACTGACGGCAAGACAGGGCAGTTCCGCGCTCAGGTCGACAATCGCTGCGAACAGCGATGCTTGCGTGCGCCCTGGTACCCTGCCCAGATACACGCCGTCAGCCACCTCGTCCGCCTGCGGATGGCGCCGCGTCCATAGCCGCGAATTGATCCAGGCGCCCAGCAGGTAGGGCGCCAACAGCCAGCTGGCGGCCACCGACAGCCGCCCGTCGGCGCCTTTCTGGAACCCTGCGGCGCCGAACAGGGCATAGTTCAGTGCCACCAGCAGTAACGACAGCGCTGGCCACAGCAACCACAATCCGCCACCGCCGAGCGTCATCGCCAGCAGCGTCAGCACGGCCGCGCCCAGGCCATAGCGCAGCGCCAGGCGCCAACGTTGCGGATCTTGCGCCAAACCTGCCTGCCGCCAGGGCAACGGGCTGCTGCGCGGCCACAGCCACAGGCAGACGAAACCCGCCAGCGCCCCGGTCGGCACATCGACGAAGTGATGCTGCCAGGTAGTCAGCACCGACACACCGATCAGCCCCATCCAGCCATGCACCAGCCAGCGCCAGGCAGGACGGCGCGCATGCCGGGCGAACATCGTCCAGATGATCACCAGCAATGCAATGTGCAACGACGGCGCCTGGTTGTAGGGCTTGTCGAAGCCCATCAACACATCGAACAACCAGCCGAACAGCCCAGATATCTCGGGTCGTTCGAAGGTGAAGCGCAGCGGCCAGAGCAGGAAGCAAGCCACGCAGATCACCTGCGCGGTGAGCAGCGCCAGGGCATGGCGGTCCATTTCCGAGCGCGAGCGCGGCAGCAGGAACGACAGCCCGTACAGCAGGTCGATCGACCAGTACGGGATGATCGTCCAGGGCCACAACGGCAGGTGTCGCTCCCAATCGAATACCAGGCTGGCGATATCCGCGCGCCCGGCGGTATAGGTGTTGGCTAGCCCGTAGCTGAGAAAAAACAACGGCCCCAGCAGTAACAGCCACAGTACGCCACGGCGAATCAGCCCGCTTTCACGGGCCATCATCGCACCCGTTGCGCCAGGCTGACGCTGAAGATGCCCCATTCGTCGATGCGCTGGGTCAGCTTGCGAAAACCTGCTGCCTCCACCAGTTGGTCCATCTCTACCTGGCTGCGTCGACGCATGACCCAGGCCTGTCCGCCACGGTGGCTGGTCAGGGCGCGGGCGATCATCTCCAGTTGCGGGTGCCACGGCTGGCCGGTGTAGACCAGGTAGCCACCGTCCTCGATAGCGTCGGCCAGCCCGGCCAGGGAGTTGCCCACCTGCTCGTTACTGGCAAACAGTTCGTACAAGCCGGAAACCACGGCCAGGCTGGGGTGCGGTGCGAGGTTGGCCAGGCTCTGGCGGTCGAAGGCGTCGCCCTGGACGAAACGGGCGACCTGGCCCAGCCCCTTGGCTTCGATCAGTGCGCTGCCTTGCTGGACGTTCAGGTCGCTGTAGTCGCGCAGCAGGATCGAGTCCGGCAACTGCTCCAGCCCTTGCAGGGCCTCGAGGATGTAGCGGCCGTGACCGGCGGCGATATCGACGATATGCACCGGGCGTTGTTGCGCGCGCAGCTGGGTGATGGCCAGGCGCAGCAGTTCCTCCACATGCAGCTTGCGCTGGCGAATGCCGCGCCAGCCGATGGCGTTGAGGTAGTTCTGGTCGATCAGCGCGCCCAGGCGGCCTTTGCCCGTGGCCGTATTGCGGTAGACATAGTCGAGGGTGGAGCCAGAGTCGAAGCCGGTGTCGAAGCCCAGCTTGATCCCCGCGGACAGGCCCTGGCCCAGGCGCAGGCTGGCGCGGGTGGCGCGCCAGTAAAGGTCGCGCGGCGAGTTGCGCGGCAACGGTGCGGCCAGGCTTTCGGCCTCGGCGCAGCTGGCGCCGGCCTTGTCGGCAGCGAGTAGCGATGGCACAGGTGCGGGCGCGTCGAAGCAATGGGCGACGAAGCGCTCGATTCGCGCCAGGGCGTGGGCCCGATCACGTTCGCCCAAGGTGTCGTGGAAGAAGCCGGCGAGCAGGTGCATTTCCTTGCGGGCGCTGCCCAGGCGTTCGAAGAAGCGCAGCTGCGGGCCGCGCTCGACGACGAAGTCGGCGCCGGAGACCAGCAGTTGGGTCGGCACCTGGATCGCCTGGGCATCGGCCACCACGCGTTCGGCGGCCTCGTACAAGCCCAGCAGCATGGTCACCGAGATCGGCCGGCTGATCAGCGGGTCGGCGACATAGGACATGACCCGTTCCGGGTCGTGGGTGAGCAGGCGTGGCTTGACGTAGCTGTTGACGAAGAAGTTGCCGCGCAGGGCCTTGAGCAGTTTCAGACCGGGGCGGGCGAACGGCACGTAGAGCTTGACCTTGAACGCCGGCGAGGCGAGCACCAGGCAGCGCACCTTGGGCGCATAGTCGTGGGCCCAGGTGGCCACCAGCACAGCGCCGACACTTTGCGCCAGCACCGCCATGTCGGCCTCGGCGATACCGTGCCGGGCCTGGATATGCTCGATGAACGTCTGCACATCGCGCACGCTGGTGGCGAAGCTCGGGCTGTCGCCGCGGGCGCCGGGCGACTGGCCATGGCCACGGGCATCCCAGGCGAACAGGTCGTAGCCGGGCATGTCCAGCTCGTCGGCCAGGTGCGCCAGGCGCCCGCCGTGCTCGTGGCCGCGGTGGAACATCACCAGCGCGCGGCGCGGCTGGTGCTCGTTGCGCGTGGCGGGCCAGTGACGGTAGTGCAGCTCGACCCCGTCATGGGTTGAGAAATGCAGCGATTGCGCTTGGCGCATGGCGAATATCCTTGTCCGGCAGCGAGAGGCTCAGCGGGTTTCGGCCAGGCCATGGCGAACCCGGTTGTACAGGGTATAGAGCGATAGCAGCAGGATGACCAGCAGCAGGCCGTTGATCCAGCTCGCGGCCAGCAGGCCCAGCGCCACCCCGGTGCCCAGCACGCCGAAGGCGAACGCCCGGTCGCTCTTGCCCATGGGCCCGTCGTAGCGGCGCGAAGCGCCGGCCAGCGGCCCCATGACCCCGGCGTATTCACTGATCACCGAGGCCAGCACCACCAGCACCACCAGTGTTGGCGCAACGCCGGGCAGCAGGGCGAAGGGCAGGTACAGCGCCGCGTCGGCGACCAGGTCGCACAGTTCGTTGAGGTAGGCGCCGAGCTTCGATTGCTGGCCGAACTCGCGGGCGAGCATGCCGTCCACGGCGTTGAGGGCCATGCGCAGCAGCATCCACAGCGGGATCAGGATGAACAGCCAGGTGAACTGGGGTAGCCAGGCCAGTAGCAGGCCCAGCAGCAGGGAGACCACGGCAGCGGCCACAGTGACCTGGTTGGCGCTGACGCCGCGGTCATGCAGGCGTTGCACGGTGGGGCGCAGCAGCGCCTGGAAACGGGGTTTGAGCTGGTAGATCGATGGCACGGCGAATTCCCTGTCTTGGCGCGGCATGGGCCGGATTGTGGGGAATCGGGTGGCTGCCGGGCAAGGGGCATTTGCCCTACTTGTGAAGTAGACGAAACTCGCACGCGGCGGGCAGTGTGCCGCTTGTCGGACCTGGTGTGCAGGGTGTGTGGCTTATCGCGGCAAGCAACTGGTAGGTCTTTGGAAGCCAGGGTTGTTGATCGTGTTAGGGCTTCCAGATGTTTGTCGTAAACCATGCAGCGCCTAGGAGATCGAGCGCCGCCCGCGCGGCGCATCGCGACGCAAGGCCGCTCCTACATTTGTTTCGGGCCAGTTATGCCTGTGCAAGTATCGGCGCCTGCCTGGGTGCATGCCTTGAGTCATGTGGAGCAGCGTCAGCGCCCACGCTGAAACCGGGGCGTTCCTGCGCGAACTGGCCGTCGTCCAGTGAGCAACGGCCAGTGCGGTTGACGCCTCTGCTCAGTGAAACGCGTCGTAGGTAATGATGTTCTGGCGCAGCGCCGAGAGGAATGAAAACGCGTTCTCCACCCTCGCCCCTTCGAAGCCCATGTAGTAGTTATTGGCATCCAGCACGGTTCCCGCGCCACGCTTGTTGTCCGGGTGCAGGCAGTAGGGGATCGACAACAGCCCGCTGTCGAACGCGGCGAGGATGGCTTCGCAGATGTCGCTGTCCAGGGCCAGGGTCCCGTTGATCAGCGCGCCCGCCTTGTCGAGGATGCGCCGATACTCCTGTTGGTCGAAGGGAATCGGCTTGAGGGTATGCTGGGCGCGCAGGCAGTAGTCGGCATACTCCAACGCCGCGATGTTCTCCTCGACCCGTGGGATGCGCCGGGACTCCACCGGGGTCTTGACGATCACCCGTTGCACGCCGGCGGCTCGCACCACCGACAGCGCGTCCTGGGTGATGCGGCAGAAACCGCCGAGGGTGCGCGGGAAGAAACCCATGAAGACGTAGGCGACGAAGTGGTAGCTGCCAGGGGCGAAACGCTCGCCAACCAGGGTCTGCAGGGCGCTCAATGCGGCCAGGTCCTGCAGCGGCGAAGTACCTTGGGCGTAGGAGAACGCCAGGGTGGCGATGCCGTGCTGGCGCAGGAACAAGCCCTCGAGCACATTCAGCGCCACCAGGATCGCCGGGTCGCACATCTGGCCCATCATGCAGCCGGCGAAGCTCTCGATATGGCTATTGGGCACACCCGCGGCGAGTATCCGGCAGGCCTTCTGCCAATGGCCGAAGGCCGCACGCAAAGGGGTGCGGCTGTAGGGCAGGCAATAGGACACCGGCCCGCCTTCGGTGGCCGACAGGCCGACTTCGGTCATGCGCTGGAAGATATGCACAGGGTCGGGCGAACCATGGCGCACTTGCACGGGCGTCGCATAGCGTGTCTCGATCGTAGCCAGCATCGCCCTGGTATCGGCGACCGGGTGATTGACGATGGGATAGCCGTTGAGCATCGCGCCGCTGTCGATGGCCTTTTGCGCCGCCTTGAGGTCGTTGACCCGGGTGAAGGCGTCGAGGGTGATGGTGCAGACAGTGTGGGCACGGCTCGCGGCGGTAGCCTCCAGGCCGCGTTGCATGCGCTCCAGCGAGCTGAAGCCCAGGCGTGGTTGCAGCACCGGGCCGCGGGCGTCGAAGTGCCCGAGCACATAGGCATTGAAATCCTGCATGAATGGGTTCTCTTGGTGCGAGGAAAGCCGGCCTGTCGAGCGCCGGGTCACGAGCCGCTGCGAGCCAGGTCCTGGCTGGGCGCGGTGCTGTCGAGCAGTGCCTGGAAACGATCGAAGTTGTTCTTGTCGCTGTCGTCGAAGACCGCGTCGAAGCCCGCCTGCACCAAGGTATGGCTGTAGCGCTCGAGGGTGGCCGCGTCGTTCTCGGTGCAGATCTTGCCGCCAATGCACAAGGCGCCGGCGTAGCGGCTTTCGTCGCGGATACGCTGGGCCAGCTCGACGCCTTCCAGGTAACCGTGGCCGTTGACGGTGCTGACCACCACCAGGTCGCAGGGGTGCTGCTTGAGCCAGTCGATGACATCGCTCATCGGCGTGTTCGGCCCCATGTTGTTGACCTGGTAGTTACCTTCGCTCAGGAGGAACTCCATGAATACCATGTTCCAACTATGGGAGTCGGAAGGAATGGTTACCAGCAGTGCAGGCTGTTGCGCTTTCATTGGTCACCCGTCAATGCGTTAAATGTTGAGCCTTGATAGTAAGGAAGGGCTTTCTGGAAGTTTCGGAAGTTGTCCGTGACTGTCGAGACATACCCCCACTTGTCGATATAGTTTCTGGGGAAGGGCTTGGCGCCCAATAACTTGTCACGCTCCCGCGCGGTGACATAATTTGGCCAGTCGCTGGAGCGCGGACGGCGATGATGAAAATCATGGCAAGGTGTATCGCCGACCATGATGAACAGCCGCACGAACAGATGATAAGTGAAGGTCTTCAGCAACCAGCGGGAGATACACAGGATGCGCTTCAGCGGTTGGGCGTTGTCAGGCATGTTCAGCGGCTCGCCGATGAACACCGAGGTGGTGCTGTCGCAGATGAAGTCGACACCGCGTTTCTCCAGCACTTCGACGCTCGGCCAGGTGTGTTCGGCGGCCAGGCGGAACGTGGTGCTGATGTGGTAGCCGATGAACACCGGCAGCACCCAGGCCGCGATGAACCCCTGCAGTTGGCCAAGCGCCCAGGCACCCAGGGTGAGGCCGGCCCACAGCGCCATGGTCAGCGCGGCCACGCCACGGTCGGTGGCGGTGGCGTTGGCCTTGATGCGGTTGAGCGAGGTGCGCAGGATAGCCAGTGGCGAGAAGGCGGCGAACAGCAGCTTGGCCCACATCATGGCGATGCTGTCGGTGGGCTTGAGGCCAACCACCCCCTGCAGGTAGGTGAGGGTGTCGTCCTGGTCGGTCAACAGGGTCCTGGAGCTGTGGTGCAGCATGTGCTCGTGCTTGTAGAGGGTATAAGGCTTGAGCATGAACAGGGCGGAAATGACATGGCCGACAACGGTATTGGCACGACGGCTGGCAAACACCATGTCATGGGCGCAGTTGTGGCAGATCATGACTTGCATTTGTTTGATACCGCCCGCGGCCAGGACAAAACCCGGCAACCACCACAGCAGGCTATGCTGGTAATAACCGAGACTGGTCAATAACACGCCGAGGATTATAAAACTTGCCGCGACGCCGACATGGAACAGCGGGGTTCTTTTACCTGGAGTTTCAAGTTCCTCGGGCAGTGGTTTGGCGCTCAACCAACTCAGGAACGGCTGGAGGAAACCGGGTAGCGGCCTCATTGTTTCCCGGGGTGTTATTTCATTTTGCTTGTGCACACTTTCCACTCCGCAAACTTGTATTGGGGGTGGACCTTAACCGCCTGTAATGGCTATTTGAATTCCAAATTATGGAGATCGATATTGCATTTTTAGCTATTGCATCGACCGAATTCGGACCCGCCGCTAGCTGCCTGCGGCGCGTCATCCATGGTCACGCCAGGCCGCTGTGTTACGCTGCCCGGCGCGTGTCAGACGATGGAACCAAACAAGCAGATGAACTGGGATGACCTGAAGACTTTCATATCGGTCGCCAAGACCTGCAACGTCACCGATGCTGGTGCCGCCCTGCGGGTTTCGGCCTCTACCGTGTCGCGCAAGATTGCCGCGCTCGAAGAGGCGCTGGGCTCGGCACTCTTTCTGAAACGAACCAATGGCTACTTCCTCACCGAGGCCGGCCAAGCATTGCTCCCGCTGGCGCTGGAAGCCGAAGAACGCTTCAAACTGATCGAGCGGCAGATCGCCCACCCCCGTGAGCACGCCGGTGGCTGCGTGCGCATCGATTGCCCTGAAGTCATGGGCACGCACTTGATCATTCCGGCGCTCGAGCAAGTGCACGAGCAGTATCCCGACATTCAGTTCGACCTGGTCAATTCGGCGTTGTCCTCGAAGCTGACCCACAGCCACAGCGATATCATCATTCGCCTGCATCGCCCGGAAAATGGCAATTTCACCATGCGTTGCCTGGGGCGGCTGACCCAGGGGCTGTTCTGCTCCGACACCTACGCCGCGCGGCACGGCTTGCCGCAGCAGCCGACGGATCTGCAGCGTCACCAGTTGATCGGCTGGACCGAAGAAATGGCGCACATGCCGCTCGCCCGCTGGTTGCACGAACTGAGCAACGGCCATAAACCCTGGTTGCGCCTGCAGAACCTCAACGCGCAGATCAACGCCGTGGCCACCGGCCTGGGCATTGCCGCGTTGCCGATCTATGTGGGCATACGCAACGGGTTCACCCGCGTGCTTCCCGCAGGGCCCGCCCATGGCGCGGATATCTGGCTGCTGCGTAACCTGGCCAGCCAGGACCTCAAGCGGGTCAGCGTGGTCACCGAACATCTGATTGGCTACTTCGCCCGGACCCGCACCGACCTGCCTTGAGGGACGCGCGGATCAAGGCCGCAGGATCACCGTGCCCAAGGTCTGACGGTCCTGGAGCAGTTGGTGCACCTGACCGGCATCCGCCAGGTCGTGGGCAGTGATCTGCGGCAGCTTGATCTGCTCGGCCTTCAACGCCTCCATCACCCGGCGAGCGGCCATGCGCAGCTCGTCGCGCTCTGCCACATAGTGCTTGAGCGTGGGCCGGGTCACATGCAGCGAGCCCAGCGCGCCCAGGCGCGACAGGTTGAAGCCGGTCACGTCCCCCGACGCATTGCCGAACAGCACCAGCTGGCCGCGTCGGCGCAGGCTGGCCAGGGAGAACTCGATCGTGTCCTTGCCGACGGAGTCGAAGACCACGTCGACCCCGCGCTCCTCGGTCAGCTCGCGGATGGCCTGGGGCGTGGCGGCGTCGCTACTGTCCAGGGCGGCGATACAGCCGGCGTTGAGCGCTGCCTGGCGCTTTTGCGCGGTCGAGGCCAGGCCGATGACCTTCATGCGGCGCGCGGCCAGCCAACTGGTGGCCAGGCTGCCGACGCCACCGGCGGCGGCGTGCCACAGCACCCAGTCGCCGGTCATCAGTGGCACGCATCGGTGGGTCAGGTATTCGGCGGTGATGCCTTTGAACATCACGGCTGCCGCGGTTTCGAAACTGATCTCCGGGTCCAGGCGGATCACCCGCGCGGCCGGCACTATGGCATGGCTGGCGTAGCTGCCGGACGAGCCGTCGATGAAGGCGACGCGGTCGCCGACTTTCAGTTCGCTGACATCCGCCGCACATTCGATGACCCGCCCGGCGCCCTCGGTGCCGAGGCCGCGTGGATACGCCGAGCCATCGTCCAGCGCCCCCGAGCGGCGATAGGTGTCGATGAAGTTGACCCCGGCGGCCTCGATGGCGACAAGTACCTGCCCGCTACCCAGCAGGGGCAGTTCATGTTGGCGCAGGTACAGGACATCCGGGCTGCCGGGCTCATTGAAGACTACTGCTTTGGCGCGGGTCATCTGTTTGTCCTTAGAGGTTGCTGGTGCGTACGAAGATCCAGGCCGCCACGGCGATCAGCATCAGGCCGAACACCACGTTCTGCGCCTTGAGCAGGCCGGGGCGGACCGCCAGCAGGCGCTGGATGGTGGCGCCCATGGATACCCAGATGATATGCGCGGTGAAGTTCACCAGGATCAGCGCCAGGCTCAGGGCCAGTACCGCGCTGCTGTTGCTGGTGCCAGCGGGGATGAAGGTGGAGAACATCACCAGCAGCATCACCAGCCCCTGGACATTGCCCAGCTGGACGATGATGCCGTCGCGAAACTGCAGGTCCAGCCGCTGGTCGCCGACCTTGCGCATCGGCCGGATGATCAGCTTGATCCCCAGCCAGAGGATGTACAGGCTGCCGGCCACGCGCAGCACCCATATCAGGTGGGGGCTGGCCATGATCGTGTGATAGAGGCCCAGGCCCACCAGCACGGCGATCAGGAAGTAGGTGGCATCGAGGCCGACGATGAACTTGACCGAGCGACGCACGCCGCTTTGCGCGCCGGAGGTGGCCACCATGAGGTTGCCGGGACCGGCGCTCAAGGCCAGCGGCACCATGGTGGTCAGCCATAGCGCCCAGTTGATTTCTAAAGACACAGGGACTTTACCTTATCGCAAGATAATCAGGACGTTGCGCGCCAGTCTAAGTCCGCCGTGGTGGATTGGTTATCGCCAAAAATGCAAAGCCACCAGCCATAAATGGGGGTATCGCCGGTTCGTTCAGGTGCCGTGCAAATGCGTCACCAGTTCGCGGGTGAAACCGGGCAGGGCGCTGAAGTCGCGGGCGCACAATTGCAGGCGGCGGTTGGCCCAGCGATCCTGTAGGGCGACCCAGTGCAGCGCAACCCGGCCGTGCCAGCGCAACACCGCCGCCCGTGGCACGATGCCTACCCCGGCACCGCCGGCGACCATGCGGATCACCCCGTCGAAGCCATCGGCGCGGACCCGGACTTGCAACCGCCGGCCCAGGTGCAGGGCTTGTTCTTCCAGGTGCAGGGCCAATGCGCTGTGGGCGCCAAGGCAGACGTGCCCGTGCTCGAGGCAGTCGGCGAACCTTGGTGTCTGTTGCCCGGCCAGGGGATGCCCGGGCGGCGTCAGCAGCACCAGCGGGTCGTCGCGAAAGGCCAGGGTCTGCAGGTGTTCGCAGGGCGCGGCGTCGGAGACGATGCCCAGGTCGGCCATGCCCTGGGTGATCGACTGGACGATGCGCAGGCTGGGCAGTTCCTCGACATCGATGGTCATCCCCGGGTAGCGGGCCAGGTGGCTGGCCAGCAGTTCCGGCAAGTATTCGGTCAAGGCGGCGGTGTTGCACAGCAGGCGTATCTGACCCTGCTGGCCCTGGGCGTATTGCCCGAGGTCGTATTGCAGGCGTTCGACCTGCTGGGCGATCAGCCGCGCATGTTGCAGCAGGGCCTGCCCTGCGGCTGTAGCCTGCACGCCACGGCGGTTGCGCTCGAGCAAGAGGATGCCGAGTGACGCTTCCAGGGCGCGGATGCGCGCGCTGGCCGCCGGTAGGGACAAGTGGCTGCGGCGGGCGCCGGCGGTGATGTTGCCGCACTCCAGAGTGTGCTGGAACAGCTTGAGATCGATTAGGTCGAAATGCATCTGCCTCTGTCCTGGAAAGAGTCTGGGTATAGGTATGACAGATTTTCAGGCGGCCGTCGCCAGGTGAGGATAGCGCCATGAATATGTCCTTGGCGTTCTACCAGCACCTTGGCCCAGCCCTGACGACGCTGGTGATTTTCACATTCCTGCTGGCCGGTGCGGTCAAGGGCGTGATCGGCTTGGGCCTGCCGACCATCGCCATGGGGCTGCTTGGCCTGGCTATGCCTCCGGCGCAGGCTGCGGCGTTGTTGATCGTGCCCTCGACATTGACCAACCTGTGGCAACTGGCGTGCGGTGGCCAGCTGTCGGCCTTGCTGCGGCGGTTGGGCGGGATGCTGATGGCAATCTTCGCTGGCACCTTGCTGGGCAGCTTCTGCCTGGGTATCGACAGCGGCCCTTGGGCGGTCCATGCATTGGGTGGCGCGCTGCTGCTCTACGCCCTGCATGGGCTGGGTGGCCGCGGCTGGCGGGTTGCCGCGGCGCATGAGCGCTGGCTGGGGCCGTTGTGTGGGCTGCTGACGGGGGTAGTGACGGCGGCCACCGGTGTGTTCGTGATGCCGGCGGTGCCTTACTTGCAGGGCCTGGGGCTGGACCGCGAGGCTTTGGTCCAGGCCCTGGGCCTGTCGTTCAGCGTTTCGACCCTGGCGCTGGCCATCGGCCTGGCCGGTCAGGATGTGCTGGGCGGCCAGGCGCTGGGGGCCTCACTGCTGATGCTGGCCCCGGCCTTGCTCGGCATGTTCGCCGGGCAGTGGTTGCGCGGCCGGATCAGCGCCGTGCTGTTCAAGCGTGGCTTTTTCATCGGCCTGGCGCTGCTGGGTGGTCATTTGCTGATCAACGGTTAGCCGACGAGGCGCTGAGCATGTCGAGCCTCTGGATCTCGAAATCGCGCTCCAGGTAGTCCATGCGTTTCTCGAAGAATGCCCGCATGTGCGGCAGGGCCGAGTGCACGTCCAGGTCGGCCTCGCTCGCCCATACCTCGAAAAACACGAACAGGCTTGGGTCTTGCTGGTCGCGCAGCATGTGGTACTCGATGCAGCCTGGCTCCCGGCGGCTCGGCTCGACGTAAGGGCGGAACAGTCGCTCGAATGCCTCGGCCTTTTCAGGGCGGGTCTTGGCTTTGAGAATGAAGGCGTGATGCTCGCTCATGGGGAGGTCTCCAGGGGAAGAGTGTCCATGATAAATCAACAATATGTTTGAAATTCGTGATTTCAGGGCAAATGTATTTTGCCGCCGAACCGCTGTTTCCCCAGTGGGTGATTGCCTAACCTGCCGGCAATTTCACTTACCGGGTTGACCCTTTCATGAAAAAGATTCTCCTGCTCAACGGTGGCAAGCGCTTCGCTCATTCCGACGGCCGCCTCAACCAGACCCTGCACGACGCCGCCGTGGCCCATCTGGACCGTGCCGGCCACGACGTTCGCGAAACCTTCATCGACGGAGGCTACGACGTTCAGGCGGAGGTGGATAAATTCCTCTGGGCGGACGTGGTGATCTACCAGATGCCGGGTTGGTGGATGGGCGCGCCGTGGACCGTGAAAAAGTACATCGACGAGGTCTTCACCGCTGGGCACGGCAGCTTGTACGCCAACGATGGTCGCACCCGTTCCGATGCATCGCAGAAGTACGGGAGCGGTGGCCTGATCCAGGGCAAGCAGTACATGCTGTCGCTGACCTGGAATGCACCGCGGCAAGCCTTCGACGACCCGAGCGACTTCTTCGAGGGCAAGGGCGTGGACGCGGTGTACTTCCCGTTCCACAAGGCCAACCAGTTTCTCGGCATGAGCGGCTTGCCGACCTACCTGGCGGTGGATGTGATGAAGCGCCCGGATGTGCCAGCGGCAGTGGCGGCTTATGCGCGCCACCTGGACACGGTGTTCGGCAAGGCCCGTTGAATCGCCGCGCCGGCTTGCATGTTGGCTGCCCAGCCGCTATCAATCACGGCATTCCCTTGCCAAGGCTACTTGAGTGAAAACCCGTTCCGAAGAACTCCAGGTATTCGTCGCCGTGATCGATTGCGGCTCGATCTCCGCTGCCGCCGAGCAGATGGGCCAGACCCCGTCGGCGGTCAGTCGCACCTTGTCGCGCCTGGAGGGCAAGCTCGGCACCACCTTGGTCAACCGCACCACCCGGCGCATGGACCTGACCGAGGAGGGGCGCTTCTTCCTCGCGCGCGCCCGGCTGATCCTCGAGCAGATGGACGACATGGAAGAGCGCCTGTCGCTGAACCGCCAGACCCCGACCGGGCGCCTGCGTATCAACGCTGCCGCGCCGTTCATGCTGCATGCGATCCTGCCGTGGATCGGCGAGTTCCGCCAGCAATACCCTGGCATCGAGCTGGAACTGAACACCGACGACTTGATCATCGACCTGCTGGAGCAGAGCACCGACGTGGCCATCCGCATTGGCGAACTGGCCGACTCCAGCCTGCACGCCCGCTCGCTGGGCTGCAGCCCGGTGCAGGTCCTGGCCAGCCCCGGCTATCTTGCCCGTCACGGCACGCCGGACAAGGTCGAGGACCTCGAACGTCACAGCTTGCTGGGCTTCAGCTCGCTCGAGTCGCTCAACCAGTGGCCGTTGCGCCACGCCCAGGGCGACCGCTGGCCGGTCCGTGCGCAGCTCACCGCCTCCAGTGGCGAAACCCTGCGGCAGTTGGCGCTTGCCGGTGAGGGCATCGTCAGCCTGTCGCACTTCATGACCCATGAGGACATCCGTGCCGGCCGCCTGGTGGTAGTGCTCGGCGAGCACAACAACGGCTACCGCCAGCCGATTCACGCGGTGTACTACCGCAACACCCAGCTCGCCCTGCGTATCCAGTGCTTCCTCGATTTCATCCAGAAAAAACTGGCGATCTACGCCTGCTGAGTTGCCTGAACGCGACAGCGGCTGCCTGTTGGCGGCGCGCCCTGGCTGCGGTGTTTGCTTAGTCCAATGGCTTCGGCCTTAATGACTGATCAACAAAAACAACACCAAGGAAGTGCGCATGCGTATCGTCATGTTCCCATCGCTGGCCCTCGGCGCCGCGATCCTGAGCTGTTCCTCCGCATTTGCCGTGACACTCGAAGGCGGCGCGGTGGCCGCGCCCGATCAATATGGCGCACAGGTCGCCGCCGACATTCTCAAAATGGGTGGTAACGCGGTGGACGCCGCGGTCGCCACTGCTTTCACCCTGGCGGTGACCTATCCCGAAGCGGGCAACATCGGGGGTGGTGGCTTCATGACCTTGTTCGTCGACGGCAAGCCGTACTTTCTCGACTACCGCGAAGTGGCGCCCAAGGCCGCGACCAAGACCATGTACCTGAACGACAAGGGCGAGGTGATCGAGAACCTCAGCCTGGTCGGCGCCCGCGCCGCTGGCGTGCCGGGCACGGTGATGGGGCTGTGGGAGGCGCACCAGAAGTTTGGCAAGCTCAAGTGGGGCGAGCTGCTGACCCCGGCCATCGGCTATGCCCGCAACGGCTTCAAGATCGCCCAGAAGCAATACCAGTACCGTGACGATGCCCAGGGCCTGTTCAAGACCGCCACCAACTTCAACGACTACTTTGGCACCATGAAGGTCGGCGAGCTGTTCAAGCAGCCGGAGCTGGCACAGACCCTGGAGCGCATCGCCGACAAGGGCGTCAGCGAGTTCTACCAGGGCAAGACCGCCGACCTGCTGGTGGCGCAGATGCAGGCCGACAAGGGCCTGATCAGCAAGGACGACCTCAAGGACTACAAGGCCGTGTGGCGCGACCCGATCGCCATCGACTGGCGCGGCAACGTGGTCTACACCGCGCCACCGCCAAGCTCCGGCGGCGTCGCCCTGGCCCAGTTGCTGGGCATCAAGGAAGACCGCGCGGCGGACTTCAAGGGCGTCGAACACAACTCGGCGAAATACATCCACCTGCTGGCCGAGATCGAAAAGCGCGTGTTCGCCGACCGCGCCGACTACCTGGGTGACCCGGCCTTCACCCAGGTGCCGGTCAAGCAGCTGGTGGCCAAGGACTATCTGGCCAAGCGCGCAGCACAGGTCAACCCCAGCGCGATCTCCGTCACCGACCAGGTCAAGCCGGGCCTGGAGCCGCACCAGACCACGCATTTTTCCATCGTCGACAAGCAGGGTAACGCGGTGAGCAACACCTACACCCTCAACCTCGACTATGGCAGCGGCGTGGTGGTCAAAGGCGCGGGCTTCCTGCTTAACGACGAGATGGACGACTTTAGCGCCAAGCCGGGTGCGGCCAACGTGTTTGGCGTGGTCGGCGGCGACGCCAATGCCATCGAGCCGGGCAAGCGCATGCTGTCGTCGATGAGCCCGAGCCTGGTGACCCGTGACGATAAGGTGGTGCTGGTGCTGGGCACGCCGGGTGGCTCGCGGATCTTCACCTCGATCTTCCAGGTGATGAACAACCTCTACGACTTCGGCATGCCGCTGGAGAAGGCGGTGGCGGCGCAGCGCGTGCATCACCAGTTACTGCCCAAGGACACCATCTACTTCGATAGCTATGCGCCGCTCAAGGGCGCGGTGGCCGATGACCTGAAGCAGATGGGCTATGTGCTCGAGGACCAGGGCTGGGAGATGGGCGACATCCAGGCGATCCGGGTGACCGGGGAGAAGCTGGAGACAGCGTCTGATCCGCGCGGGCGTGGGGTGGGAATGATCGTCAAGTGACGTGTTCGCCGGCAAGCCGGCTCCTACAGGGTTCCCCGTAGGAGCCGGCTTGCCGGCGAACCTTTCGCAGGTCAGACGCGGAACTGGCTGACCAGTGTCTGCAGGTGGCCGCCCAGGCGCGCCAGCTCGACGCTGGAGGCGGCGGTCTCGTCGCTGGCCGCGGCGGTCTGTTCCGACACGTCGCGCACGTTCAGAATGCTGCGGCTGATCTCTTCGGCGACCGCACTCTGTTGCTCGGCGGCGGCGGCGATCTGCTGGTTCATCGACTGGATGTTCGACACCGTGCGGGTGATGCTGTCCAACGAGTCGCCGGCCTTGCGCGCCAGTTCCACACTGCTGTCGGTCAGGCTGCGGCTGCCGTTCATCACTTCGGCCACCTGCTGGGTGCCGTTCTGCAGGCTGGCGATCAGCCCTTCGATTTCTTCGGTGGACTGCTGGGTACGCTGGGCCAGGCCACGCACCTCGTCGGCGACCACGGCGAAGCCACGACCGGCCTCGCCGGCACGGGCCGCCTCGATGGCGGCGTTGAGCGCCAGCAGGTTGGTCTGCTCGGCCACCGACTTGATCACGTCCATGACGCTGCCGATCTTCTGGCTTTCCTGCTGCAGCAGGGTCATGGCTTCGGTGGAACGGTGCACTTCGTGGGCCAGGCGCTCGATCTGGCCGATCGCCTCGGTGACCACCTTGTCGCCGCTGCGGGCTTCGTCGTCGGCATTGGTTGCGGCGTGGGAGGCCTGTTCGGCGTTGCGCGCGACTTCCTGCACGGTGGCGGCCATCTCGTGCATGGCGGTGGCGACCTGGTCGGTCTCTACTTTCTGGCTGTTGGCGCCGGCGCTGGTCTGCTCGGTCACCGCCGACAGCTCCTCGGCCGCGCTGGCGATCTGGGTGACGCCGTCGCGGATACCGGTGATCAGGTCGCGCAGGGTGTTGCCCATGCGCGCGATGCCCTGTTGCAACGCGCCCAGCTCGTCGCGGCGGGTGACGCGCAGGGTCTGGGTCAGGTCGCCGCTGGCGATCTTCTCCACGGCGTCCATGGTTTCGCGCAGCGGGCGGGTGATCTGGCGGGTGATGATGAACGCGGCGAGCACGCCGACCAGCAGCGCCAGCAGGGTGGCGGTGGTTTGCAGGCTGCGGGCCTGGATGCTTTCGGCGTCGCGACGTTCGATCTGGATCTGGTACAGCGCGTCGCTGCGCTTGACGATGTCGGCGCCTTGCACGGTCATCTCGGCACGGGCCACACCGATGGCGGCGGTGGCTTCACGGAACTGGCGCACCGCATCGCGGTAGGCCAGCACGGCGCTTTCGAACTGCTGGATACGCGAGGCTTCGGCCGGCAGCTGGCGCTTGAGGCTGTCGATTTCGCTCAGGGCGCTTTCCAGCTGGCGCAGGGCGGCCTGTTCGGCTTCTGGGGTCAGGTCGGCGATGTAGCTGCGCACGTCCAGGCGCACTTGCACCAACTGCTGCTTGGCCTTGCTGATCAGCAGGTACTGGGCCAGGTGGGCGGCGTCGCTTTCCGGGCTGGACAACACGGCGTTGCTGATCGCCTCGATGGCGTCGTTGGCGCGGGCGGCGGCCTGGTTCATCGCGTCACGGGCGACGAGGGTGGTCTTGTAGCCCTGGCGCATCTTTTCCAGCGAGACCCGGTATTCGCTAATGCTCTGGCCCTGCTCGCGCAGCAGCTTGAGGTTCTCGGGGCTGGTGAAACTGTTGACCAGGTGCTGTTGCTGGCTGCCGAAGGCGTCGAGCTTGGCCTGGACATTGGCCGCCGAGGCGTCGTCGCCGTTGGTCAGCATCCACTGCAGCCGCGCCACGCGCAGGTTGGTCAGGTCACTGTTGAGCTGGGTGATGTCGCTCATCCAGTTGCTGCGGTCGATCAGGCTGCCCAGGCTGTTCCAGCCGGTCAGGGCCAGCAGGCCGGTCAGGACCAGGACCAGGCCGAAGCCCAGGCCGAGTTTAAGGTTGACGCTGATATTGGCGAACCAGCTGTTCATGCACGCTCTCCCAGAAAATGATTTCGCTCACTTGATCTCAATAGCTGGGCGTTGTTGTTGTCAGATAGCCCACAGATTTGTGTAGGACTTATCGGCAGGCCAGGGCGAAGCTGAAACGCTTTTTCAGCAAATTTGTAACCGGCTGAAATGCTTGGTTTTTTCGGGGCGCAAACGGCAAGCCAGCCTCCATGGGGACGCACATTTTGGGGGCGTCGGCTTGTCGCCGATGGGCCGCACAGCAGCCCTGATAGTCGTTAAAGGCTACGCGCGGCAAACGTATCGCACTGGTTGACATCCCCACTGCTAAAGCCGGCCTTGAACCAACGGACGCGTTGTTGCGAGGTGCCGTGGGTGAACGAGTCGGGCACCACCCGACCCTGGCCCTGCTGTTGCAGACGGTCGTCACCAATGGCATTGGCGGCATTCAGCGCCTCTTCCACATCCCCCGGCTCCAGCCAGTTCAGACGCTTCTGTGCCTGGTAGGCCCAGACCCCGGCCAGGCAATCGGCCTGCAGTTCCTGGCGTACCAGCAGCCCGTTGTCCCCCTCCATGCGTTGCCCACTACGACGCGCGGCGTCGACCTTGGCCGAGACGCCGAGCAAGGTCTGCACATGGTGGCCGATCTCGTGGGCGATCACGTAGGCCTGGGCGAAGTCGCCAGCGGCCTTGAAGCGGGTTTCCATTTCGCGGAAGAAGGTCATGTCCAGGTATACGCGTTGGTCGCCCGGGCAATAGAACGGCCCGACCGCCGAGGAGGCGAAGCCGCAGGCGGAGTTGACCTGGCCGCTGAACAACACCAGCTTGGGATCGCGGTACTGCTTGCCGGCTTGGGCGAACAGGGCCTTCCAGGTGTCCTCGGTGTCGCCGAGGATCGAGGCGACGAACTCGGCCTGTTCGTCGTTGGCCGGCGGTGCCTTGCTGGCGACATTGGCCGGGACGGTCTGTTGTTGCTCCATCTGCCCGGCGAGCTGGCCGAGGATCTGCAATGGGTCCTGCCCGGTCAACCAGCCAATACCGACGATCAGCAGGATGGCGCCCAGGCCCAGGCCCTTGCCACCTCCGAAGCGCATGCCGCCGCCACCGCCTCCTTCGCCGCGGGCATCGACCACATTGTCGCTGCGTCGGCCTTTTCGCCATTCCATCGGGTGTTCTCCGCTATGTGAAACATGAGGTCAAAGATTAGTTCAGGGCCGCCGCCTGCGTCAGCCCGGATTCTATGCATAACCAAATGGTTATGGCTGTGACCGTGAAATTCAATATTCATCCCGATGTGGCTGCCAGAAACTGCGAGTCCGTCTGCCACGCCCAGGCGCCTTCATAATTCCAAAAAGAGGAAACCGGCATGCCCGCCCAGGACACCCGCCGCTTCGTGATCCGTGATCGTAACTGGCATCCGAAGGCTTTGACCCCCGACTACAAGACTTCTGTGGCGCGCTCGCCGCGCCAGGCGCTGGTCAGCATCCCGCAGTCGATCAGCGAAACCACCGGCCCCGACTTTTCCCATCTGCGTTTTGGCGAGCATGACCACGACTTGCTGCTGAACTTCGATCACGGCGGCCTGCCGATCGGCGAGCGGATCATCGTTGCCGGGCGGGTGCTCGACCAGTACGGCACACCGCTGCCACACACCCTGGTGGAGATGTGGCAGGCCAACGCCGGTGGCCGCTACCGGCACAAGAACGACCGTTACCTGGCGCCGCTGGATCCGAATTTCGGTGGGGTTGGCCGCTGCCTGACCGACCGCGACGGCTACTACAGCTTTCGCACCATCAAGCCCGGCCCGTATCCCTGGCGCAACGGCCCCAACGACTGGCGTCCGGCGCATATCCACGTCTCCATCAGCGGCCCATCGATCGCGACCAAACTGATCACCCAGTTGTACTTCGAGGGTGACCCGCTGATCGCCATGTGCCCGATCGTCAAGTCGATCGCCAACCCCGATGCGGTCGAGCGGCTGATCGCCAGGCTCGACATGAGCCACGCCAACCCAATGGATTGCCTGGCCTACCGCTTCGACATCGTGCTGCGTGGCCAGCGCCAGACCCACTTCGAAAACCGCTGAGGAGTAACGCCATGCCTATCGAATTGCTGCCGGAAACCCCTTCTCAGACCGCTGGCCCCTATGTGCACATTGGCCTGGCCCTGGAGGTCGCAGGCAACCCAACCCGCGAGCAGGAAGTCTGGAACCGCCTGGCCACGCCCGCGGCGCCGGGCGAGCACATTCTGCTGCTCGGCCAGGTATACGACGGCAACGGCCACCTGGTACGCGACTCGTTTCTCGAGGTGTGGCAGGCCGATGCCAACGGCCAGTACCAGGACGACTACCGCCAGGAAAACGCCTTCAACAGCTTTGGTCGCACCGCGACCACCTTCGAGGCTGGTGAATGGACACTGCACACGGTCAAGCCGGGCGTGGTGAACAATGCCGCTGGCGTGCCGATGGCGCCGCACGTCAACATCAGCCTGTTTGCTCGGGGGATCAATATTCACTTGCACACCCGGCTGTATTTCGATGATGAGGCCCACGCCAATGCCAAGTGTCCGGTGCTCAACCTGATCGAGCAGCCGCAACGGCGCGAGACCCTGATCGCCAGGCGCTGCGAGGTGGAGGGGAAGACGGCGTATCGTTTCGATATTCGAATTCAGGGGGAAGGAGAGACGGTGTTCTTCGACTTTTGACGGCGTTATCAGGCTTGGGCCTCACGGGGTACTCAGCCGCTGCGCGATGGCAGCGCCTGGTACCGCGGTTGTTCATGGCTTGGCCGATGACGTGGACGGCGGCGCAAGCAGGTCAAACCCATCGCTTTGAAATTGGAACAGCACGCAGTCGACGGGCCCCTTGCAGCCGCTTTCATGTACGAGTTTGGCCGGCAGCAAGTAATAATCGCCAGGCCCATACTCGTCCCTTCTGCCATCGATCACTGTGTAGAAGGTGCCCTGGTGCACGAACGTCGGCAGCGCATCACTGTGGATATGCCGTCCGTTATCGGTACCTGCCTTGAAGCGCACAAGGGCGACGTAGCATCCGGCGCCCCTGGGCCTCCACGGGGTGTTGGCATTCCCTGTGATCTTGGCGCCCAGATCGCCGTTGAGATTTTTATAGGTGACCCTGTACGTTCTAGTGTCCGGGTCCCAGGATGCAGGCACATTGCGCCAGCCAATACCTGAGAGGCCGTTTGTCTGCCTGATCAGCGGCAGGGCAGACAAGACACAAGTATCAGCCGAGGCCGTCTGGGTACTCACGCTGGCCATTGACGCGCTGGTGCCTGGCTGCGTGGAATTCATGCAGGCCGCCAGGTTCGTGAAGACGCTGAGCGCCAGGAGAACGGTTGAGGTACGCATGGCCTGCCTCCTTCGTTCATCGGGGGGCAGGTACCTGATCGCCTACAGGCAACAAGGCCGCCGAGGCGTGTTCATCCTGGTCCAGGAAAGCCTGCATCCTGCAAGGCACGGCGCCCCGTAAAGCACAGGGCAGCGCGCTGGCTTGCGAGAGGAAGATTAAAGGCTGTACGGGGCATGGTCACCTGGTAGAAATGACAGGGTGGGTTACACCCTGTCTGGCCACTGCTTTTTTTACGATTTGACTGGTACCAGGTCGAATTGGTCCGCCTGGTATTGGAACAGCAGGCAATCTTCGGCGGCCGTGCAGCCGCTTTCATGGACCAGCTTGCTGGGCAGCTTGTAGTAGGCACCTGCCGGGAACTCGGTGCGCTGACCGTCGATCACCGCGTAGAAGGTACCCTTGATCACGAAGGTGGGCAGGGTCTCGGTATGCTGGTGCAGGCCGTTGTCGGTGCCCTTCTTGAATTTCACGTAGGCCGAGTAGGGCCCCTTGCCGAACAGATCGCCTTCGACATTGGCATAGCTGACCGCTCCCTGGGTACCACTGACTTCCTGCCATTTAAGGGTATTGCTGTCCGGTACGGAGATTAGCGATTCGGCATGGGCCTGGGCGGTGAGGGCAAGGGTGCCCAGGGTGAGGCCGGCAACGAGGGTTTGCAGTGCTTTCATGTGATGGCTCCTTCGCCAATGAAATCGTGGAGCGAAGGTTAAGCAAATATTTTGTGCACAGATACGTCACTTGTTTGCCAAGATTTGTGCATAAATTGCACGGTTATTTATGTCCAGCGTGGCGTTGCATAGTACGTTTGCACGTAGTCGAGGAACGCACGCACTTTCGGTGGCAGGTAGCGACTTTGCGGATAGACGACGTGCAGGCTGCGCGCAGGCAATTGCCAGTCGCCAAGGACCTGCACCAGCCGGCCATCCTGCAGGGCGTCGTGGATGATGAAGCGATCGAAGCTGGCGATGCCAACGCCGCCGATGGCCGCTGCGCGCAAGGCCATCGGCGAGTTGGCGCTCAGGCGTTGGGGCATGCGCACGTCCTGCCAGGCCGTGGCGCGGGTCAGGCGCAGCCGCTGCGGATGTTGCAGGCGGTTGTAGCCCAGTAGCGGGTGCTCGGCCAGCGCGTCGGGGGTGGTGGGGGTGCCGTGGCGAGCCAGATACGCAGGGGCCGCCACCAGCAGCACCTCGCTGGCTGCCAGGCGGCGGGCCACCAGGCTCGAGTCGGGCAGGTGGTCGGTGACCCGCAGGCAGACGTCGACTTCCTCCTCGAGCAGGTCGACGAAGCGATCGGTACAGTTGAGCTCGACCTGCACCTGCGGATAGCGCTCGATGAAGTCCGGCAGCCAATGGCCCAGCTCGAGCTCGCCGAACGCGGTGGCCACGCTCAGGCGCAAGGTGCCGGTGGGCTGCTGGTGGTGCGCGCGGAGCTCCTGGTTCATCGCCTGGACTTGCTCGAGAATCTGTACGCAGTGGCGATAGAACAGCGTGCCCGCCTCGGTCAATTGCAGGCGGCGCGTAGTGCGATTGAGCAATTGGCTGCCGAGGTGGCGTTCGAGGTTCTTGACCTGGCGCGACAGCACGGTATGGGACATGCCGACTTGCTCGGCGGCGGCGCTGAAACTGCCGAGGTCGACGACCCGGCGAAAGGTCTGCATGGCGCTCAACTGGTCCATTGGAGCCTCACTCCTTGCGGCAAGCGGCGAGGCCTTGCGGCCCCGCCGGGTCGCGGTCAGCGCCGAACCAGCAGCACCCCGCTTTCCATGTGGTGGGTATAGGGGAACTGGTCGAACAGGGCGCAACGTTCGATGCGGTGGGTATCCTGCAACTGGGCGATGTTCTGCGCCAGGGTTTCGGGGTTGCACGAAATGTACAGGATGCGCTCGAAACGCCGGGTCAGCTCGCAGGTGTCCGGGTCCATGCCGGCGCGGGGCGGGTCGACGAACACGGTGCCGAAGTCATAGGCCTTGAGGTCGATGCCCTCCAGGCGACGGAACGGGCGGACCTCGTTCAGCGCCTGGGTCAGCTCTTCGGCCGACAGGCGCACCAGGCGCACGTTGTCGACGCCGTTCTCGTCCAGGTTGTGCAGCGCGGCATTGACCGAGGTCTTGCTGATCTCGGTCGCCAGTACCTGGCGGGCGCGGGTGGCCAGCGGCAGGGTGAAGTTGCCGTTGCCGCAGTACAGCTCCAGCAGGTCGTCGTCACGCGCGTCCATGGCCTCGAAGGCCCAGCCGAGCATCTTCTGGTTTACCGCGCCGTTGGGCTGGGTGAAGGCGCCCTCGGGCTGGCGGTAGCTGAAGGTGCGCCCGGCAATCGCCAGCTTTTCGACTGCGTAGTCACGCCCGATCACCACGCGCTTGCCTTTGGAACGGCCGATCACGCTGACGTTCAGGTCGCCGGCCAGTTGCCGCGCGGCGGCCTCCCAGGCATCGTCCAGCGGGCGGTGATAGCACAGGGTGATCATCGCATCGCCCGCCAGGGTGGTGAGGAACTCCACCTGGAACAGGCGGTTGTTCAGGTCCTCGTTACCCTGCCAGGCAGCCTTCAGGCGCGGCATCAGTTCGTTGATGCGCTCGCTGGCGATGGGGAAATCATCGATCAGGATCGCCTTGTGCTTCTCGCCCGGGGCGAACATCGCGTAGTGGCGCTGGCCGTCCTCGCGCCACAGGCGGAACTCGGCGCGCAGGCGGTAGTGCGCGCGCGGCGAGTCGAATACCGCCGGCTCCGGGGCGCCGAATGGCGCCAGCAGCTCGCGCAAGCGGGCGACCTTGGCCGCCAGCTGGGCATCGTATTGCGTGGGGTCGAAGACGGCACTCATGCGGGGAACCAGCCCAACTTGATGACGAACAGGATGGACAGGATCACCAAGGCCGGGTTCAGGTCGCGATGACGACCGGAGATCAGCTTGATGGCGGTCCAGGCGATGAAGCCGAAGGCGATGCCGTTGGCGATCGAGTAGGTCAGCGGCATGGCCAGGGCGGTCACCACCACCGGCGCGGCCTCGGTGACGTCGTCCCAGTTGATCTCGGCCAGGCCCGAGGCCATCAGCACGGCGACGAACAGCAGCGCCGGGGCGGTGGCGAAGGCTGGCACGCTACCGGCCAGCGGGGCGAAGAACAGCGCCAGCAGGAACAGCGCGGCGACCACGATGGCGGTCAGGCCGGTGCGGCCACCGGCGCTGACGCCGGCTGCCGATTCGATGTAGCTGGTGGTGGTCGAGGTGCCCAGCAGGGAGCCGGCCATGGCGGCGGTGCTGTCGGCGATCAGGGCACGGCCCATCTTCGGCATGTGGCCGTCCTTGCCCATCAGGCCGGCCCTCTTGGCCACGCCGATCAGGGTGCCGGAGTTGTCGAACAGATCGACGAACAGGAAGGCAAAGATCACGCTGATCAAGCCAACGTCCAGGGCGCCGGCGATGTCCAACTGGAGGAAGGTAGGGGCCAGTGAAGGCGGCATCGAGACCACGCCGCCGAACGGCGTGACGCCCATCGCGATCGATGCCAGGGTAACGGCCAGGATGCCGATCAGCACGGCGCCGCGGACCTTCATCGACTCGAGGGCGACGATCAGGAAGAAGCCCAGGGTGGCGAGGATCGGCGCCGGCTGGCTGAGGTCGCCCAGGCCCACCAGGGTGGCCGGGTTATCGACGACGATGCCCGCGTTGTGCAGGGCGATCAGCGCCAGGAACAGGCCGATACCGGCAGCGATGGCCGAGCGCAGCGGCAGTGGGATGCTGTTCACGATCCACTCGCGGATACGGAAGATCGACAGCAGGAAGAACAGCACCGCGGAGAGGAACACCGCGCCCAGCGCCACCTGCCAGGTGTGGCCCATGTGCAGGACCACGGTATAGGTGAAGAACGCGTTCAGGCCCATGCCCGGCGCCAGGGCGATCGGGTAGTTGGCGATGATGCCCATGGTCACCGAGCCGATGGCCGCGGCCAGGCAGGTGGCGACGAAGATCGCGCCCTTGTCCATGCCGGTCTCGCCGAGGATGCTCGGGTTGACGAACAGGATGTAGGCCATGGCCAGGAAGGTGGTGACGCCCGCGAGAATCTCGGTGCGCACGTTGGTGTTGTGTGCTTTTAGTTGAAACAGCCTTTCCAGCATGCCTGCTCCCAGGGCGCCCTCGCGCCGTGAATGTATCGACCCCATCAGCAAAGCACAGACCGTACCGGGGGCCGTGGTTTTGTGTGGGGCGGAAAAAAGCCGCGCATCATACCAGCATGCATGGCAGGGGCCTATGGCCATTGGGGCAGTCGGTCGAGTCAGGTGCAATGGCCTGGTTCGCCGGCAAGCCGACTCCTACGGGGCCTTGTAGGAGCCGGCTTGCCGGCGAAAGGGCGTCAGCCGTTGTGCATACGGTCCCGGTGAGTCAGCGTCGGGAACAGCTTCATCCATACCCCGGTGACTACCAGTGTACCGACCCCGCCGAGCACCACCGCTGGCACTGTGCCAAACCAGTGGGCGGTGACCCCGGACTCGAATTCGCCGAGCTGGTTCGAGGCGCCGATGAACAGCCCGTTCACCGCGCTTACCCGGCCGCGCATTTCGTCGGGGGTCTCCAACTGCACGAAGGCACCACGAATGACCATGCTGATCATGTCCGCCGCGCCCAGCACCACCAGCACCGCCAGGGAGAACCAGAACGAGGTCGACAGGCCGAAGGCGATGGTCGCCACGCCGAACACCCCCACCGAAGTGAACATGATCAGCCCGACCTTGCGTTCCACTGGGAAGCGCGCCAGCCACAGCGACATCAGCAAGGCGCCCACGGCCGGTGCCGAACGCAACAATCCCAGGCCCCAGGCGCCGGTGAGCAGGATGTCCTTGGCGAACACTGGCAGCAGCGCGGTGGCGCCGCCCAGCAGCACGGCGAACAGGTCCAGGGAGATGGCGCCGAAGATGTCCGGGCGGCTGCGGATGAAGCGGATGCCGGCCAGCAGCGACTCGAGATTGGCGCGGCCGCGTTGCGCCAGTTGCTGGCGGGCGTCGAGGCTCAGGGTCAGCAGGCAGGCGATGCCGTACAGCGCCACGGTCGGCCCGTACACCCAGGTGCTGCCGAAGGCGTAGAGAAAGCCGCCGATGGCCGGGGCGACGATGGTCGCCGCCTGCGATGCCGAAGCGGATGCCGCCACTGCCCGTGGGAACAGGCCTGCGGGTACCACGTTGGGCAGCAGCGCCTGGGTGGCCGGCATCTCGAACGATCGGGCGCTGCCGAGCAAGAAGGCCAGCACGAAGATCAGTTCGCGGGTGACATGGCCGCTGGCGCTGCCCAGGGCCAACGCCAGGGCAATCAACGCCTGCAGGGTCTGGCACAGGGCGGCGACCTTGCGCCGGTCGTAGCGGTCGGCGACATGCCCGGTATGCAGCATGAACAACACCCGGGGGGTAAATTCGACCAGGCCCACCAGGCCCAGGTCGAGCACGTTGCCGGTGAGCTGGTAGAGGTGCCAGCCGATGGCCACGGTGAGCATCTGGAAGCCGCTGGCGGTGAACACCCGGGCCATCCAGAACGCGACGAACGGGCGGTGATGACGCAGTAATTGCGGGGCTGAATCGGACATCGGTGGCCTGCAACCTCGGAACTAGAGGGGGCAGCAGCTTAACATCTGTTTGTAACATTTGGTTGCTGAAAGCGCGGTGGGACAGCCTGCGAGCCCCGGGTAAAGAGGGTGAGGCAACAGGTCACGCGGCAATCAACCACACATCCGAATGGGTCATTCGGGACTATGCTTCCAAACAGTCGTTGATCTGGGTCAATCCTTCCAGATGCAACGATTGGCCTTTGGGCCGGAATCCCTGCGATCGAACAGAACAATTCCAACGCGGCGCACTCGATACCCGTGGGGGCAGTGGGCGGCAAGGCCATGAGCCCGGTCGCCGGATTACCTGAAGAGGAAGCATCATGTTCGGATTGGAAGCCCTAGAGCTCGCCCGAATCCAGTTTGCCTTTACCGTGTCCTTTCATATTCTGTTCCCGGCCATCACCATTGGCCTGGCGAGCTACCTGGCGGTCCTCGAAGGCCTTTGGCTGAAGACCGGCGACAACACCTACCGTGACCTCTACCACTTCTGGTCGAAGATCTTCGCCGTCAACTTCGGCATGGGCGTGGTCTCAGGCCTGGTGATGGCCTACCAGTTCGGTACCAACTGGAGCCAGTTCTCCGACTTTGCCGGTTCTATCACCGGCCCGCTGCTGACCTACGAGGTGCTCACGGCGTTCTTCCTCGAAGCCGGTTTCCTCGGCGTGATGCTGTTCGGCTGGCACCGGGTCGGGCGTGGCCTGCACTTCTTCGCCACCTGCATGGTGGCGCTTGGCACACTGGTGTCGACCTTCTGGATCCTCGCTTCCAACAGCTGGATGCAGACCCCCCAGGGCTACGAGATCGTCAACGGCCAGGTCATCCCGGTGGATTGGCTGGCCGTGATCTTCAACCCATCGTTCCCCTACCGCCTGATGCACATGGCCACCGCGGCGTTTGTCGCCACCGCGTTCTTCGTCGGCGCCTCGGCGGCCTGGCACCTGCTACGCGGACGCGACAACCCGGCAGTGCGCAAGATGCTGTCGATGGCCATGTGGATGGCCCTGGTAGTGGCGCCGATCCAGGCTGTGATCGGTGACTTCCATGGCCTCAATACCCTGAAGCACCAGCCGGTGAAGATCGCCGCCATCGAGGGCCACTGGGAGAACAAACCCGGTGAGCCGACCCCGCTGATCCTGTTCGGCATCCCCGACATGCAAGCCGAGACCACCCGCTTCAAGGTCGAGATCCCGGCCCTGGGCAGCCTGATCCTCACCCACAGCCTGGATAAACAGGTTCCGGCGATGAAGGAGTTCCCGGCAGAAGACCGGCCTAACTCGACCATCGTGTTCTGGTCGTTCCGGGTGATGGTCGGTCTGGGCATGCTGATGATCTTCGTCGGCCTGTGGAGCCTGTGGCTGCGCAAGCGTGGCACGCTGTACAGTTCGCGGCCTTTCCTTTACCTGACCCTGTGGATGGGCCCCTCGGGGCTGATCGCCATTCTCGCAGGCTGGTTCACCACCGAGGTCGGGCGTCAGCCGTGGGTGGTCTACGGGCTGATGCGTACTGCCGATGGCGTGTCCAACCACAGCTATGCGCAACTCGGCTTCACCCTGGTGATGTTCGTGGTGGTCTATTTTGCGCTGTTCGGTACCGGCATCGGCTACATGATGCGCCTGGTGCGCAAAGGGCCGAAAACCGGTGAGGGCGATGAACACAACCCCGGTGGCCCAGGCCAGCAACGCACGCCGGCGCGGCCATTGTCCGCAGCCGATGACGGCCATGAGGCCGACTCCGCCAGCCTGAACAAGGGGAACTGAGATGGGTATCGATCTTCCGCTGATCTGGGCCGTGATCATCATCTTCGGCGTCATGATGTACGTGGTGATGGACGGCTTCGACCTGGGTATCGGCATGCTCTTCCCCTTCGTCAAGGACGAGCGTGACCGTGATGTGATGATGAACACCGTCGCCCCGGTATGGGACGGCAACGAAACCTGGCTGGTGCTGGGCGGCGCGGCGTTGTTCGGCGCCTTCCCGCTGGCCTACTCGGTGGTGCTCGAGGCGCTGTACCTGCCGTTGATCCTGATGCTGGTGGGGCTGATCTTCCGTGGCGTGGCCTTCGAGTTCCGCTTCAAGGCGCGGGCGCACAAGCGCCATATCTGGGACAAGGCATTCATCTGGGGCTCGCTGGTGGCGACCTTCTTCCAGGGCGTGGCGCTGGGGGCGTTCATCGAGGGCTTCAAGGTGGTGGACCGCAAGTACGCCGGCGGCACCCTCGACTGGCTGACGCCATTCACAGTGTTCTCCGGCTTGGGCCTGATCGTCGCCTACACCTTGTTGGGCTGCACCTGGCTGATCATGAAAACCGAGGGGCCGCTGCAGCAGAAGATGCATGACGTGGCGCGGCCATTGGCACTGGTGCTGCTGGTGGTGATCGGTATCGTCAGCCTGTGGACGCCGCTGGCCTATCCGCAGATCGCCGAGCGCTGGTTCAGCATGCCCAACCTGGTGTGGTTCATGCCGGTGCCGATCCTGGTGCTGGTGACCTTCTACGGCCTGCTTCGGGCGGTGCAACGCAATGCCCACTACACACCGTTCCTGCTGACCCTGGTGTTGATCTTCCTTGGCTACAGCGGGTTGGGCATCAGCTTGTGGCCGAATATCATCCCGCCGTCGATCAGCATCTGGGATGCTGCGGCGCCGCCGCAGAGCCAGGGCTTCATGCTGGTGGGCACGCTGTTCATCCTGCCGTTCATCCTGGGCTACACCTTCTGGAGCTACTACGTGTTCCGCGGCAAGGTGACCCACGAAGACGGCTACCACTAGGAGCGCCAAGCGATGACTGTGGAACAGAAGAAACCGTTGTGGCAGCGCCTGGGCTGGCTGGTGCTGATCTGGGGGCTGAGCGTCGTGGCGCTGGGCATCGTCGCCTACGGGATGCGCATGTTCATGAGTGCTGCTGGGTTGAGCACCCATTAAGTTGGCAGGGGCCGCAAAGCGGCCCCGTTCATTTGCGCGCTTTCAGCACCACGAACTTCGGCGTTGCCGCCACCTGCTCGACGCCCCTGAACAACCGCGCCAGCTTGCTGTGGTAGCCCAGGTGCCGGTTGCCGACTATATACAGCGCGCCACCCACCTCCAGCGCCTCGCGGGCCTGCTGGAACATGCGCCAGGCAAGGAAGTCGCCGACTACTTGCTGCTGGTGGAACGGTGGATTGCACAGCACCACGTCCAGCGATTGCCTTGCCTGCCCGGCCAGGCCATCGGCGGCGCGGATCTCGACTGCACGCGCGCCCAGCGCCACCTGCCAGTTTTCCCGGGCCGACTGCGCCGCCATGTACGACTCGTCCACCAGCGTGTAGTGGGCATCCGGGTTGGCCAAGGCGCTGGCGATCGCCAGCACGCCATTGCCGCAGCCCAGGTCGGCCACCCGGGCTTGACCGAGGTCGCGTGGCAGGTGCGGGAGGAAGGCGCGGGTACCGATGTCCAGACCTTCGCGGCAGAACACGTTGGCGTGGTTGATCAGCTCGAGGGCAGGGGTATCCAGGCGGTAACGACTTGGATAGGGGGAGTGGGCCAGTGGACGTTCGGCGACGGTTGCGGTGAGCAGCCGGGCTTTCTTCTGTGCCAGCGAGGCTTGCACCGGGCCGATGTACTTTTCCATCAGCTCGCCCGCGGCGCGGGGCAGGTGCTTGATCATGGCCCCGGCGATCACCTGGGCGCCGGGCGCCAGGTGGCCTTGCAGACGGATCAGTTGCTCCTCGAGCAAGGCCAGGGTCTTGGGCACGCGCACCAGCACGCGGTCGAAAGGGCCGTGCCAGGCATCGCTGGCCGGCACGAACGGCACTGCATCGTATGCTTGGCCGTTGCCTGCCAGGTTCTTTTCCAGGGCCATGCGCGCCAGGTGCGAATCACCGCTGCTGGTCACCTTCATTTGCCCGGCCAGGCTGGCGGCCAGGGCGCCGAAACTGTCGTTGAGCACCAGCACCCGGCAGTTGGCGCCAGGCTGCTGGGCCGCGAGGTGTTCCAGCAGGTACTGGTCGGCGGCATCGAACGCTAGCAGCGGGTCGTGGGCCTGCTCCGGTTGGCGGATCAGGTCGAGGTCGGCAAAGGGGCTGTTGAACAAGGGCATGACGTGGGGCTCAGCTGCGAATGTCCCCGGCACGGTGCGCGACGGGGTCGAGGGGAGAGGATTCTACAGGCCTTTGCCGGGGGGAGGGGTATGCTCCCGTATATCTTGGTCGCGCATGATATAGGCCGCGGACATGGTGCTCGTGGCACCAGTCTTCTTGCGCGCATTGTTCGAGTGGAAGTGCACCGTGCTTTCCTTTATCGACAGGGCCCTGGCCACTCGCTTGGCGTTTTTCAACTCGATAAAGGCATAGAGCACCTCCCGCTCACGCTTGCTCAGGTTAGGTATTGGCACGGGAGAGGGAATTTCGGGCAGGTGATAGTTGTAAAGCGCGGCATGGAGCCTGCTGCCAAGCAGTAACACCCGAGCCTCGTGCTCATAGAACTCCTCGGTGCTGATAGGACCATGGCTGCGGAATACGTTCAGAACGGTCGAGTTCTGTCGGGCATCAAATACTGATTGACTCCAGCCATGGGAGAAGGAAATACCAAACTCGGCCGCTGTTTCGCACAGGGGCATGGCTTCATCGAACAGACGGCCGTGCCAGAAAAGTGGAAGTTCTCCATGACAATGATTATCGTTTGAAATTGAAGGGTCGAAGTCAAAGAGCTTGTCAGCTATGTAGCGTTGGTCCCAGGCAGGAGCAAAACTGCTGTGGTGATAAAAGTGCACTGTGGGGCCCGCTGTGCAAATGCGCAGAGTGACGCTTAGGCAATCCAGGCCTGCCGGTGCTATCAGCGATTGAGCGTGGCTGATCAGGGCGCGAGGGCCGCCCTGCTTCAGTACTAGATCGAACTGCTCAGGCGTCCATTCTGGCATCGACATCGGTAACGCTCCACGTGGATCCATTGTTCAGCAATACGGGTCGAGTGTAGGAAAACTTCCCGTCCGGTGCTGGTTTTTTTGTTATAGGTGCCGCGCTTTCATCGTGTCTTCATGTCAGCTTTTACGGATGCCCTACAATCCGACGGTGTTTATCCTTGACGCTTTGCGCGACACTGGGCGCATCTGATTCCTGGAGCCCGTCATGACCGCCAGCGCCGACAAGTTCACCCGCCAGACCCTGCTCGACGTGCAGCCGTTCACCCCCAACCTGTTTTCCTTGCGCGTAACGCGCGACCCGGGCTTTCGCTTTCGTGCGGGGCAGTTCGCCCGGTTGGGCGTGACCAAGGCCGATGGCAGCGTGGTCTGGCGGGCTTACTCCATGGTTAGCGCCCCCCATGACGAATTCCTCGATTTTTTCTCCATCGTCGTGCCGGGCGGCGAGTTCACCAGTGAGTTGAGCCGTTTAGGCGAGGGGGACACCCTGTTGATCGATCGACAGGCCTTCGGTTACCTGACTCTGGACCGCTTCGTCGGCGGACGCGACCTGTGGTTACTGGCCACCGGTACTGGCATCGCGCCCTTTATGTCGATCCTCCAGGACTTCGAGGCCTGGGAGCGGTTCGACAACATCAAGCTGGTGTACTCGGTGCGCGAGGCGCAGGAACTGGCGTATGTCGACGAAATCTCCGGGCTGGAGCAGCGCGACTACCTGGCCGAGTTCGCCGGCAAGCTGCAGTTCATTCCGGTGGTCACTCGCGAGCGGCATCCGGGGGCGTTGAATGCGCGCATCACCACGCTGATCGAGAACGGCGAGCTGGAACAGGCGGCGGGGTTGGCGCTGTCGCCGGAGCATTCGCGGATCATGCTCTGTGGTAACCCCGAGATGATCGACGAGACACGCAAAGTGCTCAAGGCACGCGATCTACAGTTGAGCCTGAGCAAGCGGCCGGGGCAAGTGGCGGTGGAGAACTACTGGTAAACCACCGGTGCCTGCACAAGCTTCATGCCTTGCTGCTGACCACCATCTTGCGCGCATGGGCCAGGGACTCCTTGGTCAGGTCGATTCCGCCCAGCATCCGCGCGACTTCCTCCACGCGCTCGCGCTTGCCCAGGCTGGCGACAGCGGTATGGGTGGTGTCGCTGTTGCGCACCTTGTGCACGAACAGGTGGTGGTGCCCTTGCGCCGCCACTTGCGGCAGGTGGGTCACGGTCAGCACCTGGCCGCGTTCGCCGAGGCGGCGCAGCAGTTGCCCGACGATCTCGGCCGTAGGGCCGCCAATGCCCACGTCCACTTCGTCGAACACCAGGGTGGGGATGCGTGAGGTCTGGGCGGTGATCACCTGGATCGCCAAGCTGATGCGGGACAGCTCGCCCCCCGAGGCGACCTTGGCCAGCCCCTTGAGCGGCTGGCCGGGGTTGGCGCTGACCAGCAGCTCGATTTGCTCCAGGCCGTGAGGTGAAAGGTCGCCATTGTCGAAGGGCGTGAGTTCGATGCAGAAGCGCCCGCCGGGCATGCCCAGGCGCTGAATCTCCTGCTCCACCGCCGTGGCCAGTTGCTTGGCCGCCTGCTGGCGCAGGGCGCTGAGTTCGCTGGCCTTGTCTTTATAGTGCTGGGCGAAGGCCGCCAGCTCCTCGCCCAGTCGCTCGAGCGACTCGTCGCTGGCGTTAAGGCTTTCCAGTTCCTCCATCAGGCGCTGTTGCAGGTGCGGCAGTTCGGTTGGGTGCACGCGGTGCTTGCGGGCGAGGGTGTAGATGGTGTCGAGGCGTTCCTCGAGGTCCTGCAGGCGCATGGGGTCGGCATCGAAGTGGTCGAGGAAGCGGTTGAGCTCGCCCACGGCCTCTTCCACCTGAATCTGCGCGCTGGCGATCAGGCTGACTGCTTCGCCGAGGGCCTTGGGCGCGTTGGCTACGGCCGTGAGGCGGTTGAGGCTGACGGTCAGGGCGCTGAGCACATTGCCAGAGTCACTTTCGCTGCATTGGTCGATCACCTGGCGGCAGATGCCGAACAGGGCTTCGGCATTGGTCAGGTTCTTGTGCTCTTGCTCGAGTTGCTCGAGTTCGTGCTCGCCAAGGCCGAGATTGTCCAGCTCCTCCAACTGGTAGCTGAGCAACTGGTGGCGTGCGCGCTGCTCGTCTCCGGAGTTACGCAGGTGCTCCAGCTCCTGGTGTGTCTGGTTCCAGCGCTTGGCGGCCAGTTGCACCTGGCGGGCCAGGTCGATGGCGCCAGCGTATTCGTCCACCAGGCGGCGGTGGGTGTCGGTTTTCAGCAGCGACTGGTGTTCATGCTGGCTGTGAATGTCGATCAGCAGTTCGCCCAGCGCCTTGAGATCGCCAAGCGGGCAGGGCGTGCCGTTGATGTAGCCGCGGCTGCGGCCTTCGGCGGTGATCACCCGGCGCAGGATGCACGGGCCGTCGCTTTCCAGGTCGCGCTCGGCGAGCCAGGCATGGGCCTCGGGGATGTCGACCAGGTCGAAGGTGGCGAGGATATCGGCCTTGTCGGTGCCTGGGCGCACCACGCCGCTGTCGGCGCGGTCGCCCAGGGCCAGGCCCAGGGCGTCGAGCATGATCGACTTGCCAGCCCCGGTCTCGCCAGTGATGACGGACATGCCGCGGGCGATCTCGAGGTCGAGGTGTTCGACGATGGCGTAGTTATGGATGGACAGGTGCACCAGCATGGGGCGGCTCCCGAAGGGTTTTGTCTGGATATTTATACAGTGCTTTTTGCTGGTCTGCCAATAGCAGCCTGATGAATGTGGAAAAGCACATTGCCCCTTGAAGCCGGTTTTTCCGGCCCCATATAGCTGGCAAGACAAGGCGAGCATGGCTCGCACAACAGAAATTGCGAAGGAGAAACCCGATGGCTGACGAACAGCTGGATGAGAAGAACCTGAATTCCGAAGAAGCCGGTGCAGCAACCACTGACGCGCGCGTTCTGGAGCTCGAGGAGCAGCTGGCCGCCGCCAAGGATCAATCCCTGCGCGTTGCCGCCGATCTGCAGAACGTGCGCCGCCGTGCCGAGCAGGATGTCGAGAAGGCGCACAAGTTCGCCCTGGAGAAGTTCTCTTCCGACCTGCTGCCGGTGATCGACAGCCTGGAGCTGGCTTTGGCGCACTCCAGCGCCGAAGACGAGAACGTCAAGAAGATCCGCGAGGGCGTCGAGCTGACCCTGAAGATGTTCCAGGACACCCTCAAGCGCTACAACCTCGAAGCCGTCGATCCGCTCGGCCAGCCGTTCAACGCCGAGCACCACCAGGCGATGGCCATGCAGGAAAGCGACAGTGCCGAGCCGAACAGCGTGCTGAACGTGTTCCAGAAAGGCTACCTGCTCAACGGCCGCCTGCTGCGCCCCGCCATGGTGGTGGTCAGCAAGGCCCCGAGCGCGCCGCAGCCTTCGATCAACGAAAAGGCTTGAAATCCGTCGGGACACCCCCATCTAGGTGTCAAGCCTTCAAGTATTACTGCAGTTGGCCAAAGTAGTCGCTGCCACCAAATTCAAGTTTCGGGAGAATCATCATGGGTAAAATCATCGGTATCGACCTGGGGACCACCAACTCCTGCGTCTCCGTGCTGGAAAACGGCACTGCCAAAGTCATCGAGAACGCCGAAGGCGCGCGTACCACGCCTTCTATCATTGCCTACGCCAACGACGGCGAAATCCTGGTCGGCCAGTCGGCCAAGCGCCAGGCGGTCACCAACCCGCACAACACCCTGTTCGCGGTGAAGCGCCTGATCGGCCGTCGCTTCGAAGAAGACGTCGTGCAGAAAGACATCAAGCTGGTGCCTTACAAGATCGTCAAGGCCAGCAATGGTGACGCCTGGGTCGAGGCCTCCGGCAAGGAAATGGCCCCGCCGCAGATCAGCGCCGAAGTCCTGAAGAAAATGAAGAAGACCGCCGAAGACTACCTCGGCGAGCCAGTCACCGAAGCGGTCATCACCGTGCCGGCCTACTTCAACGACAGCCAGCGCCAGGCCACCAAGGACGCCGGCCGCATCGCTGGCCTGGACGTGAAGCGCATCATCAACGAACCGACCGCCGCCGCGCTGGCCTACGGCATGGACAAGGCCAAGGGCGACCACACCGTCATCGTCTATGACCTGGGTGGCGGTACCTTCGACGTGTCGGTCATCGAAATCGCCGAAGTCGACGGTGAGCACCAGTTCGAAGTACTGGCCACCAACGGTGACACCTTCCTGGGTGGCGAAGACTTCGACATGCGCCTGATCGACTACCTCGTCGACGAGTTCAAGAAAGAGTCCGGCATGGACCTGAAGAACGATCCCCTGGCCTTGCAGCGCCTGAAGGAAGCCGCTGAAAAGGCCAAGATCGAGCTGTCTTCCGCTCAGTCGACCGACGTCAACCTGCCGTACATCACAGCAGATGCAACCGGTCCGAAGCACCTGAACGTGAAGATCTCCCGTGCCAAGCTGGAATCGCTGGTCGAAGACCTGGTCAACCGTACCATCGAGCCATGCCGCATCGCCCTGAAAGACGCCGGCATCGACGCCAGCAAGATCGACGACGTGATCCTGGTCGGTGGCCAGACCCGTATGCCGATGGTGCAGAAAGCCGTTGCCGACTTCTTCGGTAAAGAGGCGCGCAAGGACGTCAATCCGGACGAAGCCGTGGCCATGGGTGCTGCCATCCAGGGCGCCGTACTGGCCGGTGACGTGAAAGACGTCCTGCTGCTGGACGTCAGCCCGCTGACCCTGGGTATCGAAACCATGGGCGGCGTGATGACCGCGCTGATCGAGAAGAACACCACCATCCCGACCAAGAAGTCGCAGGTGTTCTCGACCGCCGATGACAACCAGGGCGCCGTGACCATCCACGTGCTGCAGGGCGAGCGCAAGCAAGCTTCGCAGAACAAGTCGCTGGGCAAGTTCGACCTGGCCGATATTCCGCCGGCTCCACGTGGCGTGCCGCAGATCGAAGTGACCTTCGACATCGACGCCAACGGCATCCTGCACGTCGGTGCGAAGGACAAGGCCACCGGCAAGGCGCAGTCGATCGTGATCAAGGCCAACTCCGGCCTGTCCGACGAAGAAATCGAGAAAATGGTGCGTGACGCCGAGGCCAATGCCGAGGAAGACCGCAAGTTCGAAGAGCTGGCCGCCGCCCGTAACCAAGGTGATGCGCTGGTCCACTCGACCCGCAAGATGGTCGCTGAAGCGGGTGACAAGGTCACCGCCGAAGAGAAGACTGCCATCGAGGCCGCCGTGGTCGCCCTGGAAGCCGCCGTCAAGGGCGACGACAAGGCTGCCATCGACGCCAAGGTCGAGGAGCTGTCCAAGGTTTCGGCCCCTGTTGCCCAGAAGATGTACGCCGAGCAGCAAGCCGAGCAACCGCAGGGCGGCGCTCAGCAGCAGGCCGAGCCGGAAGCCAAGCACGATGACGTGGTTGACGCCGAGTTCGAGGAAGTGAAAGACAACAACAAGCAGTAATCCCTGCATGTTGTCGGCCAGTTCATCGCCGTTTGCCGGTGAACTGGTAGGATGTCGCCGCGCGGGGGCTTGCTCCCGCGTTGGCGTGTCTGGAACACGAGAATTATTTACAGCATCTGTCTGGGCGCATTCGCGTATGGCGGCAGGTGCTGACGGCATGGCGCATGAAGCGCAGAGGTATGCCGACCGCCCCCAAAGAGTGCAAATGACCTATGGCAAAGCGTGATTTTTATGAGGTCCTGGGTGTCGAACGCGGCGCCACCGAAGGTGATCTCAAGAAGGCCTACCGCCGACTGGCGATGAAGTACCACCCGGACCGCAATCCGGGCGACAAAGAGTCCGAAGACCTGTTCAAGGAGGCCAACGAGGCCTACGAAGTGCTGTCGGATGCCAGCAAGCGCGCGGCCTACGACCAGTATGGCCATGCCGGCGTCGACCCAAGCATGGGTGGTGGCGGTGCTGGTTTTGGCGGCGCCAACTTCTCCGACATCTTCGGCGATGTCTTCAGTGACTTCTTCGGCGGCAGTCGTGGTGGTGGTCGTGGCGGTGCCCAGCGCGGCAGCGACCTGCGTTACACCCTTGAGCTCAACCTCGAAGAGGCGGTGCGCGGTACCACGGTCAATATCCGTGTGCCCACGCTGGTCAATTGCAAGCCGTGCGATGGCTCCGGCGCCAAGAAGGGCTCGACCCCCTCGACCTGCCCGACCTGTGGCGGTATCGGCCAGGTGCGCATGCAGCAAGGCTTCTTCGCCGTGCAGCAGACCTGCCCGCGCTGCCACGGCCAGGGCAAGATCATCACCGACCCGTGCACCTCGTGCCACGGCGAGGGTCGCGTCGAAGAGTACAAGACTCTGTCGGTCAAGGTCCCGGCCGGGGTCGACACCGGCGATCGCATTCGCCTGTCCGGCGAAGGCGAGGCAGGTACCCATGGTGGCCCGACCGGCGACCTGTACGTAGTGGTCAACGTGCGCGAGCACCCGATCTTCCAGCGTGACGGCAAGCACCTGTACTGCGAAGTGCCGATCAGCTACACCGACGCGGCCCTGGGCGGCGAGCTGGAAGTGCCGACCCTCGATGGTCGGGTGAAGCTGAAGATTCCCGAAGGTACCCAGACCGGCAAGCAGTTCCGCCTGCGCGGCAAGGGCGTGGCACCGGTGCGCGGTGGTGCGGCAGGCGACTTGCTGTGCCGCGTGGCGGTGGAAACCCCGGTCAACCTCAGTCGTCGCCAGCGTGAGCTGCTCGAAGAGCTGCGCGATTCGCTCGAGGGCGACAGCTCTCACTCGCCCAAGGCCAGTGGCTGGTTCGAAGGCGTGAAGCGCTTCTTCGGCGATCTCTGAGAAGGAACAGGCTATGCGACGTATTGCAGTGATGGGCGCCGCCGGGCGCATGGGCAAGGTGCTGATCGAGGCGGTGCAGCAGCAGGCGCCCAAGGCTGGCCTGACCGCGGCGATCCATCGCCCGGACAGCACCCTGGTCGGTGCCGATGCCGGTGAGCTGGCGGGCCTGGGCCGCATTGGCGTGACGATTTGCGACGACCTGGCCAAGGTCGTCGACGAGTTCGATGTGCTGATCGACTTCACCCATCCGTCGGTGACTCTGAAGAACCTGGCGCTTTGCCGCAAGGCGGGCAAGGCCATGGTCATCGGCACCACCGGCTTCTCTGTGGAGGAGAAGGCGCTGCTGGTCGAGGCTGGCAAGGACATTCCGATCGTCTTCGCCGCCAACTTCAGCGTTGGCGTCAATCTCAGTCTCAAGCTGCTGGACATGGCGGCGCGCGTGCTGGGTGACGATGTCGATATCGAGATCATCGAGGCCCACCATCGACACAAGGTCGATGCGCCGTCGGGTACCGCGCTGCGCATGGGGGAAGTGGTTGCCAATGCGCTGGGGCGTGACCTGCAGGAAGTGGCGGTGTATGGCCGTGAGGGCCAGACGGGTGCCCGTGACCGCAAGACCATCGGCTTCGCCACCGTGCGTGCCGGTGATGTGGTCGGTGATCACACTGTGCTGTTCGCTGCCGATGGCGAGCGTCTGGAGATCACCCACAAGGCCTCGAGCCGCATGACCTTCGCCAAGGGTGCGGTGCGCGCGGCGCTGTGGCTGGATGGGCGTGAGCCTGCGCTGTATGACATGCAGGATGTGCTCGAGCTGCATTGATGCGGCCCCTGTAGGAGCGGCCTTGTGTCGCGAAAGGGTCGCGCAGCGGCCCCTGGATCTCTGAGTTGCTCAGAATTGCCGGGGCTGCTGCGCAGCCCTTTCGCGACACAAGGCCGCTCCTACAATGATTACGTAATTCCTGCTGTCGCAATCCTGTGTTTTAGAGACACATTCCAGGTAGACCCAAAACGCATTTTTCTGTAAGCTACAGCTTTAGTGTGTCCACTAAAAGCGCGCAGACTAATTCAGCATAAAAGCGGGGTGACGTGTCCATACGTCATTCCGCTTTTTTGCAACCTGCGATCGCCCTTTCAGGCTTGATTTACGGGAGGTCTTCTTGACTAAGCCAGCCATACTCGCCCTTGCCGATGGCAGCATTTTTCGCGGTGAAGCCATTGGAGCCGACGGTCAGACCGTTGGTGAGGTCGTGTTCAATACAGCAATGACCGGCTACCAGGAAATCCTCACAGACCCTTCCTACGCCCAGCAAATCGTCACCCTGACTTACCCGCACATCGGCAACACCGGCACCACCCCAGAAGACGCCGAATCCAATCGCGTCTGGTCCGCCGGCCTGGTCATTCGTGACCTCCCGTTGCTGGCCAGCAACTGGCGCAACACCCAGTCGCTGCCTGACTACCTGAAAGCCAACAACGTCGTCGCCATCGCCGGCATCGACACCCGCCGCCTGACCCGTATCCTGCGCGAAAAAGGCGCCCAGAACGGCTGCATCCTCGCCGGTGACGACATCACCGAAGAGCAGGCCATCGCCGCCGCCCGTGCCTTCCCGGGCCTCAAGGGCATGGACCTGGCCAAGGTCGTCTCCACCAAGGAGCGCTACGAGTGGCGTTCCAGCGTGTGGGAGCTGAAGACCGACAGCCACCCGACCATCGACGCTGCCGACCTGCCGTACCACGTGGTTGCCTTCGACTACGGCGTCAAGCTGAACATCCTGCGCATGCTGGTCGCACGTGGTTGCCGCGTGACCGTGGTGCCGGCTCAGACCTCGGCCAGCGAAGTGCTCGCGCTCAACCCTGATGGCGTGTTCCTGTCCAACGGCCCTGGCGATCCGGAGCCGTGCGACTACGCGATCCAGGCGATCAAAGAGATTCTCGAAACCCAGACCCCGGTGTTCGGCATCTGCCTTGGCCATCAGCTGCTGGCCCTGGCCTCCGGCGCCAAGACCCTGAAGATGGGCCATGGCCACCACGGTGCCAACCACCCGGTCCAGGACCTGGACACCGGCGTGGTCATGATCACCAGCCAGAACCACGGGTTCGCCGTCGACGAAGCCACCCTGCCGGGCAACGTCCGCGCCATCCACAAGTCGCTGTTCGACGGCACCCTGCAGGGTATCGAGCGCACCGACAAGAGCGCGTTCAGCTTCCAGGGCCACCCTGAGGCGAGCCCAGGCCCGACCGACGTCGCGCCACTGTTCGATCGTTTCATCGATGCCATGGCCAAGCGCCGCTGAGCATCCTGCATCAAGGCCCCGGGCCGGCTCGCGCCGCCCGGAAGCGCCTGACCCAGATTGTTCAAGACGGCTTGCCGACTGACCCGCGGATTTGAGTGACAACCATGCCAAAACGTACAGACATCAAAAGCATCCTGATTCTCGGCGCTGGCCCGATCGTGATCGGCCAGGCCTGCGAATTCGACTATTCCGGCGCCCAGGCTTGCAAAGCCCTGCGCGAGGAAGGTTTCCGCGTCATCCTGGTGAACTCCAACCCAGCCACCATCATGACCGACCCGGCCATGGCCGACGCCACCTACATCGAGCCGATCAAGTGGCAGTCGGTGGCCAAGATCATCGAGAAAGAGCGTCCTGACGCCGTCCTGCCGACCATGGGTGGCCAGACCGCGCTGAACTGCGCCCTGGACCTGGAGCGCCATGGCGTTCTGGAAAAGTTCGGCGTCGAGATGATCGGTGCCAACGCCGACACCATCGACAAGGCCGAGGATCGCTCGCGCTTCGACAAGGCAATGAAGGCCATCGGCCTGGAGTGCCCGCGCTCCGGTATCGCCCACAGCATGGAAGAGGCCAACGCGGTCCTCGAGAAGCTCGGCTTCCCATGCATCATCCGCCCGTCCTTCACCATGGGCGGCACCGGTGGCGGTATTGCCTACAACCGTGAAGAATTCGAAGAAATCTGCGCCCGTGGCCTGGACCTGTCGCCGACCAAGGAACTGCTGATCGACGAATCGCTGATCGGCTGGAAGGAATACGAGATGGAGGTGGTCCGCGACAAGAAGGACAACTGCATCATCGTCTGCTCCATCGAAAACTTCGACCCGATGGGTGTGCACACCGGTGACTCGATCACTGTCGCGCCTGCGCAAACGCTGACCGACAAGGAATACCAGATCATGCGCAACGCCTCGCTGGCGGTGCTGCGTGAGATTGGCGTCGAAACTGGCGGCTCCAACGTGCAGTTCGGTATCTGCCCGAACACCGGGCGCATGGTCGTGATCGAGATGAACCCGCGTGTATCGCGTTCCTCGGCGCTGGCCTCCAAGGCCACCGGCTTCCCGATCGCCAAGATCGCCGCCAAGCTGGCCATCGGCTACACCCTCGACGAACTGCAGAACGACATCACCGGCGGTCGCACTCCGGCGTCCTTCGAGCCGTCGATCGACTACGTCGTCACCAAGCTGCCACGCTTCGCCTTCGAGAAATTCCCCAAGGCCGATGCCCGCCTGACCACCCAGATGAAATCCGTCGGTGAAGTCATGGCCATCGGCCGGACCTTCCAGGAGTCCCTGCAGAAAGCCCTGCGTGGCCTGGAAGTCGGCGCCTGCGGCCTCGACCCGAAAGTCGACCTGGCCAGCCCGGAAGCCGCCAGCATCCTCAAGCGCGAACTGACCGTGCCGGGTGCCGAGCGTATCTGGTACGTGGCCGACGCCATGCGTTCGGGCATGACCATCGAGGAAATCTTCCAGTTGACCGGCATCGACCTGTGGTTCCTGGTGCAGATGGAAGACCTGATCAAGGAAGAAGAGAAGGTCAAGACCCTGGCCCTGTCGGCGATCGACAAGGACTACATGCTGCGCCTCAAGCGCAAGGGCTTCTCGGACCAGCGCCTGGCCAAGCTGCTCGGCATCACCGACAAGAACCTGCGCCGTCACCGCCACAAGCTGGAAGTGTTCCCGGTGTACAAGCGCGTCGACACCTGCGCCGCCGAGTTCGCCACCGACACCGCCTACCTGTACTCGACCTATGAGCAAGAGTGCGAGGCCAACCCGTCGACCCGCGACAAGATCATGATCCTGGGCGGTGGCCCGAACCGTATCGGCCAAGGCATCGAGTTCGACTACTGCTGCGTACACGCGGCACTGGCGCTGCGTGAAGACGGCTACGAGACCATCATGGTCAACTGCAACCCGGAAACCGTCTCCACCGACTACGACACCTCCGACCGCCTGTACTTCGAGCCGCTGACCCTGGAAGACGTGCTGGAAGTCTGCCGCGTCGAGAAGCCGAAGGGCGTGATCGTCCACTACGGCGGCCAGACCCCGCTGAAACTGGCCCGTGCCCTGGAAGAAGCCGGCGTACCGATCATCGGTACCAGCCCGGACGCCATTGACCGCGCCGAAGACCGCGAGCGTTTCCAGCAGATGGTCCAGCGCCTGAACCTGCTGCAGCCGCCAAACGCCACCGTGCGCAGCGAAGAAGAAGCCATCAGCGCAGCCGGTGGCATTGGCTACCCGCTGGTCGTGCGGCCATCGTACGTGCTGGGCGGTCGCGCCATGGAGATCGTCTACGAACTGGATGAGCTCAAGCGCTACCTGCGTGAAGCGGTACAGGTCTCCAACGACAGCCCGGTGCTGCTCGACCACTTCCTCAACTGCGCCATCGAGATGGACGTGGATGCGGTTTGCGACGGCACCGACGTGGTGATCGGCGCGATCATGCAGCATATCGAGCAGGCCGGCGTTCACTCCGGTGACTCGGCGTGCTCGCTGCCACCTTACTCGCTGAGCAAGCAAGTGCAGGACGAAGTCCGTGTACAGGTCAAGAAGATGGCCCTGGAACTGGGCGTGGTCGGCCTGATGAACGTGCAGTTGGCCCTGCAGGGCGACAAGATCTACGTCATCGAGGTCAACCCGCGCGCTTCGCGTACCGTGCCGTTCGTCTCCAAGTGCATCGGCACCTCGCTGGCGATGATCGCGGCCCGCGTCATGGCCGGCAAAACCCTGAAAGAGCTGGGCTTCACCGAGGAAATCATCCCGAACTTCTACAGCGTCAAGGAGGCCGTCTTCCCGTTCGCCAAGTTCCCAGGGGTTGACCCGATCCTCGGCCCTGAGATGAAATCCACCGGTGAAGTCATGGGTGTCGGCGACAGCTTCGGTGAAGCCTTCGCCAAGGCCCAGATGGGTGCCAGCGAAGTGCTGCCGACCGGCGGTACCGCGTTCATCAGCGTGCGCGACGACGACAAGCCACAAGTGGCTGGCGTTGCCCGCGACCTGATCGCACTGGGCTTCGAAGTGGTCGCCACTGTCGGCACCGCCAAGGTGATCGAGGCCGCAGGCCTGAAAGTGCGCCGTGTGAACAAGGTCACCGAAGGTCGCCCGCACGTGGTCGACATGATCAAGAACGACGAAGTGTCGCTGATCATCAATACCACCGAAGGCCGCCAGTCGATCGCCGACTCCTACTCGATTCGTCGCAATGCGTTGCAGCACAAGATTTACTGCACCACCACCATTGCGGCCGGTGAAGCCATCTGCGAGGCGCTGAAATTCGGTCCGGAAAAGACCGTTCGTCGCCTGCAGGATCTGCATGCAGGACTCAAAGCATGAGCATTACCAAGTACCCTATGACCGTCCAGGGCGCTCGCGCCCTGGAAGAAGAGCACCTGTTCCTGAGCAAGACCGAGCGTCCGCGCCTGAGCCAGGCCATTGGTGAGGCCCGTGAGCTGGGCGACCTGAAGGAAAACGCCGAATACCATGCCGCCCGCGAGGAGCAGGGCATGGTCGAGGCGCGTATCCGTGATATTGAAGGTCGCTTGCAGAACTCGGTCGTGATCGACGTCACCACCATTGCCCACACCGGCAAGGTGATCTTCGGCACCACCGTCGATCTGGAAAACACCGAGACTGGCGATCAGGTGACCTACCAGATCGTTGGCGAGGACGAGGCTGACATCAAGAAGGGCAAGCTCTCGGCGAGCGCGCCGATCGCTCGCGCGATCATCGGCAAGGAAGAGGGCGACACGGTCGTCGTCAAGACGCCAAGCGGCACCGTCGAGTACGAGATTGTCGAAGTCAAGCACATCTGACCGGCGCCTGCGGGCGCCATCCCTCGAGGGGATCCTCTGGCAGCTGGCCCAGGTGTTCTGGGTTGGCGGCTTGTGGGTGTTCCATGTGGGCCTGGTGCCGGCGCTCAAGGTCAGCGGCCTGGCGCCGTTGCTGGTGCATGACATCGCCGGGCAGATCGATCGCTGGTTGATCGGCGTGGCGATGCTCGGGCTGGTGACCCAGCTGGCGGTATTGGCGAGGGTGGACGGCCTAGCGGCCTGGTGGCGGCAGTTTCGTGGGCAGATGTTGCTGCTTGGCCTTGGCGCCTGTGTTGGCTATTACACGCTGCGCTACGGTATTTCCGTGGGCGAGCGTTGGCAGATGTTCTGCTTCCTGGTGCTGGGCTTCTCAGGCATCGTGCTGGTGGCCCAGCCAGTGCCGGTCAAGGCGCGCCGGTAATCGGTTCACGATCGCCGGGCCGCTTTGCGGCCCTTTCGCGGCACAAGGCCGCTCCTACAAGAGGCTCTATCCCCTGTAGGAGCGGCCTTGTGCCGCGAAAGGACTGCGCAGCAGTACCATGCGCTCAATTACTTGTAGCGGTGGATGTTGGAGAGCTGCTTGTTCGGCTGCGGATTCTTGCGGTAGATCAGCGCTTTCTTGCCGATGGTCTGCACCAGCTCGGCGCGGCCAGCCTTGCACAGTTCGGCGATGGCTGCGGCACGTTCCTCGCGATCTTCCGAGCGGATCTCGACCTTGATCAGTTCGTGGTCGGTCAGGGCGCGTTCCAGTTCGGCGATGACGCCTTCATTCAAACCATTGCCTGCGACGATCAGAACCGGCTTCAGGTCGTGACCAATCGATTTGTACTGCTTCTTCTGCTCGTTATTGAGCGGCATAATCTGACCCTTTTCGTCTGATTCTGTAAAATTGACGGGCATTTTACCCGAGGGCCTGTGGCTCCGCCCAGTCAAACACGACGCATATCATCGAGGTGCCCCGTGGTACAACGTTCCAAAAGCAGCGCCAACTGGCTGCGCGAACATTTCAACGACCCTTTTGTGAGGCAAGCACAGAAGGATGGCTACCGCTCGCGCGCTAGCTACAAACTGCTGGAGATCCAGGAGAAAGACCGCCTGATCCGTCCCGGCATGAGCGTCATCGACCTCGGCGCGGCCCCCGGAGGCTGGTCGCAGGTGACCAGTCGTCTGATTGGTGGCCAGGGCCGCCTGATCGCCTCGGACATCCTGGAAATGGACTCGATCCCCGATGTGACCTTCATCCAGGGCGATTTCACCCAGGACGAAGTGCTGCAGCAGATCCTCCAGGCGGTCGGCGATTCGCACGTGGACCTTGTGATTTCCGATATGGCCCCCAATATGAGTGGTACGCCCGCGGTGGACATGCCGCGCGCCATGTTCCTCTGTGAACTGGCCCTGGATCTGGCGACCCGCGTGCTCAAGCCCGGCGGGGATTTCCTGATCAAGATCTTCCAGGGCGAAGGTTTCGACATGTACCTCAAGGACGTGCGCAGCAAGTTCGACAAGGTGCAGATGCGCAAGCCGTCGTCCTCGCGGGATCGCTCCCGCGAACAGTACCTGTTGGGCAAAGGTTTCAAAGGAGTGTGAAAGGCGTGCTGCGGGGTTGCCGATAGTTATTTCCAATCGGCCGCCCCGTCTGGATCGTCCGAACTTCGTGTAGTCTAGCTTTCACAAAGGGTTACAGACGGTGCCTGCGGATGCGTGGGTAATGTAGTAAGTTAGGGCGATGAATATCATGCGAGGCACGGCTGCGTCGTGCGCCGGCCTCAGAGGGTAGCGAATTGAACGACATGGCAAAGAATCTGATCCTCTGGTTGATCATCGCCGCCGTCCTGGTGACGGTGATGAACAACTTCTCCAGCCCTAACGAGCCGCAGACCCTCAACTATTCCGACTTCATCCAGCAGGTCAAGGATGGCAAGGTCGAGCGCGTGACCGTCGACGGCTACATCATTACCGGCAAGCGCACCGATGGCGACAACTTCAAGACCGTGCGCCCGGCCATCACCGACAACGGCCTGATCGGCGACCTGGTCGACAATCATGTCACCGTCGAAGGCAAGCAGCCCGAGCAGCAGAGCATCTGGACCCAACTGCTGGTGGCCAGCTTCCCGATCCTGGTGATCATCGCTGTGTTCATGTTCTTCATGCGTCAGATGCAGGGCGGTGCCGGCGGCAAGGGCGGCCCGATGAGCTTCGGCAAGAGCAAGGCGCGCCTGCTCTCCGAAGACCAGGTCAAGACCACCCTGGCTGACGTCGCGGGCTGCGACGAGGCCAAGGAGGAAGTCGGCGAGCTGGTCGAGTTCCTGCGCGACCCGGGCAAGTTCCAGCGTCTGGGCGGGCGTATTCCGCGCGGCGTGCTGATGGTCGGCCCACCCGGTACCGGTAAGACCCTGCTGGCCAAGGCCATCGCCGGTGAAGCCAAGGTGCCGTTCTTCACCATTTCCGGCTCCGACTTCGTCGAGATGTTCGTCGGCGTGGGTGCCAGCCGTGTCCGTGACATGTTCGAGCAGGCCAAGAAGCACGCGCCGTGCATCATTTTCATCGACGAGATCGATGCCGTCGGTCGCCATCGTGGTGCCGGCATGGGCGGCGGTCACGACGAGCGTGAGCAAACGCTGAACCAGTTGCTGGTGGAGATGGACGGCTTCGAGATGAACGATGGCATCATCGTCATCGCCGCCACCAACCGTCCGGACGTCCTCGACCCGGCGCTGTTGCGTCCAGGTCGCTTCGACCGCCAGGTGGTGGTCGGCCTGCCGGATATCCGTGGTCGCGAGCAGATCCTCAAGGTGCACATGCGCAAGGTACCGGTTGGCGAGAACGTCAACGCTGCGGTCATCGCCCGTGGTACGCCTGGCTTCTCCGGTGCCGACCTGGCCAACCTGGTCAACGAGGCTTCGCTGTTCGCTGCTCGTGCCGGCAAGCGCCTGGTGGAAATGAAGGAGTTCGAGCTGGCCAAGGACAAGATCATGATGGGCGCCGAGCGCAAGACCATGGTCATGTCCGAGAAAGAAAAGCAGAACACTGCCTATCACGAGGCCGGTCACGCCATCGTCGGTCGTGTCGTGCCCGAGCACGACCCGGTTTACAAGGTTTCGATCATTCCCCGTGGCCGTGCCCTGGGCGTGACCATGTTCCTCCCGGAAGAGGACCGCTACAGCCTGTCCAAGCGCGCGCTGATCAGCCAGATCTGTTCGCTTTACGGCGGCCGTATCGCTGAAGAGATGACCCTGGGCTTCGACGGTGTCACCACCGGCGCGTCCAACGACATCATGCGTGCCAGCCAGATTGCCCGGAACATGGTCACCAAGTGGGGCCTGTCCGAGAAACTCGGCCCGCTGATGTACGCCGAAGAAGAGGGCGAGGTGTTCCTCGGTCGCAGTGCCGGCAGTCAGCACGCCAGCGTCTCCGGTGAAACGGCGAAGATGATCGACTCCGAGGTGCGCAGCATCATCGATCAATGCTACGCCACGGCCAAGCAGATCCTCACCGACAACCGCGACAAGCTCGACGCCATGGCCGAGGCCTTGATGAAGTACGAGACCATCGATGCCGATCAGATCGACGACATCATGGCCGGTCGCACCCCGCGCGAGCCGCGCGACTGGGACAACGATGCTGGCACCAGCGGCACGCCGGCTTCCCAGGATGATCGTCCGGAATCGCCGATTGGCGGTCCAGCGGCTCAACACTAAGGGTTTCTATGACCTCACAGCAGTACCCGACCCGGTTGCCTTGCGGCAACCGGGTTCTTGATTTGTCCCGTACCCATGTCATGGGTATCCTCAATATCACCCCCGACTCCTTCTCCGACGGCGGGCGCTATAGCCAGCGAGACGCTGCGTTACGCCATGCCGAGGCGATGGTGGCGGCAGGGGCGACCTTGGTCGATGTCGGTGGCGAATCCACCCGCCCAGGCGCCCGTGCGGTTTCACCGACACAGGAGCTGGAGCGCGTGGCGCCGATCGTCGAGGCGATCAGCAGCCGGCTTGATGTGATCATCTCCGTCGATACCTCGACGCCTGCGGTGATGCGTGAGTCGGCCCGTCTGGGCGCTGGCCTGATCAACGACGTGCGCGCCCTGGAGCGCGATGGTGCGCTGGATGCCGCGGCAGATACCGGCTTGCCGGTGTGCCTGATGCACATGCGTGGCGAGCCGGGCACCATGCAGGACAATCCGCACTACGAGGATGTGACTGCCGATGTCACGCGCTATCTTGAACAGCGTATGGCCGCCTGCGCGACAGCCGGCATCGCTGCCGAACGCATCGTCCTCGACCCAGGCTTCGGTTTTGCCAAGACCCTTGAGCACAACCTCAGCCTGTTCAAGCACATGGAAGCGCTCTATCGCCTTGGGCGCCCGCTGTTGGTGGGTGTTTCGCGCAAGAGCATGATCGGCCTCACGCTGGACCGTCCGGTCGGCGAGCGGCTCTACGGCAGTCTGGCCCTGGCCGCCCTGGCCATGAGCAAGGGCGCGAGCATCCTGCGGGTGCACGACGTGGCGGAAACCGTCGACGTGGTGCGCATGATCGCCGCGGTACAGAACGCCGAATAAGAACATTGGAGTCACTATGAGCAGAAAATACTTTGGCACCGATGGTATCCGTGGTCGCGTCGGCCAATTCCCGATTACCCCCGACTTCATGCTGAAGCTCGGCTGGGCCGCGGGCATGGCCTTCCGCAAGCAGGGTAACTGCCGTGTGCTGGTGGGCAAGGACACGCGAATCTCCGGCTACATGTTCGAATCCGCGCTGGAGGCCGGGCTTTCCGCGGCCGGCGCCGATGTGATGCTGCTTGGGCCGATGCCGACCCCGGCCATCGCCTACCTGACCCGCACCTTCCACGCCGAAGCCGGCATCGTCATCAGTGCTTCGCACAACCCGCACGACGATAACGGCATCAAGTTCTTCTCCGGCGCCGGCACCAAGCTGCCGGACGAAGTCGAACTGATGATCGAGGAACTGCTCGATCAGCCGATGACCGTGGTCGAGTCGAGCAAGCTGGGCAAGGTTTCGCGCATCAATGACGCGGCCGGACGCTATATCGAGTTCTGCAAGAGCAGCGTGCCCAGCAGCACCAGCTTCGAAGGGCTGAAGATCGTCGTCGATTGCGCCCATGGCGCCACCTACAAGGTGGCGCCGAGCGTGTTCCGCGAGTTGGGTGCCGAGGTAACGGTGTTGCACGCGGCGCCGGACGGCCTGAACATCAACGAAGGCTGTGGCTCGACCCATATCGAGTCGTTGCAGGCGGCGGTGCTGGTCGGTCACGCCGACATGGGCATCGCCTTCGATGGTGACGGCGACCGGGTGCTGATGGTCGACCACACCGGCGCCATCGTCGATGGTGACGAACTGCTGTTCATCATCGGTCGCGACATGCAAGAGCGCGGTAAGCTCCAGGGTGGCGTGGTTGGCACGCTGATGAGCAACCTGGGCCTGGAGTTGGCGTTCAAGGAGCTGGATATCCCGTTCGTGCGCGCCAAGGTCGGTGACCGCTATGTCATGGCCGAGCTGCTCGAGCGCGACTGGCTGCTGGGCGGCGAGAACTCTGGCCACGTCGTCTGCGCCAGCCACACCACGACCGGTGATGCGATCATCGCCGCGCTGCAGGTGCTGATGGCGCTCAAGCGTCGCGGCGAGAACCTGGCCCAGGCGCGCCAAGCGGTGCGCAAGTGCCCGCAGGTACTGATCAATGTGCGCTTTGCCGCGGGCAAGGACGATCCGCTGGAAAACCCCCTGGTCAAGGAGGCTAGCGCCAAGGCCACCGAAGCCATGGCCGGGCGCGGGCGCGTGCTGTTGCGCAAGTCTGGCACCGAGCCGTTGGTGCGGGTGATGGTCGAGGGTGACGACGAAAGCCAGGTGCGCGGCCATGCCGAAGCCCTGGCCAAGCTGGTCGAGGAAGTTTGTGCCTGAAAGAGGCTTGCCAGCGCAGATCGGGTTGGGTAAGATCTGCGCCCACTTTGACCGACGAGGTAAAGCATGCGTCGCCCCATGGTAGCTGGTAACTGGAAGATGCACGGTACCCGCGCTAGCGTCGTAGAGCTGACCCAGGGCTTGGGCAATCTGTCCCTGCCAAGCGGTGTGGAAGTCGCGGTGTTTCCACCGTCCTTGTTCATCAATCAAGTGATCGATGGCCTGGAAGGCAAAGGAATCAGCGTAGGCGCACAGAATTCTGCGGTACTGCCTGAACAAGGCGCACTGACCGGCGAAGTTGCCCCGAGTCAGTTGGCTGAAGTCGGTTGCAAGTATGTGCTGGTTGGGCACTCCGAGCGTCGCCAGGTTATTGGCGAAAGTGACGAAGTGCTGAATCAAAAGTTTGCAGCGGCGCAGCAAAGTGGTTTGACGCCAGTGCTCTGTATAGGGGAAACTCTCGCAGAGCGCGAAGCCGGCGAGACGCTTGAAGTTGTAGGGCGTCAACTAAGCAGTGTTATCGATGTGTTCGGTATCAAGGCTTTCGCCAATGCAGTTATTGCCTATGAGCCTGTTTGGGCCATCGGTACTGGTTTGACGGCCTCGCCACAGCAAGCTCAGGATGTGCATGCAGCCATCCGCAAGCAGTTGGCGGCGAAGGACGCCGAAGTTGCAGAAGGTGTGCAGCTTCTCTACGGCGGCAGCGTGAAGGCGGCCAATGCGGCCGAACTGTTCGGCATGCCGGATATCGATGGGGGGCTCATTGGTGGAGCTTCCCTGAACGCAGACGAATTCGGTGCAATTTGTCGCGCCGCAGGAAACTGAACAAATGCTGGAAACAGTCGTAGTTGTTTTTCATCTGTTGGCGGCGCTGTCACTGGTAGTTATGGTGCTGTTGCAACAGGGTAAAGGTGCGGAAGCAGGTGCATCTTTCGGCGCAGGTGCTTCAAATACTGTGTTCGGAAGCCAAGGTTCCGCTACCTTTTTGAGTAAAGTTACTGCTATACTTGCTGCCACTTTCTTTTTGACTGCACTTGGGTTAGGATACTTCGCCAAGCAGCAGGCTCACCAGCTGACTCAAGCTGGTCTGCCAGATCCAGCAGTGCTGGAAGTCAAAGAGTCAAAGCCGGCAGTCAATGATGATGTACCGGTGCTCCAGCAGCAGAAGAGCGAAACCACCAACACTGGTGACGTACCTCCTCCGGCCAAAGAGCAGCAGTAACGGGTTTCAAGAAGTAGTATTGCCGAGGTGGTGGAATTGGTAGACACGCAACCTTGAGGTGGTTGTGCCCATAGGGTGTAGGGGTTCGAGTCCCCTTCTCGGTACCAATTGAAGCATGAGAGCCCGCTTTAGCGGGCTTTCTTGCAGGTGGAGGTTGGATTGACCCTGCACAGGGTTCGGTCTTATACTTTCGCCCCAGCTTTGTCGCGGGGTGGAGCAGCTTGGTAGCTCGTCGGGCTCATAACCCGAAGGTCGTTGGTTCAAATCCAGCCCCCGCAACCAGCTTCAGCAGAGCCCCTTTTCAGGGGCTTTTTGCTAGCCGACAGTTTTCGGCGCCGTTGTCCAACGGCGCTTTCAGGGATGGGCGCTTCGCCCATTTTTTATTTGCACAGCATGCACGAGGGGGTTCAGGTGTCGAGCAAGCTAGAACAGTTGCAGGCCTTGTTGGCCCCGGTGGTCGAGGGTCTGGGCTATCAGTGCTGGGGGATCGAATACGTTTCCCAGGGTAAGCATTCGGTACTGCGCATCTACATCGACAAGGATGGCGGCATCCTGGTGGAGGACTGCGAAGCGGTCAGCCGTCAGGCCAGCGCCATTCTCGACGTGGAAGATCCGATCAGCAGTGAATACACCCTCGAAGTTTCTTCGCCTGGCATGGATCGCCCACTGTTCACTCTGGAACAGTTTGCCTCGCATGCCGGCGAACAAGTGAAGATCAAGCTGCGTTCACCCTTCGAGGGTCGTCGTAACTTCCAGGGCCTTCTCCGTGGTGTGGAGGAGCAGGATGTGGTGGTCCAGGTGGACAACCAGGAGTTCCTGCTGCCGATCGACTCGATCGACAAGGCCAATATTATTCCCAGTTTTGACTGAGACGTGCCGGGCCCGGCGGATGTTCCGGGGCCAATGGCTTGCGCAAGGCGAGGCGTACGATGAGCAAAGAAGTACTGCTGGTTGTTGAATCGGTATCCAACGAGAAAGGTGTACCGCCAGGCGTCATTTTCGAAGCGCTGGAAGTGGCCTTGGCCACTGCAACCAAAAAACGTTTTGAGGACGAAGTCGACCTGCGTGTGGAAATCAACCGCCACACCGGTAGCTACGAGACCTTCCGCCGCTGGACCGTGGTCGACGAAAACGACCTGGACGATCCGGCGATCGAGACCTGGCTGGAAAAGATCCAGGACACGCACCCGGACGCCAAGGTCGGTGACGTGATCGAAGAGAAGATCGAGTCGATCGAATTCGGCCGCATCGCCGCCCAGACCGCCAAGCAGGTCATCGTGCAGAAGGTCCGCGAGGCCGAGCGCGCCCAGGTGGTCGACGCCTACCGCGAGCGTGTCGGCGAGATCATCTCCGGCACCGTGAAGAAAGTCACCCGCGACAACGTCATCGTCGACCTGGGCAACAACGCCGAGGCGTTGCTGGCCCGCGAAGACATCATTCCCCGTGAGACCTTCCGGGTCGGCGTGCGCCTGCGCGCGCTGCTCAAGGAAATCCGTACCGAGAACCGCGGCCCACAGCTGATCCTGTCGCGCACTGCGCCGCAGATGCTGATCGAGCTGTTCCGCATCGAAGTGCCGGAAATCGCCGAAGGCCTCATCGAAGTCATGGCCGCCTCCCGTGATCCGGGTTCGCGTGCCAAGATCGCCGTCCGCTCCAAGGACAAGCGCATCGACCCGCAAGGTGCCTGCATCGGCATGCGCGGTTCGCGCGTCCAGGCCGTATCCGGCGAGCTGGGTGGCGAGCGTGTGGATATCGTCCTGTGGGACGAGAACCCGGCGCAGTTCGTCATCAACGCCATGTCGCCGGCAGAGGTTGCCGCGATCATCGTTGATGAAGATGCCCATGCGATGGACATCGCCGTGGCCGAGGACAACCTGGCCCAGGCCATCGGACGTGGCGGCCAGAACGTCCGTCTGGCCAGCCAGCTGACTGCATGGACCCTGAACGTGATGACCGAGAAGGACATCCAGGCCAAGCAACAGGCTGAGACAGGCGACATCCTGCGTAACTTCATCGAGGAACTGGAAGTCGACGAAGAGCTGGCACAGGTGCTGGTCGACGAAGGCTTCACCAGCCTCGAAGAAATTGCTTACGTACCGTTGGAAGAAATGCTCAACATCGATGGCTTTGACGAGGACATCGTCAATGAGCTGCGCGCTCGTGCCAAGGACCGTTTGTTGACCAAAGCCATCGCTACCGAAGAAAAACTGGCAGACGCCCATCCGGCCGAAGACCTGCTCTCCCTCGAGGGCATGGACAAGGACCTGGCGGCGGAACTGGCGGTGCGCGGCGTGGTTAACCGCGAAGACCTGGCCGAGCAGTCGATTGACGACCTGCTCGACATCGACGGCATCGACGAAGAGCGTGCCGGCAAGTTGATCATGGCCGCCCGAGCCCACTGGTTCGAGTAATTAGGCGCGGCCTGAGGAGAGAAGTGCATGACGCAAGTCACGGTGAAAGAACTGGCCCAAGAGGTCGAGGCACCGGTAGAGCGCCTGCTGCAGCAGATGCGTGAGGCAGGTCTGCCGCACACCGACGCCGGTCAGGTAGTGACCGATAATGAGAAGCAGACCCTGCTGACCCATTTGAAGAGCAGCCACAAGAGCAAGGCGGAAGAGCCGCGCAAGATCACCTTGCAGCGCAAGACCACCAGCACTCTGCGTGTCGCCGGTAGCAAGAGCATCAGCGTAGAAGTACGCAAGAAGAAAGTCTTCGTGCAGCGCAGCCCGGAAGAGATCCAGGCTGAGCAGAAGCGTGAGCAGGAAGAGCGCCGCGCCGCTGAAAACGCCGCGCGCGAGAAGGTCGAGGCCGAAGTGCGCCAGCGCAACGAGGAGCAAGCTCGCCGTCAGGCCGCCGAAGCCCCGGCTGCGGCACCTGCGCCCAAGGCTGAACCTGCCCCTGTCGCTGCCCCGGTAGTGGCCAATGCGCCGGTGTCCGAAGACGCCGCCGCGCGTGCTGCCGAGCGCAAGAAAGACGAGACCCGTCGCAACGAAAGCCGTACCCGTGATGACGATCGTCGCGGTGGTGGCCCAGCGGCTGCCGGCCGTGGCGATGCGCCGCGCATGTCGGTCAAGGTCAAGGTCAAGGAGAAGGAAAAGGCTCCGACCCCTCGCGCCGCGCCCCGTACCACCGACGAAGAAAGCGATGGCTTCCGTCGTGGTCGCGGTGGCAAGGGCAAGGGCAAGAAGCGTAATGCGCATGGCTTCCAGAGCCCGACTGGTCCGGTCATTCGTGACGTGACCATCGGCGAGACCATCACCGTCTCGGAACTGGCGCAACAGATGTCGGTCAAGGCCGCTGAAGTCGTCAAGTTCATGTTCAAGCTGGGCACCCCGGTCACCATCAACCAGGTGCTCGACCAGGAGACCGCGCAGCTGGTCGCCGAAGAGCTGGGCCACAAGGTCACCCTGGTCAGCGACACCGCCCTGGAAGACTCCCTGGCCGAATCGCTGAAGTTCGAAGGCGAGACCACCTCGCGTGCGCCGGTCGTGACCGTCATGGGCCACGTCGACCACGGCAAGACCTCGCTGCTCGACTACATCCGTCGTGCCAAGGTGGCCGCTGGCGAAGCCGGTGGTATCACCCAGCACATCGGTGCCTACCACGTCGAAACCGACCGTGGCATGGTCACCTTCCTCGACACCCCAGGCCACGCTGCGTTTACCCAGATGCGTGCCCGTGGTGCCAAGGCCACCGACATCGTCATCCTGGTGGTGGCGGCGGACGACGGCGTGATGCCGCAGACCCGCGAAGCCGTGCAGCATGCCAAGGCAGCTGGCGTACCGCTGGTGGTAGCCGTGAACAAGATCGACAAGCCAGGTGCAGACCTCGATCGCATCCGTAACGAGCTGTCCGTCGAAGGCGTGACCTCCGAGGAATGGGGTGGTGACACGCCGTTCGTCAAGGTTTCGGCGAAGATGGGTACCGGTGTCGACGAGTTGCTCGAAGCTGTCCTGCTGCAGGCCGAGATCCTCGAACTCAAGGCCACCCCGACCGCTCCAGGTCGTGGCGTGGTGGTCGAGTCGCGTCTGGACAAGGGCCGTGGCCCGGTGGCGACCATCCTGGTTCAGGACGGTACCCTGCGTCAGGGCGACATGGTCCTGGTCGGCTCCAACTATGGCCGCGTGCGCGCCATGCTCGACGAGAACGGCAAGCCTGTGAAGGAAGCTGGCCCGTCGATTCCGGTCGAGATCCTCGGCCTGGATGGCACCCCGGATGCTGGTGAAGAGATGTCGGTGGTTGCCGACGAGAAGAAAGCGCGTGAAGTGGCGCTGTTCCGTCAAGGCAAGTTCCGTGAGGTCAAGCTGGCCCGTGCTCACGCCGGCAAGCTGGAAAACATCTTCGAGACCATGGGGCAGGAAGAGAAGAAGACCCTCAACATCGTCCTCAAGACCGACGTGCGCGGTTCGCTCGAGGCGCTGCAAGGCTCGCTCGGCGGCCTGGGCAACGACGAAGTTCAGGTGCGCGTCATCGGTGGCGGCGTTGGTGGTATCACCGAAAGCGACGCCAACCTGGCGCTGGCTTCGAATGCAGTACTGTTCGGCTTCAACGTGCGTGCCGATGCCGGCGCGCGCAAGATCGTCGAGCAGGAAGGTCTGGATATGCGTTACTACAACGTGATCTACGACATCATCGAAGACGTCAAGAAGGCCCTGACCGGCATGCTCGGCAGCGATGTTCGCGAGAACATCCTGGGTGTCGCCGAAGTGCGTGATGTATTCCGTTCGCCGAAGTTCGGCGCCATCGCTGGCTGTATGGTCATCGAGGGTACCGTGTACCGTAACCGTCCGATCCGCGTATTGCGCGACGACGTGGTGATCTTCGAAGGCGAGCTGGAATCGCTGCGTCGCTTCAAGGACGACGCCGCCGAAGTGCGTAACGGCATGGAGTGCGGTATTGGCGTCAAGAGCTACAACGACGTCAAGGTCGGCGACAAGATCGAAGTCTTCGAGAAAGTCCAGGTGGCTCGTACCCTGTAAGGGCCGAGCGTGGTGCAGGCCCCGCCCCAGGGCGGTCGCCGGCACCTCTGAAGGTAGCGCCCGGTCAGGCTTTTCGCTTGACCGGGCGTTTGCCGCTTTAAGATACAGGTAGCAAGAATGGCAAAAGAATACAGCCGTACCCAACGTATCGGTGATCAGATGCAGCGTGAGCTGGCCGAGCTGATCCGCCGCGAAGTCAAAGACCCGCGCGTCGGCCTGGTGACCATCACCGCCGTCGACGTCAGCCGTGACCTGGGCCACGCCAAGGTGTACATCACCGTGATGGGCCAGGACGGTACCGACGCCGTGCCGCAGACCCTCAAGGCCCTCAACAGCGCCGCGAGCTTCCTGCGCCTGCACCTTGGCCGCGTCATGCAGTTGCGCAGCGTGCCACAGCTGCATTTCCACTTCGATGAGAGCGTCAGCCGTGGTGTCCACCTGTCGGCGCTGATCGAACGTGCGGTGGCAGAAGACCGCCTGCACAAGGATGCCGACGAGCCGGACACCAAGGAGTAAGCGGTGGCCCAGGTCAAACGTATCCGCCGCAACGTCAGTGGCATCATCCTGCTCGACAAGCCGCTGGGGTTCACCTCCAACGCCGCCCTGCAGAAAGTCCGTTGGCTGCTCAATGCCGAGAAGGCCGGCCACACCGGCAGCCTCGACCCCTTGGCCAGCGGCGTGCTGCCGCTGTGCTTCGGCGAGGCGACCAAGTTCTCCCAGTACTTGCTCGATTCCGACAAGGGCTACGAAACGGTCATGCAGATGGGGCAGACTACGACCACGGCGGATGCCGAAGGCGAAGTGCTGCAAACCCGTGAGGTGACCGTTGGTCGTGCCGACATCGAAGCGGTGATTCCGCGTTTTCGTGGCGAAATCAAGCAGGTACCGCCGATGTACTCGGCTCTCAAGCGCGATGGCCAGCCGTTGTACAAACTGGCGCGTGCAGGAGAGGTAGTGGAGCGCGAGGCGCGTTCTGTTACTATTGGCCGCCTGGAGTTGCTCGAGTGCGAAGGCACCCGTGCGCGCCTGTCGGTTGGTTGCAGCAAAGGCACCTATATCCGCACCCTGGTGGAGGATATCGGTGAGGCGTTGGGTTGTGGTGCCTACGTTGCCGAACTGCGCCGGACCCAGGCCGGGCCCTTCGCGCTGGCACAGACCGTGACGCTCGAGGAACTCGAACAGGCCCACGCCGAAGGTGGCAACGAAGCGCTCGATCGCTTCCTGATGCCCTCGGACAGCGGCCTGCAGGATTGGCCCCTGGTGGTGCTTTCCGAGCACAGCGCGTTCTACTGGCTGCATGGTCAGGCGGTACGCGCCCCGGATGCGCCACAGTTCGGCATGGTCCGGGTGCAGGATCACAACGCCCGCTTCATCGGTATCGGTGAGGTGAGCGAGGACGGGCGCATTGCGCCGCGTCGACTGATTCGGTCGGAATGACCGGAACCATCGGTGCAGGCTTCGGCTGAAACCGGCGGACTCGAGGGTGGCTGTTATTAGGCACGGTCACACCTCTTCTTATTAATACGGGGACTTGTCCCTGGCCTATTGGAGACCGTTCGCGGGATCCGTTTATCAGGAGAAGCCAAATGGCCCTCAGCGTCGAAGAAAAAGCCCAGATCGTTGCAGACTATCAGCAAGCCGCCGGCGACACCGGTAGCCCGGAAGTACAGGTTGCTCTGCTGACCTTCAACATCAACAAGCTGCAAGGCCACTTCAAGGCCAACGAAAAAGACCACCACTCCCGTCGTGGTCTGATCCGTATGGTCAACCAGCGTCGTAAGCTGCTGGACTACCTGAAGGGCAAGGACACCACTCGTTACAGCGCCCTGATCGGTCGCCTGGGCCTGCGTCGCTAATAGCGGCCTGGCCAGTGGTGTTGCATGGCGTGTCGCATTCCTCGGCAAGGCTGCCTGGCAGCCCTGCCGTTGGACACGCCGCGCGATCTGCGAGGTTGGCAGCCTGGTCTGCCGAGCGGTTCATCCGCCCGGCGCCAGGCTCCCAGCCTCGTGTTGTATCTGGACGGTCGATGGGGCCGATTCCCCGTGCTGCCCAAGAATTCGCAAGAACCAGTTCCCCCAAGAGCCACTGAAAAAGGTAGGAAACCGTGAACCCGGTAATCAAGACGTTCCAGTTCGGTCAATCGACCGTTACTCTCGAAACGGGCCGCATTGCCCGTCAGGCCACCGGCGCCGTGCTGGTCACCGTCGACAACGATGTCACCGTGCTGGTGACCGTGGTCGGTGCCAAGCAAGCCGACCCGGGCAAGGGCTTCTTCCCGCTGTCCGTGCACTACCAGGAAAAAACCTACGCCGCCGGCAAGATCCCTGGTGGTTTCTTCAAGCGTGAAGGCCGTCCTTCCGAGAAGGAAACCCTGACCTCGCGTCTGATCGACCGTCCGATCCGCCCGCTGTTCCCAGAAGGCTTCATGAACGAAGTGCAGGTTGTCTGCACCGTCGTCTCCACCAGCAAGAAGACCGATCCGGACATCGCTGCGATGATCGGTACCTCGGCTGCCCTGGCCATCTCCGGCATTCCGTTCGAAGGCCCGATCGGCGCTGCCCGCGTCGCCTTCCACGAAAGCACCGGCTACCTGCTGAACCCGACCTACGAGCAACTGGCTGCCTCGAGCCTGGACATGGTCGTCGCCGGTACCGAATCCGCCGTACTGATGGTTGAATCGGAAGCCCAAGAGCTGACCGAAGACCAGATGCTGGGCGCCGTCCTGTTCGCCCACGACGAATTCCAGGCCGTCATCAAGGCGGTCAAGGAGCTGGCTGCCGAAGCCGCCAAGCCGACCTGGGACTGGAAACCTGCCGTTGCCAACACCGAGCTGTTCAACGCCATCCGCGCCGAGTTCGGTGAAGCGGTGTCGCAGGGCTACACCATCACCGTCAAGGCCGACCGCTACGCGCGCCTGGGCGAACTGCGCGACCAGGCCGTTGCCAAGTTCTCCGGCGAGGAAGGCCAGCCATCGGCTGGTGAAGTCAAAGACATCTTCGGCGAAATCGAATACCGCACCGTTCGCGAAAACATCGTCAACGGCAAGCCGCGTATCGACGGTCGTGACACCAAGACCGTGCGTCCGCTGAACATCGAAGTCGGCGTTCTGCCCAAGACCCACGGTTCGGCCCTGTTCACCCGTGGCGAAACCCAGGCCCTGGTCGTCGCGACCCTGGGTACCGCCCGTGACGCCCAGCTGCTGGATACCCTCGAAGGCGAGAAGAAAGACCCCTTCATGCTGCACTACAACTTCCCGCCGTTCTCGGTGGGCGAGTGTGGTCGCATGGGCGGTGCTGGTCGTCGTGAAATCGGCCACGGCCGTCTGGCCCGCCGTTCGGTCCAGGCCATGCTGCCGGCCGCCGACGTGTTCCCGTACACCATCCGCGTGGTCTCGGAAATCACCGAATCCAACGGCTCCAGCTCCATGGCTTCGGTCTGCGGCGCTTCGCTGGCCCTGATGGACGCCGGTGTACCGATGAAAGCTCCGGTTGCCGGTATCGCCATGGGCCTGGTCAAGGAAGGTGACAAGTTCGCCGTCCTGACCGACATCCTCGGTGACGAAGACCACCTGGGCGACATGGACTTCAAGGTAGCTGGTACCGCCAAGGGCGTTACCGCGCTGCAGATGGACATCAAGATCAACGGCATCACCGAAGAGATCATGGAAATCGCCCTGGGCCAGGCCCTGGAAGCGCGCCTGAACATCCTCGGCCAGATGAACCAGATCATCGGCGAATCGCGTACCGAGCTGTCGGCCAACGCCCCGACCATGATCGCGATGAAGATCGACACCGACAAGATCCGTGACGTCATCGGCAAAGGCGGCGCCACCATCCGCGCCATCTGCGAAGAGACCAAGGCCTCGATCGACATCGAAGACGACGGTTCGATCAAGATCTTCGGCGAGACCAAGGAAGCGGCAGATGCTGCCAAGCAGCGCATCCTGGGCATCACCGCCGAGGCCGAAATCGGCAAGATCTACGTCGGCAAGGTCGAGCGCATCGTCGATTTCGGTGCTTTCGTCAACATCCTGCCGGGCAAGGACGGCCTGGTGCACATCTCCATGCTGAGCGATGCTCGCGTCGAGAAAGTCACCGACGTGCTGAAGGAAGGCCAGGAAGTCGAAGTGCTGGTACTGGACGTGGACAACCGCGGCCGTATCAAGCTGTCGATCAAGGATGTTGCCGCTGCCAAGGCATCGGGCGTCTAAGCCCTGAGTGGCTGGAAAAAGGACCCTTCGGGGTCCTTTTTTTTGGCCTGCCGCGGCCCCCGGAGGGCTGGCGAAGCAGGCGGCGCGACGATTGGTTCGCCGGCAAGCCGGCTCCTACGGGGTTTTGGCCTTGCATCTTGCATTCAGGTTTGCGCCGCAGCTTGCAAAATGCACGACGCCAAGCATTTTGGTTTTCTTCTAACTTATTGATTTATAAGGAATCAAGCGAAACGGAAAAACTGGCACAACCCCTGCAACATCACTCCTACCTGACGCCAGGAACCAAGGCGCAGACCTTTCGAAAAACAGGAGTGACTCACATGAAGAAGTTCGCCATTGCTGCCGCTACTGCTACCGCTCTGACCCTGACCATGGCCAACGCAGCTTTCGCTGCTCAGTCCACCCAGGCCCCGATGACGCTTGCGGCCGGTGAGGTGACCAAAGCCAAGGAAGCGACTTCCGACACCTGGATCACCACCAAGGTGAAGGCTGACCTGATGACCGAGAAAGGCGTGCCAGGCAGTGACATCAAAGTCGAAACCAACAAGGGTGTAGTGTCGCTATCCTCGGACGTGGCCATCACCGATGCGCAGAAAGAGATGGCAGTGGCCATCGCCAAGAAGATCAAGGGCGTGCAGGCCGTCTCGGCGGATGGCTTGAAGTCCGAATAAGGAATGTCCCGTCGGCCAAAAGGAGTTGGCCACCCCTTCAAGCAAAAGCCCCGGCCATCGCCGGGGCTTTTCTATTGGCGTTCAGGAAGGCGGCTTCAACTCACCGGGTTTCGGGCGATTACATCGCTCTCGAAGCACACCTGCTCTTCGATCAGCGGTTCCACCAGGGGGCGACTGTCGCGAAAATGCGCGGTCCGGGTATGCGCCTCGTACGCTTCATCGTCTTGGTAGATCTCGTACAGGTAGATGACATCGGCATTCTCCCGGTCCTGCGAGACATCGAATACCAGGCAACCCGGCTCGGTGGCGACCGATGCCGCGGCGTTGGTATTGATGGCTGCCAGGAAGGCATCCGCGGTACCGGGTTTCACGCGCGTCTTGATAAATAGGCAGTACACATGACGCTCCTTTTGTTTTAAATTATGTTGTGAATTGTATACAAAAAAGGAGCCGCGCTCATGTCCGATCTACCTGCCCGCCCAGGCCGCCTCAATGGCCTGCGGCACATCGCCCTGCTGGTCCCCAACCTGGAGGAGTGCGAGCGCTTCTACGTGGATGTGCTGGGCATGGAAGTGCTAAACCGTGCCAACGAAGACCTGGTCTACCTGACCTGCGGCAATGACAACCTGTCGCTCGGGCGCGGCGCAGGCGCGGCCAACGGGCTGCAGACCCTGGATCACTATGGCTTCATTGTCGACAGCGTCGAGGAACTGGAGGCTTGGTACCAGTACTTCAAGGCCCGTGGCGTGACCTTGCTGGATCGTCCGTTCAACCATGGCGATGGCGCGCGCAGCTTCCATTTGCTGGATCCGGCGGGGAACAAGGTGCAGCCGCTGTATCACCCGGCGGTGTCGGGGCAGCGGCTGGTCTGAAGGCTGTACGCCGTAGGAGCCAGCAAGCTGGCTCCTACGAGTCAAGGCAGAGCAGAAGCTTACTCTGCATCCAGGTGCATTGGCGTTACCACGCGCCCGTCACTTTCGGCCTGACCGAGATTGGTGTCGATGAAGTACACCCGGTCATCTTCCAACTGCCCCTTGTCCACCAGGTAATCCTTGATGCTGCTGGCACGCTCCTGGCCGAGGTTGCGCAGCAACACGGCGCTCTCCGCCCAGGACTTGATCACCGCCTCGCGCAGCTTGGCGGTGCGCTCGTCGCGGCCGAGCTTTTCCCACTCGGCAGGCGGCTGCTGCTTGAGGCGGTTGCGGTAGATGCCTTCGAGCATCGGCGGTTTGTCGCTGTCGTCGACCACCAGCAACGATGCGTTGGCCGGAACCTTGTCGCCACGGCGCTGCAGGATCTTGTACCAGGTGGCCTGGTATTCGCGCTCCAGCCGTTGCTGGGCGATCAACGGGCCGTCGCTACTCTGTGCCGCGGTGCCTTCGATCTCCAGGCGCAGCTCAGGGCGCTCCTTGAGCGCCGAAGCCAACTTGTCGAGGGACGATTGCACCTCGGGAGTCAGGTCGCTGGAGCCGGCGGCGAACGAGACGTTGCCCAGGTCCTCGGAACCACCGCCCGAGACCAACCCGCCAAGCAGCTTGAACGGCGCCTGGGCCGCGCGCAGCACCAGGTTGCGCAGGGTCTGCCAGACAATCGGCATCACGCTGAACTGCGGGTTGTTGAGGTCGCCCGATACCGGCAGCTCGATGGAGATCTTGCCTTCGGTGTCCTTGAGCAGGGCCACCGCCAGGCGGATCGGCAGGTCCACCGCGTCCGGGCTGTCGACCTTCTCACCCAACTGCAACTGTTCGACCACCACCTTGTTCTCGGCCTTGAGCTGGCCGTTGGTGATCAGGTAGTGCAGGTCGAGGTTCAGGCGGCCCTTGCGGATACGGAAGCCCGCGAACTTGCCGGAGTAGGGCGTCAGGGTGGTCAGTTCGACGCGCTTGAAGCTGGTGGCGATATCGAGGCTGGCCATCGGGTCGAACGGATTGAGCGCTCCCTTGATGGTCACCGGCGCATAGCGGTCGACCTTGCCCTTGATATCTACCTTGGCCGGCATCGGCTTGCGGTTGTCGATGGTGCCGATCTGGCCGTTGAGTTGTTGCACGGCGGTGGCGAAGTTAGGCGTCAGGGTCAGGTCGGCGAAGTTGGCCGAGCCGTCGTTGATGCTGATCTGGCCGATACGGATACCCAGTTCCTTGCCGCTGCCGGCGGCAGCCGGTTTGCTCGCGGCCGGTGCAGGCTTGCCGGCGGGCTGTGGGATCAGCAGGTCGTCGACGTTGGTGGTGCGGTCTTCGTTGATGATGAAGCGCGCATAGGGCTGCAGCAGGGTCACCTTGTCGATCGACAGGGCGTCGCCGTGCACGTATGCCAGGCCGTCGACGTTGACCTGCTGCCATTTGACGAAGTCGCGGTTCTTGATGGTATCCAGGGTATGCAACTGGTTGGCCTGGGCCTTGCCGGTGATGCTGAAGGCCAGCGGCTCGGTGCTCTTGAGGTCGACCTTTAGGTCGCTGGAGAGCATGCCGCTGCGCAACTCGAGGCGGACGAACGGGCTGATGTAGGCCTGGGCCACGCGCAGGTCGATGTCGCGGGTGGCGACGTCGAGCTTGGCGGTCACCGGCGCCAGATTGACTTGGCCGGCAGCTTGCAGCTTGCCCTGCTTGCCCACCCCGGTGTCGAGCTTGAGGGTAAAGGGCGACTGGTTGAGGCTGTCGAAGTTCTGCAAGTCGAGGTTCAGTGGGCCGACATCCAGCGCCACCGGTTCCTTCTGGCTACGGTCGGCCAGGTGCACCAGGTAGTTGCGCGCCTGTACGTCCTTGAGCAGCACCTGCCAGGGCTTGCTTGGCGTGGCGGCGGCTTTTTCCCTGTCGCTCGGTTCGGCAGTGGCCGGTTCGGCCTTTTCCTTGGCGGCGGCCTTGTCTGGCTGGCTGGCGAACAGCTTTTGCCAGTCGAGCTGGCCGTCTTTCTCCAGGGCGGCCCAGGTCTCGAGCTTTTCACTGCGAATCTTGCCGACCGTGACCAACTGCTTGGCCAGGTCGATGGAGGTCTCGCTCACTTCGAGGCTGGCCAGGCGCGCCAGCGGGCGGCCGTCCGGCGCCTTGATGGCGAAGGGCGCGACCCGCACCGAGGTGTTGTCCAGCAGCAGCTCGGTTTCCTTGGCCAGGTTGAGCTTGTAGTGGGTTTCTAGGCTGACCTTGCCGTCTTCCAGCACCAGCGGCACGGCATCGCGCACATAGGGCCAGAACAGCTTCATCTGGCCATCGCTGATCTTCAGCGTGCCTTGCGAGGCGATCGGCGTCAGGCTCAAGGTGCCGCTCCAGTCGATACGCCCGCCTGCCGGGCCATTGGCCACCAGGGTCATGTCGGCATTGTCGTCTGGCAGGGTGCTGAGGTTCTTCAGCTCCAGGTTCATCGAGTCGTAGAGGAACTCGATGGGCTCGCTCGGGCGCAGGTCCTCGAAGTGCAGGTAGCCTTCGTTGAGCTTGATGCTGGCGATGCGTACCGGGAACGGATCGCTGGGTGGCTCGTCGGCTTTCGGTTCGCTTGGCGGCAGCTTGAACAGCTGCGCCAGGTTGAGGCTGCCGTCCTTGGCGAACAGCAACTCGGTGCGCGGCTTGTCCAACTCTACGGCGTCCAGGCGCAGGGCCTTGGTCCATAGGCTGTCCAGCGACAGGTTGGCGTACAGGCGCTCGAAGCCGACCTGCTCCTTGCCGGGCTCGCCGATCTGCAGGCCCCAGAGCGTCAGCTCGAGGCTGAACGGGTTGAGCTCGATGCGTTGCAGGTGCGCAGGCACCGTGGCGTATTGCGCCAATTGCTGGTTGGCGATGCGCAGGGCGACGCCAGGGAGAATGAGAAAGCCGAGCAGGCTGTACAGGGCCACGAGGGCCAGCAGGGCGCCGAGGGCGCGGGTCAATCCTTTGGGCATGTGTCGCTTCGTCTGTATCAGGCTGGAGTGCTTGGAGTATGGCACGTTAAATCGGTTCCGATGAACGGACCAAAATACCTCATTCGACGCTCATGCGCCGCCTGGCGCGCTGCGCCGAGCCATTGCGCATGGCCCAGCGCAGCATCGGCGCGGTATTGCTCAGGCCCAGGCGGATCATGCGCCGCTCGAGCGCGCCCTGGTGCAAGCCGAGCATTGCGCTGGCCCAGTCCGGCAGCAGGTCGATGCCGGCCTTGAGCATCAGCTTGCCCACTGGCTCGGCGAGGCGGCTGGGGGCCGGGGCCTTGAGCAGGATATCGACCACCTCCAGGCTGCGCGCATCGCACTGCAACTGCGGGCGCATGCGCCGCAGGTAGGCATCCACCTCGGCACAGGAGCGAGGCACGTCGCGCGCGCCCAGGCGTTCGGCGATCAGGGCGATCTCGTTGTAGTAGGCGTCCTGCGCGCTACGCGCCAGACCAGGGTTGCGGTAGCGCAGGTGGGCGGCGAGGAAGCTGCTGACTTCGGCCACATGCACCCAGGTCAGCAGGTCGGGGTCGCTGGCGGCGTAGGGGCGGCCATCGGCCGCGGTGCCGACCACCTTGAGGTGGATGGTGCGGACCTTGTCGATCAGCCACTCGGCGTCACGGGTCGAACCAAAGGTGGTGCCGGAGATGAACTGGCTGGTGCGGCGCAGGCGGCCGAGCAGGTCCTGGCGAAAGTTCGAATGGTCCCAGACCCCGGCCAGGGCCAGCGGATGCAGCAGTTGCAGCATCAGCGCGCTGATTCCGCCCACCAGCATGCTGGGGAAGTCGCCATGCACCTGCCAGCTGATGCTTTGCGGGCCGAACAGGCCGGGATCGCCCTTGGGCGACTCCAGGTCGAGCTGGCCGAGGGCCAGCCCGGTGAGGCTCATGACTTGGGTTTCGATGCGGCGACGCAAGGCTTCCATGGCGACCTGTGCTGGCCGCCATGGCGGCCGTCTATGGGGTTGGGCAATTGTCGTCCAGTCGGGCACTGCCCGGGCTGGTGGGCGCGTGCGTTTCGAACGCGCCGCCCTGCACATGATAAACCGTGGGCTCCTCGGAAAAATATGGTGTCAGGTGGGCCATGAAGACCTGGTGGTCTTCACTGGCCTCGAAACCCGGCGCGTGGTCCTCCAGTGTTTGCCATTGCACGATCAGGTTGAATTGATGGGGGCTCTCGATCCCTTGCGCGAGCATATGGCTGACGTGGCCCTTGGCTCGTCTGAGCAACGGGGCGACCTCGGCGAATGCGTGCGCGAAGGTATCGACGTGGGTCGGACGGATGGGAAGCAGGGCAATTTCGTAGATCATGGCGGTCCTTGAAGTCGAAAAGGGTGACTGGCGCTTCAAGCGCTGGCGGGATCGGCCATGGGCGCGACCGCAATGGCGATCTTCCCTTGCAGGCCATTGTTGGCGCTTTGTAGCCGGGCATGGGCGCGGGGAACCTCGGCGAGGGTGTAGACGGCGCCCACGTGTGGCTTTAGTTGCCCGCGCTCGACCAGCGCGCTCAACTCGTCGAGCTTGCCGCGGTGCTGCCGGGTGAAGACGAAGTGGTAACTCGCGTTGCGGCCCCAGGCCTGGATCAGGTTCTGCGGTTGCGCGATGTCCACGATCGACACCACGCGCCCCAGTTGCGCCAGGACGTCCGGGCTGCGTGCCAGGGTATCGCCACCAATGGTGTCGAAGACCACGTCGACGCCTTGGCCGGCCGTTTCCCGCAGGACGACATCGACATAATCCTGATGCTCATAGTCGATGACCACGTCCGCGCCCATTTGCCGCACGAATTCGGCATTGTCCTCGCGCACGGTGGTGAACACCCTGGCGCCCATGGCCTTGGCCAGCTGGATCGCCACGTGGCCGACACCGCCTGCGCCGCCGTGAACCAGAATGCGCTCGCCCACCCTGAGCGCCGCACGTACTACCAGAGCCTCCCAGGCAGTACCGCCGACCAGGCTAAGGCTGGCGGCCTGCAGATGGCTCAGCGAAGGCGGTTTCAGGCCGATGATGCCTTCGGCGGCGACGTGGTACTCGGCATAGCTGCCCGCCCCATCGAAGATCTGCGGCGTGTACCACACCTCGTCGCCCGGACTGAACGCGGTCACACCTGGCCCGACGGCTTCGACGACGCCGGAAACGTCGTGCCCGGTAATGGCTGGGAGGGGCACCAGGTCAGGGTAGTCGCCACGCCGAACCTGGTAATCCAGGGGGTTGATGGAAGTGGCATGTACCCGGACCAGTACCTGTCCGGCCTGCGCCACCGGTTTGGCGACATCGCGATAGGCGAACGCGTCCGGGCCGCCAAAAGAATCCAGTATCAACGCTTTCATGGTGTTTTCTCGCTTCGATAAAAAGGGATATCGGGAAATATCGATACATAAAGTGAAATGAAGTTGCTGTTCTGTTCCTTGGCACCTGTCAGATGCCGTAGTTGTTGCCTCCGTGGGGTAGAAAAAAATTCGACAAAACGGGATATCGGGAAAAGTCGATATGTAAAGGTAAAAGTGAAACCTACAACTCACTCCCGATCAGCTCGGCGAGCGCGCTGATGGCTGCTTCGTTACGCTTGTAATAGGTCCACTGGCCAATGCGCCGGACTTCGACCAGGCCTGCGCGCTGCAGAGTGGCCAGGTAGTCGGACACCGTCGACTGCGACAGCCCGACGCCTTCCTGGATGCTGCTCACACAGACGCCCACCGTATGAACGTCACCTTCGTCCTGGGGAGGAAAGTGTTTCACCGGGTCTTTCAGGCCTTTGAGGATCTCGAGACGGGTACGGTTCGAGAGTGCCTTGAATATGTCGAGCAGTTCCATGGCGCGATAATATCGGGATTTACCGATATGTCAATGCGGTAAAGGATGATCGGGGCGGCGGTGGCCGCCCCGAGGGCCCTACTGGTTGAGACGCTTGTCGATCAGCCCCTGGACCACGCTGGGGTCGGCGAGGGTGGAGGTATCCCCCAGGTTGTCCAGCTCGTTGCAGGCGATCTTGCGCAGGATGCGCCGCATGATCTTGCCCGAGCGGGTCTTGGGCAGGGCGGGCGCCCACTGGATCAGTTCGGGCTTGGCGAAGCTGCCGATTTCCTTGCTGACCAGGGCCAGCAGTTCGGCCTTGAGCGCATCATCCGGTTCTATGCCGTTCATGGGGGTGACGAAGGCATAGACGCCCTGGCCCTTGAGGTCATGGGGATAACCGACCACCGCCGCTTCGGCGACGCTGTCGTGCAGCACCAGCGCGCTCTCCACCTCGGCGGTGCCGATGCGGTGGCCGGAGACATTGATCACATCGTCGATGCGCCCGGTGATCCAGTAGTCGCCGTCGGCGTCGCGGCGGGCGCCGTCGCCGGTGAAGTAATAGCCGGGCATGGGCTTGAAGTAGGTGTCGACCATGCGCTGGTGATCGCCGTAGACGCTGCGGATCTGCCCCGGCCAGCTGGCTTTGATCGCCAGCAGGCCGGCGCCCGGCCCCTCGATGAGCTTGCCCTTTTCATCCAGCAGCACCGGCTGCACGCCGAACATCGGTTGGGTGGCGCAACCGGGCTTGAGCCTTTGTGTGCCGGGAAGGGGCGTGAGCATGATGCCGCCGGTCTCGGTCTGCCACCAGGTGTCGACGATGGGGCAGCGTTTCTGCCCGACCGCCTCGAAGTACCATTCCCAGGCCTCCGGGTTGATCGGCTCGCCGACACTGCCGAGCAGGCGCAGGCTCTGGCGCGATGTGCCCTGCAGCGGGCCGGAGCCTTCACGCATCAGGGCCCGCAACGCGGTGGGCGCGGTGTAGAAGATGTTCACCTGGTGCTTGTCCACCACCTGCCAGAAACGCGAGGTGTCGGGGTAGTTGGGCACGCCCTCGAACATCAGCGAGATCGCGCCGTTGGCCAGCGGGCCATAGACGATATAGCTGTGGCCGGTGACCCAGCCGACGTCGGCGGTGCACCAGAACACTTCGCCGTCGCGGTAATCGAACACCACCTTGAAGGTCATCGTCGCCTGCAGCAGGTAGCCGGCGGTGCTGTGCAGCACGCCCTTGGGTTTGCCGGTGCTACCGGAGGTGTAGAGGATGAACAGCGGGTCCTCGGCGTTCATCGGTTCGGGCGGGCAGTCGTCGCCGGCCTTTGCCGTTGCCTCGTGGTACCAGAGGTCACGGCCTTCGCTCCAGCTGACGTCACCGCCGGTGCGCTTGACCACGAGCACGCTGCTGACGGCCGGGCAGCTGGCCAGCGCCTTGTCGACATTTTGCTTGAGCGGTATGCGCTTGCCGCCGCGCACCCCTTCGTCGGCAGTGATCAGGGTGCGGCAATCGGCGTCGAGGATACGGTCGCGCAGGGCATCGGGGGAGAAGCCGCCAAACACCACCGAGTGAATGGCGCCGATGCGGGTGCAGGCGAGCATCGCGTAGGCGGCCTCGGGGATCATCGGCATGTAGATGCACACCCGGTCGCCTTTATTCACCCCCCGGGCTTTCAGGGCATTGGCCAGCCGGCACACCTGGCGGTGCAGCTCGCGGTAGCTGATGGCCTTGCTGTCGCTGGGATCGTCGCCCTCCCAGAGCAGGGCGGTCTGTTCGCCGCGCGTGGCCAGGTGGCGATCGATGCAGTTCTGACTGACATTCAGCTGAGCGCCGTCGAACCAGCGCGCACTGCCGGTATTCAGGTCGCATTGCTGCACGCTCGACCAGGGCTTGATCCAGTCCAGGCGCTCGGCCTGCTTGGCCCAGAAGGTGTCGGGGTCGTCCACCGACTGGCGATAGAGGCGATGGTAGTCGTGGTCGGAGAGTGTGGCGGCCTGGCTGACGGCCTGTGCCTCGGGATAGTCGCGGATATCGAACATGGCGGGTGGTCCTGCTCTTGTTAGGGGCGAGGGACTGCAACGGCTATTCGATGGACAGTGTAGAAGGTGGGGGTGCTCCCTGGGGGAAACGCCGTCTGTGTAGGAGCGGCCTTGCGCCGCGAAAGGGCCGCAAAGCGGCCCCAGCAATCAAGGCTTTATTGTTGAAATCCTGGGGCCGCGGTGCGGCCCTTTCGCGGCACAAGGCCGCTCCTACAGACAGAGCGGCTGTCTGGCGTCAGCCGCGGTGACGGCCGCGGAAGTAGTTGATCAGGCCCTGGGTCGAGCCATCCTCGGCGCTGTCTTCCTGAGCGCCGACCAGGCGCTGATACACGCCCTTGCCCAGCTCCTTGCCCAGTTCCACGCCCCACTGGTCGAAGGCGTTGATGCCCCAGACCACGCTCTGCACGAACACCTTGTGCTCATACATCGCCACCAGCGCGCCGAGGCGGCGAGGGCTGATGCGCTCGACCACCAGGGTGTTGCTCGGGCGGTTGCCCGGGATCACCTTGTGCGGCGCCAGCTTGGCGATATCGGCCTCGTTCAGGCCCTTGGCGCGCAGTTCGGCCTCGGCTTCCGCGAGGGTCTTGCCGAGCATCAGCGCCTGGCTCTGCGACAGGCAGTTGGCATACAGCCACTGGTGGTGGTCGGCGACTGGGTTGAAGCTCACCACCGGCACGATGAAGTCAGCCGGGATCAGCTGGGTGCCCTGGTGCAGCAACTGGTGGTAGGCATGCTGGCCATTGCAGCCGACGCCGCCCCAGATTACCGGGCCGGTATCGGTCTTCACCGGGGTGCCGTCGGTCAGCACGCTCTTGCCGTTGGATTCCATGTCCAACTGCTGCAGGTGCTTGGTGATGTTGCGCAGGTAGTGGTCATACGGCAGGATCGCGTGGCTGCGCGCGCCCCAGAAGTTGCCGTACCACACGCCCAGCAGGGCCAGCAGCACCGGCATGTTCTTCTCGAACGGCGCGGTCTGGAAGTGCTGGTCCATGGTGTAGGCACCGGACAGCAGCTCCTTGAAGTTGGCAGTGCCGATGGCCAGGGCGATCGGCAGGCCGATTGCCGACCACAGCGAGTAGCGCCCACCGACCCAGTCCCACATCGGGAAGATGTTCTCTTCGCGAATACCGAAGGCCACGGCGGCGGCCTTGTTGCTCGAAACTGCGATGAAGTGGCGGTACAGCTCGGCTTCCGAGCCGCCTTGGGCCAGGTACCAGGTGCGTGCAGCCTGGGCGTTCTTCAGGGTTTCCAGGGTGTTGAACGACTTCGAAGAGACGATGAACAGGGTGGTTTCGGCGCGCAGCTTGGCCGACAGCTCATGGAATTCGCTGCCGTCGATGTTGGCCAGGTAGTGGCAGCGCACGCCGCGCTGGGCGTAGGGCAGCAGGGCTTCGGACACCAGCTCCGGGCCGAGGAACGAGCCGCCGATGCCGATGTTGACCACGTCGGTGATCGGCTTTTCGCTATAGCCGCGCCACAGGCCGTCATGGATGCGCCCGACCAGTTCGGTGATCTGGTTGAGCACCTTGTGCACGTCGGGCATCACGTTGACGCCATTGACGCTGAGTTTGTCGCCAACCGGACGGCGCAGGGCGGTGTGCAGCACCGGGCGGCCTTCGGAGGCGTTGATGATCTCGCCGTTGAACATCGCCTGGATGGCCGCTTCCAGGTCGACTTCCTTGGCCAGGTTCACCAGCAGGTCGCGGGTCTGCGCGGTAATCAGGTTTTTCGAGTAGTCGAGAAACAGTCCGCAGCTGCTCAAGGAGAACTGCTCGAAGCGCTTGCCGTCGGTGGCGAAGGCTTCGCGCATGCTGAAGCCCTGCATGGCGTCGCGGTGCTGTTGAAGCGCCTGCCAGGCGGGCAGTGCCGTCACATCGTGGGGGTTACGGTAATACGCCATTGCGGGTGGTTTCCTTGGTGCATGGTCAGGCTATGACACTGGCATTCGTTGCCAGTTGCAAGCTGCTCATTATAGGCATTGGCCGGAAACCGGGAATGGGGTAGGGCAGGGTGCGGGATGAAATTTTGTGGGGGCACTCACTCTGTGGGAGCGGCCTTGTGTCGCGAAAGGGCCGCTCACACACGAGTCGAGCTAGGCAGTCTGTGCTTCGAGGTGCAGATACAAGTTGTCGATCAGCCGGGTGTTACCCATGTAGGCCGCGGCGATCACCACCAGGTCACGGTCATCCGCCTGCGCCGGGCGCAGTGTCACGGCATGCCGCACTTCAAGGTAGTCCTTGCCAAAGCCCGCCGCTTCGAGCTGCGCCTGGCCCTCGGCGACCAGCGCCGGGAAATCGCGCTGGCCACGGCGAATCGCCTCGGCCATGCCGCTCAGGACCCGGTACAGCGCTGGCGCGGCGGTGCGTTGCTCGGCACTCAGGTAGCCATTGCGCGACGACAGCGCCAGGCCATCCTCGGCGCGCACGGTCGGCTCGCCGATGATCTGGATCGGCATGTTCAGGTCGCGCACCATGGCGCGGATCACCGCCAGTTGCTGGTAGTCCTTTTCGCCGAATACGGCGAGGTCTGGCTGGACCATGTTGAACAACTTGTTGACCACCGTCGCCACGCCCTCGAAGTGCCCCGGGCGGCTGGCGCCGCACAGGCCTTCGGACAGCTGCGGCACGCTGACCCGGGTTTGCACGGTCATGCCGTCGGGGTACATCTCCTCGACGGTGGGGGCGAACAGCAGGTGGCAGCCGGCCTGGAGCAGTTTTTCCTGGTCGGCGGCGAGGGTGCGCGGGTACTTGTCCAGATCCTCGCCCGCGCCGAACTGCAGCGGGTTGACGAAGATGCTGGCGACCACGAAGTCGGCGCGCTGTGCCGCCTTGGTCACCAGGGCGGCATGGCCGCTGTGCAGGTTGCCCATGGTCGGCACGAAGCCGATGCGCTTGCCTTCGCCACGGGCACGCGCCACGGCGGCGCGCAGTTCACGAACGGTCTTGACGGTATTCATGCGCTGAACCCATGTTCGCTACCGGGGAAGCTGACGTCCTTGACTGCCTGTACGTAGGCGGCCAGGGCGCTCTGGATATCGGGCTGGCCGGCCATGAAGTTCTTCACGAACTTCGGCACGCGGCCGCTCAGCGACAACCCGAGCATGTCGTGCAGCACCAGTACCTGGCCATCGGTGGCGCTGCCGGCGCCGATGCCGATCACCGGAATGCTCACCGCCTGGGTGATTTCCGCGGCCAGTTCGCTGGGCACGCACTCGAGCAGCAGCATGGCGGCGCCTGCCTGTTCCAGGGCAATGGCGTCGGCGCGCATCTGCCGCGCCTGGGCTTCCTGGCGGCCTTGGACCTTGTAGCCACCGAGCACGTTGACGGTCTGCGGGGTCAGGCCCATGTGCGCGCACACCGGCACGCCGCGTTCGGCCAGCAGGCGGATGGTCTCGCCCAGCCAGGCGGCACCTTCGATCTTGACCATGTGGGCGCCGGCGCGCATCAGCTGGGCGGCGTTGGCGAAGGCCAGCTCAGGGGTGGCGTGGGCCATGAACGGCAGGTCGGTGAGGATTAGCGCACCGCTGTTGCCGCGCTTTACGCAAGCGGTGTGGTAGGCCATGTCGTCGTTGCTGACGGGCAGGGTGCTGTCATGGCCCTGCAGGACCATGCCCAGGGAGTCGCCGACCAGCAGGACTTCGACACCCGCATCGCTCGCAGCCTTGGCGAAGGTCGCGTCGTAGCAGGTCAGCATGGTGATTTTTTCACCCTTGGCCTTGAGGCCGTTCAGGGTGGTCAGGGTTACTTCAGGCATGTAGGGGCATCCTCGTTCAGGCGCTGTGAAAGACAACTGCGTACAACGCGTGTATTCATCTTCCGGAGCGGCACATCATCGTTGGTGATGTTCGGGCACAGCTCGGTCCGGGCCTAAATGGGTGATTGCGGCAGAGTGGCGCCGCGGGACGCCTATAGTCGTGAGCGAGGTAAGGGAAGTCAACCAGCGGTGTTACCGCATTGTTACGGTCAGGGTGACACTGGCGTTACCGCCGTCTGGAACGCCCGAATTACAGGCGTTCCAGGCCGACGAACGGGCAATCCTGAAGCAATTGCGCGAGGCTGCGTCCGTCGGCGAGACGGAAGTCAGCCGGTACCAGCTCGGCCAGCGGGTAGAGCACGAAGGGGCGGGCCTGCATGTGGTAGTGGGGCACTTTCAGGCGTGGCACGTCGATGACCTGATCACCGAACAGCAGCATGTCGAGGTCCAGTGTGCGCGGCCCCCAGCGTTCCTGGCGCACGCGGCCCTGGTCGTTCTCGATGCCTTGCAAGGCGTCCAGCAGCGCCAGCGGCGCCAGCGCCGTGTCGATGGCCGCCACGGCATTGGTGTAGCGTGGCTGGCCGGGCAGCAGCGAGTCGCTGGTGTACAGCGCCGAGGCCGCCGCCAGGCGGGTGTCGGCGATCAGGTCGAGGGCCTGCAGGGCGCTGCGCAGTTGCTCGGCAGGCTCGTCGAGGTTACTGCCCAGGCCGATGAAGGCGCGGAGGGTCATGCTCAATCCCACGCCTGGTCGTCTTCACGCTTGCGCTTGCTACCGCTGCGTTTGCGTTTGCGCGGGCCGGCACTGCTGCTGGCGCCATCGTCGCGGCTGCCCAGCTCGCGGATCATGTCGCGGCGCTGGCTGTCGTTGGCATCCTGGTAGTCGGTCCACCATTGGCCCAGGCCGTCGGTTTGCTCGCCGGCGCTTTCACGCAGCAACAGGAAATCGTAGCCGGCGCGGAAGCGCGGGTTGTCCAGCATCACGTCGGCGCGCTTGCCGCTGCGCCGCGGCAAGCGCTCCTGCATGTCCCAGATCTCGCGGATCGGCAGGGTGAAGCGCTTGGGGATGGCGATGCGTTGGCACTGTTCGGCGATCAGGTCGTGAGCCGCGCCGTTCATGGCCGGGATCGGCGGTACGCCCTGGCTCTGCAGGTGCAGCACGCGGCCCGGCAGGGCCGGCCACAGCAAGGCGGCGAACAGGAAGGCCGGGGTCACCGGCTTGCCCTGCTTGACGCGCAGGTCGGTGTTGCTCAGGGCCTGGCTGATCAGGGTATGGGTGTAGGTCGGGCGCTCTTCCAGGGCGTGGCTGCTGGCCGGGAACAGCGGCTCGAACAGTTCCAGGTCGACCAGCATCTCGAAGGTGATCGCGCCCTGGCCGTTGAGGAACAGCTTCAGGCTCTCTTCGAACAGCCGCGCCGGCGGGATGTCGCGCAGCATCGGCGCCAGCTGGCGGATCGGCTGCACGGTGTGCTTCTCGATGCCGAAGTCCAGCTTGGCGGCGAAGCGCACGGCCCGCAGCATGCGCACCGGGTCTTCCTGGTAGCGCTGGGTCGGGTCGCCGATCAGTCGCAACAAGCGGTTGCGGATGTCGTGGACACCGTTGGCGTAGTCGAGAATGCGCTCGCTGACCGGGTCGTAGTACAGGGCGTTGATGGTGAAGTCGCGGCGTTGCGCGTCTTCTTCCAGGGTGCCGTAGACGTTATCGCGCAGGATCCGACCGCTGGCATTGTGCGACGAGCGGTGGCTGTCGGCCTGGTCTTCATCGGAGTGCGGGGCACGGAAGGTGGCGACCTCGATGATCTCGCGACCGAAATGAATATGGACCAGCTTGAAGCGCCGGCCAATGATTCGGGCGTTGCGGAACTCCGCGCGGACCTGTTCGGGCGTGGCGCTGGTGGCGACGTCGAAGTCCTTGGGGGTGATGCCTAGCAACAGGTCGCGCACGCAGCCGCCGACCAGGTAGGCCTGGTAACCGGCCGACTGTAGGCGCTCGACGATGCCCACGGCATGACGGCTGAACTGGCTGCGTTGCAGCGAGTGCTGGCTCTTGTTGATCACTTCAGGCGTGGTGCGCCTGTGGTGCTGGCCACGAACGGGCGGGCGGAACGACTGGAACAGCTTCTTCAGCATGGGATGCACTGTTTGAAGGAATGTTCGGCCAAGGATAGGAGAATGGCCGCATGATGGGCGGGGATTCTAGCATTTACTCGGGGAATGGTGTAGGCGCTATGCCAAGAGGCGATGCAGAAGGGAGAAACGACATGGGGAGCCTAAGCTCCCCATCAAGTCGTTGCGTGCTCTTATTATTTTTTTGTCGGGCTTCTTGTTTTTGTTGAGTGCCCTGTCCACGACGCCTGAAGCGTATGGACGACCCCCAAACCAGGGGTGAAGAGCAAACGGATTGCTTTGGTCGCCGAGTTGATGCTGACCTTGCGGTCCAATCAGTTCAGGTGCTGCTTTTAAGTGCAGTTTTTGTTGTTCTCTGCCTGATCGTGGGGCAAACCCCAAACACAACGCCTCTCCAAAAGAATCAGTTAGCTGCGCCTCCGCCGTCTTGTTTTTATTGTGCGTGAGCCGTTTCGTCTTGTTCTTATTCTGAGTTGCAGTGCTTGTTATTGTTCTTGTACCAGAGATATAGCAGATGCCGTGCCAACTTTTGAAAACCCAATGAAACCGGGGCTTTCGCCGATTCTGGCTGGGTTGGGGCGCGGGCAAATGTAGAAATTTCGTTACCGTACGCCTCGGGAACTGTTACGTCTGACAGCTTGGGTAACAGATTTGCGCAAAGGCTGATGTGTTACCGCACAAACGCAGCGCGGGCGACGCGTCGACCCGAGCAGCCCGCTCCCACGTCACCCTTGCCGAGTACGTGGGAGCGGGCATGTCGGGTCGCCGCATCGCCCGCGATGCATTACGCAGAATCAGTTGTCGCTGGTGGCGTTGCTCTTGCGCCGCGGGATGCCCAGGCGCTGGCGGCGCTCCCACAGGCACTTGCGGCTGACCCCCAGCTTGCGCGCCAGCTCGGTCTCGGTCATGTGGTCCTGGTGTTCGAGCACGAAGTGCTGGAAGTAGTCTTCCAGCGACAGGTCCTCGGTCGGTTCGTGGCTGGCGCTGCTGGCACCGTTGCCCACCAGCGCCGGCAAGCTGTCGAGCACGTCGTCGTCCAGGTCGCTCAGCTCGATGTCGATGCCCAGCAGGTCGGCGGAAATTTCCGCGCTCTCGCTGAGAATCACCGCGCGCTCCACGGCGTTTTCCAGCTCGCGCACGTTACCCGGCCAGCTGTAGTGGCGGATGGCTTGCTCGGCCTCGCTGGAGAAGTGCAGGTCGTCGCGGCCGACCCGCGCGCTCTGGCGCGCGAGGAAGGCGTTGGCAATTTCGTTGACGTCGCTGCCGCGCTCGCGCAGGGCTGGCAGCTTCAGGGCGATCACGTGCAGGCGGTAGTAGAGGTCTTCACGGAACTGTCCGGCCTTGGCCAGGTTCTTCAGGTCGCGGTGGGTCGCGGCGATCAGGCGCACATCGACCTTTTGCGACTGTACCGAGCCGACCCGGCGGATCTCGCCTTCCTGCAGTACGCGCAGCAGGCGGGCCTGGGCTTCCAACGGCAGTTCGCCGATTTCGTCGAGGAACAGCGTACCGCCATCGGCGGCTTCTACCAGGCCGGCACGCCCGGCGCTGGCGCCGGTGAATGCGCCTTTTTCGTGGCCGAACAGTTCGGACTCGATCAGGGTCTCCGGGATCGCCGCGCAGTTCACCGAGATCATCGGCGCCTTGGCCCGGCGCGACAGGTTGTGCAGGGCGCGGGCGACCAGTTCCTTGCCGGTGCCCGACTCGCCCTGGATCAGCACATTGGAGTCGGTGGGCGCGACCTTGCGGATCTTCACGAACAGGTCCTGCATTGGTGCGCAGGAGCCGATGATGCCGATTTCGCCGTTGGCCGCGGCCGGTTTGTCGGCGCCAGCCTTGCCATTGGTGGTTCGCGCTTCGCTGGCGGGCGCCGCGGCCGGTGCGTTCTGGCGATCGCGCAGGATGCGCGCGACGGCCTGGAGCATCTCGTCGTGGTCGAACGGCTTGGCGATGTAGTCCACCGCGCCCATTTTCATCGAGTCCACCGCCGAGCGCAGGCTGGCGTAGCTGGTCATGATCAGCACCGGGGTGCCCTGGCCGAGCTTGATCAGCTCGGTGCCCGGGGCGCCTGGCAGGCGCAGGTCACTGACGATCAGGTCGAAGGTGGCAATGCTGAAGCGTTCCTGGGCTTCCTGCACCGAGCCGGCTTCGCTGACCTGGTACTGGTTGCGTTCGAGCAGGCGGCGCAGGGCCGAACGGATGATGGTTTCGTCTTCGACGATCAGAATGTGCGGCATTGATTCAATTCTCTCGACGGTCGCGAATTTCAGGGGACGTCGCTACGACATGCCGGGGCAGGGTCACGCGGATCCGGGTACCACGTTGGCGCTCGATGTCGGCCGGGCTGTCGATGGTGATTTGCCCATAATGCTCTTCCACGATGGAATAGACCAGAGCGAGCCCCAGTCCGGTGCCTTCGCCCGGGTCCTTGGTGGTGAAGAAGGGTTCGAAGAGGCGGTCCATGATGCTTTTCGGAATGCCGCTGCCTTCGTCCTCGACGATCAGGTCCACGGTGTGCTCGCTGCTTTCGCTGCGCACGCGCACGGCGCTGCCGGGTGGCGAGGCGTCGCGGGCATTGGAAAGCAGGTTGATCAGCACCTGGGCCAGACGTTGCGGGTCGCCCTCGACCCAGTGTTGCGGGTCGCAGAGGTTGAAGAACTGTACTTCGAAATTGCGCCGGTTCAACGCCAGCAGACCAATGGCATCCTGCGCCACCTCGGCCAGGCATACCGGCTCCTCGCTGTTCTGCTGGCTGCCGCCGGCGTGGGCGAAGCTCATCAGCGACTGGACGATGCGCGACACGCGCTTGGTCTGTTCGAGGATCTGGCTGGACAGCTCGATCAGCTCGCCATCGCCCTCGCGTTCTTCGCGCAGGTTCTGCGCCAGGCAGGCGATGCCGGTGATCGGGTTGCCGATCTCGTGGGCCACGCCGGCGGCCAGGCGGCCGATGCTGGCCAGGCGTTCGGAGTGCACCAGCTTGTCTTCCAGGGCCTGGGTTTCGGTCAGGTCCTCGACCAGCAGCACCAGGCCACTGTTGCCCGGGGCCAGCGGCTCGTCGATGGCCGCCTTGTGCAGGTTGAGCCAGCGAGGTTGGCCGTCGAGGGCCAGGCGTTGCTTGTGCAGGTGTTCGTCGGGAAGGTTGATGAAGCCCTGCAGCAGGCCGCGCCACGGTTCGGCGATGGTCACCAGGCGCGAGCCGACCACATGCTTGGCGGCGATCCCGGTGAGCTCCTCCATGGCCTTGTTCCACATCAGGATTTCCTGGTCCTTGGCCAGCGAGCAGACCCCCATGGGTAGCTCTTGCAGGGTCTGGCGGTGGTAGCGGCGCAGGGCGTCGAGCTCGGCGGCAAGGCCGGTGAGGCGCGAGTGATAGTCCTCGAGGCGGCTTTCGATGAAGTGGATGTCCTCGGTGACGTAGTTTTCGTTACCGGACTTGTAGGGCAGGAAGGTTTCGACCATGTCCTGGGCCACGCTTGGGCCCATCAGGCCGGAGAGGTTGGCCTCGATGCGGTCGCGCAGACGGCGCAGGGCGTAGGGGCGGCGCTCATCGAAGGGCAGGTAGAGGTCGCGCAGGGCCTGTTCGACTTCCTTCTGCGCGGCCTTGGCGCCCAGTGGCTTGGCCAGCTGGGTAGCGAACTCCTGGGGCGAGGCTGCGTGCAGTTCGCGGCGTTGCGGCCGGCGCACGTTGTCCACCGCGCACGCCTCGGCGGCGCTGACCTCTTCGCTGCTGGCATTGGTGAACAGCGAGATCAAGGTGAACAGCAACACGTTGGCCGCCAGCGAGGCGATGGCCGCCATGTGCCAGCTGGTGTCGTCCAGCACATAGATCATGTCCAGCAACGGGATGTAGAAGCCCTGCAGGTTGCCCAGCAGCGGCAGCAGCATGGTCACCATCCACACCAGGGTGCCCGCCAGCAGGCCGGCGATGAAACCGCGGCGGTTGGCGGTCGGCCAGTACAGCACCGATAGCACGCCGGGCAGGAACTGCAAGGTGGCGACGAAGGCGACGATGCCCAGGTTGGCCAGGCTCTGGTGGTTGTTCTGGGTCAGGTAGAAGATGAATCCGGCGGTGATGATGGCGACGATCAGCGCTCGACGGGTCCATTTCAGCCAGCGGTAGATATTGCCCTCGGCCGGCGGCTGGTACAGCGGCAGCACCAGGTGGTTCAGGGCCATGCCCGACAGCGCCAGGGTGGTGACGATGATCAGCCCGCTGGCCGCCGACAGCCCGCCGATATAGGCCAGCAAGGCCAGTGCCTCATTGTTGGCGGCAATGCCCAGGCCCAGGGTGAAGTACTCGGGGTTGGTGCTGGCGCCCAGGCGCAGTCCGGCCCACAGCACCAGTGGCACCGCCAGGCTCATCAGCAGCAGGAACAGCGGCAGGCCCCAGCTGGCGCTGACCAGCGAGCGCGGGCTGAGGTTTTCGGTGAATGCCATGTGATACATGTGCGGCATCACGATCGCCGAGGCGAAGAACACCAGCAGCAGGGTGCGCCATGGGCCTTCCTGCAAGGGTGTGTGCAGGGCGGCGAGGGCCGTCTGGTTCTGCAGCAGCCACACTTCCAGGCCGTGGGGGCCGCCGAACACGCCGTACAGCGCGTACAGGCCGATACCGCCCAAAGCCACCAGCTTGATCACCGACTCGAAGGCGATGGCGAACACCAGCCCCTCATGTTTTTCGCGGGTGGCGATATGGCGCGAGCCGAAGAAGATGGTGAACAGGATGATCAGCGCGCAGAAGGCGAACGCCACCCGCGCCTTGACCGGCTCGCCGGTAAGGATGCTGATGGAGTCGGCCACCGCCTGGATTTGCAAGGCCAGCAACGGCAGCACGCCGATCAGCATGATCACCGTGGTCAACGCGCCGGCCCAGGTGCTGCGAAAACGAAACGCCAGCAGGTCGGCCAGTGACGACAACTGGTAGGTGCGGGTGATCTTGAGGATCGGGTAGAGCAGCACCGGCGCCAGCAGGAACGCGCCCGACACCCCCAGGTAACAGGCGAGAAAACCGTAGCCGTACTGGTAGGCCAGGCCCACCGAGCCGTAGAAGGCCCAGGCACTGGCATAGACGCCCAGCGACAGGGTGTAGGTCAGGGGGTGGCGGATGACCGCGCGCGGGATCAGCCCGCGTTCGCTGATCCAGGCCACGCCGAACAGCACCAGCAGGTAGGCGGCGCTGATCAGGATCATCTGGGTCAGGCTAAAGCTCATCGGCATCTCGTTGGCTCTGCAGGATGAAGGTGACGACGATCAGGATCAGCCAGAGCAGGTAAGGGCGATACCAGGCTCCGGTCGGTTCGATCCACCAGTCCATGATGGCCGGGGAGAACAGGTAGATCCCCACGACCAGAAGCAGGACCAAACGATAGATGTACATGCTGGCCTCGAGGGTTGGGCGCTGCGGGTTTGGACTTATTATTGGCGCAAATGATGGCGGCGATGCTAGCGGGAATCGGTAGGGTTAGCCAAGGATTTGAATTTGCTGGGCTTTTGATTGCGTTGAAACACTAGGCTTGCTGCTTTGCGCGGCCCCTGTAGGAGCGGCCTTGTGTCGCGATGGGGCGCGTAGCGGCCCCAGGTTTTCAGTGTTGCCTCAGATATTGCCGGGGCTGCTTTGCAGCCCATCGCGACACAAGGCCGCTCCTACAGGGACCGCGTTGGCCGGTCGGACCAGGACATTAATGCAGTTCAGCCTCGGGCACTGTCATTTGCCGGGCAATATTCTCCGGCCGCCACTGTTGCCTGGCCACGGCAAGCACCTCGGCCGGGCTGGCGCCCGCCAGCGCCGGATCGGTCTGCTGGCCAAGCGCGCGCAGCGCCCGCAAGAGCAACGGCGTGGCCTGGTCGGCCTCCAGCGGCGGCGAGCGATACGACTTGCCCAGCTTGTGCCCGTCGGGCTGCACGATCAGCGGAATATGCAGGTAGCGCGGCTGCGAAAAACCCAGCAACTCCTGCAGGTACAGCTGGCGCGGGGTGTTGTCCAGCAGGTCGGCGCCGCGCACGATGTCGCTGACGCCCTGCCAGGCATCGTCCAGCACCACCGCCAACTGGTAGGCATAGAGCCCGTCGCGGCGCTGGATGACGAAGTCGCCCACCTCGCGGCCCAAGTGCTGTTCGAACGGGCCTTGGACGCGGTCGTTGAAGCGGTAGATCAGTTCCGGCACCCGCAGGCGAATCGCCGCGCCTTCGCGGGCGTGGCCGGCATCGCGGCAAAAGCCTGGGTAGATGCCGTTGTGGCCCTCGAGTTGCTTGCGCGAACAGGTGCAGGCATAGGCCAGGCCCATGCTGAACAAGCGGTCCACGACAGCGGCGTAGGCCTCGTGGCGCTGGCTCTGGAACACTACCTCAGCGTCCCACTCCAGGCCGTAGCGCTCCAAGGTCTGCAGGATCGCGTCGCGGGCGCCAGGCATTTCCCGGGGAGGGTCGGTATCTTCCATGCGCAGCAGCCAGCGCCCGCCGACCGCGCGGGCGTCGAGCCAGGAGGCGAGGGCGGCGACCAGAGAGCCGAAGTGCAGGAAACCACTGGGGGTGGGGGCGAAGCGGCCGATGTAGCGGGAGTCGGTCATGGATTGCGCAGCTATATAAATGAAAACGGGGCGCATGATGCGCCCCGCTTGGGTGGGAAAAGGGTCAGCCTTTGCCGACGGTCTTTTCCTTCTTCTCCGCGATTTCCTTGCAGTCGAAGCACAGGTCGGCGGTAGGACGGGCCTCGAGGCGGCGCAGGCCGATCTCGATGCCACAGGACTCGCACCAGCCGTACTCGTCGGCCTTGATCTTGTCGAGGGTCTTGTCGATCTTCTTGATCAGCTTGCGCTCGCGATCGCGGTTGCGCAGCTCCAGGGCGAATTCTTCTTCCTGGCTGGCTCGGTCGGCCGGGTCGGGGAAGTTGGCTGCTTCGTCCTTCATGTGGTCCACGGTGCGATCGACACTGACCATCAGCTCGCCTTTCCAGGCATTAAGGAGCTTGGTGAAGTGTTTTTTCATGGGCTCGCCCATGTACTCCTCACCCTTGGTCTCTACGTAAGGCTCGACACCGTACATGGTCTGGACTTTTTGCTTTTCTACGGTGGACATGAATAGACCGCCTCTCACTCATCTGATCCAATGCGCAGGCTTGCTTCCATCTCCGGCGCCCGCCGGCCCTGCGACTGCGAGCCGCCGAACTTACCAGATAGATCCGGGGTGCGCTACCCCGCCCTATGCCTGCTATTGACAGCGGCGCGGGCGGCACGTTCGCAGGCCCGCACAGGTAGAATCACCAGTTTAGACCTAATTGAGAGAAGGCCCATGGCTCAGCCACACAGTGCGCGCAGTCGCGCCATCGAACCCTTCCACGTGATGGCCCTGTTGGCGCGCGCCAACGAGCTGCAGGCAGCGGGCCACGACGTGATCCACCTGGAGATCGGCGAGCCCGACTTCACCACCGCCGCGCCGATCGTCGCCGCCGGCCAGGCCGCCCTGGCCGCCGGGCACACCCGTTACACGGCTGCCCGCGGCTTGCCGCAGCTGCGTGAGGCAATCGCCGGGTTCTACGGCCAACGCTACGGCGTGGACCTCGACCCGGAGCGCGTGCTCATCACCCCGGGCGGTTCCGGCGCGCTGCTGCTGGCCAGCAGCCTGTTGGTCGACCCGGGCAAGCACTGGCTGCTGGCCGACCCGGGCTATCCGTGCAACCGCCACTTCCTGCGCCTGGTCGAAGGTGGCGCGCAACTGGTGCCGGTGGGGCCGGAGGTCAATTACCAGCTGACCGCCGACCTGGTCGAGCGCCACTGGGACAAGGACACGGTCGGTGCCCTGGTGGCCTCGCCAGCCAACCCAACGGGCACGGTGCTCGAGCGCGACGAGCTGGCCAGCCTTTCCAAGGCTACCCGCGAGCGCCATGGGCATCTGGTGGTGGACGAGATCTACCACGGCCTCACCTACGGCATGGAGGCGCCGAGCGTGCTGGAAGTCGACGATGAGGCCTTCGTCCTGAACAGTTTTTCCAAATATTTCGGCATGACCGGCTGGCGGCTGGGCTGGCTGGTAGCGCCGCCATCGGCGGTAGCGGACCTGGAAAAGCTGGCGCAGAACCTCTACATCAGTGCTCCGAGCATGGCCCAGCATGCCGCGCTGGCCTGTTTCGAGGCGCAAACCCTGGCCATCCTCGAGGAACGCCGCGCCGAGTTCGCCCGCCGCCGCGACTACCTGTTGCCGGCATTGCGTGAGTTGGGCTTCGGTATCGCCGTGGAGCCGCAAGGCGCCTTCTATCTGTATGCCGATATCAGCGCGTTCGGCGGCGATGCCTTCGCGTTCTGCCGGCACTTCCTCGAAACCGAGCACCTGGCATTCACCCCGGGGCTGGACTTCGGTCGTCATCAGGCCGGCCACCATGTGCGTTTTGCCTACACCCAGAGCCTGCCGCGCCTGGAAGAGGCGGTACAGCGCCTCGCCCGTGGCTTGAAAAGCTGGCAGGGCTGACGGATGTTGTTTCCGCAACTGGAACAGGCGCGCCTGCTGCGCCGCTATAAACGCTTCCTGGCCGACATCGAACTGGCAACTGGCGAGCAGTTGACCATTCACTGCCCCAACACCGGCTCCATGCTCAATTGCATGCGCGAGGGCGGGCAGGTGTGGTTCAGCCGCTCCAACGACCCCAAGCGCAAGCTGCCCGGTACCTGGGAAATCAGCGAGACGCCCCAGGGCCGGCTGGCCTGCGTCAATACCGGGCGGGCCAATGCGGTGGTGGAGGAAGCGCTGCGGGCCGGGGTGATCAGCGAGCTGGCCGGGTTCACCACGCTCAAGCGTGAAGTGGCATATGGCGAGGAACGTAGCCGTATCGACTTCTACCTGGAGTTCGCCAATGGCGACAAAGCCTACGTCGAGGTCAAGAGCGTGACCCTCGGTTATCCCGATACCCCTGTGGCGGCGTTCCCCGACGCCGTTACCCAGCGTGGAGCCAAACACCTGCGCGAGCTGGCCGCCCTGGCACGCCAGGGCATCCGTGCGGTGCAGCTGTATTGCGTGAACCTGACTGGCATCGAGGCCGTGCGCCCGGCCCAGGAGATCGACGCCGCCTACGCCCAGGCACTGCGCGCCGCGGTGGCGGGAGGGGTCGAGGTACTGGCCTACGGCACGCGCCTGGATGCCCGGCAACTGGTCATCGACCGGCCGCTGCCAGTACTGCTCAATCCGTGAACCAGATGCCCTGGCTGTCTTCCCGGCAGTCCAGGGCCTCCAGCCATTCGCCCGCGCAGGGGCCAGTGATGCATTCGCCGCTTTCTACCAGGAACTGGGCCCCGTGATGGGCGCACTGGATCAGGCTCGCGCTGTCATCGAGAAAGCCGTCCGCCGCCCAGTTCAGCGGGATGCCCCGGTGCGGGCAGCGGTTGCGGTAGAGGTGGACCGTGCCCTGGCGGCGCACGCCGAACAGCGCTATGCCGGCTACGCTGAAGGCGCGGCTGTTGCCCTCGGCGAGGTCGTTGGAGGCGCAGAGAAAATGCATCGCAGCGGAGTCTTCCGGTTAAGCCGTGTGACAAAGGGATGGCTTGACGCTTCAATGCGAATAATTATCAAATTGCCCGCATTCGTCGCGCCAGGCTGTCTATGGTGCGCACTTGTGCCGCCCGCCACAAGGTGTGCTGCCCGCCCTCTGCAAAGGAATCCGATGATGCGCCGTCCCGCTGCCTTGATTGCTCTGTGCGCCGGTCTTGCCCTGTCTACCCACACCATGGCCGCCGAGCTGCCACAGCGCTGGGTAAGCGCCGGCGGTGCCTTGAGCGAGTGGATCAGCGCCCTGGGTGGCGAGCAGCGCTTGGTCGGTGTCGACACCACCAGCCAGCACCCCGAGTCACTCAAGGCGCTGCCCAGCATCGGCTACCAGCGCCAGCTGTCGGCCGAGGGCGTGCTCAGCCTGCGCCCGGATGTGCTGGTAGGCACCGAGGAAATGGGGCCACCGCCGGTGCTGGCGCAGATCCGCAAGGCCGGCGTGCGCGTCGAGCTATTCTCCAGCAAGGCCGAGCTGCGGGCGGTGGAGGAAAACCTCAAGCACCTCGGCGCATTGCTGGGCAATGAAAAGCAGGCGAGCGAACTGGCCGGCGACTATCGCCAGCAACTGGAGCAGGTGCACAAGCAGGTCGAGCAAGCCCAGGCCGGGCAGCAGGCGCCGGGCGTGCTGCTGCTGGTCGGGCATGCCGGCGCCAAGCCGATGATCGCCGGGCAGGGCACCGCCGGTGACTGGCTGCTGCGCCAGGCCGGTGGTCGTAACCTGGCCGAGCACCAAGGCTACAAGAATTTCTCGGTGGAGGCCCTGGCCGCGCTGAACCCCGATGTGCTGGTGTTCTCTGACCGCGCCCTCAGCGGCGAGCAGGCGTTGTCGGCGCTGCTCAAGGAAAACCCGGCCCTGGCGGCCTCGCGGGCGGTGCGTGAACAGCGCCTGGTGTCGCTCGATCCGACGCTGTTGGTCGGTGGCCTGGGCCCGCGTCTGCCTGCCACCTTGCATGAGCTGGCAGGCAGCTTCTATCCCGCCGCCAAGGCCAGCCTCAATCCATGATGCCGCGGGTTCGTCCACGTACGTTGTTCATTACCCTGGCCTTGCTGTGCCTGTTGGCGGTGTGGCTGTCGCTGGCGCTGGGGCCGGTCAGCCTGCCGCTGTTCGATACCCTGCGCGCAGGCTTGCGGCTGTTCGGCCTGCCGCTGGCAGGGGATGGCCTGGAACAGGCCGAACTGATCCTGGGGCAGATTCGCCTGCCGCGCACCTTGCTGGGCTTGGCGGTGGGCGCTGTACTGGCGCTGTCGGGCGTGGCGATGCAGGGGTTGTTCCGCAACCCGCTGGCCGACCCGGGGCTGGTGGGGGTGGCCAGTGGCGCGGCGCTGGGTGCGGCGGTGGCGATCGTCGGTGGCAGTTGGCTGGGGGGGATCCCCGAGTGGTTCGCGCCTTACTTGCTGTCGCTGTGTGCCTTTGGCGGCGGCCTCGGGGTGACGGCGATGGTCTACCGCCTGGGGCGGCGCGACGGGCAGACCAACGTGGCGACCATGCTGCTGGCCGGTATTGCGATGACCGCGCTGGGGGGCTCGGCGGTGGGGCTGTTCACCTACCTCGCCGACGACGCCACCCTGCGCACCCTGACATTCTGGAACCTGGGCAGCCTCAACGGTGCCAGCTACGAGCGGCTGTGGCCATTGCTGCTGGTGGCGACGGCGGTAGCGCTGTGGTTGCCGCGGCGGGCCCAGGCGCTCAACGCGTTGCTGCTGGGTGAGTCGGAGGCGCGTCACTTGGGCATCGAAGTGGAGGCGCTCAAGCGCGAACTGGTGTTCTGCACCGCCCTGGGTGTCGGCGCGGCGGTGGCCGCAGCCGGGTTGATCGGCTTCATCGGCCTGGTGGTGCCGCACCTGGTGCGGCTGGTGGCCGGGCCTGACCACCGGGTGCTGCTGCCCGCGTCGTTGCTGGCCGGCGGCACGCTGCTGCTGTTCGCCGACCTGATCGCGCGCCTGGCGCTGGCCCCGGCAGAGCTGCCGATCGGCATCGTCACGGCCTTCATCGGGGCGCCGTTCTTCCTGTTCCTGCTGGTGAAGGTGCGCAACTGATGCTCGATGTTCAAGGCCTGTCTCTGACCCGTGGCGGCAACCAGGTGCTGAGCGATATCACCCTGACGTTGCAGCCAGGGCAGATTCTCGGGGTACTGGGGCCCAATGGCGCCGGCAAGAGCAGCCTGTTGGGCGCGCTGTGCGGTGAGCTGACACCTGGCGCCGGGCATGTTCACCTCGATGGGCGCGCGCTGAGTGACTGGGCCGGGCAGGCGCGGGCCAGGCGCCTGGCGGTGTTGCCGCAAGCCTCCAGCCTGGGTTTTGCCTTCAGCGTCGAGGAGGTCGTCGGCCTGGGGCGTCTACCCCATGCCAGTGGCCGCCAGCGCGACCGCGAGATCGTCGCCGCGGCGTTGGCGGCGGCGGACGCGCAACACCTGGTCGCGCGCAGCTACCTGGCGTTGTCCGGTGGCGAGCGCCAGCGCGTGCACCTGGCCCGGGTGCTGGCGCAGTTGTGGCCGGGCGAGGCCGGCACCACGTTGCTGCTCGACGAGCCGACCTCGGCGCTCGACCCGCTGCATCAGCACACCACCTTGCAGGCCGTACGGGATTTCGCCGATCGTGGCGCGGCGGTGCTGGTGATCCTGCATGACCTCAACCTGGCGGCACGCTACTGTGACCAGATCCTGTTACTGGAGCAGGGCCGCTGCCATGCGCTGGATACCCCCGAACAGGTGTTGACCCCGGTGGCGCTGCGCGCCGTGTTCGGTATCGATGTGCTGGTGCAAGCGCACCCGGAGCGCGGCCATCCGTTGATCATCACTCGCTAGGAGCCCGAGCCATGCGCCATCCCCTGTTGTCCGGCCTGCCGATCTGCCTGGCGCTGGTCTTGGCGGGCTGCCAGGCCAGCCTGCCACCGCTGCCGGCCTGGCAGAGCAGCGAAGGGCATGACAGCACGCAGTTGGGGCAGATCCGCGAGTTGTCCACAGGCAGGCTCCTGAACCCTGAGCAACTGGTCGAACGCCTGGCCGACGCACCCCGGGTACTGGTGGGCGAGAAGCACGACAACCCTGATCACCATGCCTTGCAACTCTGGTTGTTGCAGGCACTGGACAGCCGCAGGCCCCAGGGCAGCCTGCTGCTGGAAATGCTTGAGCCCGGCCAGCAAGCAAGGGTCGACGCGCAAAAGGGCAAGTTCCCTGCGGACCTGCCCAAGGCGCTTGACTGGCAGGTGGGCTGGGGCTGGAACCTGTATGGGCCGATCGTGCGCGAAGCCCTGGCGCGACCCTACCCACTGCTGGCTGCCAACTTGACCCCCGTGGAAATCAAGCAAGCCTACCGTCAACCCTCGACACCGCCAGGCCCGCGGTCCAATGCGCCTGCCGTGGTTCAGGGGCTGCGCGAATACGTGCGCGCAGGCCACTGTGACCTGCTGCCAGCAAGCCAGCTGCCAGCGATGCTCAGTGTTCAGCAGCAGCGTGACCGGCGCATGGCCGAGCGTCTACTCGACGCGCCGCAACCGGCCATGCTGTTCGCCGGCAGCTTCCATGCGCGCAAGGACCTTGGCGTGGCCCTGCACCTGATCGATCTCGGCGCCCGGGGTGAAAGCCAGGTGTTGCTGCTGGCGGAGGTTGGGGAGGTGATCGAGCCGGCCATGGCCGACTACGTCTGGTTTACCGCGGCGCTCCCGGCACAGGACTACTGCGCTCAACTGCGCAAGGCTCCTTGAAATACAGGCAAAAAAAGACCCGGCAAAGTGCCGGGTCAATAACCGTGATTAGCCTGATGAGGAGATAATCTGAGCGTCCGAACCAGGGAGCATTCAGTTTATCCAACCAGTCTCGCGACCAGTTGTGATAATCATAACGATTCTCATTTCGGAGTCAATGCCTTTTGCCAATTTATTTTTCACTCTTCTGTGGCTGGCACTTGGCATCGAGCTGTTGGTTGAGCGCCTGCTTGCGTTCGGCCGGCAGGTCGTTCCAGTGCATGTCCAGCAGGGCGCCCTCGATGGCATACAACAACACCTTCGAAGCCCGGAAACCCCGCGTTCTTACCGCCTGGTAGGCACTCACCGCGCCGAGCCGGCGCAAGTCCGATGCACTGTGGATCCCGACAGCGTGCAGCCATTGCGCGGAGGTCTTGCCAAGGTTTTTCAGATGCTGCAATTCATCGTTCATCGAGCCTCCTTGCGATGGCTGAACGGGTCTTGTGGATAAATCGCGAGCAGGTCAGTGAGGAGTGTAGCGGGGGTTGGCAATTACGCGGCCTTTTGCCATCTGCCGCCGACAGGCTGCCAGTAGCACGCATGCACCACAGGACCGGTCTTGCTGGCGACCAACCGAGTAACGGTTCGCCAGCAAGGCTGGCTCCTACAAGAAACCTCGGGGTCAGCGGGCGGTGCGATAGCGCATGCGCGTGCCGAATTTCACCGACATCAGGATCTCGTCGGCGCTCAGTTCGGCGGGGAAGTAGGTTCCGGAAATCTGCGCATGGGCCAGGCTCGCGCCTTCCAGGCCATTCTCGCGCAGGTCCAGGCCACGCAGGTCGGCAGCGCGGAAATAGGCGTCGGTGAAGTCGATGCCTTGAACATCCAGGGCGCGCAGGTCGAGGCCGCGGAAATCGCCACCGCGAAAATCGATCGAAGGGTGCGCGGCCTTGACCCGGTTGAACTCAGCGATCTTCTCGTCGCGGACCAGGGTGAACAGTTGGTTGTCCAGCTGGCGGGGTTGGTTCATGGCGGCGCCTCCTTGGGGGTGTGATGATATTGTAATGCCATCACTGAAGAGGCGCCTGACTTCAGGCGTGAACTGTCGACTGCTTCACGCCTGGCGGGTCAAAGGCCGGGCAGGCGTTGGCGAATCTGCTCGATCACCTTGTTCATGTTGTTGGCGTCCTGGGTGTCGACGCGGGTGCTTTGCGCCAGCTCTTCGGCATCCAGCGGCTCGCGGCTGGCCTGTTGCGCCTGGATCACCTCCAAGGTGGCATCCGAAGGGTCGATGGCTTCGGCCTGGCGCTGGGCCAGCCAGCTGGCGATCACCGCGTCGGGCGCCTGGCAGTCGAGGATCAGCAACGGCACGCCGGTTTCGCTGGCGACCTGCGCCGCTGCCTTGCGCTGGTCTTGCTTGAGGTAGGTAGCGTCGATCACTACCGGGAAACCGGCGTGCAGGATGATCGCGGCCAGTTCATGCAGGCGCTGGTAGGTGGCAGCGCTGGCTTCTTTATCGTAGATGCCGGTCTCGAGTTGGCCTGCGTTGTCTGCCGATTGTTTGCCGAACAGGCGCTTGCGCTCGACATCCGAACGCACGCGCACCGCGCCCAGCGCCTCGACCAGGCGCATGGCCACGTGGCTCTTGCCCACTGCCGAGACGCCCTGGGTGATGGCCAGCAGGCGCGAAGGGATGGCGCTGTAGCTTTCGGCCAGGTTGGCATAGTTGCGGTAGGTGCGCAGGGTAGTGGCGCGCTGCACGCCATCGGCGTCCGGCGCCAGGCTGAACAGCGCGACCTTGGCCCGCACCAGGGCGCGATAAGCCTTGTAGAAGTTCAGCAGTTCCAGGCCTTGGTAGTCACCGGTCAGCTCCAGGTACTGGCTGATGAAACGCCGCGACAGGCACTTCAGGCCGCGGTCCTCGAGGTCCATGGCCAGGAAGCCGACATCGGCATAGACGTCGGTCAGGCGGAACGGCTCGTTGAACTCGATGCAGTCGAAGATCACCACCTTGCCGTCGATCAGGGTGGCGTTGCCCAGGTGGATGTCGCCGTGGCATTCGCGAATGAAACCGTTGGCCTTGCGCGCCTCGAGCAGGCCGTGCAGGCGCTTGAAGCTGTCCTGGGCCCAGGCTTGCAGGTTGTCCAGTTGTTGCAGATCGGCCTTGTCGCTGAGGAATGGGCGGATCTGCTCGAAGTTCTGCTCCACCGGTGCCATCACCGCGTCCGGGGTGCCCAGCGGGTGGTCGACCGACACTCTCGGCGCCTGCAGGTGGAACTCGGCGATCTGCTGGGCCATCTGGTCGATGTGCCCGGCGTTCAGTTCGCCGTTGGCCTGCAGGGTGCTGAGCATCTGGCCCTGGGGGAACTGGCGCATTTTCAGGGCGTACTCGATAGGCGCACCCTCGCCGTTCAGCACAGGGGCCTCGGCGCTGCCGGTAATCGGCAGCACTTCCAGGTACAAGCCTTCGGTCAGGCGTTGGTTCAGGCGCAGCTCTTCGTTACAAAAATGCCCGCGCTGGTCGAGGCCGGTGAAGTCGAGGAAGCCGAAGTTCATCGGCTTCTTGATCTTGTAGGCGTATTCGCCAGTGAGCAAAACCCAGGAGATATGCGTCTCGATGAGCTGGAAGCCCGCGACGGGGTGCGGATAGAGGGCGGGGTTCTGCAGCGCGCTGATCAGGGCTTGGCTCACGGATCATCCTTCATGGGTCAGGGAATTCGAATCGGACATTATGGTCAATGGTGCCGTCCCTGCAAACCGCCGAGGGGCGCCTGCCCCCCTTTTCCAAAGTGCGTATAATCCGCCGCCATGACACGAACCCGAAATTCCCGCACCCCCAAAAAACGCCCGTCCGGCCGCTCCCGCGCCTGGCTAGGCTGGGCGCTCAAGCTCAGCCTGGTCGGCCTGGTGGTGATCGCCGGTTTCGCGGTCTACCTCGATGCCACCGTCCAGGAAAAGTTCTCCGGCAAGCGCTGGACCATCCCGGCCAAGGTGTATGCCCGGCCGCTGGAGCTGTTCGTCGGCCAGAAACTGAGCAAGAACGACTTCCTCACCGAGCTCGATGCCTTGGGTTATCGCCGCGAAAGTGTGGCCAATGGCCCTGGCGCCGCGTCGGTCAACGGCAACAATGTCGATCTCAACACCCGCGGCTTCCAGTTCTATGAAGGGATCGAACCGGCGCAGTTCGTACGCGTGCGTTTCTCTGGCGACTACGTTGCCGGCCTCAGCGGCGCCAATGGCGGCAAGCTCGACGTGGTGCGCCTCGAGCCGCTGATGATCGGCGGCATCTACCCGAAGAATCTTGAAGACCGCATCCTGGTCAAGATCGACCAGGTGCCACCGTATCTGCTGGAAACCCTGATCGCCACCGAGGACCGCGACTTCTACAGCCACTTCGGCGTGTCGCCCAAGTCCATCGCCCGGGCCGTCTGGGTGAACACCTCCTCGGGGGCCATGCGCCAGGGCGGCAGTACCCTGACCCAGCAGTTGGTGAAGAACTTCTTCCTCACCAACGAGCGCAGTCTCAGTCGCAAGCTGACCGAAGCTATGATGTCGCTGCTCCTGGAAGTGCACTACGACAAGCAGGAGATCCTCGAGGCCTACCTGAACGAAGTGTTCATCGGGCAGGACGGCCAGCGCGCCGTGCACGGCTTCGGTCTGGCCAGCCAGTTCTTCTTCAGCCAGCCGCTGCAGGAGCTCAAGCTGCACCAGATCGCCCTGCTGGTGGGCATGGTCAAGGGCCCGTCATACTACAACCCACGCCGCCACCCCGAGCGCGCCTTGCAACGGCGCAACCTGGTGCTCGACCTGCTCGCCGAGCAAGGCGTGGCCACTCAGGACGTGGTCGATGCGGCGAAGAAAATGCCCCTGGGCGTGACCAAGCGCGGCAGCCTGGCCGACAGCTCGTTCCCGGCCTTCCTCGACCTGGTCAAGCGTCAGCTGCGCCAGGACTACCGCGATGAAGACTTGACCGAAGAAGGCCTGCGCATCTTCACCAGTTTCGACCCGATCCTGCAGATGAAGGCCGAAACCGCCATGAGCGAGACCTTCAAGCGCCTGGCCGGGCGCAAGGGCGCCGACGAAGTCGAATCGGCGATGGTCGTCACCAACCCGGAAACCGGTGAGGTGCAAGCGCTGATCGGCAGCCGCCAGTCGGGCTTCGCCGGTTTCAACCGCGCCATCGATGCGGTGCGGCCGATCGGCTCGCTGGTCAAGCCGGCTGTCTACCTGACCGCGCTGGAACAGCCGAGCAAGTTCACCCTGACCACCTGGGTGCAAGACGAGCCGTTCTCGGTCAAGGGCGCCGATGGCCAGGTCTGGCGGCCACAGAACTACGACCGTCGCCCCCACGGCACCATCTACCTGTACCAGGGCCTGGCCAACTCCTACAACCTGTCCACCGCCAAGCTCGGCCTGGAAGTGGGCGTGCCGAACGTGATCAAGACCATCGGTCGGCTGGGTGTGCAGGTCGACTGGCCGGCGTTCCCGTCGATGCTGCTGGGGGCCGGTGGCATGTCGCCGATGCAGGTCGCGACCATGTACCAGACCATCGCCAATGGCGGTTTCAATACGCCGATGCGCGGTATCCGCAGCGTGCTCACCGCCGAAGGCGAGCCGCTCAAGCGCTACCCGTTCCAGATCCAGCAGACGTTCGACCCGGGCTCCATCTACCTGGTGCAGAACGCCATGCAGCGGGTGATGCGCGAAGGCACTGGCCGCTCGGTGTACAGCCAGCTGCCGAGCTCGCTGACCCTGGCCGGCAAGACCGGCACCAGCAACGACTCGCGCGACAGCTGGTTCTCTGGCTTCAGCCAGGACCTGCTGGCGGTGGTCTGGCTGGGCCGCGACGACAACGGCAAGACGCCGTTCACTGGCGCCACCGGTGCGCTGCAGGTGTGGACCAGCTTCATGAAGAAGGCCGATCCGCTGCCGCTGGACATGCCGCAGCCGGATAACGTGGTGCAGGCCTGGATCGACCCGTACAGCGGCCAAGGCTCCGACGGTAGCTGTCCGGGAGCGGTGCAGATGCCGTATATTCGCGGCAGTGAACCACCCGCTGGCGCCACCTGTGGTGGCGAGCAGAACCCGGCCGAATCGGTGATGGACTGGGTCAAGGGCTGGATGAATTGAGCACGAGCTTTGAAGAGGGTGTGAAGTGAACAAGTGGTGGATTCCTGCCTTGACCGCGGTGGCCGTATTGCACGGCTGTGCCAGTGTCCCGCGTGGCAACATCCCGGTGGTGGATTCGAGCACCCGGGTTTCCGACAACGAGCGGGTCATGGCCAAGCGCAACGCGGCCTACCCGACCAGCGGTGGCAGCCGCCAGTCGCAGGCGTTGCCGGAAGACTCCGGTGTCACCGTGATGATCCCGCAGGGCACCGGCGGCGCGCCGATCCAGTCGTTCCCGGCCGGTAGCAGCGCGGCGCCGATCAGCACCGGCCCGATCACTCCGGGCCCGGTCAGCAGTGGGCCGATCACCACCAATCCCAACCCGATTGCCGACGAACCGTTCGACATCGCCTCGATGAGCAAGCCGGCGCCTGCCAGTAGCGCGCCGACCGGCATCCCGCGCGCCAGCGGCGGCCTGTCTGCCGACGAGCAGCTCGACGGCCCGGTGCTGGCGCTGCTGACCACAGCCCAGCAGCAGCAGGGCAGTGGCGACTTCAACGGTGCTGCCTCCAGCCTGGAGCGTGCCCAGCGCATCGCCCCGCGCGAGCCGCAGGTGCTGTTCCGCCTGGCCCAGGTGCGCCTGTCCCAGGGCGATGCGGCGCAGGCCGAGCAACTGGCCCGCCGCGCGCTGACCTACGCCAACGGTCGTCCCGACCTGCAGGCGCAGTTGTGGAACACCATCGCCCAGGCCCGCGAGAAGCAGGGTGACAGCGCCGGCGCGGCGCTGGCGCGGCAGAAGGCGCGAGTCAACCTGTGATGGAACAGCGCATTCTCGATATCGCCGATCAACTATTGCTGATCGAGCAGGAGCTCAAGGTCCAGGGCTGGTGGAGCGACGCCCCCCCCAGTGCCGAGGCGTTGGCCAGCGTGGAGCCGTTCGCGGTGGACCGCATGAGCTTCGAACAGTGGCTGCAATGGATCTTCCTGCCGCGCATGAAGCTGATTCTCGAGCATGGGCACCCGTTGCCGAACGCCTCTGGCATCCTGGTGATGGCCGAGACGGTGTTCGTCGACCGCCCGGAACAAAGCCGCGAGCTACGGCGTTTGCTCGCAACTTTCGACCAATTGATCGCGCCTTCCGCCTGATTTCTACCGTTTTTCCTTCAAGGGCCGCAGATTGTGGCCCTTTTTTATGGAAATCTTATTTTTCCTGCTGCTGCTCGCGCCATTAGTGGTGGTGAGAATTCATCTTGATGAAAAATTGGCAATAATTTCTCTTGACTTGTGAGCGCCGAATCACAAGAATCCAGATTCCGCTGTAGAGGGACTGCCAGAAGCAGACCCGCTAAGCAGATCATGAGGCGCACACCCGCGCCGACTTGCTACACCCCGCAACGCGTTACCTCGCGCTGGGTGGGAAAGCCCGCAACACACCAGGGTATTCCCAATACTTGCTCAGTCAGTGCTGACGTTCGCTCATGCTCTGCTTGGCAGTAAACCTAATAAGACCCGCTCAGTGAGGGCGGTATTCTGGCGTTTTAGAGGTGAACAACGTGGAGCTCTTATCCGGCGCTGAAATGGTCGTCCGCTTCTTGCGCGACGAAGGCGTTAAGCACATCTACGGGTACCCTGGCGGTGCTCTCCTGCATGTTTACGATGCCTTGTTCAAGGAACCGGAAGTCCAGCACATCCTGGTTCGCCACGAACAGGCTGCCACCCATATGGCGGACGGATACGCCCGTGCCACCGGCAAGGCCGGCGTGGTACTGGTGACTTCCGGTCCAGGCGCGACCAATGCCATCACCGGCATTGCCACCGCCTACATGGATTCCATCCCGATGGTCATCCTGTCTGGCCAGGTGCCCAGCACCATGGTCGGCACCGATGCCTTCCAGGAAACCGACATGATCGGTATCTCGCGGCCGATCGTGAAGCACAGCTTCATGGTCAAGCATGCCTCGGAAATTCCTGAAGTCCTGAAAAAAGCCTTCTATCTGGCGCAATCCGGCCGTCCCGGTCCGGTGGTGGTCGACATTCCAAAAGATATGACCAACCCGGCCGAGAAGTTCGAGTACATCTACCCGAAAAAGGTCAAACTGCGCTCGTATAGCCCGGCCCTGCGTGGCCACTCCGGGCAGATCCGCAAGGCAGCCGAAATGCTCCTGGCGGCCAAGCGGCCAATCGTCTATGCCGGTGGCGGCGTGATTCTCGGCGGTGGCTCCGAAGCCCTCACCGAAATCGCCAAGTCGCTGAACCTGCCAGTCACCAACACCCTCATGGGCCTCGGTGGCTTCCCAGGTACCGACCGCCAGTTCCTCGGCATGCTCGGCATGCACGGCAGCTACACCGCCAACCTGGCCATGCACAACGCCGACGTGATCTTCGCCGTCGGTGCGCGCTTCGACGACCGCGTGGTCAACGGCCCGGCCAAGTTCTGCCCGAACGCCAAGATCATCCATATCGACATCGACCCGGCGTCGATCTCGAAGATGATCAAGGCCGACGTGCCGATCGTCGGCCCGGTCGAGAGCGTGCTCAGCGAAATGCTCGGCATCCTCAAGGAAATCGGCGAACAGCCCGACAAGGCAGCGCTGGATGCCTGGTGGAAGCAGATCGACGAATGGCGTGGCGATGGCGAGCTGTTCCCCTACGACAAGGGCGACGGCAACATCATCAAGCCGCAACAGGTCATCGAGACCCTGTGCGAAGTGACCAAGGGCGATGCCTTCGTCACCTCCGACGTTGGCCAGCACCAGATGTTCGCGGCGCAGTACTACCGCTTCAACAAACCCAACCGCTGGATCAACTCCGGTGGCCTGGGCACCATGGGCTTCGGTTTCCCGGCGGCCATGGGCATCAAGCTCAACTTCCCCGACCAGGACGTGGCCTGCGTGACCGGTGAAGGCAGCATCCAGATGAACATCCAGGAGCTGTCCACCTGCATGCAGTACGGCTTGCCGGTGAAGATCGTCAACCTGAACAACGGTGTGTTGGGCATGGTCCGCCAATGGCAGGACATGGCCTACAACGGCCGCCACTCGCACTCCTATGTCGAGTCGCTGCCGGACTTCGTCAAGCTGGCCGAGGCCTATGGCCATGTGGGTATCCGCATCACCAGCCTGAAGGACCTCAAGCCCAAGCTCGAGGAAGCCTTCGCGATGAAGGATCGCCTGGTGTTCATCGATATCGCGGTCGACCGTACCGAGCACGTCTATCCGATGCAGATCAAGGATGGCTCGATGCGTGACATGTGGCTGAGCAAGACGGAGCGTACCTGATATGCGGCATATCATTTCCCTGCTGCTGGAAAACGAACCCGGTGCCTTGTCTCGCGTGGTCGGCCTGTTCTCCCAGCGCAACTACAACATTGAAAGCCTGACCGTGGCACCGACCGAAGACCCGACCCTGTCGCGTCTGACGCTGACCACCGTTGGCCATGACGAGGTGATCGAGCAGATCACCAAGAACCTCAACAAGCTGGTCGAAGTGGTCAAGCTTGTCGACCTCTCGGAAAGCGCTCACATCGAGCGTGAACTGATGTTGGTCAAGGTCAAGGCCACCGGCGCCCAGCGGGCCGAGATCAAGCGCACCACGGATATTTTCCGTGGCCAGATCGTCGATGTGACCGCCAGCGTGTACACCGTGCAACTGAGCGGCACCAGCGACAAACTGGACAGCTTCATCCAGGCCATCGGTACCGCATCGATTCTCGAAACCGTGCGCAGTGGCGTCACCGGCATTGCCCGTGGCGACAAAGTGCTCAGCATCTAACTTCAAAAATAGCGATGGCTCCGCAGGGGCCGAGATATAACCAGGGGTATTTTCATGAAAGTTTTCTACGACAAAGACTGCGACCTCTCCATCATCCAGGGCAAGAAAGTCGCCATCATCGGCTACGGCTCCCAAGGCCACGCCCAGGCGTGCAACCTGAAGGACTCCGGTGTGGACGTTACCGTCGGTCTGCGTAAAGGTTCGGCTACCGTTGCCAAGGCTGAAGCCCACGGCCTGAAAGTGGCCGACGTGGCCAGCGCCGTCGCTGCCGCCGACCTGGTCATGATCCTGACCCCGGACGAGTTCCAGGGCCAGCTGTACAAGAACGAGATCGAGCCGAACATCAAGAAGGGCGCCACCCTGGCCTTCTCCCACGGCTTCTCGATCCACTACAACCAGGTCGTGCCGCGCGCCGACCTCGACGTGATCATGATCGCGCCGAAGGCCCCGGGCCACACCGTGCGCTCCGAGTTCGTCAAGGGTGGCGGCATCCCTGACCTGATCGCCATCTACCAGGACGCCTCGGGCAACGCCAAGAACGTCGCCCTGTCGTACGCCGCTGGCGTCGGTGGCGGCCGTACCGGCATCATCGAAACCACCTTCAAGGACGAGACCGAAACCGACCTGTTCGGTGAGCAGGCCGTGCTCTGCGGCGGTACCGTCGAGCTGGTCAAGGCCGGTTTCGAAACCCTGGTCGAGGCGGGCTACGCCCCAGAGATGGCCTACTTCGAGTGCTTGCACGAGCTGAAGCTGATCGTCGACCTCATGTACGAAGGCGGTATCGCCAACATGAACTACTCGATCTCCAACAACGCCGAGTACGGTGAGTACGTCACCGGCCCTGAAGTCATCAACGAAGAATCCCGCAAGGCCATGCGCAATGCTCTGAAGCGCATCCAGGACGGCGAATACGCGAAGATGTTCATCAGCGAAGGCGCCACCAACTATCCTTCGATGACCGCCAAGCGTCGCAACAACGCCGCCCACGGCATCGAGATCATCGGCGAGCAACTGCGTTCGATGATGCCGTGGATTTCGGCCAACAAGATCGTCGACAAGACCAAGAACTAAGGTCTGGCTCGATAGATGAAAAACGCGGCTTCGGCCGCGTTTTTTCGTTTGCGCGGCCAGCTTCTGGTATAAAGCGACCAGTGGCTCGCCGTCAGAACCTGTTTCGCGGGCCCATGTCGAACATATTCCACACTGTTGCAAGGTACTTTTCATGAGCGAACGTCCCGAAGAGCCGAACAAGCCCTCCGACGCCGAAAGCCTGCTACCTGTCGATGAGCACGTTGAAGAAGGTCATGACGCCGAAGGGCGCAAGGTCCGTCACCGCGGCATCTACCTGCTGCCCAACCTGTTCACTACCGCGAACCTGTTCGCCGGCTTCTATTCCATCATCAGCTCGATGAGCGCGCAGAGCGCCCTGAGTGCCGGCGACCCGCGCGAGGCGAGCAAGTATTTCGCCTTCGCCGCCATCGCCATCTTCGTCGCCATGGTCCTCGACGGTCTCGATGGCCGCGTGGCGCGCATGACCAACACGCAAAGTGCATTCGGCGCCGAGTACGACTCGCTGTCGGACATGGTCGCCTTCGGCGTGGCTCCGGCCTTGCTGGCATTCGGTTGGGCGCTGGGGGACATGGGCAAGGTCGGCTGGATGGTCGCCTTCATTTATGTAGCCGGTGCGGCACTGCGCCTGGCGCGTTTCAACACCCAGGTCGGCACCGCCGACAAGCGCTACTTCATCGGCCTGGCCAGCCCGGCTGCGGCAGGCGTGGTGGCGGGTACCGTGTGGGCATTCAGCGACTACGGCATCCAGGGCTCCAAGCTGTCGTTCCTGGTGGCGCTGCTGGTCGCCGCCGCCGGCATGCTGATGGTCAGCAACATCAAGTACAACAGCTTCAAGGAGCTCGATCTCAAGGGCCGCGTGCCGTTTGTCGCAATCCTTGCCGTGGTGCTGGTGTTCGCGGTGGTGTTCAGCGATCCACCGCGCATCCTGCTGCTGATCTTCCTGGCCTATGCTGCATCGGGGCCGATCCAGTTCCTGTTGCGGGCGCGCCGTCGCAAATCCTGACAAGGATTTAATCGCGGAATAACCTGCCGGCTCCATAGTCTTACGTGTACATCAGTTGCCCGTGCTATGGAGCCACCATGCTCATCAAGCTTCCCCGATCATCCGACTGCAAAGCATCGGAGATCACCCCCGAACATCTCTACCTCTCTCGCCGCTCGTTGCTGGGTGCTGGCCTGGCGGGTATCGCCCTGGGCGGATTGCCACGCTTGAGCCTGGGGGCAGAGATGTCCCGCTACGCCAACGTCGAAGCAGGGAATGCCCCAGGTTGGTTCAGCGACAAGCTCGCCAGTGCCCGTTGGCAGGCGGTGACGGTCAGCGGCGAGGCGATCACGCCATTCAAGGATGCCACCCACTACAACAACTTCTATGAGTTCGGGCCTGACAAGGGCGATCCGGCGGCCAATGCCGGCAGCCTCAAGACCGAGCCGTGGAGTCTGGTGGTCGATGGTGAAGTGGCCAAGCCCGGTCGCTATGCGTTGGAAGATTTCATCAAGCCCTACCAGCTCGAAGAGCGCATCTACCGGCTGCGCTGCGTCGAGGCCTGGTCGATGGTCATTCCGTGGTTGGGGTTTCCGTTGGCCGAGGTGCTCAAGCAGGTGGAGCCGACTTCGAAGGCACGCTACATCCGCTTCGAAACTCTGCAGGATTCGCAGCATATGCCGGGTCAACGTTCCGGTTTCGCCCTGATCAACTGGCCCTATGTGGAAGGGCTGCGCCTGGATGAAGCGATGAATCCGCTGGCGATCCTGGCGGTGGGCATGTATGGCCGTGAACTGGCCAACCAGAACGGCGCGCCACTAAGGCTGGTGGTGCCGTGGAAGTATGGCTTCAAGAGCATCAAGTCCATCGTGCGCATCAGCCTGGTGGCGCAGCAGCCGCATACCACCTGGCAAGGGCTGGCGCCGGAGGAGTATGGCTTCTATGCCAACGTCAATCCGACCGTGGATCACCCGCGCTGGACCCAGGCGCGGGAGCGGCGTTTGCCCAGTGGGCTGTTCAGTCCGAATGTGCGCGATACATTGATGTTCAATGGCTATGCCGATGAGGTGGCTTCTTTATATAGCGGGCTGGATCTACGGAAAAACTACTGATGCGCTATCCCTGGTTTCGCCTGGGCATTTTCATTGCAGGTTGCCTGTTTCCTGCCTGGTGGTTGTATGAGGCGTTGACGGGCTTGCTCGATCCGGATCCGGGAAAAGTGCTCATGGACCGTCTCGGCCTGGGAGCGTTGGTGTTCTTGTTGATCACCTTGAGCATGACGCCGCTGCAGCGGATCAGTGGCTGGTCGGGGTGGATCGTGGTGCGGCGGCAGCTGGGGTTGTGGTGCTTTGCTTATATAGTGCTGCACTTGATGGCTTACCTGGTGTTCATCCTGGGGCTGGACTGGGGGCAGTTCGGGGTGGAGTTGCGCAAGCGGCCTTACATTATTGTGGGGGCGCTGGGCTTTCTTGGGTTGCTGGTTTTGGCGGCCACCTCCAACCGCTATAGCCAGAAGCGCTTGGGTGCGCGGTGGAAGAAGCTGCACAAGCTGGTGTATGTGATTTTGGGGTTGGGGTTGCTGCATTTTTTGTGGATTGTGCGTTCGGATATACGCGAGTGGGCGATTTATGCGG
>NZ_SOZA01000012.1 GCF_004519305.1 Pseudomonas sp. RIT623 | reverse complement strand
GTCCCAATCGACATCCCGGTAGCAATCACCGTCCCGATATCGAACCGACTCACCGCCCCCGCCCCCGTCGCCAGAATCAGGGGCACCATGCCAAATACCATGGCCGCCGTGGTCATCAGCACCGGCCGCAAACGAATCGCCGCCGCTTCCTCGATCGCCTCCCGCACCCCAAGCCCCTGCTCCTCACGCAGCTGGTTGGCAAATTCGACAATGAGAATCCCATGCTTGGTGATCAGCCCGATCAAGGTCACCAACCCCACCTGGGTATAGATATTCATGCTCGACACCCCCAGGAACAACGGCAGCAGCGCCCCGCAGATGGACAGCGGCACGGTCACCAGAATCACCAGCGGATCACGGAAACTCTCGAATTGCGCCGCCAGCACCAGGAAGATGATTGCCAGCGCCAAGCCAAAGGTCACCCACAGCGCGCTGCCTTCCTGGACGAACTGCCGCGCCGCCCCGGCATAGTCCACCGAAAAGCCCTCCGGCGCTTCCTCGCGGGTAATGGCGCGCACGGTCTCCAGTGCCTCGCCGATGCTGACCATCGGCACCCCCTGGATAATCGCCGAGTTGAGCTGCTGGAACTGGTTGAGCTGACGCGGCCGGGCGCGGTCGCTGAGGCTGATCAGGGTCGACAGCGGTAGTAGCTGACCCTGGTCGTTCTTCACGTAGTAGTTGTTCAGCCAACCAGGGCTGGCGCGATAAGGCCGCTCGACCTGGGCAATCACCTTGTAGCTGCGGCCTTCGAGGGTGAAGCGGTTGATCTCGCCCTCGCCCAGCAGCGTGGCCAGGGTGCCGCCCAGGGTGTCCATCGATACGCCCATCTGCGCGGCCTTGGCCCGGTCGATGTCGACCACCACCTCAGGCTTGTCGAAGGCCAGGTCGATATCGAGGAAAGCGAACTTGCCCGAGGCCTGGGCACGCTCCTTGACCCGCTGGGCCACATCCAGCAGGGCCGGATAGTCGCCGGCGGTGTTGATCACGAACTGGAACGGCAGGCCCTCGCCGGTGCCGGGCAGCGATGGCAGGTTGAAACCAAAGATCTGCAGGCCGCCAATCTGCTCAAGCTGTGCCTGCACCAGCGGCAGCAGCTGCATCTGCGTACGTTCGCGCTCGTTCCACGGCTTGAGCAGAAACCCGCCGATACCGCTTTGCACGCCATTGAAGCCGTTGATCTGGAACGACGAATAGTACTCGGGGAAGCGCTTGAACAGTGGGGTGAACTGGTCAGTGTAGGCGTTGAGGTAGTCCAGGTTGGCGGTCTGCGGCGAGCTGCTCATCATGAAGATCACCCCCTGGTCCTCGTCCGGGGCCAGTTCGTTGCGGGTGAACATCAGCAGCACCGGGATCAGGCACAAAATCAGCACGGCGAACACCAGCACCACCGGGCGGCTGTCCAGGGTGCCGTGCAACAGGCGTTGGTAGCGCACCTTCAGGCTATCGAAGATCAGGTCCAGGCGGTGGGCCAGGCCGCTGGGGTTCTGTTCGTGGCGTAGCAACAGGGCGCACATCATCGGCGACAAGGTCAGGGCCACCACGCCGGAGATCACTACCGCACCGGCCAGGGTCAGGGCGAACTCCTTGAACAGCGCGCCGGTCAGCCCGGTGAGAAAGCCGATCGGCGCGTACACCGCCGCCAAGGTGATGGTCATCGACACCACCGGCACCGCAATCTCGCGGGCGCCTTCCAAGGCGGCTTGGCGCGGTGTCTTGCCTTCCTCGATATGACGGTGGATGTTCTCCACCACGACGATGGCGTCGTCCACCACCAGGCCGATGGCCAGGACCATGGCCAGCAGCGTCAGCAGGTTCAGCGAGTAGCCCATCATCTGCATGAAGAACAGCACGCCGATCATCGACAGCGGGATGGTCACCACCGGGATCAGCACCGAGCGCAGCGCGCCGAGAAACAGGAACACCACGACGATGACGATCAGCACCGCCTCGCCGAGGGTCTTGATCACCTCGTCGATGGAGGCCTGGATGAACAGCGTGGCGTCGTAGGCGATCGACACCTTGAGGTTGGACGGCAGCTCTTGCTCCAGCTGTGGCATGAGCCGGCGCACTTGCTTGATCACCTCCAGCGGGTTGGCCGCCGGGGTGGCCTTGATACCGATGTACACCGACGGCGTGCCGTCGAAGGAACTGACCGTGTCGTAGTTCTCCGCGCCCATCTCCACCCGCGCCACATCGCCGAGCAGCACCCGGGTGTCGCCGGCGGTCTTGAGCGGCAGGGCGGCGAAGGCCTCGGCGGACTTGAGCTCGGTGGTGGCGTTGATGCTGGTGACCACGTACTCGCCCTTCACCTCGCCGGCAGCGGCTAGGAAGTTGTAGCGGCGCACGGCATTGGTCACATCCACCGCCGACAGGCCGAAGCCGGCCAGCTTCACCGGGTCGATCCAGATGCGCATGGCGAACACCTGGTTGCCGAGGATCTCGGCCTCGGCCATGCCCGGCAAGGTGGCCAGCTTGGGCTGGATCACCCGCGACAGGTAATCGGTGATCTGCGGATTGCTCATCTGCTGGCTGTAGAAACTCAGGTACATCAGTGCCGAGGCGTCGGCTGCCTCCTTGCTCAGCACCGGGTCTTCGGAGTCCTGGGGCAGCTTGTTGCGCACCTCGTTGGCCTTGGCCAGCAACTGGGTGAACAGGCGGTCGCTGTCGGCGCCGATGCGTGCGTAGACCGAGATGATCGAGAAGTTCTGCCGGCTCACCGACGTCATGTAGTCGATGCCGTCGGCGCTGGCCAGGCTTTGTTGCAGGGGTTGGGTGATATAGCCCTGGATGGTCTCGGCGTTGGCCCCGGGGTAGGCGGTGGTCACCGTGATCAGGGCGTTTTCCATTTGCGGGTACTGGCGGATCTGCAGCTTGCTCCAGGCTTGCAGCCCCAGCAGCAGGATCAGCAGGCTGACCACGCTGGCCAGTACCGGGCGGCGGATGAACGGGTCGGTGAACGCCATGCCAGCCTCCCGTTCAGTTTGCGCCCGGCGCGGCGGGCTTGAGGGCCTGGTCGGCGCTGATGCGGATCGCCGCGCCTGGGCTGAGCTTGAGCTGGCCGGCGGTCACCACCTGGTCGCCGGCCTGCAGGCCCTTGAGTATCACCACCCAGCCCTCGCGGCGCTCGCCGGTCTGCACGGTGCGTTGCTCGACAATCAGGCTGGGCTGACCCTCGGCATCGTGCTGCGCCTGGCCGTCCTCGTTGTGCTTCTGGCTGACCCGGTACACCGAGTTGCCATACAGGGTGTAGGTGATGGCGTTCTCGGGCACCACCACTTGCGGTTGCGGGTCGGGCAACAGCACCTGGAGGCTGGCGAACATGCCCGGCAGCAGCTTGCCGTCGGGGTTGGCCAGGGTGGCGCGGAGCAGCAGGTTGCGGGTGTTCTCGTCGACCTTGGGGTTGATCGCACTGAGGCTGGCGGGGAAGGTCTGGCCGGGGTAGGCGGCCACCTGGGCCAGCACCCGCTGGCCCAGGTTCAGCTGGGGCAGGGCCTGTTCGGGCACGTTGAAGTCGACGTAGAGGCTGGACAGGTCCTGCAGGGTGGCGATCACCGTGCCGCTGGCCAGGTAGGCACCGACATCCACCTGGCGGATGCCGATGGTGCCACTGAACGGGGCACTGATGCTCTTTTTCGCCAGCGAGGCCTTGAGCTGGTCGACTACCGCCTGGTTGCGCCGGTACTGGGCGGTGAGGCGGTCGAATTCACCGCGGGAGATGGCCGAGTCGCCGACCAGCTGGCTGCCGCGGCCGAAGTCGACCTTGGCCAGGCCCAGATCGGCCTGGGCGGTGCCGAGCAGGGCGGTTTCCTGATCGCTGTCCAGTTGCAGCAGCAGTTGCCCGGCCTTGACCTGCTGGCCGGATTGGAAATGCAGCGACTTGACCGTGCCGGCCACTTCCAGGCTCAGCTCTACACCCTGGTAGGCCTTGAGGCTGCCGACCGCCGGTAGGCGCTCCTGCCACTGGCGCAGCTCGGCCTGGGCCGCGGCGACACTGACCGGCGGCTTGGGTTGGGAAAACATCTGCACCTGCTGGTAGATGGAAAAGGCCTTGATGCCTCCCAGGATCAATACCATCAGCAGGACGACGGCCAACATGATCAGCATGCGGCGGCGCAACATGGTCCGGTTCCCTGGATGCGAGGTTAGGCAGCGGGCACGACCACGGGCGATGCGACCCACGTGCGGTGGGGAAAGTATTGTCGTTTTTTGCGAAAAGGGGAGGAACAAGCCGGCGAGGGCCGAATTGCGAGGCCAGGGTGGGTCTGTGAGGGAACAACTGTCTCGCCCTGGCGCGATCCCTGTGGGAGCAGCTTCAGCCGCGAACACCGGCGCAGCCGGTGCCAGGCACCGCGTCGCCTGGTTCGCCAGCAAGGCTGGCTCCTACAGGAGGAGCACAGGGCTTGCTCGCGACATCAGGCCAGGTGCAGGTGATTGTCCCAGAACCCGGACGGCAGGTTCATCGGCTGGCCGATCAACTCAGCCTGGCGGCAATCGTAGAAGCGGCAGCGGCCTTGCCCGGAGGTCACCACAAAGCCATCCTTCACCGCCCCGACCCCGGCGCAGTCGGGCATCGGCGCGTCTAGCTTGACCGCGCCGCTGTCCAGGTCCCAGATGAACAGGCGGTTGGCTCGCGGGGCGGTCAGCGCCACCAGGCGCAGGTCGCTGTGGATAGCCACGCTGGCGGTGTACTGGGCCATCGCCTGCAATTGCCGCTCGGGCACCGGGAAGGCCTTGAACGGCTCGCCCGGGCGCTTGATCGCCAGCAGCTCGGCGGTCTCGTGCGCGCTGCCCATGAACTGCTGGCAGGCGGCGATGGTGCCGTCGCTGCCCACCGCCAGGTGGCGCACGCTGTTCATCTGCTGGGCCAGGGTCTCCTTGCTCAGCAGGGTGCCATCGCGCTGCATCAGCACCAGGCTCGGCTCCATGGCATCGAGGTTCATCTCGACCCGGCTCTCGGCCTCGGTGCGGATGCCGCCGTTGGCCACTACCAAGGTCTCGCCGTCCGGCAGCCACGCCACTTCGTGGGGACCGATGCCGTGGGTCGGGATCTCGCCACTGTGCACCAGGCGTTCGCCTTCGAAGCGGTAGACACCGAGCACGCCGCGCCCAGGGTCGCGGGTGTCGTTCTCGGTGGCATACAGCCACTCGCCATCCTGGTGGATCACCGCATGGCCATAAAAATGCCGGTGTGGCTGCGAGGCGACGGTCTGCAGCAGGCGCCCGTCACGCAGGTCGACCAGGTAGCTTTCGGTACCGGGCCGACGGGCGACGAACAGGGCGATGGGCAGCGAAGGGTGGTTGATGATCGCGTGGCAACGCTGGGTCACCTGGGTGCTGAACACCTGGGTGCCGTCCAGGCGGAACCCGACGGCATAATGCCTGCCGTCGCCGTCGTCGCGCGCCGAGAGCAGCAAGGGTTCGCTGCCTTTGTTGCGAAACAGGCTCCAGCCGCCCAAGGTCAGGGCGCTGAGCAATACGCTACCGAGTTTCAGGGCCTGGCGTCGCAGCATGATCAGTCACCGTCGTTGGCATTGAAGCCCAGCTGGATGTTCAGCGCCTTGGCCAGCTCGCCTTCGTGCAGGCGGTGGACGACGTTGAGGGCATCGTAGATCTGGTTGAGGGTTTGCTTGCCAGCGTCGTCGGCCAGCAGTTCGCCCAGGGTCTTCTGGTTGTCGCCCAGCAGCTTGAGGGCATTGGCGTAGGCGTCGTCGATCTTCTGCGCCAGTGGCGCCTGATCCCTGCCCAGCAGGCCGCGCAGGCCCTGGTTGTCGACCCCGACCCATACGGTCTGGGCGGCCTTGAGCGAGGCTTCCAGGCTCTTGATCGAAGAATGGCTGCGCCAGGCTTCGGCCTGCAGCGGCTGCGCGATGCCCTTGCTCAGGCGGCCCATTGGCGCGCCGAGCTTTTTCTTCAGGGTGTCCAGGGCGGTGACCTGGGCGCGCAGCAGGTCGGCGATGGCCTCGTGGGAGTCGGCATAGCGCTGGTTGGGGAACTTGGTCATCTGCGAGAGCATGCCGTCGGTGCTGTTCCAGCCCTTGAGGATTTCTTCGGCCAAGGCCTTCTGATGTTCGCCGATGGCCACCAGCAGCGGGCAGTAGCGGGCCTTCTGCTCGGCCGTGGCGATGTCCGGCTTGCTGTCGAACAGGATGTATTCGTAAGCCGACAGGCCGCGCACCACGACGCTGGCCTTGCCCAGCGACTCGGCGTCCACTGGTTTGTCGGCAGCGACCAGTTGCTCGACCTGGCGGCCCACCAGGTTCTTCTTGTCTGGCCAGAACTGCACCTGCCAGGCGCGGTTGCCTTCGGCCAGCGGGCCGACCAGCAGCGGTTGCAGTTCGGCCCAGGCCTTTTGCGCGTTGAGGAAGTCGGCGCGGGCTTTTTCCAGGTTCTCCTTGCCTTCGCAGTAGGCCAGGGCGCTGGCGGCCAACATGCGGTCGGCTTCGACCCAGCGGCTGTAGGTCGGCAGGATCACCTGCTTGGCGATAGCGGCCGAGGTCAGCGCTTGCGGGTCCTGCGGCGAGCAGGCGCCGAGGGCGAGGGCGGCGAGGCTGGTGAACAACAGTTTGGGTCGGAACATGCCCGGCTCCTTGTGCGTTTTAAAGTGAATTCAAAAAGGCCAGCAACGCGGCGCGCTGCTCGGCATTGAACGTCAGTACATGGTCGCGCGCCGCCTGGGCTTCGCCGCCGTGCCAGAGCACGGCTTCGAGGAGGTTGCGGGCGCGGCCGTCATGCAGGAACTGGCTGTGGCCGCTGACCGTCTGGCTCAGGCCGATGCCCCACAGCGGTGGGGTGCGCCAGTCCTGGCCGTTGGCGGCAAATTCGGTGCGTTCGTCGCTCAGGCCCGGGCCCATGTCATGCAGCAGCAAGTCGCTGTAGGGGCGGATCACCTGCCCGGCCAGCTCCGGTTCGGCGGCGTCGGCGGCGGTGGTGAACCGCGGGGTATGGCAGGCCTGGCAGCCCGCCTGGAAGAACAGGTTCTTACCGGCCAGCACCTGGGGTGCGCCGACGTCGCGGCGGGCCGGGACGCCGAGGTTGCGGGTGTAGAAGGTGACCAGGCGCAGGATGTTATCGCTGACCTCCTTCTCGCCGCCTTGGCCATCGCCGCTGGGCGCGGCCAGACAGGCGACCTGCGCCGGGGTGCAGTCGTCCTTTGGCAGCAGGCCGGTGGTCAGGCCCATGTCGCCGGCGAAGGCGTGCACATTCTGCTGGTTGACGTTGGGCTGCCCGGCTTTCCAGCCGAAGCGTCCGACCACGGTCTTGCCCTGGGCATCGTCCCATACCCGGTTGGCGCGCCCGCGAATGCCGTCGCGGTTGCGATCGTCCGGGTCTTCGTTGGCGAGCAGGTCGGCCTCGGCGATCGCCTCGAGCAGGCCAAGGCCGATCATCGGCGGGGCGACCCGCGCCGAGAAGCGCGTGTCCGGATGCAGCGGGCCGTAGCCAAGCTGGCTGATCTGCAGGCTCGGGCGGCGCAGTTCGACCGCATGACCATCCTTGAAGGTGACGGTGTGCAGGTCGTAGCTCACCCGCACCTTGCCCTCCGGCGCTACGCCGGGAATGGCCATGTCCTGCAACTGCGTGCCGTAGACTGGCTCGGGGACCACGCCCAGGCGCTCGATTTCGCGGGCGTAGTACGGCTGGTCGGGGATCGACAGGCGCACCAGCATCGACACCGCGTTGCTGTCACCTGGCTCGGGCGGGTGGCCGCGGCCGTCGCGCACGTGGCAGTTCTGGCAGGCGTTGGTGTTGAACAGTGGGCCAAGGCCGTCGCGGGCGGTGGTGGTGGACGGGGCGATGACCCAGGGGTTGCGGAAGAAGCTGTTGCCCACCGCGAAGTCCAGGCGTCGCTCGGGGCTGAGGTTGGCCGAGGGCAGCGAGTAGGCGTTGCGGTCACTGCGCTGCACGGTTGCCTTGCCGCCGGCGAGGGCTTCGCCGGGCTCGGCCTGGGTGAAACGCGGGGCGTCGTCACAGGCGGCGAGGGCGAGGGCCAGCAGCAGGGGGCTTAGGCGGAGCACGGACATCGAGGATCCTGGGCATGGGCGAAAAACCGGCGTGCAAGCTTATCAGGCCGGGGGTGTTTGAATAAGAGCAATTTGCAATTGCTGGATGAAATCAATGTCAGTTGGCCTATCGGCGAGCACGGTACCTGTAGGAGCGGCCTTGTGTCGCGAAAGGGCCGCAGCGCGGCCCCGGGTTATTCGCGTTGATGCACAGAGCCTGGGGCTGCTTTGCAGCCCTTTCGCGACACAAGGCCGCTCCTACAGGCGGCGATGGTGGTGCTGGAAATGAAAAAGGCGGCCCGAAGGCCGCCTCTGTTGAACCGCTGGCGCTGATCAGAACTCGTGATCGGCGTTATCCGGGTTCAGGTTGCTGATCCCCAGCTTGCCCGCTGCTTGCTCGATCGCGCCGGTCTGCTTGACCAGCGAGGCGATGGCGTCACGCACGATCTGGTTGCCGGCGGCGTTGTCGGCGGCGATCAGTTGGTCGTAGTGCTCGCCCTTGAGGGCGTGGTCGACGATTACCTGGATCTTGGCCTCGGTGGCCTCCAGGTCGGCCTTGAGGGTGGCGTCGGTGGCCGGGTCGGCCTTGGCTACCAGCGACGACAGGCTTGGGCCGCTCAGCTTGCTGCCGTCGACGCGGGTGTACTCGCCCAGGTAGACATTGCGGATGCCCTTGGCGTCGTAGAAGTGCGAGTAGTGGGTGTTGTCGCTGAAGCAGTCATGCTCGTCTTCCGGCGAGTTGGCTTCCAGCGAGACCTTCATGCGCTCGCCGGCCAGTTCGCCCAGCGACAGGCTGCCCATGCCGAACAGCATCTTGCGCAGGCCGTCGTTGCCTGGCTCGTTCTCCAGGGTGGCGCGGTAGTTGTCGGCGACGTTCGGCGCCCAGTTGCCGACCATTTCCTCGAGGTCCTTGACCAGCAGGTCGGTCACGGCCTTCAGGTACGCGCGGCGACGGTCGTTATGCCCGCCGGTGGCACCCTTGCCTTCGAGATAGTCCGAGGCCGGGCGGTTGCCCGCGCCTGGGCCGGTGCCGTTGAGGTCCTGGCCCCAAAGCAGGAATTCGATGGCGTGATAGCCGGTGGCGACGTTGGCCTCGGAACCGCCCAGCTCGTTGAGGGTGGCCAGCTTCTCGGGGGTGATGTCCTTGACGTCGATCTTGTCTTCGCCAACCTGGATCTCGGTGTTGGCGATGATGTTGGCGTTGGCCGCCGGGTTGCCCAGGGCGTGCTCGTAGCTCTTGTCGACGTAGTCGATCAGGCCTTCGTCCAGGGGCCAGGCGTTCACCTGGCCTTCCCAGTCGTCGATGATGGTGTTGCCGAAGCGGAACACTTCGCTTTGCAGGTAAGGCACACGGGCGGCGGCCCAGGCGTCCTTGGCGGCCTTGAGGGTCTGGTCGTCGGGCTTGGCGAGGAAGGCTTCGACTGCGCTTTGCAGCTGCTTGGCGGTGCTCAGCGAGTCGCTGTACACGGCATGGACCATTTCGGCGTAATGCTTGACCACCGCCTTGGCGGCGGCTTCGTCGACCGCGCCTGGCGTTGCGCTGGTGCTGGCGGCGGCAGGTGCCTGGGCTTGCGGCGCGGCGGCCTTGTCATCCTTGCCTTCGCCGCAACCGGCGAGGGCGATGGCGATGGCCAGCAGACTGGCGGAGGCCAGAGGCATTCGAATCATTGTTGGTTTCCTGCGTCGTGTGGTGGGACCAAGGGTGGGCCGTGCGCCGTGGCACGCGAAACCGTGACATCATGCGAAAGATTTGCATTTGCTGTAAAGGGTCGGGCGCGCATTTCATGCAAACGCCCGTTCGTCCGTTAGCGCCAAGGCCAGCCGGGCGTTACAGCGCGGACACCTGGTCGCGTTGCGCCTGCTTGAGGAAGTGGGTCAGCTCGCGGGCCGACAGCGGCTTGCTGTAGTGGTAGCCCTGACCTTCGTGACAACCCTGGGCAATGATGTAGCTTTCCTGCTCGGCGGTTTCCACGCCCTCGGCGATCACCTGCATGCCCAGGCTCTTGCCCAGTTGGATGATGGCACGAACGATGGTGGCGTCGTCATCGTCGTCGAGCAGGTCCTGGACGAAGCTCTTGTCGATCTTGATCTTGTCCAGCGGCAGCGACTTCAGGTAGCTGAGCGAGGAGTAGCCGGTGCCGAAGTCGTCGATGGCGATCAGCGCGCCGGAGCGGCGCAGGCTGAGCAGGTGCTGGGCGGCGGTGCTGATGTCTTCCATCAGGCCGGTCTCGGTGACTTCCAGCTCCAGGCTGCGCGGCGGCAGGCGGTAGGCCTGCAGCAGGTTGTTGACCACCCGTGGCAGCTCGTTGTGGTGCAGCTGCACGGTGGACAGGTTGACCGCCATGCGCAGCTCGCCGAAGCCCAGGTCGTGCCACTCGCGCAGTTGCCGGCAGGCCTGGTCGAGCACCCATTCGCCGATACTGATGATGCTGCCGTTCTGCTCGGCCAGGGGAATGAACTGGTCGGGCGGGACCATGCCCAGCTCTGGGTGCTGCCAGCGCAGCAGGGCCTCGACGCCGACCACACGGTGGTCGCGGTAGCTGATCTGCGGCTGGTACACCAGGTACAGCTGGTTGCGTGGCAGGGCTTCGCGCAGGTCCTTTTCCAGCTCGCGGCGTCGGCGCATCTCGCTGTCGACACTGGCAATGTAGAACTGGTAGCGGTTGCGTGAGCGGGCTTTGGCCAGGGTCATGGTCTGCTCGGCCTTTTGCAGCAGTTTCTCGGTGCTGTCGCCGTCCTCGGGGAACAAGGTAATGCCGATGGTGGCGCGCAGGCGGATCTGCTGCTGGTCGAGGTCGAACGGCGCCTCGAGGTCGTCGAGAATGCTCTGGGCCAGTTCGGCGGCCTCGTAGGGTTGCTCGATGTTGGCCTGGACCAGGGCGAACTGGTCGCCGCCCAGGCGCGCCAGGGCGCCGAGGCGGCCGCTGTGGGCGCGCAGGCGGTCGGCCAGGGCCAGCAGCAGTTGGTCGCCGACCTGGTAGCTGAACTGCTCGTTGATGCCCTTGAAGTCGTCCAGGCCCACGCACAGCACGGCGACCCGGCGTTGCAGGCGACCGCCGTCGACCAGGATCTTGTCCAGTTGCTGCTGCAGTTGCTGGCGGTTGGGCAGGCCGGTGAGGAAGTCGTATTGGGCCATGCGCTGCAGGCTGTTCTCGGCTTCATGGCGCAGGTGGGTGTTGCGCTCGATGGAGGCCAGCAGTTGGTTGGCGGTGTTGACCCAGATGCCCAGCTCGTTGCGTTCGTGGCCCTTGAGCTGCGGGATCTGGTGCTGGCTGGGGCGATCGGGGTTGATCTGGGTGAGGTGCTCGATGATCTTCGACAGCGGCTTGGTCAGCAGCCAGTGGTAGACCAGGTACAGCACCAGGCCCATGGCCAGTGCGCGCAGCACTCCGGAGATGAAGATGATCACCGCGTTGATCAGGAACCCTTCGCCGTAGCTGGAAGTGTCGAGGGTGATGCTCAGGTCGCCGTAATATTCGCTGTAGGGGCCGCGACCGACCAGTTGCGTGGTGTAGGTGCGTTCCTGGCCGAGGATCAGGTCGGTCAGCCAGCGCATGGACATGTCCTGCAGCGGCCGGGACTTTTCCGCCAGCATGGTTTCGTTGGGGTGGCCGATGGAGGCCATGCGCACGGCGTCGTCCTGGAACAGGCCTTCCATCACTTGCATGCCCATTTCCCGGTCGAGGCTGTACACCGCCTGGGTCGAGGGGTCGCGGAACATGTCGAGGATGCGCTGGGCGTCGTTGTTCACCGACTGGCGGGTCTTGTAGGCGTCATAGACGATCTGCGCACAGCTGAGCACGACGCCGACAGCCAACGCCGAGAGCAACACCACCCTGAGCAACTTGACCGACAAGCTGTTGCGAAATTCCAGCTTCAATGGGGTTTCCTTAATCCATGCGCATGCCATTATTTTGCCATCAACCATGGCGACAGACTATCGACCGATGTGCCCTTGGCTCTGTATCGGTTGGGCGGTCATGCGACTTGAGTGCGCTGCGTCAACTTTCCAGAAGTTGATGTTAGCGCGCTATGCCGGCTGAGCAAGAGGGGCGAGGCCCCGGGCGGACAAATCGCTCGGCAGGTGTCGGCTCCGGCATAAAAAAACCCGGCGCAAGGCCGGGTTTTTGGTGCAGCACTGAAATACTCAGGCCTTGAAGGTCTTGCCTTCGAACTGCTCGGCAACGAACTTCCAGTTGACCAGGTTCCAGAACGCCTCGACGTACTTCGGACGCAGGTTGCGGTAGTCGATGTAGTAGGCGTGTTCCCAGACGTCGCAGGTCAGCAGCGGGGTGTCGCCGCTGGTCAGCGGGTTGCCCGCGCCGATGGTGCTGGCCAGGGCCAGGGAACCGTCGGCCTTCTTCACCAGCCAGCCCCAGCCGGAGCCGAAGGTGCCGACGGAAACCTTGGTGAACTCTTCCTTGAACTTGTCGAAGGAACCGAAGGCGGCGTTGATGGCCTCGGCCAGGGCACCGGTCGGTTGGCCGCCGGCGTTTGGCGCCAGGCAGTTCCAGTAGAAGGTGTGGTTCCAGACTTGAGCGGCGTTGTTGAAGATGCCGCCCGAAGAGGTCTTGACGATCTCTTCCAGGGTCTTGCCTTCGAATTCGGTGCCTGGGACCAGGTTGTTCAGGTTCACGACATAGGTGTTGTGGTGCTTGTCGTGGTGGAACTCCAGGGTTTCCTTGGAGATGTGCGGCTGCAGGGCATCGTGGGCGTAAGGCAGCGGCGGCAATTCAAAAGCCATGGTGGATCTCCTGATTCAGGTCTGTTTGCGGTTTGCGCAAGGCCGATCACGGGCGGCCCATGAGCGTCGGCGAGTTTGTACTCTTTGCGACGCAAGGGCTGGATCATAGCACCGGCCTTGGCGCTTAACCACGCAACATCTATAGGGAATAGAGGTTCCAGAGCGGTTCGCCGGGGGCGACAGGCGGGCCTGGTGGTGTCTGGTCAGGCGTGGAATCGTCAGCTTCAGTTGAAAATCAACTGCGCCGCCACCGCGAACATCATCACGGCCACCATCAGGTCCAGCAGCCGCCAGGTCGCTGGGCGGGCCAGCCACGGCGCCAGCCAGGCGGCGCCGATGGCCAGGGTCGAGAACCACACCAACGAGGCGCTGGCCGCCCCTGCCACATAAGCCCCAGGCACGCTCTGCTGGGCACCGAGCGAGCCGATCAGCAGCACGGTGTCCAGGTATACGTGAGGATTGAGCAGGGTCACCGCCAGGGCGCTGAGCAGCACTGCGCGCCGCGAGCGTTGGCCCTGGCCTTCCTGGTGTTGCAGGCTCTGTTTCGAACAGGCGCTGCGCAGGGCCTTGGCGCCGTACCAGATGAGGAACAGCGCGCCGCCCCAGCGGGCAACCGCCAGCAAGGTCGGATTGTGCGCCAATACCGTGGCCAGGCCGAACACTCCGGCGGCTACCAGCAGTGCGTCGCAAATGACGCACAGCGCCGCCACCGGCAGGTGATGCTCGCGGCGCAGGCTCTGGGCCAGGACGAAAGCGTTCTGTGCACCGATGGCCATGATCAGGCCGAAGGCTACCAGCATGCCGTTGAGATAGCTTTGCCACATGAGAGGAACACCCCACTGGCGCCAACATTGGTGCTGGCGCTGATTGCAAGAAAGATGTGGCCATTGTGGCGGGTACACGGGTATAAGAAAAACAAATAGAGCTGATCTGTCATTAGAGAAATCGATGTTCGACTACAAGTTGCTTGCCGCCCTCGCCGCGGTGATCGAACAAGCCGGCTTCGAGCGTGCGGCCCAGGTGCTGGGGCTGTCGCAATCGGCCATCTCCCAGCGCATCAAGCTGCTCGAGGCGCGGGTCGGGCAACCAGTGCTGGTGCGGGCGACGCCGCCGAGCCCGACCGAGGTCGGCCGCCAGTTGCTCAACCATGTGCAGCAGGTGCGCCTGCTCGAGCGCGACTTGCAGCGCCAGGTGCCGGCACTGGACGAGGAGGGCATGCCCGAGCGCCTGCGCGTGGCCCTTAACGCCGACAGCCTGGCGACCTGGTGGGCGGGGGCGGTAGGGGCCTTTTGCGCCGAGCAGCAGTTGCTGCTGGACCTGGTGGTCGAGGACCAGGACGTGGGCCTCAAGCGCATGCGCGCCGGCGAGGTGGCGGCTTGTCTGTGCGGCAGCGAGCGGCCAGTGGCCGGCGCGCGCAGCCTGGCGCTGGGGGCGATGCGCTACCGGGCGCTGGCCAGCCCCGGGTTCATGGCGCGCTATTTCCCCAACGGTTTCGAGGTCGCGCGCCTGGCGCGGACCCCGGCGATCGTGTTCGGCCCCGATGACTTCCTGCAGCACCGCTACCTGGCCTCACTGGGTATCGAGGATGGCTTCCTGCACCACCTGTGTCCGTCTTCCGAGGGCTTCTTGCGCATGACCGAGGCCGGCCTGGGCTGGGGCCTGGTGCCCGAACGGCAGGTGGCCGAGCAACTGGCTCGTGGCGAGCTGGTGGAAATCTGCCGCGATACTCCCATCGATGTGCCGTTGTACTGGCATCATTGGCGCAATGGCGGGCAACTGCTCGCCCAACTGACCGAACACCTGCGTCATTCGGCACGGGACTGGCTGGTGCCGTTGTAGGCGCGGCGTGCGTCAGTTGCATCCGATATCAGGCAAGGCGGAGTCTTACATGCGAATTCTGGTCACCGGCGCGAGCGGCTTCATCGGCGGGCGCTTTGCGCGCTTTGCCTTGGAGCAAGGCCTGGAGGTGCGGGTCAACGGCCGGCGGGCGGAAGGGGTGGAGCACCTGGTCAAGCGCGGGGCGCAGTTCATCCCTGGCGATCTGGGCGATGCCGAGTTGGCCCGGCGCCTGTGCCAGGGCGTCGACGCGGTGGTGCATTGCGCGGGCGCCGTGGGCACCTGGGGGCGCTACCAGGACTTCCACCAGGGCAACGTGGTGCTTACCGAGAACGTGGTCGAGGGCTGCCTGAAGGAGCATGTGCGGCGCCTGGTGCACCTGTCGTCGCCGTCGATCTACTTTAATGGCCGTGGACAACTGGATATTCGTGAGGAGCAGGTGCCACGGCGCTTCCACGATCATTACGCGCTGACCAAGCACCTGGCCGAGCAGAAGGTGTTCGGCGCCCAGGAGTTTGGTCTTGAAGTTCTGGCGCTGCGCCCGCGCTTTGTTACCGGTGCCGGGGATGCGAGCATTTTCCCGCGGCTGATGCACATGCAGCGCAAGAATCGCGTGGCGATCATTGGCAATGGCCTTAACAAGGTCGACTTCACCAGCGTGCACAACCTCAACGAGGCCTTGCTCAGCGCGCTGTTCGCCGAGGAGCAGGCGTTGGGCCAGGCCTACAACATCAGCAACGGTCACCCGCTGCCCTTGTGGGACGTGGTCAACTACGTGATGCGTCGCATGCAGTTGCCCCAGGTTACCCGCTACCGTTCCTACGGCCTGGCCTACAGCCTGGCGGCGCTGAACGAGGCCGCCTGCCTGCTGTGGCCCGGCCGCCCGCAGCCGACCTTGAGCCGTACCGCGATGCAGGTGATGAGCCGCGATTTCACCCTCGATATCAGCCGCGCCCGCCAGTACCTGGACTACCGACCCAAGGTCGAGGTGTGGGCGGCGCTGGATGAATTCTGCGCCTGGTGGCAGGCCCAGCCGGGCCAGCGCTGAACCTGTTGGCTGGATGATGGTCATCAGTGCGCCGCCCAGGCGGTTTATACTCATGCCTCTTTGCTACTACCGCGGTTGACTACATCCATGCGCAATGACGCCCACGACGATTTTGACGAAGTGCCCACCCTGCGAGCCGGCACCCCTGATGATGACGAACTGTTGCCTGCCCATGTGGCGCGCAGCCGCCAGAAGGCCGCGCGTGCGCGCAGTAATGGGCCGCTGTGGGCGTTGCTCGGCGCCGCGTTCATTGCCCTGGCGGGGCTGGGTTGGTGGAGCTTCCAGCAGATTTCGCTGATGGAGCAGCAATTGATCGCCACCCAGGAAAGTTTCGCCCGCATCAGCGAAGAAGCCGCCGGGCGTTTGCAGGCGATCAGCGGCAAGGTCGAGGCCAGCGAGTCGAGCAACAGCACCGGCAGCGAGGCGTTGAAGCTGCAGATTCGCCAGTTGCAGGCCTCGTTGGCCGAGCAGGGCAAGCAGCAGCAGGGCGTTGCAGGCCAGGCGGGCGACCTGGGCAAGCGCCTGGAGCAGGTGCTGGCCGACACCCGTGAGCAACAAAAAGCCGTGACCGAGTTGCAGGGCCAGTTGCAGGCTCAGCTCAAGGCGGTGAACGCCGAGTTGACGGCGCTGAAGTCGGGGCAGGTGGACGGCGGCAAGCTGGATGGACAGCTCAAGAGCCTGAGCAACGAGGTGGCGGCGTTGAAGAAACAGGGCAATCCGAGCGCGGCAATCGCCAGCCTGGAGCAGGATGTGCTGGTGCTCAAGAGCCAGGTCGACAACCGCCCGGCGCCAGCGGCCGGCGGTGCCTCGGTGCAGGAGTTCGATGCCTTCCGCGGCCAGACCACCCGCAACATCAGCACCTTGCAGAGCCAGATCCAGAACCTGCAACAGCAGATCAACGCCCGGCCCTGAGCCGACCCCGAGGCCGGTGCCATCCACACCGAGACGCCTGGTTCGCCAGCAAGGCTGGCTCCTACGGGGTTGAGGCAGGTCATGGGCGTTGTAGGAGCCGGCCTTGCCGGCGAACACCGGCCTTGCCGGTGCCATCCACCGAGTCGCCTGGTTCGCCAGCAAGGCTGACGCCTACCGGGCGGTGGCTGTCACAGCCGCGGATAATCGATGTAACCCACCGGGCCCTGGGCGTAGAACGTCTCTGGGCGCGGCGCATTGAGCGGCGCGTCGGCGGCCAGGCGCGCCGGCAGGTCGGGGTTGGCGATGAACGGGATGCCAAAGGCCACGGCATCGGCCCGGCCGCTGGCCAGGGCCGCAGTGGCGCTGGCCTTGTCGAAGCGCTCGTTGACGATGTACGGGCCGCCGAATGCCGCCTTGATCAACGGGCCGATGCTGTCGTCGGCCTCCTTCTCCCGCGAACAGATGAAGGCGATGCCGCGCTTGCCCAGTTCCCGGGCCACGTAGCTGAAGGTTTCGGCACGCTCGGCGTCGCCCATGTCGTGGGCGTCGGCCCGAGGCGCCAGGTGCACGCCCACGCGGCCAGGGCCCCACACCTCGATGGCCGCGTCGGTGACTTCCAGCAGCAAGCGGGCGCGGTTTTCCAGCGAGCCGCCGTAGCGGTCGTTGCGCTGGTTGGTGCTGCTCTGCAGGAACTGGTCGAGCAGGTAGCCGTTGGCGCCATGGATTTCCACGCCGTCGAAGCCGGCGGCCTTGGCGTTCTCGGCGGCGCTGCGGTAGGCCTCGACGATATCGGTGATTTCCTCGGTTTCCAGGGCCCGTGGTGTCGGGTAGTCGCTCTGCGGGCGCACCAGGCTGACATGGCCCTTGGGCTGGATGGCGCTGGGCGCCACCGGTGTTTCGCCGTTGAGGTAGGACGGGTGGGAAATCCGCCCGACGTGCCACAGTTGCAGGAAGATGCGTCCACCACCGGCATGGATGGCCTTGGTCACGTTGAGCCAGCCACGTACCTGCTGGTCGTTCCAGATGCCTGGGGTGTCGGGGTAGCCGACCCCCATCGGTGTCACCGCGGTCGCCTCGCTGAGGATCAGCCCGGCACTGGCGCGTTGCACGTAGTATTCGGCCATCAACGCATTGGGCACGCGGCCTTCATCGGCGCGGCAGCGGGTCAACGGGGCCATGATGATGCGATTGGGCAGTTGCAGGTCGCCCAGCGTGATCGGGTCGAACAGCGTAGTCATGGGCAGGGTCTCGTGAAAATCAATGGGAGGCCGTGGCCAGCTCGGCGTCGCCACCGCGCTGGCCGAAGGTGATCAGGGTGACGATCAGCGCCAGCACCGCTAGTGCCGCGGCGGCCAGGGGCACGCGGGTCAGGCCGAAGCCATGAGCGATGACGCTGCCGCCAACCCAGGCGCCCAGGGCGTTGCCCAGGTTGAAGGCGCCGATGTTGAGGGTGGAGACCAGGTTAGGCGCGGCCTTGCCATAGGTCACCACGTTCACCTGCAACGCCGGCACGGCGGCGAAGGCGGCGGTGGCCCAGAGGAACAGGGTGATCTCGGCCGGCACCAGGGCGACGCTGGTCCAGCTCAGGGCGGTGGACACCATGGCCATGGTGGCGAACACGCCCATCAGCGTGGCGCCCAGGCGGCGGTCGGCGAGCTTGCCGCCGAGGATGTTGCCCAGGGTCAGGCCCAGGCCGATCAGCAGCAGGGTCCAGGTCACGCCACGCGGTGAAACGCCGGTGACATCGCCCAGCAGCGGCGCGACATAGGTGAACAGGGCGAACATCGAGGCGGCGAACAGCACGGTCATGCTCAGCGACAGCCAGATACCGATGCCTTTGAGCGCGGCCAGCTCGGCGCGCATGTCGACGCTGTGCTCCTCGCGCTGACGCGGCAGGTAGCGGATCAGGCCGAGCAGCGCGACCACGCCGATGGCGGTCACCGCCCAGAAGGTCGAGCGCCAGCCGGCGACCTGGCCCAGGGCGGTGCCCAGCGGCACGCCGAGCACGTTGGCCAGGGTCAGGCCGGTGAACATCAGGGCCACCGCCGAGGCGCGGCGGTTGGCCGGCACCAGGCTGGCGGCCACCACCGAGCCGATGCCGAAGAACGCGCCGTGGCACAGCGCGGTGACCACCCGGGCGAACATCAGCAGGTTGTAATCGGCGGCCACCGCGCACAGCAGGTTGCCGACGATGAACACGCCCATCAGCGCAACCAGCGCGGCCTTGCGCGGCAGGCGGGCGGTGGCCAGGGCCATGAACGGCGCGCCGATGGCCACGCCCAGGGCGTAGCCGGTCACCAGCCAGCCGGCGCCGGGGATAGTCACGCCCAGGTCACCGGCGACATCGGGCAGCAGGCCCATGATGACGAACTCGGTGGTGCCGATGGCGAAGGCGCTGAGCGCCAGGATCAGAAGCGAAAGGGGCATTGCGGGTCCTTGTCAGAGCGCTTGGCTCAGCTGCGCGAGGAAGGCCTGGATGGTCTGCTCGTTGCGTTTGAAAAAGTGCCACTGGCCGATCTTCTGGCTGCTGATCAGGCCGGCGCGTTGTAGGGTCGCCAGGTGGGCGGAGACGGTCGATTGCGAAAGACCGCAGCGTCGGTCGATCTGTCCGGCGCAGACACCATGCTCGGTGCTGTGCTGCTGGTCGGGGAACTGCGTCGCAGGGTCCTTGAGCCAACTGAGGATGTCGCGCCGCACGGGGTGCGACAGGGCTTTGATGATTTCGTCGAGATCGAGTGGCATGGCTGGGCTCGGGGTATGTAACGCTATATCGCGATGGGGCGAAATATATATCGATATTTGACGATATACAAAGACCAAAGTGGCCTGAGCCGAGCATCAAACGCTATATCGGCGCCTGCCGGCGAAGCAGGGCACGGTGCTAGACTGGCGCCATGAACTACCTCGCACACCTGCACCTGGGCGGCCCCGCGCCCCAGCAATTGCTTGGCAGCCTGTATGGCGATTTCGTCAAGGGCACGCTCGAGGGGCGCTTCCCGCCCATGCTGGAAGCCGCGATCCGCTTGCATCGGCATATCGACAGCTACACCGATAGCCATCCCGTGGTGCTGGCGGCGCTGGCGCGTTTTCCGCAGGAGCGGCGGCGTTTTGCCGGCATCGTCCTGGATGTGTTCTTCGACCATTGTCTGGCGCGACACTGGAGCGACTATGCGCAGCAACCGCTGGCGCAGTTCACCGATGCTTTCTACAAGGTGCTGCTGGCCGAACCGGTGTTGCCAGGACGGCTGGCACGCATCGCACCCTTCATGGCCGAGGATGACTGGCTAGGGGCCTACGGGGATTTCGCCACGTTGGAGCAAGTGTTCGGCGGGATTGCCCGGCGCTTGTCGCGCCCTGAGGGCATGGCTGGCGTGATGCCGGAGCTGGAACGCCTGTATGAGCCGTTGCTGGGGGATTTTCGCGAGTTCTATCCGCAGTTGCAGGCGTTCGCCGCCGCGGGGAGAAAGGACTAGAGGCTGGGGGCTCTGACTGCGATCCCTTCGGCCAGCAAGCGCCTGTCACGGCCCAGGCGTGCTCTTCTGCCTCAAGCCGCCCTCACCAATCGACGCGGCTCGACCTCCTCGCATCCGAACAAAGCCAGCTGAATCGCCTGTTGTGCCTGAAATGCCAGCGCCGCGCGCTCCTTTCCCTCGCTGCCGATGGGCGGCAGCAGGTGGATGACGACTTCGCCGCGGTCCTGGCCAAACAGCCGTAGCAGGTGTGACACCAGGTCATCCTCGCCAATGAACGGCGCCAGCGGGTCCGGCTGGCCCTCGCGCAGGTACTGGATCGCCACCGGTTGCAGTGGCGTACCCCGATCGATGGCCCCGGCCAGCAGGCGACCATGGAAGGTACGCAAGGCACGGCCGTCGGTGGTGGTGCCTTCAGGGAAGATCAGCAGCGGCCGTTGTTCGCGCAACTGGTCGCTGATCTGCTCGCGCAGGCGCTGGGCGTCGCCACCGCCACGGCGGATGAACAGGGTGCCGGCCTTTTCGGCCAACCAGCCAGCCACTGGCCATTGGCGCACCTCGGCCTTGGACAGGAACGACAGCGGGGTGAGCATGCCCAACAGGGGAATATCGGTCCATGACACATGGTTGCAGACCCACAGCATCGGCTGTCGTGGCAGGCCGCCCTGGATCTGGATGTCGAAGGGCAGGGCGGCGACCAGGCGCCCCATGAACATCCGTGTCCAGCGCTGGCGGCGTTCGAGCGAGGCGTTCAAGCCCAGGCGCTCGCCCAGGGCGATGATACTGGCCATGGCCAGCCCCAGGAGCAACACCAGGCACAACCGCAGCAGGCGGGCGCTTGCCCGCAGGCCCGGCATCAGACCGCCGCCTTGAAGTGACGGGCGTAGCGTGGGCAAAGGTCGTCGCGCTTGAGCAGGATGAACACGTCGGCGACCTGGAAGTCCTGGTCCCAGCATGGCTCGCCGCAGATCTTCGCGCCCAGGCGCATGTAGGCCTTGAGCAGCGGCGGCATCTCGGCGATGACGTTGTTCGGCAAGGCCAGGCTCGGCAGCGGGTTCTTCGGCTCGGCGCGCAGGTGCTCGGTGCACAGGTAGCGTTCGCGCAGGCGCTGCATGATCGCGTGGGCTTGCACGCCACCGTCTTGCATGGGGATGCTGGCGCAACCCATCAGGTAGCTGTAGCGGCCTTCGTTGAGCACCTCGGCCAGTTCGCCCCAGAGCACGGCGATGGTGCCGCCGTTGCGGTAGCCTGGGTCGACGCAGGTGCGACCCAGTTCGAGGATCGGCCCTTGCAGTTGCAACAGGCCATGCAGGGCGAACTCTTCTTCGCTGTAGAAGCGCCCCAGGCTGCTGGCGGCCTGGTGGTCGAGCAGGCGGGTGGTGGCGACCAACTGGCCGGTGCCCAGGTCGCGCACGCCGATGTGGCGGCAGTGGATGTCATAGTCGTCCATGTCCAGGCCGTGTTCGGCGCCCTTGAGCTTGGCCTTGAATTCGCCGCTGAACACCTTGAAGCGCAGGGCCTGTGCTTCCTGCAGGGCCGCGGCGCCGACCAGGCGTTCGGCTTGCAGACGGCGTTCAGTGCTTTTGTCGCCAGAGCGAGCGATCCGAGTCATTGCGAGTCTCCATAAGCCAGCCAAAGGGTTGCGGCCGGTCGGCTTTGTTGTGCAAAGTCAGCCTAGGTACGCGTGGTGTCACCCCCGTGAATCTTTGGTGATGCTTGCGTGACACCCCTTTCAAAAGGAGCTTGCGATGGCCTGGTTGCAACGACTCAACGACCCGCTGCGGGTGCCGCTGGCGGCGACCCTCGGTGAAACCTACGCGGCGCTGCTGGCGCGCCTGGGCACGGCGGCCCCGTTCGAATTGGCAGTGCTCGGTGGCCGGGCCATGGCCACCCCCGGCCTGGCCTTTCTGCTCGGCTACCAGGCGGCGCTGCGGGTGCTCTGGCCCAGCGCGCCGGCCAGTCTTGGCGCCTTGTGCGCGACCGAACGGCGCAGCGTGCGCCCGGCGGACATGCATACCCGCCTCGATGGGTTGCGCCTGACCGGCAGCAAGGACTTCGTCACGGCCGGCCTTGAGGCCGAGTGGTTGCTGGTGGCGGCGCGCCACGAAGAACCGGGCGAGTCGCCCCGGCTGCAACTGGCGGTGGTCTACCCGGGCGAGCCCGGCGTGATCCTGGAAGCCTTGCCGACCTTGCCGCTGATGCCCGAGGTGGGGCACGGTCGCCTGCTTTTGCAGGGCGCCGCTTGCGAACTGCTTGCCGGCGATGGCTGGGATGCCTACGTCAAGCCGTTCCGCTCCCTCGAAGACCTGTATGTGCTCGCCGCGCTGGTCGCCTGGCTGCATGGTGTCGCCCAGGAATGTGGCTGGCCGCAGGGCTTGCGCTTGCGCCTGGTGGCGCTGCTGGCCGGCTGTGCCGAGGGCAGCCGGCAATGCGCCGACAGCGTTGCCTGCCACTTGCTGCTGGGTGGCTTGTTTGCCCAGTTCCAGGGGCTGCGCGGCGAGATCGACCAGGCCCTGGCCAACGGCCCCGGGCAGTGGGCGCAGTTGTGGCAACGCGACCAGGGCGTGCTGGCCCTGGCCACTGCCGCCCGCGACCAGCGCCTGGCCAAGGCCTGGGCCGCCGCTGGATTGTCATGAAAGCCTGAGAGACTGTGGGGACCTTTGAATCCGGGCTGCCAGGCAGCCCCAGGCAGATGCGTCCCATGAAGGCACTCTGGTTTGCCCTGATCATGCTCGTCACGCCGGCCTGGGCCGAAGACTGGCCCACCGCGCAATGGCCAGTCGACCACAGCGCTCTTGACTGGCGAGCCGTCGACGCTTATGCCTTTGCCTCGCGCGGTGCCGAGCGCGGCGGCATTCGCACCGATGCCTTGCTGGTCATCCGCGATGGCCGCATCCTCCATGAACGCTACGCCGCGCCCACCCGCGCCGACACCCCGCACCTGACCTGGTCGGTGAGCAAGAGCGTGCTGGCCACGCTCCTGGGCGTGGCCCATGGCCAAGGGCGCTTCAGGCTGGACGATCCCGCCGCGCGCTATTACCCGGCCTTGCAGCGGCATCCCAACCTGAGCCTGGCCGACCTGCTGCACTGGGCCAGCGGCCTGGCCTGGCAGGAAGACTATGAATATGCGCCGTTGAAGTCCTCGGTGGTGGCCATGCTCTACACCCGGGGCCGCGATGACATGGCGGCCTTCACCGCCGCGAGGCCGGCCGACAGCCCGCCTGGCCAGCGCTTTGTCTACTCCAGCGGCGACAGCAACCTGTTGGCCGCGACCCTGCGTGGCATGCTCGATGCGCAGGACTACAGCGACTACCCCTGGCAGGCGCTGTTCACGCCGCTGGGCATCGAGAGCGCGGTCTGGGAGCGCGACGGCGCGGGCACCTATGTCGGCTCCTCGTACCTGTACCTGAGTGCCCGAGACCTGGCGCGCATCGGCCTGCTGATGCAGCGCGACGGGCGCTGGGGCGATCGGCAACTGCTGCCGGCGGACTGGGTGGCGTTCAATCGTACCTTGTTCGCGGCTGCCGAGCCTGCTCCCGGCGAGGCCAACCCCGGTGGCCATTGGTGGCTGAACCAGCCCTTGCCCGGCCAGCCGCGGCCCTGGCCGGACGCCCCAGCCGATGCATTCGCTGCCCTCGGCCACTGGGGCCAGGCGTTGTACGTGTTGCCGGCGCAGAAACTGGTGATCGTGCGCTATGCCGATGACCGCGACGCCAGCTTCAGCCACAACGAACTGCTCAAGCGCGTGCTGACCACCGTGGCCGGGGAGGGCGCATGAGGCGGTTGCTGCTGTTGCCGTTGCTGGCGTTGCTGGCCTGGGCCTGGCATGAGCGTCAGGCACTGGCGGATTTTCCTGGCATCCTCTCGGCGTACTCGGCCAAGGAGTACTGCTCGTGCCGATTCGTCATGGGCTTCGACGCAGCCTACTGCCGGGGCTATGTAAAGCAGTACCTGCCCCTTGGGCTGCTGGAGGAAGACAGCGACCGGCACCTGGTCACCGCCGCGGGCCTTGGCCGGCGCAACCAGGCCGCCTGGCAAGGCCCGCGGGAGGGCTGCCGCTTGCTGCCATGAAACCGTGGGGGTAAGGTTGACGGCTTCGATTCACAGGATTTCACATGTTCAAGCCGTCTCGCCTGTTGCCCACCCTGTTGCTTCCACTGTTCATGGCCGTGGGCCTGCCCGCCCAGGCCAACTGGCACCTGGACGGCGAATCCTCACGGCTGTCGTTCGTCACCGGCAAGAACGGCAATATCGCCGAGGTCAGCCGTTTCCTGGTGCTGCACGGCAAGGTCGACCGCAAGGGCGCGGCCGAGGTAAGCATCGAGATGGACTCGATCAGTAGCGGCATTCCGCTGCGTGACGAGCGCATGCGCGACAACCTGTTCGCCTTCGAGCAGTTCCCCGAGGCCAAGGTGCAGGCCCAGATCGACCTGCACCCGATCAACGACCTGGCCGACGGTGCCCAGCTGGAACTGCGCCTGCCGGTGAGCGTGACCCTGCATGGCCAGACCCGCAGCTACAACACCCTGCTGCTGGCCACGCGCCTGGACGAGCGGCGCTTCCAGGTGGTGACCCTGGAGCCGCTGATCCTGCGCGCGGCGGATTTCGGCTTGCTGCCGGGCCTGGAAAACCTGCGCAAGCTGGCCGGGCTCAAGTCGATCAACCCGTCGGTGCCGGTGAGCGCGGTACTGATCTTCACCGCTCGCTGACATGCCGGGGCCGGTCTTCCCCTGGCGGGATGGCAACCAGTTCGAACTGTTGATCGATGGCCCCGAATTTTTCCCGCGCATGCTCCTGGCGATCGTGCGCGCCGAGTTCCAGGTCGACCTGGAGCTGTACCTGGTCGAGGGCGGTGCCTGCGCCGAGGCGGTGGTCGAGGCCCTGGAGCAGGCGGCCCAGCGTGGCGTGCGGGTGCGCTGCCTGTTCGACGACTATGGCTCGCTGGCGTTTCCCACGGTGCTGCGCGAGCGATTGCTGGCGGCCGGTGTGTACCTGCGCTGGTACAACCGCCTGCGCTGGCGCCGAGGTTTTCGCAACCTGTACCGCGACCACCGCAAGCTGCTGCTGGTGGACGAACGCTGGGCGGTGGTCGGTGGCACCGGTGTCACCGATGAGTTCTGGACGCCCGACCAGGACACCAGCGAGTGGCATGAAGTGATGGTGCGCATGCAGGGGCCGATCGTCACCGACTGGCAATTGCTGTTCGACCGCCAGTGGCACGCCAACCAGCGTCGTACTGCCTGGCGTCCGCCGGAGGGCTTCGGCTTGCCGCGCCTGCCCCAGGTTCCGGCCCAGGGTCAGGGCATGGGCCGGGTGGCCTATGCCGACGCCCGCCAACACAAGGATATCCTGCATGCGCTGGTGCGGGCGCTGAACAGTGGCCAGCGACGCATCTGGCTGGCCACGCCATACTTTTTACCCACCTTCAGCGTGCGTCGCTCGCTACGTCGGGCCGCGCAGAAGGGCATCGACGTGCGCCTGCTGCTCACCGGCCCGCGCACCGACCATCCGGCGGTGCGCTATGCCGGGCATCGCTACTACCCGCGGCTGCTGCGCGCCGGGGTGCGGATCTTCGAGTACCAGCCGTGTTTCCTGCATCTGAAAATGGTGCTGGTGGACGACTGGGTCAGCGTCGGTTCGTGCAACTTCGACCACTGGAACCTGCGCTTCAACCTCGAGGCCAACATCGAGGCCCTCGATCCGCCGCTGACCGCCGCGGTGGCGGCCAGCTTCGAGCGCGACTTCGCCCAGAGCCTGGAAGTCGACCTGGCGCGCTGGCACGCCAGGCCGTTGTGGCGCCGGGTGCAGCAACGCCTGTGGGGTTGGCTGGACCGGCTGGTGGCCAATCTGCTCGACCGCCGCGACTAGCGACGTATATCGCCGTTACGCAAAGCAGACTATCGTGCTGGAATTGTTCCCAGACAACCGATGGAGTGGATGCGATGACGGCGAAGAAGATTCTCATGCTGGTGGGCGACTATGTGGAGGACTACGAGGTGATGGTGCCGTTCCAGGCCCTGGCCATGGTCGGCCATACCGTCCATGCCGTGTGCCCGGAGAAGATCGCCGGGCAGACGGTGCGCACGGCGATCCACGATTTCGAGGGCGAGCAGACCTACAGCGAGAAGCGCGGGCACAACTTCGCCCTGAACTACGACTTCGTCCAGGTGCGCGCCGAAAGCTACGACGCGCTGCTGATCCCTGGTGGCCGGGCACCGGAGTACCTGCGGCTAAATGACAAGGTGCTGGAGCTGATCCGGGCCTTCGACCATGCCGGCAAGCCGATTGCCGCGGTGTGCCACGGCGCGCAGTTGCTGGCGGCGGCCGGGGTGCTGGAAGGGCGCAAGTGCAGCGCCTACCCGGCCTGTGCGCCGGAGGTGCGCCTGGCCGGTGGCATTTTCATGGATATCGCGGTGGACCAGGCGCATGTCGATGGCAATCTGGTGACGGCGCCAGCCTGGCCTGCGCATCCGGCGTGGCTGGCGGCGTTTCTCAAGGTGCTGGGGACGCGTATCCAGTAGGCCTCCATCGCAGGGCACCGGTTTTGCTGAAATGGCTCAAGCTGGCCTGATCACTGTGTGAGCGGGCTTTTCGGACCGCCGCACCGCCGCGAACACCGGCGTAGCCGGTGCCCGCCATTGCAACTACGGTCACGGAGAAATACCTGTCGCGCAGGGGCAAGGGCCGGTTGCGATACCGGTGTTAGGGTTTGCGCTCAGGCCCGGCTTGGCCGGGCGCGCATCCACCGCAACCAGACGACCGCCTCCATGGAAATACGCCTGCTGCATGGCGCGGCCATCGCGCCCTACATCGAGGATCTCGCACGCTTGCGCCTGACGGCGTTGCGCGAGTTCCCCTATCTCTATGACGGTTCGCTGGAGCATGAAACGGACCACCTTGGCCGCTACGCCGACTCGGGCCGCAGCCTGGTGGTGCTGGCCGTGGACGGCGGTCAGGTGGTCGGTGCCGCAACGAGCCTGCCGCTGGTCGAGGCGATGGCCGACTTCCAGCAACCGTTCCTTGTCCAGGGGCGGGACCCGGCGTCGGTCTACTATTTTGGCGGCTCGGTACTGCTACCGGCGTATCGCGGCCAGGGTTTGGGCGTACGGTTCTTCATCGAGCGCGAGGCCTATGCCCATAAGCTGGTCGAGTTCGATGCCTGTGCGTTCTGCACCGTCGAGCGCCCGGCCAGGCATCCGCAACGGCCAGTGGACTACAAGCCGCTGCAGGGATTTTGGCGCAATCGAGGCTTCCTGCAGGAGCCGTCGCTGCGCACCACGCACGCCTGGCGGGACCTCGACGAACCGGTGCAGTCCACGAAGATCGTGTCCTTCTGGCTCAAGGCCCTGCCAGTCTGAGCCAGGCGCCGGCCTACTTGCGGGGGAAATACAGTCGTCCCGCCGCCAGCTCGTGATCTGCGGCGAGTGTTCCCAGCACATGCGGTTTCGCCCTGCTGCGTGGGGATCGATGTGCCTGCGTCATCGACCCATAGGTGTTGCATCCAAGCGGTACGTTTGACGAAGATCGCCTGGTCATAGCCATACACTGGTCGTCGCAAGGCATTGGCAATCTGCTGTGGCGCACCGCTCTTGCCGCCATGGCAGGCGAGCAGGACGATGGGGACGTCGCCGGGAAGAACGCTCAGGCGAGGCGCTATCTCACGCAGGACGATACGTACCGGATCACGGATCGTCCCAGGTGTCCGCCTGCGCTGCGCCGGACGGTGTGAATTGCCATTGCAGGGGGCCTTTCATGGCCTTGGCCAGCGCATCGCCCAGGCGATCATTGCTCAAGACCAGGCGGCGCGAGGGGTGTGTGGATGGAGGATCAGTTGCACTTCATCGTCCAGTGACTCCACCTGGAGCAGGTCGCGTTGTTCATCGCGGATGCGCTCGAGGATGGAGTGACCGTTGTGCTATGGCAGCCAGTCGATGAACAGGCGATGCCCTTCGGGGGCGTGCATCTCCTCGACCAGGTAGCGGCCACTGTCGTCCTGCTAGCGCAGGATCTCGCAGTCACCGGACTGCTTGTCCACCCGATAATCGCCATTTGCCTGCGGGGTAACCCGTAGGGTCTTGAGTTTTTGGTCGATGAATATCAACGGGGTATCGACGGCGAATGTGGAGGCGTCCTGGTCGATGGCGTACTGCTCGCCCGAGCCAAGACACAGGGACGTCAGGTCGAAGTCGGACAACCCGAAGGTCCAGCCGAGTCCGTATCCTCGGCTGACACTCGAGCCCAGCACAGAAAATGCCAGGGTAATTGACAGCGCAGGGCGTGGAATTGGTTGGCGGGGGAAGCGGCAGCGTGATCGCCAGGGTGAATTGGCCGGTGCGGTTATCCACGCCGGCCTTCAGGAAATCCAGGAAATTACCGGCCTGTGTATGAAGAGAGGACATGGGGCGTTTTCGTTTGGCAAGGGGAGCGATGCCTGGTGTCCAGGCATCGGATTGGTAAAGTCAGGCGTTGCGCTCATTCACCGTGAAAGACAGGTGCTTGCCAACCTCGGCGACCAGAAATTCGACTTCGTAGGCGTTGCCATGCTGGTCCACCACTGACCAGACACTGGGTTTCGTGTAGGCATCGTTGTAGTGCGCGTTATAGATGCGTCTGGCGTGCTGGTGAATCAGCATGTGGTTGGGGCGATCGCGATAGATCCGGCCCGAGTCCGGGGAGCGCAACTCGAACGGTTGGCCTGTCCCGTGGACGGTAACGCTGCGGTGATAGCTGTAGTCGTTGGTAAATTCGAAGGAAATAAGCGCGTGATCCCAGCCGTTTGCTTCATAAACTGGAGCGGCGGAAGGGGTAGCCAATGCCTGGCTTTCGACCATCACATCTTTCGGATCGGAGAATCCGAAGTAACTGACGGTTTCTTCGAACTCGTCATCCCAGTAATTCAGGCTGGAACGTTTGTATTTGAGCGGCGATTCGGCCTTGAGGTGGAAAAGCCCTTGGTGCGCAGGGGGCGGTGCAATGGATTCGATGATCACCGAGGATTGGAACGGCCCGGTATCGGTGACGAAGGAATGCGACTCATCCATTTGGATGGTGGCGTGTATCTGACTGAGGGTGCCGCCTGGACACTTGGAGGTCACGTAGAAGCGTCGGTGAAGGGTCTTTGGCGATGACGCCAGCAGAGGACTGGGTGCGTGTCCAGAGGCATGGTGGTAGACGAAGCGCTTATCACGCTGCTGATGGGCATGCAGGTAGGGATGATCCAGGGTTCGTGGGTTTCCCTCGTCATCGATCTGTACCAGGAGCAGGGAGTCGAGACTTTGCTGGGAAATGCTCTGCCCGGTGCCCGGTGCCCGGTTCGAGTGTGACGGTGACCTCCACCTGCTGACGGCCGTTGGCATAGACCCGACGGGAGTTGGAGGTGATGTTCAGTTCGAAGCGTCGCAACCACTGATTGGCTTTGCTGGTGTTGTTCATTGAGGAAGGTCTCGGTAGGAATGGAGGCCTTATTTGAGTCGGAGAAGGCGTTGAGCAAGCGGTACATATTGCTCGCGCAGTGGCTCCTTTCATGGTGCAGGGAGCGGCCTGTGGCCGTTGCATGGGCCACAGCGCTTTAACGGGTCTAGAGCGGGTGGTAGGTGATGTGCCTGGCAAGGCGGTATCTCGGGTTGTCGGTGAACTGCGGCTCGCTGATCAGCCGGCGCCATGGCGATGCCTTGTACGTCAGAGCATTGCTGCCTTGAGCGGTTGGAGCGATGCGCCGGTTCGATTGCAACGAGGCCAGGCTTTTTACCGCAAGTTTTCGTGAAAAGGCCCTGACCGGGCGTTGCAGTTCGTTGGCGATGGCTTGGGCGGCACCGCTTTTTCCTCCCCAGCAGGCAACCAGCACGATTTTTTCACCGTCTGGGTAACCCATCTGCGCCAACCTTGGGGAAATGATATGGCGTGCGACGCTGGCAGCCTCGTCGGCCAAACCCTGGGCGTTCATCAATTTGCCCAGCGGGCTGCCATGGGTGACCAGAGCAGGCATGCCTTCCTGGAACAGGTCGGGCACAAAGGCGACGTCTTGCGAGTTGCTGTGGCGGCCATAGAGCACGCTGGCAGGCCGCTCTTTGCCGCCGGGGCCGACTTTGAACGGTTTGAACGAGGATCTCTTGTTCGCAGTGTGGCTGGTCAGGTGCTGCAGTCTGTTCGCCATGGTGGGCAACATGCCCAGCACGGCGCTGGCAACACCCGTGCCCAGCGATATCCAACCGAGGATGCTGGCGGCTTGCTCGTGCTTGCCGCTGATGTCCAGCGCCAGGGAGGCGACCCCGGTGCCCAGGGATACTGTACCGAGCAGAGAAGAGCTGACCGCCAGTGCGCTATTGAGGGTGAAGACGCCAAGGCTGCCGGTGAACCAGCCGGCGAGGACGGGAGCCGCGGTGCCGATGCTGGCGAGGGTGGCGAGCACGCCAAAGGCTAGGCCGACCCAGTTCACCCAGCTATGGCCATCCGGGTCGATCCGGTTGACCGGGTCGCCGCCACAATAGGCATAGGCGTTGATGCCGCCTCGACCGAACGGGCTTTCGTCGTCGGGGCAGAGGAACATCATCAGTACTGGGTCGTAGGGGCGATAGCCGCCGGGGATGTGCCAGCCGGTCAGCGCTTCGCGCCGCTCACCGGTGTAGCCAAATACGCTGTCGCTCTGTGTCTGGCCGTGGGTGCCATAACGTCGGCTGCGTGTATCGTCATCGGCCTCCAGGCGCACACTGCCCTGGCCATCGCAACCGAGTAGCGTGGTGCGGCGAATGCCTTCGGCCAGCATGCTCAGGGCAAACGGTGAACCATCCTTGCCGGCGATCTCCAGGCGCGTGTCGCCCTGCTGGATATGCGTGGCCTGGCCGGCGCTGAAGAAGGTGCGTTCGAGCACGTCGTCCAGTACCCGGTCGCACAGGTGGCCGTCGGGGCGGTAGCGATAGTCGCAATATCGGCTGTCCAGCTCGACCCGGGTCAGGCGGTCCTGGTGGTCCCAGTGCATGCGTCGGCCCAGGCTGTCGGCGATGACCCGACCGCAGTCGTCGTAGCTCAGCTCGATCAGCGCCGGCCAGCTGGCGTGGCTGTGGCTGATCGACAGGACCTGGGTCGGGTCATCGGCGGCATAGCTGTACAGGCTCAAGTCTTCGCTGCCGTCGGCGAAGGTGCTGAGCACCTGGCTGTAGCCATCGAAGGCGTTGAACGTGAAATGTTGCTCGACGACGAGGTTGCCATACGGATCCTCGACCGCCGCAGTGCTGTTCGCGGTATGGCGCTCCAGCCGCCCGCGCGGGTCGTAGGCGAACGTCTCCTCGGCGGTTTGCTCGCCATCGTCCCAGGTCCGGGCAACGACCTGGTCGAGGCCGGAATAGGCCAGGGTCTGCACATAGGTCCGGGTTTCACCCGCGCCGCTGACCGTGAAGGTACAGCGCTCTTCGCGGCCCATGCGATCGTAGTCCAGTTGCCGGATCAGTTGCCGGCCACTTTCGCTGTCGCGGCTGGTGAGGACCGCCGGGCGGGAAAAGGCATCGTAGCTGAAGCAGGTTTCGACATTACCGACCTCCAGGCGCGAGAGCCGGCCCTGGGCATCGTAGTGGCGCACATGCTCGGTCCCCGCCGCATCGGTGACACCGAGCACCAGGCCGTTGAGCGAATGGCGCCAGGTGCTGTTATAGGTCTGGCCATCGATTTTCCAGGCTTCGAGCTGAGTCTGTCCGGCAGGGCTGAGGTGCCACCGCAGGCTATCCTGCGCGCTGCTGGCATGGCTCGGTGTGCCGAGGCGTGGATGGTATTCCAGCTGCTCGCCGGGCTGGTCATTGATCTCGGTGGCCAGCAGGGCATTGTCCAGTTGTGGTTCATAGAGGAATGCCAGGCGCGTACCGTCGGCCAGGGTGTTCCCGCTCGGCGGCAGTTGCCCGGCGCGATAGTGCGAATGGGTGATGCGCCCACCCGTCTCTACCGTCAGTTGGCGACCGAGTCCATCGAAGGTCTGCCGGCCGAGGGTGAGCGGCAGGGTGTCCGTGCTGTCGGCAGGGGTCAGGCTCAGGGATTCGGGATGCGCGCCGTCGCTGTGAGCCGCGAAGCTCCAGCTCAGCCGGGCACCATCGGCGAGCTGTTGCTCGATGACACGCGAATATTCGTCGTGGCGCTGTCGCGTGACGATATCGGCCATTTCCGGTTGCAGCAGGCGTTGCTCGATGACCCGGTCGAAGCCATCGCGTTGCAGGATCAGGCTGCGCACCTGCACGCCGTCGCTGTCGAGGTAGTGTTGTTCGATCGGACTGCCCGCGCTGTTGAACTGAGTTACCTGGGTTGGCCCCTTGAGCTCGCCGGCCGTTTGCCACTGCTCGCTGCGCCGTTCGATCGGGTCGTAGAGCAGGTGGGTGGTCAGGTCGTCGGCGGTGACGGTCCTTGCTGGCTGTCCCCAGTCGTCATAGGCGGTGGTCTGGGTCAGGGTCAGCGGTTCGGCTTGCTCAGGCAGCCAGTCCTGCGCGGTCTGGCTGATCTCACGGCCCTGGGCGTCATAGGTGGTCCTGGCTACTTCACGAAAGACACCGGGGGCGTGATCGAGGTCTTCACGCTCGACCCGCACTACACGCCCCGCGCCATCCAGCCAGGAGCGTTGGCGACCGCCATTGATGTCGGTCTGCTCGATCAGCAGCGGCTGGGCCTGGTCGGTGCGGACCTCGCTGGCCAAGGTGTCGTGCAGGTGATAGCGCACCGTGCGCTCACGCTCGAAGGCACTGTCCGCGGCCAGCACTGTGCGGGTGATACGGCCGAGCCCGTCGTATTCGTAGCGTGTCAGGGTGCCCGAGTCGGTCTGTTCCCAGGTGGTCAGGCCGGTCCTTAGCGACTGGGCGAAACGTTCGCTGGATCGGCTCTCGGGTGTTTGCTCGAAACCGACGGTGGTGATCTGGGTCACCAGCGTGTCGTTGTCCAGCTCATACTGGAACTGCGTGGTGGTGGCAAGACCGTTCAAGGTGTGGCGGCGTTGCTCTATTCGCCCATACCGTGGCCCGGGCTCGGTGACGTAGGTCTGTTCGGTGCAGCTCGCGACGCCCTGCTCACTGGCCAACACGATCAGTGGCGGCATGCCTTCGAGTTGCGAGGGCAATGCCAGGTAGGTGTAGTCGACCACCTGGGGCATTACCGCGCCCTGTGTGGAGGCTGGGACCAGGGTCTTGCGTTTGAGGTGGCGCACCCAGCCTCGGGGATCGGCGGGGCAACCGGGCTCGCCTGCCGCGGTATAGTACTCGCAGGTTTCGTTGAGCCCATCCGGCCGGGTAGCCAGCAACAGATTGCCGAAGTCATCGTACTGGTAGGTGCTGCGTTCGCTGCGGCTGGCGCCCTCGCGGGCATGGTCGATCCAGGTGGTGGTGACCTCGTGGGGCAGTTGGCAGTTGGCGGCTTGTTGTTCCCAGCTCAGTTGCGGGTCGAGGCCATAGCGGGTCTGGGTACGCACCTCGCACGTACCTCGGCGTGAAGTTTCCAGTGTAGGCAGGTGAAAGCGGTTCCAGGTACTGGTGAGGGTTTCCAGCGTCTGGCCCTGGGCATCGCTGCGGGTGATCTGCACTTGGTAGTGGTAGTCGCTTTGCACCTGGTAGAGGTTGTCCTGGCCGCTTTGCCACTGGAAAGCCTGATCACTGCCGAACCCCAGGAAGTTGCTGGTGCCGATCCATTGATAGGCCTGGTGCAATTCGCTTTCGGGGCCGTTGCTGGCATGGCTCCAGAGCGCCACCCGGGGCAGGAAGGGAAAAGGCGCGCCGCTGGGCAAGTGGTGCCCTTCGTGGTCCGTGGCCCAGTGGATGATGTCGCGTCCGCCCAAGGGGCTGTGCACGCTGCTGGGCAGCAGCAGTGATTGACCGGTGGGCAGGTCGATGCTGTCGTAATCGATCCGCAGGGGCATCGGGATGCCCGGCAAGTGGATCTCGGTCAGGCGTTCGTTGCTCAGGCGTAGCTGCCAGGTGGCGGCCTGCTCACTGTCGGGGTCGAGGCGCAGGTGCAGTTCATCGCCCAGCAACGCCAAGTCGAGCAGGACCCGCTGTTCGTCGCGGATCTGATGGAGCATGAACCCGCCGTTCGCGAACGGCAGCCAATCGATGAACAGCCTTCGGCCCTCGGGGGAACGCAGCTCTTCGAGCAGAAAGTGAGGGCTGTTGCCTTGTTGGCGCAGGATTTCGCTGTCGCCGGATTTGCGCTCAACTTGCAAGCTGCCGTCCGCCAACTGGGTGAGCCGCAGGGCTTTGAGCTTCTGGTCGAGAAACGCCAGTTGGCTGTCGATGGCGAAACTGGAGGTATCCAGGTCAATGGCGAACTGTTCGCCGCTGGCCAGGCTCAGGCGTGTGCCGTCCTGGTCCATGTACAGCTGTGACAGGCCCAGGCTCCAGCCTAGGCCGAAGCCGTTGTTGAGCATCGAGCCCAAGGTGCTGAACGACAGGGTGGGGGTGAGCGTGGGGCCGCACAGTTGGTTGGCCGGTGGCAGTGGCAGGGCAAGGGCCAGGGTGAACTGGCCAGTGCGGTTGTCCACGCCGGTCTTCAGGCAATCGAGAAAATTGCTTGCCTGAGAGTGCAGTGGGGTATTGATCATGGGCGGGTGTCCGAAAAAGTGTGCGCAGGCCGTGGCATTACAACTGGGTGGTGAAGCGGATGGTGTTGCCGTCGTCCTCAGGCAGGAACTTGATCAGGTGTTCGTTGCCATGCTGGTCGATCACGGCCCAGATGCTGTCGAACTGCCGGTCGAGGACCACTCTTCTGCGGATTGTCAGGCGAGCACGCAGCAAGGTCATGGTGTCGGGCTTGGCTGTCAGCGTTTGCTGGTATTTCCTGTCTAGGGACACCCAATGCGGTTGTGTACCCACATCGAAGGCATGCAGGGTGTAGATCTTGGTAATGTACTGGGGCCTGCCCACGGGTGTCGTGGAAACATGGCCATCGGTCTTGATGCTGAAATAGCCGACACCGGGGCGTTTCAGATGTCGGTTGGCCGCAATTCGGTAGTTGGGGTTGACGAAGCGCAGGTGCCACACATCCAGGTCGTAGTCGGTCTGTCTGTGTGCATCTTCCCTGTCCAGGGCAAAATGCGTTTCATCCAGGTGCACAGGCGTCACAGGCTCGAGGGTGACCGAGGACACGAACGGTGCACGGCGGGTGTCGACCCAGACCTGTTCGTCATTCTGGATGCGTGCATACAAGGTGCAGAGCGAGCCGCCTGGCAGCGTGGTGCTTACATAGAAGTGGCGACGCTTGCTGGTCGAAAACATGTCCAGCCGCCTGGCCTGTATCTGCCCGGCATGCCCATGGTATTCGAAGCGTTCGTCGCGGGTGCTGCTGGCCATGAGGCCAAGCTTGGTGGGGTCGGTGTGCTCAAGGTCGCACTCGATTCCGTCGTCATCGAGCACGAACAGCCTGAGGCTGTCGAGCGAGGCATCGCTGATGGTGTGTCCATCTCGAGCCTCCAGGGTGACACTGACGCGCACCTGCTGGCGGCCATTGGCGAAGAGACGGTTGGAGTTGGAGGTGACTTCGACCTTGAAGCGGCGCAACCATTGATTGGCCTGTTGTGTGTAGTTCATGAGTCTATCCTTTGTGGGAGATAGGGCTCATTAGAGTCAGAGGCAGGCCAGGCTCTGCGGTATATAAATCTCACTGATCATGATCAGCGAGCTGCGCGCAAAAAAAACCGCTCCCTGAGGAGCGGTATTTGCAAGGCAAGGGTTGCGGCTTACTTCACTTCCACCGCCAGGCTTTCGGCGATCTTGCCCTGCCACAGCGCTGGGCCGGTGATGTGTACCGACTCGCCTTGGCTGTCCACCGCGACGGTGACCGGCATGTCCTTGACCTCGAACTCGTAGATCGCTTCCATGCCCAGCTCGGCGAAGGCCAGGACCTTCGACTTGCGAATGGCCTGGGCCACCAGGTAGGCGGCGCCACCGACGGCCATCAGGTACACGGCCTTGTTGTCCTTGATCGCCTCGATGGCGGCAGGGCCACGCTCGGACTTGCCGATCATGCCCAGCAGGCCGGTCTGCTCGAGGATCTGGCGGGTGAACTTGTCCATGCGGGTGGCGGTGGTCGGGCCGGCTGGGCCTACCACTTCGTCACCGACCGGGTCGACCGGGCCGACGTAGTAGATGAAGCGGCCCTTGAGGTCGACCGGCAGCTCTTCGCCACGGTTGAGCATCTCGACCATGCGCTTGTGCGCGGCATCGCGGCCGGTGAGCATCTTGCCGTTGAGCAGGATGGTCTCGCCAGGCTTCCAGCTGGCGACTTCTTCCGGGGTGATGGCGTCCAGGTTTACACGACGCGCGCTTGGACCAGCTTCCCAGACGATTTCCGGGTAGGCGTCCAGCGACGGCGCCTCCAGTTCGGCCGGGCCGGAGCCGTCGAGCACGAAGTGGGCGTGGCGGGTGGCGGCGCAGTTAGGGATCATGCACACCGGCAGCGAGGCGGCGTGGGTCGGGTAGTCCATGATCTTGACGTCGAGCACGGTGGTCAGGCCGCCCAGGCCCTGGGCACCGATGCCCAACTGGTTGACCTTGTCGAACAGCTCCAGGCGGATCTCTTCGATGCGGTTCTGCGGGCCGCGGGCCTTGAGCTCATGGATGTCGATGGATTCCATCAACACTTCCTTGGCCATCACCGCGGCTTTCTCGGCAGTACCGCCGATGCCGATACCGAGCATGCCAGGCGGGCACCAGCCAGCGCCCATGGTCGGCACGGTCTTGAGCACCCAGTCGACGATCGAGTCGGACGGGTTGAGCATGGCCATCTTCGACTTGTTCTCCGAGCCGCCGCCCTTGGCGGCGACGTCGACCTCGACCTTGTCGCCGGGGACGATGGAGTAGTGGATGACGGCCGGGGTGTTGTCCTTGGTGTTCTTGCGGGCACCGGCCGGGTCGGCCAGGATCGAGGCGCGCAGGACGTTCTCAGGCAGGTTGTAGGCGCGGCGCACACCTTCGTTGATCATGTCGTCGACGCTCAGGGTGGCGCCATCCCAGCGGACATCCATGCCGACGCGCACGAATACGGTGACGATACCGGTGTCCTGGCAGATCGGGCGGTGGCCGGTGGCGCACATGCGCGAGTTGATCAGGATCTGGGCGATGGAGTCGCGCGCGGCAGGCGACTCTTCACGCAGGTAGGCCTCGTGCATCGCCTGGATGAAGTCGACGGGGTGGTAGTACGAAATGAATTGCAGGGCGTCGGCGACGCTCTGAATCAGGTCGTCTTGCTTGATCACGGTCATGCAGCGCGCTCCTCTTAAAGACGGGAACATTCGAAAAGGCATTCCGACAGTGCACACCTGTATGTCAGGAACGCCTGGCAAGGCGCCGGCTGGTCGGGCCGGCACAAAAAGGCGCGGCAGTATACCGTGCTGCGCGGCGGGAAACACCTGCGGGTGGTCTGGACCATGGTCGGCTGCCGCGCGGGCATCCTTTTTGCTGCCAATGCGCGCTTGGCATACAGTGACCCGAAGAACGATGGAGACAGACCGACCATGCCCGAACTTTGCGTGGGCGAGCGCCGCTGGGTGGTGCCGTCTGGCAGCAACCTGCTCGATGCCTTGAACGAGGCCGGGCTCGCTGTGCCCTACAGCTGCCGCGCGGGCAGCTGCCATGCCTGCCTGGTGCATTGCCTGGCCGGGCAGCCGGTGGATGCCTTGCCCGAAGCCCTGGCGCTGGACCAGCACGCCCAGGGCTGGCGCCTGGCCTGCCAGTGCCGGGTAGTCGAGGACCTGCGTGTGGCGGTGTTCGACCCGCACCGCGACGGCGTGCCGGCGCGGGTGTGCGCGGTGGACTGGTTTGGCGATGTGCTGCGTTTGCGGCTGAAACCGCAGCACACGCTGCGCTATCAGGCGGGGCAGCATGTGGTGCTGTGGCTGGGCACGGTGGCCCGCCCATACTCGCTGGCCAGCCTGCCGGGGGAGGATGATTTTCTCGAGTTTCATATCGACTGCCAGCGGCCGGGCGCATTCTGCGACCTTGCGCGTGGCTTGCAGGTTGGCGATGGGATACGCCTTGGCGAACTGCGCGGCGGCGCCTTGCATTATGAACTGGACTGGCAGGATCGGCCATTGTGGCTGCTGGCGGCGGGTACCGGGCTGGCACCGTTGTGGGGCATCTTGCGCGAGGCGTTGCGCCAGGGGCATCGGGGGGAGATCAGGGTGGTGCATGTGGCGCGCGATGGCGCTGGGCATTATCTGGACGGGCCGTTGCTTGAAATGGCGGGGGTGAATGTCGAGCTGGTCTTGGCCGATCGGATGGATGAGGCGCTGGCGGGGTTGCGGCCGTCATCGCGGCAGACGGTGGCGCTGGTGTGCGGCGGCGCGGGGAGTGTCGAGCGGTTTGCCCGGCGGTTGTTCATTGCCGGGGTGCCGCGGGGGCAGGTGTTTGCCGATGTGTTCGTCGAGCATGCCTGAGTGAGCTGGGAGGGCTTTGCCCTCCTTTCGCGACACAAGGCCGCTCCTACAGGAAAATGCGATCGCCTGTAGGAGCGGCCTGGTGTCGCGATAGGGCCGCAAAGCGGCCCCAACGGGAGCAGGATCAGCCGACCAGCGGATCACCTACGTGCAGGATCTTCATGCCGTTGGTGCCACCGATGGTGTGGTAGCTGTCGCCCTTGGTCAGGATCACCCAGTCACCTTGCTCTACCAGGCCGCGCTTGAGCAGCTCGTCGACGGCCGCCTGGCTGACCTTGTCGGCCGGCAGCGAGGCCGGATCGAAGGCGATCGGGTAGACGCCGCGGAACATGTTGGCACGGGCCTGGGTGGCGCGGTGCGGCGACAGGGCGAAGATCGGCACGTGCGAACGCAGGCGCGACATGATCAGCGGGGTGTAGCCGCTTTCGGTAAGGGCGATGATCGCCTTCACGCCGGGGAAGTGGTTGGCCGTGTACATGGCCGCCAGGGCGATGGACTCGTCGCAGCGCTCGAAGGTGGTATGCAGGCGGTGGCTGGACTTCTGGCTGGTCGGGTGCTTTTCGGCGCCCGAGCAGATACGGGCCATGGCCTGTACCGCTTCGATCGGGTAGGCGCCGGCGGCGCTTTCGGCCGACAGCATCACCGCATCGGTGTTGTCCAGCACGGCGTTGGCCACGTCGGACACTTCGGCGCGGGTCGGCATCGGGTTCTGGATCATCGACTCCATCATCTGGGTCGCCACGATCACCGCCTTGTTGTTGCGGCGGGCGTGCTGGATGATCTTCTTCTGGATGGCGATCAGCTCGGCGTCGCCGATTTCCACGCCCAGGTCGCCACGGGCGACCATGACGGCGTCGGAGGCGAGGATCAACTGGTCGAGGGTCTCGTCGTCGGCCACCGCCTCGGCGCGTTCGATCTTGGCCACCAGCCAGGCGCTGCCGCCGGCTTCGTCACGCAGCTTGCGGGCGTATTCCATGTCGCTGGCGTCCCGCGGGAACGACACCGCCAGGTAGTCCAGGTCCATTTCCGCAGCCAGCTTGATGTCGGCCTTGTCTTTTTCGGTCAGGGCCGGTGCGGTCAGGCCGCCACCTTTGCGGTTGATGCCTTTGTGGTCCGACAACGGGCCGCCGATCATCACCACGCAGTGCAGGGCGTCTGCGGTGGCGGTTTCGACGCGCATGACCACGCGGCCATCGTCGAGCAGCAGTTCGTCACCGACGCCGCAGTCCTTGACCAGGTCGGGGTAGTCGATGCCGACGATGTCCTGGTTGCCTTCGGTCAGTGGGTGGGCGGTGGAGAAGGTGAATTTGTCACCGACTTTCAGTTCGATGCGCTTGTTGGCGAACTTGGCGATGCGGATCTTCGGACCCTGCAGGTCGCCCAGCAGCGCGACGTGGCGGCCGTTCTTGGCGGCAATCTCGCGGATCAGGCGGGCGCGGGCCTTGTGCTCGTCCGGGGTGCCGTGGGAAAAGTTCAGGCGTGCCACGTCCAGGCCGGCGAGGATCAGCTGTTCGATCACTTCCGGCGAGTTGCTGGCGGGGCCAAGGGTGGCGACGATTTTGGTACGGCGGATGGTCATGCACAGACTCCTATAGTGAAGCGCAGCAGCAGGCTACTCCTCAATTGCGTTGTAGTCATTGTTCCGTTGCACTACCGGCATGCAAGGCAGGGTGGCATTTGAGCGGCAGGGGTATGCTTGCAAAAGGCGGTGAAGATTTGCCGGCAAAGGCCGATACACTGCCCATCAAAGGAGAATTCCCATGCGCACCCTGATCGTTTTGACCATGGCGGCCAGTGTCGTCGGCTGCACCCGCTGGTCCATGGACCACCACCTGAACAACGCCTACCGCGCCTACGACCGCGGCGATTGCGCACGGGTGATGCTGGAGCTGTCGCAGGTCGACCGCACCAGCCGTGCGCGGCCGTTCATCCACCCGGAGGCCTCGCTGCTACGTGGCCAGTGCCTGGAGCGGCAGAAACTGTACGTCGACGCGGCCCAGACCTACCAGTACCTGATCCAGCAATACCCACGCAACGAGTACGCCTACCGTGCCCAGGCCCGTCTGCAGACCCTGGAGAAGCTCGGTCACCTGCGTGACGGCGGCACGGCGGTGGCCAAGCCGGTCAGCGCTACACCTTGGCGTTAATCCGAAGGTGTCGATGATTTCATGTAGTCGGCGGGTCGGGCTGGGCTAAGCTGTTAAAACGTTGTAACGATTATCGCCAGTACCTTGTCTTCCTGGCTCCAGGTACAGGATTTCACTGCGATCATGTTTATCGAGCGACATATAGAACGTCACCAGTTGCCTTGCGTACTCAAGGTCTACAACCGCTGCACCGATCAACAGATCGGCTATCTGGGCAATGCCTCCGAGGACGGCCTGATGCTGATCAGCCAACTGCCGGTGCTGGTGGGGCCGGACTTCGAACTGCAACTGCGGGTGCCCCTGGCCGGTGGCGGCGCGCAGTTCATCAACCTGACCGCCAGTTGCCTGTGGTGCCGTGAAGACGAGACCCCTGGGCATTACGATGCAGGCTTCATGCTGCTGCAGGCCCCCACTGAATACGACGAATTCGTTCGCTCGTTGCGTGGCTATTTCAGCTTCCGTCCGCTGAACGCCTCCGCCTGAGGCTGGCCCAGGCCCGCCCTGGGCCGCTAGACTCTGGTCGACCTTGTTACAGGAAGACCCCGTGAGCTCCAGCATCTTCTGGCACGACTACGAAACCACCGGCATCAACCCGCGCTGCGACCGCCCGTTGCAGATGGCCGGAGTGCGCACCGACCTTGATCTCAACGAGATCGAAGCGCCGATCAGCCTCTATTGCCGTCCCTCCGACGATATCCTGCCGCACCCGGCGGCCTGCCTGGTCACCGGCATCACCCCGCAGCAACTGGCCAGCCAGGGCTTGGGCGAAGCCGAGTTCATGACCCGGGTGCACCAGCAGTTGTCGCGCCCGGGCACCTGCGGCGCCGGCTACAACACCCTGCGCTTCGACGATGAAGTCACCCGCTACAGCCTCTATCGTAATTTCTTCGACCCGTATGCCCGCGAATGGCAGGGCGGCAACAGCCGCTGGGACCTGATCGATGTGGTGCGCACCGCCTATGCCCTGCGCCCGGAAGGCATCGAGTGGCCGCAGCAGGATGGACGTACCAGCCTGCGCCTGGAGCTGCTGAGCAAGGCCAACGGCCTGGATCACGGCCAGGCCCACGAAGCGCTTTCCGACGTACGGGCAACCATCGCCCTGGCGCGCCTGATTCGCCAGAAGCAGCCAAAGTTGTACGACTGGTTGTTCCAGTTACGCAGTAAGCACAAGGTCATGGAACAGATTCGTCTGTTGCAGCCATTGGTGCATGTTTCCGGGCGTTTCTCGGCCCAGCGCAACTATATCGGCGTGGTGCTGCCCTTGGCCTGGCACCCGCGTAATCGCAATGCATTGATTGTCTGCGACTTGCAACAGGATACCCGGCCCTTGCTCCAGGAAAGTGCAGAAGCCTTGCGCCAGCGGTTATACACGCGGCGTGAAGACATGGCCGAGGGCGAACTACCGGTGCCACTGAAGTTGGTGCACATCAACCGTTGCCCAGTGCTGGCCCCCTTATCGGTATTGCGCCCTAACGATCAGCAACGCCTGGACATCGACTTGCCGGCCTTGCAGTCAAGTGGCGAGCAGTTGGCAAATCAGCAGGCGCAATGGCAGGACAAGTTGGCGATCATCTTCCAGGAGGAAGGGTTCGCAGCGAATGAGGATCCCGAGCAGCAGTTGTATGATGGATTTATTGGCGACCGGGACAAGCGCCTGAGCGAGCAAGTGCGTGACACAGACCCAGGACTATTGGGCAAGCAGCACTGGATGTTCGACGACGCGCGGTTGCCGGAGTTGTTGTTCCGCTACCGCGCCCGCAACTTCATCGACACCCTGGATGAACAGGAGCGTGCCCGTTGGCATGGCTTCTGTCAGCAACGCCTGACCGATCCGGTGTATGGCGCGCCAACCACTGTCGGTGACTTCGAGCTGGCATGCCAGAGCAGTTGGGGCGAGGCCAGCGAAGCGGGGCGGCAGGTGCTGGCGGCCTGGTTGGAACATATCCGACAGCTGAAAATGAACTACCAACTGTGAAATAAGCAGACAAACAAAAACGCCGGCAAATGCCGGCGTTTTCATTGTGCAGCGATGTGCGATATCGCGGCTCAGTCGAGCAGGGTGGCCCAGCTCTCTACGACATCACCGCCCCACTTGGCTTTCCACTCTTTCAGGGTTTTGTGGTTGCCGCCCTTGGTTTCAATAACCTCGCCATTGTGCGGGTTCTTGTATTGCTTGACCTTGCGCGCACGCTTGGTGGCGGTGGTCTTGACGGCGGCACGTGGCGCCTTGCTCAGTTTGCTTTCCGGGTCGAGCAGGGCAATGACGTCACGCAGCGACTTGGAGTACTCACCCATCAGGGTGCGCAGCTTGCCTTCGAATTCCAGTTCTTGCTTCAGCTTGTCGTCTTGCGACAGGTTGGCCAGACGGGCCTGAAGTTCTTTGATCGCTTCTTCGGTGGCGCGGTATTCGTTGATCAGGGACATGGAGAGTTCCTTAATACGTTGACAGAGACAGTGCGGCCAATAATAGACAGGCGATACTCTCAAGTAAACAATTAAAAAGTCCTGCATCAATTAATAGCAGCGGCAGTATTCATCACGGCGAAGGTTAAGAAAAATTTACATAGCGCTCGGCCAATGGCCATTTCCTTGTGGGATGAAGGGAAAAGCGTTGTGGCTTTTGTTGCTCAAGGGCCGAGTAGCATCGGCGGGCAGATCATTACTGCGTTTTTCCTGGCAGCTCGCTAGAATGTGCGCCTTTGCGAAGTTCTGGAGTTTTTCCTCATGCGCACCTATCGATTGGTGATTGCCTGCCCCGACCGTGTCGGTATCGTGGCCAAGGTCAGTAATTTCCTGGCCCTCTACAATGGCTGGATCACCGAGGCCAGCCACCACTCCGACGAACAGAGCGGTTGGTTCTTCATGCGCCATGAGATCCGCGCCGAATCCCTGCCGTTCGGTATCGATGCGTTCCGCGAGGCCTTTGCGCCAATCGCCGAAGAGTTTTCCATGACCTGGCGGATCACCGATTCGGCACAGAAGAAGCGCGTGGTACTGATGGCCAGCCGCGAGTCGCACTGCCTGGCCGACTTGTTGCACCGTTGGCACACCGACGAACTCGATTGCGAAATCCCATGCGTGATTTCCAACCACAACGATCTGCGCAGCATGGTCGAGTGGCACGGCATTCCGTTCCACCACGTGCCGGTCGATCCGCAGGACAAGCAGCCGGCGTTTGCCGAAGTCTCGCGTCTGGTCGAGGAGTGCGGCGCCGATGCCGTGGTGCTGGCGCGCTACATGCAGATCCTGCCGCCACAGCTGTGCCAGGCATACGCCGAGAAAGTCATCAACATCCACCACAGCTTCCTGCCGTCGTTCGTCGGCGCCAAGCCTTACCACCAGGCGGCCCTGCGTGGCGTGAAGCTGATCGGCGCGACCTGCCACTACGTCACCGAAGAGCTGGACGCCGGCCCGATCATCGAGCAGGACGTGGTGCGTGTCAGCCATGCCGATAGCATCGAGGACATGGTCCGCTTCGGCCGTGACGTGGAGAAGATGGTCCTGGCCCGTGGCCTGCGCTACCACCTGGAAGACCGCGTGCTGGTGCACGGCAACAAGACCGTGGTGTTCAACTAAGGTTTGCGGGCGAGGGACAGCCATGGCGGCGCCTGGTGACAAGGCCGGTGCTTCATTGCCCGCCACCTTGGGCGAGGGCTGCCTGGCACGTTTCGACCCCAGCGCCTTGAGCGCCGAGGATGGTACCGAGTTTCCCGGTGCCGCCGAGCTCTGGGCCGTGCTCAACCCGCCTGGCGACGACGGCGCTGCAACAGCGGACGCGCCAGCAGGCAGACGAACACCGGCCCACCGGCGAACAGATAGAAGTAATAGGTAACCGCGCGCCAGATCAGGATCGCCGCGGCCGCCGTCGAACTCCCCACCAGCGGCGCCAACAAGGTCGCCGAAGTCAGCTCCGCCGCGCCGGCGCCGCCGGGCAGCAGGCTGAACTGCCCGGCGCTGAGCGCGAGCATCTGCACCAGGAAGCTCGGAATCCACGCCAGTTCCACGCCCAAGCCCTTCAACACCAGGTACAGCACGCTGTAGCGCAGGCACCAGTGTGCGCACGTGAGGGTGAAGACCAATGCCAAGGTGCGCTTGGGCAGGCGCCAGGTGTCGGCCAGGGCGCGGACGAAGCGCAGCAACTTGCGCGCCCAGCGTCGTCGGCGCGCCGGGGCCATGCCCAGGCGGCTCAGCAGGCGGCCGTTGCCGCGCATCAGCGCGCGCCGATAGCGCAGCAGCAGGGCAATGCCCGCCAGGGCCGCGCATAGCAGCACGGCGCTGCCCAGCAGCATGTGCCGCTGGCTGTGGCCGAGGCTGTGGAACAGGGCGTAACCGGCAATCGTCAGCATGGCGCAAAAGAAGAACACCAGGTCGTTCAACTGGTCCATGGCGAACACCGCGCCGCTGCGCGAGGGGGCGATGCGCTCGCGGGCCAGCAAGGCCATCAGCGTCAGCGGGCCGCCGCTACCACCGGGAGTGGTGCAGATGGCGAACTCGGTGGCCATGATCACCCCCAGGCTGCGCAGCCGCCCAACCTGCGCGGCCTGTTCGCCCAGCAGCAGGCGCAGGCGCAAGGCGTTGATGACCCAGCACAGCAGGATCATCCCCAACAACAAGGCCATCAGCCCGGGGGCGAAGGCTTGCAGGCGTGGCAGCAGTTCGCTGCCGCCTAGCAAGGCCGGGACCAGTACCGCCAGCAGCACGGCCAGGCCCAGCCAGCCCAGGCGGTTCACCGGGTGGCCTGGCGGGCCAGCCAGGTGGACTTGGTCAGCGGTTCGCGCCCCTCGGCCAGCAACTGCCGCAGGGTGTCCAGCCAGTAGTTGCGGGCGCTGGCGTGGCGCATGTCCACCGGGTGCAGGCCCAGGCGTAAGGTGGGGGCGTCGCGCCAGCGCCGGCATTGCCAGTCGCTGAGTGCTTTCGACAGGCCCCGGCGCCAGGCACTGCGGGCGCTCCAGACCAGGCCGGGGGCGCTGTAGGCGGTGAAGTCCGGCAGCCGATACAGGTGCTGCGGCGTGCTGGTGTAGCGCAGGGGCAACTGGCGCAGGGCCTGGCGGGTGCCGGCGCTCATCAGCCAGGCCGGGGCGACGAAGCCTGCGACCGGCCAGCCCTGCTGGCCGAACAACGCCAGCCCAGCCTCCAGCCGTTGCAAGGCCTGGGCTTGGTCCAGGCTGTAGAACTCTCCTTCGTGGGTATAGAGGCGGCGCATGAAGAACTCGCCCGGCCCGCGTGGCGGCGGGCCGTCGTCGGCGTGGTAGTAGCCATGCAGGGCCAGCTCGTCGCCACAGGCCAGGCGTCGTTCGAGCAAGCGGCAAAAGGTCGGTGAGCGGGTCAGCGCATTGCGGTGATGAAAGTCCGGCACGACCAGCCAGGTCATGGGCACGTTGCCAAGTTCGTCGATGGCCTGGACGAACGGCTGGTAGTCCGGCCAGGTTTCCGGCGCGACGTCGTGCAGCACCAGCATCAGGCTGCGCGCGCTGCCCGGCTGCTCAGCCATGGGCACGCACCTGGGGCTGATGCCCCAGCACGGCGCGGTAGTGATGCAGCAGGCCGTTGACCACCGCGTCCCAGCTGTAATGGTGCTCGGCATGCCGACGAGCCTGGGCGCCCAGCGTCCGCACCCCGGCCTCGAACACCTCGCGCACGGCGTTGGCCATGGCTGGGCCATCGTTGGCTGGGCACAGGCGGCCGCACTGGTCGTTGACTATTTCGCTGAATGCACCGGCGTGCACGGCTACTACCGGGGTGGCGCTGGCCATGGCCTCGAGGATGACCAGGCCGAAGGTTTCCTGGTCGCCGGCATGCACCAGCAGATCGGCGCTGGCCAGCAGCCGGGCGACCTCGTGCGCTGGGCAGAAGTGGTCGATTACGCTGACGTTGGCCGGCACGCTGGCGGGCATGTTCGAGCCTACCAGCAACAGGTGGTAGTGCGCCCCCAGGGCGCGCATGCAGTCGAGCAGCACCGGCAGGTTCTTTTCCCGCGAGCCGCGCCCGGCGAACACCAGCAGGCGGCTGGTGTCGGCGATGCCCAATGCGGCGCGCAGGCCGGGGTCGCGGCGATCCGGGTGAAACAGCGCCAGGTCGACCCCCAGGCGCTGCACATGCACATCGTTGACGCCGAGCTGGCGCAGCTTGTCGGCCATCACCTGGCTGGGCGCCAGGACCCGGTCGAAGTTGCCGTAGAGCTTGCTGACATAGGCCTCGACGTTGGGCGTGAACCAGTTGCCCATGCGGTTGCTGACCAGCAAAGGCAGGTCGGAGTGGTAAAAGCCGATCACCGGCACGTCGAGCTGGCGCCGGGCCTCGAGGGCGGCCCAGGCGGTGAGGTAGGGGTCGCCGACCTCGATCAGCTCGGGCTGCAGGCGGCGCAGCACCTGGCACCAGGGGGCCAGGCGCAGGGGGAAGCGGTAACCGTTGCCGAACGGCAGTGGCGGGGCGGGAACCTGGTAGACACCATCGGCATGGCCGGCGTTGGCGCCGGGGATCAGCAGGCTGTGGCGTACGCCGGGCATGGCGTCGAGGCGGCGGTGTTTGGCATCAAGATAGGTCCGTACGCCGCCGCTGGCCGGGGCGTAGAACATGGTGATGTCGGCGATGTGCACGATCAGCATCCCTCCGGGATCGTCCTCGGGTGTGTCATCTGGCGATGACGCGCCTAAAGGTTGACCTTATTGAAGGATAGTTTGTTCGATCGTGTTTCGAGGCGCGCTGTAGCCGCCAACCAGGCTGGCGGCTACAGCGCGGGAGGGCGCAAGGTCAGATGCGGAAACTGCCGACCAGGTGCTTGAGGCGGCCGGCCTGCTGCTCGAGGTCCGAGCAGGCGCGCAGGGTGGCCTGCAGGTTCTCGACGCCCTCCTGGTTGAGCATGTTGATCTCGTTGATGTCCATGTTGATCGAGTCGACCACGGCGGTCTGCTCCTCGGTAGCGGTGGCCACCGACTGGTTCATGCCGTCGATCTCGCCGATACGCTGGGTCACGCTGCCCAAGCGTTCACCAGCCTGGTTGGCGATGTCCATGCTGTCCTGGCTGTGGCGCTGGCTCTGGCCCATGGTGTCGACCGACTCGCGGGCGCCGACCTGCAGCTCCTCGATCATGGTCTGCACCTGTTGCGCCGACTCCTGGGTGCGGTGGGCCAGGTTGCGCACCTCATCGGCGACCACGGCGAAGCCACGCCCGGCCTCGCCGGCGCGGGCGGCTTCGATGGCGGCGTTGAGCGCCAGCAGGTTGGTCTGCTGGGAGATGCTGGTGATTACTTCGAGGATCTGACCGATGTTGACGGTCTTGTTGTTCAGCGTCTCGATGTGCTCGCTGGAGGTGACGATCAGGTCCGACAGGCGGTTCATCGCATCGATGTTGCGCTGCACCACCTGCTGGCCTTCCTCGGCCAGCAGGCGCGCGGAGCTGGCGTGCTGCGAGGCCTGGGCCGCGTTACCGGCGATTTCCTGGGCGGCGGCGCCGAGTTGGTTGATGGCGGCGGCGACGCTGTTGGTGCGGTTGGACTGCTCGTCGGAGTTGGCCATCGACGAGTTGGAGGCGCTGATCACCCGCAGGGCCACTTCGTTGACCTGCTCGGTGGCCGAGGACACTTCGCGGATCGAGCCATGGATACGCTCGACGAAGCGGTTGAAGGCAGTGCCGAGGATGCCGAATTCGTCGTGGTTGTGGATTTCCAGGCGGCGGGTCAGGTCGCCTTCGCCTTCGGCGATGTTGCTCATGGCGCGGGTCATGGTGTGCAGCGGTTGCATCAGTACGCGGATCAGCAGGCCGAGCAGGGCGATGATGATCACCACCGCCACCAGGGTGGCGATCACCGCCGAGGTGCGGAAGGTGCTGAGCATCGAGAAGGCCTTGTCCTTGTCCACCGACAGGCCGATGTACCAGTTGGCCGAGGGCAGGCCCTTGACCGGGGTGAAGGTCAGCAGGCGGGTCTGGCCGTTCAGCTCGATCTCGGTCAGGTCGCGGGACAGCCTTGGGGTGTTCTGTGGGAACAGGTCCGACAGCGACTTCATCACCAGGTTCTTGTCCGGGTGCACCAGGATCTTGCCCTGGTCGTTGACCAGGAAGGCATAGCCCATGCCACCGAAATTCAGCGAGTTGATGATATCCACCAGGCCGTCGAGGGCCAGGTCGCCGCCGACCACGCCGACCGAGCGCGAGGCGGTGCTGATGATCGAGATGACCATCTTGTTGGTGGCCATGTCGATATACGGCTCGGTGAGGATCGGGCCGCTGGCGTTCAGGCCATCCTTGTACCAGGGGCGCACGCGCGGGTCGTAGCCGTCGGGCATCTTGGTGTCCGGGCGTACGGTGAAGGTGCCGTCGGGCTGGCCCAGGTAGATGGTCAGGAAGCTTGAGGTCAGGGCATTCTGGCCCAGCAGGGTGCCGGTGTTCTGCGGGAACTGGGCCAGGTTCTGCGCCACGTTCTCGACCAGTTTGATGCGGCCTTCGAACAGGTTGCGGATGTTGGTAGAGGTGGAGTCGCCCATCTCGGCAAGGTAGTTCTCCAGATCCTCGCGAATGGCGTTACGCTGGAGATAGTCGTTGTACAGGGTGAACAGGCTGAAGGCGAGGATCACGATCAGTGATGCCGCCATGAGAATCTTGTGGCTGAAACGAAGGCTTTTATTCATGACGTGAGGCGTCCGCTAAGGTTTTGTTATCGGGTCGTTCGCACAAAGCACGGCTGGAAAACAGTGCAACATTTCCCGGGGTCCTTGTCGGGGTTGTTACTGTCTTTCTAGGAGAATCATTTCGAAATATCGGCACATATGTGACAGAACTTGAGCAGGGGAAGGATGAAGATGTCAGATTCTTCGCAAATGGTTGTAGGAGCAGGCCCTGATGGCCAACCGGTAACCCAGGCCATGCGCCTGGCCAACCGCCACGGCCTGGTGGCGGGGGCGACCGGTACCGGCAAGACCGTCACCTTGCAGCACCTGGCCGAGCTGTTCAGCGATGCCGGCGTCGCGGTCTTCGCCGCCGACGTCAAGGGCGACCTGTGCGGCCTGGGGGCGGCCGGCGCGCCCCAAGGCAAGGTGGCCGAGCGTATTGCCGGCATGCCCTGGCTGAACTATCGGCCCCAGGCCTATCCGGTCAGTTTGTGGGATGTCGCCGGGCAGACCGGGCACCCGCTGCGCACCACCCTGAGCGAGATGGGCCCGCTGTTGCTGGGCAACCTGTTGGAGCTGACCGACAGCCAGCAGGCGGCGTTGTACGCCGCGTTCAAGGTGGCTGACCGCGAAGGCCTGCTGCTGCTTGACTTGAAAGACCTCAAGGCCTTGCTCGCCCACCTCAAGGACAATCCGCAGTTGCTCGGCGAGGACAGCGCGCTGATGACCAGCGCGTCGACTCAGGCCTTGCTGCGCCGCCTGGCGACCCTGGAGCAGCAAGGCGCCGAGGCGCTGTTCGGCGAGCCAGCGCTGCAGCTCGAAGACCTGCTGCGCCTGGATGGCGATGGCCGCGGGCGTATCCACCTGCTCGACGCCAGTCGCCTGGTGCACGATGCACCCAAGGTCTACGCGACCTTCCTGCTCTGGCTGCTGGCCGAGCTGTTCGAGCAACTGCCCGAGCGGGGCGACGCCGACAAACCGGTGTTGGCGCTGTTCTTCGACGAGGCGCACCTGCTGTTCAACGGCACGCCCAAGGCCCTGCAGGATCGCCTGGAGCAGGTGGTGCGGCTGATCCGTTCCAAGGGTGTGGGGGTGTACTTCGTCACCCAGTCGCCGGGCGATCTGCCGGATGCGGTGCTGGCGCAGTTGGGCTTGCGCATTCAACATGGCTTGCGCGCGTTCACTGCCAAGGAGCAGAAGTCGCTGCGCGCCGTGGCCGATGGTTTCCGACCGAACCCGGCGTTCGACAGTCTGGCGGTGCTCACCGAGCTGGGCATCGGCGAGGCGCTGGTCGGCACCCTGGAAGAAAAGGGCACACCGGCCATGGTCCAGCGCGTGCTGATCGCGCCGCCGCAGTCACGCATCGGGCCGTTGAGCGCGGCCGAGCGCAGTGCGTTGATCGCTGCATCTCCCCTGGCTGGGCGCTATGACAAGCCGATCGATCGCGAGTCGGCCTACGAGCTGCTGACCCAGCGCAAAGGCGAGCCGGTGGAGCCGGCACCGCAGCCCAAGGCTGACGAGGATAGCTTTGCCGACAAAGCCGGCGAGTTCCTGCAGAGTGCCGCCGGGCAGGCGATCAAGTCGGCGGTGCGCCAGGCGGCCAACCAGTTGGGCCGGCAGTTGGTGCGTGGGCTGATGGGGTCGTTGCTAGGAGGCAAGAAGCGCTAGGCCGTATGCCAAGTCCGTTCCATGCGCACTTCCTGTAGGAGCCAGCCTTGCTGGCGAACCATGCGACAGAGGGGTGGGCACTGGCTGCGCCGGTATTGGCGGCTAAAGCCACTCCCACAGGGCACTGGATCGAGCAATCCACGCAGGTGCGCCAGGCGCCAGCGCAGCCTGGATGAACGAAAAAGGCGCCCGAAGGCGCCTTTTTCCACTGCGGTGTCACTCAGCCAATGGCCTTGGACGCCAGCCAGAACAGGCCGGCCGCCAGGCCCATCGACGCCGGCAGGGTCAGGACCCAGGCCAGCAGGATGGTCTTCACGGTGCCACCTTGCAGGCCGCTCTTGTTGGCGACCATGGTGCCGGCCACGCCTGACGACAGGACGTGGGTGGTGGACACCGGCAGGCTGAAGATGTTGGCCATGCCGATGGCGCAGGCCGCGGTGATCTGCGCCGACATGCCTTGGGCATAGGTCATGCCCTGCTTGCCGATTTTTTCACCGACGGTCAGCACCACACGCTTCCAGCCGACCATGGTGCCCAGGCCCAGGGCCAGGGCGACGGCCACGATCACCCAGAACGGGGCATATTCGGTGGTGGCGGTCAGGTCCTTGCGCAGTTTCTCCAGGTCGGCCTTTTCACGGGCTTCCAGGCCTGGCAGCTTGCCGACCTTCTTCGCCGTGTCGTCCAGGCAGAGCAGGTAGCGGCGCACTTCGACACGTTTGTCGGCGCTCAGGTCGCGGTAGTCGGTCACGCCAGCCAGCGACGATTGCAGCGCGGCAATGGTCGGTTCGGTTTGCTGCGGATTGCAGCTGAACTGCTCTGGCAGGTCGGTCGACTGGGCCTTGCCCAGGGCCAGGAACTCGCCAAGGGTGGCGGCGTTGCGCTGGTAGAACTGGCTCATGTGCAAGGTGGCGTCGCGGGTTCGCTCGATCTGGTAGGTGGTGCTGTTCAGGTCGAGAACGAACTTGGCCGGGACGATACCGATCAGTACCAGCATGATCAGGCCGATGCCTTTCTGGCCGTCGTTGGAGCCGTGCACGAAGCTCACGCCCATGGCCGAGATCACCAGCACCAGGCGGTTCCAGAACGGAGGGTGCTTCTTGTCGTCGAGCTTGCGGCGCTGGTCCGGGGTCTTGTGCATCTTCGACAGCGGACGCCACCATTTCAGGCCGAGCAGCACCAGTGCGGCGACGGCGAAGCCGGCCATGGGCGAGACCACCAGCGACAGGGCGATGTCGATCGCCTTCTGCCAGTTGACGCCGTCACCCAGGGGAATGTCGCTGAGCACGGCATTGGCCAGGCCCACGCCGAGGATCGAACCGATCAGGGTGTGCGAGCTGGAGGCCGGGATGCCGAAGTACCAGGTGCCCAGGTTCCAGGTGATGGCCGCGGCCAGCAGCGAGAAGACCATGGCCAGGCCGTGCCCGGTGTTCACATTGATCAGCAGTTCCACCGGCAGCAGGTGGACGATGGCATAGGCCACCCCGACGCCGCCCAGCAGGACACCGAGGAAGTTGAACACACCGGAGAAGAACACGGCCAGGTGTGGCGGCATGGCTTTGGTATAGATGACAGTGGCTACCGCGTTGGCGGTGTCATGAAAGCCATTGATGAACTCGAATGCGAGCACGAAGGTCAAAGCGAGCATCAGGCTCACGACGACCCAGGCATCCAGTCCGCTGAATAAATCGATCATGAAGGTTGTCTGGCGGTCTTAGGGGGGGCGGATTATGCCAGAAAACCATGGCAATCGATGCACCTGCCGCAGACCGATGGCTGCCGTGCATCTGGCCGTTGCCGCGCGAAAGCGCAATCGATGACGCAAAAAAATAGCCTTAAAATCGGCTAATTGTGTTTAAAATCAATTAATTGTAGAGAAATCTAAATATTGATCGCGCTTCAAACGCTTGTATGAAATTTGTGTAATTCCATTTCACCCAAGGCGATTTTGCAATGATGCCTCACGCCAAGGGCCCTTGGCCGATGGCGCGATGAGATCATCCGCGCTCACTGCTCGTCCTGGCGCAGGTCCTTTTCCATCTTCTCCAATTCCTGGGCGAAGGCCTGGTCGCGAATGCTGGCGCGTTTGCGCCAAGGTTTGCGTTCTGGCTCCGGTTGTGCGGCGTAGGTGGTGACTTCACCACCGTAAACATCCTTGTAACGTTCAGCCTGGCGCTCGAGTTCCGCGCGCAGTTCTTCTTTCGTCACAGTTGATACCTGAATAGGTTGAAGTGTGGCGCGGGCGAGCAAGTACACAATCAATGTGCGGGTATCGCGCCCGTGCGGATACATCGTTGTTGTGCGAGTGGCGTCGAAGGCAACTTCGCATGAGCGCCAGGGTTCGCTACCGGGCCTGCCACGTCTGATGCGTGTGCAAGCGAGGTGCAAGCAACGAAAGTCTGCGGGTTGGATCCGACTGGCAATTGTACGGCCCGCGAAGTCGATTATAGCAATCGGCAACTCTAAGGCTATCGTTCTTTACCAGGCCCTGACAGAAGTTATGAATAATTGACTATGAATATGTCTGTGCGCTACGACGAAAGTTCAAGCGCACAGCGCGAAAAGTTCGACATTTGGCTGGCATAAATGAAAACGGCCTCGCGGGTGGGCGAGGCCGTTGCCTGGGACTTCCGCGGTGGGTACCTGACCAGTCTCTCCAAAGAAGCCACACGTGGCATGGGGAAAGGTATAAGCAAAAGTGTCAGCGGTCAATTGCGATTATCGGCCGTTCGTTCGATAATCGCACAAGCTACCGTTTTTTTGAGGCAAGCCCCATGAGCGATGAAACCCCCGGCCCGGTGCCGAACGAGCCAGCGCGTAGCAGTGTGTCGGCCCTGGCGCCGCCGATCGTGGCCTCGGCGGCCAAACGTATCCAGGCATTCACCGGCGATCCGGATTTCATGACCTCCCTGGCCCGTGGCCTGGCGGTGATCCAGGCCTTCCAGGAGCGCAAACGCCACCTGACCATCGCCCAGATCAGCCACCGCACGGAAATCCCCCGGGCGGCGGTACGGCGTTGCCTGCACACGCTGATGAAGCTCGGCTATGCCACCACCGACGGTCGCACCTATTCGTTGCTGCCCAAGGTGCTGACCCTGGGGCATGCCTACCTGTCCTCGACTCCGTTGGCAGTTTCGGCGCAGCCATACTTGGACCGCATCAGCGACCAACTGCACGAGGCGGCCAACATGGCCACCCTGGAAGGCGACGACATCCTTTATATAGCGCGCTCGGCCACGGTGGAGCGGTTGATCTCGGTCGACCTGTCGGTAGGTGGGCGGTTACCGGCCTATTGCACGTCGATGGGGCGCATCTTGTTGGCGGCGCTGGACGATGCCAGCCTGCACGAGTACCTGGAGCGCGCCGACCTGAAGGCGCGGACCAGCCGCACGCTGCATGACGCGCCATCGCTGCTGGCCTGCATCCAGCAAGTGCGCGAGCAGGGCTGGTGCGTGGTCGACCAGGAGCTGGAGCAGGGACTGCGCTCGATTGCCGTGCCGATCTACGACGCCTCGGGGCAGGTGCTGGCGGCGTTGAATGTGAGTACCCATGTAGGAAGGGTCAGCCGTGGCGAGCTGGAGCAGCGGTTTTTGCCGATCCTGCTGGCAGCCAGCCGGGATCTGTGTCACCAGTTGTTTGGTTGAGCTGCAGGAGCCGGCCTCTACCGCGCTGCCTGGTTCGCCAGCAAGCTGGCTCCTACGGGGTGGGGTATGCCGCAAACGTGTAGGGGCCGGCTTGCCGGCGAACACCGGCATAGCCGGTGCCATCCACCGCGGCGCCTACCGCTAGTGCATCAACAAGATCCTGTGCGATAAACGCACAGTGTTGCCTGTAGCGAATTGCACAGCTTCAGCTTGCTGATTAATGTCTGTCGCACGGGTCGGCTGCGCCGACCGGACAATAACAACAGGCCCGAGGGCACCCTCCATGAATACGCTCCCTTCGTTGTCGCCGTTGCATTCCGGCTAACTCCTCGCCGCGCTATCCGTTGTCTCCTGTTGCTGTGCATGGCTCATGCGCAGTAGCGTGCCTGCGCCTACCTTCCGGATAACAATAATGAACAAACCGCAATCCGCCGTCGGCCACTGCCTCGACGTGCAGTCCTTGATCAATGCCCAGCCTTTGTCTGGCTACCAGTGGCGGGTGGTGATCCTGTGCTTCCTGGTCGTGTTCCTCGACGGCCTGGATACCGCCGCCATGGGCTTCATCGCCCCGGCGTTGTCCCAGGAGTGGGGGATCGACCGTGCCAGCCTGGGCCCGGTGATGAGCGCCGCGTTGATCGGCATGGTATTCGGCGCATTGGGCTCTGGCCCGCTGGCCGACCGCTTCGGGCGCAAGGGCGTGCTGGTGGGAGCGGTGCTGGTGTTCGGCGGGTTTAGCCTGGCCTCGGCTTATGCGAACAATGTCGAGCAGTTGCTGGTGCTGCGGTTTCTCACCGGGCTGGGCCTGGGGGCTGGCATGCCCAATGCCACCACGCTGCTGTCGGAGTACACCCCTGAGCGCCTCAAGTCGTTACTGGTGACCAGCATGTTCTGCGGTTTCAACCTGGGCATGGCCGGCGGCGGGTTCATTTCCGCCAAGTTGATCCCGGCCTACGGCTGGCACAGCCTGCTGGTGATCGGCGGCGTGTTGCCTTTGCTGCTGGCGTTGGTGTTGCTGGCCTGGCTGCCGGAGTCGGCGCGGTTCCTGGTGGTGCGCAACCGGGGCAGCGACAAGGTGCGCAAGACCCTGGCGCCGATCGCTCCGGCGTTGGTGGCCGAGGCGGCGAGCTTCAGCGTACCGGAGCAAAAGGCAGTGGCGGCGGGCAACGTGTTCGCGGTGATTTTCTCGGGTACCTATGGGCTTGGCACCCTGCTGCTGTGGCTGACCTACTTCATGGGCCTGGTGATCGTCTACCTGCTGACCAGCTGGCTACCGACGCTGATGCGCGACAGTGGCGCCAGCATGGAGCAGGCAGCATTCATCGGCGCGCTGTTCCAGTTCGGTGGCGTGCTCAGCGCGGTGGCGGTGGGCTGGGCGATGGACCGCTTCAATCCGCACAAGGTGATCGGCATTTTCTACTTGCTGGCAGGTGTGTTTGCCTACGCCGTTGGACAGAGCCTGGGCAACATCACCTTGCTGGCGACCCTGGTGCTGGTCGCCGGCATGTGCGTGAACGGCGCGCAATCGGCCATGCCCTCGCTGGCGGCGCGCTTCTATCCGACCCAAGGCCGTGCCACAGGCGTTTCCTGGATGCTCGGGATCGGTCGCTTCGGCGCGATTCTCGGCGCCTGGAGTGGGGCTACGCTGCTGGGGTTGGGGTGGAATTTCGAGCAGGTGCTGACGGCACTGCTGGTGCCAGCGGCATTGGCCGCGGTGGCTGTCGTGGTGAAAGGGTTGGTCAGCCACGCGGATGCGACCTGAGGTCTGGGTGGCTCGCTGCTGCAGGAGCGCATAAATAGCAGGGTAACAAATAGTTCGATAATCGCACAAAAGTGCGATTATCGGATTGAGATAACCCCCTCAGCCTCCTTAATCTGGGCCCATCGCAGCGATGTATCGGTCCGCTGCTCACTGACCCGACTCGACCTGACCAGGAGTCTCCAATGGCAGCAATCCTCTCGCTTCACGAGGCCGTGAAGCAGTTCATCCAGGATGGCGACAGTGTCGCCCTCGAAGGTTTCACCCACCTGATCCCGACCGCCGCCGGCCACGAGATCATCCGCCAGGGCAAGCGCGACCTGACCCTGGTGCGCATGACCCCGGACCTGATCTACGACCAACTGATCGGCGCCGGTTGCGCGCGCAAATTGATCTTCTCCTGGGGCGGCAACCCCGGCGTCGGTTCGCTGCACCGCCTGCGCGACGCGGTGGAGAAACAGTGGCCCCACGCCATCGAGATCGAGGAGCACAGCCACGCCGACCTGGCCAACGCCTATGTCGCCGGCGCCTCCGGTCTGCCGTTCGCGGTGCTGCGCGCCTACGCCGGCTCCGACCTGCCGAAGGTCAACCCGCTGATCAAGTCCGTTACTTGCCCGTTCACCGGCGAGGTGCTCGCCGCCGTGCCGTCGGTGCGTCCGGACGTCACCGTGATCCATGCGCAGAAGGCCGACCGCAAGGGCAACGTATTGCTGTGGGGCATCCTCGGCGTGCAGAAGGAAGCGGCGCTGGCAGCCAAGCGCTGCATTGTCACCGTCGAGGAGATCGTCGATGACCTGCAGGCACCGATGAATGCCTGTGTACTGCCGACCTGGGCCCTTAGCGCGGTGTGCCTGGTGCCCGGCGGCGCCCACCCGTCCTACGCCCATGGCTACTACGAGCGCGACAACCGCTTCTACCAGGCCTGGGACCCGATTGCCCGCAACCGTGAGTCGTTCACTGCCTGGATCGATACCTATATCCGTGGCACCGCCGACTTCACTGAATTCCAGGCCAGGCTGGCCAGCACCGCGGAGGCCGCGCAATGAGCTACTCCACTTCCGAAATGATGACCGTCGCCGCCGCCCGTCGCCTGCGCAACGGCGCTGTCTGCTTCGTTGGTATCGGCCTGCCGTCCAAGGCCGCCAACCTGGCGCGCCTGACCTCGTCGCCCGACGTGGTGCTGATCTACGAGTCCGGCCCGATCGGTGCCAAACCCAGCGTGCTACCGCTGTCCATCGGTGACGGCGAGCTGGCCGAGAGCGCCGACACCGTGGTGCCGACCGGCGAGATCTTCCGCTACTGGCTGCAAGGCGGGCGCATCGACGTCGGCTTTCTCGGCGCCGCCCAGGTCGACCGTTTCGGCAATATCAACACCACCGTGGTCGGTGACTACCACGCACCGAAGACCCGTCTGCCGGGTGCAGGCGGCGCGCCGGAGATCGCCGGTTCGGCAAAACAGGTGCTGATCATCCTCAAGCAGTCGCCGCGGGCCTTCGTCGATAAGCTCGACTTCATCACCTCGGTCGGCCATGGTGAAGGCGGCGATTCGCGCCAGCGCCTGGGCCTGCCGGGTGAGGGGCCGGTCGGCATCATTACCGACCTGTGCATCATGGAGCCGGAGGCAGGTACCCACGAGTTCGTGGTCACCTCGATCCACCCAGGAGTGACCCGCGAGCAGATCATCAACGCCACTGGCTGGGCGATCCGCTTTGCCGAGGAGGTGCAGCAAACCGCGGCACCAAGCGAGGTAGAGCTGTCCGCTTTGCGCGATCTCGAAGCGCGTACCGCCGCCGCCCATGGCCAGACGGCAGGAGAAGCCTGATGCGTGACGTCTTCATCTGCGACGCTGTTCGTACCCCTATCGGCCGTTTCGGCGGGGCCCTGGCCGGCGTGCGCGCCGACGACCTGGCGGCAGTGCCGCTCAAGGCATTGATCGAGCGTAACCCGGGTGTGCAATGGGACCGGCTCGACGAAGTGTTCTTCGGCTGCGCCAACCAGGCTGGCGAGGACAACCGTAACGTGGCGCGCATGGCGCTGTTGCTGGCCGGCTTGCCACACAGCGTCCCGGGCGTGACCCTCAACCGCCTGTGCGCCTCGGGCATGGATGCCGTCGGCAGCGCCTTCCGGGCCATCGCCAGCGGCGAGATGGAGCTGGCCATTGCCGGTGGCGTCGAGTCGATGTCCCGCGCGCCGTTCGTGATGGGCAAGGCCGAGAGCGGCTACTCGCGCAACATGAAGCTCGAGGACACCACCATCGGCTGGCGCTTCGTCAATCCGTTGATGAATGCCCAGTTCGGTGTGGACTCGATGCCCGAGACCGCCGACAACGTCGCCGATGATTACCAGGTGTCGCGTGCCGACCAGGATGCCTTCGCCCTGCGCAGCCAGCAGAAGGCTGCCGCCGCGCAGGCCGCCGGCTTTTTCGCCGAGGAAATCGTGCCGGTGCGTATCCAGCACCGCAAGGGTGAGACGGTGGTCGAGCACGACGAACATCTGCGCCCGCAGACCACGCTGGAGGCCCTGGCCAAGCTCAAGCCGGTCAACGGCCCGGACAAGACCGTTACCGCTGGCAACGCCTCGGGTGTCAACGACGGTGCCGCCGCGTTGATTCTGGCGTCGGCCGAGGCGGTGAAGATGCACGGTCTGACCCCACGTGCCCGGGTACTGGGCATGGCCAGCGCCGGTGTGGCGCCACGGGTGATGGGCATCGGCCCGCTACCCGCGGTGCGCAAGCTGACCGAGCGCCTTGGCATTGCCGTGGCCGACTTCGATGTCATCGAGCTCAATGAAGCCTTTGCCAGCCAGGGCCTGGCGGTGTTGCGCGAGCTGGGTGTGGCGGACGATGCGCCGCAGGTGAACCCCAACGGTGGCGCCATCGCCCTGGGACATCCGCTGGGCATGAGTGGTGCGCGGTTGGTGCTGACGGCGTTGCACCAGTTGGAGAAGAGTGGCGGGCGCAAAGGCCTGGCGACCATGTGTGTGGGGGTTGGGCAGGGGTTGGCATTGGCCATCGAGCGGGTCTGATCCGCAGCACAGCACTTGTGTGTAGGAGCGGCCTCGTGTCGCGAAAGGGGGGCGAAGCACCCCCAGGATCTTTGCACCACCTTTATATCGCTGGGGCTGCTTTGCAGCCCTTTCGCGACACGAGGCCGCTCCTACAGACAAGGCGCAGCGTGATCCCGATAGCGGAACGAGTGTGTAACCAGGTATGTCTAGAATTACCTGTGACCCTCCAGGAGTAAACGCACCATGACCTCAACCTATTACACCGGCGAAGAACGCAGTAAACGCATCTTCGCCATCGTCGGTGCCTCGTCGGGCAACCTGGTGGAATGGTTCGACTTTTATGTCTACGCCTTCTGCGCCATCTACTTCGCCCCGGCCTTCTTCCCCTCCGACGACCCCACGGTGCAGTTGCTCAACACCGCCGGCGTGTTCGCCGCGGGCTTTCTGATGCGCCCTATCGGCGGCTGGATCTTCGGCCGCCTGGCCGACCGTCACGGGCGCAAGAACTCGCTGATGATCTCGGTGCTGATGATGTGCGGCGGCTCGCTGATCATCGCCTGCCTGCCCACCTACGCCAGCATCGGCGCCTGGGCGCCGGCCTTGCTGCTGCTGGCGCGGCTGATCCAGGGCCTGTCGGTGGGCGGTGAGTACGGCACCACGGCCACCTACATGAGCGAAGTGGCGCTGCGTGGGCAACGCGGTTTCTTTGCCTCGTTCCAGTACGTCACCCTGATCGGCGGCCAGTTGCTGGCGGTGCTGGTGGTGGTGATCCTGCAGCAACTGCTCAGCGAGGATGAACTGCGCGCCTATGGCTGGCGCATCCCGTTCGTGGTCGGTGCCATTGCCGCGTTGATCTCGCTGATGCTGCGCCGTTCGCTGAAGGAGACCAGCAGCGCCGAGACCCGCCAGGACAAGGATGCCGGTACCATCAGCGGGCTGTTTCGCAATCATGCCGCGGCTTTCGTCACTGTGCTGGGCTATACCGCCGGTGGTTCGCTGATCTTCTATACCTTCACCACCTACATGCAGAAGTACCTGGTCAACACCGCCGGCATGAACGCCAAGAGCGCCAGTTTCGTCATGACCGGCGCGTTGTTCCTGTTCATGATCCTGCAGCCGCTGTTCGGCATGCTCTCCGACCGCATCGGTCGGCGTAATTCGATGCTGCTGTTCGGCGCCCTGGGGACGCTCTTCACCGTCCCCTTGCTGATGGCGCTGAAGACCGTGACCAGCCCGTTCATGGCCTTCGTGCTGGTGACCCTGGCCTTGTGCATCGTCAGCTTCTACACCTCCATCAGCGGCCTGGTGAAGGCCGAGATGTTCCCGCCACAGGTTCGCGCATTGGGCGTGGGGCTGGCCTACGCCGTGGCCAACGCGGTGTTCGGCGGCTCGGCCGAGTACGTGGCACTGGGCTTGAAAACCTTGGGCATGGAGAACACCTTCTACTGGTACGTGACCGCCATGATGGCGGTGGCTTTCCTGTTCAGCCTGCGCCTGCCAAAGCAGGCGGCGTACCTGCACCACGATCACTAAGGACGTTGCATGAGCAACCAACTGTTCGACGCCTACTTCACCGCCCCGGCCATGCGCGAGGTTTTCTCCGACCGAGGCCGCTTGCAGGGCATGCTCGACTTCGAGGCGGCCCTGGCCCGCGCCGAAGCGGCCGCCGGGCTGGTGCCGCACACGGCGGTGACTGCCATCGAGGCGGCCTGCAAGGCCGAGCGCTACGATGCCCGGGCGCTGGCCGACGCCATCGCGGTGGCCGGCAATTCGGCGATCCCACTGGTCAAGGCCCTGGGCAAGGTGGTCGCCAGCGGCGTCCCCGAGGCTGAGCGCTATGTGCACCTGGGCGCGACCAGCCAGGATGCGATGGACAGCGGCCTGGTGCTGCAACTGCGCGAGGCCCTGGGGTTGCTCGAAAACGATCTCGGCAAACTGGCCGACACCCTGGCGCATCAGGCATTGCAGCATGCCGACACGCCGCTGGTGGGGCGGACCTGGTTGCAGCATGCCACGCCGGTGACGCTGGGCATGAAGCTGGCCGGTGTGCTCGGCGCCCTCACTCGCCATCGCCAACGCCTCAAGGAACTGCGCCCGCGCCTGCTGGTGCTGCAGTTCGGTGGTGCTTCCGGCAGCCTGGCGGCGCTGGGCAGCAAAGCGCTGCCGGTGGCCGAGGCCCTGGCCGTGCAATTGAAACTGTCCTTGCCCGAACAGCCATGGCACACCCAGCGCGACCGCCTGGTGGAGTTTGCCTCGGTGCTGGGCCTGGTCGCCGGTAGCCTGGGCAAGTTCGGCCGTGACGTCAGCCTGCTGATGCAGACCGAGGCAGGCGAGTTGTTCGAACCCGCCGCACCTGGCAAGGGCGGTTCCTCGACCATGCCGCACAAGCGCAATCCGGTCGGTGCGGCGGTGCTGATCGGCGCTGCTACCCGTGTGCCCGGGCTGCTCTCGACCTTGTTCAGCGCGATGCCCCAGGAGCACGAGCGCAGCCTCGGCCTGTGGCACGCCGAGTGGGAAACCCTGCCGGAGATCTGCTGCCTGGTCTCCGGTGCCCTGCGTCATGCCCAGGTGATCGCCGAAGGCATGGAGGTGGACGCCGAACGCATGCGCCGCAACCTCGACCTCACCCAGGGCCTGGTGCTGGCCGAGGCGGTCAGTATCGTCCTCGCCCAACGCCTGGGCCGCGACCGTGCCCATCACCTGCTGGAGCAGTGCTGCCAGCGCGCCGTGGCCGAAGGGCGTCATCTGCGTGCAGTGCTCGGTGATGAGCCGCAGGTCAACGCCGAGTTGTCCGGCGACGAGCTCGACCGCCTGCTCGACTCCACCCATTACCTGGGCCAGGCCCGCGTCTGGGTGGCGCGCGCCGTGGCTGAACATCAACGTTTCACTGCCTGATAGGAGACCGCTGTGGCGCATTTGCAACTGGCCGATGGCGTACTGAACTACCAACTCGATGGCCCGGCCGATGCGCAGGTGCTGGTGCTGTCCAACTCCCTGGGCACTGACCTGGGCATGTGGGACGAGCAGATTCCTGCCTGGAGCGAACACTTTCGCGTGCTGCGCTACGATACCCGTGGCCATGGCGGCTCGCTGGTCACTCAAGGCCCCTATAGCATCGAACAGCTGGGGGGCGACGTGCTGGCCCTGCTCGATGCGCTGGACATCGAGCATGCGCACTTCGTCGGCCTGTCCATGGGCGGCCTGATCGGCCAGTGGCTGGGCATCAACGCCGGCCACCGCCTGCACAGCCTGACCCTGTGCAACACCGCGGCGAAGATCGCCAACGACGAGGTCTGGAACTCTCGCATCGACACGGTGCTCAAGGGGGGGCAGCAGGCCATGGCGGACCTGCGCGACGGCTCCATCGCCCGTTGGTTCACCCCGGCCTTCGCCCAGGCGCAGCCGGCCGAGGCCCAGCGCATCTGCCAGATGCTCGCGCACACCAGCCCAGAAGGTTATGCGGCCAACTGCGCGGCGGTACGTGATGCCGATTACCGTGAACAGCTGGGGCGCATCCAGGTTTCGACGCTGGTGGTGGCGGGCACTGCGGACGTGGTCACCACGCCTGAGCATGGCCGCTTCATGCACAGCCGCATCGTCAACGCGACCTATGCCGAGTTCCCGGCGGCGCACCTGTCCAACGTCGAGATCGGCGCGGCCTTCACCGCCCGTGTGCTCGACTTCCTGCTGGCCCGCTGAGGAACCTGCCATGGATGAGAAACAACGTTACGATGCCGGCATGCAGGTGCGTCGCGCGGTGCTCGGCGATGCCCACGTGGACCGCAGCCTGGAAAAGCTCAATGATTTCAACGGCGAGTTCCAGGAGATGATCACCCGGCACGCCTGGGGCGATATCTGGACCCGCCCCGGCCTGCCCCGGCACACCCGCAGCCTGATCACCATCGCCATGCTGATCGGCATGAATCGCAACGACGAACTCAAGCTGCACCTGCGCGCGGCCGCCAACAATGGCGTGACGCGGGAGGAGATCAAGGAAGTGATCATGCAGAGCGCGATCTACTGCGGGATCCCGGCGGCCAATGCCACGTTCCACCTGGCCGAGTCGGTGTGGGATGAGCTGGGGGTGGAGTCCAGGCAGTAACGCATCGGCGGCAAGCTCGCCCCACGCCTCTGGAATCGGCGCGTGGGAGCGGCGGTGCGCCGATGCGACTTGCCCCGTGGCTATTTCAGATGACTGCTTTCTTCTGGCGAACGGCGACAGGCCCGGCATTGGCCTCCACGGTCTTTTTCAGCTCGCCGCACAGCCCAGCCATGAACGCCAGCTCCGCCACCACGAACAGTGGCCCGACGATCAGCCCGCTCAGGTCATCGACGAATGCCGGCTTGCGCCCTTCGTAGGCATGTCCGACGAACTGGATGATCCAGCCCACCACGAACGCACCCAGTCCGGCACTCAACCACAGCCCGGTACTCTGCACGGCCAGCGCCTGGCCGGCCCACAGGCACAAGCCCAGCAGCAGGCCCATCACCAGGCCGAAGCGCAGGTCCAGGCGCAGGTAGAACCACACCGACCAGATCGCCAGCAGCAGCGCCGGCGACAGCCAGAAGCCCGCCACGTCCCAGCCCGGGCGTGACAGCAGCACGGCCACGGCCAGCACGATCAGCGGAATGCCGATGAAGTGGGTGGCGATGTTGCGTGGATCGCGGTGGTAGGCCGCGTATTGACTCAGGTGCTCGACGAGGTTTTTCATTGTTGTTCCTCCATCAGGGGTGAGCACAGCTTGCCCCTGTTCATTCATCGTCGTCTGTCGCCTGGCCGACAGAGTTCGCTTTGCGAGGCGCCATGCACGATCCGCGTACTCAGCTGCTGCATGGCCAATGGTTCCGGCAGTTGCCCGTTACCGTTCAGGATAGTCTGCTGGCCCTGGGCCGTCCGCGCGAGCTGGCAGCGGGGCAGCGTCTGTTCCAGCGCGGCGATGCGCCGTGTGGTCTGTATGCGGTACTCGAAGGGGCGATGCGGGTCGGGGCGGTCAGCAGCGCGGGCAAGGAGGCGTTGCTGACGCTGGTCGAGTCACCCCATTGGTTCGGTGAGATCAGCCTGTTCGATGGCCAGCCGCGCACCCATGATGCCTATGCCGAGGGGCCGACACGCCTGCTGTGGATTCCCCAGGCGCCGTTGCTGGAATGGTTGGCCTGCCAGCCAGAGCACTGGCGCGACCTGGCCCTGCTGATGAGCCACAAGTTGCGCTGGGTGTTCGTCGCCCTCGAGCAGCAGAGCCTGCTGGCCGCCGCGCCGCGGGTGGCGCAACGGCTGTTGCAGATGGCCGAAGGCTACGGTGAGCGCGATGTCGCCCAATGGCGGTTGCAGGTGTCCCAGGAACAGCTGGCCTTGATGCTGTCGCTGTCGCGCCAGACCATCAACCAGATCCTCAGGAGCCTCGAACAGGCCGGCGTGGTGCGCCTGGGCTATGGCGAGGTGGAGATTGTCGATGCGCCACGTCTGCGGGCGATGGGGCAGCATCCAGGTTGACCAGGGTGTCGATCATTGCCCGCGCCGCTGGTGACAGGCGCTGGCCGCTGCGACTGATCACCCCACAGCGCACGCTGAGTACTTCCAGGCCTGGCGGCAGGTTGCGCCAGTGCAGACGCACCAGATGGCCGGCGGCCAGGTCCTCGACCACCGCCTCTTCGCTGGCCGTGCCGATGGCGTCGCTGGCCAGCACCACGCTGCGCAGTACCGCCAGGTGCTCGGTCTGCAGGTGCGGGGTGAAGTCGGTGCGTCCGCTGAGATTGGCCAGGCGTTTGCGCACGCCGGGGGCCAGCAGGGCGCTGGCCAGGGGATAGGCGAACAGGTCGTTGGTCGACAGGCTGTCCTTGGCCAGCAATGGGTGCCCGGGGCGGCAGAAGAACAGGCCTGGGCGTGGGGACAGTGCCTCGGTGTGGAAGTTGGGATCGGCCTCGAAGGGCCGCACGTCATCGACGAAAAACTCGATCTGCTCGCGACGCAGGGCCTGGCCCAGGCGCTCGGCATTGTCCACCAGCAGGTCGGTGCGGATACCGGGATGAGTCCTGATGAAATGTTGCAGGGCCTCGGGCACCAGGCGCACGGCCAGGGCCGGGCCGCTGCCGAAGCGCAGCTCTCCGGCATCGAGCTTGGTCATCTGCAGGACGTCGTTGTTCAGTTGCGCGGCGCCCTGGACCAGGCGACGGGCATGTTGCAACACCACCTGGCCCTCGGGGGTGGGAGGCAATGCCTTGCTGGCGCGATCGACCAGGGCGCAGCCAAAGGTATGTTCGAGGTTCTGGATTGCGCGGCTGAAGGCGGGTTGGGTGATGCCCATGGCGTCGGCTGCGCGGACGAAACTGCGGTATTCGGTGAGGGCGATGAAATAGCGCAGTTGGCGGAGGTCCATGCTCGGGCTCTGGTGCGGGGATCGGAGCTTGGTTTTAGCGGCTTGTTACATATAGCGTCAAAGAATGTTATTGGATTTGGATATGTCTTCTGGTTATTTGCTGCACAGCAGGTCCAATCGCGGGGCAAGTCGGGTTGCCGCATCGCCGCTCCGACTTGCCCCGCGATGGCCTCAAAGGAGATTGAACGGGTAGCTGACAATCAACCTGTTCTCATCGAACGCGTTGCTGCTGAAATCCCTGCGCATGGTCGAGTTACGCCACTTCACCGACAGGTCCTTGAAGGTCCCGGCCTGCACCACGTAGGCCAGCTCGGTCTCCCGGGCCCATTCCTTGCCATCGTCCACTCCTGCGGCATGCACGTTGTCGCCTTTGATGTAGCGGTTCATCAAGGTCAGGCCGGGGATGCCGACGGTGACGAAATTGAAGTCGTGACGCAGTTGCCAGGAGCGCTCCTTGGCATTGTCGAAGCTGGCGTTGTAACTGTCGTTGGCCAGTGTGCCGCCACTGGTGCCGTTGACGCGCATCCAGGCGTCGTCGCCACTGACCTTCTGCAGGCCGATATAGAAGGTATGGCCCTGGTAGCGCGCCGAGAGCATGGCCGAGGCGGTGCGGTTGTCCAGGTCGCCGGCGCGGGCGCTGCCATCCTCCTTGCCGAGGAAGTAGCCCAGGTTGGCACCCAAGGTCCAGTCGCCCAACGGCTGGCTGTGCACCAGGTTCAGATACTGCTGGCGATAGATGTCTTTCAGCCGGGCATCCCACAGGCCGAGCATCGTGCGCTTGTCGTTGAAGCTGTATTCGCCGCCGGCGAAGTTGAAGCGGTCGGAGGTGATACCGGCGCGGCCCTGCATGAACATGTCTTCCATGCTCGCATCGTTGCGCGGGCTATTGCCGCGGAACTGGCCGGCATACAGGGTCAGGCCGTCGATCTCCTTCGAGGTCAGCTGGCCGCCGCGGAAAGTCTGCGGCAACGAGCGGCCATCGTCCGAACGCAGGATCGGCAGCACCGGCATCCACTCGCCGACTTTGAGTTCGGTCTGCGACAGGCGCGTCTTGAGCGCTACCCCCAGGCGGCCGAAATCGTCCGCCGGGCGACCGTCGTCATGCACCGGCAGCAGGTGGGTGCCGGCTGTACCCTTGCCGCCATCGAGCTTGACCGAGTACAGCCCCAGTACATCGATGCCGAAACCGACGGTGCCTTGGGTGAAGCCGGAGCGGGCATCGAGAATGAAGCTCTGGGTCCATTCCTCGGCCTTGCCCTGGGGGTTGGCCGGGTCGACGAAGTTGCGGTTGATGTAGAAGTTGCGCAGGTTGAGGCTGGCCTTGGCGTCTTCCAGGAAGCCACCTTCGGCGGCCATGCCTGGCAAGGCGCAGGACAGGGCCAACAGGCCGGGCAGCAGCTGGCGGGCGGGTTGCAAAGTGCTCATCTGTCGTGGATCTCTTGTTTTTATTGGGCGAGCCTGTGCGCTGTGGGTACGGGCCCGCAGGGTCGGCATCTTTAGAGAGAACTTGTGCAACGTTGCGTGGGCGATGGTGCGGGGGAGGGCGGGGTCGAGGCAATTCGTGGAACGCGGAACGGGGCGATTATCGAACGATATGTCTGATTGTGCTGAGGCTGCTCCTACAGGGGACGGTGTAAGGCTTCAAACAAAAAGCCCACCGCAAGGGTGGGCTTGATGCTGCTATCAGTGCAATCAGCCTTTCGGCGTCTGGATCGAGGCCTGCTGCTGGGTCTGCTCGTACCAGCCGCCACCAAGGGCCTTGTACAGGTTTACTTCGCTGACCAACTGCGACAGGCGGTCGCCGATCAGCGACTGCTGGGCGCTGAACAGGTTGCGCTGGGCATCGAGGAAGGTCAGGTTGCTGTCGATACCGATGCGGTAGCGGCGCTCGGCCAGGCGGTAGTAGTCCTGGTTGGCGGCCACCAGGTCACGCTGGGCCTGCAACTGCTCCTCGAACGTCTTGCGCGCGGCCAGGCCATCGGCGACTTCCTGGAAGGCGGTCTGGATGGTCTTTTCGTACTTGGCGACGTTGATGTCCTTCTGGATCTTCGAGTAGTCCAGGCTGGCCTTCAGGCTGCCGGCGTTGAAGATCGGCAGGTTGATCTGCGGCTGGAACAGCCAGGTGCCGGAGCCGCCCTTGAACAGGCCACCCATGTCCGGGCTCAGGGTACCGGCATTGGCGGTCAGGCTGATGCTCGGGAAGAACGCGGCGCGGGCCGCGCCGATGTTGGCGTTGGCGGCCTTGAGCAGGTGCTCGGCCTCCTGGATGTCCGGGCGCCGCTGCAGAATGTCGGACGGCAGGCCCGCCGGCACTTCGGCCAGTTGGTCGGCATCGAGCTCCAGCGCCTTGGGCAGGTTGGCCGGCACGCCGGTACCGACCAGCACGGTCAGGCTGTTGAGGTCCTGGGCGACCAGGCGCTGGTACTGCGAGTACTTGACCCGCGCGCCTTCCACGGCGGTGCGCGCCTGGCTCAGGTCGAGGGCCGAAGCCACGCCCACTTCATTGCTGCGGCGGGTGAGGTTGTAGCTCTCTTCGTAGGTCTTCAGCGTTTCTTGGGTGAGCTTCAGCAGGGCCTGGTCGGCCTGCCAGGTGTAATAGGCGTTGGCCACGCTGGCCACCAGGCTGATCTGCGTGGAGCGGCGCGCCTGCTCACTGGACAGGTAGGTTTCCAGTGCTTGCTCGCTCAGGCTGCGCACGCGGCCGAACAGGTCCAGCTCATAGGAGCTGACCCCGAGGGTGGCCGAGTACTGGCTGGAGATGCTCGACTCGCCGGTTTGCGACATGTTCGCCGGCATCCGCTGGCGGCTGCCGCTGCCATTGGCCGATACGGCTGGGAACAGGTCGGCGCGCTGGATGCGGTACTGCGCCCGGTAGGCGTCGATGTTCAGCGCCGCTACGCGCAGGTCGCGGTTGTTTTCCAGCGACGTCTGGATCAGTTGTTGCAGCGCCGGGTCGTGGAAGAACTGGCGCCAGCCCTGTTCGGCGGCGGCGACGTTGGCCGACTCGGTCGGCGAGTAGGCAGGGCCTTGCGGCCACTGCGCGGCTACCGGCGCCTCCGGCGCCTGGTAGTCGGGGATCAGCGAGCAGCCGCCGAGAATGAACGCGGTTACTGCGAGGGACAACAAAGACTTGGTCATTGCCCAGCCTCATAACGTGGAGTTTCAGGGGTGGCGTCTTTTTTCGGCTCTTTGCTGCCGAACAGCGACGACACTGCGACGAAGAATAGCGGTACCCAGAAGATGGCCAGCACGGTCGCACTGATCATGCCGCCGATCACCCCGGTGCCGATGGCGTGTTGGCTGCCGGCGCCGGCGCCGCTGGCGATGGTCAACGGTACCACGCCGAGGATGAACGCCAGCGAGGTCATGATGATCGGACGCAGACGCATGCGGCAGGCTTCGATGGCCGAGTCGTACAGGCTGCGGCCCTGCTCGTGCAGTTCCTTGGCGAATTCGACGATCAGGATCGCGTTCTTCGCCGCCAGGCCGATGGTGGTCAGCAGGCCGACCAGGAAGTACACGTCGTTGGACAGTCCGCGCAGGCTGGTGGCGATCAGCGCACCGATGATACCCAGCGGCACCACCAGCACCACGGCGATCGGGATCGACCAGCTTTCGTACAGCGCTGCCAGGCAGAGGAACACGAACAGTACCGAGAGGGCGAACAGCGCCGGCATTTGCGAGCCGGAGAGCTTTTCCTCGTAGGACATGCCGGTCCAGGAGTAGCCGATGCCGGTTGGCAGTTCGCCGGCGATGCGTTCAACTTCGGCCATGGCCTCACCGGTACTGTAGCCAGGCGCCGGGGTACCGAGGATCTCGATGGCCTCCACGCCGTTGTAGCGCGACAGCTTCGGCGAGCCGTAGCTCCACTCGCCCTTGGCGAAGGAGGAGAACGGCACCATTTCGCCCGCGCCGTTGCGCACGTACCACTTCTGCAGGTCTTCCGGGCTCATCCGGGCGCTTGGCTCGCCCTGGATATAGACCTTCTTGACCCGACCACGGTCGATGAAGTCGTTGACGTAGTTACCGCCCAGGGCGATCGACAGGGTGTTGTTGATGTCGGCGATGGTCACGCCCAGGGCACTGGCGCGTTCGTCGTCGATGGTCAGCTGGTACTGCGGCTCGTCGTTCAGGCCGTTCGGGCGCACGGCGCTGAGGATCTTGCTCTGCGCGGCCTTGGCCAGGAACTGGTTGCGCGCTTCCATCAGCTTCTCGTGGCCGACACCGGCGCGGTCCTGGAGGAACACGTCGAAGCCGGTGGCGTTACCCAGTTCGAGTACCGCTGGCGGCGCGAAGGCGAACACCATCGCGTCGCGGAAGCCGAAGAAGTGCATCTGCGCGCGTTGGGCGAGGGCGAACACGCTGTTCTCCTTCGAGCGCTCACCCCAGGGCTTGAGCATGATGAACGCCATGCCCGAGCTTTGCCCGCGACCGGCGAAGTTGAAGCCGTTGACGGTGAACACCGACGAGACGGTATCGGCTTCGTCCTTGAGCAGGTACTCGCGCATCTGGTCGACCACTACCTGGGTGCGCTCGGCACTGGAACCGGCCGGAGTCTGCACCTGGGCGAACAGCACGCCCTGGTCTTCTTCCGGAAGGAACGCGGTGGGGATGCGGGCGAACAGCCAGATCATGCCGACCACGATCAGCGCATAGGCCAGCAGGAACGGCACCTTGTTGCGCAGGATGGTGCCGACGCTGCGTTCGTAGCCGACGACGCTGCGGTCGAAGTTGCGGTTGAACCAGCCGAAGAAGCCGCGCTTGGCGACATGATGCTCGCCCTTCTTCAGCGGCTTGAGCATGGTGGCGCACAGGGCCGGGGTGAAGATCAGCGCGACCAGCACCGACAGGCCCATGGCCGAGACGATGGTGATCGAGAACTGGCGGTAGATCACGCCGGTGGAGCCGCCGAAGAAGGCCATCGGCAACAGTACCGCCGACAGTACCAGGGCGATACCCACCAGGGCGCCCTGGATCTGCTCCATGGAGCGCTTGGTCGCCTCCTTGGGCGGTAGCCCTTCCTCGGACATCACCCGTTCGACGTTCTCCACCACGACGATGGCATCGTCCACCAGCAAGCCGATGGCCAGGACCATGGCGAACATGGTCAGGGTGTTGATGCTGAAGCCGGCGGCGGCGAGGATGCCGAAGGTCCCGAGCAACACCACCGGCACGGTCATGGTGGTGATGATGGTGGCGCGGAAGTTCTGCAGGAACAGGTACATCACCAGGAACACCAGGACCACGGCTTCGATCAGGGTGTGGATCACGCCGCTGATCGATTCGGTGACCACCGGGGTGGTGTCGTACGGGAACACCGCCTTGACTCCTGGCGGGAAGAACGGCTCCAGGTCGGCGATGGTCTGGCGCAGGGCCTTGGCGGTATCCAGGGCGTTGGCGCCGGTGGCCAGCTTGACCGCCAGGCCCGAGGCCGGGAAGCCGTTGTACTGCGCGCTGATGGCGTAGTTCTCGCCACCCAGGCCGACCGTGGCGACATCGCGCAGGCGCACCTGGGAGCCGTCGGCGTTGACCTTGAGCAGGATCTTCTCGAACTGCTCGGCGGTCTGCAGGCGGGTCTTGCCGATGATGGTGGCGTTGAGCTGGGTACCCGGCAGGGCCGGCAGGCCGCCGAGCTGGCCGGAGGACACCTGCACGTTCTGCGCGGCCACCGCGGTGCGCACGTCGACCGGGGTCAGCTGGAACTTGTTCAGCTTGGCCGGATCGAGCCAGATACGCATGGCGTACTGCGCGCCGAACACCTGGAAGTCACCCACGCCGGCGGTCCGCGAGATCGGGTCCTGCATGTTGGAGACGATGTAGTTGGCCAGGTCGTCCTTGGTCATGCTGCCGTCTTCGGACACCAGGCCGATCACCAGCAGGAAGTTCTTCACTGCCTTGGTGACGCGGATACCTTGCTGTTGCACCTCTTGCGGCAGCAGCGGGGTGGCCAGGTTCAGCTTGTTCTGCACCTGGACCTGCGCCGTGTCGGCGTTGGTGCCCTGCTCGAAGGTGGCGGTGATGGTCATGCTGCCGTCGGAGTTACTTTCCGAGGACACATACCGCAGGTTGTCGATACCGTTGAGCTGCTGCTCGATCACCTGCACCACGGTGTCCTGCACCGTCTGCGCCGAGGCGCCCGGGTAGGTCACGGCGATGGCGATGGCCGGCGGCGCGATGCTCGGGTACTGGTTGATCGGCAGCTTCAGGATCGACAAGGCGCCGACCAGCATGATCACCAGGGCGATCACCCAGGCGAAGATCGGGCGATCGATAAAGAACTTCGACATGGTTTACTCCGCTTTGGCGTCTGCTTTCGCCGCGCTGGCCTGATCGGGGCTGCCCGGTTTCTTGACGTTGGTGGCTTCGCTGACCTTGACCTCGACCCCAGGGCGCACGAACTGCAGCCCTTCGGTGATCAGGCGGTCGCCTGGGTTCAGGCCTTCCTCGATCAGCCAGTCGCTGCCCAGGGTACGGTTGGCCTTGAGCTGGCGCAGTTCGACCTTGTTTTCCTGGTTGACCACCAGTGCGGTCGGCGCGCCTTTGAGGTCGCGGGTCACACCCTGTTGCGGGACCAGGATGGCGTTGGCGTTGACCCCGGCCTTGAGCCGCGCATGCACGAACATTCCAGGCAGCAGGGTGTGGTCGGGGTTGGGGAAGATCGCGCGCAGGGTCACGGAGCCGGTGGTCTCGTCGACCGCGACTTCGGAGAACTCCAGGCGACCCTGCTGCTTGAACAGGCTGCCATCCTCCAACACCAGCTGCACTTGGGCGGCGTTGTCGCCGGCCTTCTGCAGTTGGCCGCCTTCCAGGTCACGGCGCAGCTTGAGCAGCTCGGCGGTGGACTGGGTGACGTCGACATAGATCGGGTCGAGCTGCTGGATGGTGGACATGGCATTGGCCTGGCCATTGCTCACCAGCGCGCCTTCGGTGAACGCGGAGCGGCCGATGCGACCGCTGATCGGCGCCAGCACCTTGGTGTAGCGCAGGTCGATCTGGGCACTCTTGAGCGCTGCCTCGGCCTGCAATCGTTTGGCATTGGCGTCGTCGTACTCCTGTTTGGAGACGGCCTGTTCGTCGATCAGCTGCTTGTAGCGCTCGGCCAGCGAGCGGGTAGCCTGCAGGTTGGCCTGGGCGTTGGCCAGGTTGGCCTCATAGACAGCGGGGTCGATCTGGTAGAGCTGCTGCCCTTCCTTGACGTCGCTGCCTTCCTTGAACAGGCGCTTGAGAATGATGCCGTTGACCTGTGGCCGGACCTCGGCCACACGGTAGGCGCTGGTGCGCCCCGGCAGTTCCGAGGTGAGGGTGAAGGCTTGCGGCTGCACGGTGACGACGCCGACCTGAGGAGCCTGCGGCGCTGGCGCTGCTTCTTCTTTCTTACAGCCACTGAGCAGGGTTGCCAAAGCCACGGCGGAAACCAGGGCGGATAAGGCTGGCTTGAATTGCATGAGGATCCTCGGGTCGCAGGAGCAGGGGAGCTCAAGAATATAAAGGAAGAGTCTTGTCAGAAAAACGCTATCGGGTGGATAAATAGCTTGCTAAGGAATATACTTACATTCATGGTTGTTTGTAAATACCGCATGTGCGTCGCGAATCGCCGCCGCGGATCACCCACATTTACCCGGGACAGGCCCTGAAAGAGGCGACCCCGGCCTGATTCCCGCCCGCCACGTGAGCGCGCGGGGCCTGATGAGGTTGTACTGCCATGGTCCGTCGAACCAAAGAAGAAGCCCAGGAAACCCGTGCCCAGATCATCGAGGCGGCGGAAAGGGCCTTCTACAAGCGCGGTGTCGCGCGTACCACCCTGGCCGATATCGCCGAGCTCGCGGGCGTGACCCGCGGTGCGATCTACTGGCATTTCAGCAACAAGGCCGAACTGGTGCAGGCACTGCTCGATAGCCTGCACGAAACCCATGACCACCTGGCCCAGGCCGGCGAGAGCGAGGATGAACTCGACCCGCTGGGGTGTATCCGCACGTTGCTGCTGCAGGTGTTTCGCGAGCTGGTGCTTGATGCCCGGACCCGGCGTATCAACGAAATCCTGCATCACAAGTGCGAGTTCACCGACGACATGTGCGAGATTCGCCAGCAGCGGCAAAATGCCGTGCGTGATTGCCACCAGGGCATCGCATTGACCATGGGCAATGCCGTGCGACGCGGCCAGTTGCCCGTCGACCTGGATCCCGAGCGGGCCGCCGTGGCGATATTTGCCTATGTCGATGGCTTGATCGGCCGCTGGCTGTTGCTGCCGGACAGCTTCGACTTGCTGGGCGATGCTGAAAAATGGGTCGATACCGGGCTGGACATGCTGCGCTTGAGCTCCGGTTTGCGCAAATGACAGTTTGTGAAGGATTGTTAGGGAGTGTTACTCGTTTCCGGTTAAGGCAGCGTTAATAGCGCGGGTTTTCAGCGCCCGCGCAGTTGTTTGTCTGGCAGGGCCAATGCCGCCAGCAAGCCAATCAGCGAAGCCCCGGCACTGGCCAGCAACAGCTGGTGGAATGTCTCCAGCAGGCGCGCCTGGGTCAACGGATCGGCCTCACCGGCCTTGAGGCTGCCCAGCAACGGGTTGCCCAGCAGTTCGAAGCCGCCCTGGTGCAACAGCGCCAACAACAGGCTGGACATGCAAGCCACGCCCATTGCCCCGCCCAGCGAACGGAACAGGTTGGTGGTGCTGGTGGCCACGCCGATCTCCTGCGGCGCCACCGCGTTCTGCGTGCCCACCAGCGAGGTGGGGAACTGCAAGCCGCATGCGATGCCTGTGAGCAACATGAACAGGGCGCTCAGCCAGCTGGCTTGTGGCGGGGTAAATGCCATGGCCGCGATGGCCAGTGGCATCAACAGCGCGCCGAACAGGATTTGCGGCTTGTAGCGCCCAGTGCGGCTGGTCATGCGCCCGCCGGTGAAGGCGCCTAGGGGCAGGCCCATGGCCAGTGGCAGCAAGTGTAGCGCGGCGCTGTCGGCGCCCGCGCCGGTGATGCCCTGGTAGCGCAAGGGCATGAGCATGGTCAGTGAAATCGACTGGAAGCTGGCGAAGAAGATCACGCACCAGCACAGCACCGCCACCCGGTTGCCGAACAGGCTCAGTGGCAGCAGCGGTTCGCGGCAGCGCCGTTCATGGGCCACGAACAGCAGCAGGCCAAGCAGGGCGCAGCCAAGCAGCACTAGCACCGGCGCCGATAGCCAGGCGTGTCCTTGGCCGACCAGGGTGATGCCCAGCAGCAGGCTGCCCAGGCCGACAATCATTAACAGCGCGCCGAGGTAGTCCACCTGCGCCGCGCGTCGCGGCGCCGACAGCCCCTCCAACGCCCTGTGGATCACCCACAGGGCGACCAGCCCCAGCGGCAGGTTGACCCAGAACACCCCGCGCCAGGACAGGTATTCGGTCAGCCAGCCGCCCAGCACCGGCCCGGCGACGCTGGCCAGGGCGTACATGCTGCTGAAATAGCCTTGATAGCGGCCGCGCTCGCGGGGTGGCACGTAGTCGCCGATGATCGCCTGGCTCACCGAGACCATGCCGCCGGCGCCGATGCCCTGGAGTACCCGGGCCAGCACCAGTTGCGGCATGTCCTGGGCCAGGGCGCAGGCGATAGACGCGAGGGTGAACACGGCGGTGCCGGTGAGGATCATGCGGCGCCGGCCATACAGGTCGCCGAGCTTGCCGTAGATCGGCACGGCGATGGTCATGGCCACCATGTAGCCAGAGATGACCCAGGCCAGTAGGCCGACATCGTCGAACTGCGCGGAAATCGCCGGCATGGACACGGCGACGATGGTCTGGTCGAGGGCGCCGAGGAAGATCGCCAGCATCAGGGCGATCAGGACGCGACGCAGGACGGTGGCGGGCAGGGCGGCGGTCACTGGGGATCCTTGGTGGTCATGACGGGTGACGTGGAGGCGGGCTTCAGTGTTGCGGATTGTAACCTGAGTTAGATAGCTCCCTATGTACTAAATGCATCCCCTATGCAAGATCGGCATTGGCGCATTCATCCAGCGCTGCTTGGCCCCGTGCTATCGTGACCGGGCCGCAGAGGCTGAAATCCGGGGCCTGCACCAGTGTGGTGCAACCAATTGCCGCAGGATTTCGCGTCGCTGTATGTCCACACCTTCTATTCCTCTGCCTGCATGTCGAGCATGACCGCCCAGATGGCGACGGTTGGAACAGTCAGGTAGACCCGAACCAGGGGTCGGTTGTCAGCCGTTCTACATTTCTTATTACCAGCGGAGTGATCATGCCCAAGGCTTCCCACCACGATCTGCGTTTTGCCTTCCGCGAACTGCTCGCGTCCAGTTCGTGCTATCACACCGCGTCGGTCTTCGACCCCATGTCCGCGCGCATCGCCGCCGACCTGGGCTTCGAGGTCGGCATCCTCGGCGGCTCGGTCGCCTCGTTGCAGGTGCTGGCCGCGCCGGACTTCGCCCTGATCACCCTGAGCGAGTTCGTCGAGCAGGCCACCCGCATCGGCCGTGTCGCCCAGTTGCCGGTGCTGGCCGACGCCGACCATGGCTATGGCAACGCACTCAACGTGATGCGCACGGTGATCGAGCTGGAGCGCGCCGGCGTCGCCGCGTTGACCATCGAGGACACCCTGCTGCCCGCCCAGTTCGGCCGCAAGTCCACCGACCTGATCTCGGTCGAGGAAGGCGTCGGCAAGATTCGCGCGGCACTGGAAGCGCGGGTCGATTCGGCACTGGCGATCATCGCCCGGACCAATGCCGGGGTGCTGACCACCGAGGAGATCATCGTCCGCACGCAGAGCTACCAGAAGGCCGGTGCCGATGGCATCTGCATGGTAGGGGTGAAGGATTTCGAGCAGTTGGAGCAGATCAGCGAGCACCTGAGCGTGCCGCTGATGCTGGTCACCTACGCCAACCCCAACCTGCGCGATGACGAGCGCCTGGCGCGCCTGGGCGTGCGTATCGTGGTCGATGGCCATGCCGCCTACTTCGCCGCGATCAAGGCCACCTACGACTGCCTGCGCTTGCAGCGCGGCCAGCAGAACAAGTCTGAAAACCTCAGCGCCACCGAGCTGTCGCATATCTACACCCAGCCCGAGGACTATATCCGCTGGGCCAAGGAGTACATGAGCGTCGAGGAGTGATCGACGTCTAGCGCGATGCCTGACCATCCCGCCTTTGCCGGCAAGTACGCCCTTTATCGTGGCGTCTGCTTCGCCAAGGCTGGCTTGTACGGACATCGCAGGGCCGTAACTGGCGTAGGAGCCGGCTTGCCGGCGAACACCGGCATAGCCGGTGCCATCCACCGCGTTGCCGGTTCGCCAGCAAGCTGGCTCCTACAGGCCGAGGCCCTGGTCCCAGGCGGGTTCGTCGGCGAAGCGCTGCGCCAGGAAGTCCAGCATGCTGCGCAGGGTTGCCGGCATGTGCTTGCGCGAGGTGTACACCGCGTTGAGCGTCAGTTCCCGTGGCTTGGCCTCGGGCAGCAGGCGTACCAGCTCGCCACTGCGCAGTGCCGCCGCGGCCTGATAGGTCGGCAGCATGGCGATGCCGGCGCTGGCCAGTGCGGCCTTCTGCAGGGTCATGGCTTCGTTGGCGCTGATATTGCCCTGCACTGGCACGGCGATGGGCTGCCCGTTCACCTCGAAGTGCCACAGGCCGTGACCGAAATAGGCGTGGGTCAGACAGTTGTGCTGGCTCAACGCCTCGACTCGCTCCGGCGTGCCGTGCTCGCGCAGGTAGGCGGGGCTGGCGCAAATTACCGAACGGCACACGCTCAGGCGCCGGGCGATCAGGTTGGGGTCGATGTCGTTGCTGGTGCGGATGGCCAGGTCAATGCGTTCCTCCACCAGATTGACGGTGCGGTCGAGCATCTGTAGCTCTACCTTTACCCCGGGATAGCGCTTTACATAGGCGGCCAGGGCGTCCACCAACTGCGCCTGGCCGAACGAAGTGCTGACACTGATGCGCAGCTCGCCACGGGGCGCGGCATCGGGCTGGCGCACGGCGCTCTGCAGGTCGCCTGCCAGCTCCAGCATCTGCCGGCAGCGCGGCAGGGTTTCCTGGCCGGCGGCGGTCAGGCTGAGCTTGCGCGTGGTGCGTTGCATCAGGCGCGCGCCGACCCAGTCTTCCAGTTCGGCCAGGTAGCGTGAGATCACTGGCCTGGAAAGTGCCAGGTGATCGGCCGCGGCCGACTGGCTGCCGAGGTCGACAACGGTGACGAAGACGCGCATGGCGTTGAGACGGTCCATGATTTGCCCGATTTCAGAAACAAACTATGTTGCAGCATCGCATTTTTTGTATTGGTTCGGGCAACTAAGCTGTGTTCCATCGTTCCCGCCTACAGGATCATCTCAATGTCGCTTCTCACTCCGCTGCGTGGCCTGCTGCTGGCCTGTGCCACTCTCGCCGGCCAGGCCATGGCCGCCGAGCCTCTCAAGCTTGATGTCTACAACCCTGGCCATGACGCGATCTTCCCGGTCAGCTCGGTCATCGTCAGTGGCGCCCATGACGCCATCCTGGTCGATGCCCAGTTCGGCAAGGCCCAGGCCGAGCAAGTGGTGGAGCGTCTGCAGGCCAGCGGCAAGCAATTGACCACCATCTACGTCAGCCATGGCGATCCGGACTACTACTTTGGCCTGGACACCATCACCCAGGCGTTTCCCAAGGCCCGCGTGGTCGCTTCGGCTGCCACTGTCGAGCACATCCGCAAGACCATGGATGCCAAGCTGGCCTACTGGGGCCCGAAAATGGGCGAGGACAAGCCGGCCAAGCTGGTGGTCCCGCAGGTACTCGCCGGCGATCGCCTGGAGCTGGAGGGCCAAGAGCTCAAGGTCGAGGGCCTGGACGGCCCGCAGCCGGACCGCAGCTTCGTCTGGATCCCCTCGATCAAGGCCGTGGTCGGTGGCGTGGTGGTTTCCGAGCACATCCATGTGTGGATGGCCGACACCCAGACCGCGCAATCCCATGCCGACTGGCTGAGCACCCTGGCCAAGATCGAACAGCTGGCGCCGCGCACCGTGATCCCGGGTCATTACCTGGGCGACAGTAGCCGTTCGCTGAGTGCGGTGAGTTTTACCGCCGACTACATTCGTGCTTTCGATGTCGAGACCGCGAAAGCTGCCAATGCCGACGCCCTGATCGCGGCGATGAAAAAGCGCTACCCCGACCTGGCCGACGAAAGCTCCCTGGAGCTGGGCGCCAAGGTCGCCAAGGGCGAGATGAAGTGGTAACCCCTTTCAACCTGTTGGAGTGTTTCCCATGAGCAAGATCGCAATCATCGGCGCCACCGGGCGCGCCGGCAGCCAGTTGCTGGAAGAAGCCCTGCGTCGGGGTCATAGCGTGGTCGCCATCGCGCGCGATCCATCGCCGCTGCAAGGCCGCGCAGGGGTGACGGTCAAGGCCCTGGACGCCAAGGACAGCGCCGCCCTGGAGGCGGCGGTGAGCGGCTGCGACGCGGTGCTCAGCGCGGCGCATTTCGCCACGATCGAGCCACAGGCGATCATCGCGCCGGTCAAGGCGGCTGGAGTCAAGCGCCTGCTAGTGGTCGGTGGCGCCGGCAGCCTGCTGCTGCCGTCCGGGCAGCGGGTCATCGACAGCCCGGACTTCCCCGAGGCCTACAAGGCCGAGGCCAGTGCCGGAGTGGGCTTTCTCGATGCGTTGCACCAGGAGCCCGAGCTGGACTGGACCTTCCTGTCACCGTCGGCGGAGTTCGTCGAAGGTGAGCGCACCGGGCATTACACCCTGGGCAAGGATCACCTGCTGATCGGCGCCGATGGTCGTAGCTGGATCAGCTTTGCCGACTACGCCATCGCGATGCTCGATGAGCTGGAGCAAGCGGCGCACGCGCGAGCGCGCTTCACCGTCGGCTACTGACCGCACCCCGTAGGAGCCAGCTTGCTGGCGAACCAGGCTATGCGGTGCCTGGCACCGGCCAGGCCGGTGTTCGCCAGCAAGGCTGGCTCCTACAAGGGCTGCGCTTGCCGGGCAAGCCAATCCATCAGTTCGGCGAGTCCGCTCGGCAGGGTTTTTGTCGGGCTTACCAGGTAATAGCTCTTACCCGTCGCCACTTTCAGCTCGAACGGCATGATCAGCCGGCCAGCACGCAGGTCATCACCGATCAGCGCAAAGTCGCCAATGGCGATTCCCGTCCCTTGAGACGCCATGGCCATCGCCATGTCCAGCGTCTCGAAGTGCTGTTTTGGCCCTTGAGGCTCGAATCCGGCTTTGGCCGCCTGCAACCACAACCGCCAGTCATGCTCGTCACGCGACGGGTGCAACAGCATCTGCCGCGTCAAGTCCCGCAACTGCAGCGGCCCCTGGCCAAGCGACGGTGCGCAGACGGGGGTCAGCTGTTCGTCGAACAACTTGCGCACGTGTAACCCATGATTGGGCGCGGCGCCATACACCACGGCGGCATCGAAGCCTTCGCGGCGAAAGTCCACGCCGTGCTGCACCGTGGTGGTCAGCTCCACCGGCACGTCCGGGCGTAGCGCCTGCCATTCCATCAGCCGTGGCAGCAGCCAGCGCATCACGCAGGTTGGGGCCTTTACTTGCAAGGTGGCGCTGCGCCCACCTACCTCACGTACCCCCTGTTCGATCAAGGCAAACACCTGCTGCACCCGCGGCAGCCAGTCCTGGCCTTCGCGGGTCAGTGCCAGGCCCCGTGCCTGACGCTGAAACAGCGCATAGCCCAGGTGGGCCTCGAGTGCGGCGATCTGCCGGCTGACGGCGCCCTGGGTGATGTGCAACTGCTGCCCGGCACGGGTGAAGTTGCAGCACTGGGCGGTGATCAGGAAGGTGTGCAAGGCCGGCAGGGGAGGTAAGCGCTTCATGTAGGTCAGCCATGTTTTCAAGTCATGGCTAGTATGTGTTTTTTTGCATTGTGGCGGTAGCGCGCAGTTGCTTCCATGAACACCGATTTCAACAAGAATCGGGTATTCGATAATGGCAACCTGTGGCGAAGTGCTGGTCAAACTCCTCGAAGGCTATGGTGTCGACCATGTCTTCGGTATTCCTGGCGTGCATACCGTCGAGCTGTACCGTGGCCTGGCGGCGTCGTCGATCCGCCATGTGACTCCGCGCCACGAGCAGGGCGCCGGGTTCATGTCCGACGGCTACGCGCGCACCCGTGGCAAGCCCGGGGTGTGCTTCATCATCACCGGGCCGGGTATGACCAATATCACCACGGCCATGGGCCAGGCCTATGCTGACTCGATTCCGATGCTGGTGATTTCCAGTGTGCAGTCCCGCGACCAACTGGGCGGCGGGCGTGGCAAGTTGCACGAGTTACCCAACCAGTCCGCTTTGGTGGCGGGTGTATCAGCCTTCTCGCAGACCCTGATGAGTGCCGATGACCTGCCTCAGGTGCTGGCCCGCGCCTTCGCCGTGTTCGACGGCGCCCGGCCGCGCCCGGTGCATATCGAGATTCCGCTGGATGTGCTGGTCGAGCAGGCCGATCACTTGCTGGCCGCACGCCCGGTGCGTACCGCCCGCGCGGGGGCCGCGCCGCTGGCGGTGCAGCAGATGGCCGCGCGCCTGGCCAAGGCCCAGCGGCCGTTGCTGCTTGCCGGCGGTGGCGCCTTGTCTGCCGGCCCAGCGCTTGCCCGCCTGGCCGAGTACCTACAGGCACCCGTGGCCCTGACCATCAATGCCAAGGGCCTGCTGCCGGCGAATCATCCGTTGCAGATCGGCTCGACCCAGACCTTGCCGGCCACCCGCGCGCTGGTGGCCGAGGCCGATGTGGTGCTGGCGATCGGCACTGAGCTTGCCGAGACCGACTACGACGTGACCTTCAAAGGGGGCTTCGCGATCCCCGGCAGCCTGCTGCGCATCGACATTGACCCCGATCAGACCGTGCGCAACTACCTGCCCGAGCTGGCCCTGGTGGCGGATGCCGAGCAGGCGCTCGAGGCGTTGCTGGTGGCCTTGCCGATGCAAGGGCAGCCGCTTCGCGATGCCCGCTGGGGCGCTGCGCGGGCTGCCCGCCTGCGGGCCGACAACGCCGCGAGCTGGGACCAACCGACCCTGAGCCAGACGCGCCTGCTCACTGGCATCCTGGCGGCATTGCCGGATGCCATCCTGGTGGGAGATTCGACCCAGCCGGTGTACACCGGCAACCTGACCCTGGACATGGCCCGGCCACGCCGCTGGTTCAACGCCTCGACCGGCTACGGCACCCTCGGCTATGCCTTGCCAGCGGCCATGGGCGCCTGGCTGGGCAGTGCCGAGGCGCCGGCCGAGCGGCTGCCTGCGGTGTGCCTGATCGGTGACGGCGGCTTGCAGTTCACCCTGCCGGAGCTGGCCAGCGCCGTGGAGGCACAGGTGCCGCTGATCGTGCTGCTGTGGAACAACCAGGGGTATGAGGAAATCAAGAAATACATGGTCAACCGGGCGATCGAGCCGGTAGGTGTGGACATCCATACCCCGGACTTCACCGGCGTGGCTCGGGCGTTGGGCGCCGCGGCCGAGGATGTCGCTGATGTGGCGCAGTTGCAGGCGGCGCTGGGGCGGGCGGCGGAGCGCCAGGGGCCTACGTTGATCCAGGTGGATCAACGCCAGTGGCAGGCAGCGGTGCAAGGGTAGGTCAATCATCAGCCCGCATGCGCGCGCAGCCTGGCCACATCGCGGATTGGCGGAGCGCCATACAGGCGGCTGTACTCGCGGCTGAACTGCGACGGGCTTTCGTAGCCGACCCGATATCCCGCCACCGCCGCTTCCAGGCCATCGTTGAGCATCAGCCGCCGCGCCTCCTGCAGGCGCAACTGTTTCTGGTACTGCAACGGGCTCATCGAGGTCACCGCCTTGAAACGATGATGCAAGGTCGAGGTGCTGAGGTTGACCTCGCGGGCCAGGTCCTCGATGCGCAGCGGCTGCTGATAGTGCTGGTTGAGCCAGGCGATGGCCTGGGACACCCGGTGGGTCTGGCTGTTGGCCAGGGCGATCTCGTACAGGCGGTGGCCCTGGGGGCCGCGCAGCAGGCGGTAGAAGATCTCGCGGCGGATCAAGGGGGCGAGGATCGGAATGTCGCGCGGCGAATCCAGCAGCTGGACCAGGCGGATCAGCGCATCGAGCAACTGCGGATCGGTCTTTTCCACGTACAAGCCGCGCCCGGATGGGCGATTGGGCACCACCATCGGGCTGCTTTCGGCGATCAACTGGCTCAGGTGCGCCGGGTCGATATCCAGGCGCAGCGCCAGGGCCGGTTGCTCCGGGCTGGCCTTGAGCAACGCCCCGCTGATCGGCAAAGTCACCGACACTACCATGTAGTGCAACGGATCGTAGGCGTAATGCTCATCGCCGAGGATCAGCGTCTTGCTGCCCTGGGCCAGGATGCACAGCGCCGGTTGGGCCAGGGCGGGCATGCCGCGAATGTCCTCCTGGTAACACGCAAGGTACAGGTCGTCGATGGCCGAGGCCGGGCCATGGGGCTCGCCGGCGTGGCGCTGGATCAGCGTGGCCAGTGCCTGGCGTTGGGGTTCCAGGGTCGGGTCGAAGGGCAGGGACAGGGTCATGTTGGCTTCCTCTATTGCTGCGCAGCATAGGTTTGGGCAATGCCCGGCGCTAGTCGAAAGCTGCACGGCGATTGCCTGATCCTGCCGCGCGACAGAATCAGGCAATCGCCCGGCAGTAATGGCCTAACGTCGCGCGCGGGGCGGCGCCTAACCTTGGCAGCCTGTTTTCGCCCCCTAGCGTCAAGGAGATCGTTCATGACCCAGCAGCAACCGGTCACACACCTGGCTTTGATCCGTGCCAGCAACGGTCGTTCGGCGGAACTCGGCATGCGCCTGCGCGACCTGCTCGAGCCATCGCTGCGCGCGCCTGGCTGCCTGAGTTTCAGCGTGCAGCGCTCGCAAGTCGACGCCGACTTGTGGCTGCTCAGTGGCAGCTGGCGTGACCAGCAGGCGATGAGTGGTTATTTCGCTTCGCCGACCCTGGAGGTGTTTGCCGAGCTGGTGCAGGCACAGGTGGTCAGCAGCCTTGACCTTCACACCTTCGCTTAATGTGTAGAATGCCGCCCCTCGATCAATCAGGCGGAGTGCAGCATGGCACGTAAGGAATTCCCCCACTTCGAAGCGGTTTCGGCGATGGTCCCGGTGGAAGGCGGCGGCTACAACGCCGCAATCGCGGTCAAGGCCCTGAACCTGGGCGGTGCGCCGCGCTTTCACAAGGTCCTCGACGGGCAAGTGTTCAACAGCGCACTGGCGGCCGACGAGGCCGCCAGTGCCGAGCTCGAACGCTTGCAGGGCGTCGGCGAGGAAGGCGAGCTGATCTTCTGATCAGGCTTGCGGGCGGGCCATCTTGAACAGCTCGCCCAGGGCGAAGTAGTCCGCCGGGCCACCACCGCGCAGGATCGGCTCGGCAGCGGCGGTGTCGTAGATGCCGTCCTTGAGCAGGTGTTGGGCAATGTGCACGGCCACCACTTCGCCGAGGATCAGCCAGCTGGGCACCAGTGCCTGGTCGGCGCGCTTGAGCTGAACGATCTGGCTCACCTTGCACTCGAAGCTCACCGGGCTTTCCCCCACCCGCGGCACGCCGACCAGCCGCGAAGCGCTCGGGGTCAGGCCGCTGAGGACGAACTCGTCGACATCCGCGGCCACGGCCGCGCAGCTCTGGTTCATCTGCTCGGCCAGCGGGCGGGTGGCCAGGTTCCAGACGAACTCACCGGTCTGCTCGATGTTGTTCAGGCTGTCTTTGCGCCCGACGCTGCAGAAACCGACGATCGGCGGAATGTAGTTGAAGGCATTGAAGAAGCTGTAGGGCGCCAGGTTCAGGCGGCCTGCGCGGTCGTGGCTGGAGATCCAGCCGATGGGGCGGGGACCGACGATGGCGTTGAACGGATCATGGGGCAGGCCGTGGCCTTTGGTGGGTTCGTAGTAATACATCTGCGCAAGGCCCTGAGGCCCTTCCTGGTGGGGGACGAGACGCCTAGTGTGCCAAGCCTTGGCCCGGCTGGAAATGCTCAAGCCCGGCAGATGCCGGGCTGGGTGCACGCCTTGGGCTATTAGCTGAAGCGGTGGGCGTTGGTGCGCTCGGAGCCGTTCTCGGCGAGGCGCTGGGCATTGGTGCGGTCGAAGCCGTCTTCGGCGAAGCGTTGGCCGTTGGTGCGGTCGAAGCCATCTTCTGCGTAGTTCACTGCTTGGCTTTGCGCGCTGGCGAAGCTGTGGGCGTTGGTGCGGTCGAAGCCGTCCTCGGCGAAGGCGCCGGTAGCCAGGATCGAAAGGGCCAGGGTGAGGATCAGTTTGTTTTTCATGGTCGTTGCTCCAGTGGATGCGGTGGGTTGTTGTTGCTGTGGAATCAATGCTACTCCTATTAATTTGATTAAAAAGTGCATTAATTTGCGTATATCAATCAATTTATTAGATGTTTGGCCCGTGGTTACTTCCTCCCTTATGAGGACTGGCAGGCAGCGCAACTGAAATGGCGGAGTAGATCTGCTACAGGTTCACAGCATCCGCGCCAGCCATTAATGGGCAATTAACGCTCGCAACCACTCGTCGCGTTCGAACAACACATTTTTCATGCACGGCCAACCGATTTTTCAGCCTTGGCTGTTCACCATCGCCGCACCCCATCCCTGGAGCGGCACAACGATGAACAAACTCCCGCAAATCACCCTGGCCTTCTGGGTCATGAAGATCTGCGCAACCACCCTTGGCGAGACGGCCGGCGACCTGTTGTCGATGACCTTGAACATCGGCTACGCCATGAGTTCGCTGCTGCTGATCAGCGTGTTCCTGGTGACGCTGGTCACCCAGCTCTACTCGCGCCGCTACCACCCGATGCTGTACTGGCTGGTGATCCTTTCCACCAGCACCGCCGGCACCACGATGTCCGACTTCATGGACCGCACCTTGGGCCTGGGCTACGCGACGGGCTCGGCGTTGCTGATCGGCATTCTGCTGCTGACCTTCGCCCTGTGGCGCCTGAGCGGCAATCCGCTGGACGTCAATCGCATCGGCAACCGGGGCGGCGAGTTGTTCTACTGGGTGGCGATCCTGTTCTCCAATACCCTGGGCACCGCGCTGGGTGATTACCTGGCGGATGACTCGGGGCTGGGCTTCGCTGGCGGCGCGCTGCTGATCGGCGTGGCCATCGCGGTGGTGGCCGGCGCCCGCTACTGGACGAAGATCTCTGGCGTGGTGCTGTTCTGGATCGCCTTCGTCCTAACCCGCCCGTTCGGCGCAACGCTGGGCGACGTGCTGACCAAATCGCACGAAAAAGGCGGACTGGACTTCGGCACCATCGGTTCGTCGGCGGTGCTGGGTGGGGTGCTGTTGGTGCTGGTGGTGATGGCCACCTATTACCAGCGACGTGAGCCGGTGCGGGTGGTGGAGATGTCCTGAGCAGCAGCAGAAAGGGGCGCCTCGTCAACCGGGGCGACCCTTTTCACGTTCCGCGAACCTGGATCAGTCAGTGGTGATCCGCGAGTGTTGCTTGGTGTCCTTCATGGTCGCGTACACCAGCAGCGAGCAGGCGATGCAGCCGGTGACATACCAGTAGAAACCGGTCTCCATGCCGTTGCTCTTGAACCACAGGGCCACGTATTCGGCGGTGCCGCCGAAGATCGACACGGTCAGCGCATAGGGCAGGCCGACGCCCAGGGCGCGGATCTCGGTGGGGAACAACTCGGCTTTGACCACCGCGTTGATCGAGGTGTAGCCACTGACGATGATCAGCGCCGCCATGATCAGGAAGAACGCGCCCCACCAGGTCTGGATGGTGTGCAGGGTGCTGAGGATCGGCACGGTGAACAGGGTGCCCAGCACGCCGAAGGCGATCAGGATCGGGCGTCGGCCGATCTTGTCGGACAGGCCGCCGATCACCGGCTGCAGGCACATGAACAGGAACAGCGTGGCCGCCGAGATGGTGGTCGAGTCGCTGATGCTCATGCCCACGGTGTTGACCAGGTACTTCTGCATGTAGGTGGTGTAGGTGTAGAAGGCCAGGGTGCCGCCCATGGTCAGGCCGACCACGGTCAGCAGCTCCTTGGGGTGGCGCATCAGGGTGCGCATCAGGCTTTCCTTGGACTTCTCCTTCTTGGTGAAGGAGGCGGTTTCTTCCATGCCGCGGCGCAGGTACAGCGCGACCACCGCGCACAGCGCGCCGATCACGAACGGCACGCGCCAGCCCCAGGCGTAGAGCTCTTCGGTGGTCAGCACGTTCTGCAGGATGATCAGCACCGCCAGGGCGATGAGCTGGCCGGAGATCAGCGTCACGTATTGGAAGCTGGAGAAGAAACCACGGCGGTCCTTGCTGGCCATCTCGCTGAGGTAGGTGGCCGAGGTGCCGTATTCACCGCCCACCGACAGCCCCTGGAGCAGGCGGGCGACCACCAGCAGGATCGGCGCGGCGACGCCAATGGTTTCGTAGCCAGGGGTCAGGGCGATGACCAGGGAGCCGGCGCACATCAGCAGTACCGAGGCCATCAGCGCCGCCTTGCGGCCCTTGCGGTCGGCGTACAGGCCCATCAGCCAGCCACCGATCGGGCGCATGAGGAAGCCCACGGCGAAGATCGCGGCGGTGTTGAGCAGTTGCGCGGTGGTGTCGCCAGCTGGGAAGAAGGCCTTGGCGAAGTACAGCGAGAATGCGGCGTAGACATACCAGTCGTACCATTCGACCATGTTGCCGATGGAACCACTGAAGATCGATTTGAGGCGGCTGGCGGTGGATTTTTCCGCGGCGGGTGCAACGGCCGCCCCGGTGGGCAGAGTGCTGGCGTTATCCATCAGGGGATACCTTCTCGTTGTTTTTGTGGAGCGCGCCTGAGCGCAGCTTGAGAAGGGTTTTGCAGAAGCTGTGCCAAATGGGTGCGCAATGATCCATTCGGGGGCGTGAAGGCCGTTCATCGGCAAGGTCGGCTGCCACAGAAGCGGCGTAACTCCTGGCGTGACGCGATTGCTGTAGGCGCCGGCCGTGCCGGCGAAGGGCTGCAAGGCAGCCCCGGCAATGCCGTGATCAATAGGCGAAGTTTCGCTCACTCACCCTGTCGAATAGGCGGAAGTCCGCTTATCAGTCGCCGAGAAAATCCTCGCGCACCAACCCATGTCGCTGCATTTTCTCGTTCAACGTGCGTCGGGGCAGTTGCAGTGTTTCCATCACCCCCTTGATCTCGCCCTTGTGCTGGCGCAGCGCGGCACGCAGGCACTGGGCCTCGAAAGCCTCCATCTGCCCGGCCAGCGAGTGCGTCTGGGGCGCGGCGGCCAAGGTTGGCGCATCCAGCCCCAGGGCATGGCGTTCGGCGGCATTGGCCAGCTCCCGCACATTGCCGGGCCAGTCATGGGCCAGCAGGTGCGCCAGCTGCGCACCGCTCACTGGCGAGGCGTTGCGCCCCAGGCGTTCGGCGCTGGCACGGGCGAAGTGCTCGAACAGCAGCGGGATGTCCTCACGTCGTTCGCGCAGCGGTGCCAGGCGCAGTTCGGCGACATTCAGGCGGTAGGCCAGGTCCTCGCGGAAGCGTCCGGCACGGGCCTCTTGCAGCAGGTCAGGCTTGGTCGCCGCGATGATTCGCAGGTCCACCTCGATGCTCTGGTTGGCGCCCAGGCGCTCAAGCTTGTGCTCCTGAATCACCCGCAGCAACTTGGCCTGCTGGGCCAGCGGCATGCTTTCGATCTCGTCGAGGAACAGCGTGCCGCCGTTGGCGTACTCCAGCTTGCCGATGCGCTTGCCCTGGGCGCCGGTGAAGGCACCGCTTTCATGGCCGAACAGTTCGGCTTCGAACAGGCTTTCGGGGATCGCCGCGCAGTTGAGGGCGACGAACGGCTTGTCGGCGCGCGGGCCGAAGTCGTGCAGGCAGCGGGCCACGCGTTCCTTGCCGCTGCCGGTCTCACCACGGATCAGCACGTTGACCGGCAGGCTGGCCAGTTCGAGCACCTGGCGGCGCAACTGCTGCAAGCCCTGGGACATGCCCAGCAAGGTGCTCTCCAGTTGCGCCTTGAGATCGGCCTGCTCGTGCAGACGGCGGTTTTCCAGCACCAACTGGCGCTTTTCCAGGGCGCGGCCCAGGCTGCCCATCAGGTGTTGCGGGGTGAAGGGTTTTTCCAGGAAGTCGTAGGCGCCATTGCGCATGGCCTCCACTGCCATCGGCACGTCGCCGTGGCCGGTGAGCAGGATCACCGGCAGGTCGGGATCCAGCTGGCGCAGGCGTTCGAGCAGTTGCATGCCCGACAGGCCAGGCATGCGCACATCGCTGAGCACCACCCCGGGAAAATCGCGCGGCAGCCGGGCCAGGCAGTCTTCGCCACGGGCGAACAGCTGCACGCTGAAGCCCGACAGGCTCAGCCACTGCTCCACCGCGGTGCGGATGCTGGCTTCGTCGTCGACGACGATCACTGAATTCAACATACAGGCTCCAGGTCGCGGGGCAGGGTCAGGCTGAAGCGCGCGCCGCCCGGCAGGTTGTCGACCTGCAGGGCGCCGCCGGCATCGACCACGATGCCATAGGAGATCGCCAGGCCCAGGCCCAGGCCTTCACCGACCGGCTTGGTGGTGAAGAACGGGTCGAAGACCTTGGCCAGGTCGGCCTCGACAATGCCGCCGCCAGAGTCGAGCACGCTCAGGCGCCACAGCTCGGCGTCGGCCTCGATACGGATTTCCAGACGTTTGTAGCGCTTGTCGGCCATGGCGTCGAGGGCGTTGCGCAGCAGGTTGATCAGCACTTGCTCCAGGCGGATCGCGTCGCCGCGCACCCAGGCCGGGCGCGCCAGGTACAGGGCCACCTCGACGGCCTCGGCGCGGATGCGCGCGTCGAGCAGGTGCAGGGCCTGGTCGACCACCGTGGCCAGGTCCATGCGCTCGCGCAGGCCGCCAGGGCTGTTGCGCGCGAAGGTCTTCAGGTGGCCGGTGAGCGCGGCCATGCGCGTGAGCATCTGCTCCAGCGGCTCCAGGGCCTGGCGGGCCTGTTCGTGGCGGCCATGGTCGAGCAGCAGGCGCAGGGTTTCCAGTTGCATGCGCTGGGTGGTCAGCGGTTGGTTGATCTCGTGGGCGAGGGCGGCCGACATCTGCCCCAGCGCCGCCAGCTTGGCCGATTGCACCAGGCCTTCCTGGGCGGTGCGCAGCTCGCGGGTACGCGCCTCGACCAGGTCCTTGAGCTGCTCGCGGCTGCGTTGGCGCAGGCGGGCCAGGCGCAAGCGCTGACTGACGAACAGCGCGGCGAACACCAGGGTCAGCCAGACCGCGGCGGCGGCCAGCGCGGCGTTGCGTCCGTCCTCGGCCACCTGGGGCTTGCGCAGCAGGTGCAAGGTCCAGCCCTCGGCTTCCAGTGGCAGGCTTTCCCAGAGGTAGTCGGCGCTGCCATCGGGGCCTTGCACGCGGGTCAGGTGGCTATTGGCGGCGAAGCGGGTCAACGCCTGGTGCTGCAGCGGCACCAGCGGCTGCTTGTCGTACTGGCGGGTTTCGGCCAGTTCGGCGCGGTCGACGCCGCTGAGCGGCTGCAGTTCGCGATAACGCCAGCCGTCCTGGTTGGCGATGAAGGTGATGCCGCGGGCGTCGCTGACCAGCAGGATATCGTTGCCCTGGCGCCACTCGCGTTCAAGCTCGGGGAACTCCAGCTTGACCACCATGGCGCCGAGGAAGCGGCCGTGTTCGTCGTTCACCGCGCTGGCCAGGAAGTAGCCCGGCACGCCGCTGGTCACGCCGACCGCATAGAAACGGCCGCTGCCCTGGCTGCGGGTTTGCTTGAAATAGGGGCGAAAGCCGTAGTTGGAGCCCACGTAGGTGGTCGGCAAACGCCAGTTGCTGGCGGCTATGGCCAGGCCGGTGCGGTCGAGCAGCTCGAGGGTCGATGAGTTGGCGGCGCCGTTGATGCGTTCGAGTTTGCGGTTCAGGGCGTCCTGCACCTGCTCGGTGACTGGGCCGCGCAGGGCGGCGATCAGCTCCGGGTCCAGCGCCAGCACGGCGGGCAGGGCGCGATAGCGCTCGATCAGGGTATGCAGGGCGTTGGCGTACAGGCCCAATTGCTGGCTGGCCCGCCGGGCGTCGGTCTCCATGGCCTGGCGCTTGGCCTGGTGCATCGCCCAGCCGGCGCTGAGGGTGGTGCCGACCAGGATCAGCAGGATGATCAGGCCCAGGCGCAGGGCGCGGAAGGATGAGGGCATGGCGCGGATCCGGGGTCTTGATTGTCTGTGCCGGCCTGCCTGCGGGGCAAGCCCGTTCCCACAAGTTTTATCACAGACTTGTGCGAGCGGGCCTGCCCCGCAAGCAGGCCGGGTGTGGCTTACAGCAGTTCGAAGCTCTGCTGCTGCACCGCCTCGGAGTCGAGGCCGACCTGGACATTGAACTGGCCCGGCTCGGCGACGTGCTGCAGCTGGCCATTGTAGAACCTCAGGTCCTCCTCACTGATGTCGAAGGTCAAGGTTCGCGACTCGCCGGCCTTGAGCATCAGCTTCTGGAAGTTCTTCAGCTCCTTCACCGGGCGGCTCATCGACGCGCTCTGGTCCTGGATGTACAGTTGCACCACGGTTTCGCCGTCACGCTTGCCGCTGTTCTTCACCGTCACCTTGGCCTGCAACTTGGCGCCGCGTGCCAGCTTCGCCGCCGACAGCTTGAGCCCGGACAGCTCGAACTGGGTGTAGCTCAGGCCGTAGCCGAACGGATACAACGGGCCATTGGGCTCCTCGAAGTACTGCGAGGTGTAGTTGCCTGGTTTGCCCGGGGTGAACGGCCGGCCGATGCGCAGGTGGTTGTAGTACATCGGGATCTGCCCGACCGAACGTGGGAAGGTGATCGCCAGGCGCCCGGACGGGTTGTAGTCGCCGAACAGCACGTCGGCGATGGCGTTGCCGCCTTCGGTACCGCTGAACCAGGTTTCCAGGAGGGCGTCGGCCTGCTCGCGCTCCCAGGCGATCGACAGCGGACGACCGTTCATCAGTACCAGTACCAGTGGTTTGCCGGTGGCCTTCAGCGCCTTGATCAGCTCGCGCTGCACCGCCGGAATTTCCAGGGTGGTGCGGCTGGAGGACTCGTGGGACATGCCGCGGGACTCGCCGACCACGGCCACCACCACGTCGGCCTGCTGCGCGGCCTGGACCGCCTCGTCGATCAGCACCGCAGCCGGACGCAGGTCGTTGACGATTTCCGGGGCGTCGAAATTGAGGAAGTTCAGGTAGTCGAACATCGCCTTGTCGCCGGTGACGTTCGAGCCCTTTGCGTACAGCAGCTTGGCCTTGCCTTCGACGGCGCGGCGCAGGCCTTCGCGCACGGTGACCGAGTGCTGCGGTTTGCCGTCGGCGGCCCAGCTGCCCATCATGTCGATCGGGGCGTCGGCCAGCGGGCCGACCAGGGCGATGGTGCCGCTTTTCTTCAGCGGCAGGGTCTGCTCGCGGTTTTCCAGCAGTACCAGGCTACGGCGTGCCACGTCGCGCGCGGCGGCGCGGTGCAGACGCTCATCGGCGTAGTAGTCCTTGAGGTCGGTCTCGGCCTTGGGAATGCGCACATACGGATCCTTGAACAGGCCCATGTCGTACTTGGCGCCCAGTACTTCGCGCACCGCCTGGTCCAGTTCGGCCTGGCTGACTTCGCCGGACTTGAGCAAGCCTGGCAGTTCCTCGCCGTAGAGGGTGTCGTTCATGCTCATGTCGATACCGGCCTTGATCGCCAGCTTGGCGGCTTCGCGGCCGTCGCGGGCGACGCCATGGCGGATCAGTTCCTGGATGGCGCCGTGGTCGCTGATGGTCACGCCCTTGAAACCCCACTCCTTGCGCAGCAGGTCGTTCATCAGCCAGGTGTTGGAGGTGGCCGGCACACCGTTGATCGAGTTCAGCGCCACCATCACCCCGCCGGCACCGGCATCGAGCGCGGCGCGATAAGGTGGCAGGTAGTCGTTGTACATCTTCGGCAGGCTCATATCGACCGTGTTGTAGTCGCGCCCGCCCTCCACCGCGCCGTACAAGGCGAAGTGCTTGACGATGGCCATGATGCTGTCGGCGTTGGCTGGGCTTGTGCCCTGGAACGACTTGACCATTACCTGGCCGATCTTCGAGGTCAGGTAGGTATCTTCGCCGAAGCCCTCGCTGGTGCGGCCCCAGCGCGGGTCACGGGCGATGTCGACCATCGGCGCGAAGGTCATGTCCAGGGAATCGGCGGCGGCTTCGATGGCCGAGGTGCGGCCCACCTTGGCGATGGCGTCCATGTCCCAGGACGAGGCCAGGCCCAGGCCGATCGGGAAGATGGTACGTTCGCCGTGGATGGTGTCGTAGGCGAAGAACATCGGGATCTTCAGGCGGCTGCGCATGGCCGCGTCCTGCATCGGCCGGTTCTCGGGGGCGGTGCGCGAGTTGAAGGTGCCACCGATGCGGCCGGCGGCGATCTCCTCGCGGATCTTTTCGCGGGGCATCTCGGGGCCGATGCTGATCAGGCGCAACTGGCCGATTTTCTCGGCCTCGGTCATCTGGCCGACCAGATGATCGATGAACGCCTGCTTGTCTTGCAGGGGCGGGGCGGTGGGGGCGGCCAGGGCCGCCTGACTGGCAAGGCCCATGGCCAGGCCCAGCAAAGACAGTTTCATCATCAGTTCCGTTGTCGTGTGAAAGCGGTTTTCGAGACGTTTCCTACGTTCGTTGTTGTAGAGTCCGCCGGGTGTATGCCGAATCATTCGTCCATGATCCGGAGCAGTCGCGGATTATGCCTTATATGAGCCGCTTGTTGAGATACACTCTCGCCCACCCGAGTGCCGGGATAACAACGATAAGAACGCTCGAGAGACGATGGCATGACCGAGTACGAACAGCGCCAGATCGCCGAGGCGATCGCCCGCGCCGAGCGGCGCACCGATGCGGAGCTGGTTACCGTGCTGGCGCGCCGCGCCGACGACTTTCCGTATCTGCCTCTGCTCTGGGCCGCGTTGTTGGCCTTGCTGGTACCGGGCCTGCTGCACCTGTGGTTGGGCGGGATCGGTGTCAACGCTCTGCTGCTGACGCAGATGCTCACCTTCATCAGTTTGTGCCTGGTGTTGCGCCAGCCACGCCTGGCGGCCTGGGTCGTGCCGTCGGTGCTACGGCGGCGACGAGCCTCCGGGCTTGCCCGCCAGCAATTTCTTGAACTCAACCTACAGCGCACCGCCGGCGCCACCGGGGTGCTGATCTTCGTCAGTGAAGCCGAGCAACATGTGGAGATCCTGGTCGACGAGGGCATCGACCGGCACCTGCCCGAGCAGGCGCGAGCGGCGATCGTCGCCCGGTTTGCCGAGCAGGTGCGCCAGGGGCACACCCTCCAGGGCTTCGTCGAATGCATCGAAGCCTGCGGGGAGCTGCTCAGCGAGCATGTGCCGCCGACCCATGCGCGCAACGAGTTGCCCAATCGCCTGGTCATTCTCGACTGACCGGCGTCTATCGCGAAAACCTTCGCGATGGACCGTCATCGACGTAGAATGCGCGGCATTGCGCAACGCGCCCCCCGCATTCCGAGGCACCCGTTTACATGTCTTCCTCATCGACCGCCCCCACCGCGCCGGACGCGCGTGCCCAGTTCCTCGGCCAGTTGGCCGACGCCCTGGCCGATGGCAGCCTGACCAAGCTGGTCCTGGCCCGCCATGTCGGCGCAGACCAGAGCCTGCAACGCATCATCGGCAAACCGGTGCAGATCAAGGGCGAGCCGTGCCTGCAACTGGTCTATCGCCACCAGACCCGCGATATCACCCGCAACTTGCCGCTGCAACAAGCCCAGGCGTTGATTGCAGAGCTGTTGCCGCAGAGCTTTCGCAATGCCCACCTGTTCATCACCGAAGGGGAGGTGCAGTTGGAGTTCAGCAAGAAGGGCAAGCCGATGCTGCGTCGTCACCTGGCTCAGCAGGCCCCGCGCGCAGCGGCGACCGCCGCGCACGACCGCGAGAAGAAGCGCTACCTGGAGCTGTCGCGGCCGTTTCTGCGTGACCTTGGCGTGACCGATGCGCAGGGCGCGCTGATCCCGTCGATGTCTCGCAAGTGGAAACAGATCAACAAGTTCATCGAAGTCTTCGATCACGCCTTGGCCGGTGCGCCGCTGGCGGCTGAGCAGCTGCTGCGGGTGGCCGACTTCGGTTCGGGCAAGGGCTACCTGACCTTCGCCATCCACGACTACCTGTGCAACAGCCTTGGGCGTGAGACACAAGTAACCGGCGTTGAACTGCGCCCGGACATGGTCGAGCTGTGCAACGCCGCCGCCGCGCGTCTGGAGCATCCGGGCCTGGTGTTCGAGTGCGGCGATGTGCGCAGCGTGGTACCCGAGGCCATCGAGGTGATGATCGCCCTGCATGCCTGCGACATCGCCACCGACTATGCCATCCATACCGGCATTCGCTGCAACGCCGCGATCATCATGTGCTCGCCGTGTTGCCACAAGCAGATCCGCCCGCAGTTGCACAGTCCTGGCCTGCTCCAGCCGATGCTGCAGTACGGTCTGCACCTGGGGCAGCAGGCCGAGATGCTGACTGACAGCCTGCGCGCGCTGTATCTGGAGGCTTGTGGTTACGAGACCAAAGTCTTCGAGTTCATTTCGTTGGAACACACCAACAAGAACAAGATGATTCTGGCGGTGAAGCGGCGCCAGCCTCAGGACAATGCTGCCTTGCTGGAGAAGATCAGCCAGCTCAAGGCGTTCTACGGGGTGCAGGAGCATTGCCTGGAAAGCCTGTTGCGGGCGGATGGGTTGATTGCCGGGTAAGGCGCCTGGTTGCGCGGTTTTGCCCTTCTCTTTATAGGATCCTTCCCAAGACGTCTGCATGGACTGGGATGCGTTGCGCCAGGGCCTAGGCTGGTTCGGGATGACGCCTGTCGGCGTTATGATGGTTGTCACTTGACAACCTTGTCCTGATATCCATACTGGAGCACAGCCGATGGCCCGTCCTACCCATCTCAACAAGGAAGTTGAGCAAACCCTGGCCCATGCCGAGGCACAGGGCTGGAAGGTAGTGGTTCGGGGAGGCTATTGCTGGGGGCGCATCTACTGCCCCAATAACGACCGCGAATGCCGTTGTGGCGAGTTCTGCATCACCAGTGTGTGGAGTACGCCACGAAACCCAGGCATCTTTGCCCGGCAGTTGCGCCGGATCGTCGACAACTGCACGTCGACTCGCGGGATCGTCAACCAGCCAGCGGAGCGCACCTGATGGAATACGAATTCACCCTCAAGTATCAATTGTCCGGCCCACAAGACATCGATGCGCTGATCGAGCGCCTGGCCGAGGCCGGTTGTGACGACGCCGTGGTTGGCAGCGGCCAGCCGGGCCGCCTGGCCCTGGCCTTTGCCCGTAAGGGCGCGACGGCGCAGGAGGCACTGCACAGCGCCCTGGCGGATGTCCGGCGGGCCTTGCCGCAGGCCCAGCTGATCGAAGTGAGCCCTGACCTGGTCGGCCTCACTGATGTGGCGGAAGTGGTGGGGGGGTCGCGGCAGAACATGCGCAAACTCATGCTCACTCACCCGAGCACGTTTCCGGCACCGGTGCACGACGGCAGCCTGTCGCTCTGGCACCTGGCCGATATCCTCGCCTGGATGCAGGCGCGTGGTACCCACGCGGTCGCCCAGGCGGTTTTCGATGTGGCATCCAGTGCAATGCAAGTGAATGTCGCCAGGGCACAGGAGCGTGTTGGCGGCGCAAGCGACTGACCAGGCGCGCGGTGCAGTCCCTTGCCGCGTCGCCTGGCTGGTTCAGAAGAACCGGGTCACGCTGATCTTGGCATTGCGCCCGACGGTATAGGCGTTCTCCCCTGACAACTCCGGGCGCACGGCTTTGTTGAACAGGTTGTCGACTGTCAGGTTGACCTCAGTCCCTTTCAAGTAGGGCTGCTGTGGCTTCCAGTTGGCGAACAGGCCATGGATGTCGTAGCGCTCGTTGCCGAAGTTGTCGTAGTAGCGGTCGCCCAGGGCACTGGCCGGCCCCTCGAAATACTTGTCGCTGGGTAGGTGCTTGGTGGCGCCGACGAACTGCGCGGTCCAGCCTACACGGGCATCCCAGGCCGGGATCTTGACCCCCAGCGTGGTGATCCATTTCGGTGCCGGCACATCCTTGGCCCAGACGTCCGGGCCCCAGGGATTGGTGTACGCGCCTTGGTGACGGCCTTCCATCCAGGCGTAAGACACGGCGCCGAACAGGTAGGTGGAGTCATAGAAGGTTTCGATCTCGAAGCCCTTGTACACCACGTCACCGATATTGCGGTAGTTGCCCATCAGGCCCTTGCCGCAGGTCTTGTCGATGTTGCCGCCGGTGACCATCTGCTGCTGGCAGCCGATGCCGGTGGCCTTGAAGATTTCGTCGCTGACCTTGTTGCGGAACAGCGTGGTGCGGATCTGTGCGCTGTCGCCCTGGGTGAAGACATCGGCAAAGGTGCTGATGCTGCCGGCACGCAGGCCGACGATGCGTTCGGGGTCGAGGTTGCGGCTGCTGGCGGTGCGGCTGCCGATGCCCTGTACTTCATACTGCTCGTCCAGCACCGGGGCGCGCCAGGTCTTGCTGTAGTCGGCGAACAGCACGGTCTGCTCGTTCATCTTCCAGAACAGCGACAGGCGTGGCGACCAGCCGGTGTAGGTCTTGGCGCTGTAGTCGTGGCCAGCGGCCGGGTTGTTGTAGTACGGCGCCTGGTTGGGCTTGCCCTCGTTGGTGACATGGTCGTAGCGCAACGACGGGGTGATGGTCAGGTCGCCCAGGGTGATGGCGTCCTGCAGGTAGTAGCCCTGGCTGTCGACCTTGCCGCTGGGCATGAAGTACGGCTGGTAGTAGCCGTAGTTGTAGCGGGGGATTTCATAGGATTTGCCGGGCATCCACATCTGCGTGTCGCGATCGTGGCGACGCACTTGCACACCGGCGGTCAGGGCATGCTCCAGTGGACCGGTGAGGAAGGTGCTGGTGTTGGTCACCTCAAGCATGCGGTCCTGGTATTCGGTATCCATCCGCCGTCCGCCGGTGGACGGCTGCAACACTGCATTGGCGTTGCGCTCGTCGGTTTGCCGGGTATCGGATTCGGAATACTTCACCTGCAGATCGAGCCAGGGGTTTTCGATTGGCTGGTACTTGTAGGTGGCCGACCAGGTGGTATCGATGGTGGTACGGTTGGCCAGGAAGCGCTTGAGGGCGTCGGCGTAACCGTACTTTTCGATGCTCGCCGCCGACGGCGGTACTGGGTAGGCGGTGGAGGCGAACGTAGCCCAGCGCTCACTTTCCGAGCGCGACCAGGAAAAGCCCAGGCTGTGTTCGTCGGTGAAGTGGATGTTGGTCTTGAGTAGCGCGCCTTCCAGGTCCAGGGCGCTGTTGGGCAGGCGCTGCGGGTTGATCGGCCAGCTGTTGGTGGGGTCGGGCAGCTTGTCGGCCATCTTCAGGTCGCCACCGTCGCGCTTGGTGAAATAGGCCAGGCCATCGATGCGCCCGTCGTCGCTACGGCCGAACACCGCCGAGCTGTAGACCTGCTGGTGATCGTTGCTGGCGTAACCGTACTTGAGCATGGCGCCACTGTTGCGGCCCTCTTGCAACAGGTCGGTGGCGTCCTTGGTTTCCATGTGCACGCTGCCGCCGAGGCCGCCATTGCCGGTCTTGACCGAGTGCGGGCCTTTCTCGACCTCGATGTACTTGATCAACTCCGGTTCGATGAAGATGGTGCCTTGCTGGTAGCGCTCGAAGCCGCTCTTGGGGGCGCCGTCGACGGTCATCGGCACGTCTTCGGCATCGCCCATGCCCCAGATGTTGATGGTCTGCCCGCCGGGCTTGGCCGAGCCGCCCATATTCACCCCGGGCAGGGTGGCTAGCACGCTGGGGATGTTGCTCGGCTGGTAACGGTCGATCTGCTCCTGGTTGAGGGTCGAACGGCCGACGTTGCTGGGGTCGACCTGCTGGCCGTCACCGACGATGCTCACGGCGCCAAGTTGCAGGCTGTTGTCGCCGACCGGGTCGTCGTCGCGCAGGCGCACCACATAGGTATTGCCCATGCGCACCACGTTGAAGCGGCTGCCTGTCAGCAGACGGCCGATGGCCGCCTCGGCCTCATAGTCGCCCTTGAGCGCTGGCGCCTGGGCGCTGCCGAGCAGGGCTTCGTCGAACAGTAGTTGCACCTTGGCCTGCTGGGCCAGTTGGCTTAGCGAGCGGGCCAGCGATTGGGCCGGCAGGTCGAGTGGCACCGGCGCGGCTTCGGCGGCCAGGCTCACGGACAGGCACAGGGCGAGCAGGGTGGGTCGGACAGGCAGGCAGTGCAGCGACAACATGGTTTCCCCCAAACGGCAAAAGGCCGGAAAAATGCCTGCCATCAAGGAGCAGGCGGGGAGGAAGACGCGTGCTTGCGAAAAAACCTCACCTGCGAATGATAAAAATTCTCATAAATATCGCGCTGCCGTCACGCGCCTCAGCGTCGTTCGATGCGCAAGCGGCCGTCGGCCAGCAGCGTGGTCTTGACCGGCAACAGGGCCGGCAGGGCATTGAGCAGGGCATCGGGGTCATGCACGTCGAGGTTGCCGGACACCTTGTAGCGACCCAGCGCCGGGTCGGCCAGCAGCACGGGGTGCTGGCGGTACAGGCCGACTTCGTCGATCAGGCTGGCCAGTTCGCGATTGCGAAAGCTCACGTGCCCTTCACGCCAGTCGGCCACTGCCTGCTCGCCCAGGTCCTGGCGGGTCAGGGTGCCGCGGGCGAGGTCGTAGGTGGCGCCCTGCTGGGCGCCGAGCAGCACCGGCGGGTGGCGCTCACCGGGGGTTTCGAAGGCCACCTGGCCATGGGCGACGCCGACCACCAGCTCGCGCTCGCCACGGCGCAGGTCGAAGCCGGTGCCGACCACGCGCACACGGCCGCTGCCGGCATCGACGAACAACGGGCGTTCCTTGTCGGGGGCGACTTCGATGTACAGCTGGCCATGGTCGAGGTGGATCAACCGGCGCTCGGCATCGAACGCCAGGCGTAGGCGAGTCTGGGCGTTGACGGACAACACGCTGCCATCGGGCAGTTGTAATGTGCGCAGGGTCGGGCCGGCGGCGATGCGCTCGTCGAAGGTGGTGCTGCCGGCTCCCAGGTTTCCGACCAGCAGGGCGCACAGCAGCGCCGCCGCGGTTGCCAGGGCCGGCCGCCAGCGGGGCGCTCGTCGCACGGGTAAGGCAAGCGGCCGACTGGCCTGCTTGAGCGCGGCCAGGTCGTCCCACAGTTGCTCGAACTGGCGGTAGGCATGCGCGTGCTCTGCGGTCTGCATCCACTGGCTGAAGGCCTTGCGCTCGGGCCGCGTCGGGTTGTTGCGGTTGCGGCTGAACCAGCTCGCCGCCTGGGCGTCGATCGGGCGTGGGTCACGCGCGTCGGTGGGGGTCATGGGGACTGCTCCGTGCCGGTGTCACTGTCCAGGCGTTGCTTGCATTGCAGCAGGGCGGCGGCGATGTGCTTCTCGACCATGCTGACGGAAATGTTCATGCGTGCGGCAATCTGGGCCTGGGTCAGGCCCTCGAAACGGTGCAGCATAAGGGCTTCGCGCCGCCGCGGCGAGAGCTCGTCGAGCACTTGGCGCAATTGATTCAGCCGTTGTTGTTGCTGGGCATGGTCCAGCGGGTCGTTGGCGGCTGGTGCATGCGCATCGGCCAGGGGCTCGTCGGCCAGCGCCGCATGGCGCACCTTTTGCCGGCGCCAGTGGTCGCTGAGCAGATTGCGCGCCACCTGGAACAGGAATGCCCGGGGTTGCTCGACCTTGGCCCGATCGCGGTAACCCAGCCACTGGGCGAACACGTCCTGGGTCATGTCCGCGGCATCGCTGGCATTGTCCATGCGCTTGCGCAGGAAATGCAGGATGTCGGCGTAGAAACCGTGGGCGACAGGGTCGGGTTTTGGGCGTTGCATGCACGCTTTCCGGGGCTGGCCTTGAGGAAAGGGTGCGGATCTTATCGAGAATTATTTACATTTGCAAAGTGCGTGCATCAGTGCCGACGATTGAACGCGGCAGGAACGCTGATCGCCAGCTCCGCCAGGCCCAGTGGATGACTGGAAGCGTCGAAGAAGTGCAGCGAAACCTGTTCGAGATCGCCGAAACGGTCGATGAAGTGTTGCTTCTGGTTGATGATCGACGCCTCGCTCAAAGGGCGGATGGCGATGGTGAGGTGCCGCGGGCATGCCTGGCGGATGGCATCGAGCAGGTGCTGGTCGCTGCTGTCCAGGTGCTGACCGTACAGGCACAGGCTGCCTTGCTCGCGGGCCAGTTCGCCGAGGCTCCAGGCCAGGTAGTCGGAGTGGCGGATTGCGCGCAGCTTGTCTTCGCTGCGGCTTTCGTTGATGAACAGCGGTACTTCTCCGGGAATGTTCACGGCAAAGCCTTCGAGCAGTTCGGCCTGCGCCGCGCTGCGTTGGCGGGTGCTGCCATCGGGTAGCTTGAGCAGGTGCATGCCGCCATGCAGGTGCAGGATGCGGGTGCCTTCACTGGCAGTGCGACGTACGTCGAAGAAACCTTGCTCGTCGAACAGGCTGGCGAAGCCCTTCGGGTTGTCCGCCACGGCCCAGGGCAGGATCAGGTCGTAGTTGCTGGTGTAGACGTTGCGGTACTGACGCAAGGCCTGGTTGATAGCGGCGCGGGCGCTGGCATCGAACAGCGGCCAGGGCAGGTGCACGGCGCGCACCGCATGGATCAAGGCTTCCTTGATCGAGTAATAGCGGTTCAGCGGCGCGGTGGAGTTGATCGCCAGGGCCGCGTTGGTCCGCACGGTGGTGTTCAGGCTGCTCAGCAGTGGTTCGAACAGCTCGCTGCCCACGGCCTTGAACAGCGCCTGGTCACTCACCCCCAGGCCCTTGTGCCGTACCTGCTGGGCCTGCTCGTACAGCGAGAAGTAGCCGAACGGCTTCCACAGCGCGCGACTGGCACCGTTGCCCAGGAGCAGGGCAGTGCTGGGGTGGCGCTGGTTGAGGTCGGCCCAGGTGGGCAGGTGGGCGTCGAGTGCGGGCATGGGTGGTCCGTTGGGTGAGGCGGAAAACGCCGGGGACTTTAGCATGTCATGCAGAGTGTGCGAGGCTTGCGCGCTCAAGGATTGCCCCGTTGACCCCGCCGGCCCCAGCCAGGGCCGGTCTTGATTTGCAAAGGACTACCTGAATGTACAAATCCTTCCTGCTGGCCACGTTGCTGGCGACCTCCACTGCCCAGGCCGCCGATGGTCAGGCGCTGGCCCGCGCCCAGGGCATCCCCCACCCGGCGGTGATCGCCCACCGCGGTGCTTCCTTTGATGCGCCGGAGTCCACCACGCCGGCCTACCTGTTGGCCCGCGAGCTGGGCGCCGATTACCTGGAAATGGACCTGCAACGCACCCGCGATGGTGTGTTGGTGGTGGTCCACGACGATGTGCTGGGGCGCACCAGCGATGTTGCCGAGCGCTATCCCGAGCGCAAGTCCAGCCCGGTCAGTGCCTTCACCCTGGCCGAACTCAAGGCGCTGGATGCCGGCAGCTGGTTCAACAAGGCCTATCCCGAGCGAGCCCGAGACGCCTTCAAGCAGCAGCGCATCCTCACCCTGGACGAGGTGATCGATATCGCCGAAGGCAACCCCGAACGTCATCCCGGCCTGTACATCGAGACCAAGGAGCCTGCCCAGTTTCCCGGTATCGAGCAGGACCTGAAAAAACGCCTCGAAGCCCGCGGCTGGCTCGACAAGCCAGGGCAGGTGGTGCTGCAGACCTTCGATCGCAACAGCCTCAAGCTGCTGCACCAAGCCATGCCGCAGGTACCGAAAATTCTCCTGCTGTGGGTCGCCAAGGGCAGTATCGAGCCGGCCTCCGGGCAGGACTTCAGTGACTCCGGCGAGCAGGACAAGTCGGCCTTCTACGCCCGCCAGCAACCCAAGGACCGTGCCGAGTTCGAGCGCTGGCTGGACTACGCCAAGGCCGACGGCGCCATCGGCACCGGTCCTTCGGCGGTGCGTACCCACCTGGGTGAGCAGAGCTATTCCGACCTGATCCAGCCATGGATGAACCAGGCCAGCCACGACAAAGGGCTGCTGGTGCATGTGTACACCCTCGACGCAGCGGTGGATTACGACAAGGCGATGAAGGCCGGCGTGGATGGCATCTTCACCAACCGCGCCGGCGAACTGATGCGTTTCTATGGGCGGCCCGTACCCCATAACGAAGGGCAGTTGCTGCGCACGTTGGGTTACTGAGCCGCTGGCGATGGCTCGCCGACATGTGTGAGAATGATAGGAATTCCTATTAACGGTCTCGCACAGTCACCGCAATGACAAGCCTTTCCACCCCCTGGAACGCCCAGCCGGCGTTCCAGGCCATCGTCGATGATCTCCTGGCTCACTACAGCGACCTGCGGCGCTACCTCGGCGGACGCCTGCGCAATCCTGACGACGCCGCCGATATCGCCCAATCGAGTTTCGCCCAGGCTTATGCCCACGCGCTCAACGCCCCGGTGCTCAACGCCCGCGCCTTGTTGTTCCAGGCCGCGCGCAACCTGTGCATCGACCAGTACCGGCGGCGTACCACCGAGCTGGCGGCACTGGAAGACTGGTTGGTGCGCGCCGAGCCGTTCAGCCCGAGCGTGGAGGCGATCATGATCGCCCGCGAACAGCTGCAGCACCTGATTGCGCGTATCGAGCGCATGCCGCGCCTGCGCCGCGAGGTGTTCGTCCGCGTGCGCCTGCATGGCCATAGCCATCGCGAAGTGTGCGAGGCGCTGGGGCTATCGGCCAAGTCGGTCGAGCTGCATATCGCCCGGGCCGTGTTCGACTTGTCCGAGCTACGTCTGGCCGCTCGTCATGACTGAGCCGGTGGCGCCGCGCAAGGTGCGGCAGGCGCTGGTCTACCTGGCGGCGTTGCACGGCGAAGATCCCGAGCGTATCGGCAGGACCCAGGGGTTGGTCCAGCGCTGGCGTGGCAAGAGCGCCGAGCATGAGCGGGCCTGGCAGGAGGCCGAACAGCGCTGGCAATTGGTGCATTGCCTGGCGCCGCAATTGCGTGGTGCGGTGCAACCGCAGGCCTTCGACCCTGGGCGCCGGCGTGTGCTGCGCCAGGGCGGCGCGCTGGCGGTGCTGCTGGCCGCGGGGGGCTGGCTGGGCTGGATGTTCCAGCGTACAGCCCCGTACCAGCAAGACCTGCAGACCAGCCACGGGCAAGCGCTGCAAGCCTTGTCGCTGGCCGATGGCAGCCAGTTGCAGGTGGCGGCCGAAAGCAACCTGCGGGTACGTTTCGATCATCTCCGGCGCCAGGTGCTGCTGCTGCATGGCCATGTCTACTTCGACGTGGCTCATGAGCGCTGGCGTTCGTTCCTGGTCAGTACCCGGCTGGGTAGCGTTGAAGTGCTTGGCACCGCCTTCACGGTCAGTGACCGCGGCGGTCGGGTGCAGGTAGCGGTGGCCCGGGGGCGGGTGCAGGTGCGGGACCTGCAAGGTGGCGAACAGCTGTTGCGCGCCGGTGAGCGCATTTGCCTGGACGCCGATGGGCGACTTGGCCACCTGCGTGGTGGCGGTGCCCATGGTCCGGACCTGGCGCACTGGCAGCGCGGCTGGTGGTCGTTCACCGAGCAACCCTTGGATGAGGTGGTCGCTGAACTCAACGCCTATGTCACACCTGCCATCGAGGTCGACCCAGGTGTGGCGGATTTGCGTCTGACCGGCAGTTTCCCGAGCGCCCGGCCTCAGGTGCTGCTCGAGGCATTGCCGTCCATCCTACCGGTCAGGTTGGTACAGCAGGCGGGGTCGCGGCGGTTGGTACGCAATTGAGGCGCTGCCTTTGGGTTGAAATACGTTTGAGGGGTAAACCGCCACTGCCGCGTCTTCAGCTGTGAACCCACCTCTCGCAAGGACTGATCATGTCGTCGTTCACACCCCGTTTCCCCGGCACCCTGCGGCGCCTGGCCCTGGCCTGCGCCCTGGGTGGCAGCAGCCTGGCGCTTGCCGACAGCCAGGCGCTGAGCCTCGACCTGCCGGGCCAGCCGCTGGAAGCCACGGTGCATGCCTTGGCCCACGAATCGGGGGTAGCGATCGCCGCCGACAGCCGCTTGCTGGCCGGGCGCAGCGCGCCGGCCTTGCACGGCCGCTACACGGTGCTGCAGGCCCTGCAGCAGCTGTTGGCTGGCACCGACTTGGTGGCAGTGGAAGAGAATGGCGTGATCATCCTGCGCGGCCCCGGCGATGACGGCGCGCTGACCCTGGGCGCGACCACGGTCAATGCCTCGGGCTTCAACAGCGACCTGCCCGAGAGCTACAGCGGCGGCCAGGTGGCCCGCGGCGCGCGAATCGGCATGCTGGGCAACCGCGACCTGATGGACACCCCCTTCAGCGTCACCGCCTACACCGCCAAGGCCATCGAGAACCAGCAAAGCGGCACGGTCGGCGCGGTATTGCGCAACGATCCGTCGATCCGTTTCAGCACTGGCGAAGGGCACGCCTACGAGAACTTCATGATCCGCGGCTATGCCCTCGACTCCACCGAGCTGGCGCTGGGTGGCCTGTATGGCCTGGCGCCCGACGGCCATGTGCCGACCGAGTTCCTCGAGCGGGTCGAAGTGCTCAAGGGCCCTGGCGCGCTGCTCAACGGCATGGCGCCCAACGGTGGCGTGGGCGGGGTGGTCAACCTGGTGCCCAAGCGCGCCGGCGAAGCGCCGCTGACCCGGCTGACCAGCAGCTATGTGTCGGACGGCTATGTGGCCGAGCATGTCGATATTGGCCGGCGTTTCGCCGATGGCCGTTTCGGTGTGCGCTTCAACGGCGTGTACGGCAGTGGTGACACCGGCGTGAACGAACAGTCCAAGGACCGTACCCTGGCCTCCTTGGGGCTGGACTACCGCGGCGATGACTTCAAGCTCGAGTTGGACGCCTACGAAAGCCACGAGAAACTCGACAATGGCAGCCCGATGATGGTCGGGTTTTCCAAGCTCAAGCAGGTCACCCGGGCACCGAAGCCGGACACCAACATTCTTGAAGGTATCCATGCCAAGCAGATCAGCAAGGCCGTGGTGGTGCGTGGCGAGTATCAACTGGACGACAGCTGGAGCGCTTATGTCAGCGTCGGTGGCGCGCGTACCCGCTATGCCGGTTTCCTCAACGGTACCCGGGTGGTGGTGACCAAGGCCGATGGCACCGCCAGCGGCGAAACCTACAACCAGGCCGGCTACACCCACAGCCTGTCCACCGAGGCCGGCCTGCGCGGCAACTTCATGACCGGCCCAGTCAGCCACCAGCTGGTGCTCAGCACCACCTTGCTGCACCAGGACATCGGCCGCGCGCCCACCGTCACCGGCAAGGGCTACACCACTAATATCTATCACCCCGGCAAGGCGATCATCGCCGCCGACCCTGGCAGCAGCAAAAAGACCGGCGACAATACCCTGTCGAGCTTCGCCGTGGCCGACACCCTGGGCTTTCTCGACGAGCGCGTGCTGTTGACCCTGGGCGTGCGCGCGCAGCGGGTGCGGCAGAAGATGAGCAACCCGTCCTATGACGAGCGCAAGCTGACCCCGGCCCTGGGCATCGTGCTCAAGCCCTGGGACGCGCCGGTATCGCTGTACGCCAACTATATCGAGGGCCTGACCCAGGGCGGCATGGTCACCGATGTGAAGGCGGCCAACTACAACGAGCAGTTCGCGCCCTATGTCGCCAAGCAGATGGAGGCTGGGGTGAAGTGGGACCTGGGCGACTTCACCCACACCCTGGCGCTGTTCCAGATCGAAAAGCCGAGCATGATCTACGACAAGCCCAGCAACCGTTACACCGACGACGGCGAGCAGCGCAACCGGGGCGTGGAGTGGACGATGTTCGGCGAGCTCGTCCCCAGCGTGCGCCTGCTCGGCGGCGTCACCTATACCCGGGCGCAATTGAGCAAGACCGCAGGTGGCACGATGGACGGCAACACCGCCCGCGGGGTGCCGGCCTGGTCGGCCAACCTGGGCGCCGAGTGGGACCTGCCCTGGGTCCAGGGCCTGACCCTGACCGTACTGGGCATTCACAGCAGCTCCCAGTACCTCGACTCCGCCAACGATCTGAAAATCCCGCAGTGGACCCGTTACGACCTCGGCGCACGCTATGCCACCCGCGTGCTGAGCAAGGACGTGACCCTGCGCGCCAGCCTGGAGAACGTCGAGAACCGCGCCTATTGGGCCGGGGTGTTCAACGACGGTTATGCCACCGTCAGCGAGCCGCGCACGCTAAAGCTTTCCGCCAGCATCGACTTCTGAGGTGAGCATGCGAACACTCAAGCGCTATTGCAGTGTATTGGCCCTGGTTGCCTGGGGCTCGAGCCCGGCCTTGGCTGGCGCCAGCAGCACCTTGACGGTCGGGCAAGCGGTCGAAGGCCAGGTCAGTGACGCCAGTCGACCCGCCTGGCACCTGCCCCTCCAGGCGGGCGACCTGGTTCGCGGCAAGGTGGATGGCGATATCAGCCTGCGCCTGCTCGATGCCAGGGGTAATCCTCTGCGCTTGTTGATCGACGGCATGGATCAGCCCCGCGACTTCCTGTTCGTCGCTGATCGAACCGGGGATTTTGCCGTGCGTGCCGAGCCGCTACCGACACGTCCACAGGCGCGCTTCGCATTGCGCCTGGAGCACGTCGTGCCGCAGGCCGAACAAGCTCGCCCAGCCGAGCCATTGCGCAGCCCGGCATTGCGGGCACTGGCGCGACAACTGGCATCGGGCGCAGGCACCGAGGCGTTCTGGAAGGCACGGGCCGAGGCCGGCACGCCGATGGTCGAGATTGTGCCCAGGCAACCAGGGCTGCGTCTGGTGACCTTCCTCTGGCGTGGCGCGCGGGAAAATGTGCGGGTGTTCGGGGCGCCCACGGGTAACCATGAAGCGCTGCTGCGACTTGCCCAGAGCGATGTCTGGTACCGCAGCTTCGAGATACCGGCGAGCAGCCGCTTCAGCTACCAGATGGCGCCTGACGTGCCGGCCTCGGATGACCGCCGGATGATCCTGGCCACCACACGCCGCGACCCGCTCAACCCGAACGGCTTCGCCGATGCCAGCGGTGATCCGTGGTTGTCGCGCTCGCGCCTGGAGTTGCCGGATGCCGCGCCGCAACCATGGGTTGCACGCCGCGCCGGGGTGGCGCGGGGCAGCATCGAGCGCAAACGCCTGGCCAGTGCGCTATTGGGCAATGAACGGGACATCTACTTCTACCGCCCGGCCGGCTGGCGCACCGGCAAGGCCGATCAGGCACTGCTGGTGCTGTTCGATGCCCATGCCTATACCCGCCAGGTGCCCACGCCGACGATTCTCGACAACCTGATCGCCGATGGCCTGATGCCGCCCACCGCGGCAATCATCATTGCCAACCCCAGTGGGGCCAGCCGTGAGCGCGAACTGCCGCCCAACCCGCTATTCGCCCGCTTCATGGCCGAGGAGCTGATGCCCTGGGCCGCTGGCCAGGGCCTTGCGGCGCCGGCTGCGCGCACGGTGGTGGCAGGCTCCAGCTACGGTGGCTTGGCATCGGCCTACCTGGGCCTCAAGCACCCTGAACTGTTCGGCAATGTGCTGAGCATGTCCGGCTCGTACTGGTGGCCGCTGACTGGTGGGGAACCCGGCTGGTTGACCCGCGAGTACGTCAAGGCCCCACGCCAGCCGCTGCGGTTCTATCTGCAATCCGGTTTGTTCGAAGGGCCGAAGATCGTTGATACCAACCGCCACCTGCGCGATGTGCTGTTGGCCAAGGGCTACCCCGTGGAGCAGGTGGAGTTCCCGGCGGGGCATGATTACCTGCAATGGCGCGGCAGCCTGCCCTGTGGGCTGATCAGCTTGCTTGGCCGGGGGACCCAGGCGGTTGCGCAGGCCTGCGTGCCGCAGGGCTGAGGCGCCTGGTGATGTGACGCGTGGATCAGTGGGCGAGTGCTTTCAGGACGTGTTCGGGGTCGTTGTGGATAGCCCGCAGCAACGCCTTGGCCGGCCCGGTAGGCTCCCGGCGCCCCTGTTCCCAATTACGTAGGGTCGCTACCTGCACATCGATCATTTCGGCAAAGCGCGTCTGGGACAACCCGGTCGCCTTGCGGATATTTTTGACCTGCAGGGCGTCGATCTCGAACTGGCGGTCGGGTTGGCGCCGGCCATGGACGATGGCGTCCATCTGCTCCACGCTTTGCATCAGTTCGTCGAAGAAGCGATTCATGGTTGGCTCCAGTGTTCGATGACGGCTTTCAGTGCTTTGCGTTGCTCGGCATTGAGGTCGGGTAGTTCGTTCTTGGGGTAGATGTAGAGCATTGCAATTTGCGATGCGGATACGAAGTGGTAATAGATCACCCTGGCTCCACCCCGTTTGCCGTGCCCCTTTGCGGCGACGCGGATCTTGCGCAGGCCACCCGTGCCTTCGATCGTATCGCCTGCATCGGGGCATATCAGCAGACGGACCTGCAGCAACCGGTAGCTCTCATCGTCGAGCAGTTCCTGGACGCGCTTGGTGAAGATGGCCGTTTCGGTGAAGAGCAGAGCACTGTATACGCCATTGGCGTAGCATTTCGTCGGGGCGACGCTACGGAGGAAAATGAGCCCCCAGGCTACCTACAGGGCTTCTGCCGGTGGTGTCATTCGCCTCAACAGACGGCGTAGTCCCTTTCCTTTACTGCTCTTTCAGCGCCTGGCGGCTCCTGTTGCGCCATACCCGATACGCCCGAATCCCCGCGCGTACCGAGCCGAACAGCAGCTTGTCCTCCAGTTCCCGGGCCATGCCCGAGCGCACCAGCATGCGCAGGAAGGTGCCACGGGCGCGGGCGATGGCGAAGTGGATGCCCTGGGCGGCCAGGGTGTCGCGTACCTCGCGCAGGGCGGCGATGCCACTGACATCTATGCTGGTCACCGCCTCGGCGTCGAACAGCACCACCTGGGTCTGCTCGCTGCCCTGCACGGCGTCGAGCAGGCGCATCTTGAAGTAGTCGGCGTTGAAGAACAGGATCGCGTCGTCGAAGCGGTATACCAGCAGCCCCGGCACGGTGCGCGCCTCCTTGTGCTGGCGCACGTCGACCTGGCCCTCGACGCCCGGCATCCAGCCGAGCACCGCGTCGGTGGGCTGGTAGATGCTGTACAGCAGGCGCAGGATGGCCAGGGTCACGGCGAACACGATGCCCGGCAGCACGCCCAGGCCGAGCACGCCGACGGTGGTCAGCAGGCACAGCCAGAACTCGAAGCGGCTGAGGGTGCGGATGCTCCTGAGCGACTTGACGTCGATCAGCCCCCAGCCGGCCATCAGCAGCACGGCACCCAGCGCGGCCTGGGGGATCCAGGCCATGGGCGCGGTGAAGAACAGCAGGATCAAGGCGATCACCAGCGCGGCGATGATGCCTACCAGCTGGCTTTTGCCACCGACCATGTCGTTGACCGCGGTGCGTGAGTCGGCGCCGCTGATGGCAAAGCCCTGGGAGATGCCGGCGGCCAGGTTGCTCACGCCCAGGGCGACGAACTCATGGTTGGCGTTGATCGCGTAGCCATGGCGGGCGGCGAAACTGCGGGCGGTGAGCATGGCGCTGCAGAAACTGATGGTGGCGATACCCAGGGCGTCGCGCAGCAGGCTCTTGGTTTCCGCCAGGTTGCTCTGCGGCCAGGCCAGCTCGGGGATGCCGGCCGGCACCGGGCCAAGGATCGCCACCCCGAAGCGATCCAGGCTGAACAGCCCGGCCAGGGCGGTGAAGACCACCACGGTCACCAGTGCCGCCGGCAAGCGCGGGTAGCGCCGCGGCAGCCAGATCAGCAGGCCCAGCCCAGCCAGGCCGATGGCCAGGCTCAGCCAGTGGATCTCGCCCAGGCGCTGGAAGAAGTTGATCAGGCTGAGGATGAAACCATCGCCTTCGATCTTGAACCCCACCACCTTCGACAACTGCCCGGCGATCAGGCTCAGGCCGATGCCGTTGAGGTAGCCGATGAGGATCGGTCGCGAGAAGAAACTGGCGATGAAACCGGCCCGTGCCACCCCAGCGCCGATCAGCATCGCGCCCACCAGCACGGTGACGATCACCGACAGTTCGGCGATGCGCTGCGGGTCGCCCATGGCCAGCGGCGCCACGGCGCCGCCGATCATGGCGCAGGTGGCGGCATCGGGGCCGACCATCAGTTGGCGCGAGCTGCCGATCAGGGCGTAGACCATCATCGGCAGCACGCAGGCGTACAGGCCGTATTGGGGAGGCAGGCCAACGATTTGCGCATAGGCGATGGCAATCGGGATCTGGATCGCGGCCACTGACAGCCCGGCTTGCAGGTCGGCGTGGAACCACTCGCGGCGGTAGTGCAGCAGGTTGGCCAGGCCCGGTAGCCAGCGGTAAAGAAACATGTGCCGTCCTTTGGAAATGTCTCTGCGAGCTTAGGTGTATGCGCCGAGAGTCGCTGCGCGTGCAAGTCGATTCTGCTGCAGGCCATGCGAGATGGCTATGGGCCAGGTCAATGAACGGTCGTGGGAGCGGGCTTGACCCGCGAGGGGGGGCGCCGGCATCGCAAGGCAAGCCCGCCCAGTGTTTGCTAAGGCGCCGGTCTTGCCAGCTCGTTCGCTACCTCGATGAACGCACGCGCGGCGGCGCTCTGGTAGCTACCTCGGCGTTGCAGCAGCGCGGCGGTGCGCTCAAGAGGCCAGGGCTCCAGGGCCAGGGCGCTGAGGCCATCAGCTTCGCTGGCGATGGCGGCCGGCAGCAAGGTCGACAGCGATGTGCGACGCACCACCTCGAGCACGGCACTGATGGCGTTGGCTTCCATCAGGATGCGCGGCTGGATGGCATGTTGGCGGCAGTAACGGTCGATCTGCTCGCGGGTGGCGAACTCGCTGGCAAGCAGGATCAGCGATTCCCTCCCCAGTGCCTGCGCATTGATCGTGGCCTGCTGGGCCAGCGGATGGCCGTCACCGACCACCAAGGCCAGGGTTTCCACCAGCAACGGACGCGCCTCGATATCTTGGGCATTGGCCTGCTCGAAGGCGATACCGACATCCAGTTCATCGGCCAGCAGCAGCGCTTCCATCTGCTCCTGGGACAGTTCGCGCACGCTCAGGCGAATATTCGGGTAACGGCGGTGGAAGGCTTCGACCAGCGGCCCGACCAGGTAGGCGGTGAAGGTCGGCGTTACCGCCAGGCGCAACAGGCCTTCGCTCAGGTCGGCCACATCGTGCAGGGCGCGCTGCCCCTGTTGCAGCGCCTGCAGCGCGGCGCGGGCGTGGCGCAGGTAGACCTCGCCGGCATCGGTCAGGCGGGTGCTGCGTCCGGAGCGGTCGAACAGCTGCGCGCCGAGGCTGTCCTCCAGTTGCCGAACCTGCTGCGACAACGCCGGTTGCGAGACATGCAGCGCGGCAGCGGCGCGGGTGAAGCTGTGGTGTTCAGCGACGGCCAGGAAGTAATGGACATGACGGGCGAGCATGGTTTACCTGCATAAGATAATCCGATGTTCATCATAATAAATGAGACTTTTACCTTATGCGAACCGCTGTCTAACCTCTGCTCCATCGCCACGCGAGCTAGAGGTTTGCACCATGCAGGACATCATCGACGGCTTCCTGAAGTTCCAGCGCGACGCGTTCCCCGAACGCGCCGGGCTGTTCCGCGACCTGGCCTGCGGGCAACAGCCGCGGGCTCTGTTCATCTCTTGCTCGGACAGCCGGCTGGTGCCGGAGCTGGTCACCCAGCGCGAACCGGGCGAGCTGTTCGTCATCCGCAACGCCGGCAACATCGTGCCCTCGTACGGGCCGGAGCCGGGCGGCGTGTCGGCCTCGGTGGAATACGCAGTTGCCGCGCTGCAGGTCAGCGACATCGTCATTTGCGGCCATTCGGACTGTGGCGCCATGAGCGCCATCGCCAACTGCGCTTGCCTCGAGCACATGCCCGCAGTGGCCGGCTGGCTGCGCTACGCCGAGTCGGCCCGGGTGGTCAACGATGCCCGGCGCCATGCCAGCGCGGCGGCCAAGGTCGAGTCGATGGTGCGCGAGAACGTGATCGCCCAATTGGCCAACCTGCAAACCCATCCCTCGGTACGCCTGGCCCTGGAGCAGGGGCGGCTGGCGCTGCATGGCTGGGTCTACGACATCGCCAGTGGCCGCATCGACACTTTCGATGGCGCCAGCGGGCACTTCCTGTCCCTGGCGCATCACCCCGAGGTGCGCGCCCTGGCCCCGCAACTGCCGCGTGCGGTTTGAAACCGATTCATCCCACCCTAGGAGCAATGCCATGATCCAGTCCCAAGTCAGCCAGAACGCCCGTCTCGCCCTGACCGACGTCATCCTCCTGGCCAAGGCCCGCAAGGACCTGTCGTTCGCCCAGATCAGCGAGGGTACCGGCCTGTCCGAGGCCTTCGTCACCGCCGCGCTGTTGGGCCAGCACGCCTTGCCGCGCGAAGCGGCCCAGGCGGTCGCCGACAAGCTTGGCCTCGATGTCGACGCGGTGACCTTGCTGCAGGCCATCCCGCTGCGCGGCAGCATCGACAACCGCGTGCCCACCGATCCGACCATCTACCGTTTCTACGAGATGCTGCAGGTGTACGGCACCACCCTGAAGGTGCTGGTGCATGAGAAGTTCGGCGACGGCATCATCAGCGCCATCAACTTCAAGCTGGACGTGAAGAAGGTCGAGGACCCTGAAGGCGGTTCGCGGGCGGTGATCACCCTGGATGGCAAGTACCTGCCGACCAAGCCGTTCTGATCGCACAATGCACAAGGCCCGGCTGGCGTGTCGCCAGTCGGGCCTTGTGCGTGGATTCGGGTGTTGCCAGAAGCGCGATGGATACAGCGGGTATCCAGAGCGAAAGTGGAGCGGGTAGAGGGAATCGAACCCTCAACTAAAGCTTGGGAAGCTTTCGTTTTGCCACTAAACTATACCCGCTTCGGCGCTCGACTTTTTACCATAACCCCCCTCCAATTAGAAGCCCAAGGTTATAAAAAAGCCTGTCGGCGGCCGATAGCCTGCGGGTAGGGGAGGGCTACAGGTCGCCGATGCGCTCAGATCGCCAATGCATGCTGCCCCGGTACCGCTGTGTAGCGTTGGCGGGGTTCGCGCACGACCGGCTTGAGGAAGCCGAGCATGGCGCTGCGGGTATCCTCGCAGGCGGCCTTGTGCTCCATGTCGAGGAAGTGCCCGGCATCGCGGATCACGCTGAACTGGCTGCGCCTGACATGCTGGCTGAACTGGCGGGCATCTTCGACTGTGGTGTATTCGTCACGGTCGCCGTTGATGAACAGCACCGGGATGTCGATGTTGCGCGCCGCCTTCAATGCCCGCGCCAGGTCGTGGTCGAGCACCTGGTTGATGTGGAAGTGCATCTGCGCGTACTCATGGCTGTCGAGGCTGCTGACATGCCGGTAGTTGAAGCGCTTGAACAGCGATGGCAGGTGCTTGCCTATAGTGTCGTTGACCAGGTTGCCGACCTGGTAGCGGTCGCAGGCGGCCAGGTACTGGCAGCCACGTTCCAGGTAGTCGCGCATCGGTTCGTTGATCACCGGCGAGAACGAGCTGACGATGGCCTTCTGCACCAGGCGCGGCTGGTGCGCCAGCGCCAGCAGGGTGCAGGCACCGCCCCAGGAGAACGACATCATGTGGTCGGCACGGAAATGCTCGATCAGCTCGAGCAGGATGTGCGCCTCGGTCTCCTTGCTGAGCAGCCGCTCGTGGCGGTTGTGCGGCTTGGACTTGCCGGCGTACGGCTGGTCGTACAGCACCACGTTGAACTGCGGGTGCAGGTTGCGCACGGTCTGTGCGAACGACGCCGTGGTGGCCAGCGAGCCATTGATCAGGATGATGGTCTTCTCGGCGCCTTGGGCGCGATGCAACTCCGTGTAAACCCGGTACTGCCCTTGGATATCAAGTACAGCGATTTCTGGCCTCATGTCATCGACTCCTGGCGCAAAAAGGGTATTCGCGTCACCTAGGGTGCACGTTCTTTATGACAGGTAGGCATTTGCCTGGAAGAGAAACCGGTGGGCCCTGGTGTCGATCCTTGACGCATTTGTCGACGGTAATTGTTGTGGCGGGCGATTGCCGTGCCCCAGGGCATCGAGACCTTGGGTGGCCGGCAAGGGCGTCTTGGTCTGCGTTAGTGACTGAATGGTCACATGCAGACCGACGAGTTAGCAGTCAAGCAGCGGCGACGGGATCGCGCAAGTGCCGTTCAGAGGATCTTTTGCCAGGGAGCGCCTGAGCGGGCTTGCCCACCCAAGAGCCGGCGTGCCGGCGAACACCGGCCCGCCGGTGCCATCCACCGCGGTGCCAGGTTCGCCAGCAAGGCTGGCTCCTACGGGTGTTGGGGGCGCAATCGACGTAGGAGCCGGCTTGCCGGCGAACACCGCACGCCGGTGCCAGGTTCGCCAGCAAGGCTGGCTCCTACGGGTGTTGGGGCGCAATCGACGTAGGAGCCGGCTTGCCGGCGAACACCGGCATAGCCGGTGCCATTCACCTTGGTGTCTGGTTCGCCAGCAAGCTGGCTCCTACAGGGGATGTGGATCAAACAGCGGCGATTTCCGCTGAACTCAAAGCCCTGAACTCACCAGGGGCCAAGGTCGGGTCCAACTCGATCGGCCCCATGCGCTCGCGGTGCAAGCCCACCACCTTGTTCTGGAAATACCCGAACATCCGCTTTACCTGGTGATAACGCCCTTCGACGATCGCCAGCCTGGCCTCGCGCGGGGCGAGGATGTCCAGTTGGGCGGGCAAGGTGGTGAGGTCCTCGAAGGCGAAGTAGAACCCTTCGCGGAACTTGTCGATGTAATGCGCGCCGATCTCGTCCTCGGTGTGCACGCGATAGACCTTTGGCAACTTCGTGCGCGGCTGGGTCAGGCGTCGTGACCACTGGCCGTCGTTGGTCAGGATCATTAGCCCGGTGGTGTTGTAGTCCAGGCGCCCGGCGATGTGCAGGTCCGCGCGCAGCTCTTCCGGCAGCAGGTCGAGCACCGTGCGGTGTTGCGGATCATGGGTGGCGCTGACACAACCGGCGGGCTTGTGCAGCATCAGGTAGCGTGTCGGGCGGCCTGCCTGGTGCACCTGTTCGTCCACCTCGACGCGGCTGAACTCGCGCACCGGGTGCAGTGGGTCGGTCACTATCTCACCGTCCACGCGCGCACGGCGCTGGATTAGCAGCAGGCGTACTTGCTGGCGGTTGTAGCAGGGCAGGTTGCCGAGGAATCGGTCGAGGCGCATGGTGGCGGGTCTTGGCTCTAGCGGATCGGCGGTGGCGACAGCGCCTTGAGTTGCGCGTCTACCTGGGCGCAGCGCGGGCACAGGCAGGCTTGGTCGCGCAGTTCGGCAGGCAGGGCCTGGATGATCGCCGGCTCGATGCGCACGCTGAAGCACCAGCAGCCCTGAGTGGCGCTGCGAGGGTCGGCCAGGCCGCACTGGTTGAGGGCGCCGCAGGCGGGGCAATGGCGAGGGTCGGGCATGGTCGGTTCCGGGTGTCAGGCTGGCCAGTATATCGGAGCGAGGTGCAGGGGCGCGCCTGGGTAGGACGAGCTGTTTCAAATTGTTGCAGAAAACGCACCGAACCCCGGTGGCGTTGTCTGATCCTGTGTCGATGCACGCATTGCCGTCGACGCCCGCCAGTGCCGCTGTGCTGGGCATCCTCGCGGTCCAGGAGGCCGCCATGTACCAACGAATCCTGCTCATTGTCCTGTTGGGGCTGCTGACATCCGCCTGCGCCCCTTATTACCAGAGCGGTGGCTATTACCGCAGCGATTACTACACCAGCGACCGCTACGTGTACCCCGGCTACTATCGTCAGGACCGTTACTACGTGGCGCCGCAGCCGCGTTATTACTACCAGCCCGCACCGCGTTACTACCGACCGTATCCGGCGCCCGGCATGCAGCCACGCTGGCACGGCAACCCACGGTACGACTACGGCAATCGCCAACGCTACGACTACGGGGGGGATCGCAACCGCAACGACTACCGCCAGGACCGTCGTGATGGTCGCGGGGACCGTTGGCATTCGAACCGCCAGGGTAACCCGCGAGGCAACCACAACTGGCAGCGTTGAGGTTAGCTGGCGAAGCCGGTGCCTACGGGCCAAGCGGCTTGCTTGAACTCAGCCCAGCTCAGCCAGCGGATGCCGGCCTTCCCACTCATTGGCAAAATGCGCCTGCACCACCGCCGCTGGCACTTGTGCCACGTCTGGCCAATGCCAGTGCGGGGTGTCGTCCTTGTCCAGCAAGCGCGCCCGCACGCCCTCGCTGAACTCCGGATAACGGCAGCAGTTCAGGCTCATGCCGTATTCCATTTGCAACACCTGCGCCAGCGACAGCTGCCGAGCCCGGCGAATCTGCTCCCACACCAGGTGCACGGTTAGCGGGCAACCGTCGCGCAGGCGCTGGCCCGCCGCCGCCAACAGTGGGTCGGGGTGCCTGGCCAACCCTGCCAAGGCACGCCAGGCTGCCACCGGGTCGGCTACGTCGAGAACCTCATCGATCACTGCCCGGCGCGCCAGCCACTGGCCTTCGGGCAGCTGGGCCCAGGCGCGGTGCTGCTCGGCCTTGAGCAGGCTGTTGAGCTGCAGGGCGGTTTGCTCCTGCCAGTTCAACTGCAGCAGCTCTTCGATCAAGGCGTCTTGCTGATGTTCGCCAAGAAAACGGTCGGCCAGCCCCAGGTCCAGGGCATCACGGGCATTGATCGGCGCGCCGGTCAGGCCCAGGAACAGGCCAAGCTTGCCGGGCAGGCGGGCGAGGAACCAGCTGGCACCGACATCCGGGTACAGGCCGATGCTTATCTCGGGCATGGCCAGGCGGCTGCTGGGGGTGACGATACGCACCGAAGCGCCTTGCAACAGCCCCATGCCGCCGCCCAGCACATGGCCATGGCCCCAGCACAGCAGCGGCTTGGGATAGGTGTGCAGGCGATGGTCTAGGCGGTACTCGCTGGCGAAAAACGTGGCCGCCAGCGGCGGCACGCTGCCGGGGTGTTCACGGCAGGCCTGCACCAGCGCCCGCACATCGCCCCCGGCGCAAAAGGCCTTGGGCCCGTTGCCGCGCAGCAGCACGCAGACGATGCCGGGGTCGTCGGCCCAGGCATGTAATTGCTCGTCGAGCATCTCGATCATCGGCAGGGTCAGGGCGTTGAGCGTCTTGGGTGCATCCAGGGTGGCGATGCCAAGACGGGCGCCGTCGGCTCCCGTGAGTACCTCGCAGTGAATGGACATGGGCTACCTCGCGCAGGTCATCCCACCAGTATGGCCGGCTGGCACGAAGCTGCCGGTCGCCGGTCGGATCGATTGACAAGCCGGCGCGGCTTTCCTAGTGTCGCGCCACTTTGCTATTGGATACCCCCATGACCGACGACGATCGCATCAAGCTCGAACCCAGCTGGAAAGCCGCGTTGCGCGCCGAGTTCGACCAGCCCTACATGCACCAGCTGCGTGAGTTCCTGCGGGCCGAGTACGCCGCCGGCAAGGAGATCTACCCGCCTGGGCCGCTGATCTTCAATGCCCTGAACTCCACGCCGTTGGACCAGGTCAAGGTGGTGATCCTCGGCCAGGACCCGTACCACGGCCCAGGCCAGGCCCACGGCCTGTGCTTCTCGGTGCAGCCCGGCGTGCCCGCGCCGCCGTCGCTGGTGAACATCTACAAGGAGTTGCAGCGCGACCTGAACCTGCCCATCCCCAACCACGGCTACCTGCAGAGCTGGGCCGAGCAGGGCGTGCTGCTGCTCAATACCACCATGACCGTGCAGCGCGCCAACGCCGCCTCCCATGCGAAGAAAGGCTGGGAGTTCTTCACCGACCGGATCATCCAGGTGGTCAGCGAACAGTGCCCGAACGTGGTGTTCCTGCTGTGGGGCGCCCATGCCCAGAGCAAGCAGAAGCTGATCGACGGCACCCGCCACCTGGTGCTCAAGTCGGTGCACCCGTCGCCGCTATCGGCGTATCGCGGGTTCTTTGGGTGTGGGCATTTCAGCCGGGCCAATGGCTTCCTGCAGCAGCATGGGATGGCGCCGATCGATTGGGCGCTGCCACCGTTGTAGTGCCGCCGCACCTAGTATTTTTGCCAGTTTCGCGGAATTTCCGTCAGCGCTAGATTCAGCCCCATCGAAGCCGTACAGCCCTTGCAGTGCGAGGGCTTTAAATTGCCGGGGGTTGAAAATGTCGAGGCTGGTGAAGGCTAAAAGCAAGGGCTCCATCCTCTCTCCAGAACCCGGCGAAGTCTTTCTCGATGCCCCTGTGCCAGTGGGGGTGCTGCCGTTGCTCGATGACGAGGAGGGTGCCTTCACACTGCCCCTTGAAAGGCAGATCATTGCGTTGCCTTTTCGGGTAAAGGCCTGGGCTGACTACGAAAGCGACTACAGGCAGTTGATCGCGGACGGTTACGAGAGTCCCCAGCTGGGATTTCAGCCGTTCTGGAACGACAGAACGGTAGGCGAAGTTGTTTATTGGGAGATGCAACCCAGTGTTGAAGAGGATGCAAACGGTGAACGGTACTTTCCGGTCGATCTGAGTGTGCCCGCAGCAAAACTAGTTCCCAATGTGGGCACGCTCAAGTTCGAAGTCTGGGTCGAGTATATCAACAACCGAGAACCTTCTCCTGAGACCAGGGTCCGGATAGACCAGGCGGCACCTAATATTGGTCGCCCTTGCCCGTTGCGGGAAGACAATGTAACGGTCATCGATCAAGCCTATCTGGATCAGAGCGGAAACAAGGCAATCTTCAAGGTTGACCGCTGGGCCGATATTCGTCTTGAAGACAAAGTGCAACTTTTCATGCTCGATTCGAGTACGTCGGGCACGACGAACCTGCCTTTTAATCCCTTGTTCGAAGTTACCGTAAATGCGGATAACAAGCAGCAAACCCCGTTTCTTGTCGAAGTGCCCGCCGCGCAATTGACCAATGGCAAGTTTCGTGTGGTTTGCAGGTTGTTGGATCGCTCTGGAAACGTGGGGATGCAATCATCTGCACTCAATGTGGAAGTGCTGTTGCCTGTACCCGTCGAGCTTCCGCGTGCCCAAGTGCCACTGGCCACCGATGGGCTGGTGAACCTACAGGACGCCCGTACGCCTGTGCGGGTCGAGATCCCCAGGATCGAAGCGGCGCAGCCTGGCGATGTGCTGCAGGTGTTCTGGAACAACCGACCATTGCAGGCTGTCACGGTGGGTGCCGTTCAGCAATGGCCTGTGCGTGTGGAGGTACCTTGGGCGGATATCACAGCCCAGGGGTTTGTCGGGCCTGTGCTGGCGAACGTGTACTACACCAGCAACCGCCATGGTGGCTCGCAGGAAACGACGGGTATCCAGGTCATGGTCGACCTGCGTGTCGCAGGCCCCGACCCGGAAGGCCCTGGGCCAGAAAACCCGCTGCTGGCGCCCGTCGTGGTCAAGGGCCGTACGGGAGACAATCACCTGGGTACTCCGGATATCGATCAGGACGTGAGGGTGGAAGTGCTGCTCTACGCACGGCCTGAGCTGGGACAACGGTTGGAATTGCATTGGAATGGCTCGCAGCTTCCCGTTTCGACCTATGTGGTACAGGCGGGCGACCAGGAAAACCAGACGATCACTTTTCCGCCCATTCCCTATAGCCAGGTCAAGCACAGCAGTGGTCGGGTTCCAGTGCACTACTGGGCCAGCAACGGCGTCAACCGGCAGCGTTCGCCGGTCACCACGGTCACGGTGGCGTGGGTAGCGACGTATCCAGAGCCGGCGTATGTCGAGCCCTATGTCAACTTCTGGGGCAACCTCAGTTGCGACTCTTTGTATAACGCCCTCGCTGAGCCGATCCCCGCGGACGCTGACATTCCGTTCGATGTGCCCGCGAGTGCTGGGCTGCAAGTAGGGGATCAAGTTCGCTTGCGTTGGCGGCTGTATCGAATAGAAGGCACGAAGTTTATTGCGGTGGGTGAAGAGCAGTTTTCCGCCCTCGTGCCGGTGACCCGCGCGAACCAGAACCTGCGCTTGCTCTTGGGACCGGTGAAGCAGGCACTTCACGATCAGTTTGGAAGTTTCAGGAAAGAAGGCCAGTTGAGGGTTTGGTACGACGTTGAGAAGAACGATGGCAGCGTGGGCTTTTCACGCCCGCTCGAAGTGCGCGTCGACTTTATCTTCTCCAGCACAATGGGGTGCAGCTTCAGGACGCTTTAATCGGTCTTGTAGGTATTCCGGCTGCAGTGAAGCCGTTTGTAGTTGATTTTTCAATTCCCAGGAGAATGCTATGACAAGCTTTGAAAAAAACAGCACGGTGGTGGGAGAAACTTCCGCGCCGGGTGCTACTACACCGGATCCAGCAAAGACCAAAGAGGAGTACCTGGAACTCTCCAAGAAGATTGACAAGGCACTGGCTGATTATGTCCGCTCGAAAAGCAATGGGCTAATGTCTGTAGGTGTTCAAGCAAGTAATCCGTTCATCATTGATGCCGACAAAGTCCTGCCTGAGAACGGTGACGGGCGGGGTATCACAATCAAGCGTGAAGCCTTTGAGGTTACGGACGAACGCAATAACTACGTAACCTTGACGATTCCGGCTTGGCCGTCCACGGTGCCTGACGACCCTGGTGATTACGCTGGTTCACTCGACCTGATTTACCTGTGGCGAATGGATTATCAATTTGATCAGTTCGGCACGCCGATTGCGGTTCCTACAAAGGTTAAGATGGAGGCGCTGGCAAGGGTGCCTTTCGACCCTGCGGGAGGTGGAGGAGGCCCTGTCAATGTGGCAATCGACCCGGCTTTCTGGAATCAGCTTCCAGAGGGTTTCGTTGATATCTTCTATACGCTGGGCAACGATCAAATTGGTAACGAAGTACCGTCCGACCCTCAACGCGTCTACGTCGACCAATTCCCACCCTCCCGAGGCACTCAGCCCCGTGCCCTGGAGCGGCCGGCCAATCTTCCGGCAGGCGCGCTGATCGACCGGGATTACCTGCGAAACAACCCCACCATTTCCTTCCCCTTGCGGGATTACTCGGGTAAATGGCCTGCTGACCAGATTGTGATCAACGTCAATGGTGTTGAGCTGGCACCTATCGAGATCTATCCGGTCGGCGACGAGCTGGTACAGACGATCGACCTGAGCAACACCGTCGTCGAAGGTTGGGGAGCGGGCACCAAGCAGGTCAAGTACAAGCTGCGCGATCGTACGGGGTGGGAGTCGGCGGAGTCTGGCAGCCTCGTGGTGGAGATTCAGCTGGAGGATGTGCCCACGACCTTGCCAGCTCCGATCCTGCAGGCCGCACGCGTCAATCGCGAGGTGGCGAGGGCAGGGCTGACCATCCAGATTCCGGATATCGTCTCTGCGCAGCCCAATGATCGTCTCGTCGTGATCCTGCAAACGTCTTCTGGCCCGCAAAGGCTGTCTCCCATCACCTATGGCACGGCGCCTCGGACGGTGGTCGCGACGTGGGAAAACCTGGCCCAGCCAGATGGGCAGGCCAACTATGAGTTGTCGGTAACCTATGAATGGTCCCGGGGTGAAGTGACCCCGCGACTATCGGCACCTGCCGTCGTGGCGGTGGACCTGCGGACCATGGGGCCGATTCCGGATCCGGACGATGGCAGCCCGAACCCTCTGCTGGGCCAGCTTGTGGTGCGGGGTGGGGGTGCCAATCCGGTGGACAACAGGATTCGACCAGAAGATTTCAATCTGCCGGCCACCATCGTCTTTACCACGTACCCTGGCGCGCAAGCCGGTAGCAGGGTTCGGATCTACTACCGATCCGAAGAGAACGTCGAGGAGATCATTGCGGTGCCTGCGATCGAGCTGCCGGACCCTCCCGTCGAAGGTTCGACCATCAATGTCGAGTTGCCATGGGCAACGATCGCGCGCCACGGGAATGGATTGAAGGATGCCTACTTCGAGGTCTATCCGCCCGCTGGCACCGAGTTCGAAGACAACGCCATGCTTTCCCCGGTGACGCCAGTCACCGTCGCCGCAGTCGTCACGCTGACGTCCTTCGTGCGTTACTCGAACGTCGACATCACGGACCCGGTCAATCCAGGCACCGGTCATGGTGCAAGGGAAAACCGGCCAGCAGGTTCGGCCATCAACACCACCAACATCCTCAACTGCAACTCTCAACCCTGGAACGGCATTCAGCTGCAGATCAACGAGCCGACGCTGAACGTTGGCGCAACTGTCACCGTCCAGTTGCAGTATTCCGCCAGCGCTAGGGGCACCGCTCCGTACCAGGCGGCTACCGAAGTCAGCGGTCGTGTCACAAGCTCAGGCACGATCACGCTGGTGGTGCCTTTCAGTGACATCAATTTCCCCGTACAAGACCCTCCTGAGCCTCGTGGACCTGTGAGAGGTTCGTTCCTCAGTAGCTTCACGGTCCTGCGTGAGGACGGTGTGGTCGACATGTCGAACGCGGTCATGGTGCGTTACGCGGTCGATGGCAGCAATAACGGTTACTGCGCTTTGTGGGGAACCGGTCGCCCTCGGGGGGTATGAGGCAAGGCAACCAGGGTGGACGCTGACCGCCCTGGCTGTTGAAAAGTCTGCATCTCATTGTTGAATTCCCCTACACATCAAGATTTTTATTCCAACTAGCCTTCTCGACCCTGCAGTGAGGCTGGCGGGCAGTACCCAGCTTTCTGCGCACCCATTGCGATTAAGCCGAGAGGTCCAGAATGCCGAACGTTAGTACCTGTAATCGTCTTACCTTTTCTCTTACGGGCGTCATCGCCCTGTTGACACTCGCGGCCTACTCCGGCCACGCCACCGCCCGCAACCTGGTGGGTGAAACGTTGACCATCGACGCCACTACTCCCATCACTTTCTACAATGCCAGCGCCAACTCCACCTTGAATGTCAACGGTGCGCAGACCCAGGCCCTGCAGATGAACCAGTCGACGCTGAACATGACCAGCGGCGTGGTTTCAGTGACCTCCGGCAATGCCATCGGTTTGCTCGACGGCACTGCCACCATTGCCAACGCGAACATCGTCAACACCGGCAACGGCATGGGCCTGTTACTGGCGCGCAGCTTCGGCCAATCGACCGCCAGCGTGAGTGACAGCCAGATCAGCGCAGGCATTGGTGCCCAGGTCACGGCTGGCAGTCAACTTTTGTTGCGCAACACCCAGGTGACCGGTAGGGTCGGCCCAGGCCTGCGGCTGTTTGGTGGCACGGCGCGGGTCGAGGGTGGTAGCCGTATCACCGGGCAGACCGCTGGCGTGCAGATGCTGGTCGAAAGCACGACCAACAATGCGCCCCAGTTGACCTTGGACAACAGCCACGTGTCCGGAGTCGCCGGCCCGGCTGTCGTGATTGGCCAAGGGACCGTCGCGACGCTGGACGTGCTCAATGGCTCCAGCCTGACGGGCGGCAACGGCACTGCCTTGCAGGTACGCCAGCAGGGCATGGCAAATGTGCGCGTCGATGCCTCCACCTTCACAGGTGGGATCGACAACGCTGGCACTTCGACCATCAACTTCAGCGGCTCTACCCTGAACGGTGATGCTGTTACCAGCGCCACCGGCAAACTCGACCTGGCGTTCCAGGACTCGACGATGAACGGCAGCATCAAGTCTGCGGGCATCACCCAGGCAAACCTGGTGCGTTCCTCGTTGAATGGCGATATCGAAAGCTCAGGCACATCGACAGTGACCTTCGCTGGCTCGTCCTTGAACGGCAATGCCACGACTGCGCAGAACGGCACGCTCGGCCTTACGCTCACCGATTCTGCCATGGCGGGCAATATCCAGTCCGCCGGTACCACCCACGCGAACTTCACCCGTTCCTCGCTGACCGGCAACGTCGATGTCGGTTCTACCGGCGCCTTCGATCTGTTGCTGGAGCAAGGGCAGATGACAGGCGACGTGACTGTGACGCAGGGGGGAAGTGCCACCCTCGATCTGCAGAACGGCGCGCAGTTGCTGGGCGCCTTGCACAATGTGAACAGTGCCACGCTCGGTGGCGGTAGCCACTGGACGCTGAATGACGACAGCACTGTCGGTGATCTGGTCATGCAGGGTGGGCAGGTCACCTTTGGCGACCCAGGCCGCTTCCACAACCTGGCGGTGACCAATCTCTCTGGCAATGGCACCTTCGTCATGGACAGCGATTTCGTCACCGGCAGCGGCGACCAGTTGATCGTCACCGGTACATCCGAGGGCAATCACGGGCTGCTGGTGGGCAGCAGCGGCCAGGAAGCGAGTGTCGAATCGCTGCGCCTGGTCCAGACCGCCGACGGTGGTGCGCAATTCCATCTGCTCAACGACCGTGAACGGGTTGACGTGGGCGCCTACTCCTACGAGCTTGCACAGGACGGCAACGACTGGGTGCTGAACCGCGAGACCCGCACCGTCGCGCCGATCACCATGGCCGCCATGGCGCTGTTCAATACGCCGATCACCGTGGCCTACGGCGAACTCAGTTCGCTGCGCAGCCGCATGGGTGAACTGCGCTACAGCGAAGGGCGCAACGCGGGTGTATGGATGCGTGCTTACGGCAACCAGTACAACGTCAGCGGCGCCTCCCAGGGCGCGGGTTACCAGCAGAACCAGCGCGGCATGAGCCTGGGCGCCGACATGCAACTGGCCGACAGCGACTGGCTGCTAGGCGTGCTGGCCGGTAGCAGCCGTTCGGACCTGAACCTCGACTACGGCACTTCCGGTACCGTCGACAGCTACTACGTGGGCGGCTACGCCACTTGGTTGGATCGCCAGACGGGCTTCTACGTCGACACCGTGCTCAAGTACAACCGCTACCAGAACAACGCCAAGGTCGGTATGAGTGACCACACCCGCAGCAAGGGTGACTACGACACCCACGGCGTGAGCGCGTCGGTGGAGGCGGGCAAGCACATCAAGCTCAACGACGGTTACTTCATCGAGCCCTTCGTGCAGGTGGCCACTGCTGCCGTCGCTGGCAAGGACTACACCTTCGACAACGGCCTGCGTGCCGAAGGCGACATGGCCAAGTCGTTACTGGGCAAGGTGGGTACCACCGTCGGCAAGACCATCCCGCTCGATGGCGGGGCCATGGTGCAGCCCTACGTGAAAGGTGCGTTCGCCCATGAATTTGCCCAGCGCAACCAGGTACAGGTCAACAACAACGTGTTCAACAATGACCTGTCTGGTTCGCGTGCCGAGCTGGGTGCTGGGGTGTCGCTGGCGCTGTCCAAGCAGTTCCGTGTGCATGCCGATGTGGAGTACAGCAACGGTAAGAACATCGAGCAGCCTTATGGTGTGAACGTGGGCGTGCGTTACGACTTCTGACCGATGTGTGGAAAAGGAAGCCTGCCGGGCTTCCTTTTTCGTTTTTTGTTGGCAGTCGTTTCGGATGGCTCATCCTTCACCCGCATTCCAACGCCGAAACAACGGCTCCGCCAAAAACAGCACGAACAACAACCGCATCACCTGCAACGCCGTCACCAACGGCACCGACAGTTGCAGCGTCTCCGCCGTCAGGCTCATCTCCGCGATGCCACCCGGCATCATCCCCAAGGTCAGCGAACGCAGGTCCAGGTGCGTGAGCAGGCTCAACGCCCATGCCGCGCCTGCGGCGATCAGCATGCACAACCCCGTGGCCAGCAAGGTGCGCCCGAGGAACGACGGCGCGCGGCGGAAGAACGCCCGGTTGAAGTGACAGGCCAGGCCGCTGCCGATCAGCCACTGGCCGATCTGGCTGGCGCCGTTGGGTAGGCCGATCTGCATATTGCCCGCGAGGCTCACCGTGGCAGCCACCAGCAACGGCCCGAACAGCCAGGGGTTGGGCTGGCGCAAGCGTTGCCAGATCAGTGCCACGGCAACGCCCAACGGTGCGATCAGGGCCAGCCAGCCCCAGCTGACACTGCCGGCGTGATTCAGCGGTACGCCATCGCCCAGCAACACTTTGAACAGCGCCGGCACGCACAACACCACCGCCAGCACCCGCAGGCTCTGCGCCGCGGCCACCTGGCTGAGCACCGCGCCATTGCGCGCCCCAAGGTTGACCATCTCGCCCGAGCCACCTGGCATGCTGGCGAAGAACGCCGTGGCCCGGTCCTCGCCGCTGCGTCGCAACAACCACACGCTGATCACGCTGGAAAGCGTGGTGAACAGCGCACCAAAGAAAATCAGCACGAAGTGGTCGGCGACCTGTTCGATCACTGCCGGGGTGAAGTGCAGGCCAATACCGATGCCGATGACGCATTGCCCGCACTTGCGACCATTGGGAATTTCCGGCAACAGCCAGGGTGTCAGGCAGCGCACCAGGATGATCGCCAGCAGCGCACCGACCATCCACGGCAAGGGCCAGCCGACCCTGCTGGCGATAAAACCGCCAGCAAGGCCGACCAGCCCGGTGGCCCAGTACAGCGGCAACGCGCGGTCAGGCATCGGCCATGGCCCGGCGTTGCTGGGCCCGTTTGCGCCAGATGCGCAGCAGCGGCAGGCTCAGCATGCACACCACCAGCACCCACACGCCCATGCTGATCGGGCTCGACCAGAGGATGCCCAGCTCGCCATTGGAGATCGACAGCGCGCGGCGCAGGTTCTGCTCCATCAGCCCACCGAGGATGAACCCCAGCAGGATCGGCGACAGTGGGAAGTCCAGCTTGCGCAGGATGTAGCCCATGATGCCGATACCGACCATCAGGAACAGGTCGAAGGTGGTGGCATGCACGGCGTACACGCCGATCGCGGTGATGATCGCGATTACCGGCACCAGCGCCCAGTTCGGCACGGCGAGGATGCGGGTGAAGATGCGGATCATCGGGATGTTCAGGATCACCAGCATGATGTTGGCGATGAACAGCGAGGCGATCAGGCCCCAGACGATATCCGGTTGCTGTTCGAACAGCAGCGGGCCAGGGGTGATGTTGTACAGGGTCAGCGCGCCGATCATCACCGCGGTGGTGCCCGAGCCGGGTACGCCTAAGGTCAGCATCGGCACCAGGGCGCCGCAGCAGGAGGCGCCGATGGCGGTTTCCGGCGCGGCCAGGCCGCGGGCGTCGCCCTTGCCGAAGTTACCCTTGTCGCCGGCCATGCGCTTTTCGGTCATGTAAGCCACGGCACTGGCCAGGGTCGCGCCGGCACCGGGCAGCACGCCCATGAAGAAGCCGAGCAGGCCGCAGCGGATATTGACGAAGAACACCGAGGCCGCTTCCTTGAAGTTGAACAGCATGCGCCCGGTGGCCTTGACCGCGATATGGCCGTGATGGGTCTTTTCCAGCAGCAACAGGATCTCGCTGATGGAGAACAGCCCCAGCACCAGCACCACGAACTGGATGCCGTCGGCCAGGTGCACGCTGTCGCCGGTGAAGCGGTACACGCCGCTGTTGGCGTCGATGCCCACCGCCGACAGGAACAGGCCGATCAGCGCGGCGATGAAGGTCTTCAGCGGCTTGTCGCCGGCCATGCCGCCGAGGGCGACGATGGCGAACACCATCAGCACGAAGTACTCCGCCGGGCCGAAGGCGATCGCCCATTTCGCCAGCAGCGGGGCGAACAGCACCATGCCGCAGGTGGCGATCAGCGCGCCGATGAACGAGCTCCACGCCGACAGCGACAGGGCCACGCCGGCCAGGCCCTGGCGGGCCATGGGGTAGCCGTCGAGGGTGGTCATCACGGTAGAGGCTTCGCCGGGGATGTTCAGCAGGATCGAGCTGATGCGCCCGCCGTACTCGCAGCCCAGGTACACCGCGGCCAGCAGGATCAGCGCCGACTCCGGCGGCAGGCCCAGGGCAAAGGCGATGGGGATCAGCAGGGCCACGCCGTTGATCGGGCCCAGGCCTGGCAGCAGGCCGACCACGGTGCCGATCAAGGTGCCGGTCAGGGCGGTGACCAGGTTGTACGGGCTCAGGGCGACGCCGAAGCCCTGGCCGAGGTAGCTCAAGGTATCCATGTGTCAGTTCTCCAGTACGTCGAGCAGGCCGAGGGGCAGGGGCACGTCCATCACGCGGTCGAACAGCCAGTAGAGGAACAGGCTCATGCCGACCACCACCAGGGCGCTGTGCAGCCAGCGGCCGCCGTACAGGCGGGCCATGGGCACCCCGACGAGGATGGCGCTGAGGATGAAGCCCAGGGCCTCGAAGGTGGCGGCGAAGACGATCAGCAGGCCGACGCAGGCGCTGATCTTGATCAGCGTATCGCGGTCCAGTTCGGGTTCGTCGTCCTTGCGTACTATGGGCGTAGGGCGAATGGCCAGGTACAGCAGGCCCAGGCTCATCAGGCCAAGCATCAGCAGCGGGTAGGCGCGTGGGCCTACCGGTTCGTAGGAAAAGGCGGCCTGGTAGGGCCAGGCCATCACGGCCAGCACGGCGCACAGCGCCAGCAGGGCCAGGGCGAAAATGCGTTGCAGGATCATGGGGAAATCCTCATGGTTCGGCTTGACACGCGTCCCTGTAGGAGCGGCCTTGTGTCGCGAAAGGGCTGCGCAGCGGCCCCAGGATGTCAGCTTCGCAGCACGTTTTGCCGGGGCTGCTTTGCAGCCCTTTCGCGACACAAGGCCGCTCCTACAGGGATCGTGGGAGGGTTACTGGATCAGCCCGAATTCGCGGGCCAGCGCCTTGTAGTCCGCCACCTGCTTCTTCACATAGCTGTCCAGCTCCTCGCCGGTCATGGCGAACGGGAACAGTTCGCGCTGGTCACGCAGCTTGGCGAAGTCTTCCGAGGCCAGCAGCTTGTCGAACGAGGCCTTCCACCAGGCGTAGTCCTCGTCGCTGACCTTCGGCCCCAGGTAGAACCCGCGCACCACCGGCCAGACGATGTCGTAGCCCTGCTCCTTGGCGGTGGGGATGTCTTTCATCTCCGGCTCGTCCAGGCGGTTCTCGGAGAACACCGCGAGGATGCGCATGTTGCCGCTCTGGATATGCGGCATGGAGTCGGAAATATCGGTGGAGCCCACCTGGATATGCCCGCCGAGCAGCGCGGTGGCGATCTCGCCGCCGCCTTCCAGGGCCACGTAGCGCAGGTCGCGCGGGTTGATGCCGGCAGCCTTGGCGATCAGCGCGGTCTGCATCCAGTCCTGGCTGCCGACGGTGCCGCCCGAGCCGATCACCACCTTGCTCGGGTCCTTCTTCAGGGCCGCGACCAGGTCATCGAGGGTCTTGTAGGGCGAATCGCTTTTCACCGCGATGGCGCCATAGCTGGTGCCGACCGCCGCCAGCCACTTCACCGCGTTCTCGTCGAAGCGGCCGAACTTGCCCTGGGCCAGGTTCAGCAGCGAACCGCTGGACCAGGCCACCAGGGTGCCGGCATCGCCTGGCCGCTGGGCGACCACGGCGTTGTAGGCCACCGCGCCGACGCCACCGGGCATGTAGGTGACCCGCATCGGCTTGCTGAGGATCTTCTCGTTGACCAGGGCGCTTTGCACCAGTTTGCAGGTCAGGTCGAAGCCGCCGCCGGGCGAGGCCGGGGCGATGCATTCGGGACGTTTCGGTTCGGCGGCCAGGGCGTTGCCGGCCAACAGCAGGCAACCGGTGGCGAGGACGAGGCGGCGCAGTGAAAAGGTCATCGTCTAACTCCGTGAGCGTTGTTGTTATGGATTACCGCTAATGGCTTACCACAGGGCCACGCTGTAGCTCACCAGCAGCCGCACCTCGTCCGCGTCGCGGGCGAAGTTGGAGCGGAAGGTGGCGTTGCGCAGGCGTACGGCGACGTTTTTCAACGGGCCGCTTTGTACCACGTACTTAAGTTCGGTGTTGCGTTCCCACTCCTTGCCCTCGCCGCCGGCAACGCGGCTGACGTTGTCGCCACTGATGTAGCGGGTCATGAAGGTCAGGCCGGGGATGCCGAGGGCGGCGAAGTTGTAGTCGTAGCGCGCCTGCCAGGAGCGCTCGTCTCTGCCGGCGAAGTCATTGATCTGGACGAAGTTGACCAGGTAGGGGTCGGCGCCATCGACATAGGGGAAGGCGCTGTCGCCGGACAACTGCTGCCAGGCGCCGCTGACCTTGTGCCCGCCCAGGGTGTAGCTGAGCATGCCGTTGAAGGTGGTGTTGTCGATCTTGCCGGCCTTGGCCGCGCCGGCATCGTCGCTGATCGCCAGGCGCAGGTCGGCGCCCAGGGTGCCCGGGCCCCACGGCTGGGTGGCGAGCATGCCGATGAAGTGCTGGCGATAGATGTCGTCGAGCTGGGCGAAGTGGTAGCTGCCTGTGATGCGGTCGGTGAACTGGTAGTCCAGGCCGCCGGTGTCGAAGTGGTCGGCGCTGAAGGTGCCGCCGAAGCGACTGTTCTTGTTGTTGAGGGCCAGGTCTTCCCAGTTGGTGTCGTTGCGGTCCTTGGCTTTTTCCAGGCGCGCGCCGGTGAAGGTCAGGCCTTTGATCTCTTTCGAGGTGACCAGGCCGCCTTCGAAGGTCTGCGGCAGGATGCGCCCATCGTTGGGCTGCAACGTGGGCAGCTCGGGAATCAACGTGCCGACCTTCAGTTCGGTCTGCGAGACCTTGACCTTGCCGGTCAGGCCGAGCTTGGAATATTCGTCGGCGGCCTTGCCGTTGTCGTGGGTCGGCAGCAGGCCGGTGTCGGTGCGGTCCTTGCTGGAGTCGAGCTTGACCCCGAGCATGCCCAGCGCGTCCAGGCCGAAGCCCACGGTGCCTTCGGTATAGCCGGACTCGAAGTTGAGCATGAAACCCTGGGCCCATTCGTCGCGCTTGGATTGCTGCGCGCTGGTGCCGTCGCGGAAGTCGCGGTTGAAGTACATGTTGCGGGTTTCGAAGGTGGCCGTGCTGTCTTCGAAGAAGGCGGCCTGGCTCATGGGCGCGACACCGGCAAGGGCGAAGGCGCTGGCGAGGGCGGAAGGTCGGGCGGCGAACGAACGGGTAGGCGCGAACGCCTGCGGCTGCATGGACAGCATCGTCGGTGACTCCATTTATTGTTCTTATGTGTTTGCACCTTGCTGGTGCTTTTTGCCGGCGCGCGGGGCGACCGTGGTGCGATGCTAGGTAACCAACCTTTCGCTAACCTTTCAGCGTGAAAGGTTTCTCGCGAGGGCTTCACAGGCCTCGCCACGGCGGTACACTCCGCGCAAAAGGCCCATGCCGGGCAGGGAGAATACGATGCGAGTGTTGCTGGTCGAAGACCATCCGCAACTGGCCGAAAGCGTGGCCCAGGCCCTCAAGAGCCAGGGCCTGACCGTGGACGTGCTGCATGACGGCGTGGCCGCCGACCTGGCCCTGGCCAGCGAGGACTACGCCGTGGCGGTGCTCGATGTGGGCCTGCCGCGGCTGGACGGCTTCGAGGTGCTGGCGCGCCTGCGTGGGCGCGGCAAGACCCTGCCGGTGCTGATGCTCACTGCGCGTAGCGATGTGAAGGACCGTGTGCATGGCCTGAACCTGGGGGCCGACGACTACCTGGCCAAGCCCTTCGAGCTGACCGAGCTGGAAGCAAGGGTCAAGGCCTTGCTGCGCCGCAGCGTGCTGGGTGGCGAGCGCCAGCAGCGCTGCGGGCCGCTGGTCTACGACCTGGATACCCGGCGTTTTACCCTCGAAGACGCCCCGCTGACTCTGACCCAGCGCGAACAGAGCGTGCTCGAGGCGCTGATCGCCCGGCCAGGGCGGGTGATGAGCAAGGAGCAACTGGCTGCCCAGGTGTTCGGCCTGGACGAGGAGGCCAGCCCCGACGCCATCGAGATCTACATCCATCGCCTGCGCAAGAAGCTCGACGGCCAGCCGGTGCATATCGTTACCTTCCGCGGCCTGGGCTACCTGCTCGAGCACCGCGATGCGTGACAACGGCAGCCTGCGCGGGCGCTTGCTGGGCAACCTGGCGCTGCTTTTGGTGGTGCTGATGCTGGCCAGCGGCCTGAGCGCCTACTGGAACGGCCGCGAAGCCGCCGACACCGCCTATGACCGCACCCTGCTGGCTTCGGCGCGGACCATCGCCGCCGGTTTGTCGCAGCGCGACGGCACCCTCAGCGCCGATGTGCCCTACGTGGCCCTGGACACCTTCGCCTATGACAGCGCCGGGCGTATCTACTACCAGGTGCTGGACATCCAGCAGAAGCTGATCTCCGGCTACGAGCACCTGCCGCCGCCACCGGCGGGCACGCCGCGTACCGACGACTACCCGGCCCTGGCGCGTTTCTACAATGCCACCTACCTGGGCCAGGATGTGCGCGTGGTCAGCCTGCTCAAGGCGGTGAGCGAACCGAACATGAACGGCATGGCGGAAATTCGCGTGGCCGAGACCGAAGAGGCGCGGGTGCGCATGGCCCGCGGCCTGATGGCTGACACCCTGCTGCGCCTGGGCATGCTGGCGTTGGGCGCGCTGGTGATGGTGTGGTTCGCGGTGAGCGCCGCGCTGCGCCCGCTGGAGCGCCTGCGCACGGCGGTGGAAGAGCGCCAGCCGGACGACCTGCGCGCCTTGCCGGTGGTGCAGGTGCAGCGTGAGCTGGGGCCGCTGGTGCGTGCCCTCAACCATTTTACCGAGCGGCTGCGTGGCCAGTTCGAGCGCCAGGCGCAGTTTATCGCCGATGCCGCCCATGAACTGCGCACGCCGCTGGCGGCGCTCAAGGCGCGCGTGGAACTGGGCTTGCGTTCACGTGAGCCTGACGAGTGGCGCAGCACCCTGGAAGCCGCCGCCCAGGGCACCGACCGCCTGACCCATCTGGCCAACCAGTTGCTGTCGATGGCGCGGGTGGAGAACGGCGCCCGCGCCATCGCCGAAGGTGGCGCCCAGCGCCTGGACCTGAGCCAGCTGGCCCGCGAGCTGGGCATGGCCATGGCGCCGCTGGCCCACGCCCGTGGCGTGGCCCTGGCGCTGGAGGCCGAGGCGCCGGTGTGGCTCAAGGGCGAGCCGACCCTGCTCAACGAACTGCTCAGCAACCTGGTGGACAACGCCCTGGCGCATACCCCGCCGGGCGGCGATGTGATCCTGCGGGTATTGGCACCGGCGGTGCTCGAGGTCGAGGACGACGGGCCGGGAATTCCCGAGGCCGAGCGCGAGCGGGTGTTCGAGCGTTTCTACCGGCGCAGCGCCCAGGGCAGTGGCTTGGGCCTGGCGATCGTCGGCGAGATCTGCCGGGCGCACCTGGCGCAGATCAGCTTGCATGACGGCGAGCGGGGTGGGTTGAAGGTGCGGGTGAGTTTTATTGCGGATTGACCAAGGTCTTCATCGGGCAAGCCCGTTGCCACCGGTGGCACTGGCGCAACCTGGAGCAGGCATGCCCGATGATCAGCCCTGGCGACTCAGCGCAGCATGCTGCGCGCATCGAGCAATTCCTGCATATCCAGTTCGGTACCGAACGGCAGCCCCAGGTGCCGATAGGCCGGCAACGCCGCCAATGGCCGGCTGCGCCCGCGCTGGCTGATGCAGCGGGCGATCTGCACGATGTCGATGTAGTCGATCTGGTCGGTGCGCCGGTCGAGGTCCTGCACTTGGCCGGGCAGGGTAATCAACTGCTCGGGGAACTCCCAGGCGCTGAGGATCTTGTCGCCCAGCACCGGCTGGATCTGCTCGATCACGAAATGCAGGCAGACCGGGTCGGAGAGCAGCTCGTTATGCTCCTCGGCGTAGATCAGCACCGGCAGGGCGCCGATCTGGTGGACCAGGCCGCCGAGGGTGGCCTGGTCGGGCTTGAGTTGGGTGTAGCGGCGGCACAGTTCATAGCTGATGCCTGCGACTTCCAAGCTGTTGGCCCATATATCGCGAAGCTTCTGCTCCACCGCCGGGGCCCGGGCATGGAAGATCTGCTCGATCACCAGGCCGATGGCCAGGTTGCAACTGTAGTTGATACCCAGGCGGGTGATGGCGGTGTGCAGGTCGGTGACTTCTACCGCCGCGCGCATCAGCGGGCTGTTGACTACTTTGATCAGGCGCGCCGACAGCGCGGCATCCCGGCCGATCACCTTGCTCAGGGCGGACACGCTGATGTCGCTGTCCTCGGCGGCTTCGCGGATGCTCAGGGCGACTTCCGGCAGGGTCGGCAGGACCAGGTCGTCCTTGTCGATGGCGGCGAGCAATTGCGCCTGGACCATTTCGGCCAGCTTGTTCATGAACGTCTCTACGGCAATGGTGGTGCAGCCCCGCTTTTACCACGGGGCGGGCTGGTCAGCGCTGGATTTCCCGGTCGCGGTCCAGTTCGTAAGGCAGGTCGAGCAGCGTCAGGCGCGGGCCTTCCAGGTTGCCCAGGTGCAGGTTGTCATCGGCTACCGCGTCGGCGCTGAGTACGGCCAGCAGTTCGACGGCACTGCCGCTGCTGGCAGCGATCACCACCTCGCCGACCGACGAGCCATGGGTGGGCGAGAAAATCTCGGCGCCCGGCTGGGGTACCGCTGTCTCGGCCAGCGCCAAGCGATACTGGCGGCGTTTGAGCTTGCCCAGGTACTGCATGCGGGCGACGATTTCCTGGCCGGTATAGCAACCTTTCTTGAAGCTGACCCCATCGACCGCTTGCAGGTTGATCATCTGGGGGATGAACAGCTCGCGGGTTGGGCCCATCACCTGGCCGATGCCGGCGCGGACCTGGCCCAGCAGCCAGTCGTTGAGCGTACCCTCGGGCAGCGTGGCGGCCAATTTCTCGTGAACGGCGCCAGCCTGGTCGGCAGGCGCCCACAGTTCGACCCGACCGGCCGAGGCGCGGACGGCAATCAGCCCGTCATGACGGGCGGTCGCGCCGGCCTCGTCCGCCACGCACAGGTTCAGCGCCCGCAGGGCGGCCTCGCCCTGATGCAGGCCGAAGCGCACCCAGGCCGCGCTTTCGTCGGCCAGGGTGGCCTTGGAGAACACCGCGTACTTCTTTAGGTCAGCCAGTTGCGCCTCGAGCAGCTCGCAGGCCATGGCCAGCAGATAGCCGTTGCCCTCAGGCAGGATACGGAAGCTCGACTGCATGCGGCCCTTGACCATGCAGCGGGCGCCAAGGCCGGCATGATCGTCGCTGAGGTAGTTGATGTTGCAGGTCAGCTGACCTTGCAGGAACTTGCCGGCGTCGGAGCCGCGGACGGCGAGGATGCCCTCATGGGTGAGGGAACAGAAGAAAGCGGAATCGGCCATGGGTCATCGCGGTAGCTAGAGACTGGCGGTCATCATAGAACGCCAGTAACAAAATAGGTAGGTGACTAGACCAACGCCTTGTGCCGCTTCGTTCGCCGCGCGGTATACTGCGCGCCCACTCGAGGAGGGCCCCATGGTCGAACAAACTGAACTCAACCGGCTTTTCTGGCACAGCCGCCGTGGCATGCTGGAACTGGACGTGCTGCTGGTCCCCTTCACCCAGGAAGTCTACCCGAGCCTGAGCGAAACCGACCGCGAGCTGTACCGTCGCCTGCTGACCTGCGAAGACCAGGACATGTTCGGCTGGTTCATGGAGCGCACCGAGTCGGAAGATCCGGAGCTGCAACGCATGGTCCGCATCATCCTGGACCGTGTCCAGCCCAAGTGAAGTATTCGAGTGCCGTTGGCAGGGCTCGCGCCTGCTGCTGACGGCCTACCTGGCCAGCTTGGTGCTGGCGCTGCTGACCCTCGTTGTGCTCACCTTGCCGGCCTGGCTGCGTTGCCTGCTGGCGATCGCCTGCCTTGCCCACGCCTGCTGGGCCATCCCCCGTCGCATCCTGCTGACCCATCCCCAGGCCATCACCGGCTTGCGCCGTGATGCGCGTGGGTGGCGCCTGTACAGCCGCGCGCGGGGCTGGCAGGCGGTGCGGCTGTGCCGTGACAGTGTCGCGCTGCCGGGGCTGGTGGTATTGCGCTTCGTGCGCAAGGGGCGGTGGTGGAGCGAGGGGCAGTGCATCCCGAGGGATGCACTGGGGCATGAGCAGCATCGGCGTTTGCGGGTGCGGCTGAAATTCAGCCGGCGGCGTTGGGCCGAAGTGCCGGGGTGATGCGTCACCGCAGCGCCTGCTTCGCCAGCAAGGCTGGCTCCTACAGGGTGGGGATTAGGATGGTGTCCACGGCTTCGGGCAGCATGCCTGGATAATCCAGGGTGTAGTGCAACCCTCGGCTCTCCTTGCGCTGCATTGCCGAGCGGATCATCAATTCGGCCACCTGGGCCAGGTTGCGCAGCTCGATCAGGTCGCGGCTGACCTTGTAGTTGCTGTAGAACTCGTCGATTTCATCCAGCAGCAACCTCACCCGGTGCTCGGCGCGTTGCAGGCGCTTGCTGGTGCGCACGATGCCGACATAGTCCCACATGAAACGCCGCAGTTCGTCCCAGTTGTGCGCGATGATCACATCTTCGTCCGAATCGGTGACCTGGCTCGCATCCCAGCAGGGCAGGGCACGGGGCATGTTGACTTGACCAAGGTGCGCCTCGATGTCGGCGGCGGCGGCGCGGCCATACACGAAGCATTCGAGCAGCGAGTTGCTGGCCATGCGGTTGGCGCCATGCAGGCCGGTAAAGCTGGTTTCGCCAATGGCGTACAAGCCGGGCACGTCGGTGTGGCCGCGCTCGTCGACCATGACCCCACCACAGGTGTAGTGGGCAGCCGGCACCACCGGGATCGGCTGGCGGGTGATGTCGATGCCGAAGGCCAGGCAGCGTTCATACACGGTGGGGAAGTGGCTCTTGATGAAGTCTGCGGGCTTGTGGCTGATGTCCAGGTATACGCAGTCCACGCCCAGGCGCTTCATCTCGTGGTCGATGGCGCGGGCGACGATATCCCGTGGCGCCAGCTCTTCGCGAGGGTCGAAGCGTGGCATGAAGCGCTCGCCATTGGGCAGGCGCAGCAGCGCGCCCTCGCCGCGCAGGGCCTCGGTCACCAGAAAGCTCTTGGCTTGCGGGTGGTACAGGCAGGTAGGGTGGAACTGGTTGAACTCAAGGTTGGCGACCCGACAGCCGGCGCGCCAGGCCATGGCGATGCCATCGCCGCAGGCGCCATCGGGGTTGCTGGTATAGAGGTAGACCTTGGCCGCGCCGCCGGTGGCCAGTACGGTGAAGCGCGCGCCGAAGGTGTCGACTTCGCCGCTGTCGCGGTTGAGCACATAGGCGCCCAGGCAGCGCTCGCCCGCAAGGCCCAGGCGCCGCTCGGTGATCAGATCGACCGCAACGCGCTGCTCCAGTAGCTCGATGTTCGGGCGTTGGCGGGCCTGGTCGAGCAGGGTCTTGAAAATCGCCGCGCCAGTGGCGTCGGCGGCATGGATGATGCGCCGATGGCTATGGCCGCCCTCACGGGTCAGGTGGAACTCGAAGCCGCCGTCGTCGACACTGTAGTGTTCGTCGCGGGTGAACGGCACGCCCTGCTCGATCAGCCACTGGATGGCCTCGCGGCTGTGCTCGACGGTGAAACGCACGGCGTCTTCATGGCACAGGCCGCCGCCGGCGTTGAGGGTGTCCTCGACATGGGACTGCACGGTATCGGTGTCATCGAGCACCGCGGCGACGCCGCCCTGGGCCCAGAAGGTCGAACCGTTGGCCAGGTCGCCCTTGCTCAGCACGGCGATGCGCAGGTGGCCAGGAAGGTTCAGTGCCAGGCTGAGACCGGCGGCACCACTGCCGATCACCAGGACATCATGTTGGAATTGTTGGCTCATGTCGGGACACTAGTAATCTTTGGAGGGGGCACGGCACAATAGTCGAGCGCAGATGGCACTGTGAAACTATCGTGAAAGCAGACCGGGATGCCTTTATAGCAGCCCCAGGTGCCTGATTTCCAATGGCGCTTGCGCAGGTTGCGACGATCTTCGTGGGAACTTTCCGATACCCTGGGAAATCCTATGAAGGCTGCCCATACCTCACAGTTTGCCGAGGCGATGCAGGGCGGCAGCTCTATCTTGGGCTGACACCTGCGTACATGAGACCAGATTATCGACGCAGCCGGCCGTGACCGCGCTGCGTCTTCCGTGCGAGCCAACCAAGGGCCGTTAGGAAACTTGCTTGGAGGGGAGAACTTTTGCGCAAAGCCCGAGTCTATGGTTGCAAGCCTGAACGATGGCTGTTGCAACGCTCCTTCGAGACTACCGAGGAGTGTTCATGCTAACCCAGGAAGAGGATCAGCAGCTTGTCGAGCGCGTGCAGCGCGGTGACAGGCGAGCGTTCGATCTGTTGGTGCTGAAGTACCAGCACAAGATTCTCGGGTTGATCGTGCGTTTTGTTCACGACACCCATGAAGCGCAGGACGTGGCGCAGGAAGCCTTCATCAAGGCATACCGTGCGCTTGGGAATTTTCGCGGTGACAGTGCGTTCTATACCTGGCTGTACCGCATCGCCATCAACACGGCGAAGAACTACCTGGTATCCCGTGGAAGACGGCCACCAGACAGCGATGTGAGCTCCGAGGATGCGGAGTTTTACGACGGCGATCATGGTCTCAAGGATCTCGAGTCCCCAGAGCGCGCGTTGTTGCGGGATGAAATCGAAGGCACTGTCCATCGCACCATCCAGCAACTGCCGGAAGACCTGCGTACAGCATTGACGCTGCGCGAGTTCGATGGACTGAGTTACGAAGACATTGCCAGTGTCATGCAATGTCCGGTGGGTACCGTGCGCTCTCGAATCTTCCGCGCTCGGGAGGCCATAGACAAAGCCCTGCAACCTTTGTTGCAGGAAACCTGAGACAGCGGCGACAGCCAAGAGAGGAACCGCCATGAGTCGTGAAGCTTTGCAGGAATCGCTGTCCGCGGTGATGGATAACGAAGCGGACGAACTTGAACTGCGTCGCGTGCTGAACGCCGTCGACGACGCCGAAACCCGTGCCACCTGGTCGCGTTACCAGGTTGCCCGTGCCGCCATGCACAAGGAACTGCTGCTGCCCAAGCTGGATATCGCCTCGGCGGTTTCCGCGGCGCTGGCCGACGAGGCCGTGCCAGCCAAGGTCAGGCAGGGCCCTTGGCGCAGCATCGGTCGCCTGGCCGTGGCCGCCTCGGTGACCGTCGCCGTGCTGGCCGGTGTGCGTTTTTATAACCAGGACGAGATCACCGGTGTCGAACTTGCCGCCCAGCAACCTGCCCAGCAGGGGCTGAGCATGCCACAGGCACAGGGCCCGGCCGTTCTGGCAGGCTATAGTGAAAGCAGTGAACAACCCACCGGGCCGATGGCCAACGGTGTGCTGCAGAACCAGGCCGGCTGGGATCAGCGCCTGCCAGGCTACCTGCGCCAGCACGCCCAGGAGTCCGCGCTCAAGGGCAACGAGACGGCACTGCCCTACGCCCGCGCCGCCAGCCTGGAAAACCGCTAAGTAAGGAGGATCATGCGCGCGCTACCTCTCCTGTCGCTGCTGCTCGGCAGCAGCCTGACGGTGCAGGCACTGGCGGCCAACTCCTCGCCTGAGGCGAGCGAGTGGCTGAACAAGCTGGCACGGGCCGAACAGGCGCAGAGTTACCAGGGCGCCTTCGTCTACGAACGCAACGGCAGCTTCTCAACCCACGATATCTGGCATCGCGTCCAGGACGGCAAGGTCAGCGAGCGGCTGTTGCAGCTCGACGGCTCGGCCCAGGAAATCGTGCGGGTCGATGGCAAGGTGCAATGCGTCAGTGGCGACTTGGCCAGCGGTGTGGGCACGCCCCCCGATTCCGCGCCGCGCGTGCTCGATCCCCTGAAACTGATGAGCTGGTACGACCTGAGCGTGGCGGGCAAGTCACGCGTCGCCGGGCGCGACGCGGTGATCGTCACGCTGACCCCGCGCGACCAGCATCGCTACGCCTTCGAATTGCACCTGGACCGTCGTAGCGGCTTGCCGCTGCGCTCGTTGATGCTCAACGACAAGGGCCAGTTGCTCGAACGTTTCCAGATGACCCGCCTGGACACCGAAACCTTGCCCAGCGACGCCGACCTCACGGCCAGCGCCGCCTGCAAGCCGGTCGAGCGAGGCGCCTCCGGCGCGGCCGTGGCCGTTGCCGGCTGGCGCTCGGACTGGCTGCCGCCGGGTTTCGAGCTGGTCAACAGCGCGCAGCGGCGTGATCCCTCGAGCAAGCGCACGGTCAGCAGCCTGATGTACGACGACGGCCTGGCCCGCTTCTCGGTATTCCTCGAGCCGATCGGCAACGAGTCTGGCGTGGATACCCGTGCCCAGCTCGGCCCGACAGTTGCCGTGTCGCGGCGGCTGAACACCCCCAAAGGCAAGGTGATGGTCACGGTGGTCGGCGAGATCCCGTTGGGTACCGCCGAACGCGTCGCCCTGTCGATGCGGGCCCAGGATGTCCAGGCACGGCAATGACGGCACAGTCCCTGACAGCTCTTGTTACACAGAGCTGACATGAAATTAAAGCATTGTCATTTGCAATCCAGCCGCAAATTTTCTATAGGTCAGGCTTCTCGGAGTCTGGCCTTTCCTGCGTTTGCAGGGACCTTACTGCTAACTACGCTCGTTGTGACGGGAGCCGTATGTCAATACCACGCTTGAAAACCTACCTATCGATGTTCGCCGCCGTGCTCATGCTCGGCCAGGTGCTCAGCGCCCAGGCCGAGGAGTCCCTGCCGGACTTCACCACCCTGGTCGAGCAGGCCTCGCCGGCGGTGGTCAACATCAGTACCAAGCAAAAGCTGCCGGACCGCCGCGTCGCCGCCGGGCAGATGCCCGACCTCGAAGGCCTGCCGCCGATGTTCCGCGAGTTCTTCGAGCGCAACATGCCGCAGCAGCCGCGTTCGCCTCGCGGCGACCGCCAGCGTGAGGCCCAGTCGCTGGGCTCGGGGTTCATCATTTCCAGCGACGGCTACGTGCTGACCAACAACCACGTGGTCGCCGATGCCGATGAGATCATCGTCCGCCTGTCCGATCGCAGCGAGCTGCAGGCCAAGCTGGTCGGCACCGACCCACGCACCGACGTGGCCCTGCTCAAGGTCGAGGGCAAGAACCTGCCGATCGTCAAGCTGGGCGATTCGGAAAAACTCAAGGTCGGTGAGTGGGTCTTGGCCATCGGCTCGCCGTTCGGCTTCGACCACTCGGTGACCAAGGGCATCGTCAGCGCCAAGGGGCGCACCCTGCCCAACGACACCTATGTGCCGTTCATCCAGACCGACGTGGCCATCAACCCGGGTAACTCCGGTGGCCCGCTGTTCAACATGAAAGGTGAGGTAGTAGGCATCAACTCGCAGATCTTCACCCGCTCCGGCGGCTTCATGGGCCTGTCGTTCGCCATCCCGATCGACGTGGCGCTGGATGTTTCCAACCAGTTGAAGAAAGACGGCAAGGTCAGCCGCGGCTGGCTGGGCGTGGTGATCCAGGAGGTCAACAAGGACCTGGCCGAGTCGTTCGGCCTGGACAAGCCGGCTGGTGCCCTGGTGGCCCAGGTCCTGGAAAACGGCCCGGCCGCCAAGGGCGGCCTGCAGGTGGGCGACGTGATCCTGAGCATGAATGGCCAGCCGATCGTCATGTCCGCCGACCTGCCGCACCTGGTGGGCAGCCTCAAGGATGGCGCCAAGGCCAAGCTTGAGATCATCCGCAACGGTAAACGCCAGAACCTCGATATCACTGTTGGCGCCTTGCCAGAAGAGGACGCAGACATTGGCACCGGCGGCCAAGGCGGCGCCGAGCGCAGCAGCAATCGTCTGGGCGTTTCGGTCACCGACTTGACTGCCGAGCAGAAAAAGTCCCTGGAGCTCAAGGGCGGCGTGGTCATCAAGGAAGTTCAGGACGGCCCGGCAGCGTTGATCGGCCTGCGCCCAGGCGATGTCATCAGTCACCTGAACAACCAGGCGATCATCTCGGCCAAGCAGTTCACCGAAATCGCCAAGGAACTGCCGAAGAACCGTTCGGTGTCGATGCGCGTGCTGCGTCAGGGGCGTGCCAGCTTCATCACCTTCAAGCTGGCTGAATAAGCGGGATGAAGGGTAGGAAAAGGGCAGCTTCGGCTGCCTTTTTTCATGAAGA
>NZ_SOZA01000011.1 GCF_004519305.1 Pseudomonas sp. RIT623 | reverse complement strand
ACCCGCATGACCCAGATCAGCGTCGAACGCAAACACTCCCTCGGCCGCGAGGCCGCCCGCGCCAAGGCCGAAGCGCTGGTCGACAAACTGACCCGTGAATACGACCTCAAGGCCAGCTGGAACGGTGATCGTGTCGATGTGAAACGCAGTGGCGCCAACGGCAGCGTGCACATCGGTGACGACACCATCCGGGTCGAATTGAAGCTAGGCATGATGCTGTCGATGATGAGCGGCACCATCAAGGGCGAGATCGAGCGGGCGCTGGACAAGGCGCTGGCCTGAAACGACGGTTCGCCGGCAAGCCGGCTCCTACGGGTCGCAACGATGCCGGCGCACAGCCCTCACCCTGTACCTTAGGGTGAGGATTCTAATTTTTTCGCCTACCTTCACGCTCAAGCCCTACCACCCTGGGCAGTTCCTCCCTCCCTTAAATGAGCATGAGGTGCAGAGCATGGCCAAAGTGAATCTCAAGCAAAAAGACGACGCCCAAGGCAGTACCCTGGGCGAGGTGCGCGGCTACGCGCGCAAGATCTGGCTGGCAGGCATCGGTGCCTACGCCCGCGTCGGCCAGGAAGGTTCCGACTACTTCAAGGAGCTGGTCAAAGCCGGCGAAGGCGTCGAGAAACGCGGCAAGAAGCGCATCGGCAAGGCCGTCGACGCGGCCAACACCCAGCTCGACGAAGCCACCCAGGAAGTCACCCGCGTGCCCGGCCGGGTCGAGGCGCAGCTGGATAAAATCGAGCGGGCCTTCGACGCACGGGTAGGTCGCGCCTTGAATCGCCTCGGCATTCCGTCTAAACATGACGTTGAGGCGTTGTCCATCAAGCTTGAACAGCTGCACGAGCTGCTCGAGCGCGTCGCGCACAAACCATAAGGAGAGCAGGATGGCTGGCAAGAAGAACACCGAGAAAGAAGGCAGTTCCTGGATCGGCGGCGTCGAGAAGTACTCACGCAAGATCTGGTTGGCTGGCCTGGGCATCTACTCCAAGATCGACCAGGACGGTCCGAAGCTGTTCGATTCGCTGGTGAAGGATGGCGAAAAGGCCGAGAAGCAGGCGAAGAAGACTGCCGAAGACGTGGCCGAAACCGCCAAGTCGTCGACCAACTCGCGAGTGTCGGGGGTCAAGGACCGTGCGCTGGGCAAATGGAGCGAACTCGAAGAGGCCTTCGACAAGCGCCTGAACAGCGCCATCTCACGCCTGGGCGTGCCCAGCCGCAATGAGATCAAGGCCCTGCACCAGCAGGTCGATTCGCTGACCAAGCAGATCGAGAAACTGACCGGTGCGTCGGTGACCCCGATCTCCAAGGCCAAGGCGAGCGCGAGCAAACCGGCGGCCAAGCCACTGGCCAAGGCTGCGACCAAGCCCGCCGCCAAACCTGCGGCGAAAACCGCGGCGGCCAAGCCTGCGGCCAAGCCGGTAGCAGCCAAGCCCGCCAGCAAACCAGCCGCGGCGAAAAAGCCAGCCGTGAAGAAAGCGCCGGCCAAAACGGCAGCGGCCAAGCCTGCCACTGCGGCGCCAGCGGCCACCGCGGCACCGGCACCGAGCGCAGCGCCGGCCAGCAACACGCCATCGGCACCGGTGAACGCAGCCACCCAGGGCTGAACCGCGTCGCCTGGTTCGCCAGCAAGGCTGGCTCCTACGGATCGAAATGAACTGAGATCAGAGGTAGGAGCCGGCCTTGCCGTCGGGATCACAGCACCTGGCGCAGGAACGCCTGGGCCCGTGGGTCCTTCGGCGCGGCGAAGAACTGCGCTGGCGGCGAGTCTTCCAGCAACTTGCCGTGATCGAAGAACAGCACCCGGTCCGCCACTTCCCGGGCAAAGCCCATCTCGTGGGTCACGCAGACCATGGTCATGCCTTCCTGGGCCAAGGTCTTCATCACGTCCAGCACCTCGCCGACCATTTCCGGATCGAGCGCCGAAGTCGGCTCGTCGAACAGCATCACCTTCGGTTCCATCGCCAGCGCCCGGGCGATAGCCACCCGTTGCTGCTGGCCACCGGACAACCGCGATGGGTACTCGTTGGCCTTTTGCGCGATACCGACCTTTTCCAGCAACGCCCGCGCCTTGGCCTCGCGCTCGGCCTTGTTGCGCTTGCGCACCACCTTCTGCGCCAGGCACAGGTTTTCCAGCACGGTCATGTGCGGGAACAGGTTGAAGTGCTGGAACACCATGCCGACTTCGCGGCGATAGGCATTGATATCGGTCTTCGGGTCGTCCAGTTGCAAGCCGTCGATGGACACATGGCCCTCGTCGAAATGCTCCAGGCCATTCAGACAGCGCAGGAAGGTCGACTTGCCCGAACCCGACGGGCCGAGCACCACCACCACTTCGCCCTTGGCGACCTGGGTGGTGACGTTGTCCACCGCGCGCACCACCATGCCACGGGTATCGAAGACTTTCAGCAGGTCACGGACTTCAATCACTTTGCGCAAGCCTCCGCTCGAGCCGGCTGGCGATGTGCGACAGCGGCAGGTTGATCAGCAGGTACAGGCCCGCCACGCAGAACCAGATCTCGAAGGTCGAGAACGACGTGGTGATGGCCTCGCGACCGCTCTTGGTCAGCTCGGTGATGGCAATCACCGACACCAGCGAGGTGTCCTTGACCAGGCTGATGAACTGCCCGGCCAAGGGTGGCAGCACGCGCTTGAAGGCCTGCGGCAGGATCACATGGCGCATCGACTGGCTTGCGTTCAGGCCCAGCGAGCGCGCCGCCTCGTTCTGGCCCTTGGCGATCGACTGCACCCCGGCGCGGACGATCTCGGCGACGTAGGCGCCGGTGAACAGTGCCAGCGCCGCTACCCCGGCAAACTCGCGGGACAGGTTGAGCACGGTGCCGATGAAGAAGTAGAAGATGAAGATCTGCACCAGCAGCGGCGTGCCGCGCACCAGTTCGACATAGACCGTGGACAGGTCACGCAGGGTGGGGTTGCTCGACAGCCGGCAAAGCCCGGCGAACAGGCCGATCACCAGGCCCAGGGCACCGGATATGACCGAGATCCACAGCGTGGTCCAAAGGCCCCAGGCCAAAGGGCCAGCGGCCCAGTGACGGGTGACGCCGATGGCATCGCCCTCGGCGACGTCGTCGCCGCGGGCCAGCAGCATGCTGTCCTTGGCCACTTCGACGACTTGGGTGTCGCCGCTCTCGTCCTTCAGGGTGACCCGGGCGTTGTTGCCGGACACCACGATCTCCTCGACCGTGCCAGGGTTGGCGGCACGCTGGGTTTCCTCGGCCTTGTAGGCGAAGTATTGCGGAACGCGGTTCCAGCGCCACTCGTAGGAAATCATCGAGGTGGCCAGGTACAGGCTGATCGCCAGGCCCACCAGGACCAGCGCGGTCAGCCCGTGCCAGGGCCACTGTGCTTTCTTGTGTTTGATCACGTGGGGTACTTCCGTAAATGCGAACGCGCAGGGCTTGCCTGCGCGTCGAGGTCAGCGCTTGGTTTTTTGGCCCAGGCCTTATTCCATTTCCTTCAGCCAGTCCTTGTTCTTGAACCACTTGTCGTGAATACGATCGTAGGTCCCGTCATGCTTGATCTGGTGCAGGAAGTTGTTGATGTAGTTGATGCTGTCGTAGTCGCCTTTCTTCAGGCCGAAGGCCAGCGGCTCGTAGGTGAAGGGCTCTTCGAGGAACAGCAGCTTGCCGGCGCCGGCCTTCTCCACCGCCACCACGTTGTAGGGTGAGTCGTAGACGAAGGCGTCGGCCTTGCCGTTGACCACGTCCATCACGCCTTCCTGCTCGTTGTCGTAGCCGTGGTACTTGGCCTTGCCGATCAGTTTCTTCGCGACCATCTCGCCGGTGGTGCCGAGCTTGGAGGTGAGGCGGTACTTCTCGTTGTTCAGGTCCTTGTACGACTTGATCTCGCCCGCCAGCTCCTTGCGGATCAGCAAGGTCTGGCCGACGACGATGAAGGGCTCGCTGAAGTTAAGGCGCAGGTTGCGTTCCTGGGTCAGGGTCATGCCGCTGCCAATGAAATCGAACTTGTCGGTCATCAGGGCCGGGATGATGCCGTCGTAGGCGGTGGAGACCATCTCCAGCTTGACGCCCATGGACTTGGCCATCGCCTTGAGGATGTCGACTTCGAAGCCGATGATTTCGCCGCGTTTGTTGGTCATTTCGAACGGCATGTAGGTTGGGTCCATGCCGACCCGCAGGGTGCCGCGCTTGACCGCGTCATCGATGGCGCCAGCCTGGGCGGCGGATACCGCGATCAGGGCAGTCGCGCCGACCAGCAGTCGCGACAGGAGTTTCTTCATCATCACCAAGTCCCCTAGCAAGAAATACGCAGATTTTATTGTTCGCACGGCCCGGCGGGCCGAGGCGTAATGTCGGGTGGGATGCTAACGCATGCGAAGGCCGGGACCTAGAGCCGGTGGGGACTTTGTTGGCCAAAAATCGATGCGGACAAAACAATCGCGGGGCAAGCCCTCTCACACGCCCTATCAACGGTGCGTGGGAGCGGCTTGCCCCGCGATTATCGGCGCATCAGGCTCAAGCCAGGGCTGGCTGAGCCTCGTTCTGCGGGTGCAGCGGCAACAACGGCGAGTGCGGGTCGTTGTCGATGGAGGCGCGCCATACATCGATCCACCCCGCGTTGTGCTCGCTCCACACACGATCGTGCAGGCGCGACAACGCCACCGGGTCGCTAAGCAGCGCCAGGCGGGTGTTCAGATCCAGGCCCTTGGGCCCGAGCTCCAGCGCCTTGGCCACGCGCTCGACACGCAAGGCCTCGATCGGCGCGGCCTGGCCGTGACGCGCGGTGGCCATGGCGCAGGCCAGGGCGTTCTGCCGTGGGTCGACCACGGCGCGCACGAAGCCGTCGTGCAGCGCGTGCCAACGGTTCTCGTGGGTGTACTGATCGGTGGCCAGCAGCTCCTGCGGCGTGGCGTACTCCTCGGGGATGAGGAACAGCTTCTCGTCCTTGGCCGCCAGGCCCAGGCGCGTACGGCTGGAAATCACCGACACCGGGATCGACAGCACCAGCGAGCCGACGATCGGCGCCAGCCACCACAGGAAGCTCGGGTTCAGCCAGGCCACCAGCCCGGCCCAGGCGATGCCCAGCAGGGTCTGCGGGCCGTGACGGCGCACCGCTTCGCTCCACGGGGTGGAGTCGTCGTCACGCTGCGGCGAGTTCCAGGTCGCCGCCCAGCCGAGGAACGCGGCCAGCACGAAACGGGTGTGGAAGATCATCCGCACCGGCGCCAGCAGCATGGAGAACAGCATCTCCATCAGCATCGACAAGGTGACCTTGATGCGCCCACCGAACTCGGTGGCGCCCTTGGCCCAGATCAGGATGACGCTGAGCAGCTTGGGCAGGAACAGCAGCACGATGGTGGTGGAGAACAGCGCGATGGCCTTTTCCGGGTGCCATTGCGGCCACAGCGGATAGAGCTGGAACGGCTCGATGAAATACTGCGGCTCCATCAAGGTGTTGGTCGCCAGCAACGCAGTGGACAGCACCAGGAACAGGAACCACAACGGCGCCGACAGGTACGACATCACCCCGGTGAGGAACACCGCGCGGTGCACCGGGTGCATGCCCTTGACCAGGAACAGGCGGAAGTTCATCAGGTTGCCGTGGCACCAGCGGCGGTCGCGCTTGAGCTCATCGAGCAGGTTCGGCGGCAGTTCCTCGTAGCTACCCGGCAGGTCATAGGCGATCCACACGCCCCAGCCGGCGCGGCGCATCAGCGCGGCTTCGACGAAGTCGTGGGAGAGGATCGCACCGGCGAAGGCGCCCTTGCCCGGCAACGGCGCCAGGGCGCAGTGCTCGATGAACGGTTTCATGCGGATGATCGCGTTGTGACCCCAGTAGTGCGACTCGCCCAGCTGCCAGAAGTGCAGGCCGGCGGTGAACAGCGGGCCGTACACGCGGGTGGCGAACTGCTGCATGCGTGCATAGAGGGTATCCATGCCCGAGGCTTTCGGCCCGGTCTGGATGATACCGGCGTCCGGGTTGGCCTCCATCAGGCGCACCAGGCTGCTCAGGCACTCGCCGCTCATGACGCTGTCGGCGTCGAGCACGACCATGTACTTGTATTCGCCGCCCCAACGACGGCAGAAGTCGTCAAGGTTGCCGCTCTTGCGCTTCACCCGACGGCGACGACGGCGGTAGAAGATACGGCCGAAGCCCTTGGTCTCGCGGCACACGTCAAGCCAGGCCTGTTGCTCGGCCACGGCGATGTCGGTGTCGTTGGTGTCGCTGAGCACGAAAAAGTCGAAGCGGTCGAGGTTGCCGCTGGCGGCCACCGACTCGAAGGTCGCGCGCAGACCGGCGAACACCCGCGGCACGTCTTCGTTGCAGATCGGCATCACCAGCGCGGTGCGCGCTTCGGGCGCGATCGGCTCGTTGCCGGCGCTGCTACCGGAAATCTTGTACTTGTCACGCCCGGTGAGCAGCTCGAGGAAGCCCATCAACGCGGTCCAGAAGCCCGCCGACACCCAGCAGAACAGGATGCCGAACAGGACCAGGATGGAAGTCTGCAGCGCATACGGCCACACCTGCACCACGGTGTCCCACAGCGGCTGGTTGAGGACTTCGTCGAGGTCGACGAACGACCAGCCCTGGTACGGCAGGATGCCCTTCATGTACCAGCCGGCGACGAGGGTCTGGCCGATCATCAGGGTCAGCAGGATGTAGCGGCGGATCGAGCCGACCGTGCGCCAGCGCGCCGGCGGCAGTTCGCGCTTGGGCGGCTGCGGGGCATTGGTGCGGCCGGTCATGCGCCGCCACATGCGGATCAGGATATTGGTGCGCCACGGCTCGGGCACCACCTTGGTGCGCTTGATCGGCGGCGCGATCTTCAGGCACAGCCGCCCACCGGCATCGACGCCGAGCATCTCGGCCTCTTCCAGCTCGGCGGCGCTGCCGACGGTCAGACGGGTGCCCACCGAGGCCTGCACGGCCTCGGCGGTGCCGGCGGCCGGTTGGGCCGCCAGACGTTGGTGCAGCTCGCTGAACGAGGCGCAGCTGGCGAGTTCCGCGCGCTGCTCGTCGCTCAGGGGGAGGTGGGCCAGGTATTCGCGCAGCGATTCCGGCCTTGCGCTTGAGTTACTCATCGGCAGGCAACTGATAGCTCCAGGTCTCGGTCAACACTTTCTCGGTGGTGGCCGGGGTCCCGTTGGTGGATGCCGCATCGGCGGCAGGTTGCTCGGCAGCTTTTTCCGCCTTGGCTTTCTCGGCCTTGGCATGGGCGTGCTTGGCGGCCTTGTCCTGCTTGGTTTCCTTGGCAGGCTTGGGCTGCTCGACCGGTACGTCGCGCAGCAGCGCGGCGCGCATCTCGGTGGATTTCTTCGGATCCTGCACCTTCAGCCGCAGGGTCAGGCGCCAGCCCTTGGTTTCCGGGTTGTAGCGCAGGTTGTTCTCGACCAGCTCGGCGTTGTCGCCGACGCTGACCTGGCTGCGCACGGCGGTATCGGCCGGCAGGGCGGCCAGATTCGGGCCGATGAAGTCGACCAGGAAGGCCACGGTGCCATCGGCCTGGCGGATCAGGTTGGACTGCTTGACGTCACCGGTGGAACGCAGGGTCTGCTTGACCCAGGCCAGCTCCGGCGAGTGCAGTTGGTCTTCCTTGATAGTCCAGCGCAGGCGGTAGTCGTACTCGAACGGCTTGCCTGGCTCCGGCAGTTTTTCCGGGCTCCAGAAGGCAACGATGTTGTCGTTGGTCTCGTCGGCGGTCGGGATCTCGACCAGGTCGACGGTGCCCTTGCCCCAGTCACCTTTGGGCTCGATCCAGGCGCTTGGGCGCTTTTCGTATTCGTCGTCGAGGTCTTCGTAGTCGCTGAAGGCGCGCTGACGCTGCAGCAAGCCGAAACCGCGCGGGTTCTCGACGCTGAAGTTGCTCACGGCCAGGTGTTTCGGGTTGTTCAGCGGGCGCCACAGCCACTCGCCGTTGCCTGCATGGATCGACAGGCCTTCGGAGTCGTGCAGGGCCGGGCGGTAGTTCATCACCTTCGACGGCTGGTTGGGGCCGAACAGGTACATGCTGGTCAGCGGCGCGATACCCAGGCGGCTGACGTGGTCACGCAGGTAGACCCGCGACTTGACGTCGACCAGGGTGTCTTCGCCCGGACGCAGGGTCAGCTTGTAGGCGCCGGTGGAGCGCGGCGAGTCGAGCAGCGCGTAGATCACCAGGTGCTTGTCGTTGGGCTTGGGCTTCTCGATCCAGAACTCGCGGAAACGCGGGAATTCCTCGCCCGATGGCAGCGCGGTGTCGATGGCCAGGCCACGGGCCGACAGGCCATAGCGGTGGCCCTTGCCGACCACGCGGAAATAGCTGGCGCCAAGCAGGGTCATGATCTCATCCTGCTTGTCGGCCTTGTTGATCGGGTAGAGCACGCGGAAGCCGGCGTAGCCGAGGTCCTTGGTGGTGTCGGCGTCATGCGGCACGTCACCGAAGTCGAAGCGGCTCGGGTCGTACTTGATCTCTTCGACCTTGTTGGCGGTGATCTCACTGATCTTCACCGGCGTGTCGAAGTGCATCCCCTGGTGGTAGAACGACAGTTTGAACGGCGTCTTGTCCTTGGCCCACTCGGCCTTTTCCTGGAGGAAGCGGATTTTCTGGTAGTCGGCGTACTTCATGTCGCGGAACACCGGTGGCAGGTTGCTCTTCGGTGCTTCGAACTTCTGACCGGCCAGATCCTTTGCCTTGGCTGCAACATCATCCAGATTGAATGCCCACAGCTGGCCAGCGCTCATCAGGCCGACCAGCGCCACGCCGGCCAACAGGGCCTTGCGCAGCCGGGTAACTGGGATTCTTGGTGCAATACAGGGGCTTACAATCACGAGCAATCCTCGCCGAAAACAGATCATGAAACCAACGGCCAGCGACCAATGCCGGGTTGGCGAGCACTGTTCGGACCCCGTGAGGGCGTAATGATTCCCCAAACGGATCCAGACAATGCTCGAGTCAAAGTGAAACGAGCCTGCGAACGCAGGCCCATGCAGCGCGCGATTATCCAGCAGGTCGCGTTACAACGCATCAGGCTGAACAAACTATTTATCGTACAAAACCCCTTGTTTTTCGACAAACAACGGGTTTTTGACCTCATATTTGTAACATAAATGTTACGGGGCCATCATTGACCAGATGCACTTGCATGTCAGCACCGAAGCGACCGCTCGCTACCTGCGGGTGCTGGCGCCGTGCCTGCAACAGAAGATAGTCGAAAAGCTCGGCACCGAGCGCAGGCGGTGCCGCCGTCGAGAAGCTCGGGCGCATGCCGCTGCGGGTATCGGCCGCGAGGGTGAACTGAGACACCAGCAACAGCCCACCACCGACGTCCTTGAGCGAGCGGTTCATCTTGCCCTGCTCGTCGCTGAACACCCGGTAGTTGAGCAGCTTGTGCAACAGCTTGTCGGCATGTTCCGGCGAATCTTCAGGCTCGACCGCCACCAGCGCCAGCAACCCCTGGTCGATGGCGCCGACGATTTCGCCCGCGACCTCCACCCTGGCGCCACGCACGCGCTGGATCAGGCCTTTCATGCTTCTTCCAGGGGCAGGTCGAGCAGGCGCCGGGCCATCTGGTCGGCGGCGCGCACCAGGGCATCGGTGATGCCCGGCTCGGACGCGGCGTGGCCGGCGTCGCGGATCACCTTAAGCTCGCTGTTCGGCCAGGCCTGGTGCAGCTCCCAGGCGTTGTCCAGCGGGCAGATCACGTCATAGCGGCCATGCACGATCACCGCCGGCAGGTGGGCGATCTTGGGGATGTCGCGGATCAGCTGGTTTTCTTCGAGGAAGGCATTGTTGGTGAAGTAGTGGCACTCGATGCGGGCGATCGACAGCGCCCGCTGCGGTTCGGAGAAGCGATCGACCACCAGCGGGTTGGGGCGCAAGGTGGCGGTGCGGCCCTCCCAGGTCGACCAGGCCTTGGCCGCGTGCATCTGGGCGATCTGGTCATTGCCGGTCAGGCGCTTGTGGAAGGCCTGCACCAGGTCGCCGCGCTCCTCCGCTGGGATCGGCGCGATGTAGTCTTGCCAGTAGTCGGGGAACAGGCGGCTGGCGCCCTCCTGGTAGAACCAGCTGATCTCCTGCGGGCGGCACAAGAAGATACCGCGCAAGATCAGGCCGTGCACGCGCTCGGGGTGGGTCTGGGCGTAGGCCAGGGCCAGGGTCGAGCCCCACGAGCCGCCGAACAGCACCCATTTATCGATGCCCAGGTGTTCGCGGATGCGCTCCATGTCCTCGACCAGGTGCCAGGTGGTGTTGTTCTCCAGGCTCGCATGGGGCGTGGAGCGGCCACAGCCGCGCTGGTCGAAGGTGATGATGCGGTACAGGTTGGGGTCGAAGTAGCAGCGGCTCTGGGCGTCGCAACCGGCGCCAGGCCCCCCGTGGATGAACACCACCGGCAGACCTTCCGGCGAGCCGCTTTCATCGACATACAGCACATGCGGCGCTTCCACGGCCAGATCGTGCCGGGCGTAGGGTTTGATCTGCGGGTAGAGGGTCTGCATCGCGCACTCCGTGTGAGGATTTAATCTGCCGCTGGCATCATAAACCTGAATCACGCTTTGAGCATGCCCCGTCTCGCCCATCACACATAGATACCACTTGCCCGGCGCCACGCCGGAGATAGTGCAGGCAGCCTCAACCCAAGCAAGGACCTGCACATGGCGACGAAATCGAAGCACCCTGCACACTACAATTTGATCGCGCGCCAACTGCCCGCCTGGATGAAGACAGCATCCACGACTACCCTCGACCAACTGCGCACGGCACTGCGCGACGCGCCAGCGATGCTAGGCGCGGCCTGCCGGCAACACCCCGAGGTGGCGGCGGCATTGGCCCGCGAGCATGAGCGCTACCGCGCCAGCACCCAGGCGGCACGCACGCTGTTCGCCAACCTGCCCGACTTGGACGCGTTCGCCACACAGCAACTGAGCGCGGCCATCAAGCAGCGGTTCGACCTGCAACTCGACGTGAACACCACGTACCTGTTCGACGCCGTCGGTTATGCCCGGCAACGCCAGCTGGGCGCGGCAGAGCCGAGCAAATTCAGCCGATCGCTGAAGCACCATGCGCTACAAAACTTCGAGCGCAGCGCTACCGAAGCGGGTGGGATGGACGTGCAGACGCCACACATGCGGTCGGTGATTCTCGACGCCCATGGCTATGGGAACGGTCCTCCGTTCGACAACTTCATAGCCATAGACCCTACCGATTTTGCCGCACTGAGCCGGAAACTCGATATCGGCGGCCAGTACCAGGCATTGATCGACAACATCTATTACCCCTCGTCAGAAACACCACCGGGCCTCGAAGCGGCCTGGCCAGATCGCTTTGCCATCCAGGCCCCAGTGCTGGAGACCCTGGGTCAGGTGGAACTGTCGGCCTTCAGACAGAGCCTGCACTGCGCCTTTCTACTGGGGCAGATCGGCAAAGCCGCCTATGACGCCATTCAGGCCACCGCGCTGGAAACCGTGGAGCGGCTTTCGTCACCCGTCGCCAGGTTCAGCTTCCTGACACTGTGGCAGATCGAGCTGACCGGGCTGGTACTCATCCAGTTCCAGTCGCTCCCGTGTGTCGTGCTGTACAGCCCCCGGGCCGCCGAGCCGTCGTTGCAGGAATACCCGTCACTCGAAGCACTCAACACCCACCTGCGCGACGCCGCGCATAAAGACCTCACCGTCATCACCCGGCACGTGCCCGACGCGCACAAGACACTCCTGCTAGGCAAGCTCCAGGATCGTCTGACACCCCTGACCTTCACCCTGAAAAACACCTACGAACGGGTACCCGATCCAGAGGCACAACTGCCTTTGAAAACCCGAGCGTTCGAACGGCCATTGCGTGCCGAAGTGCTCTATCAGAACTTCACCAGGCTGCGCGACGATGCCAGGTTCCATGCTGTCCCGACCTTGGCCATGGACGCCAAGTCCCGGCATGAACGCCTGGCCTACTTCGAGTCGATCGCCCTTGCCGCGCTGAACATCGTGGGCTTTGCTGTGCCCGAGGTCGGCAGCCTGCTGCTGGCGGCGACCATCCTGCACCTGGGCAACGAAGTCTATGAAGGTATCGAAAGCTGGGCCAACGATGACCGGGAGCAGGCGTTCGCCTATCTGCTGGATGTCGCGGAAAACGTCGCGCTCATCGTGGCCAGCACCGCGGCGGGACAGGCCATCAAGGCCGAGCTGGGCGTTGCGCGCGAGGCCGCCGCGCCCGAGCCACAGCAGCCTGTGCCTGCGCCCGCGACCATCGAGACGCCGTCGTTCATCGAAGAGTTGCTGGAAGTCGAACTACCCGATGGCAGCACCCGCCTGTGGAACCCCGACCTGACGCCCTTCGAGCAGCCGTCCGGGCCGCCGTCATCGGTCGATGCCGATGAACTGGGGCTATACCGCCAGGAGGGCAAGATCTGGCTACAGCTTGAAGGCAAGACCTATTCACTCAGGCAGGCCCCGGAAACCGGAACCTACAGGATCGAACATCCCAGCCGACCAAGCGCTTATGCCCCCACGCTACGCCATAACGGCAACGGGGCCTGGCTGCACCCACTGGACCGCCCCCGGGAGTGGCAAACCCTGCAACTGTTCCGCCGCCTGGGATATCGCGCGGCGCCGTTCGATGATCAGGATGCCATACGGATTCTTGACGTCAGTGGCACCGACGACACCGCCCTGCGTCAGGTCGTGAGTGACAGCCACCCGCTCCCAGCCTCGCTCGCCGATACCCTGGAACGTTTCCGACTGGACCGCGCGGCAGCGGACCTCTCAAGCGATACGCCCTCCTCCCTGCGCCAGTCGACATTCACCGCGCGTTACCGCCAGTTGCCGGTAACCCAGGCGCCAGGCGCTGCCGTACTGCGGCAGGTGTACAAGGATCTGCCCAACGCCTTTGTCGACGAGCTGCTTCGTCACGCCACAACCAGCGAAGTGAACGCCCTGAGCACGGGGAAAATCCCCAGGCGCATCGCTGAGGAGATCCGCCTCATACAGCAACAAGTCCGTCTCATGCGCGCCTACGAGGGCTTGTATCTGCAATCGGTCGACAACCCTGACACCGATCGCCTGATCCTGCACTCTCTCTCACGCTTGCCGGGCTGGTCCGACGCCACGGCCATCGAGCTGCGTCGCGGCACGCTGCCGGCCAACCGTGTCGACGCCATCGGCGCCCAGGGCACTCCTGCCAGGATCATCACCCGTACCCCACAGGGCTACCGTTTGACGGCCGAAGCCGCCTACTTGCCGGACACTACCCACAACACCTTGCCGGAGGCCGTGTTCGCCGCCCTCCCCGAAACACAGCGCCAGGCACTGGCGCCCAGCGGAATCAGCGACGGTCACACCCTGGCCGCACGTATCAAGCAAGCGCCCCTGCTACCGCGCTGGGCCCTGCGCAAGGCCCTGAAGATGCAACGTCCTGGCCCGCGCTCGCCCATGCGCCTGGCCGATGGCCGCCTGGGCTATCGCCTGAGCGGGGCCGGCAAGCTCCCTGAGACGCCAAACAGGAGCGCCCTGTTGGCGCAGCTCGACGACATGGTGTTGCCTGTATCGTCGGAGCGGATCCTGGCCGCGCTGGAAAACGCCGAACGCTCAGCCGAGCAGATCCAGTCACGCATCGAGCAACTACTCGCCGAGCGTCAGGAATTGCGCCAAAGCCTGGATGCGGCGTTCTCCGGTCCCGGCCAGATACCAGGATTGGGCGCGCGGACCGCCAACCGGCAAGAAATCGAAATGGCGCTCTGGCAGCACTGGATTCACAGCGCGGTACCGGAGCTTGGCGAAGCAGCGGGCACGCTGCGGCTCTCCAGGATGTTCATCGCCGAATTCCCCCGGCGGCTACCAGACTTTATCGCTGATCGGGTCGACCGCCTGCAACTGCACAACCTCTCGCTCGACTACGCAACCAACGGCACCCTGAGCTGGACACAGTACGAAGCGCAACTGAACAATCTGTTCCAGCACTTCCCCTCGCTGTCGGCCCTGGAGATAGAGCGCGACTATGATGCACTCGCCGCGACATCGGAACTGGCCAACAGCCTGCCACTGATCGTCAGCCGCTTCCCACGCCTCAGCGAACTGAGGCTGGTCAACCAGAACCTCACGCTGTATCCCCTGGACCTGGAACGCTTCGCTACCCGCGAACACCTGCGCCACCTTGACCTCAGCGGGAATAGACTCGCCCCGCTCGCCACGTTCCGCCTCCCCGACCTGTACCTTAACCACCTTGGCCTGGACCGCATGGGCCTCGATCAATGGCCAGCCTGGCTGGACGAGCCGGCACTGTTGCGAATCGGCACCTTGTCGTTGCGTGACAACCACCTGGTCCGAGTCCCCGACGCGTTGACGGCCAACGTCGAGGCGACCGCCGAACGCACCTTGGTTTACCTCGATGGCAACGCGCTGCGCCCGCCCCAACTCCTGGACCTGTACCGCAGTCAAAACCGACCGCTACACCGGTTTGACTTCAGCCTCGGGACCGCGCGCATCATCGAGGAGTACCAGGGCCTGAACGATGCCCTCGAGCCGTGGACCAGCCCAGCCGAGCCGTTGAACGAGCAGGCGGTCCGCGCCAGAGCGGCCATTGCCCAGTCGATACTGGTGTTCTGGGAGCGCCGGGTCCGCGATGACACACTGTCGCCCTGGCGGCTGGAAACGTTCCGCCAGGAGGACTTCCCACCCTCATTGCCTGCGTTCTTCGCGCCTTATGTCGACATCGCCAGGCTGGAGCGCGTGCAACTGACAACAGTGCAACTCGATCAGTGGCTGCGACGTTTCCCGCATCTCACCCACCTGGTCCTCGAGGGCCATATCCACCCCTTGCTGAGCCTTCCCGAGGCCCTGACCCACCTGCAATCGCTCAATCGACTCAGCCTGGTGGACCAGGGATTGGAAATCGATAACCAGGCGATGAGCCTGATTGCACGCATCCCCGCGCTACGGGAGCTGGACCTCTCCGGCAACTCGCTGAGCGCGCAGTTGCGCACGCTCAGCGCGCCGCCCACCCGCCTCGACCGCCTGGTCCTGCGCAACCTGGGGCTGGAGCGCTGGCCAGACTGGCTATTCAACCTGATGCCAAGGTTCACCCTGGACCTGCGGGAGAACCGCTTGAGCACACTGCCAAGGGCAGTACTGGACAACCCTCGCAGCGTCCATGGCAGTACCGCGCTGCTGCTGACCGACAACCCCCTGTCCAGCGAAACGATGCGCACCGCGCACCTGTCGCAGCGTTACGACCGCAGCTTCACCTTCGACATGGACCTACCCTTGGATATCCTCATGGCCTCGCCGCAGGGCACCGAAGCAGGCAGTGCCTTTGGCAGCTCGGTCGGCAGCCTGGGCAGCACAACCAGCAGTGGCAGTGCCCACAGCCATGGCTACGCGCCCTGGACGGCATTGCTCGAGCTGGACAGCAAACCCTGGCTCGAAGGCAGCGCTGGTTTGCGCCAAACACGCAGCGCCCAGTGGCAACAACTGCGCGAAGGCGCGCAGGCGCAGAACCTGCTGCAGCTGGTGGCCCAGCTCACGACTTCGGTGCCTTATCGCAATACCGACTCCCGGCCCGCCTTCATCGAGCGGGTCTGGCGCGTATTGGCGATGGCCGCGAACCATCCGGCAGAGCGTGAGCTGTTCGATGCCATCGCCGAGGACGCGATTGCCGAAGGCACCTGCCCGGACGGCATGCTCCTGCAATTCCAGCAGATCGAGCAGAAACACCTGGTTGCCCAGGCGCTGCTGCAGACTTCAGGCGAGAGCCGGGAATCCGCTTTGTATCGCCTGCTACGCCGCTTGTTCCGCCAGCAGCGACTCGATGAGATCGCCAGCGCCAGGTCGTCGCACCAGGATGCCGCTGAAGTTCGCCTGGCCTATCGGCGCCTGCTGGCCGATCGCCTCGACCTGCTGAGCCCGGCGGATGAAATGATGTTCGGTGCCGACGTGAGCTCGACGGACGCCACCGACGCGGCGTTGCGCATCTGGGAGGCCGAGGATGGGGAGGACTTCATCGAATTTGCCGGTCATACACCGTTCTGGTCCGACTATCTACGAGAGGCCTATGCCGATGCCTTCGCCCAGATCGAGAGCAAGTTCCAGCACGCGGTCAACAACCTGCAGTACGACCAGCCCCAGGCCAGCCTGGATGAATTGGAGGCACCCACCCGAGCACTGCAGGCCCAGCGCGACAAGCAGATCGAAAACCTGATTGCCGAACTGACCTTCCGCATTCGCGCCGATCACCGCTAGTTGACCTTGGATCTGGCACGCCTGCAAACCGTGGGAGCCAGCCTTGCTGGCTGCCACGAAGGATCGCTCCAGGTGCTGGGGCTAGCGCCCGTAACGCTCACGCCCCCATTGCAAGGTAGCTTCCAACAGGCGGCGCAAGACCGACTGGGTGGGCTGTGCCAGTTGCTCGCGATAGGTGAAAGGCTCCACTTCATCCATGTAGGTACTCTGCGCCAGCTCCAGTTGCACCGCATGGATGTCGTTCGCCGGATCGCCGTAATGCCGGGTGATATGCCCGCCCTTGAAGCGGCCATTGAGCACATGGCTGTAGCCCTGCGCCTCAGCGCATACGCCCTGCAGCCGTTGAGCCAGCTCCGGGTCGCAACTTGCACCGTTGAAGGTGCCAAGGTTGAAGTCCGGCAACTTGCCGTCGAACAGGTGCGGGATCAGCGAGCGGATCGAGTGGGCATCCCACAACAGGGCGTAGCCGAAGTGCTCGCGCAGACGCTCCAGCTCGTTGCGGATGGTGTCGTGGTAAGGACGCCAGATTTGCTCCAGGTACTGTTTGCGCTGCTCGCCAGTCGGTTCCAGCCCGTCCTTGAACAGCGGCTCGCCCTCGAACAGCGTGGCCGGGTACAGACCGGTAGTGGCACCGGCATACAGTGGCTTGTCGTCATCCGGCCGGTTCAGGTCGATGACGAAACGCGAATACTCCGCCGCCACCACGCTGGCGCCCCGGTCGCGGGCGAAGTCGTACAGGCGCGGGATGTGCCAGTCGGTGTCCGGCAGGCTGCGCGCCTGGTCCACCAGCCCGTCGCGCACCGCGTCGGTCAGGCCCAGCCCGGCATGGGGCATGCTGATCAGCAGTGGCAGGCGGCCCTGGTGGAAACTCAATACCTTGTCCATATGCCCTCGCTCAGTTGGATATCTCATGGCCCAGGCGCACCACGCGCTTGGGCAGGTCGCCGCCGAGCCAGTAGCTGAGGTCGGCGGGGCGTTCGATCTGCCAGGCTATGAAGTCCGCGACCTTGCCCTCTTCCAGCGAGCCATGGCTATCGCCCAGGCCCAGCGCCGTGGCGGCATGCACGGTGACGCCGGCCAGGGTTTCTTCCGGGGTCATGCGGAACATCGTGCAGCCCATGTTCAGCATCAGGCGCAGCGACAGCCCAGGCGAAGTGCCGGGGTTGAGGTCGCTGGCCAGGGCGATCTTCACCCCATGCCGGCGCAAGGCATCCATCGGCGGCAGCTGGGTTTCGCGCAGGAAGTAGAACGCCCCCGGCAGTAGCACGGCGACCGTGCCAGCCTCGGCCATTGCAACGGCGTCCTCTTCGGTCATGAATTCCAGGTGATCAGCCGACAGCGCCTGGTAGCGGGCTGCCAGGCTCGAGCCATGCAGCGACGACAGCTGTTCGGCATGCAGCTTGACCGGCAGGCCCAGCTCACGCGCCTTGATGAACAGGCGCTCGACCTGGGCCGGGGAGAACGCCAGGTGTTCGCAGAAGGCATCCACTGCATCCACCAGGCCTTCGGCGACCAACGCCGGGAGCATGACGTCGCAGATATGGGCGATGTAGTCGTCTGCCCGCCCCGCATATTCCGGCGGCAGGGCATGGGCCGCCAGGCAGGTGCTGCGCACGGTCACGGGGAGTTCCTCGCCCAGGCGCCGGGCGACACGCAACATCTTGCGCTCGCTTTCGAGGTCCAGGCCGTAGCCGGACTTGATCTCGATCATGGTCACGCCGTCGCGCATCAGCGCCTGGACGCGCTGACGGGCACTGGCCAGCAGTTCGTCCTCGCTGGCGGCACGGGTAGCCCGCACGGTGCTGGCGATGCCGCCGCCCTGAGCCGCGATCTCGGCATAGCTGACGCCTTGCAGGCGCTGCTCGAACTCGCCGCTGCGGTTGCCGCCGAACACCGCGTGGGTGTGGCAGTCGATCAGCCCCGGGGTGACCCAGGCGCCGCCCAAGTCGACGATGCGATCAGCCGCCACTGGCGGCACCTCGTCACGCGGGCCGATCCATTCGATCAGGCCTGCGCTGGTGACGATCGCCGCGTCCTCGATGATCGAGTAGCGGCCCTCGGCCATGGTTGCCGCATGGCAGTGCTGCCAGAGGGTTCTCATCAGGATCTCCTTGTAAGACTCAACGGTGCAGCTCGGCAGGCTCGCGGACCGGCTCGCCGTCGCCTGCGCGCGGTTTGCACCACAGCAGGTAGGAAGCGACCAGGAACACGACCCAGATAACGCCGACGATCAACGCCGCCTGGGTATCCGGGAAGTAACCCAGCACACCGAAGATGAACAACATGAAAGCAATGGCCATCGCCGGACCATAAGGCCAGAACGGCACGGGGAACTTGAGCTGGGCGACTTGTTCGCGGCTCATGCTGCGACGCATGGCCACCTGGGTGACCAGGATCATCAGCCACACCCACACGGTAGCGAAGGTGGCGATCGACGCGATCAGCAGGAATACGTTCTCCGGGATCAGGTAGTTGAGCAGCACGCCGATCAGCAGCGCCGCGCCCATCACCACCACGGTCATCCACGGTACGCCGTGTTTCGACAGCTTGCCGAAGCCGCGCGGTGCCTGGCCGTGCTGGGACAGACCGTACATCATCCGGCCAGCGCCGAAAATGTCGCTATTGATCGCGGAAATGGCTGCTGAAATCACAACGATGTTAAGTACCGCCGCCGCCGAACCAATCCCCAGGTTGCTGAAGATCTGCACGAACGGGCTGCCCTGGCTGCCGATCTGCGGCCAGGGATACAGGCACATCAGCACGAACAGGGTGAGCACGTAGAACAGCAGGATGCGCAGCGGCACGGCGTTGATCGCCTTGGGGATCACCCGCTGCGGGTCTTTCGCCTCACCGGCGGTGACACCGATGATCTCGATGCCACCAAAGGCAAACATCACCACCGCGAACGAGGCGATCAGGCCGCTGACACCGTTGGGCATGAAGCCGCCGTGGTCGAACAAGTTGCTCACCCCGACCGCGTGCCCGCTGCCAACCTGGCTGAAACCGAAAGCCATGATGCCGAGGCCGGCGAGAATCATCGCGACGATGGCGCCGACCTTTAGCAGCGACAGCCAGAACTCCATCTCGCCGAACACCCGCACGTTGCACAGGTTCAGGCCGCCGATCAGGAACACGATGCCGAGTACCCAGATCCAGCGGGCGACCTCGGGGAACCAGAAGCCCATGTAGATGCCGAAAGCGGTAACGTCGGCGATGGCGACGATGACCATCTCGAAGGCGTAGGTCCAGCCGAGGATGAAGCCGGCCATGGGGCCGAGGTAGGTGCTGGCGTAGTGGCCGAAGGAACCGGACACCGGATTGTGCACGGCCATTTCGCCGAGGGCGCGCATGACCATGAATACCGCGGCGCCGCCGATCAGGTAGGCCAGCAGCACGGCCGGGCCGGCCATCTGGATGGCCGAGGCCGAACCGTAGAAAAGCCCGGTACCGATTGCCGAACCGAGCGCCATGAAGCGGATGTGCCGGGCCGATAGCCCGCGCTTGAGACCTTGAGCTTGTTGCATGTCACGTCCTTATTGTTGTTCTGGTCGTGAGTATGGGGGCCGTTCGCCAGCAAGCCGGCTCCTACAGATAACCCCGTAGGAGCCGGCTTGCCGGCGAATGCGGTATCACAGGCTAGGCAGGACCCCAGCCGGCAGCAGGCCGGTCAGCGTGCCTTTGGCCAGCAGCGACGAGGCTGCCTCGATATCCGGGGCGAAGAAGCGGTCGCGGTCATAGTGCGGCACTTCGCGACGCAGCGCCTGGCGCGCCTGCTCCAGCTTGGCGGAGGTCTTCAGGCCCTTGCGCAGGTCCAGGCCCTGGCAGGCGCCCAGCCATTCGATGGCCAGCACGCCGCGGGTGTTCTCGGCCATTTCCCACAGGCGCTTGCCGGCGGCCGGGGCCATCGATACGTGGTCTTCCTGGTTGGCCGAGGTCGGCAGGCTGTCGACGCTGTGCGGGTGCGACAGCGCCTTGTTCTCGCTGGCCAGCGCGGCAGCGGTGACCTGGGCGATCATGAAGCCGGAGTTGACCCCACCGTTCTCTACCAGGAATGGCGGCAGCTGGGACATGTGCTTGTCCATCATCAGCGAGATGCGGCGCTCGCTCAGCGAGCCGATCTCGGCGATGGCCAGGGCCAGGTTGTCGGCTGCCATGGCCACGGGTTCTGCGTGGAAGTTGCCACCAGAGATGACGTCGCCTTCGGCGGCGAACACCAGCGGGTTGTCCGACACCGCGTTGGCCTCGATGCCCAGCACTTCGGCGGCCTGGCGGATCTGGGTCAGGCAGGCGCCCATGACTTGCGGCTGGCAGCGCAGCGAGTACGGGTCCTGGACCTTGTCGCAGTTCTTGTGCGACAGCGACACTTCGCTGGAATCACCCAGCAGGTCGCGGAAGCAGGCGGCGGTGTCGATCTGGCCGCGCTGGCCACGCACGGCATGGATGCGCGCATCGAACGGCGAACGCGAGCCCAGCGCCGCCTCGACGCTCAGGCCGCCACAGGCGATGGCCGCGGCGTACAGGTCTTCGGCCTGGAACAGGCCACGCAGGGCATAGGCGGTGGAGGCCTGGGTGCCGTTGAGCAGGGCCAGGCCCTCCTTGGCGGCCAGGGTCAGCGGTTCCAGGCCAGCGACGGCCAGGGCTTCGGTGGCCGACAGCCACTGCCCCTTGTAGCGGGCCTTGCCTTCGCCCAGCAGCACCAGCGACATGTGCGCCAGCGGCGCGAGGTCGCCGGAGGCGCCGACCGAGCCCTTGAGCGGAATATGTGGATAGACTTGCGCGTTGACCAGGGCGATCAGCGCGTCGATGACCTTGCGGCGGATGCCGGAGAAACCACGGCTGAGGCTGTTGATCTTGAGCACCATGATCAGCCGCACCAGGTCGTCGTCCAGCGGCGCGCCGATACCGGCGGCGTGGGACAGCACCAGCGAACGCTGCAGGTTCTCCAGGTCATGGCTGGCGATGCGGGTCGAGGCCAGCAGGCCGAAACCGGTGTTGATGCCGTAGGCGGTACGGTCTTCGGCGATGATCTGCTCGACGCAGGCGACGCTGGCGTCGATGGCCGGCGCGGCGCTGGCGTCCAGTTGCAGGTGCACCGGGGCGGCGTGGATGGCACGCAGCTGGGCCAGGGTCAGGGTGCCGGGCTTGAGGGTCAATTCGGTCACTTCGCTACTCCAATCGCTTGGGGCCACGCGGGGCCCCTTCTTGTTGTTCAGTATCACCCTTGGCGGGTGCGATCCAAAGCGCGGCGGTCAGCCGGTGATCATCGGCAGGTCCAGGCCCTGCTCCTTGGCGCAGTCGATGGCGATCTGGTAGCCGGCATCGGCGTGGCGCATCACGCCGGTGCCTGGGTCGTTGGTCAATACGCGGGCGATGCGCTCGGCGGCTTCATCGGTACCGTCACAGACGATGACCATGCCCGAATGCTGGGAGAAGCCCATGCCCACGCCACCGCCGTGGTGCAGCGAAACCCAGGTGGCGCCGCCTGCGGTGTTGAGCAAGGCGTTGAGCAGCGGCCAGTCGGAGACCGCGTCGGAGCCGTCGCGCATGGATTCGGTTTCACGGTTGGGGCTGGATACCGAGCCCGAGTCCAGGTGGTCACGGCCGATGACGACCGGTGCCGACAGCTCGCCGCTGCGCACCATTTCGTTGAAGGCCAGGCCGAGCTTGGCGCGCAGGCCCAGGCCAACCCAGCAGATACGCGCCGGCAGGCCCTGGAAGCTGATGCGCTCGCGGGCCATGTCCAACCAGCGGTGCAGGTGGGCGTCGTCGGGGATCAGCTCCTTGACCTTGGCATCGGTCTTGTAGATGTCCTCGGCATCGCCGGACAGCGCGGCCCAGCGGAATGGGCCGACGCCGCGGCAGAACAGCGGGCGGATATAGGCCGGGACGAAGCCTGGGAAGTCGAACGCGTTGGCCACGCCTTCTTCCTTGGCCATCTGGCGGATGTTGTTGCCATAGTCGAAGGTCGGGATGCCCTGCTTCTGGAAGTCGAGCATGGCTTGTACATGTACGGCCATCGACTGCTTGGCGGCCTTGACCACGCCTGCCGGGTCGGTCACAGCACGGTCGCGGTACTGCTCCCAGGTCCAGCCGGCCGGCAGGTAGCCGTTGAGCGGGTCGTGGGCGCTGGTCTGGTCGGTGACCATGTCCGGGCGCACGCCACGCTTGACCAGCTCAGGCAGAATCTCGGCGGCGTTGCCGTGCAGGGCGATGGAGATGGCCTTGCCTTCGGCGGTGTATTTGGCGATGCGCGCCAGGGCGTCGTCCAGGTCAGTGGCCTGCTCGTCGACGTAGCGGGTCTCGAGGCGGAAGTCGATGCGGCTCTGCTGGCACTCGATGTTCAGCGAGCAGGCGCCGGCAAGCGTTGCCGCCAGTGGCTGGGCGCCGCCCATGCCACCGAGCCCGGCAGTCAGTACCCACTTGCCCTTGAGGCTGCCGTTGTAGTGCTGGCGGCCGGCTTCGACGAAGGTTTCGTAGGTGCCCTGTACGATGCCCTGGCTGCCGATGTAGATCCAGCTGCCGGCGGTCATCTGGCCGTACATGGCCAAGCCCTTGGCATCCAGTTCGTTGAAGTGTTCCCAGTTGGCCCAGTGCGGCACCAGGTTGGAGTTGGCGATCAGCACACGCGGGGCGTTGCTGTGGGTCTTGAACACGCCGACCGGCTTGCCCGACTGCACCAGCAGGGTTTCGTCGTCTTCCAGGCGGGTCAGGGTTTCGACGATCTTGTCGTAGCACTCCCAGTTGCGCGCGGCGCGGCCGATGCCACCGTACACCACCAGCTCTTTCGGGTTTTCGGCGACCTGTGGGTCGAGGTTGTTCATCAGCATGCGCAGCGGCGCTTCGGTCAGCCAGCTCTTGGCGGTCAGCTTGTTGCCACGCGGGGCACGGATTTCTACGTCACGGTACTTGTTGTTGTCAGTCACGGGGATGTCCTCTGCGGTCATGCGACGGCGTGTGTTTGTGTCGTGGTGCTATACAAACACACCTTTACTTGTATGTACAAGCATGGACAACCAAAATAATCAGACCGTTCCTCAGAAGATTTCAGAAAGCAGAAGGGGCCGCTGCGCGACCCCTATTCACAGAACTCCAATTCAGCGTGGCATCAGCTCGATCAGGCAGAACCGCCCCTGCACATCCAGCTCCAACAATCCTTCGTTACCTTCCAGGCGCAAGCAGTCATACCGGCCCAGCTGCTGGGTCTCCCGCCCCACCAGCCCGACTTCTACATGGCTGCTCGCCGCAAACAACAACACCGTCGAGGCCGAGCTGAACAGCCGGCTGGTGCCATCGAACCACTGCAACCGCGCCCGATACCGCTGCGGCGCATAGATCAGGTTGAAATCGCGAATCGCCCCGCCCAACAGCTTGCAGCTCACCTGGCTTTCGCCATTGAAGGCAAAGGCGTCGAACGGCAGCAACGGCCGGCTGGCCTGGCCATCGACCAGCAGGCGCATGCCATCGCCCTGCAACACGGTGATGATCCGCTGGTACCCGGCGAAGCTGGAAAAACCACCGGACTCCTCGATATCGGCGATCGACAGGCGCCAGCCGAAACCGTCCAGGCTATCGCCTGCGTCGCGGGTGATCTCTTCGGTGAAACCGCCACCGTTTTTCCAGGGCATGCGCGGATAATCCTGGGCACGCAACAGCTGCAACTGGGTCATTTGCTGAATCGTCCTTCCAGACGGTGACGGGAACCGGGGTGGATCAGGCGCGCAGCGGTGACCGGCTGGCGCCCCGACCAGGTACGACGGCGGATCAACAGACACGGCTCGCCTCGCTCGATCTGCAGCAGCTTGCATTCCTCAGGTTCGGCAAGGATCGCCTCGACCACGTGCTCGCCTTCAGTGAGTGGCGCCACCTGCGACAGGTAGGCGTAGGGCGTCTGCCGGGTGAAATCCTGCTTGAGGTAATCCGGAGCGATGGCAGCGTTGACGTAGCGGTCCTCGATCTGTACCGGCACGCCATTTTCGTAATGCACGATCAGCGAGTGGAAAACCCGCTGGCCTTCGCGCATGTCCAGGGCCAGGGCGCGCTCGGAGCCGGCGGCTTCCTCGGCGAGTTTGATCACCTGGCAGCTATGCTGGTGGCCACGTCCGGCGATCTCGTCGGCGATGTTGTTGACCTCGAACAGCGCCGAGCGGCTCTTGGGTTCGGCGACGAAGGTGCCGACGCCCTGCATGCGCACCAGCAAGCCTTCGGCGGTGAGTTCGCGCAGGGCGCGGTTGATGGTCATGCGGCTGAAGCCAAGCTCGCTGACCAGCTCGCTTTCCGATGGCACCCGGTGATGGGGCGGCCAGCTGCCGCTCTCGATCTGCTGGATGATCATCTGTTTCACCCGGGCGTAGAGCGGCGCCGGCCCTTCGCCCATCTGGGCAACCAGCGCGGAGACAGGAAGTGTCGGCACGGCGTTTAATCCTTGTGCGGTTGGAGTGAACGGTAGCTTGCCGGAGTTTACCCGGCAGGCAAACGGCTGTATATGTATATACAAGTTAACAATAACAGGATTTCACCGATGCCCGCCTACTTCGCCGAACGCGCCCTGCTCCCTTCGGGCTGGGCCCGCAATGTCCGCCTGGAGGTCAGCGCCAATGGCCGACTGGCCGCAGTCATGGCCGATGCCGATGCCGCTGGCGCCGAGCGCCTGGCCGGCCCGCTGCTGCCAGGCATGCCCAACCTGCACTCGCATGCGTTCCAGCGGGCCATGGCGGGATTGGCGGAAGTGGCCGGCAACCCCAACGACAGCTTCTGGACCTGGCGCGACCTGATGTACCGCCTGGTCGGCCGGATCACCCCCGAGCAGTTGCAGGTGATCGCCCGCCAGCTGTACATCGAGATGCTCAAGGCCGGCTACACCTCGGTGGCCGAGTTCCACTATGTGCACCACGATCAGGGCGGCCAGGCCTACGCCGACCCCGCCGAGCTGTCACGGCGCATCAGCGCCGCCGCCGCCGCCAGCGGCATCGGCCTGACCCTGCTGCCGGTGCTCTACAGCCATTCGGGCTTTGGCGGCCAGGCGCCCAACGACGGGCAACGCCGCTTCATCAACAGCACCGAGCAGTACCTGCGCCTACAGCAGCAGTTGCAACCGCTGCTGGCACACCAGCCGGCGCAACGGCTGGGCTTGTGCTTCCACTCCCTGCGCGCGGTCACCCCCGGACAGATCGCCGACGTGCTGGGCGCCAGCGACAAGGCCTGCCCGATCCATATCCATATCGCCGAACAGCAGAAGGAAGTCGACGATTGCCTGGCCTGGAGTGGCCGCCGTCCGCTGCAATGGCTGTACGAGCATGTCGATGTAGATCAGCGCTGGTGCCTGGTCCATGCCACCCACGCCGAAGCCGATGAGGTCAGCGCCATGGCCCGCAGTGGCGCCGTGGCCGGGCTATGCCTGACCACCGAAGCCAACCTTGGCGACGGTATCTTCCCGGCGGTGGATTACCTGGCTCAGGGCGGGCGCATGGGGATTGGCTCGGACAGCCATGTGTCATTGAGCGTGGTCGAGGAACTGCGCTGGCTGGAATACGGTCAGCGCCTGCGCGACCAACGACGTAACCGGCTATATCGGATCGATCAGCCGATGGTCGGACGAACCTTGTATGACGCGGCCCTGCGCGGCGGCGCCCAGGCCCTGGGCCAGCCGATCGGTGAACTGGCGGTCGGCCAGCGCGCGGACTGGCTGGTGCTGGACGGGCAGGATCCCTACCTGGCCGTGGCCGACGGCGATGCGATCCTGAACCGTTGGCTGTTCGCCGGTAGCGATCGCCAGGTGCGCGATGTGATGGTCAATGGACAGTGGGTGGTGCGCCAGGGGCGGCATGGGCAGGAAGAGGAAAGCGCGGTGGCGTTTGTCGAGGTATTGCGCCAGCTCCTAGCCTGAACGCGGCCCCTGCAGGAGCGGCCTTGCGCCGCGAAAGGGCCGCATAGCGGCCCCGGCGATATGTGCAAATGCTGAAATCCGGGGGGCGCTTCGCACCCCTTTCGCGGCGCAAGGCCGCTCCTACAGGTATCGCGCCGGCCTGAAGCTCAATGCCGAACCACGATCTGCTTGTCGGGCGCGCGCCAGATCAGTCGATTGGTGTCATAGCCCTGCTGCCGCGCCTTGGCCAGCAGGTTCTCGCGCTCCCACGCCGGCAACGACGGCGTGCGCGAAAGAATCCACAGGTACTTGCGGTCCGGGCTGCCGACGATGGCCGTGCGATAGCGTTCGTCGACGAACAGGATCCAGTAGTCGCCCTTGGCCACTCCCGGCACCAGGCGGGTGAACCAATTGTCGAACTCCACCCACAGCTTGTCGGTATGCCCAGGTTCCTGCACCGACGCGTGCCCTTCGGCGCGCAACCACTCGTCACCCAGGGTGCGGCAGCGATTGAGCACACCGACCGTGCCGTCGGGCTTGAGGTTGTAGTGGGCCTCGGACTGGGCGCAGCCGTCCTGGTACTTCATCGGCAGGCGCGCCAGCTCGAACCACTTGCCTTGGTAACGCTTGAGGTCGACCGCACCTGCGGTCTTCGGCGCCAGCGGGTCGGTGGCCGAAGTGGCGCAGCCACCGAGCAGCATCACCAGGCACACGCCCAGCAGCAGGTGCAGACGCCTCATTTGAGACCCTGCCCGGAATACATCAGCACCTTGTCCGCGGCATATTGCACGCTGATGAAGCTCTTCTCGTCACCCCAGGTGCAACTGCTCATGCCCAGGGCGCCGGAGCACTCCTTCGGCGTGCCGAGCAGTTGCTCGACTTCGGCCTTGTTCATGCCGGCCTTGAGCTTGGAATAGTTTTCCTGGTTGATCTTGCTGCAAGCGGTCAGGACGACGCACAAGGACAACAGGGCGAGAGAACGCAACGACATGAAGGGACACTCCTGGAGAGGGATACACAGGCGCGAGGACCTGCCAGGAGCTTAGAAGGAAAAAAGCCGTTTCGGTTCCCTGGCGCAGGTGCTTTCCCTGTACGCCATTGGTCGGGTGGCCCGCCAGCCAGGAACGTGCGGCGCTGGCGCGCCAGGCAGGCCGTGCAGGAGCGCATGCTCCTGCACGGCGGATCGGGCATCAGAACCGCGAACCGGGTTCCAGCAGGAAGTCCATCTCTTCACTGGTGCTCGGGCGATTCAGCACCAGGTTGCGGTGCGGGAAGCGCCCGAAGCGGGCGATCACCCGCTGGTGCTGCTCGGCATAGTCGAGGAAGCCTTCGAACAACCGACGGTTGGCCTCGGGCTGCTCGTCCAGCAAGGTCTGGTAACGCTCGACGCACAGGTTTTGCCAGTCCAGCACCTCGGCGTGCTCCAGCACCAGCAGCACGAACACCCGCTGGATCGGCAGCAGCTGGTAATCCCAGCCCTTCTGCAGGCCCTGCATGGCCACCACCTGCGCCCGCCGATCGCCCTCGAAGGCGCGCGGCGTGTCGCGGTGGATCATGCGCGGCAGCTGGTCGAGCAGGATCAGCAGGCCAAGCCAGCCCTGCGGGCTCTGCTGCCACTCGTCGAGCCCACCCGCCAGGGCTTGCTCGACCAGGTCGCCGAACAGCGCCTGGGCATCGGCGTCGTGATGCTTGCCGAACCACAGCGTGTTCTTCTCGTCAGCCACGGCCTGGGCACTTTTGCCCCAACCGAACCACCACTCCAGCAACGGCTGCCAAGGTGCGAGCATGACTTACTCCTTGTGGTAGGCGGTGACGCGCTCGACCTCTTCCTTCGAGCCGAGGATCACCGACACGCGCTGGTGCAGGCTCTCCGGCTTGATGTCGAGGATCCGCTCGTAACCGTTGGTGGAAGCGCCGCCGGCCTGCTCGATGATGAACGACATCGGGTTGGCCTCGTACATCAGGCGCAGCTTGCCCGGTTTGCTCGGCTCGCGAGCATCGCGTGGGTACATGAACAGGCCGCCACGGGTCAGGATGCGGTGCACGTCGGCCACCATCGAGGCGATCCAGCGCATGTTGTAGTTCTTCTTCAGCGGCCCGGTCTCACCGGCCAGCAGTTCGCCCACGTAGCGCTGTACCGGAGCTTCCCAGTGGCGCTGGTTGGACATGTTGATGGCGAACTCGGCGGTGGTGGCCGGTACCTGGATGTTTTCATGGGTCAGGACGAAGCTGCCCAGCTCGCGGTCCAGGGTGAAGCCCTTGACGCCGTTGCCCAGGGTCAGGATCAGCATGGTTTGCGGGCCGTAGATGGCATAGCCGGCGGCGACCTGCTCGGTGCCGGGCTGCAGGAAGGCTTTTTCGTTCAGGGTTTCGTTCTGGCTCAGGTACTCGTTAGGGCAACGCAGAACCGAGAAGATGGTGCCGACCGAGACGTTCACGTCGATGTTCGACGAACCATCCAGCGGGTCGAAGACCAGCAGGTAGGCACCCTTGGGGTACTTGCCCGGGATCTGGTAGGCGTTGTCCATTTCCTCGGACGCCATGCCGGCCAGGTGGCCGCCCCACTCGTTGGCCTCGAGCAGGATGTCGTTGGAGATCACGTCGAGCTTCTTCTGCACTTCACCCTGGACGTTCTCGGTGCCCATGCTGCCCAGCACGCCGCCGAGGGCGCCTTTGGACACGTGGTGGCTGATTTCCTTGCACGCGCGCGCCACCACCTCGATCAGGAAGCGCAGATCGGCAGGGGTATTGTTGCTGCGGGTCTGCTCAATCAGATAGCGACTCAGGGTAACGCGGGACATGTGTGGCTCCGAAAGGGATAGGAAAAAACCCCCGCAGTTTACAGGGAGAGTTGCGGGCTAGCGAGCAAAGAGACTCGACTTACGGGCTTGAGTTCAGCCAGCGCCCGGCCGATGGTCGGTTCTCCCATACGCTTCGCGGACTTTGTAGGAGCGGCCTTGTGTCGCGAAAGGGGTGCGAAGCGCCCCCATGATTTGCGCATCAAGCACATATTGATGGGGCCGCTCTGCGGCCCTTTCGCGACACAAGGCCGCTCCTACAACGATTGCGCAAGCGTCTACATCAATCCAGCGCCTTCCAGATCTCGCCGGCATATTCACGAATGGTCCGGTCCGACGAGAACCAGCCCATCCGCGCGGTATTGAGCACCGCCATGCGCCACCAGTCCTGGGGCGCATGCCACAGCTCCTCGACCCGCCGCTGGGCGTCCCAGTAGGCGTCGAAGTCGGCGCACACCAGGAAGCGGTCATGGCCGACCAGGCCGTCCACCAGCCCGGCGTAGCGCGCCGGATCGTCCGGCGAGAACACCCCGCTGCGGATCGCTTGCAACACATCGCCCAGGCGACTGGAAGCCGCGATCGCCGCACTGGCGCCAAAATCGCCGGCGCGCCCGCGGGCCTCCACCTGCTGAGCGGTCAGGCCGAAGATGAACATGTTCTCGGCCCCCACCTGCTCGCACATCTCGACATTGGCGCCATCCAGGGTGCCAATGGTCAGCGCGCCGTTGAGACCGAACTTCATGTTGCTGGTGCCGGAGGCTTCGTAGCCGGCGGTGGAGATCTGCTCCGACAGATCGGCCGCCGGGATGATGCTCTCGGCCAGGCTGACGTTGTAGTTAGGCAGGAACACCACCTTGAGCAGGCCGCGCACGGTGGGGTCGTTGTTGACCACCCGGGCAATGTCGTTGGCCAGCTTGATGATCAGTTTGGCCTGGTGGTAGCTGGCCGCCGCCTTGCCGGCAAAAATCTTCACCCGCGGCACCCAGTCGGTGCTCGGGTCGTTGCGGATCGCCTGGTACAGCGCCACGGTATGCAACAGGTTGAGCAACTGGCGCTTGTACTCGTGGATGCGCTTGACCTGCACGTCGAACAGCGCCTCAGGGTTGACCGTGACGCCCAGGCGGTCCTGGATGATGCTGGCCAGGGCCCGCTTGCTGTGCAGCCGCTGGGCGGCGAACTGCTTGCGAAAGCTGGCCTTGTCGGCGAACGGCGCCAGCGCCTTGAGCCTGCCTTCGGGGTTGTCCAGCACGTCGGGGCCGAGGGCTTCGACCAGCATCGCGGTAAGCGCCGGGTTGGCCTGGTACAGCCAGCGGCGGAAGGTGATGCCGTTGGTCTTGTTGTTGATCCGCTGCGGGTAGAGCTTGTGCAGATCGGCGAACACCGTGCTTTTCATCAGCTTGCTGTGCAGCGCCGACACGCCGTTGACGCTGTGCGAGCCGAGGAACGCCAGGTTGCCCATGCGTACCCGACGGCCGTTGTCTTCCTCGATCAGCGACACCGCGCGCAGCACGTCGAAGTCATGCAGGCCTTTGGCACGTAGAGCGTCGATGTGATAGGCGTTGATCAGGTAGATGATCTGCATGTGCCGCGGCAACATGCGCTCCATCAGCGCCACCGGCCAGGTTTCCAGGGCTTCGGGCAACAGTGTGTGGTTGGTGTAAGCCAAGGTGCCGACAGTCAGTTGCCAGGCGGTATCCCACGGGATCTCGTGCTGGTCGACCAGCAGGCGCATCAGCTCGGCCACGGCGATCGACGGATGGGTGTCGTTGAGCTGTATGGCCGCGGCGTCCGGCAGGTTGAGCAGGTTGTCGTGCATGTTCAGGTGACGGCGCAGCAGGTCCTGCAACGAGGCCGAGACGAAGAAGTACTCCTGGCGCAGGCGCAGCTCCTGGCCGGCCTCGGTGCTGTCGGCCGGGTACAGCACCCGCGAGATGCTCTCGGCCCGCGCCACCTCGGCCACGGCGCCCAGGTGATCGCCGGCGTTGAAGCGCTCCAGGTGCAGCTCTTCCAGGGCCCGGGCCCGCCACAGGCGCAGGGTGTTGACACTGGCACCGCGCCAGCCGACCACTGGCGTGTCATAGGCCACCGCCCGCACCGTTTCGCCCGGCCACCACACCTGGCGCTGCTGGCCGTTGCTTTCGTGCACGGTCTCGACGCTGCCGCCGAAGCTGATCGGGTAGATCACCTCGGCCCGCTCGAACTCCCAGGGGTTGCCGAAATCCAGCCAGTTCTCGGTCTGCTCCTGCTGCCAACCGTCGACCAGCGCCTGGCGGAACAGACCATGCTCGTAGCGGATGCCGTAGCCATGGGCGGCAATGCCCAGGGTAGACATGCTCTCCATGAAGCACGCGGCCAGGCGCCCGAGGCCGCCATTGCCCAACGCCGCGTCGGGCTCGAGCAGGCGAATGCGCTCCAGGTCCACGTCCAGGCCTTCGAGGGCTTCGCGGGCGATCTCCAGATAGCCGAGGTTGCTCAGGCTGTCGTACAGCAGCCGGCCGATGAGGAATTCGAGGGAGAGGTAGTAGACCCGCTTCTGGCTGCGTCGATAGGCCTGGCGGGTGTGATCCATCCAGTGATCGACCATATGGTCGCGGGCCGCCAGGGCAATGGCCTCGAACCAGTCATGATCAAAGGCGTGCTCCGGGTCCTTGCCAACGGCGTAGGTCAGTTTGGCCAGCACGGCGGCGCGGAACGCGGCCACCTCGTCGGTATGAGCTTTGGCCTCACGGGCCTTGTTTTCCTGGGACATGCGGCATCCTCGGGCAAGTAGGCGAAAGCGCAGGGAGAGTGTTCAGCCTAGACGCTCTGACACACAGCGACAGCGAGCGTTCGCGCTTTTCATCAACCGCCAGGGGAATAGGGCAAAAGGTTGTTCACAAAATGAACAACTCCGGTATGATCGCGCGCCCCAAGACCGTGATTCACCCCATAACCATGAAAACGACCCTGATCGCCGCCGCCGAAGTCGACCGCCTGGAGACCTGGCAGCGCTATGCCAGCCATATGTGCGGTGGCTGCCACTCGACCTGCTGCACCCTGCCGGTGGAGGTGAAGATCAAGGATCTGATCCGCATTGGCGTGGTGGACGAGTTCGAGAAAGACGAACCGCCGAAGAACGTGGCCAAGCGCCTGCAGAAGGAAGGCATCATCGAGCGCTTCAACCAGAAGTCAGGGATCTTCACCCTGACCCGGATGAGCAACGACGACTGCATGTACCTGGATCGCAAGAGCCGGCTGTGCACCATTTACGACAAGCGTCCGGATACCTGCCGCAACCACCCCAAGGTCGGGCCGCGGCCGGGGTATTGCGCGTACAAGCCCAAGGTGGCTACCCGCTGATCCTGCTTTGCTGTTGAAATCCCGGGGCTGCCTTGCAGCCCTTTCGCGGCACAAGGCCGCTCCTACAAGGGAACGCGATCTCCTGTAGGAGCGGCCTTGTGCCGCGAAAGGGCCGCAAAGCGGCCCCAGTTTTTTGCAGTGCCCTGCACCGTAGCGCTGGGTTCGCCAGCAATGCTGGCTCCTACGGTTTGCGCAACCACGCCCCACGAAGCCTGGGGCAGCCCAAACAAAAACGCCCCCGGCCTTGCGACCGGGGGCGTTTTCATTTCAGCCTGAACTCAATCAGTTCTTGGCTTTCTTGGCAGCGCGGGTACGCTCGCCTTCGTCGAGGATCTTCTTGCGCAGACGGATCGACTTCGGCGTCACTTCGCACAGCTCGTCGTCCTGGATGAATTCCAGGGCCTGCTCGAGGGTGTGGCGAACTGGCGGTACCAGGGCGATGACTTCGTCCTTGCCCGAAGCACGCATGTTGTCGAGCTTCTTGCCTTTGGTCGGGTTCACGCCCAGGTCGTTGTCACGGCTGTTCAGGCCGATGATCTGACCGTTGTAGATCTCCTGGCCGTGCTCGACGAACAGCTTGCCACGAGCCTGCAGGGTTTCCAGCGAGTAGGTCAGCGCCTTGCCGGTCTCGACCGAAACCAGAACACCGTTCAGACGGCCAGACATCTGGCCCGACTTCATGGTGTCGTAGCGATCGAAGATCGAGGTCAGGATGCCTGCACCGTTGGTCAGGGTCAGGAACTGGTTACGGAAGCCGATCAGACCACGGGCTGGAATGTTGTACTCCAGGCGCACACGGCCCTTGCCATCCGGAACCATGTTGGTCAGGTCGCCCTTACGCAGACCCATCTCTTCCATGACCTTGCCCTGGGATTCTTCAGGGATATCGATGGTGACGTTCTCGAACGGCTCCTGCTTGACGCCGTCTACTTCGCGGATGATCACTTCAGGACGGCCCACGGCCATCTCGAAGCCTTCACGGCGCATGGTTTCGATCAGAACGGACAGGTGCAGCTCACCACGGCCCGAGACCTTGAACTTGTCTGGGGAGTCGGTTTCCTGGACGCGCAGGGCAACGTTGTACAGCAGCTCCTTGTCCAGGCGGTCCTTGATGTTACGGCTGGTGACGAACTTGCCTTCCTTGCCGCAGAACGGCGAGTCGTTGACCTGGAAGGTCATCGAAACGGTTGGCTCGTCAACGGTCAGCGGCTTCATCGCCTCGACGGTATCCGGAGCGCACAGGGTGTCGGAGATGAACAGCTCGTCGAAACCGCTGATGCAGACGATGTCGCCAGCCTGGGCTTCTTCGACGTCGACACGGTGCAGACCGTGGTGGCCCATCAGCTTGAGGATACGACCGTTGCGCTTCTTGCCTTCGGTGTCGATGGCGACAACCGGGGTGTTCGGCTTGACGCGGCCACGGGCAATACGGCCAACGCCGATAACGCCGAGGAAGCTGTTGTAGTCCAGGGCCGAGATCTGCATCTGGAACGGGCCGTCACGGTCAACAGACGGTGCTGGCACGTTGTCGATGATCGACTGGTACAGCGCGGTCATGTCCTCACCCATTTCGGTGTGGTCCAGACCGGCGATGCCGTTCAGGGCCGAGGCGTAGACGACTTTGAAGTCCAGCTGTTCGTCGGTGGCGCCGAGGTTGTCGAACAGGTCGAAGATCTGGTCCAGAACCCAGTCAGGACGTGCGCCCGGACGGTCGACCTTGTTGATCACGACGATCGGCTTGAGGCCAGCTTCGAAAGCCTTCTTGGTCACGAAGCGGGTTTGCGGCATCGGGCCGTCCTGGGCGTCGACCAGCAGCAGCACGGAGTCGACCATCGACATTACACGCTCGACCTCGCCACCGAAGTCGGCGTGGCCGGGGGTGTCGACGATGTTGATGTGGTAGCCGTTCCAGTTGATGGCGGTGTTCTTCGCCAGAATGGTAATGCCGCGCTCTTTTTCCTGGTCGTTGGAGTCCATGACGCGCTCGTCGTTGAGCTCGTTACGCTCCAGGGTGCCGGACTGGCGCAGGAGTTTGTCGACCAGGGTGGTTTTACCATGGTCAACGTGGGCGATGATGGCGATGTTACGCAGATTTTCGATCACAACTGTATCTCGAGCAGAGGATTCGGTTGCCACCAGTGTAGGCGGCGAATATGTACGGTTTGCGGCTCAGCGGGCCCGGTGGTCGGGAGGGCGATGGCGGATGCTGCCGCCATACAGCCCTGGCGTCTTATGTCGGACGATAAACACGCACATTGGCATGTCCCTCACTGAGCAGGTGGTGTGCGTGCAGACGGCTCATCACACCCTTGTCGCAATACAGCAAGTACTGGCGCGTGGGGTCCAGGTGCTTGAACTTGCTGTTGATGGCGTAGAACGGCATGGCCTGGACTTCGATGCCTTCCAGCACCAGAGGTTCGTCTTCCTGGGCGTCGGGGTGACGAATGTCGATGACGATCTGGCCTGGCAGCGCCTCGGCCACTTCCTCGATTTCGATGTCCTTGCCCAGCTCGTCGATCACATGGTCGATGGAGATGAACTTGGCACGCTCCAGGGCGCGCTCCAGCACGGCCATGTCGAACTGCTTTTCTTCGTGCTCCATGCGGTGACGCTTGGCATGGGTAGTCGGGTTCACCGAGATCACGCCGCAATATTCGGGCATGTGCTTGGCGAAGTCGGCGGTACCGATTTCGCTGGCCTGGTCGATAATGTCCTGCTTGTGGCTAGCCAGCAGCGGGCGCAGCACCAACTTGTCGGTGGCCGAGTCGATGATCGACAGGTTCGGCAAGGTCTGGCTCGACACCTGGGAGATCGCCTCGCCGGTGACCAGCGCGTCGATCTGCAGACGGTCGGCCATGTGGGCGGCGCCGCGCAGCATCATGCGCTTGAGGGTGACGCCCATGTAGCTGTTGTCGACCTTGTTGAGGATCTCGCCGACCACTTCCTCGAACGGCACGCTGATGAACAGCACGCGCTGGCTGCTGCCGTACTTCTTCCACAGGTAGTGGGCCACTTCCATCACGCCCAGCTCGTGGGCACGGCCACCGAGGTTGAAGAAGCAGAAATGGGTCATCAGGCCGCGACGCATCATCTGGTACGCCGCCACGGTGGAGTCGAAGCCACCGGACATCAGTACCAGGGTCTGCTCCAGGGCGCCCAACGGGTAGCCGCCGATGCCGTTGTGCTGGCTGTGGATCACGTACAGGCGCTGGTCACGGATCTCCATGCGTACCACGACTTCTGGCGTCTTCAGGTCGATGCCGGCGGCGCCGCACTGCTGGCGCAGTTGGCTGCCGACGTAGCGGTCGACGTCCATCGAGGTGAAGTCGTGGTGACCGCCGCGCTTGCAGCGTACCGAGAAGCGCTTGCCGGCCAGCAGGTGGCCGAAGTGGTGCTTGCACTTGGCGACGATGTCGTCGAAGTCGCCCAGTGCATACTCCTCGACCTGCAGGAAGTGGGTGATACCCGGCGTGCAGGTGAGGCGCTCGATCATTTCGCGCTGGATCTTTTCGTCCTCGACGCGGGTGACCACCTCGAGATTATCCCAGACACCATCAACCGCGAGCTCGGGATCAAGGTCCTTGAGCACGTTGCGGATGTTCTTGGCGAGCTGGCGGATGAAGCGTTTGCGCACCGGCCGGCTCTTGATGGTGATTTCTGGGAAGACTTTGACGATAAGTTTCATTGGTTTAACAGCGCGCCCAGGGCCTACCGAAAATGAGGGGCGCGAATTATAGCGGAAATTGCTCAGCTTTTGACCAACTTTTGTACAGAGGTTGGATTTCTCGCGCACGTACCCGTGGGAGCGGGTTTGCCCCTCGATGAGGCTTTCACCCAGGCAAGCACCATAATGGTGCATTAGTCCCGAAAAGCGCATCTTATGAGTGCACTCTTTATCAGCGCCACCTTGGCAAATGCCCGCCAACGTCCCCTTTTATCCCGCCCTCGCCATTTTCGGGCACTGGCATGCAATTTGCTCCCTTGTGAGGCAGGTAAGCTTGGCCGACTATCCGCGCCCAGCGACACCCTTTTTCCAGGGCCGCGGCCAAGCGCCCTAGACCATCCGGAGGACAACATGTCGAAGTCGGTTCAACTCATCAAAGATCATGACGTCAAGTGGATTGATCTGCGTTTCACGGACACCAAAGGCGTTCAGCATCACGTGACCATGCCGGCGCGCGATGGCCTGGACGAAGACTTCTTCGAAGTCGGCAAGATGTTCGACGGCTCCTCCATCGCTGGCTGGAAAGGCATCGAAGCCTCGGACATGATCCTGATGCCGGTCGACGAGACCGCCGTGCTCGATCCGTTCACCGAAGAGCCGACCCTGATCATCACCTGCGACATCGTCGACCCGTCGAGCATGCAGGGCTACGATCGCGACCCACGTGCGATCGCCAAGCGCGCCGAAGAGTACCTCAAGAGCACCGGCATCGGTGACACCGTGTTCGCCGGCCCTGAGCCTGAGTTCTTCATCTTCGACGAAGTGAAGTTCAAGTCGGACATCTCCGGCTCGATGTTCAAGATCTTCTCCGAGCAAGGCTCGTGGATGTCCGATGCCGACGTCGAAGGCGGCAACAAAGGCCACCGTCCGGGCGTGAAAGGCGGTTACTTCCCGGTTCCGCCGTTCGACCACGACCACGAAATCCGTACCGCCATGTGCAACGCACTGGAAGAGATGGGTCAGACCGTCGAAGTTCACCACCACGAAGTGGCGACCGCCGGTCAGAACGAAATCGGCGTCAAGTTCAACACCCTGGTGAAGAAGGCTGACGAAGTACAGGCCCTGAAGTACGTGGTGCACAACGTTGCCGACGCCTACGGCCGTACCGCCACCTTCATGCCCAAGCCGCTGTACGGCGACAACGGTTCGGGCATGCACGTGCACATGTCGATCTGGAAAGAAGGCAAGAACACCTTCGCCGGCGAAGGCTATGCAGGCCTGTCCGACACCGCCCTGTACTTCATCGGCGGCATCATCAAGCACGGCAAGGCCCTGAACGGCTTCACCAACCCGTCGACCAACTCGTACAAGCGCCTGGTCCCAGGCTTCGAAGCCCCGGTCATGCTGGCCTACTCGGCACGCAACCGTTCCGCCTCGATCCGTATTCCCTACGTCGGCAGCCCGAAAGCCCGCCGTATCGAAGCGCGCTTCCCGGACCCATCGGCCAACCCGTACCTGGCCTTCGCGGCCCTGCTGATGGCTGGCCTGGACGGTATCCAGAACAAGATCCACCCAGGCGACGCCGCCGACAAGAACCTGTATGACCTGCCGCCGGAAGAGGCCAAGGACATCCCGCAGGTTTGCGGCAGCCTGAAGGAAGCCCTGGAAGAGCTGGACAAGGGCCGTGCGTTCCTGACCAAGGGCGGCGTGTTCTCCGACGACTTCATCGATGCCTTCATCGAGCTGAAGAGCGAGGAAGAGATCAAGGTCCGTACCTTCGTGCACCCGCTGGAATACGAGCTGTACTACAGCTGCTGATCTGATCGGCGCTCCGCGTCGATGACAGCATGACGGCCTCCTTCGGGAGGCCGTTTCTTTTTCACGCCCTCATCATCGAACAACACCTATATAGCCGCCGTAAAGCCAAAGGCGACACTCGAGGCTTCATTCCAAAGGAGATCGCCATGCGTGCCACCACCCTCGCCCTGACCTGCTGCTTCGCCCTATCCGGTTGTGCCTCCTCACCGAGCATCACGCCTTCCCTGGACCAGTTGCTTGCCACCATCGACCGGCGCCTGGACCTGGCCGAGGCTGTCGCGCTGCACAAGTGGGATCACCAGCAACCCGTGCAAGCCAGCGACCGCGAGCACCAGGTGTTGCTCAGCGCACGCCAGGCCGCCGTCGCCCACCATCTGGACCCGGCTCGCGCCGGGGCGTTTTTTGCCGACCAGATCGAAGCCAACAAGCTCCTGCAGTACCACCTGCTCGACACCTGGCATCGCGCCCGACAAGCACCAACCCAGCCACGCCGCGACCTGGCCAACGAAGTGCGCCCTGAACTGGACCTGCTCCAGGAACAGCTGTTGAGCGACCTGGCCCGCTTTGACCAGACCCCACCAGAGCATTGCGCCAATCACTTGGCCGACGCCTTGCAACATCGCACCCAGGACTCCACGCGCCATCTCGCCCTGGTTCGCGCCAGCGCCCAGCTGTGCAAATTGCGCTGACCACCCTATGCTCCATATTGGTGCACGGATAGGCGATGCGCCCTATCATGCACCCCATTTTGGATCGAAAGAATCAATAACCCAGGGCTTTCTGGCTAGAGTTCGCGCAATTTCAGGTCTTTGTCTGGATTTCCCGCTTCTTTTCGGAGCTTTGGTTTGGTTCTTGCATTTTCACTGCATCCAGCACTCTTCCGTGCGCGCCCCAGGCCAGAGCCCTCGGGCGCCACTGTGCCAAAAGAGGTCAACGACGCCTTATGACCATCAGCGATGCACAGCACCGTCTGCTTCTGGACAACCTGACCACAGCCACGCTGCTGCTCAATGGCGAATTGCGCCTGGAATATATGAACCCGGCCGCGGAAATGCTCTTGGCCGTCAGCGGCCAGCGCAGCCATGGGCAGTTCATCAGTGAGCTATTCACCGAATCGACCGAGGCGCTCAACTCGCTGCGCCAGGCCGTGGAGCACGCGCATCCGTTCACCAAGCGCGAAGCCCAACTGACCTCGCTGACCGGGCAGACCATCACCGTCGACTACGCCGTGACCCCCATCCTGCACCAGGGCCAGACCCTGCTGTTGCTCGAGGTGCACCCGCGCGACCGGTTATTGCGCATCACCAAGGAAGAAGCCCAGTTGAGCAAGCAGGAAACCACCAAGATGCTGGTGCGCGGCCTGGCCCACGAGATCAAGAACCCCCTCGGCGGCATCCGTGGCGCAGCCCAACTGCTAGCCCGCGAACTGCCCGAGGACGGTCTGCGCGACTACACCAACGTGATCATCGAAGAAGCCGACCGCCTACGCAATTTGGTCGACCGCATGCTCGGCTCGAACAAGTTGCCGTCGCTGGCCATGACCAACATCCACGAAGTGCTCGAACGGGTATGCAGCCTGGTCGAGGCCGAGAGCCAGGGCGGCATAACCCTGGTGCGCGACTACGACCCGAGCCTGCCGGATGTGCTGATCGACCGCGAGCAGATGATCCAGGCCGTGCTCAACATCGTGCGCAACGCCATGCAGGCCATCGGCGGCCAGAACGAGCTGCGCCTGGGCCGCATCACCCTGCGCAGCCGCGCGGTGCGCCAGTTCACCATCGGCCATGTGCGCCACCGCCTGGTGGCGCGGGTCGAGATCGTCGACAACGGCCCCGGCATCCCAGCCGAACTGCAGGACACCCTCTTCTACCCCATGGTCAGCGGCCGCCCGGACGGCACCGGGCTGGGCCTGGCCATCACCCAGAACATCATCAGCCAGCACCAGGGCCTGATCGAGTGCGAGAGCCACCCCGGCCACACCACGTTCTCCATCTACCTGCCCCTGGAACAAGGAGCCACCGCCCCATGAGCCGAAGTGAAACCGTCTGGATCGTCGATGATGATCGTTCCATCCGCTGGGTGCTGGAAAAAGCCCTGCAACAGGAAGGCATGACCACCCAGAGCTTCGACAGCGCCGATGGCGTCATGGGTCGCCTGGCCCGCCAGCAACCGGACGTGATCATCTCCGATATCCGCATGCCGGGGGCCAGTGGCCTCGACCTGCTGGCGCAGATCCGCGAACAGCACCCAGGGCTGCCGGTGATCATCATGACCGCCCACTCCGACCTGGACAGCGCCGTGGCCTCATACCAGGGCGGCGCCTTCGAGTACCTGCCCAAGCCGTTCGACGTGGATGAAGCGGTATCGCTGGTCAAGCGCGCCAACCAGCACGCCCAGGAGCAACAGGCCCTGGAAGTACCCCAGGCCCTGGCCCGCACCCCCGAGATCATCGGCGAGGCGCCGGCAATGCAGGAGGTGTTCCGCGCCATCGGCCGGCTCAGCCACTCCAACATCACCGTGCTGATCAACGGCGAGTCGGGAACCGGCAAGGAGCTGGTGGCCCACGCCTTGCACCGCCACAGCCCACGGGCGGCTGCGCCGTTCATCGCGCTGAACATGGCGGCGATCCCCAAGGACCTGATGGAGTCCGAGCTGTTCGGCCATGAGAAAGGCGCGTTCACCGGTGCCGCCAACCTGCGCCGCGGCCGTTTCGAGCAGGCCGACGGCGGTACGTTGTTCCTCGACGAGATCGGCGACATGCCCGCCGACACCCAGACTCGCCTGCTACGGGTACTGGCCGATGGCGAGTTCTACCGGGTCGGCGGGCATGTACCGGTGAAGGTGGACGTGCGCATCATCGCCGCCACCCACCAGAACCTCGAATCCCTGGTCCAGGCCGGCAAGTTCCGTGAGGACCTGTTTCACCGCCTGAATGTGATTCGCATCCATATCCCGCGCCTGGCCGACCGTCGCGAGGACATCCCGGCGCTGGCCCGTCACTTTCTCGGCCGCGCTGCCCAGGAGCTGGCCGTGGAGCCCAAGCTGCTCAAGCCGGAAACCGAGGCGTTCATTCGCAACCTGCCCTGGCCGGGCAACGTGCGCCAGCTGGAGAACACCTGCCGCTGGATCACCGTGATGGCCTCCAGCCGCGAAGTGCTGATCGGCGACTTGCCACCCGAGCTGCTCAACCTGCCACAAGACGCCGCGCCGGTCACCAACTGGGAGCAGGCCCTGCGCCAGTGGGCCGACCAGGCCCTGGCCCGCGGTCAGAGCGACCTGCTGGACAGCGCGGTGCCGAGCTTCGAGCGGATCATGATCGAGACCGCGCTCAAGCACACCGCCGGGCGCCGTCGCGATGCGGCGCTGTTGCTGGGCTGGGGACGCAATACCCTGACGCGCAAGATCAAGGAGCTGGGGATGAATGTTGACGGCGGGGATGACGACGAAGCGCAAGAGCACTGAGCCCAAACGTTGCAACGAATTGCAGGGCAAGCCCGCTCCCACGCTATGGATGTCGTGGGAGCGGTTCATGCACCGATTACGTGCCCCTTGCACCGTGGCGAGGCAAATAATCCGCCAAGACCGCTGTAGATATGGGCAAACCCTTGCTTTTCCATACCCATAAAACTGGCACGACACCTGCAATAACCCAGACATCTCCAGTTTCGGGGACCCTGGTACAGGCAGGCCGGGCAATCCCCTCTTTTATTCGTGCAGGCGCACCTGCACCCGCCAACGCCCCGCCTCCTGCGCGCCAGACCATTCCCCGCGCAGGGGGCGTGCGGCGACCAGCGTCAGCAGCAAGCCTTCCTCGCTTTTCTGCAAACGCCAACCCACCGGCTTGCCCTGCAACAGCAACTGACCGCGGGCGGCCTTGCCCTCGGCCTGGAACACCAGCGCCACGGTGCCCTCGACATTCTCGCCATGCAACTGCGGTTGTTCGTTGAACCACAGGTCGAGACCACCCTGTACCACTTCCACCTGCTCCAGCACCCGCTCCTCGGGTGCCGTCAAGCGGCCGATCATCAGGCCCACGAGCATGCCGAAGATCGCCAGCGACAACAGCACTCGCGGCCAGGCCTTCGAACGCGGGTCCGCTTCGGGGGTAGAATGCTCGTCATCTTCATGCTTGGAGCCGTGCATGTTTCACGTCATCCTTTTTCAACCAGAAATTCCGCCGAATACCGGCAACATCATCCGCCTGTGCGCCAACAGCGGCTGCGCCTTGCACCTGATCGAGCCGATCAGCTTCGAACTGGACGACAAACGCCTGCGCCGCGCGGGGCTGGACTACCACGAGTATGCCACGCTACAGCGCCACCAAAGCCTGGCCGAATGCCTGGAAAGCCTGAATCAGCCTCGACTGTTCGCGTTCACCACCAAAGGCTCGCACCCGTTCAATGAGGTCGAGTACCAGCCCGGTGACGCCTTCCTGTTCGGGCCCGAAAGCCGTGGCCTGCCGGCCGAGGTGCTGGACAGCCTGCCTGCCGAACAACGCCTGCGCCTGCCGATGCGGCCGGGGTGCCGGAGCTTGAACCTGTCCAACACCGTGGCGGTGACGGTGTACGAGGCGTGGCGCCAGCAGGGGTTTGCCGGAAGCTGATGTGCTCGCCTCTCAGGCCCTATACCAGCACAAGACATGAAAAAGGCGACCACGAAGGTCGCCTTTTTCTTTACCGGCAGAAATTACTGCACGGTCGGCACTTCACCGGCTTCCTGCATGCGCTGCATCTCTTGCGCGTACAGGGCGTCGAAGTTGACCGGCGACAGCATCAGCGCCGGGAACGAGCCGCGGGTCACCAGGCTATCCAGGGTCTCGCGGGCGTACGGGAACAGAATGTTCGGGCAGAACGCGCCGAGGGTGTGGCTCATCGAAGCGGCATCCAGGTTGGCGATCAGGAAGATACCAGCCTGCTGCACTTCGGCGATGAACGCCACTTCGTCACCGTTCTTGACGGTAACCGACAGGGTCAGCACTACTTCGTGGAAGTCGCCTTCCAGGGCTTTCTGACGGGTGTTCAGGTCCAGCGAGACGCTCGGCTCCCACTGCTGGCGGAAGATCTGCGGGCTTTTCGGCGCCTCGAACGACAGGTCGCGCACATAGATGCGCTGCAGGGAGAATTGTGGTGCGGTTTCTTCAGCGGCAGCGCCGTTGGTCTGTTGCTCGGTCATGGCAGATCCTTTTCCTAATGTTCTTGAATGCAGTGCGAATCAGGCCGCCAGCAGCGCGTCGAGCTTGCCGGCGCGCTCCAGGGCATAGAGGTCATCGCAACCCCCGACATGCATACTGCCGATCCAGATCTGCGGCACCGAGGTGCGGCCCGCCTTCTGGCTCATCTCGGCGCGCAGTTGGGGCTTGCCGTCGACCTTGATCTCTTCGAACGCCACGCCCTTGCTCTGGAGCAGGGACTTGGCGCGCATGCAGTAGGGGCAGTAGTCGCTGGAGTAAACGATGACGGGCTTCATGTCACTTCACCAGGGGCAGGTTATCGGCTTTCCAGCTGGATACGCCACCGCTGAGCTTGGCCGCGGTGTAACCAGCCTTGAGCAGCTCGCGGCAAATGCTGCCGGACTGCTGGCCCATCGCGTCGACGACGATCAGGGTCTTCTCTTTGTGCTTTTCCAGCTCGGTCATGCGGCTGACCAGCTTGTCCTGCGGGATGTTCACTGCCCCGACGATGTGCCCGGCCGAGTAGTCCTTGGCGGGGCGGATATCGATCACCAGCGCCTTGTCGGCGTTGACCAGCGCGGTCAGCTGGCCGTTGCTCAGGCTCTGGCCGCCGCGGCGGACTTCGTTGATCAGCAGCAAAACCAGCAGAACGACGAAGATCGCCACCAGGATGAAGTGATCTGTCGCGAATTGAATCAGGTGAGCAACCATCGGGGGTGTTCCAGGCGATTGAAAATGGCGGCCAGTATACACAGCCCCCCATGACCGCCAAAGCCCACCGGGCCACCGGCAAACCGGGCTGGATGGCACATAGCCGAGTGCGCCGGTCAGGCAAAGGGAGGAATATTCGCCGCCGCTGGCGTATTTGCCCTAAAATGCGTGTCTTTATCATCTTTGAACAACCGTGAGTTTGATTGATGACGAGCACGCCTAAACCCCTGGTCCTGATCATCCTGGATGGCTTCGGTCACAGCGAAAGCCCCGAATACAACGCCATCTACTCCGCCAACACACCGGTCTACGACCGCCTGCGCGCCACCCAGCCGCATGGCCTGATCTCCGGTTCCGGCATGGACGTGGGGCTGCCCGACGGGCAGATGGGCAACTCGGAAGTCGGTCACATGAACCTCGGCGCCGGCCGCGTGGTGTACCAGGACTTCACCCGGGTGACCAAGGCCATCCGTGACGGCGAGTTCTTCGAAAACCCGGTGCTCACCAGCGCAGTGGACAAGGCTGCCGCCGCCGGCAAGGCCGTGCACATCCTTGGCCTGCTCTCCGACGGCGGCGTGCACAGCCACCAGGACCACCTGATCGCCATGGCCGAACTGGCCGCCCAGCGTGGCGCCGAGAAGATCTACCTGCACGCCTTCCTCGATGGCCGCGACACTCCGCCACGCAGCGCCCAGTCGTCCATCGAACTGCTCGACGCCACCTTCGCCAAGCTGGGCAAAGGCCGCATCGCCAGCCTGATCGGCCGCTATTACGCGATGGACCGCGACAACCGCTGGGACCGCGTGCAAGCCGCCTACGACCTGATCGTCGACAGCGCCGCCGAATACACCGCGCCGAACGCCGTGGCCGGCCTTGAGGCCGCCTACGCCCGCGATGAGAGCGACGAGTTCGTCAAAGCCACGCGCATCGGCGAGGCGGTGAAGGTCGAAGACGGCGATGCGGTGATCTTCATGAACTTCCGCGCCGACCGCGCCCGCGAACTGTCGCGCGTGTTCGTCGAGCCCGAGTTCAACGAGTTCCCGCGCGCGCGCCTGCCCAAGCTGGCGGCCTACATCGGCCTGACCCAGTACTCGGCGAAGATCCCCGCCCCCGCTGCCTTCGCCCCGGCCAGCCTGCACAACGTACTCGGCGAATACCTGGCGAAAAACGGCAAGACCCAGCTGCGCATCGCCGAAACCGAGAAATACGCCCATGTCACCTTCTTCTTCTCCGGCGGGCGCGAAGAACCGTTCGAAGGCGAAGAGCGCATCCTGATCCCATCGCCAAAGGTCGCCACCTACGACCTACAGCCGGAAATGAGCGCGCCGGAAGTTACCGACCGCATAGTCGAAGCCATCGAGCAGCAGCGCTTTGACGTGATCGTGGTCAACTATGCCAACGGCGACATGGTCGGCCACACCGGCGTGTTCGACGCCGCGGTCAAGGCCGTGGAGGCCCTGGATGGCTGTGTCGGGCGCATCGTCGAGGCGCTGGACAAGGTCGGCGGCGAAGCACTGATCACCGCCGACCATGGCAACGTCGAACAGATGGAGGACGAATGCACCGGCCAGGCGCATACCGCGCACACCACCGAACCGGTACCGTTCATCTATGTCGGCAAGCGCAAGGTCAAGGTGCGTGACGGCGGCGTGCTGGCCGACGTGGCGCCGACCATGCTCAAGCTGATGGGGCTGGAAAAACCGGCAGAGATGACCGGGACCTCGATCCTGGTTGATGCCTGATCGAGACCTGTTCGCCGGCAAGCCGGCTCCTACAGAAGCCTCGTAGGAGCCGGCTTGCCGGCGAACGGTAGCGCTAAAACACCTGGATTCCAGACAAACGCCTCGCCACACACGCCGCGAGGCGTTTTTTTTGCAGGCCCGGGCGGGCATACTAGGCCAGTCTCCATCCCTGGTACGCCCAACCCCATGCTCCGCGCCCTCATCCTACTCGCCCTGTCATGCCTGCTCACCCCGGCCTTCGCCGCCGATGAGCGCGCACAGACCCAGCAACAGCTGGACGCCACCCGCCAGGACATCGCCGAGCTGAAAAAAATGCTGGGCAAGCTCCAGGAGGAAAAAGCCGGCGTACAGAAAGACCTCAAGTCCACCGAGACCGATATCGGCAACCTCGAAAAACAGGTGGAGGCACTGCAAAAAGAATTAAAAAAGACCGAGGGCGAGCTGGAGCGCCTTGATCACGAGAAAAAAAAACTCCAGAGCGCCCGCGTTGAACAGCAACGCCTGATTGCCATCCAGGCCCGTTCGGCCTACCAGAACAACGGTCGCGAGGAATACCTCAAGCTGCTGCTCAACCAGCAGAACCCCGAGAAATTCGCCCGCACCCTGACCTACTACGACTACCTGAGCCAGGCGCGCCTGGCGCAGTTGCGCGCCTTCAACGAAACGCTGCGCCAGCTGGCAAACGTCGAGCAGGACATCGGCCGCCAGCAGGAACAACTGCTGACCCAGCGCGCCGATCTCGACAATCGCCGCCAGGCCCTGGTCGCCGAGCGCGACAAGCGCCAACAAGTGCTGGCCAAGCTCAACAACGACATGAAAGCACGCGACCAGAGGCTGCAAAGCCGCGAGCAGGACCAGGCCGACCTGAGCAAGGTGCTCAAGACCATCGAGGAAACCCTAGCCCGCCAGGCCCGCGAAGCCGAGGAAGCCCGCCAGCGCGCCCTGCTGGCCAAGCAGGAAGAAGAACAGCGACGCAAGGCCCAGGCCCTGGCCGCCGCCCGTGACAATGCCCCCGAAGAAGCCCCGAAAAAAGCCCGCACCACCCTGGGCCCGGTGGTTTCCAGCGACGGCGCCAGCTATGGCGGCGCTTTTTCTGCAGCCCGGGGCAAACTTCCATGGCCGGTCAATGGTCGATTGCTGGCACGCTTCGGTGACGCCCGCGGCAGCGATGCCCGGGCCAAGTGGGACGGGGTGATGATCGGCGCCAGCGCCGGCACCCAGGTGCGCGCTGTGCATGGCGGGCGCGTGGTGTTCGCCGACTGGTTGCGCGGCGCCGGACTTCTGGTCATCCTCGACCATGGCAACGGTTACCTGAGCCTGTACGGCCACAACCAGAGCCTGCTCAAGAGCGCCGGCGACATCGTCAAGGCCGGCGAGGCGATCTCCACTGTCGGCGACAGCGGCGGCCAGGACAGCGCCGGGCTGTACTTCGCGATTCGCCAGCAAGGCCGGCCCAGCGACCCCGCGCAATGGTGCCGAGGCTAGTTAATGCTACTTTTACGGCGCCACCCACGAAACGGCGGCGCCGATGCTCCCAACAGGAGCACCAACAGGATCAGGAGTTCGTTCGACATGCTGCACTCGCCCCGCCTCACCCAGCTGGCCCTGACCATCGCCCTGGTCGTCGGCGCGCCCCTGGCCGTTGCCGCCGAGCCGGCCAAGCCGATGGCGGCCAAGCCCGCCGCGGTGCCGGCCACCGAGGTGACCGCCAAGGCGCCGCTGCCGCTGGACGAGCTGCGCACCTTCGCCGAGGTCATGGACCGCATCAAGGCCGCCTATGTCGAGCCGGTGGATGACAAGACCCTGCTGGAAAACGCCATCAAGGGCATGCTCAGCAACCTCGATCCGCACTCGGCCTACCTCGGCCCCGAGGACTTCCAGGAGCTGCAGGAAAGCACCAGCGGTGAGTTCGGTGGCCTGGGCATAGAGGTCGGGATGGAAGACGGCTTCGTCAAAGTGGTCTCGCCCATCGACGACACGCCTGCCTCGCGCGCCGGCATCGAGGCCGGCGACCTGATCGTCAAGATCAACGGCGCGCCGACCCGCGGCCAGAGCATGACCGAAGCCGTGGACAAGATGCGCGGCAAGATCGGCGAGAAGATCACCCTGACCCTGGTCCGCGATGGCGGCACGCCGTTCGACGTCACGCTGGCCCGCGCAGTGATCCAGGTCAAGAGCGTCAAGAGCCAACTGCTGGAAAACGACTACGGCTACATCCGCATCACCCAGTTCCAGGTCAAGACTGGCGACGAGGTAGGCAAGGCCCTGGCCAAGCTGCGCAAGGACAACGGCAAGAAGCTGCGCGGCGTGGTCCTCGACCTGCGCAACAACCCCGGCGGCGTGCTGCAATCGGCGGTGGAAGTGGCCGACCACTTCCTGACCAAGGGCCTGATCGTCTACACCAAGGGCCGTATCGCCAACTCCGAACTGCGCTACTCCGCCGACCCGGCCGACGCCAGCGCGGGCGTGCCATTGGTGGTGCTGATCAACGGCGGCAGCGCCTCGGCCTCGGAAATCGTCGCCGGCGCCCTGCAAGACCAGAAACGCGCCGTGCTGATGGGCACCGACAGCTTCGGCAAGGGCTCGGTGCAGACCGTGCTGCCACTGGCCAACGACCGCGCGCTCAAGCTCACCACCGCGCTGTACTTCACCCCCAACGGCCGCTCGATCCAGGCCCAGGGCATCGTTCCGGACATCGAGGTGCGCCCGGCCAAGCTCACCGCCGAGGCCGACACCGACAACTTCAAGGAAGCCGACCTGCAGGGCCACCTGGGCAACGGCAACGGTGGCGCCGACCGCCCGAGCGGCAGCGCCAAGCGCAAGGACCGGCCGCAAGACAACGACTTCCAGCTCAGCCAGGCCCTCAGCCTGCTCAAGGGCCTGAACATCACCAAGGGTGACTGAAGCCTCCCATGCGTTATCTGCTGTCCCTGCTGTTCTGCCTGTTGGCCGGTGTCGCGCACGCGGCACCTGCCGGCAAGGCCTACATGAGCATCATCATCGACGACCTCGGCCAGAGCAGCGCACGCGACAGCCGCACCCTCGCCCTGCCCGGACCGGTGACGATGGCGATCATGCCCGACACCCCGCACGCCACCGACTTCGCCCGCCAGGCCCACAAGGCCGGGCGCACGGTGATCCTGCACATGCCCATGGACCCGGCTACCGGGCCCTATGCCTGGCATCCAGGCATCGCCATCGAGGAACTGGCTCGACGCCTGGACCATGCCCTGGCCAAGGTGCCCTATGCCGCGGGCATCAACAACCACATGGGCAGCCGCATGACGGCGCAGCGCGAACCCATGAGCTGGTTGATGGGGGATCTGCAACGGCGTCATCTGTTCTTCGTCGACAGCCGTACCAGCGCGGCCACCGTGGCAGCAGCCGAGGCCCAGGCACGGGGACTGGCGCATGTCTCGCGGGACGTGTTCCTCGATGACGAGCGCACCACCGAAGCCATTGCCGGGCAGTTGCGCAAAGGCATCGAGCTGGCGCGCAAGCAAGGCTCGGCGGTACTGATCGGACACCCCTACCCGCAGACGCTGGAAGTACTGGAACGCGAGATCCCCCGGCTCAAGGGCCAGGGGGTCGAACTGATCAGCCTGCGCCAGATGATCGCCGAACGTGGCAACCAGGCCATGCCCGCTCATGGCAGGCATGGGGTCTACAGCAACCGCTGAGGCATCAATCGAACGGGATCAGGCCGTCCACCTGGGCAAGTTGTACATTGCCGCGATAGATCGGCAGCAACTCATTGCGCGCGAGCGCCGCGCGCAACTGGGCCTCCCGCCCCAGCTTGCGCTCGGCCCAGAGCTTGATATGCCCCTTGCTGAACTGCCGCCTGGGGGTATCCGCCGCCGGGTAGTGGAAGTGCGCCTCCCATAAGCCGCCCCCAGGACGCCCCTCTTTTCTGGGCTTGCGCCGGATCTCGTAGACATCCAGATAATCATCCGCCTTGAGCGGCGTGCGCCCAGGCACGCGGACAACGGTCACCTGATCACGCCCCAGCAGGTAGCGCAGGCTCTCGGCATTCGGGTGGCTCGTCGTCAGGTACAGGGCCTCGAGCAGGTCTTGACGAGACGAGTCCAAACGGTTGATTCCAGCCTCCAGCGCTTCGCGCAGCTCAACGTACTCAGCGTCATCCGGCAGGCCCCCCAGCACGTCCCGGAGCTTGTCGATATGCTCGTCGATGATAGTGGACAACCCGTTGGGCTCGTCGGTCTTGACATACTGCTTGGCCAACTTGACCACCGACTCGATCTGCCCGACCAGCTTGCGCCCCTGCTTTCCCAGCCTGCCAGTGTCGACGACTGGCGCAGGTTGCGAATCACGGAGGGTAACGTCCTCGACCCACTCCTCCCCCTGGCGACGAAACGTTTTAAGCACCGAGTTGCGCGAGTCCATCTGCTGCACGACATCCTCGCCATCCAATTGTCGGTGCTCACCGACGATGCTCTTGCCACGCTGAGTCCTGACTACCCGTCGCTTGCCGCCACGCATCGCGTATACAGCCGGACGAGGCGGCGCTGTTTCAGCCAGTTGTTGCTCGCGAACGGCTTGCCCCAACGCGTCCTCGGCGCTGTCTATCAACGCTCGAAGCGCCTTGCGATAGTCCTGCAATCGGGGTGGGCGAATTGCATCCCCTCCCAGACTGGACAGGTATTGGCTCATGACCTCGGCCTGGGCATAGGACTCCAGCACCCCCGTGAGAATATCGATGCGTTCGTTTAGGGTCACGCCGCTCCCCGCCAGATCCCCATGGGCGGCTCCCGCGCTGACCAGCTCAGGCCCGGACAAGTACTGCGCATATGCCTCCAAGGTGCTCTCATCAACGCTCGCCAGACGATTCAGACTCGCCTCGGCGAGATCCGTCAAGCGCCTGAAGGCCAGTTCGGTGGCGGTCAAACGGCGCTGCTCGATGACGTTCTGCAATTGCCTTTGCTTATCGGCTGGCCTGCCATTGGCGCCTGGCTGGAAGAGGATAGAATCATCGCGCAGGGTATCCTCCAATAGCTGGTCATACTCAACAGACAGGCTGATCAACTCGCCCTCCCAACCAATGACTCGCTCCAGCTGTGTATAAAAGTCCTGGTAATACTGGATCTCTTCCGACGAATCAGGAAGGATCGCCATGGCATCGCTCAACGCTTGCACGTCCACATCGTTGATCAAGGTAGTCAGCTCGTTGTAGTAGATCTCACAACGCGAAAGCAGCTCCTCACGCGTGGCATTGCGCTGCAGCCTGATCGCCTCCGGCAGCATGGGGTCAGTCAGCCTCATCGACTCAAGGCGCGAAACCACCTTGTCCTGCGCGAGGCCCTTCTCGACCAGCCCCCTCAAGTCCTCGACAACTCGCAACTTGGCCTGATGCTGTATTCTCTGCTGGAGCTGCAAGCGTTGTTCGACGTGCGCCTCCCTGGGCTCGATAGCTTGCAGCGCTCTCAAGTCCGCAGTCGCCCGGGTGTAGAAATCGCGATGCCTGGCGAACTCCCGATCCAGTCCGAGCAATTCGGTAATGAGTCTTTTCTCTTCGTCCTTCAGTGCCACGATCAGGCGCTGGTTCTCCTGCTGCTTGAGCGCGAGACGGGTTTTGGGCCCTCCTCCTGCCAGCCTCATCGAGGCGTCGATACGCCAAGCACCATCCTGCTGGGTGATCCATGCCTGCGGCGCACCCTGCGCATCGAGGAGGCGTACTTCGCCGTCGAGTACCGTCACCGGATAGACATCATTGGCCATTACCGCATACAGCCGCCCATCAACTGGATAGAGCCCGCTCGCCTCCCCCGCGCCCAACGGCGCGATACCTTCGAGGTTCACGCTCACACGCAACTGGCGAACAGCCTGGCGCCGCTGCGGATCGAGCCAGTTGAAGCCGGCGTTACCACGCCAGGAAAAATCCAATTGCGTATCCACTACCGCGCCCGGCAAACCGACTTTGCCTTGGGTCGGCTCCACGCTTGCTTCGCGGCCCTGCGAGTAGCCGTGCAAGGCGTAGTCAAACCCAGCCACAGGCTCAGGCAGCGTGGACGTCACCCCAGGTAGTTGCTTATGCAGCAAGACCATGCCGACATTGAGTACCAGGTCCACCACCGCTTGCGATGCATCAAACGCAGTACCTTCGAGCAATGCCGACACATCGCTCGAAAACGCCATGACCGATTGTGTCAACCATGCCACCACCGCGACCGGCCCCCGCAACAGCGGCGCTGCAGTCTGGAACAACAGCCAGGCTACCTGTTCGAACATCCGCCAACGGCTTTGCGCCGTGGAGGTCGTCGCTTGTTCGGCGATGGCTACCAACCAGTCACGATTGGCGTTGTACAGCTTGCTGTCGACATCGATGTGCCAGAAGCGCTGAGCCAACTGCGCCGGCTCGGGCAGCAGGCCAGGGTCGATGCCAGCGTGCACCAGGAGGGTATCGCCGCTGAGATCGCCGTGGTAATGCGTGCGCGCATCCTCGTCCAGCCATTGCAGAACGCTGGCGCGCAAGGTGGACGACTGACGAATCGAACTACCGAGCGCCTCCAGGTCGCTGAACTCCCGCACAGCCTCGTGGCCGTATAGTGGCCGATAAAGGATCACCCGCGCAGGTGCGATGCAGCTCAGCACATACATGCCATGCACGGTGTCATGGCGCGATGATGGTCCCACCTCGGTGTAAGCCAGCGGCATCAGCGAGGTAGTCGTATCGGCCAAGCCGCGCACATAGTCGGTGACAATCTGCAGCCCAGCCTCGCTGAGCTTGCCGTCGAGCCTTGCCGCCAGCGCGCTGAACAGCAGCGCCTGGCGCCACTCCCTGGCGAAGTGCTCGACACGCTGTGCGCGCCCTTGCTGCGCGTCCATTGACCGCGCCACGTAAGCGGGATATCGGCCACCGATATCGACGCGCTGGACCAGCGCCCGCAAGTAATCGGCGGTCAACCACGGCATGATCAGCTGGCCATCGCGGTGCTGGACCGCCGTGATGAGCGCGCCCTGCAACGACCCCAGGTTGCCGATGGCGAAGTCCGTCAGCGACTTGCCGGCAAGCGGCACCAGCGGCTCGCCACCGCCCGCCCCCGTGGCGGCCCCTCCGGGCACGCCCTCGGCGCTTTTAAGCTCGAGGATCAGGTCATCCGACTGGTAGTTGGCATCGAGCGGATGATCCTCCAGCATGGCCTGACGCAACTGCTTACGGGTATAGCTGCGCAAATCCTCAATGCCGTCCAACGCCCGTGCCCCCTGCGAGACGGCCTGGTCCAGCGCCAGCGCGAACAGCGCATCCTGGTAGGCAAAACTGCTGGCCACGCCAGCCCTGGCCACACCCGGCGGCAGCACGGCCTGGCGGGGCGGGGCGAGGTAATAACCGTCGATGAACCATTGCGCGGGATCGCTCAAGGCATCGATCACGCGGTTTTTCTCAGACGCCCCTTCCTGCACCCGGCCAGCAACCTGCTGCGACCGCGCAAACATGGCCTCCAGCATCAGTGCCGCCTGCTGGGCGAACACATCGCCCTCCAGCTCCTGACGATGCCAGGTCATCTCATCGAAGCGATGGCGACCGGCCAACTCGTCACGCAGCGCCGTGGCAAAATCGCCGAGCGAGTCGAAGGCCCTGACCACGCTCGATGGCGAACACCACAGGATCACCTGCTGCTCATCCCATTCCCCGGTCACCAGCAGGCACGCCTGCTGTTCGTTGAAGTGCTGGCCCTTGGACGTCATCTGCACGTTCACCGCGAAGACCGACGGACGCTTGGCGATCGGGCCAAGCAACCCATGCACGCAGGCTTGCTGATAAGTATCCAGCCCCTGCAGCGGCAAGTTGCGCAACAGGGCCATCTTCAGCACCAATTGCAACCAGCGGTCGCGACTGACACCGGACGGGCCAGCGGCGCGCCAATAATCCACCTGCGCCTGACGCCAATAGTCGGAGAGCGCCAAGAGCAGCTCGTCTAGTTCGGCATCGGACGCGTCGATCTGGTGGTACTCGAAACGATCCGAAGCCCCCGGGAATCGGTACGGCTCAGCTAGCGCCAAGCCGAAGTGGCGCCCGCCGACCGGATCGAGGCTCAGCGCGGTGCCGTCCAGCGCGGCCTGCACGGCCACATCGAGCAGCGGTTTTCTTTGCCAGGACTGCCTGTGCGGGTCAGGGATCAACAACTCCAAGGCATCCGCCGAAGCGAGCGTCGGCGTCACTCGCGCCAGAATGGGGTGTTTTCTGACCAGCAGCGCCAGCAGTTGCTCGCCCAGCACCTGTCGCAGCCTGGGTCGGTCGGCGAACTGCCGGGCAACCACCGCCTTGAAGTCGAAGAGAGGAAGTGTCGCGATTGACATGAGGGTGCACTCCATTGAACAGAGGCACCAGGGTGGCCATTTCGCCGTATCACCAGGCACTACATGTTGATAGTGCGCAGGCCGCAGGCGAAACGAAAAGGGCCCGGTTCTCGCGAACCGGGCCCTTGCCTGAGATCAGCCGTTATCAGCTGTACACACGCCCCAGCAACTGGCGGTGGCTTTCGAACTGATCAAGCACATCACGCACGATCTGCTCGCGGGTGAAGCCCATCAGGTCGTACTCCTGGCTGCCGTCGTGCAGGTACACCTCGGCGCGATAGAAGCGCTGCTGCACTTCCGGCTCGCCCTCGACCGGCGCCTCGCTCGGCGCGGCCAGGTAGCCATCCAGGCTGGCTTCGTAGACGAAGGGGTTGCCCTCTTCCATCATCACCCGCAGGCCCATCATGTTGCGCGATTGACCTACCCGGGTCTCGACCTCGAAGCCCAGGGTACGCAGCTGCTCGGCGGCTTCTTTCAGCGCCGGGCTGACCTGTTTGTCCATGAACCGCTGCACCACGGCCTGGGTCGGCTGCAGGTCCAGCTGGCTGAGACGCTCGCTGAAACCGCGACGGCCACGGGCGGCCAGTTCGGCGCGCTCGCTTTCGACCGCGACGTCCTGCTTCATGGCCTTCATCAGGCCGAACATGAACAGCACCAGGACTACCGAGAACGGCAGGCCGGCCAGTACCACCATGGTCTGCATGGCTTCGAAGTTACCGGCGAACAGCAGGCCGATGGTGACCAGGGTGATGACCACCGACCAGAACACCACCATCCAGTGCGGGGCGTCTTCGTCGACCTTGCCGCCTTTGCACGACAGGTTGGCCATCATCACCGCGCCGGAGTCGGCCGGGGTGAGGAACAGCACGAAGCCGACGAACACTGCCAGGCCGATGACGATCTTGGCGGCCGGGAAGAACTCCAGCAGCTGGTAGATCGACATTGATGGCTGTTCGAGCGCGGTCTTGCCCAGCTCCACCGCGCCCTGGTTGATCACCAGGTCCAATGCGGTGTTACCGAAGATCGACAGCCAGGCCAGGGTGAAGCCCAGCGGGATCAGCAGCACGCCGCTGACCAGCTGGCGCACGGTCCGGCCCTTGGAGATACGGGCAATGAACATGCCGACGAACGGGCCCCAGGAGATCCACCAAGCCCAGTAGAACACGGTCCACAGGCCCAGCCAGCGCTCGGACTTGTCGTTGTCGCCTTCATAGACATACAGGTCGAAGGTCTTCAGCACGACGCCGTTGAGGTAGTCACCGATGTTCTGCACGAAGCCGTTGAGCAGGTGCAGGGTATTGCCGGCCAGCAGCACGAAGATCAGCAGGCCGCTGAACAGCAGGATGTTCAGGTTGGACAGACGGCGGATGCCGTTCTCCACGCCCGACACCGCGGCCACGGTGGCAACGCCGGCCATGACCAGGATCACCACCAGCAGGTTGGTCTTGCTGTGGTCCATGCCGAACAGGTATTCCAGGCCCGAGGCCACCTGCATCGAGCCGATACCCAGGTTGGTCACCAGGCCCAGCAGGGTGACGAACATGCCGAAGATGTCCACGGCGTGGCCGGCACCGCCCTTGACCCAACGCTCGCCGACCAGCGGGTACAGCGCCGAGCGCAGTGCCAGCGGCTGGTTGTGGCGGTAGGCGAAGTAACCCACGGCCAGGCCGACCAGGGCGTAGATCGCCCAGCCGTGCAGGCCCCAGTGCAGGAAGGTCAGCTGCAGGCCCTGGCGCGCGGCCTCGAGGCTGGCGGGCGTGCCTTCTGGCGGGTTGAAGTAGTGATCCAGCGGCTCGGAGGCGCCAAAGTACAGCAGCGAGATACCGATACCGGAGGAGAACAGCATGCCGGCCCAGGCGCCGTAGCTGAAGTCGGGGGTGTCGTCCTTGCCGCCAAGCTTGAGCTTGCCGTAGTCGGAGAAGGCCAGGTAGACGACGAACAGCAGGTAACCGCAGATCACCAGCATGTAGTACCAGCCAAAGGTACGGGTCAGCCATTTCTGGGCGACACCCAGCACCTGGCCGGCGATATCGGGTACAGCGATCAGCAGGGCAGTCAGAACGAGGATCATCATCGCCGAGGTGAAGAACACCACGCGATTGACCCGTACCCGCTCGGCGGGAGGCTTTGTCAGGGAGGCAGAACTCATTGCACGAATGCTCCGGGCAGTGCGGCAGTGGAGGCTAAACAGTTATTTCCCACGCAATTGGTGCAATAGCCCTACTGCGACAGGTGTTATAAAAGCACCCTGGAAACCGTGATCCCGAATAGAAACGTTGCAAAAAAACCAGACCGGTCGCCTGTGAAAAACCACGCTCTCCGAGTGGAGGTGCGCGCATTCGCCACAGACACCTGGCCCGCTCCAAGGGCCGACCGCGCAGCCTGTGACCGCTCGGCAGAATCTGTATTTTGCATCGCCCATGCCCGTCAACGCCTTGTATTCCGGGGGTTACGCGATTTCCTGGGGTGTCGATTCGTGCTTCTGTGACCGTCCTGAAAACTGTCAATGGCACAAATTGTCGCAGAGCTTATTCTTTATTGATTGAACGTTCAATCAAAACAAAATAGACTGGCCTTCGCCGAGGCAGCCGCTCGTCGTCTGCCCGCAGGCCTGAGGAGATAGCAAGATGCCCAAGGTCGGTATGCAACCCATCCGCCGCCAGCAGTTGATCGAAGCCACCTTGCTGGCGGTCGATCAGGTCGGTCTGGGAGATGCCAGCATTGCGCTGATTGCCCGTTTGGCCGGTGTGTCGAACGGCATCATCAGTCACTACTTTCAGGACAAGAACGGCCTGATCGCAGCGACGATGCGCTACATCATGAACATGCTCAACGAGGGCGTGATCGCGCGTCGGCAGGCCCTCACGGATGACAGCCCGCGCGCCCACCTGAAGGTGATCATCGAGGGCAACTTCGATGCCAGCCAGGTGAACGGCCCGGCAATGAAAACCTGGCTGGCCTTCTGGGCCTCCAGCATGCACCAGCCGTCTTTGCACAGGTTGCAGCGGATCAACGATCACCGCTTGTATTCCAACCTGTGCTGCCAGTTCCGCCGCGTCCTGCCGCTTTACCATGCGCGCAAGGCTGCCCGCGGGCTGGCGGCGTTGATCGACGGCTTGTGGCTGCGTGGCGCCTTGTCGGGTGACGCATTCGACACCGAGCAGGCAATACGCATCGCTTACGAATACATGGATCTACAACTGGCTAAGCAGCAGACCCTGGGCACAACCGACCAGGCCGCTGAACAGCCGCGCGCAGCGACCAGCCAACCGGCAGGAGCGTGACGCGGTAGCCAACCACACACTGCACTTGCGAGGACACTATGGCCCGTTTCGGAACGCAAAAACTCTACATCGATGGCGCTTATGTCGACGCTGGCAGCGATGCCACCTTCGAAGCCATCAACCCAGCCACCGGCGAAGTCCTCGCCCACGTGCAGCGCGCTACCCAGGCTGACGTCGAGAAGGCCGTCGAGAGCGCAGAACGTGGCCAGAAAGTCTGGGCCGCGATGACCGCCATGCAGCGTTCGCGCATCCTGCGCCGCGCCGTCGAGATCCTGCGTGAGCGCAACGACGAGCTGGCCATGCTGGAAACCCTGGACACCGGCAAGTCGTACTCCGAAACCCGCTACGTCGACATCGTCACCGGCGCCGACGTGCTGGAATACTACGCAGGCCTGGTCCCGGCCATCGAAGGCGAGCAGATCCCGCTGCGCGAATCGTCCTTCGTCTACACCCGCCGCGAGCCGCTGGGCGTGACCGCCGGTATCGGTGCCTGGAACTACCCGATCCAGATCGCCCTGTGGAAATCCGCCCCGGCCCTGGCCGCCGGCAACGCGATGATCTTCAAGCCTTCGGAAGTCACCTCGCTGACCACCCTGAAACTGGCCGAGATCTTCACCGAGGCCGGCCTGCCGAACGGCGTGTTCAACGTCCTGACCGGCAGCGGCCGCGAAGTCGGCACCTGGCTGACCGAGCACCCGCGCATCGAGAAAGTCTCCTTCACCGGCGGCACCACCACCGGCAAGAAAGTCATGGCCAGCGCCTCGAGCTCCTCGCTCAAGGAAGTCACCATGGAACTGGGCGGCAAGTCGCCGCTGATCATCTGCGACGACGCCGACCTGGACAAGGCCGCCGACATCGCCATGATGGCCAACTTCTACAGTTCCGGTCAGGTCTGCACCAACGGCACCCGCGTGTTCATCCCAGCCTCGATGAAAGCTGCCTTCGAAGCCAAGATCGCCGAGCGCGTCGCGCGCATCCGCGTTGGCAACCCGGAAGACGAGAACACCAACTTCGGCCCGCTGGTCAGCTTCGCCCACATGGAAAGCGTGCTGTCGTACATTGCCAAGGGCAAAGAAGAAGGCGCCCGCGTTCTCTGCGGCGGTGAGCGTCTGCTGGATGGCGACTTCGCCAAGGGCGCGTTCGTCGCCCCGACCGTGTTCACCGACTGCTCCGACGACATGACCATCGTCAAGGAAGAGATCTTCGGCCCGGTGATGAGCATCCTCAGCTACGAGACCGAGGAAGAAGTCATCCGTCGCGCCAACGACACCGAATACGGCCTGGCCGCTGGTGTCTGCACCAACGACATCAGCCGCGCCCACCGCATCATCCACAAGCTCGAAGCCGGTATCTGCTGGATCAACGCCTGGGGCGAATCGCCGGCCGAAATGCCGGTCGGTGGCTACAAGCAGTCGGGCGTCGGCCGTGAGAACGGTGTCAGCTCGCTGGCTCAATACACCCGCATCAAGTCGGTCCAGGTCGAGCTGGGCGGCTACAACTCGGTTTTCTAAACCCTGTCTAGCCACGCCCGTGCCTTCGTGCACGGGCGTTTCCGCTCCCTGACAACTGCCAACGAGGGTACTTCAATGTCCCAAGAATTCGATTACATCATCGTCGGTGCCGGTTCGGCCGGTAACACCCTGGCCACCCGCCTGACCGAAGACGCCAGCGTCACCGTCCTGCTGCTGGAAGCCGGCGGTCCGGACTACCGCTTCGACTTCCGCACCCAGATGCCGGCCGCCCTGGCCTTCCCGCTGCAGGGTCGTCGCTACAACTGGGCCTACGAGACCGACCCGGAGCCACACATGGACGGCCGCCGCATGGAATGCGGTCGTGGCAAGGGCCTGGGTGGCTCCTCGCTGATCAACGGCATGTGCTACATCCGCGGCAACGCCATGGACTTCGACGGCTGGGCTGAACTGCCAGGCCTCGAGGACTGGACCTACCTGGACTGCCTGCCGTACTTCCGCAAAGCTGAAACCCGTGACATCGGCCCGAACGACTACCACGGCGGCGAAGGCCCGGTCAGCGTGGCCACGCCCAAGGCCGGCAACAACCCGCTGTTCCACGCCATGGTCGAGGCCGGCGTGCAGGCCGGTTACCCGCGCACCGAAGACCTCAACGGCTACCAGCAGGAAGGCTTCGGCCCGATGGACCGTTCGGTAACCAAGAAAGGCCGTCGTTCGAGCACCGCGCGCGGCTACCTGGACCAGGCCAAGAAGCGCCCGAACCTGACCATCGTCACCCACGCCCTGAGCGACCGCGTGCTGTTCGATGGCAAGCGCGCCGTGGGCGTGACCTACCTGGTCGGTGACAGCGAAGAGCGCGTCGAAGCCCGCGCGCGCAAAGAAGTCATCGTCAGCTCCGGCGCCATCGCCTCGCCGCAACTGCTGCAGCGCTCCGGCGTCGGCCCCCGTGCCCTGCTGGAAAGCCTCGACATTCCGGTGGTCCACGACCTGCCGGGCGTCGGCGAGAACCTGCAGGACCACCTTGAGCTGTACCTGCAGTACGCCTGCACCCAGCCAGTGTCGCTGTACCCATCGCTGCTGTGGTGGAACCAGCCGGCCATCGGTGCCGAGTGGCTGTTCAACGGCACCGGCATCGGCGCCAGCAACCAGTTCGAGGCCGGTGGTTTCATCCGTACTCGCCCTGAGTTCAAATGGCCTAACATCCAGTACCACTTCCTGCCGGTAGCCATCAACTACAACGGCTCGAACGGCGTGAAGGAACACGGCTTCCAGGCGCACATGGGTTCCATGCGCTCGCCGGCCCGTGGTCGCATCCAGGCCAAGTCGAAGAACCCACGCCAGCACCCGAGCATCCTGTTCAACTACATGTCCACCGAGCAGGACTGGCAGGAGTTCCGCGACGGCATCCGCCTGACCCGCGAAATCATGGCCCAGCCAGCGCTGGACCCGTACCGCGGTCGCGAGATCAGCCCGGGCGCCCACGTGCAAACCGATGAAGAACTGGACAAGTTCATCCGCGAGCACGCCGAGACCGCCTTCCACCCGTCCTGCTCGTGCAAGATGGGCACCGACGACATGGCCGTGGTCGATGGCGAGGGCCGCGTGCATGGCATGCAGGGTCTGCGCGTGGTCGACGCCTCGATCATGCCGCTGATCATCACCGGCAACCTCAACGCCACCACGATCATGATCGCCGAGAAAATCTCGGACAAGATCCGTGGCCGCAAGCCACTGCCGCGCAGCACCGCCAAGTACTACGTGGCCGGCGATGCCCCGGTGAAGGGCAAGCCGATGCGGGAAGTGAAGCAGGCGTAATACTGCTCCAGCCCCATCGCTACAGGGATGGCGCAGGTTTCACGGCCTGCGATCATCCCGTAGGAGCCGGCTTGCCGGCGATGAGGCCCTCCCTGGCGACGCATGGAAAGGCACCCTTCGGGTGCCTTTTCTACATCTGCAGAAACGCTTTACAGCCTGCCAATTCATCAGGTTAGAATCGATTGGCACGCGACCTGCTAGTTCACGCGGCAGGTCCCTTTTCTCTGCGCTGTCCCGGAGTACCGCCTTTGGATGCGAGCACCATCAACAGTCTGTTCCTGATCGGCGCGTTGCTGGTCGGGGCCAGTATCCTGGTCAGCTCGCTGTCGTCGCGCCTGGGCATCCCCATCCTGGTCATCATCCTCGCCGTCGGCATGGTCGCGGGCGTGGACGGTGGCGGCATCATCTTCAACAACTACCCGACCGCCTACCTGGTGGGCAACCTGGCCCTGGCGGTGATCCTGCTCGACGGTGGCCTGCGCACCCGGGTGGCGAGCTTTCGCGTGGCGCTATGGCCGGCGTTGTCGCTGGCCACCGTCGGCGTCCTGATCACCACTGGGCTGACCGGCATGGTCGCCGCCTGGCTGTTCGACCTGAGCCTTATCCAGGGCCTGCTGATCGGCGCCATCGTCGGTTCCACCGACGCTGCGGCGGTGTTCTCGCTGCTCGGCGGCAAAGGCCTGAACGAGCGGGTCACCGCCACCCTGGAAATCGAGTCGGGCAGCAATGACCCGATGGCGGTGTTCCTTACCGTCACCCTGATCGACATGATCGCCAGCGGCCAGACCGGCCTGCACTGGAGCCTGCTGACCCACCTGCTGCGCGAATTCGGCATCGGCGGCCTGCTCGGCCTGGGCGGCGGCTGGCTGATGCTGCAACTGGTCAATCGCATCAACCTGGCCGGCGGCCTATACCCGATCCTGGTGGTGGCCGGCGGCCTGGTGGTGTTCTCGCTGACCAACGCCCTGCACGGCAGCGGTTTCCTCGCCGTCTACCTGTGCGGCCTGGTGCTGGGCAACAAACCGATCCGCAGCCGCCACGGCATCCTGCACATGCTCGACGGCATGGCCTGGCTGGCGCAGATCGGTATGTTCCTGGTGCTGGGCCTGCTGGTCACCCCCCACGACCTGCTACCCATCGCCCTGCCAGCGCTGGGCCTGGCGCTGTGGATGATCCTGTTCGCCCGGCCACTGTCGGTGGTTGCCGCGCTGTTGCCGTTCAAGGCCTTCCATGGTCGCGAGAAGGGCTTCATCAGTTGGGTCGGCCTACGCGGCGCGGTGCCGATCATCCTCGCGGTGTTCCCGCTGATGGCCGGCCTGCCGGATGCGCAGCTGTTCTTCAACCTGGCGTTCTTCATCGTGCTGGTATCGCTGCTGGTGCAGGGCACCAGCCTGCCGTGGATGGCCAAGCTGCTGAAAGTCACCGTGCCGCCAGACCCGGCGCCCATCTCCCGCTCGGCGCTGGAGGTGCATATCACCAGCGAGTGGGAGCTGTTCGTCTACCGCCTGGGCGCGGAAAAATGGTGCATCGGCGCCGCCCTGCGCGAGCTGAAGATGCCCGAAGGCACGCGCATCGCCGCGCTGTTTCGCGCCGAGCAACTGCTGCACCCCTCGGGCAGCACCGTGCTGGAAGTCGGCGACATGCTCTGCGTGATCGGCCACGAACACAACCTGCCGGCCCTGGGCAAGCTGTTCAGCCAGGCGCCACAGCGCGGCCTGGACCTGCGCTTCTTCGGCGACTTCGTGCTCGAGGGTGACGCCGAGCTGGGCGCGGTGGCCGCACTGTACGGCCTGAAACTCGATGGCCTGGACGCAAAAATGCCGCTGGCGCAGTTCATCCGACAGAAGGTCGGAGGCGCGCCAGTAGTAGGCGACCAGATCGAATGGCACAGCACGATCTGGACCGTCGCGGTCATGGACGGGAACAAGATCCAGAAAGTCGGCGTCAGATTCCCCGAAGGTACTCGACCCGGCCCCGGGTTGTTCCTCTAAACTCCGATTTGCCTCGTAATCCAAGAATGTTGCCTATGTCCCTGCGTGCGTACTGCCGCACAGCCCTGCTGGGGCTGTGCCTGACCCTCCCGTTCACCGCCATGGCGGAAGTCCCGACTACCCCGGGCATCCAGGGCAGCCTGAGCAAGATCACCGAGCGCAAGCTGCCCGAGCCCGAGCAGAAAGCCGTGCAGCAGGTGCTGGAACAGACCCTGGCCCTACTGGCCGCGCGCGACGACAGCGAGAAGAAACTCGCCGAACTCAAGCAACAGCTGGCCAGCGCGCCTCAGGAAATACGCGACAACCAGCGCGAGCTGATCAAGCTCAAGGCCACCAACCCGATACCGGTGGCCCAGCGCTATGCCGCCCTCCCGGTGCCGCAGCTCGAACAGATGCTCAGCGAACGCAGCGCCCAGCAGGGCGACCTGCAAAAGGCGCTGTCCGAGGCCAACAGCCTGATCATCAACTCCCAGACCCGCCCCGAGCGTGCCCAAGCCGAGATCAGCAACAACCAGATACGCATCCAGCAGATCAACAACAGCCTGAAAAGCGGCAAGGATAACGGCAAGGCCCTGAACGCGGACCAGCGCAACCAGCTCAACGCCGAGCAGGCCTCGCTCAATGCCCTGAACTTGCTGCGTCGCCAGGAGTTGGCGGGTAACAGCCAACTGCAAGACCTCGGCAACGCCCGGCACGACCTGCTGATCGAACGGGCGACGCGCCTGGAGCAGGAGATCCAGGACCTGCAGACGCTGATCAACCAGAAGCGCCTGGCCCAATCGCAGCAGACCGTCACCCAGCAGTCGATCGAAGCGCAGAAGGCCGGCGGCAGTAATCTGCTGGCCAGCGAGAGCGCCGAGAACCTGCAACTGTCCGACTACCTGTTGCGCAGCACCGACCGCCTCAACGAGGTCACCCAGCAGAACCTGCGCACCAAGCAGCAGCTCGACAGCCTGACCCAGGCCGACCAGGCCCTCGACGAACAGATCAGCGTGCTCAAGGGCAGCTTGCTGCTATCGAAGATCCTCTACAAGCAAAAGCAAGCCCTGCCGCACCTGAAGGTCGACCGCGACCTGGCCGACCAGATTGCCGATATCCGCCTCTACCAGTTCGAGATCAACCAGGAACGCGAGCAGATGAGCAGCCCGTCCAGCTATGTGGACAAGCTGCTGGCCAACCAGCCCCAGGAAGACATCACCCCCCAGCTGCGCAAGGCCCTGCTGGAGGTGGCGATTACCCGCAGCGACCTGCTGGAACGGCTGAACCGCGAACTGTCGGCTCTGCTCAATGAAAGCATCACCCTGCAACTGAACCAGAAGCAGTTGCTGAGCACCGCGCAGAACCTGCGTACCACCCTCGAAGAACAGATGTTCTGGATCCCCAGCAACAAGCCGCTGGACTGGCAATGGCTGCGCGACGTACCCCAGCGCCTGACCTACCAGGTGGCCAGCCTGCCCTGGGGCGCCGGAGTGAAGGAACTGGGCGACGGCCTGGTGCAGCAGCCACTGCTGTTCCTGCCGCTGATCCTGGTGATCGGCGCCCTGCTGTGGCGGCGCAAGGCGCTGTACCGGCGCCTGGGCAAGGTCCACCAGGACATCGGCCATTTCAAGCGCGACAGCCAGTGGCACACGCCCCAGGCGATCCTGATCAACATCCTCCTGGCCTTGCCGGTGGCCCTGGCCCTGACCCTGGGCAGCTACGCCCTGCAACTCGACGCCCGTGGGCAGAACGCCAACCTCGGCGCCGCGCTGTGGCAGCTCGCCCAGGCCTGGCTGGTGTTCTACACCGCCTACCGCATCCTCGCCCCCGGTGGGGTCGCCGAGATCCACTTCCGCTGGCACAAGCCGCAGGTCGAGTTCCTGCGTGGCTGGGTACGCCGCCTGGGCACCGTGGTGCTGGCCCTGGTCGGCGTGGTGGCGGTGGCCGAGCACCAGCCTTCGGCGCTGGCCGACGACGTGCTGGGCATCGGCGTGGTGCTGACCTGCTACGCGCTGATGGCCTGGCTGCTCAGCCGCCTGCTGCTGAGCAGCCCGGCGCACCGCAACACCTCGCTGTTCCGCAAGGCGGTAGGGGTGGCCTTCACCGCGCTGCCCATCGCCCTGTTCGTGGCGGTGTGCTTCGGCTATTACTACACCGCCCTCAAGCTCACCGACCGCCTGATCTACACCCTGTACCTGCTGCTGTTCTGGCTGGTGATCGAAGCCGCGTTCGTCCGCGGCCTGTCGGTGGCGGCGCGGCGCCTGGCCTACCAGCGCGCCCTGAGCAAGCGCCAGGCGGCCAAGGAGGGCCTGGACGGCGAAGTGGTGGTCGAGGAGCCGACCCTGGACATCGAACAGGTCAACCAGCAGTCGCTGCGCCTGATTCGCCTGGCCTTGCTCGGCGGTTTCATCGGAGGCCTGTACTGGGTCTGGGCCGACCTGATCAGCGTGTTCGCCTACCTCAACAACGTCACCCTGTACGAATACAGCAGCGGCACCGGCGCGGCCGCCAGCATGGTGCCGATCAGCCTGGGCGACCTGCTCGGCGCCATGGTCATCGCCGGCATCGCCGTGGCCCTGGCCAGCAACCTGCCAGGCCTGCTCGAAGTGCTGGTGCTATCACGCCTGAACCTGGCCCAGGGCAGCGCCTATGCGATCACCACGCTGCTGTCCTATGTCATCGCCGGCGTTGGTATCGTCAGCACCCTGGCCACCCTCGGGGTCAGCTGGGACAAGCTGCAGTGGCTGGTAGCGGCCCTGTCCCTGGGCCTGGGCTTCGGCATGCAGGAGATCTTCGCCAACTTCATCTCCGGCATCATGATCCTGTTCGAACGCCCGGTGCGCATTGGCGACACCATCACCATCGGCAACCTGTCCGGCACGGTCAGCCGTATTCGCATCCGCGCCACCACCATCACCGACTTCGACCGCAAGGACATCATCGTCCCCAACAAGACCTTCATCACTGGCCAGTTGATCAACTGGTCGCTGACCGACACGGTCACTCGGGTGACGCTGAAGCTGGGCATCGACTACGGTTCAGACCTGGACCTGGTGCGCGACCTGCTGCTCAAGGGCGCCCACGAGAACCCGCGGGTGCTCAAGGACCCGGAGCCGCTGGTGTACTTCCTCAACTTCGGCGAAAGCTCGCTGGACCACGAACTGCGCATGCACGTGCGCGACCTGGGCGACCGCAATCCGACCCTGGACGAGATGAACCGCTACATCAACCGCGAGTTCAAAGCGCACAACATCAAGATTTCGGTGCGCCAGGTGGAGGTATTCCTCATGGACCAGAAGGGCGGCAAGCAGCAACTGATCCCGATGGAGCAATCGAAGCCGGATGGCACGGCGTCGGCCTGAGAACGCTCGAATACTTTATCCTGTGCACATTCGCTGCGAGGGCTTTGCCCTCGTTCGCCGGCAAGCCGGCTCCTACACCGCCCACCTGTAGGAGCCGGCTTGCCGGCGAAGGGCCGCAAAGCGGCCCCATGGCACCGCCACCCAGGAGCAGGCCTCGTGAAGTCCCTCGACCAACTCGTCTTCGACAACCGCTTCGCCCGCCTGGGCGACGCCTTCTCCACCCAGGTCCTACCCGATCCGATCGCCGACCCGCGTCTAGTTGTGGCCAGCGCATCGGCGATGGCCCTGCTCGACCTCGACCCGGCCCAGGCCGAGCAAGCCGTGTTCGCCGAACTGTTCAGCGGCCACAAGCTGTGGGAACACGTCGACCCGCGGGCGATGGTGTACTCCGGCCACCAGTTCGGCTCCTACAACCCGCGCCTGGGCGATGGCCGTGGCTTGCTGCTGGGCGAAGTGCTCAACGACGCCGGCGAACACTGGGACCTGCACCTCAAGGGCGCCGGCCAGACGCCTTACTCACGCATGGGTGATGGCCGGGCCGTGCTGCGCTCGTCGATTCGCGAGTTCCTTGCCTCCGAGGCCCTGAGCGCGCTGGGCATCCCAAGCAGCCGGGCACTGTGCGTGATCGGCTCGAGCACCACGGTGTGGCGGGAAACCCGCGAAAGCGCCGCGATGCTGCTGCGCCTGGCCCAGAGCCATGTGCGCTTCGGCCATTTCGAGTACTTCTACTACACGAAACAGCCAGAGCAGCAGCGAGTGCTCATCGACCATGTGCTGCACCAGCACTATCCCGAATGCCGCGACGCCGAACAGCCTTACCTGGCCATGTTCCGCACCATCGTTGAACGCAATGCCGAGCTCATCGCCCGCTGGCAGGCCTACGGCTTCTGTCACGGGGTGATGAATACCGACAACATGTCGATCCTCGGCATCACCTTTGACTTCGGCCCCTACGCCTTCATCGACGACTTCGACGCCAACTTCATCTGCAACCACTCCGACGACCGTGGCCGCTACAGCTACGCCAACCAGGTGCCAATCGCCCATTGGAACCTCAGCGCCCTGGCCCAGGCGCTGACCACGGCAATCGAGGTCGAGCCACTGAAGGAGACGCTGGCGCTGTTCCTGCCGCTGTACCAGGCCCACTATCTGGACCTGATGCGACGCCGCCTCGGCCTGACTACCGCCGAGGACGACGACATGGCGCTGGTCGAACGCCTGCTGCAACGCATGCAGAGCGGCGGTGTGGACTACACGCTGTTCTTCCGCCGCCTGGGCGAGCAACCGGTAGCCCAGGCCCTGCAAGTGGTGCGCGACGATTTCGTCGACCTGACCGGTTTCGATGCCTGGGGTGCGGACTACCTGGCACGCTGCGAGCGTGAGCCGGGTAATGCCGAAGGTCGCCGTGAGCGGATGCATGCGGTCAACCCGCTGTACATACTGCGCAATTATCTAGCGCAGAAGGCTATCGAAGCGGCAGAGGCCGGTGATTACAGTGAAGTGCGTCGGCTGCATCAGGTGCTGAGCAAACCGTTCGAGGAACAGCCCGGGATGCAAGCGTATGCCGAGCGACCGCCGGAGTGGGGCAAGCACCTGGAGATCAGCTGTTCGTCCTGATTTCATTGCTGCACGTGAAACTCTGCGAGGGCTTCGCCCTCGATCGCCGGCAAGCCGGCTCCCACAATGAGCGCGCCAACCCTGTGGGAGCCGCAGTTCGCCGCAGCATCTTTCGACTGGAGACCCCGATGTCCAATCCGCTGGTAATCCCCTGCCCCCACTGCAACGGCCTCAACCGCATCCCCACCGACCGCCTGGGCGACACCCCGAAATGCGGCCGCTGCAAACAGAACGTGCTGCTGAGCACCTCGTTCGAGCTGACCGAAGGCAACTATGCCGCCCAGATCAAAGGTGATCTGCCGCTGCTGCTGGATGTCTGGGCCGACTGGTGCGGCCCGTGCAAGAGCTTCGCCCCGACCTTCGAGCAAGCCGCGCGGCAGCTCTCGGGCCGCTGCCGCCTGGCCAAGCTCGACAGCGAAGCCAACCGCAACCTGGCCGGCCAGTTGGGTATCCGCTCGATCCCCAGCCTGATCCTGTTCAAGAATGGCCGCGAATTGACCCGCCAGGCCGGTGCGTTTCCACTTCAGTCATTACTGGAATGGCTACGCAGCCAAGGGATCTAGGCGCTGCGCTCCAGCAGATCATGCAACTCGACGAACTGCTGGGTCAGCTTGTGCCGTGGCTCCAGGTGGATCAGCGGCAGGCTGGCGTGGTGCGACTCACGCATCTTCACCGAACTGCCGAGGTACACCGGCAGCACCGGCAGGCCTTCGGCCAGCAGCTCGTCGAGCATCTGCTGGGGCAGGCTGGCGCGGGACTGGAACTGGTTGACGACGATGCCCTCGACCACCAGTTCGTCGTTGTGGTCTTCCTTGAGCTCATCGATCTCGGCCAGCAGGCCATACAGGGCCTGGCGCGAGAAACTGTCACAGTCGAAAGGGATCAACACGCGATCGGCGGCGATCAGCGCAGAAACCGCATAGAAGTTCAAGGCCGGCGGAGTATCGATATAGATCCGCTCATAATCCTCGTCCAACTCGTCGAGCAGTTTGCGCAGCTTGTTGATCTTGTGCTTGGCCTCGAGCTTGGGCTGCAGGTCGGCCAGCTCGGGGGTGGCAGTGACCACGTGCAGGTTGTCGAACGGCGTTTCGTAGATATCGACCTTGTTCTTCTTGGCGAACGGCCCGCTGGACAGCGACTGCTTGAAGAAGTCGGCGATACCCATGGGGATGTCGTCGCCGGTCAGGCCGGTGAGGTACTGGGTCGAGTTGGCCTGGGCATCCAGGTCGATCAGCAGGGTCCGGTAGCCCTCGTTGGCGCTGACCGCCGCCAGGTTGCAAGCGATGCTCGACTTGCCCACGCCACCTTTCTGATTGAACACCACGCGCCGCATGAGAGACCTCCGTGTATCAACGAATGCCCGAGTATGTGGCCAGCGCGGCGGTTTAGCCAGCACCATCGGGCTGCTCCAGCCCAGCCAGCAGGGCGACGAAGGCATTGGCCATGGCCGAGCCCGACGCCGCGCGACGCACCAGCCAGACAGCAGTCATCGCCTCCTCGTCCAACAGGGTGCGATACACCACGCCCTCGATGCGCATGCGCTGGAACGACGCCGGCAGCACCGATACCCCCAGCCCCGCCGAGACCAGGCCGATGATGGTCATCGCCTCGCCCGCCTCCTGGGCGAAATGCGGGGTGAAGCCGGCCTTGCGCGCCAGGCTCAGCAATTGGGCGTGCAAGCCGCTGCCGTAGCTGCGCGGGAAGAACACGAACGGCTCCTGGGCCAGGGCCTGCATGTACAGCCCCTGGGCGCTGCCGGCCGCCAGCGGATGCGAGGCATTGAGCACCGCCACCAGGGGCTCGCGGAACAACTCGGTACAGACGATACCGTCCGGCAAAGGCATTGGGCGCATCAGGCCGACCTCGATGGACTCGTCAAATACGGCCTCCACCACTTCGCGGCTGCTCATTTCCTTCAGGTTCAGGTGCACCGCCGGGAAGCGCTGGCGGAAAGCATGGATGGCCTGGGGAATACGCGAGGTGAACGGTGCCGAAGAGGTGAAGCCGACCTTCATCTCGCCCAGTTCGCCCAACTGTGCCCGGCGGGCCACATCGGCGGCCTTTTCCACTTGCGCCAGCACCTGTCGGGCCTCTTCCAGGAATAACCGGCCGGCCTCGCTGAGCGCTACACGACGGTTGGTGCGCTCGAACAGGCGCGCCCCAAGCTCCTGTTCCAACGCCTGAATCTGCTGGCTCAGCGGCGGCTGGGAGATTCCCAGTTGCTGGGCGGCGCGACCGAAATGCAGCTCTTCGGCCACAGCGACGAAATAACGCAGGTGACGCAGTTCCATGGCCCGCTCCAAACAAGTCGTAAAACGTCTCAAACAGGTCGAACAATATATTGGATCTAATCATTAGCCAGCTATATGCTTTTTTCACCGCAACACCTGGCCCCTGCGCCCGAGGTATCCGTCCGTGAGATCCGCCGTCGCCCCCCTGCCCCCTGAACCCACACCCGTGGTCAACGATATCTGGATCGAAAAAGGCACTCCCGCCTTCATCAAGACCGTGCTGGCGCTGTTCAGCGGCGGCTTCGCCACCTTCGCCCTGTTGTACTGCGTGCAACCGATGATGCCGCTGCTGTCCCGGGAATTCGCCATCAACGCCGCGCAGAGCAGCCTGGTGCTGTCGGTGTCCACCGCCATGCTGGCCATCGGCTTGTTGATCACTGGCCCTATTTCCGACCGCATCGGGCGCAAGCCGGTGATGGTCTTCGCCCTGCTGTGCGCGGCATTGTCGACCCTCGCCAGTGCGGTGATGCAAAGCTGGGAACTGGTGCTGGTCGCCCGCGCCCTGGTGGGCCTGTCGCTGAGCGGTCTGGCGGCGGTGGCCATGACCTACCTGAGCGAAGAGATCCACCCGCAGCACATCGGCCTGGCCATGGGCCTGTACATCGGCGGCAATGCCATCGGCGGCATGAGCGGGCGACTGATCAGCGGCGTGCTGATCGACTTCGTCAGCTGGCATACGGCAATGCTGGTGATGGGCGGCCTGGCCCTGGTGGCAGCCGTGGTGTTCTGGAAAGTCCTGCCCGAGTCGCGCAACTTCCGCCCTCGGCCATTGCAGCCACGCAGCCTGCTGGACGGTTTCGTCATGCACTTCAAGGACGCCGGGCTACCTTGGCTGTTTCTTGAGGCGTTCCTGCTGATGGGTGCCTTCGTCACCCTGTTCAACTACATAGGCTACCGGCTGCTGGCCGGGCCTTACCACATGAACCAGGCCTTGGTCGGCCTGCTGTCGGTAGTGTACCTGTCGGGGATCTACAGCTCGGCGCAGGTCGGCGCGCTGGCCGACAAACTGGGGCGGCGTAAGGTGTTCTGGGCCAGTATCGTGGTGATGGCCGGCGGTTTGCTGATGACCCTGGCCAGCCCGCTGGCGCTGATCATCGTCGGCATGCTGGTGTTCACTTTCGGCTTCTTCGGCGCGCACTCGGTGGCCAGCAGCTGGATCGGACGGCGGGCGCTGAAGGCCAAGGGGCAGGCGTCGTCGCTGTATCTGTTCAGCTATTACGCGGGGTCGAGTGTCGCCGGGACGGCGGGCGGGGTGTTCTGGCACCAGTGGGGCTGGAACGGCATCGGGCTGTTCATCGCCAGCCTGCTGGCGGTGGCGTTGCTGGTGGCGTTGCACCTGAGCAAGTTAGCGCCGAAGACGGCCCCAGACGTGACGCAAGCAACGTAGGAGCCGGCTTGCCGGCGAACACCGGCACGGCCGGTGCCATGCAGCGCGGCGCCTGGTTCGCCAGCAAGCTGGCTCCTACGGGTGTTGCAGGCCGTAATCGGCGTAGGAGCCGGCTTGCCGGCGAACACCGGCACAGCCGGTGCCATGCAGCGCGGCGCCTGGTTCGCCAGCAAGCTGGCTCCTACGGGTATTGCAGGCCGTAATCGGCGTAGGAGCCGGCTTGCCGGCGAACACCGGCACAGCGGGTGCCATGCGGCACGGCGCCTGGTTCGCCAGCAAGCTGGCTCCTACCGAACGATATCAGCCTGGGATCAGTTGATGATCTCGACGATATCCACATCCACTTCACGGCTCATCAGATGCTTCTCCACCTCGCCGGTCAGCTTGACCTTGGTCTTCTCATTGAATGGCGTCGGCGGCAGGTCTTCATCGTCGATTTCAACGGTGATGCTGCCGGTGTTGTCCTTGAACTCGTACTTGTCGTCGTTGTTGATCTTCTTGGTCACGTAACCCTGCAGCACCACGGGGGTGTCATCGGCAGCCTCCTTGGCGGCGGCAACGGTGGTCACGGCTTGAGCGCCAGGGCCGGTGTAGCCGGCTGCCAGGGCGGCGGTGCTGAACAGTGGGGCGAGGATCAGGGGCAGGTAACGGGCTTTCATGGTGATCGGGTCCTGTTTGCGTTTTGATGGCAACAGATTACCGACGATCGCTGAATTGAAACTTAATACAACAAAAAGCCCGGCACCTGGCCGGGCTCCTTGCAACACAAAGGCGCTTACTGGTGGTACTGCGCCGACAGCTCATGCACAGCGTTGATAAACACGCCGGCGTGCTCCGGGTCGACTTCCGGCGTGATGCCGTGGCCCAGGTTGAACACATGGCCAGTGCCCTTGCCATAGCTGGCGAGGATGCGCGCGACTTCCTGGCGGATGGCCTCGGGCTTGGCATACAGCACGGTCGGGTCCATGTTGCCTTGCAGCGCCACTTTGTCACCGACGCGGCGGCGGGCATCGCCGATTTCGCAGGTCCAGTCCAGGCCCAGCGCGTCGGCACCGGCCTCGGCGATGCTTTCCAGCCACAGGCCACCGTTCTTGGTGAACAGGATCACCGGCACCTTGCGCCCTTCGTGCTCGCGGATCAGGCCACTGACGATCTTGCGCATGTAGGCCAGGGAAAACTCCTGGTAGGCCGCCGCCGACAGGTTGCCGCCCCAGGTGTCGAAGATCTGCACCGCTTGAGCACCGGCCAGGATCTGGCCATTGAGGTAGCTGGTGACCGACTGGGCCAGCTTGTCCAGCAGCAGATGCAGGGCCTGGGGGTTGTCATAGGCCATGGCCTTGGTCTTGCGGAAGTCCTTGGACGAACCGCCCTCGACCATGTAAGTGGCCAGGGTCCAAGGGCTGCCGGAGAAACCGATCAGCGGTACGCGACCATTGAGTTCGCGGCGAATGGTGCTGACCGCGTCCATCACGTAGCCAAGGTCTTTCTGCGGATCAGGAATCGGCAGCGCCTCGATGTCGGCCAGGGTGCTGATGACCTTCTTGAAACGTGGACCTTCGCCGGTCTCGAAGTACAGACCTTGGCCCATGGCGTCAGGGATGGTGAGGATGTCCGAGAAAAGGATCGCCGCGTCCAGCGGGTAGCGGTCCAGCGGCTGCAGGGTGACCTCGCAGGCGAACTGCGGGTTCATGCACAGGCTCATGAAGTCGCCGGCCTTGGCCCGGCTGGCGCGATACTCCGGCAGGTAGCGGCCGGCCTGGCGCATCATCCACACTGGGGTTACGTCCACGGGTTGCTTGAGCAGTGCACGCAGGAAACGATCGTTCTTCAGGGCGGTCATAGCGATATCCGGCAGAAAGGTGGGGGCATTTTCGCAGACCCCGCCGGAAAAGGCACGGCGCCAAGCCGTGCCTTTTAGCTGAAGGGTTACTCTGAGAGACTGCGTTCGAACCCCAGCCCCAGCGACAGCAGCAATTGATCGCTCCACTGCGCGCCACCCAAATACAAGCCGACCGGCACTGCGCTGTCCCCTGGGACCGGTACCATCAGCCCTGGATAACCGGCGTTGGCGCCATACGCGGGCAACGCCCCCATTGGCTGGTCGAGCAGCGCGATCACATTATGCGTGGCGAGGGCGTCATCGATCAGCGCACGGCTTTGGCTGACCAGCCTGCCGACAGCCGCCACATAATCCGCTTCCTCAAGCTCCTGTGCCTGAGCATATTCCAGAAGCCCTTGCTTATACTCCTCCGGTAGCGGGTTCGCCGTATTGAAGGCGATCACGTCGGCCAGGGATTTCACCTCGATTCCCGGGCGCGAGGCCAAGTATTCGGCCAGGTCGCGCTTGAACTCATGTTTCACCACCGAGAACAGGTCAGCGAACATGGGCGGGAACACAAGCTCGACCGGCACCAGAGTCGCACCAGCATTCTCCAGGGCCGTGACCACGGAGGACGGCAGTGGGCTGTCCGAACGATAACCCAGCCGAGCGCCGTTCAGAGCTGCCGCATCCAACCCACCCGCGAAATCGGTCTGTTCCGTGGGCACGCCAGTTGGCGGCTCACTCCAGGCCCCCGTACCGAACATCGCATCCAGCAAAATCGCGGCATCAGTCACGTTGCGCGCCATCGGCCCAGGAGTGTCCAGGCTTTTCGACAGCGGAACGATACCCGACTGGCCAAGCAGCCCATGCGTTGGGCGCATGCCGACCACCTGGCTGAGATAAGCCGGCTTGATCAGCGAACCACTGGTCTCGGTACCCACGGCGACAGTGGCCAGGCCCGCACTCACCCCAACCGCGGATCCGACACTCGACCCCGAAACCGGCATGCCCTTGCCCCGCGCGCTCAGGGTCTGGCCGCCACGACCACTCCATCCCTCTGGGACAGCCATGTCACGGAACCCCATCCACTCCGAGGTGTTGGCCTTGCCGAGGATGACCGCGCCGGCCGCCCGCAGGCGCTCAACGATGTAGGCATCCGTCGAGGCCGCCTGGCCCACCAGCGCCAGCGATCCGGCACTGGTCTGCATGCCGTCACCCGTATCGATGTTGTCCTTGATCAACACCGGAATGCCATGCAGTTGGCCACGCACGGTTCCCGCGGCTCGTTCCGTGTCCAGGGTCTGGGCAAGCGTCAACGCAGCAGCGTTGATCTCGATGACAGCCTTCAGCGCTGGGCCTTGCTCGTTGAGGGCGGCAACCCGCGCCAAGGCGCGCGTTACCAGATCCGCGGAGGTCAGAGTCCCATCGGCCATCTGCGCCTGAAGCGCGGAAATGCTAGCGAAATCGTTGTCGTCAGGGGTAATGACCGAGGCAAAGATCGGACCGTCAAAGTCCTCACCTGGATTTTCATTGAGGGGGGAATAGTTCCCCATTACAGAATTAGCTGGTTGCTGCTGTTGATTTTTCATACTTCTGATTCCTTGACTGAATATTCGCCCTGTGAAGGGAACCTCCAGTCTCGGAATCAGCTGTACGCAGAACTAGCCTGACATTTCGCCCAGACATGTAGGATGCATCCTACATTCCAGGCGACCGGTTACACACCAAGGTAATCGAGAATTCCTTCAGCCGCCGTGCGCCCTTCGAAGATCGCCGTCACCACCAGGTCCGACCCCCGTACCATGTCGCCACCGGCGAACACCTTTGGGTTGCTGGTCTGGTGCTTGAACTTGCCCTTCTCCGGCGCCACCACGCGACCTTGGCTGTCGAGCTGAATGTCATGCTGCTCGAACCACGGCGCCGGGCTCGGACGGAAACCGAAAGCGATCACCACGGCATCTGCCGGCAGGATCTCTTCGGAACCCGGGATTGGCTCGGGGCTGCGACGGCCACGGGCATCCGGCTCACCAAGACGGGTCTCGACCACCTTCACGCCCTCGACCTTGTCCTCGCCGACAATGGCGATAGGCTGGCGGTTGTAGAGGAACTTCACGCCCTCTTCCTTGGCGTTCTTCACTTCCTTGCGCGAACCCGGCATGTTCGCTTCGTCCCGGCGATAGGCGCAGGTCACCGATTTGGCGCCCTGGCGGATCGAGGTGCGGTTGCAGTCCATCGCGGTGTCGCCACCGCCGAGCACCACGACCTTCTTGCCCTGCATGTCGACGAAGTCTTGCGGCGACTTTTCAAAGCCCAGGTTGCGGTTGACGTTGGCAATCAGGAAGTCCAGCGCGTCGTGCACGCCCGGCAGGTCCTCCCCAGGGAAACCGCCCTTCATGTAGGTGTAGGTGCCCATGCCCATGAACACCGCATCGTACTCGGCCAGCAGCTGCTCCATGCTGATGTCCCTACCCACTTCGGTGTTCAGGCGGAACTCGATGCCCATGCCGGTGAAGACTTCGCGGCGGTTGCTCAGCACAGTCTTTTCCAGCTTGAACTCAGGGATGCCGAAGGTCAGCAGGCCGCCGATCTCCGGGTTCTTGTCGAACACCACCGGGGTCACGCCAGCACGCACCAGCACGTCGGCGCAGCCCAGGCCCGCAGGGCCGGCACCGATGATGGCGACACGCTTGCCGGTGGGCTTGACCTTGGACATGTCCGGGCGCCAGCCCATGGCGAAGGCGGTGTCGGTGATGTACTTCTCCACCGAGCCGATGGTTACCGCGCCAAAGCCGTCGTTCAGGGTGCAGGCACCCTCGCACAGGCGATCCTGCGGACACACCCGGCCACACACTTCCGGCAGGGTGTTGGTCTGGTGCGACAACTCCGCCGCGGCCAGGATGTTGCCCTCGGAAACCAGCTTCAGCCAGTTGGGGATGAAGTTGTGCACCGGGCACTTCCACTCGCAATACGGGTTGCCGCAGCCCAGGCAGCGGTGGGCCTGCTCGACCGATTGCTGCGGCTTGAAAGGTTCGTAGATCTCGACGAACTCCTTCTTGCGCTGGCGCAGCAGCTTTTTCTTGGGGTCTTTACGCCCCACTTCGATGAACTGGAAGTCGTTGCTCAGACGTTCAGCCATTTTTCAAAACCTCTTAACAGCAGCTGCAAGCTACAAGCTGCAAGCCGCAAGACGATCACTTAAGCCGGGCAAACCTCGAAGCGCATTTACTTGCAGCTTGAGGCTTGCCACTTGCAGCTGCTTTTACTGTGGGTTGGCGCGGGTGCTGGACATCAGTTGCTTGAGGTTGGCCGCCTTCGGCTTGACCAGCCAGAAGCGCCGCACATAGTCGTCCAGGTTCTCCGAGAGCTCACGCCCCCACTCGCTGCCGGTTTCTTCCACGTACTCGCCCAGGACCCGCGCCAGGTGGCTGCGGTAGGCCTCCATCGCTTCACCACTGATACGCTGGATTTCCACCAGCTCATGGTTGAGTTTGTCGACGAAGGAGTTGTCCATGTCGAGCACGTAGGCGAAACCGCCGGTCATGCCAGAGCCGAAGTTGTAACCGGTCTTGCCCAGGACGCAGACAAAGCCGCCGGTCATGTATTCACAGCAGTGATCGCCGGTGCCCTCGACCACAGCGTGGGCGCCGGAGTTACGCACAGCGAAGCGCTCGCCTGCAGTGCCGGCGGCGAACAGTTTGCCGCCGGTGGCACCGTACAGGCAGGTGTTGCCGACAATGGCGCTGTGCTGGGTTTCGAATGGGCTGCCGGCTGGTGGCACGATGGTCAGCTTGCCACCGGTCATGCCCTTGCCGACGTAGTCGTTGGCGTCGCCTTCCAGGCGCAGGTTCAAGCCGCCGGCGTTCCACACGCCAAAGCTCTGGCCCGCGGTGCCCTTGAAGCGGAAGGTGATTGGCGCCGCGGCCATGCCCTGGTTGCCGTGCAGCTTGGCGATCTCGCCGGAGATGCGCGCACCAATGGAGCGATCGCAGTTGCAGATGTCCATGGCGAACTCGCCACCGGCCAGGTCGCGGATCGCCGGCAAGGCCATGGCGACCATCTTCTCGGCCAGTTCGCCCTGGTCGAAGGGCGGGTTCTTGTCCACTTGGCAGAACTGCGGCTTGTCGGCCGGAATGTGCGGGCTGCCCAGCAGCGGCGACAGGTCGAGGTGGCCCTGGCGCTCGGTGTCGCCCGGCAGCACGTCGAGCAGGTCGGTACGCCCGATCAGCTCGCCGAGGCTGCGCACGCCCAGCTTGGCCAGCCATTCGCGGGTTTCCTCGGCGACGAAGGTGAAGAAGTTGATCACCATGTCGACAGTGCCGATGTAGTGGTCCTTGCGCAGCTTGTCATTCTGCGTGGCCACGCCGGTGGCGCAGTTGTTCAGGTGGCAGATACGCAGGTACTTGCAACCCAGGGCGATCATTGGCGCGGTGCCGAAGCCGAAGCTCTCGGCGCCGAGAATTGCGGCCTTGACTACGTCCAGGCCGGTCTTCAGGCCGCCATCGGTCTGTACCCGCACCTTGCCGCGCAGGTCGTTGCCGCGCAGGGTCTGGTGGGTTTCGGCCAGGCCCAGCTCCCACGGGGCGCCGGCGTACTTGATCGAGGTCAGCGGCGACGCCCCGGTGCCGCCGTCGTAGCCGGAAATGGTGATCAGGTCGGCATAGGCCTTGGCCACGCCGGCGGCGATGGTGCCCACGCCGGCTTCGGCGACCAGCTTGACCGAGACCAGGGCCTGCGGGTTGACCTGCTTGAGGTCGTAGATCAGCTGGGCCAAGTCTTCGATCGAGTAGATGTCGTGGTGCGGCGGCGGCGAGATCAGGGTCACGCCGGGTACCGCATAGCGCAGCTTGGCGATCAGGCCGTTGACCTTGCCGCCTGGCAGCTGGCCGCCCTCGCCGGGCTTGGCGCCCTGGGCCACCTTGATCTGCAGCACTTCGGCGTTGACCAAGTACTCCGGGGTCACGCCAAAGCGGCCGGTGGCCACCTGCTTGATCTTCGAGCTCTTGAGGGTGCCATAGCGGGCCGGGTCTTCACCGCCCTCGCCGGAATTGGAACGCGCACCCAGGCGGTTCATCGCCTCGGCCAAGGCCTCATGGGCTTCTGGCGACAGCGCGCCCAGCGAGATGCCGGCCGAGTCGAAGCGCTTGAGGATCGCCTCCAGCGGCTCGACCTGCTCCAGCGCCAGTGGCTGGTCGGCAACCTTGACCTTGAGCAGATCGCGAATCATCGACACCGGGCGCTGGTCGACCAGGCTGGTGTATTCCTTGAACTTGCCGTAGTCACCCTGCTGCACGGCGGCTTGCAGGGTGTTGACCACATCCGGGTTGTAGGCGTGGTACTCGCCACCGTGGACGAACTTGAGCAGACCGCCCTGCTGGATCGGCTTGCGCGCGCTCCAGGCTTCGGCGGCGAGCAGCTTCTGGTCGCTCTCCAGGTCTTCGAAACGCGCACCCTTGATGCGGCTGGACACGCCCTTGAAGCTCAGGCCCACCACTTCCGCGGACAGGCCGATGGCTTCGAACAGTTGCGCGCCACGGTACGAGGTGATGGTGGAGATGCCCATCTTCGACAGGATCTTCAGCAGCCCCTTGGAGATGCCCTTGCGGTAGTACTTGAACACTTCGTCCAGATCGCCCAGCACTTCGCCGGTGCGGATCAGGTCGGCGAGCACTTCGTAGGCCAGGTACGGGTACACGGCCGAGGCACCGAAGCCCAGCAGCACGGCGAAGTGGTGCGGGTCGCGGGCAGTGGCGGTCTCGACCAGGATGTTGCTGTCGCAACGCAGGCCCTGCTCGGTCAGACGGTGGTGCACCGCACCGACGGCCAGGGAGGCATGCACCGGCAGCTTGCCCGGCGCAATGTAGCGGTCGCTCAGCACCAGTTGGGTCTTGCCGCTGCGCACGGCCTCTTCGGCCTGATCGGCGATGTTACGAATGGCCGCTTCCAGGCCGACGCCCTCGTCATAGTTGAGGTCGATCAGTTGGCGCTCGAAGCCCTCACGCTCCAGGTTCATCAAGGACCGCCACTTGGCGGGCGAGATCACCGGCGAGCTGAGGATCACCCGCGAGGCATGCTCGGGGGATTCCTGGAAGATGTTGCGCTCGGCGCCCAGGCAGATTTCCAGCGACATGACGATCGCTTCGCGCAGCGGGTCGATCGGCGGGTTGGTCACCTGGGCGAACTGCTGGCGGAAGAAGTCGTACGGCGAACGCACACGCTGGGACAGTACGGCCATGGGCGTGTCGTCACCCATCGAGCCGACCGCTTCCTGGCCCTGCTCGCCCAACGGACGCAGCACCTGGTCGCGCTCCTCGAAGGTGACCTGGAACATTTTCATGTATTGCTTGAGCTGGTCGGCGTCGTAGCTGGCCACGCCCTGGTCGTCGCTCAGGGTCGCCTGGATGCGCGTGGCGTGCTGACGCAGCCAGCGCTTGTAAGGGTGGCGCGACTTCAGGCGGTTGTCGATGGCGTCGGTGTCGAGGATCTGGCCGGTTTCGGTGTCCACGGCAAGGATCTGCCCCGGTCCGACCCGGCCCTTGGCCAGCACTTCTTCAGGCTGGTAGCCCCACACGCCGATTTCGGAGGCGATGGTGATATAGCCGTTGGTGGTGGTCACCCAGCGCGCCGGGCGCAGACCGTTACGGTCGAGCAGGCACACCGCGTGGCGGCCTTCGGTCATGACGATGCCGGCCGGGCCATCCCACGGCTCCATGTGCATGGAGTTGTATTCGTAGAAAGCGCGCAGGTCGGCGTCCATGGTCTCTACGTTCTGCCAGGCTGGCGGTACCAGCATGCGCACGCCACGGAACAGGTCGATGCCGCCGGTTACCATCAGTTCGAGCATGTTGTCCATGCTCGAGGAGTCGGAACCGACGCGGTTGACCAGCGGGCCGAGCTCTTCGAGGTCGGGGATCAGGTCGTTGGCGAACTTGGTGCGACGGGCCATGGCCCAGTTGCGGTTGCCGGTGATGGTGTTGATCTCGCCGTTGTGGGCGAGGAAGCGGAAGGGCTGGGCCAGCGGCCACTTCGGCAGGGTGTTGGTGGAGAAGCGCTGGTGGAACACGCAGATCGCGGTTTGCAGGCGCTCATCGCCCAGGTCCGGATAGAACGCCGCGAGATCGCGCGGCATCATCAAGCCTTTGTAGATGATGGTCTTGTGCGAGAAGCTGCAGATGTAGTGGTCGGCGTCATGGGCATTGGCCACGGACGAACGGCGACGGGCACTGAACAGCTTGATGGCGAATTCCTGATCGCTCAGGCCTTCACCGCCGATGAACACCTGTTCGATCTGCGGCAGGCGCTCCAGGGCCAGGCGTCCGAGCACGCTGGTGTCGATCGGCACCTTGCGCCAGCCGACCAGCCTCAGGCCGGCGTTGACGATCTCGCGATCCATGTTGGCGCGGGCAGCTTCGGCTTTGACCGGGTCCTGGTTGAAGAACACCATGCCGACGGCGTACTGCTTGGGCAGCTCGACGGCGAAGTGTTCCTGGGCCACGGCGCGCAGGAATTGATCGGGCTTCTGCATGAGCAGACCGCAACCGTCGCCGGTCTTGCCGTCGGCGTTGATGCCGCCGCGGTGGGTCATGCAGGTCAGCGCCTGCATGGCGGTTTGCAGAAGGTGGTGACTCGGCTCGCCCGTCATGTGGGCGATCAGGCCGAAACCACAGTTGTCCTTGAATTCTTCGGGATGGTACAGACCTGTTTTCATAGACACTTTCTCACCAGGTTCACCTCTCAACCGGAGGCAAATCTCTTTTTTAACAACCACTTACCATCCACGCCGATCAAACGCCAGCTTTTTTGCGGTGGTCATGGAAAACCATTGTTGCACAGCGACAGCGACGCCCACAAATTTTCATGTCTCACCATTGAAAATTTATGTCGCAATTTTGAATGTTTTTAAGTCGTACGCCGTGATAGCGGCACGACTGGAGTCTGAAGCGTTTCAGCCAGGACTGCAAGAAAGGGCTTGTGGCCGGCAGTCTGGGACAGAAAAGCCTGCCGCGCGGGGTGCGCAGCAGGCTAGACGTGAATCAGGATTCGCTCAGCAACTGGGCGGCGGGGTGGTGCCGCCCGGAAGGTATCAGCGGGCCGTGGCCAGCTCTTGTTGGACGCTGCCGACGGTACGTGGCCAAGGTTTACCAGCCTGGACCTTGGCTGGCAAGTTCTTGATGGCGGCGGCGGCGGCGTCGCGGTTGGCGAAATTGCCGTAGGTCACCACGTACAGCGGCTTGCCCTGCAAGTTTTTCTTGAAGTAGCGATAGTCGCCACCCTGGGCCTTGACGAACGACTGGGCCGACGCCTCGGAGCTGGTGCCGAAGATCTGCACCACGTAATTACCGGGTTTCTGCCCAGCGTACCAGCTGCTGTTGCCGGCGCCACCGGCAGCCGGTTTGGCTGCGGGCTTGGCACTGGCGACCTGGGTCGGGGCCGCTGCCGGCTTGGCAGGTGCAACCGATTTGACCGGCTGGGTTGCAACGGGTTTCGTAACTGGAGCAACCGACTGCGCCGGAGCGGTTGCTACCGGCTGGGCCGGGGTTGGCGCGGGGCTTGCGGTGGCACCGGCTGGCGGCGCGATGGTGGTCACGGTCGGCGGTACGGCCGCCGAGGGCGCGGCAGGTTGCAGCGCGGTATTGCCGGCCGGGCCGCCTTCCTCGCCCTCGCCCATGCCAGCGGCTTCGGCCAGCGGCTCGCGCATCACCGGTTGCGACTGGCCAACCAGCGGCAATGGCATTGGCTGCGAGGAACCGGAGAACTCAATGGCGGGCGCGCCGCCATTGCCGCCCTGGCCCAACGGCAGCTGAGCCTGGGCGGCGGGCGCCTCGGCCGGGGCCTTGTCGCCCTTCTTGGGCATCAGGACCGCCGCGCCAACGGCGACCACGACCACAGCGGACAACGCGAGCACGTGTTTCTTAGGCATTTTGAACCCCATGGATGGTCGCTTGGCCGTGGTGCGGCTGGCGATCATGGCTTCGATCAAGGTATCGCGGGCAACCTGGTTGATGTTGCCAGGCCAACCGTCGGAGTTTTCGTGGATGTCGACGATCTGTTCGCGGGTGAACACCTCGATACCCCGGCCGGCGCCGTCCAGGCGCTGCTCCAGGTATTCGCGGGTCTCTTCCTCGCTATAGGGCGCCAGCTCGATGACATGGAAACGCTCGCCATCGGCATTGAGCTCCTCCAGCCCGGCGATCAACGACGGCTCGCCAAACAGGAACACATGCGGTCGCCCTTCGGCGACGCCGGCCGCCAACTCCAGCAACGCTTGGAGTGCCGACTCGTCGAGTTGTTCCGCGTCGTCCACCAACAGATAGACTTCCTGGCCGGTCAGGGCCAGTTGCACCACCTGCTTGAGGATCGCCTGCACTTCGGCCTGGGCCACACCCAGCGACTGGGCCACCTGACCGAGCACGCTGGCCGCGTCCGAAGCGCCGCGGGCGGAAACCACCACGCTTTGCACCGACTGTTTGTTGGTACTAGCCACCAGCGCCTGGCGCAGCAACGTCTTGCCGCTGCCCATGGGGCCAGTGACCGCCAGCATCAGCTGGCTGTAGCGCGCCAGGTGATGCAGTTGGCCCAATACCGGCTTGCGCTGGGCAGGGAAAAACTTGAAGCCAGGCACCCGCGGCGCGAACGGATCGTGGGTCAACTGGTAATGTTCGAGGAACGCCTCATCGGCATGCAGAGTGCTCATTGCGTTGTCACAACCTCAAAGCTGGGCCACGATCGCGCGGTAGTCCGCCGCCAGCGTGGCCTGTAAAATCTCTTTCGGATAGTCGTCGGTGACGACGGCCTCGCCCAGCTGGCGCAACAGCACCAGGCGCAGGCGCCCGTCGAGCACTTTCTTGTCGACCGCCATGTGCTCCATGAAATGCGCCGGGGTCATTTCCTGTGGTGGCACCACCGGCAATCCTGCGTCCTGCAGCAGGCGAATGGCGCGGTCCCGCGCCGACTGGTCGATCCAGCCCAGGCGCATGGACATTTCCAGGGCCATGACCGTGCCCGCCGCCACGGCTTCGCCGTGCAGCCAGACGCCATAGCCCATATGGGTTTCGATTGCATGGCCAAAGGTATGGCCAAGGTTGAGCGTGGCGCGTACGCCCGACTCGCGCTCATCGGCGCCAACCACGACGGCCTTGGCCGCGCAGGAACGACGGATGGCCTCGGTCAGCGCAACCGATTCCAGCGCCCGCAGTGCCTGCATGTTGTCTTCGAGCCAGGCCATGAACGGTTCGTCGCAGATCAGGCCGTACTTGATGACTTCGGCAAGACCGGCGGATAGCTCGCGTTCGGGTAGGGTCTTCAGGCTGGTGGTGTCGATCAGCACCGCGTTGGGCTGGTAGAAGGCACCCACCATGTTCTTGCCCAGCGGGTGGTTGATACCGGTCTTGCCGCCCACCGAGGAATCGACCTGGGACAGCAGGGTGGTCGGCACCTGGATGAAATCGACGCCGCGCTGGTAGCAGGCGGCGGCAAAGCCGGCCATGTCGCCGATCACCCCGCCACCGAGGGCGACCACGGTGGTACGGCGATCGTGCCGGGCCGTGAGCAGCGCATCGAAAATCAGCTGCAGGGTTTCCCAGTTCTTGTGGGCCTCGCCGTCAGGCAACACCACCGGCAGCACCGAATAGGCACCCAGGGTCTTGCTCAGGCGTTCGAGGTACAGTGGGGCGACGGTCTCGTTGGAGACGATGGCGACCTGCCGGCCGGCAATGTGCGGCGCCAGCAGCTCGGGCTGGTCCAGCAGGCCCTCGCCAATGTAGATCGGGTAGCTACGTTCGCCCAGGTCGACCTTTAGTGTCTGCATGTATCCCCACAATGTACTAAGGCGCGGTGGCGTCGGAGCGGCCCCGCGCGATGACGTTCAACCCCGTCTCGGCGTTGGTCGCCGAGCATAGTCCCCGCTCAGCGGGGCGGCAACTTCTGCAAGCGCTCGAGAATGTCCAGCACCACCATGCGCGGTGGCCGTTCGTCGGTTTCTACCACCAGGTCGGCGATCTCGCGATAGAGCGGGTCCCGGGTTTCCAGCAAGGCCCGCAGGGTGGCCTCTGGGTTGGCAGTGCGCAGCAGCGGTCGGTTGCGATCCCGCGAGGTGCGCCCGACCTGCTGCTCCACCGAGGCATGCAGGTAGATCACCCGCCCACCGGCGTACAGCGCGGCACGGTTGGCATCGCGCATCACCGCGCCGCCACCGGTGGCCAGCACCACGCCATCAAGGGCGCAAAGCTCGGCGATCATCGCTTGCTCGCGATCACGAAAGCCCGGCTCGCCTTCCTTGTCGAAGATCCACGGGATGTTGGCGCCGGTTCGCAGCTCGATTTCCTTGTCGGAATCCTTGAACAGCAGGCGCAGCTCTTTGGCCAACAGGCGTCCGATGGTGCTTTTTCCAGCGCCCATGGGCCCCACAAGTATCAAATTTCGCACAGAATCAACGACTCACAGCAATCGCCTGGTCACTCATGATACGCGGAGTCAGGAAGACCAGCAGCTCGGATTTTTTCTCTTGTAAAGCATCGCGTCGAAACAGCCGTCCAACATACGGCAGATCGCCAAAAAATGGCACCTTGTCGACCACTTTGTTATGCGACGTCGAGTACACGCCGCCAATCACAATGGTTTCGCCATCGGCCACGCGCACCTTGGCATTGACCTCGTTCTTGCGAATCGGCGGTACGTTGTTCAGGGCATTGATGAAGTCCGGCTCGTCCTTGGTCACCCGTACCGCCATCACTACCTTGCCGTCAGGGGTAATCTGCGGGGTCACCTCCAGCGACAGCGAGGCCTCGCGAAAGGAGATGGAGGTGGCACCGCTCCTGGTGGTTTCCTGGTAGGGTACCTCGGTACCCTTGAGGATCCGCGCGGTTTCCTTGTCGGCGGTGACCACCTTGGGCTGGGAGATGATCTCGCCATTGCCGCTCTTTTCCATGGCACTGAGCTCCAGGTCGAGCAGAATGTCGCTGCGCAGCAGGCCGACACCCAGGCCGGAGGTGGCACGCTCGACACCAAGGTCAACGAACAGCTCGCTGCCCAGGCCGTTGTCCTGGCCATACAGCGGCCCGCCCCAGCGTACGCCGAGGGCCTTTTCATAATCGACGCTGGCCTCGACGATCCGCGCCTCTATCATCACCTGGCGCACCGGCACGTCCAGCTGCGCCACCAGCCTGCGCAGCTCCACCAGCTGCCGCGCAGGCTGGACGAGCACCAAGGTATTGGTACGCGCATCCACACTGACGGTGCCACGCCCGGCGAGGATATCGTCGCCGGACAGGCTAGCCATCAGCAGCTCGGCCAGCTCCGCCGCCTTGGCATGGAACACCGGGATCAATGCGCGTTGCAGCGGCTCCAACTGCGCTTCCAGGGCCTGCTCCTGGCGAACGCCCATAGTCCGCTCGGTCAGCTCCGCCAAGGGCGCGACCAGCAACACGTTACCCTCCTGACGACGACCAAGGCCCCGGCTGCGCAGCACCAGGTCAAGGGCCTGGTCCCATGGCACCTGCTCCAGACGCAAGGTGATCCGCCCCTGCACTGTGTCACTGGCCACCAGGTTGACCCCCACATAGTCCGCCATGATCTGCAGGACCGCGCGAACTTCGACGTCCTGGAAGTTCAGCGACAGCGGCTCACCCTCTGTCGCCAAGGCGCCCCGCGCCCCCACCAGTACGAGCAGCATCGTGCCCAACCATTGCATCGACTTCATCCCTGACCTCCCCCTTCACACGCCCCCCAAGCAGCAGATACCGGTGGCGCTCCTGCCAGGCATCCCCGATATAGATCCGCTCGCGCACTGTTACCTGGTCCGCCGCAATGGCCACCACTAGCCCTTCGTCACGCCCCAGCGTCTCGCCCTCCCCGACCCGATACACATGACCACCCGAGCGCAACAGCGCTTGATGCCGCCCGCCACGCGCCAGAGTGCCAACCATTTCCAACTGGTCCAGCGGGATACGGCCAAGCCCAAGACCCGGCCGCGCCGATGACCAGGCCCGGAATGGATCGAATGCCGTCACGGCCAGGGCCTGCCGAGCAGGCTCGTGCGCCAGCTCGGCCGGTACCGGCAACGCTTCGCCGGCGTGATAGGCATTGATCAGCAACTGCCCCACGATCAGGTCCGAACGCTCATCAGCCCGAGTCAGGCGCAGCCGCGCCACGTTCAACAAGCGCAACTGCCGTTGCCCTTGTTCCAGCCAGGCACGCACCGCCGGGTAACGCCCCCTCACCCGGACTTCCAGGGGAATCAGCCGATAATCCAGCTCACGCTGTTCCTCGCGCACATCGAGGCGCTCGAACAACAGGCCGTGCTCGTGGCCGGATACCGCCAAGGTATCGAGCCAGTCGCTGATGCCCTCCCCTGCGGAAAGTCGCCAGCGCTCCGTGCGCACATGCTGTTCGGCCTCCTCAAGCGCCTGACGTTCGGCACCCAGCTCAACGAGCTGCGCTTCACGCTCCCGCAACGCTTGCTGCACGGCACGTGCCTGGACGGCAGCCGCGCCATACGCAAGGCCCGGCTCGCGAAGACGAATGAAGTACCCCGCGACCAGCACCGCTAATACGCCTAACGAGACCAGCACGACGCCGAATGCCGGGGACCGACAGACCCGCGCTTGCCAGTCGCCCCAGCGCCAGCCATTCATGACGCCTCCGGCGACAAACGCGCCGCCAGCAGAAACTCGTCACCCGCCTGGTGGTAACGCAAATGGACCAGCTCGACCTCCTGCAGCACACCGGTCTGCTGCAAGTCACGCATGAGCCGCGCCACCACCGCCGCCGAGGCGGCCAGCCCGGCTAGCTGCAAGCGCTCGCCCTGCCAGTCCACCTCGGTCAGTTGCGCCCCCTCGGGCATCGCCTGCTCCAGGCTGAGCAACAGCCCCGGTAGCAACGCCTGCCTGGCACGCAGCGTGGTCAAGGAGGCATATTGCGCCTGCGCCGCCTGGCGCGCCTCACGCAGCCGCTCAAGCTGCAGCAGTCCACTCTCTAGCCGGGCAAGCTCAGCCTGGTGCCGGGCAACCACTTCGGCCTGCCTCGCCAGCCGTGCCCGCGCCGCCTGGTCGAGCAGCAACACACCAGCCAAGGCCAGGACCAGGCTGAGCACCAGTACCTGCTGAAAGCGCCGCAATGTCTTCGCCCGCCGCTGCTCGCGCCAAGGCATCAGGTTCAGTCGCACCCTCATGCGGCACCGCCCTGCGCCAGCCCGTAAGCCAGCACCATGGATGGACCGATATCCTCCAAGCCAGCCAGTGCGGGCGGACAAGCCATGCGGCAGGCCACTCCCAGCCGCTCGGAGATCGACCGGGCTCGCCCAGGACTGGCAGCGGCCCCGATCAACAGGACCTCCTGGGCTGTAGCCAACCCATCGATGTGTTCACCCCATTGATCCGGCGAAACCATCACGTTTTGCTGGCGCTGGGGCACATCACCATCCGCCCAGCGGTGCGTCACCAGTTGCGTGTTTTCCATCTGCAGGACCAGGCTGTCGCCAGGTGTCAGTGCGCGCCAAAGCACTACGCTGTCCACCTCTACCGCCACCAGCTCCAACCCAACCTGAGCGAACAGTTGCTCGAAGGGATCGAGCTGGCTCTGCCGACAGGCCACGACCAGGGCGTCGATCATGCCCGGCGCCTGGGCGCTGGGCCCGAGCAGTTGAAAGTCCAGGGCAAGATCATCCAGCGGGAAAGGAAAGAGCTGGTCGGCGAGCCCCAACAATTGTGCCTCCATGGCCTCACCGGACGGGTCGGCCACCACTTGGCAAACCTTGCAGATTAGCTGGGAGGCCGGCAGTGCCAGGGCCACCTGACGCTGACGTGTCGCGCAACGTTCATGCGCTTTGCGCAACGCCGTTTGCAGTTGCCCGCCGCCCGCGGACGGCGTGCCCAGCAAAGGCTCGACGGCCCAACCGGCGACCCGCAAGGCCCGCCTTTGCCGGCCCAGATGCAGCATTCTTATGGAATCGTCGGTGATTTCCACCCCCAGCAGTGAACCGACGCTGCCGCCAAAGTCTCCAAGCATGACTGTCACTTCCCTGTCGTGCGCAGCCCGTGCCATTGCGCTGCAGGCGGTCGCCGCGCCGCCCCGGACGGTCACCCGGCGGGGCGAAAAATGCTTATAATGCCCAGCGAATTTTCCCGTCCGCCGGCCCCTCGCGCCCTCCACTCCTCAACCAGGACACCCCAAAGCCTTGATACGCCTGCTGAAGTTCTTCTGGTGGTCTTTCGTCGCAGTCATCTGCGCGCTCGTACTCGGTGTGAGCGGTGCGTTTCTGTATCTTAGCCCTAGCCTGCCCTCGGTCGACGCGCTCAGAAGCGTCCAGTTGCAAATCCCCCTGAGGGTCTACAGCAGCGACGGCAAGCTGATTGCCGAGTTCGGCGAAATGCGCCGCTCGCCCATCAAGTTCCAGGAAATTCCCCCACAGTTCATCCAGGCGCTTCTGTCGGCCGAGGACGACAATTTCCTCAACCACTACGGCGTCGATCCCAGCAGCCTGATGCGCGCAGCGTCGCAGCTGCTCAAGTCCGGGCACATCCAGACCGGCGGCAGCACCATCACCATGCAGGTGGCGAAGAACTTCTTCCTGACCAGCGAACGCAGCTTCTCGCGCAAGACCAACGAGATTCTCCTGGCCCTGCAGATCGAGCGCGAGCTGACCAAGGACGAGATCCTCGAGCTGTACGTCAACAAGATCTACCTGGGCAACCGCGCCTATGGCATCGATGCCGCGGCGCAGGTGTACTACGGCAAGTCGATCCGCGATGTCAGCCTGGCGCAGATGGCCATGATCGCCGGCCTGCCGAAGGCGCCGTCGCGCTTCAACCCGCTGGCCAACCCGGTGCGCGCCAAGGAGCGCCGCGACTGGATCCTCGGGCGCATGTACAAGCTCGGCAAGATCGACCAGACCAGTTACCAGGCCGCCCTGGCCGAGCCGCTGAACGCCAGCTACCACGTGCCGACCCCGGAAGTGAGCGCCCCCTATGTGGCCGAGATGGCCCGCGCCGAGATGGTCGGCCGCTACGGTAGCGACGCCTATACCGAAGGTTTCCGCGTCACCACCACGGTGCCCAGCGCCACCCAGCAGATGGCCAACAACGCCGTGCTCAACGGCCTCAGCGTATACGACGAGCGCCACGGCTACCGCGGCCCGGAAGCACGTTTCCCTGGCAAGACCCGCGCCGCCTGGCTGCAGGACCTGGGCAAGCAACGCACCCTCGGCGGCCTGGAGCCGGCGATCGTCACCCAGGTCGAGAAGACTGGCCTGAAGGTGATGACCCGTGGCGGCCTGGAAGAGACCGTGGCCTGGGACACCATGAAGTGGGCCCGGCCATACCTCAACAGCAACGCCCAGGGCCGCGCGCCGCAAGCACCGGCCGATGTCGCCCAGGTCGGCGACCTGGTGCGCCTGCAGCGCCTGGAAGACGGCACGCTGAAGTTCAGCCAGGTGCCGGGCGCGCAGAGCGCACTGGTCACCCTCGACCCCCGCGATGGCGCCATCCGCGCCCTGGTCGGCGGTTTCTCGTTCGAGCAGAGCAACTACAACCGTGCCATGCAGGCCAAGCGCCAGCCGGGATCGAGCTTCAAGCCTTTCGTCTATAGCGCTGCCCTGGACAACGGCTACACCGCCGCCAGCCTGGTCAACGACGCGCCGATCGTGTTCGTCGACGAATACCTGGACAAGGTCTGGCGCCCGAAGAACGACACCAACACCTTCCTCGGCCCAATCCGCATGCGCGAGGCGCTGTACAAGTCGCGTAACCTGGTGTCGATCCGCCTGCTACAAGCCATGGGCGTGGACCGCACCATCGACTACATCGCCAAGTTCGGCTTCAACAAGCAGGACCTGCCGCGCAACCTGTCGCTGGCACTGGGCACCGCGACGCTGACCCCGATGGAGATCGCCACCGGCTGGAGCGCCTTCGCCAACGGCGGCTACAAGATCAGCCCCTACCTGATCGAGCGTATCGACAGCCGCAACGGCGAGACGCTGTTCACCGCCAACCCGGCTCGCGTGCCCCAGGGCAGCCAGGACCAGGCCGGTCTCGCCGCTCCCGAGCAGCCGATCAACGTCGCACCGGTACCCGGCGAGGCGCCATCGGCCTACGGCCAGGTCGCGGCTGCGCCGCAGGCGCCAGCAGTGGCCGAGCAGATCATCGACGGGCGCACCGCGTACATCCTCACCAGCATGCTGCAGGACGTGATCAAGCGTGGCACCGGCCGCCGGGCGCTGGCCCTGGGCCGTACCGACCTGGCGGGCAAGACCGGTACCACCAACGAGTCCAAGGACGCCTGGTTCTCCGGTTACAACGCCGACTACGTCACCACCGTATGGGTCGGTTTCGACCAGCCGGAAACCCTGGGCCGCCGCGAGTACGGCGGCACCGTGGCCCTGCCGATCTGGATGAGTTTCATGGGCGCCGCCCTCAAGGGCATGCCCGAGCATGCGCCCGCCGAGCCCGAGGGAATTCTCAGCCTGCGCGTTGATCCAGTGAGCGGCCGCGCCGCCACACCAAGCACGCCGAATGCCTACTTCGAGCTGTTCAAGGCCGAAGATTCGCCGCCTTCGGTGGACGAACTGGGCAATGGCGCGGCACCAGGCAGCCCGCTGCCAGCGGATGAAGCAGCGCCGATGGATCTGTTCTAAACCTGACAGGCCGCTCCTACAAGGGACCGCGTCAGCCGGACATCGGCAAACAAAAAGCCCCGACTCTCACGAGCCGGGGCTTTTTCATGTCGCTACGGCTGGATCAGCCGTTGAACACGTCATCCACGCTTTTCAGCGGATAGTGCTTCGGATACGGCAGGGTAGCCACGCCGGATTCGATGGCGGCCTTGGCCACGGCATCGGAAACCACGGTGATCAGACGTGCGTCCAGAGGCTTCGGAATGATGTATTCACGGCCGAATTCCAGGGCCTGCACACCGTAGGCCTCGCACACTTCCTGCGGCACCGGCTGCTTGGCCAGGTCCTTCAGGGCGATGGCGGCGGCGATCTTCATTTCTTCGTTGATGCGCTTGGCGCGAACGTCCAGGGCACCACGGAAAATGAACGGGAAGCCCAATACGTTGTTGACCTGGTTCGGGTAGTCGGAACGACCGGTGGCCATGATCACGTCGCTGCGAGTGGCGTGGGCCAGCTCTGGCTTGATTTCCGGATCAGGGTTCGAGCAGGCGAACACGATCGGGTTGGCCGCCATCGATTTCAGGCCTTCGGCGCTCAGCAGGTTCGGGCCGGACAGGCCGACGAACACATCGGCGCCGTCGAGGGCGTCGGCCAGGGTGCGCTTGTCGGTGGCGTGGGCGAACTGGGCCTTGTACTGGTTCAGGTCGTCACGGCCAGCGTGGATCACGCCGCTGCGGTCGATCATGAAGATGTTCTCGACCTTGGCACCCATGCTCACCAGCAGCTTCATGCAGGAGATGGCGGCGGCACCGGCACCCAGGCAGACGATCTTGGCGTCTTCGAGCTTCTTGCCGGCGATTTCCAGGGCGTTGATCATACCGGCCGCAGTGACGATGGCAGTGCCATGCTGGTCATCGTGGAACACCGGGATGTCGCACTGCTCGATCAGGGTGCGCTCGATCTCGAAGCACTCTGGCGCCTTGATGTCCTCGAGGTTGATGCCACCGAAGGTGATGGAGATGCGGCGTACGGTGTCGATGAAAGCCTGCGGGCTCTCGGACTCGACTTCGATGTCGAACACATCGATACCGGCGAAACGCTTGAACAGAACACCCTTGCCTTCCATCACTGGCTTGGAGGCCAGCGGGCCGAGGTCACCCAGACCGAGGATGGCGGTGCCATCGGAAATCACCGCGACCAGGTTGCCCTTGCCGGTGTACTTGTAGGCCAGCTCTGGATCACGACCGATCTCACGCACGGGTTCGGCGACGCCTGGGCTGTAGGCCAGGGCGAGGTCGCGGGCAGTGGCGGTGGGCTTGGAGAGCTCGACGCTCAGTTTCCCCGGACGAGGCTGAGCGTGGTATTCGAGAGCGGCGGTTTTCAGGTCTGACATGATGGGCATTCCGCTGTTTACTGTTCTGACGGACCGCCGAGGATACGCAAAGAGCCGGGGGGCGACAAGACTGCCCGGTCACTCGGTGTCAAGGCCTCTGGCCTACGACTTTACGCTATAACCCACGGGGCTTACCGGGCCCAGTGTGTACAATCTAATAGCAAACTGTCTACAACTATTTGGGCTCCACCATGCTCGGATCGGTCAATGGCAACAGCCAGCGTCGCTGCCCGGGCTTGAGCCCGCCTTTGCGGGAACGATCCAGCACCCAACCGCGCGCCTCGACCTGGCGTCCCTTGAGGTTAGCGAAGAAGCTGGCAGGGAAGCTGCGTTGCAGACGAGCGGGGACCTGCAATACCACGTGCTCGTCGAGCTCCAGCCAGGTACCACCACGATTGCGCTCGATATTTGTGATTTTACCGCTGATGACGGCAAAGCCGGACTGGCGGATGTCCCCGGCGCGCAGCACCGGCGACTGCCGCCATAGCCCGACAGCCGACCTGCGCGCCGTGTGCTCGGCTTGCTGCTGGCAGCCCGACAGGCTGACGTTGGGAGCAATGGCAACCCGATAGCCCAAGCCTTCGCTGAGCAGTTGTGCTTCGAAATTGTCGCCAGTACGGCCATAGATGTGCGCCAGGGTGCGCCCGTACTTGTCCCTGGACTCAGCCCCCGGCACCAGCCCGATCCGTCCGTCGCTAGCCTTGACCAAGGCCTGCAGGCGCCGCTTGGCCGCCTCGGCATAGGGTTCGCTGGTACGCCCCTTGCGGCCGATTTCCGGCGCATTGATACCGATCAGCCGCACACTGCGGCCATCGACCAAGCGCAGGGTGTCGCCATCGACCACTGTGCGCACCTCCACCTGCTGCGCCTGCTTGGGCAACGGGCAGAACGCCTGGGCTGGAAAATGCCAGATCGCGCCCACAAAAAAGGCGCCCACAAGGGGCGCCTTCTTTTGCAACAGCGCGAACCTCGAGAGATTCGCCATGCGCATGATTACTTCTTGGTACCGAACATACCGAAGCGATCGGCGAACTTCTGTACGCGACCACCGGTGTCCAGGACTTTCTGCTTACCGGTGTAGAACGGGTGGCACAGGTTGCAAACGTCGATCGCCAGGGTGCTACCCAGGGTCGAACGGGTTTCGAATTTGTTGCCGCAGCTGCAGGTGACTGCAACCGCTTCGTAGTTCGGATGAATATCTGCTTTCATGGTCACTTCCTCGAGCTGCGTGCCGCCACCCAACACCTATTGTTGAATACCGCACGTAATTAGGCGGCGAATAATACCAGAGCACGGTGCCAGCGCAAGTTGTCGCTTGCACCGGCTGTCGTCTGCTAGGCTCGCCTGATTTGTGAAACGCCCTCCAGAGACCTTCCGCGTGTCCAACGTCATCCTGCGCCTTGCCCTGCCCTCGCCCCTGCGTCGCCTGTTCGACTACCGGGCCACCGCGAGCATGGCGCGCCAGGCGCTGGCCCCCGGCATGCGCATCCGTGTGCCGTTCGGCCGACGCGAGATGATCGGCGTACTGGTGGAGGTCGCCGACAAAAGCGAAGTGCCGGCCGACAAGCTCAAGCCCGCCAGCGCTCTGCTCGACCCAACCTCGCCGCTGCCGCCAGCGTTGTTCAAGCTGTGCCTGTGGACTGCCCAGTATTACCAGCACAGCCTCGGCGATACCCTCAGCTGGGCCCTGCCGACGCTGCTGCGCCAAGGCGAGCCGGCCGAGGCCCGCCAGGAGCGTTTCTGGCACGTTGCCCCCGGCGCGCGCCTGGAGGACCCTCGCATCGCCCGTGCGCCGCGCCAGCGCGATGCGCTCAAGACCCTGTCACAGCACCCCCACGGTGTCGCTCACGCGCTGCTGGGCAAGCTCGGCCTGAACAAGGACAGCCTCGACCTGCTGCTGGCCAAGGAACTGGTGCAGGTCGAAGTACGCCGCCATTTGCCGGCCGCGCGCCACGAACACTGGCTGGCCCAGCCAGAGCTGCCGCTAAACGAAGAACAACGTGCTGCCTTCGAGGCCGTACGCGCGGGCTTCGGCGCCTTCCACGCCTATTTGCTGGCCGGGGTCACCGGCAGCGGCAAGACCGAGGTCTACCTGCAACTGATCCGCGAGACCCTCGAGGCCGGCAAGCAGGCATTGATCCTGATCCCCGAGATCAACCTCGGCCCGCAGACCCTGCAACGCTTCGAACAGCGTTTCAACGCCCGTATCGCCCTGCTGCACTCGGCGGTAAACGACCGCGAGCGCTTGGACGCCTGGCTGGCGGCCCGCGACGGCGAGGCCGATATCATCATCGGCACCCGCTCGGCGCTGTTCACGCCGATGAAGAACCCCGGGCTGATCATCATCGACGAGGAGCACGATGGCTCCTATAAACAGCAGGAAGGCCTGCGCTACCACGCCCGCGACCTGGCGGTGGTGCGCGCGCACCAGGAGAACGTGCCTATCCTGCTGGGCTCGGCCACGCCGTCGCTGGAGAGCCTGCACAACGCCCACAGCGGCCGCTACGGCCTGCTGCGCATGAACCAACGCGCCGGCGACGCCAAGCCACCACGCTTCCTGCGCCTGGATGTGCGCAGCCTGCCGCTGGACAGCGGCATCAGCGGCCCGTTGCAACAGGCCATCCGCCAGACCCTGGAGGCCGGCCAGCAGGTGCTGGTGTTCCTCAACCGCCGCGGTTTCGCCCCGACCCTCCTGTGCCACGACTGCGGCTGGCTGTCGGAATGCCCGCGCTGCGACGCGCGCATGACCGTGCACCAACGCTCGGGCGTGCTGCGCTGCCACCATTGCGGCTATGACGAGCGCCTGCCGCTGCAGTGCCCCCAGTGCGCCCATGTCGACCTACGCCCGGTGGGTGCCGGTACCGAGCGCGCCGAAGAGCGCCTGAAGGTGCTGTTCCCCGAGTATCCGGTCCTGCGCGTGGACCGCGACAGCACCTCGCGCAAGGACGCCATGCACCAGCTGTTCAGCACCATCCAGCGCGGCCAGCCGAGCATCCTGGTCGGCACCCAGATGCTAGCCAAGGGGCACCATTTCCCGCGGGTGACCCTGGTGGCCATCCTCGATGCCGACGGTGGGCTGTTCTCCGGCGACTTCCGTGCCAGCGAGCGCATGGCCCAGCTGATCGTCCAGGTGGCCGGCCGCGCCGGCCGCGCCGAGGAGCCCGGCAAGGTGATAGTGCAGACCCACCTGGCCGACCACCCACTGCTGGTGCAACTCACCGAGCAGGGCTACTTCGCCTTCGCCGAGCAGGCCCTGAGCGAGCGCCGCGCCGCCGGCCTGCCACCGTTCGCCCACCTGGCCCTGCTACGCGCCGATGCGCACAAGCCGGGCCAGGCCGAGGGTTTCCTCGACGAGGCTTGCAGCGCCGCCGAGCGCCTGCTGCGCGAGCAAGGCCTGCACGGCATCGAGCTGCTGGGCCCGGTGCCTGCGCCAATGGAGCGACGGGCGGGCCGGTTCCGCGCGCAACTATTGCTCCAGGCCAATGCCCGGGCGCCCCTGCATCGACTGATCAGCGCCTGGTTGCTAGTGTTGGAGCAGATGCCATCGGGGCGCCAAGTGCGCTGGTCGCTGGATGTCGATCCGGTCGATCTGTACTAAGCGACAAGCTGCAAGCTTCAAGAAAAAGCAGCCCTGCACTGACGCTTGCAGCTTGCGGCTTACAGCTTGAAGCTTGGCGCTATCCGCTCAAAGGTTGGCAACCCGCGCCGGGCAACGGATAATGCCCAGTTTTTCCACCTGCGCATCGAAGCGCTCCACCGCGCTTGCGGTCGAAAAGAGACCCTCATGAAAGACACCATTCGCCAGCTGATCCAGCAAGCCCTCACCCAACTCGTCACCGACGGTGTGCTGCCTGAAGGGCTGACGCCGGCGATCCAGGTGGAAAACGCCCGGGACAAGACCCACGGCGACTTCGCCAGCAACATCGCCATGATGCTGGCCAAGCCGGCCGGCATGAAGCCGCGCGACCTGGCCGAGAAGCTGATCAACGCCCTGCCGAAAAGCCCTGACATCACCAAGGTCGAGATCGCCGGCCCCGGCTTCCTGAACTTCTTCCAGAACACCGCCGCCCTGGCCCAGCGCCTCGACGCCGCCCTGGCCGATGCCCATCTGGGTGCGCGCAAGGCTGGCCCGGCCGAGAAAGTCGTCATCGACATGTCGGCACCGAACCTGGCCAAGGAAATGCACGTCGGCCACCTGCGCTCGACCATCATCGGCGACAGCGTCGCGCGGGTGCTGGAGTTCCTCGGCGACGACGTCATCCGCCAGAACCACGTGGGTGACTGGGGTACCCAGTTCGGCATGCTGATGGCCTACCTCCAGGAAAACCCGATCACCAGTGACGAGCTGTCAGATCTGGAGAACTTCTACCGCGCCGCGAAGAAACGCTTCGACGAGTCCGAAGAGTTCGCCACCCGCGCCCGTGGCCTGGTGGTCAAGCTGCAAGCCGGCGACCCCGAGTGCCTGGCGCTGTGGACGCGCTTCAAGGACATCTCGCTGTCGCACTGCCAAAAAACCTACGAGCTGCTCAACGTCAAGCTGACCATGGCCGACGTGATGGGCGAGAGCGCCTACAATGCCGACCTGGCCAACGTGGTCGCCGACCTCAAGGCCAAGGGCCTGCTGGTCGAGGACCAGGGCGCCCAGTGCGTGTTCCTCGACGAATTCAAGAACGCCGAGGGCGACCCACTGCCGGTGATCGTGCAGAAGGCCGACGGCGGCTACCTGTACGCCACCACCGACCTGGCCGCCGTGCGCTACCGCAGCAACAAGCTGCAGGCTGATCGCGCCCTGTACTTCGTCGACCAGCGCCAGGCCCTGCACTTCAACCAGGTGTTCGAAGTGGCCCGCCGCGCCGGCTTCGTCGGCCACCCGATGAAAATGGAGCACATGGGCTTCGGCACCATGAACGGCGCCGACGGCCGCCCGTTCAAGACCCGCGATGGCGGCACCGTCAAGCTGATCGACCTGCTTACCGAGGCCAAGGACCGTGCCTACGCGCTGGTCAAGGAAAAGAACCCCTCGCTGGCCGAGGACGAACTGCGCCACATCGGCGAGGTGGTCGGCATCGGCGCGGTCAAGTACGCCGACTTGTCCAAGCACCGCACCAGCGACTACAGCTTCAACTTCGAACTGATGCTCAACTTCGAAGGCAACACCGCACCGTACCTGCTGTACGCCTACACCCGGGTGGCCGGCGTGTTCCGCAAGCTGGGCAAAGGCTTTGGCGAGATCGACGGCACCATCGTCCTGCAAGCCGCGCACGAACAGGACCTGGCCGCGCGCCTGGCGCAGTTCGGCGAAATCCTCAACAACGTTGCCGAAAAAGGTACTCCACACGTACTGTGCAGCTACCTGTACGACCTCGCCGGCCTGTTCTCCAGTTTCTATGAGAACTGCCCGATCCTCTCCGCCGATACCGCCGAACAACAGCAGAGCCGCCTGCGCCTGGCCGCCCTGACCGGCCGCACCCTCAAGCAGGGCCTGGAACTGCTCGGCCTGGAAACCCTGGAGCGCATGTAAGTTGGCTGCAAAGAAAAAACCCGCGCCCAAGCGCGGCGCCAGCCGCCACCAGCCACCCGCCAAGCAGCCGATTCCCGGCTGGGTGTGGCTGGCGGTCGGCCTGACCGTGGGCGCCTTTATCGTATTCCTGATGAAGCTCGAACCCGGCGGCGGCGATATCAAGCGCGCCAAGCCCGAGCAGCAGAAACCGGAGCGAGTCGCCGAGGCCAGCAAGACCACCACACCGACACCCCAGCAGCCGGTGAAGCCGAAGTACGACTTCTACACCCTGCTGCCGGAGTCGGAGGTGATCGTGCCGCCCGAGGCCGTGCCGGAGAAAACCCCGCCGGTACCGGCGCAGCCACCGGTGCCGAGCACTCCGGTCACCCCTGCAGAGGCGGCGAAGATCGACACCGCGCGCGCCCAGGCCGCTTTGCTGGGCCAGACACCGCCACCGGCACCACCGGTGATCAAGCCGGCGGCCACCACCCAGTTCTTCCTGCAGGCCGGCTCGTTCCGCAAGCAGGCGGACGCCGACAAGGTCCGTGCACAGATCATCCTGCTCGGCCAGGCGGTGAAGGTTGAGTCGGGGACGGTCAAGGAAGAGACCTGGTACCGCGTGATGGTCGGCCCGTTCAGCAACCGCGAACAGCTGACCGTGGCGCAAAAGCAACTGGCCGGGGCAGGCTTCAGCAACCTGCTGTTGCAACAGCGCCGCCAGTAAGCGCCAGGCCACGAGCCTCAAGCGTCAAGAAAAAGCAGGATCGACCTGTACCTCTTCTTGCAGCTTGTGGCTCGCAGCTTGCCGCTATCAAACCCGGCGCCGCTCGGCGTTGACCTGGGAAATCTGGCTGTTGAGTGTCCAGAAGTCATACAGCACACCGAGCAGGAACAAACCGCCGGTGAACAGGTAGATCAACGCACTGATCCATTTGCCCTGGTACAGCCGGTGCACGCCGAAAATGCCCAGGAAGGTCAACAGGATCCACGCCAGGTTGTAATCCACGCCGCCCGACTCGAAGCGCGTGTCCGCCTCGCGATCCATCGATGGGATCAGGAACAAGTCGATCAACCAGCCGATGCCCAGCAAACCGAGGGTGAAGAACCAGATCGTCCCGGTTATCGGCTTGCCATAGTAGAAACGGTGCGAGCCGGTGAAGCCGAAGATCCACAGCAGGTAGCCGAGGACCTTGCTGTGGGTGTCGTGCGCAGGCACACCCTGTTGATAACCATTCATTCGAAGCCCTCGTGGGTTAGCCGAAAATTTTCTAACGGAAAATGTGACTTTTCCGTGTTGACCCGACATATGGTACGTGGCTGAGCGACCAACGGATCAGAATTTGATCAAAAAGCTGTTATAAAGTTGCGCGCCAACACCTATAAGAGCTTCATCTATGCCACCTTTTTTCAAGACATGGCTGACCCTCTGCCTTTTATTGCCCCTGGCCGCCCACGCCACCAACCGTGAGCAACGACTCCCCAGCGGTTTCACCGGTTACACGGCCAATGCCGATGCCACGGTGAAACGCGCCCCGGTTCAATACCGCAACACCACCCTGCGTGCCCGCCCTGGCAATGCCGCCAAGCAACAGGCCGCGGGCCTGCAGGCCGTGGCAATGTCACCCAAGCAAAGCAGCGAAGTGCTCAGCCGCGCGGTTAACGTACTGGGCACGCCCTATCGCTGGGGCGGCAGTAGCCCGAAGAAGGGCTTCGACTGCAGTGGCCTGGTCAAGTACGCCTTCAACGACGTGGCCGATGTCGACCTGCCCCGCACATCCAACGCCATGGCTCGGGGCCAGGGCGTGAAGGTGGCCAAGGGTGACCTCAAGCCAGGCGACCTGATCTTCTTCAACATCAAGAGCCGCCGGGTCAACCATGTGGCCATCTACCTGGGCAACGACCGCTTCATCCACGCGCCGCGCACCGGCAAGCGGGTGAGTATCGACAGCCTGGACAAGCCCTACTGGCAAAAACACTACGTAGTGGCCAAGCGCGTGCTACCCAAAGACCAACAGGCACTGCGCCTGGCCAAACGCTAAGCCACGGCACCCTGTAGGAGCCAGCCCTGCTGGCCAAGCAGGCGCCGCAGCGCCTGGGTGCTCGCCGGCAAGCCGGCTCCTACAGCACACCCCGCACCTTCAGCACCTGCATCGCCGCGTCCATCGTCCGCATCCCGATCGCCCCGCCAGCCTGCATCAACGAGTAGACCTGCGTCATCCGCCCCTCGCGGATCAGGTTGCGCACCGCAGGCGTCGCCACCAGCACCTCGCGCGCCGCCACCCGCCCGCCATCGCGACGCTGGACCAGCACCTGTGCGACCACCAGGCGCAGCGAGTCGGCAAGCAGCGTGCGCACCAGCGGCTTTTCCTCCGGCGCGAATACCTCCACCAACCGGTCGATGCTGTTCAGCGCCGAGCGCGTATGCACGGTGGCCAATACCAAATGCCCGGTTTCCGCCGCCCGCAGCGCCAGGCGAATGCTCTCGAGGTCGCGCAGCTCACCGATCATGATCACATCCGGATCCTGGCGCAGCGCACTGCGCAGGCCCTGGGCAAAGTCTCGGCTATGACGCCCGACCTCGCGTTGGCTGACCAGGCTGCGCTGACTGCTGTGGATAACTTCGATCGGGTCTTCGAGGGTGACGATGTGCAGCGCATGGTCGCGGTTCAGGCGGTCGACCAGCGCCGCCAATGTACTGGACTTGCCGCTGCCGGTCGGCCCGCCCACCAGCACCAGGCCTTCCCGATATCGAACGACATGCTCAAAGACCTCCGCCAGTTCAAGCGTCTCGATATCCGCCACCTGTGCCGGTATCAAGCGCACGCTGGCACCCAGCCCATTGCGCTGACGAAACAGGTTTAGCCGAAATCGGCCCAGGCCAGGCAGGCTCAACGCCAGGTCCAGTTCATCTGCGCTTCGCCATTGCTGGCACTGGCCATCATTCAGCAATTTGGCCATGCCTTGTTCCAGCCCCTGTGCTGTCAACGGCGCGAGGTCCAACCGCTGCAGCACGCCAGCCAGACGCAGCAATGGCTGTTCGCCCACGGCCAGGTGCAGGTCGCTGGCACCGGCGGCAACGGCCTGGCCCAGCAGCGCGGTCACATCCATGAGACTCCCCAACGGCGATCAAGCAGGTAGAATGCCGCAGACCCCAAAACCGTCGGCGACGAACCATGTCCACCCTAGCAGACAACATTTCCGCCATTGCCCGCCGCATCGACAGCGCGGCCAGGGCCGCCGGGCGCGATCCAGCCAGCGTCCAGCTGCTGGCGGTGAGCAAGACCAAGCCCGCCAGCGCTATCCGCGAGGCCTACACGGCCGGCCTGCGCGATGTGGGTGAGAATTACCTTCAGGAAGCCCTGACCAAACAACAGGCACTTTCCGACCTGCCCTTGATCTGGCACTTCATTGGCCCCATTCAGTCGAACAAGACCAAGGCCATCGCCGAGCACTTCGACTGGGTACATTCCGTGGACCGCCTGAAGATCGCCCAACGCCTCTCCGAGCAGCGCCCTGCCGACTTGGCGCCACTGAACATCTGCCTGCAAGTGAATGTAAGTGGCGAGGACAGCAAGTCCGGTTGCGCGCCCGCCGAACTGCCGGCCCTGGCCCAGGCGGTGAAGGCCCTGCCCGGCCTGTGCCTGCGCGGGCTGATGGCGATTCCAGAGCCAACCGAGGACCGCGCCGAGCAAGAGGCCGCCTTCGCCACGCTGCGCCAGCTTCAGGCGCAACTGGACCTTGGCCTGGACACCCTGTCGATGGGCATGAGCCACGACCTGGAAGCCGCCATCGCCCAGGGTGCGACCTGGGTCCGCATCGGCACCGCCCTGTTCGGTGCCCGCGACTACGGCCAGGCCTGAATCCATGCTTAACTCACTCTTTCCCTCAAGGACCTGACATGAGCAAGACTCGTATTGCCTTTATCGGCGCCGGCAACATGGCCGCCAGCCTGATCGGCGGCCTGCGTGCCCAGGGCCTGGACGCCGCGCAGATTCGTGCCAGCGACCCGGGTGCCGAGACCCGCGCGCGGATCCAGGCCGAACATGGCATCGAAGCCTTCGAAAGCAACGCCCAGGCCATCGATGGCGTGGACGTGATCGTCCTCGCGGTCAAGCCGCAGGTAATGAAGGCGGTCTGCGAAACGCTCAAACCCAACCTGCAACCCGGCCAACTGGTCGTCTCGATCGCCGCCGGCATCACCTGCGCCAGCCTGCAGGCCTGGCTGGGCGCGGTCCCGGTGGTGCGCTGCATGCCCAACACCCCGGCGCTGCTGCGCCAGGGCGTCAGCGGCCTGTATGCAACCGAGCAAGTGTCCGCCGAACAACGTCAGCAAGCCGAGCAATTGTTGTCCGCGGTGGGCACCGCCCTGTGGCTGCAACAGGAACAGCAACTGGACGCCGTCACCGCCGTTTCCGGCAGCGGTCCGGCGTACTTCTTCCTGCTGATCGAAGCCATGACCGCCGCCGGCGAGAAACTCGGCCTGCCGCGCGAAACCGCCTCGCAACTTACCCTGCAAACCGCCCTGGGCGCCGCGCGCATGGCGGTGTCCAGCGACGTCGACGCCGCCGAACTGCGCCGTCGCGTGACCTCGCCGGCCGGCACCACGGAAGCGGCGATCAAGTCGTTCCAGGCCAGCGGTTTCGAGGCGATCGTCGAGCAGGCACTGCAAGCCGCGGCGACCCGCTCCGCCGAACTGGCCGAACAACTGGGCAAATAAGGAGCCTTTGATGAATGCACTGTCCGGCGCCGCGATCTTCGTGGTGCAAACCCTGGTCAGCCTGTACCTGGTGATCGTCCTGCTGCGCTTCGTGCTGCAGCTGGTCAAGGCCGACTTCTACAACCCACTCAGCCAGTTCGCCGTGCGCGCCACCCAGCCGCTGCTCAAGCCGCTGCGCCGGGTGATCCCCAGCATCGCCGGCCTGGACACCTCGTCGCTGCTGCTGTCGATCATCATCCAGGCGCTATTGATGGCCTTCGTGCTGATGGTCACCTACGGCACTTTCGGCGACATCCTGCACCTGCTGATGTGGTCGATCCTGGGCATCACCTCGCTGTTCCTGAAAATATTCTGGGTGGCGATGATCGTCATGGTCATCGTCTCGTGGGTCGCGCCGAACAGCCACAACCCGGCCGCCGAGCTGGCCTACCAGATCAGCGAGCCGGTGCTGGCGCCGTTCCGCCGCCTGGTGCCGAACCTCGGCGGCATGGACATTTCGCCGATCTTCGCCTTCATCGCCATCCAGGTGATCCAGTCGTTCCTCATGCCGCAACTGGCCGCCTACGCCGGCATGCCGCAGGAGCTGTGGCGGATGATCTGATCCGCCCCGCTACATCGACACTTCCAGCGGCAAGCCTTTGCTTGCCGCTGGGGGTAGCGCTCTTTAGACTTACGCCTCCGTCAAGCGTGAGCAGGGTCGATGTCCACTGTCCTTCCCGAAGATTCCGTCGGTCTGGTAACACCGCAAATTGCCCGGTTCGATGAACCGCTGGCCCTGGCTTGTGGCCGCTCCCTGGCCTCGTACGAGCTCATCTACGAAACCTATGGCACCCTCAACGCCGCCGCCAGCAATGCCGTGCTGATCTGCCATGCGTTGTCCGGCCACCACCACGCCGCCGGCTACCATGCCGCCACCGACCGCAAGCCGGGCTGGTGGGACAGCTGCATCGGCCCCGGCAAGCCAATCGATACCAACCGATTCTTCGTGGTCAGCCTGAACAACCTCGGCGGCTGCAACGGCAGCACCGGCCCCAGCAGCCTCAACCCAGTCACTGGCAAGCCCTACGGCGCCGACTTTCCGGTACTGACCGTGGAAGACTGGGTGCACAGCCAGGCACGCCTGGCCGATCGCTTAGGCGTCCAGACCTGGGCGGCCATCGTCGGCGGCAGCCTGGGCGGCATGCAGGCGCTGCAATGGACCATCACCTACCCCGACCGGGTGCGCCACTGCGTGGACATCGCCTCGGCGCCCAAGCTGTCGGCACAGAACATCGCCTTCAACGAAGTGGCGCGCCAGGCGATCCTCACCGACCCTGAATTCCACGGTGGTTCGTTCCAGGACCAGGGTGTGATCCCCAAACGCGGCCTGATGCTGGCACGCATGGTCGGCCATATCACCTACCTGTCGGACGACTCGATGGGCGAGAAATTCGGCCGCGAGCTCAAGAGCGACAAGCTCAACTACGACTTCCACAGCGTCGAATTCCAGGTCGAGAGCTACCTGCGCTACCAAGGCGAGGAGTTCTCCGGGCGCTTCGATGCCAACACCTACCTGCTGATGACCAAGGCACTGGACTACTACGACCCGGCCGCCGCCCACGGCGGCGACCTGGCGGCCACCCTGGCACATGTGACGGCGGACTACTGCATCATGTCGTTCACCACCGACTGGCGCTTCTCGCCGGCCCGTTCGCGGGAGATCGTCGACGCCCTGATGGCCGCGCGCAAGAACGTCTGCTACCTGGACATCGACTCGCCTTACGGCCACGACGCCTTCCTCATCCCGACGCCCCGCTATATGCAGGGTTTCGCCAACTACATGAACCGCATCGCCGTCTGAGGACCCCATGAGAGCCGACCTGGAAATCATCCAAGACTGGATCCCCGCCGGCAGCCGGGTACTCGACCTCGGTTGCGGCAACGGCGAACTGCTGGCCTCGCTGCGCGAGCGCAAGAACGTCACCGGCTATGGCCTGGAGATCGACGCCGACAACATCGCCGCCTGCGTGGCCAAGGGCGTCAACGTGATCGAACAGGACCTCGACAAGGGCCTGGGCAACTTCGCCAGCAACAGCTTCGACGTGGTGGTCATGACCCAGGCCTTGCAGGCCGTGGAATACCCCGACCGGATCCTCGACGAGATGCTGCGGGTGGGCCGCCAGTGCATCATCACCTTCCCCAACTTCGGCCACTGGCGCTGCCGCTGGTACCTGGCGACCAAGGGTCGCATGCCGGTATCGGACTTCATGCCGTATACCTGGTACAACACCCCGAACATCCACTTCTGCACCTTCGAAGACTTCGAGAACCTGTGCCACGAACGCAGTGCCAAGGTGCTCGACCGCCTGGCCGTCGACCGCCTGCACCGTAATGGGTTGGGCGGCCGGCTTTGGCCTAATCTTCTAGGTGAAATCGGTATCTATCGGGTCAGCAGCCCGGGCCTGCAGGAGCACCAGCTCGCGGTCTGACCCTTGCGAACGGAGGAATGCGATCATGCGTCGACTAGCACTGTTTCTGATCAGCCTGTGCCTGGCCTTGCCGGTACTGGCTGCCGATGCCGCCAGGCCCGAGCGCAAGCAGGACTTCGGCGACGTGACGGTGCACTACAGCGCCTTCACCTCGAGCATGCTGCAACCGGAGATCGCCGCAGCCACGGGCCTGACCCGCAGCAAGAACCAGGGCGTGCTCAACATCGCCGTGCTCAAGGCCGGCAAGCCGGCCATGGCGGTGGTCAGCGGCACCGTGAAGGACCTGACCGGGCGCAGCAACCCACTGTCGTTCAAGCAGATCACCGACCAGGGCGCGGTTTACTATATCGCCCAGTTCAAGATCGACCAGGCCGAGACCGTCACCTTCGACCTCAACATCGAATCCGGCGGCGTCAGCCACACACTCAGCTTCAACCAGGAAGTGTTCCCAGGCGAATGATGAATTTCCAGCAACTCGTATTGGCCAGCCACAACGCCGGCAAACTCAAGGAACTGCAAGCCATGCTCGGCGAGTCCGTGCAGCTGCGTTCGATCGGCGAATTCAGCCAGGTAGAGCCGGAGGAGACCGGCCTGTCGTTCGTCGAGAACGCCATACTCAAGGCCCGCAACGCCGCACGCATCTCCGGCCTGCCGGCCCTGGCCGACGACTCGGGCCTGGCGGTGGACTTCCTCGGCGGCGCGCCGGGCATCTACTCGGCGCGCTACGCCGACGGCAAGGGCGACGCGGCGAACAACGCCAAGCTGCTCGATGCGCTCAAGGATGTGCCTGAAGACCAGCGCGGCGCGCAGTTCGTCTGCGTGCTGGCCCTGGTACGGCATGCCGACGACCCGCTGCCGATCCTCTGCGAAGGCCTGTGGCACGGCAGTATCCTGTTCGAGGCCAGCGGCGAACACGGCTTCGGCTACGACCCGCTGTTCTGGGTGCCGGAGCGCAAATGCTCCAGCGCCGACCTGGCCCCTGCCGACAAGAACCAACTCAGCCACCGCGCCCGCGCCATGGCCCTGCTGCGTCAGCGTCTGGGCCTGGCATGAGCGAAAAGCTGTTGGTACAGCCGGCGGGCCTGATCCTTCCCGAACTCCCGCCGCTGTCGCTCTATATCCATATTCCCTGGTGCGTGCGTAAATGCCCGTACTGCGACTTCAACTCGCACCAGGCCGGCCCGGCGCTGCCGGAAGCCGAATACATCGATGCCCTGCTGGCCGACCTCGACCAGGAGCTGCCTGCCGTTCAGGGCCGCCCTATCAGCACGATTTTCTTCGGCGGCGGCACCCCCAGCCTGTTCAGCGCCGATGCATTGGGGCGCCTGCTGCGCGGTGTCGAACAGCGCATCCCGTTCGCCCCGGACATCGAGATCACCCTGGAGGCCAACCCGGGCACCTTCGAGCAGGAGAAGTTCAAGGCCTACCGCCAGACCGGCATCAACCGGCTGTCCATCGGCGTGCAGAGTTTCCAGCCCGCCAAGCTCGAGAGACTCGGGCGCATCCACAATGGCGCCGAAGCGGTGCGCGCAGCCGACATGGCCCGCGCCGCGGGCTTCGACAACTTCAACATGGACCTGATGCACGGCTTGCCAGACCAGTCGCTCGACGACGCCCTGGGCGACCTGCGCCAGGCCATCGAACTGGCGCCAACGCACCTGTCGTGGTACCAGCTGACGGTGGAGCCCAACACCGTGTTCTGGAACCAGCCACCGGAGCTGCCCGAGGACGATATCCTCTGGGACATCCAGGAGGCCGGGCAGGCGTTGATGGCTGCACATGGCTACCAGCAATACGAAGTCTCGGCCTATGCCCAGGCCGGCCGGGCCGCACGGCATAACCTCAACTACTGGCGCTTCGGCGACTTCATCGGTATAGGCGCCGGCGCCCACGGCAAGCTGTCGTTCCCCGACGGGCGTATCCTGCGTACCTGGAAGACCCGCCTGCCCAAGGACTATCTCAACCCGGCCAAGCCGTTCAAAGCCGGTGAAAAGTTGCTCCCGGCCGCTGAGCTGCCCTTCGAGTTCCTGATGAACGCGCTGCGCCTCACCGATGGCGTGCAAGCCGAGCTGTTCAGCCAACGCACTGGCCTGCCACTGACCCAGCTTGCCCAGGCCCGCCGCGATGCCGAACAAAAAGGCCTTTTGCAGGTCGAACCGGATCGGCTGGCGGCCACACCGCGCGGCCAGCTGTTCCTCAACGACCTGCTGCAGTACTTCTTGAACTAAGGATGACCCATGGACCTGGTACTGGACCTGCTCTCGACCGTTTCCCGCTGGAGCCGCAGCAACCTGTCGGAGATCTCGCTGGCCCTGGTGGGCTGCCTGCTGGTGCTGTTCGGCACCGACATCAAGAGCTGGGTGGAAGGCCGCCTGGGCGGCCTGGCGGGCGCCCTGCGCGTGCCGTTCATGGCCCTGCTGGTGATGATCGGCAGTGGCGCGGCGCTGATCTACGCGACGCCTTGGGTGGTGAAAGGGCTGGCCCAGTTCAACAACTATGCCTTGGCGCCGGTGTTGCTGGTGGTGCTAGTGCTGATCGGCGTGGTGGCAGACCGCCGCGGTTGAGCTTGGGCGCAACCTGCGGTCATCGATATTCAAGGTTGCAACCTGGCCTCTACCGCTACCGAACGCTGCCCTGCATGATCAATCCCCACGGCACACAGCCGGCTATCTTGTCGAATGATGATCTTCCCGGTCCCCGTGCCAGGTAAATCGCCGTAGTGAAGGGGGTTCGCACAATCGGTGCGCCGCCAAGGCCCTAGCTTGAACTCCACCCGCTGGAACAAAATGTGCCTTGAGGGAACACTCACTCGATAGGCCCTGCGCCCATAAAAGTCCAGGTAAGGCGCGCTGACCTTCAGTTCCGGTTGCGCCGCAGGCCCGGGCGGGTGCACCAGCACCGGCACGGCCAAGGCATTGCGGTTGGCAGGCTCTGGCCCATCCGTCGCGCGCCCCCATACACACAGCGCCAGTACGGTTGGATTGGCGGGCGCCAGGATAAAACCGGCCACCGACAGGTTCAGCGCCTCCCCCGATGCGCGCACAGGGCCATACCCTTCTGAGCCCTCGCACTGTTCCGGCCATTGCGCAAGCTTGGCCTGGTAAAAGGACGTCGTCGCGTACACGGACGGATCGATGACAATCGGCCTGTGATCGGACTGCTTGTAGATCAAGCGGTTGTCCTCGTCCTTTTCCACTATGGCATTGAAGGTGTTTCCCAAGCCGCAACCTGGGGCTTGGGCATTGAACCGCCCCTGGATCAAGCAAGCCGGGAGAAAACTCAGGTCAGCGGCATGCGCGGCCCCCTCAAGATCGGTGTGCAAGACTGCGACCACGGCATGACTGGCATCCACTACCGGGCTCCCGGAATCGCCATCACGCAGGCTTGCGCCTTCCACTCGCAGCAGGTGTCGGTACAAGACTCCCTCGCCGGTTTGCATGTTGATCCAAGGCAGGTCCTGCACTGGCCAACTGGCGACGCCATTCTGACTGCCGCTCAGGCGCGTCGTCGCGATAACCACCTCGCTATCGAGCGCCTTGCGCCCCGCCAGGGTCATTGGCGTAAGCCCCAAGGCCTTGAGCTCACCCTGAGTCTGGGGCAATTCGAGGATGGCGAAGTCCAGACCCCGGCGGGACAGGTAACGCACGTGCGCGACCTGAAAGTAACGACCTGGAACGCTACCGAAACTAATCTGGCCAACCCCGGCCAACTGCGCGCCGACAAAATCGCCGTCGTCATGCAGCGCATGCCCGCTAGTCACCAACAGAGCCGGTGCGGCGTCGCTGCCACTGTCGAACAGAAATGCCGTGCCCTGGGTAACTTGACGCAGACCGAACGCCCCGTCACTCCCTACCGTGCGTTGATACAGCCCCATAGCAGAGGTATCGATCCCGTGGTCAAGGGGCTCCGACGCGACACTGACACCGGGTGTCATACCCAGCATGGCAGCGGTCAGTAGCGAACGAAGGGGAGAAGAGAAATAACGCGCGACGCACATGGTGAACCTCCTGGCCGAGTCGGGCTTCAATGCCCGGGACCAGAAGGCTCACACAGCCGCTAGACGGCGAAGACATAACATGTGCTATACAGCCGCGACCAGGTGTCGGCAGCCAGTGTAAGAAAGAGGCGCGCGGGAAGCTCAGGCCACCTTCTCGAACTTCAGGTCCCACACCCCATGCCCTAGCCTCTCGCCGCGACGCTCGAACTTGGTGATCGGCCGCTCTTCCGGGCGTGGCACGTAGGTACCATCAGCCGCCTGGTTGCGATAGCCGGGCGCTGCGCTCATCACTTCCAGCATGTACTCGGCATAGGGCTCCCAGTCGGTCGCCATGTGGAACACGCCACTGGGCTTGAGTTTGCGGCGCACCAGCTCGGCGAACTCCAGCTGAACGATCCGGCGCTTGTGGTGACGCGCCTTGTGCCACGGATCGGGGAAGAACAGCATCAGACGGTCAAGGCTGTTGTCCGCCACGCAGCGGTTGAGCACTTCGATGGCATCGCAGTCGTACACCCGCAGGTTCTTCAGCCCCTGTGTCAGCACGCCATTGAGCAGCGCGCCGACACCCGGGCGGTGCACTTCGACACCAATGAAGTCCAGCTCGGGCGAAGCGGCGGCCATTTCCAGCAGCGAGTGGCCCATGCCGAAGCCGATCTCCAGGGTGCGCGGCGCCGAACGGCCGAACACCTGGTCGTAGTCCACCGGGCTGTCGGTCAGCGGCAGGATGAACTGCGGGCCACCCTGGTCCAGGCCACGCTGCTGGCCTTCGGTCATGCGCCCGGCGCGCATCACGAAGCTCTTGATACGGCGGTGCGGGCGGGTTTCGCCGTCTTCGGAGATCGGCGTTTCTTGCGATTCAGTCATCAGGAGCTCTTACTTGATCAGACCATCCAGCGGCGAAGAGGCGCTGGCATAGAGTTTTTTCGGCATGCGACCGGCCAGGTAGGCCATGCGACCGGCAACGATGGCGTGTTTCATGGCTTCGGCCATCAGTACGGGCTGTTGGGCATGGGCGATGGCCGAGTTCATCAGCACCGCTTCGCAACCCATTTCCATGGCGATGGTGGCGTCGGACGCGGTACCCACGCCGGCATCGACTAGCACCGGCACCTTGGATTCCTCCAGGATGATCTGCAGGTTGTACGGGTTGCAGATGCCAAGGCCGGTACCGATCAGGCCGGCCAGCGGCATGACGGCGATGCAGCCGGCTTCGGCCAGCTGACGGGCGATGATCGGGTCATCGCTGGTGTAGACCATCACGTCGAAACCTTCCTTGACCAGCACTTCGGCGGCCTTGAGGGTTTCGATGACGTTGGGGAACAGGGTTTTCTGGTCGGCCAGCACTTCCAGCTTCACCAGCGTCCTAGACTCATGGGACTTGCGGCCATCGAGCAGCTCACGGGCCAGGCGGCAGGTGCGCACCGCTTCCGTCGCATCGAAGCAACCGGCGGTGTTCGGCAGGATGGTGTACTTGTCTGGCGACAGCACGTCGAGCAGGTTCGGCTCGCCCGCGTTCTGGCCCAGGTTGGTACGGCGCACGGCGACGGTGACGATCTCGGCACCCGAGGCCTCGGTGGCCAGGCGGGTTTCTTCCATGTCACGGTACTTGCCGGTGCCTACCAGCAGGCGCGACTGGAAAGTGCGCCCGGCCAGGATGAAGGGCTTGTCGCTGCGAACGTTGCTCATCGTTGTTCCTCAGGAAAGATTGCGGGACTTTGCTGGCGAGGTTTCAGGGGCGGTTAGCCGCCACCGATGGCGTGGACCACCTCGACCTGGTCGCCGTCCTTGAGCTGCGTGCTCTCATGCTGGCTGCGCGGCACGATGTCCAGGTTCAGTTCCACCGCCACCCGGCGGCCGGCCAGCTCCAGCCGGCCCAGCAGCGCCGCGACGCTCTCGCCTGCGGGCAGTTCGTAAGGTTCACCGTTCAATTGAATGCGCATGCGCACGGCCACCATTGTTCTTTGGGGGCCCGCATTCTAGCCCCGATCCGCCCTGCAACCCAAGGGCGACACACGCCATTAGTCGCGATTGTGGACCGACCGGTCAGCCCAGCCGCCAGGCGGCCAGCCCCAGGCAAAGCCAGCCAGCAAGGAAGCACAGGCCACCCAGCGGGGTGATCATGCCGAGCTTGCCCAGGCCGCTGAGCGTGAGGGCGTAGAGGCTACCGGAAAACAGCAGGATACCCACGGCGAACAAGCCACCGGCCCAGCCGACCAGGCGCCCGGGCAAGTGCGCCGACAGCACCGCCACGCCAAGGATCGCCAGGGCATGCACCAGTTGATAGGTGACACCGGTATGAAAGATCGCCAGATAGTCGGCGCTGAGGCGGCTTTTCAAGCCATGAGCGGCGAAAGCGCCGAGGGCGACGCCGGTAAAGCCGAAGAACGCGGCGAGCATCAGGAAGCTGCGAAGCATGGGACGACTCCACGGGAGGGGTCTGTATAATGGCCCGTTCCAACGGTCCGGCCAAGCCATCACCATGCTGTCATCCCTTCTTCGCCGCCTTTCCCGCGCCCTGCTCTGGTTCGCTGCTGGCAGCATCGCCGTGGTCCTGGTGTTGCGCTGGGTGCCGCCGCCCGGCACCGCGCTGATGGTCGAACGCAAGGTGCAGTCATGGGCCAGCGGCGAGCCGATCGACCTGCAACGTGACTGGACGCCGTGGTCGGATATCTCCGACGAGCTCAAGGTGGCGGTCATCGCCGGCGAAGACCAGAAGTTCGCCAGCCACTGGGGCTTCGATATCCCCGCGATCCAGGCGGCGCTGGCCTACAACGAGCGTGGCGGCAAGGTGCGTGGCGCCAGCACCCTGACCCAGCAGGTGGCCAAGAACCTGTTCCTGTGGTCCGGGCGCAGTTGGCTGCGCAAGGGCCTGGAGGCCTGGTTCACCGCGCTGATCGAGCTGTTCTGGTCGAAGGAGCGGATACTCGAGGTGTACCTGAACAGCGCCGAATGGGGCAAAGGCGTGTTCGGCGCCCAGGCTGCGGCGCGCTATCACTTCGGCGTGGATGCCAGCCGCCTGACGCGACAACAGGCCGCGCAGCTGGCCGCGGTGCTGCCAAGCCCGATCAAGTGGAGTGCCAGCCGCCCCAGTGCCTATGTGGCCAGCCGCGCCGGCTGGATCCGCCGGCAAATGAGCCAACTGGGCGGGCCGAGCTACCTGATGCAGCTCGATCCTGCACACCGGCGTTGACCGCGATGGATGGCACCGGCTACACCGGTGTTCGCCGGCAAGCCGGCTCCTAAGGGTTAGGCGATACCTGAAAGACAAATGAAAAGGCCGCTTGCCCAGGAGGCAAGCGGCCTTTTCGACCCAGCCAAGCGCCGATCAGATCGTGATCAATGCCTTGACCTTGTTCATCGCGTTCTTCTCCAGCTGGCGAATACGCTCGGCCGACACGCTGTACTTCTCGGCCAACTCATGCAAGGTGGCCTTCTCCTCGGCCAGCCAACGCTGGTAAAGGATATCGCGGCTGCGATCGTCCAGGCCTTGCAGGGCTTCGTGCAGGTTGCTGGTGGAATTGTCGCTCCAGTCAGCGTCTTCCAGTTGCACGGCCGGGTCGTAGCGGTGGTCTTCCAGGTAATGCGCAGGCGACTGGAAGGCGCTGTCGTCGTCGGCTTCGGCCGCTGGGTCGAAGGCCATGTCATGACCGCTCAGGCGGCTTTCCATCTCGCGTACTTCACGGGGCTCAACGCCAAGGCTTTCGGCCACGCGATGCACTTCGTCGTTGTTCAGCCAGGCCAGGCGCTTCTTCTGGCTGCGCAGATTGAAGAACAGCTTGCGCTGGGCCTTGGTGGTGGCCACCTTGACGATGCGCCAGTTGCGCAGGATGAACTCGTGGATCTCGGCCTTGATCCAGTGCACCGCGAAGGACACCAGACGCACGCCCATTTCCGGGTTGAAGCGCTTTACCGCTTTCATCAGGCCAACGTTGCCTTCCTGGATCAGGTCGGCCTGGGCCAGCCCGTAGCCTGCATAGCTACGGGCGATGTGGACAACGAAACGCAGGTGGGCCATCACCATTTGCCGAGCGGCCTCGAGATCCTGCTCGTAGTAGAGACGCTCGGCCAGTTCACGCTCCTGCTCCGGCGTCAGCAAGGGGATGCTGTTGACCGTGTGCACGTAGGCTTCCAGGTTTGCACCGGGAACCAGGGCATAGGCAGGTTGCAACGAATTGGTCATTCAAGTACCTCCGGCTTACAGACTCATGCCTTTTGGGCACTGCCAGCATAGACAAGGAACCGTTGTACAAGTTCCAGGATGAAAAATTTGTCAATACTGGCCATGAAACATTTATCGCGGTGCAAGCTCGTTCAGGTGACGAGCGACTGCGATCCATGCACCGATATACCCCAACAGTACCGCCCCAATCAAGAGCGAAAGGCCATCCGAGGCCGGCACGCCACCCAGGGCGAAATCACTGCCATACAGGCCGGAAAGCCCGACCACCGCGTCGTTCAGCCAGTTCAGGCCGAACGCCAGGATACCCCAGGCCAGCACGCCCGCACCCAGTCCATACAGGGCGCCCATATACAGGAAAGGCCGACGTACGTAGCTGTCGGTGCCACCGACGAGCTTGATCACTTCGATCTCGACCCGACGGTTTTCGATATGTAGACGAATTGTGTTACCGATTACTAACAGCAACGCGGAAATCAGCATCACCGCCAGGCCGAAGACGAACCGGTCACCCAGCTTGAGAATCGCCGCCAGGCGCTCGACCCACACCAGGTCCAGCTGCGCCACTTCCACGCGAGGTAGCTCGGAGAGGCGCTGACGCAAGGCTTCCAGGGCTGGCTTGTCGACCTCGGTCGGGGTCACCACCACCACGCCGGGCAGTGGGTTGTCCGGCAGTTCGCGCAGCGCCTCGCCCAGGCCTGACTGTTGCTGGAACTCTTCCAGCGCCTGCTCGCGGCTGACGTATTGGGCCTCGGCGACACCGGGCATGCCCTTGATCTCGTCACGCAGGGCCTCACCATCGCGGCTGCTGGCATCGAGCTTGAGGTACAGCGAGATCTGCGCCGCGCGCTGCCAGGAACCGCCGAGTTTCTCGACGTTCTTGAGCAACAACGACAAGCCCATGGGCATGCTCAGCGCCACGGCCATCACCAGGCAGGTGAAGAAACTGCCGATCGGCTGCTTGCCCAGGCGGCGCAAGCTGTCGGCCAAACTGGCACGGTGGCTTTCCAGCCAGGCGTGCAGGAGGCTGCGCAAGTCCGGGCCATCGTCATCGTGATCGCCACGCTTTTGCTTCGACGGCTGCGGATCGGCGGCTTTCGGCGCGACGCGCTCGGAAACCTTTGGTGTACGTGTGGTGCTCATTGCCCGGCCTCCCCATCGCCGATCAAGCGGCCGCGTTGCAGCGTCAGCATGCGGTGGCGCATGCGCGCGATCAGCGCCAGGTCGTGGCTGGCGATCAATACCGTGGTGCCGAGGCGATTGATGTCCTCGAACACGCCCATGATCTCCGCGGCCAGGCGCGGGTCGAGGTTACCGGTGGGTTCGTCGGCCAGCAGCAAGGCCGGCTGGTGGACGATGGCCCGGGCGATGCCGACGCGCTGCTGCTGACCGGTGGACAGGTCGGCCGGGAACAGCTCGCCCTTGTCGCTCAACGACACACGCTCCAGCGCCGAGTCGACGCGCTTGGCGATTTCGGTCTTGGACAGGCCGAGAATCTGCAGCGGCAGGGCGATGTTGTTGAACACGGTGCGGTCGAACAACAACTGGTGGTTCTGGAACACCACGCCAATTTGCCGACGCAGGAACGGGATCTGCGCGTTGCTGATCTGCCCCAAATCCTGCCCCGCCAGCATCAGCTTGCCGCTGGTCGGACGCTCCATGGCCAGCAACAGCCGCAGCAAGGTGCTCTTGCCGGCGCCGGAGTGGCCGGTGACGAACAGGAACTCGCCACGCCGCGCCCGGAAGCTCAGTTCGTGCAGGCCGACATGGCCATTGGGATAGCGCTTGGCTACCTGTTCGAATCGGATCATGAAGGTTCACGCTCGGCGAACAGCGCCTTGACGAAAGGTTCGGCTTCGAAGGTGCGCAGGTCGTCGATACCCTCGCCCACACCGATGAAGCGAATCGGGATGTTGAACTGCTTGGCCAGGGCGAAGATCACGCCGCCCTTGGCGGTGCCATCCAGCTTGGTCAGGGCCAGACCGGTCAGCTCGACGCTCTGGTTGAAGTACTTGGCCTGGCTGATGGCGTTCTGCCCGGTACCGGCGTCGAGCACCAGCAGCACCTCGTGCGGCGCCTCGACATCAAGCTTGCCCATGACCCGACGGACCTTCTTCAGCTCTTCCATCAGGTTGTCCTTGGTGTGCAGACGACCTGCGGTGTCGGCGATCAGCACATCGACGTTGCGGGCCTTGGCGGCCTGCACGGCGTCGAAGATCACCGAGGCAGAGTCGGCGCCGGTGTGCTGGGCGATCACCGGGATCTGGTTGCGCTCGCCCCACACCTGCAACTGCTCCACCGCGGCGGCGCGGAAGGTGTCCCCGGCGGCGAGCATGACCTTCTTGCCTTCGAGCTGCAGCTTTTTAGCCAGCTTGCCGATGGTGGTGGTCTTGCCGGCGCCGTTCACGCCAACCACCAGGATCACGTAGGGCTTGTTCTGCGCCTCGATCTTCAGCGGCTGCTCGACCGGGCGCAGCAACGCGGCCAGCTCTTCCTGCAGCGACTTGTACAGCGCGTCGGCGTCGGCCAACTGCTTGCGGGCAACTTTCTGGGTCAGGTTCTGGACGATGGTCGAGGTGGCCTCGACGCCGACGTCGGCGGTCAGCAGGCGGGTCTCGATCTCGTCGAGCAGGTCGTCGTCGATGACTTTCTTGCCCAGGAACAGGCTGGCCATGCCTTCGCCGATGCTGGCACTGGTCTTCGACAGGCCCTGCTTGAGGCGGGCAAAGAAGCCAGGCTTGGCGGGCTCAGTGACGACAGGGGCAGGCTCTGGCTCCACGGCTGTGACGACAGGTTCAGCCACCACCGGTGCCACCACGGCGGCCACGACCACCTCCGGCTCGGCCGCCGGGCGCTCCGGAATAGCCGGGGGCGCCTTGGGCTCGAGGTCAGGGACCAGCGCCACCGGCTCTTCGGCAACCGGCAGCACCAGGTTGCTCACCGGCGCAGCTGGTTCGGCCAGCGGCGCCGGGGCGGGCTCGACGACCACGGGCTCGACGACCGGAGTCGGCAAGGGCTCGGCGGTCATCGGCTCGACTACAGGCGCCTGCACAGGCACGGACGCGACCGGCTCTGCGGCAGGGGTCGGCAACGGCGTGACAACCACAGGCTCGGGCACAGGCTCGGGCACAGGCGCTGCGGGCACCGGCGCAACAGGTTCAACGGCAGCAGGCGGTTCGACCGCAGGCACCGGTTCGACCGGCGCCGCCGGCTCTACGACCTGCGCTTCAGGGGTTTGCGGCTGTTCGGCGACAGTGGGCTGCGGCTTCTTGCGAAACCAGCTGAACAGGCCTTTCTTCTCGCCAGCCTCGGCCGGCGCTTTTTTGTCGTCGTTGGAACCAAACATGGAAGACGGCTATCTCAGGGTAGCGATGGGCCAGCAGCGGCGCATCGGGAATTCTCGAGTCACGCAGAACAGACTACCGTGGAGCCATCTGGTTCATGCGCAACGTTTTGTCGTTAGGGCCTGCGGGCCAGAACGGCGACAGGCATGGTCGCCAGGCAACCGGATCAGTATCCTAGCACCTCCTGGCCCGCCGACGCTAAACCCAAGCGGGCCGCCGAACAGGTTAAACACCGTATGAATGCTCTAGCCCGCCGCGCCGCAGGCCTGTTGCTCGGCACGTTGTGCCTGCCGCTCGCGGCCTTGGCCGCCGATGTGCAACCCACCCACGAATTCATCCTCGACAACGGCCTGAAGCTGGTCGTGCGCGAGGATCACCGCGCCCCGGTGGTGGTTTCGCAGATCTGGTACAAGGTCGGCTCCAGCTATGAGACACCGGGCCAGACCGGCCTGTCCCACGCCCTCGAGCACATGATGTTCAAGGGCAGCGCCAAGGTTGGCCCCGGCGAGGCCTCGCGCATCCTGCGCGACCTCGGCGCCGAGGAAAACGCCTTCACCAGCGACGACTACACCGCCTACTACCAGGTGCTGGCCCGCGACCGCCTGCCGGTGGCCTTCGAACTCGAAGCCGACCGCCTGGCCAGCCTGCGCCTGCCGGCCGACGAGTTCAGCCGGGAAATCGAGGTGATCAAGGAAGAACGCCGCCTGCGCACCGACGACCAGCCCAACGCCAAGGCCTTCGAGCTGTTCAGCGCCATGGCCTACCCGGCCAGCGGCTACCACACCCCGACCATCGGCTGGATGGCCGACCTCGAGCGCATGAAGGTCGAGGAACTGCGCCACTGGTACGAGTCCTGGTACGCGCCGAACAACGCCACCCTGGTGGTGGTCGGAGACGTCAAGCCCGACGAAGTGAAAGCCCTGGCGCAGAAGTACTTCGGCCCCATCCCCAAGCGTGCGGTGCCGCCGAGCAAGCTGCCGCTGGAGCTGGCCGAACCGGGCCTGCGCCAATTGACCCTGCACCTGCGCACGCAACTGCCCAGCCTGATCTACGGTTTCAACGTCCCGGCCCTGGCCACCGCCAAGGACCCGCGCAGCGTCAACGCCCTGCGCCTGATCTCGGCCTTGCTCGACGGCGGCTACAGCGCCCGCATGCCCGCGCGCCTGGAGCGCGGCCAGGAGCTGGTGGCCGGTGCCTCGTCCAGCTACGACGCCTTCACCCGCGGCGACAGCCTGTTCCTGATCTCGGCCACGCCCAACGTGCAGAAGCACAAGACCCTGGCCGAGGTTGAAAAAGGCGTCTGGGAACTGCTCGACGAACTCAAGACCACCCCACCCAGCACCGAGGAACTGGAGCGCGTGCGCGCCCAGGTAATCGCCGGCCTGGTCTACGAGCGCGACTCCATCAGCAGCCAGGCCACCACCATCGGCCAGCTGGAGACGGTCGGCCTGTCCTGGAAACTGATCGACAGCGAGCTCGACGATCTCAAGCGCGTCACCCCGCAGGACATTCAGGCCGCCGCCCGCACCTACTTCACCCGCGAACGCCTGAGCGTTGCCCATGTACTGCCCGAGGAGTCCGCTCATGAGTGATCGCAGCGCACCGCGCTACACCCTGTTCGGCCTGGCGATCATCGTGCTGGTGGTGGCCGTTGCCGTCCTGCTGGCCCGCCCGGCCCAGTCCGATAACACAGCCAAGCCGGACACCGCCGCCCGCCCGGCCAATACCCTGCAATCGCTGGCCGAGCTCGACGGCAAGGCGCCCAGCCGCCGCCAACTGGACATCCAGCACTGGACCACCACCGAAGGCGCCCGCGTCCTGTTCGTCGAAGCCCGCGAGCTGCCAATGTTCGACCTGCGCCTGACCTTCGCCGCCGGCAGCAGCCAGGACGGCAGCGTCCCTGGCCTGGCCAGCCTGACCAACGCCATGCTCAACGAGGGCGTGGCGGGCAAGGACGTGACCGCCATCGCCGAAGGCTTCGAAGGACTGGGCGCCGACTTCGGCAACGGCTCCTACCGTGACATGGCAGTGGCCTCGTTGCGCAGCCTCAGCGTCGCTGACAAACGCGAGCCAGCACTCAGGCTATTCACCGAGGTGGTCGGCAAACCGACCTTCCCCGAGGACGCCCTCAAGCGCATCAAGAACCAGATGCTCGCCGGTTTCGAGTACGAGAAGCAGAACCCTGGCAAAATCGCCGGCAAGACGCTTTTCGCCAACCTGTACGGCAGCCACCCATACGGTCACCCCAGCGACGGCACCGCGCAGACCATCCCCGGCATCACCCTGGAACAACTGCGCACCTTCCACGCCAAGGCCTACACCGCCGGCAACGCAGTGATCGCCCTGGTCGGCGACCTCAGCCGCAGCGAGGCCGAGGCCATCGCCAACCAGGTATCGGCCGGCCTGCCCAAGGGGCAGCCCTTGGCCAAGCCCGAGCAGCCGCGGCAACCCAAGCCAGGTGTGACCCACATCGATTTCCCGTCCAAGCAGACCCACCTGATGCTGGCCGAGCTGGGCATCGACCGTAACGATCCGGACTGGCCCGCCCTGTCGCTGGGTAACCAGATCCTCGGCGGCGGCGCCTTCGGCACCCGCCTGATGAGCGAAGTGCGCGAAAAACGCGGCCTGACCTACGGCGTGTACTCGGTGTTCAGCCCGATGCAGGTGCGCGGCCCGTTCATGATCAACCTGCAGACCCGCGCCGAGCTTAGCGAAGGCACGCTCAAGCTGGTTCAGGACATCCTCGCCGAGTACCTGAAGAACGGCCCGAGCCAGCAGGAACTGGACGACGCCAAGCGCGAGCTGGCCGGCAGCTTCCCGCTGTCCAATGCCAGCAACGCCAGCATCGTCGGCCAACTGGGCGCCATCGGCTTCTATAACCTGCCGCTGAGCTGGCTGGAGGACTTCATGCAACAGTCCCAGGCGCTGAGCGTCGAGCAGGTCAAGGCCGCGATGAACAAGCATCTCGCGGCGGACAAGCTGGTGATCGTCACCGTCGGCCCGAAGGTGGCGCAGCAACCGCTGCCGGCCCCCACTGACAAACCCGCCGAGCAGCCGCTCGGCGTACCGGAGCACTAATGGCAAGACCCAACACTCCCGCGCGCCCGGCCCCAGGCGCCAGCAAGGGCCCCGGCCAGTTGCGCATCATCGCCGGAGAATGGCGCAGCCGGCGCCTGGCCGTGCCGGAAGGCGAAGGCCTGCGCCCGACCCCTGATCGCGTGCGCGAAACCCTGTTCAACTGGCTAGCGCCCTACATCGAGGGCGCCCTGGTGCTCGATGCCTTCACCGGCAGCGGCGCGCTGGTGCTCGAAGCGCTATCCCGTGGCGCGAAGGATGCCGTGGCGCTGGACAGCAACCCCGCGGCCATCACCAACCTCAAGGACAACCTCGAAGTGTTGCGCTGCCCGCGCGGGCAGATCCTGCAGACCGACGCCCTGCGCTACCTGCAAGGCCTGGCCAAGCAGCAATTCGACGTGGTGTTCCTCGACCCGCCGTTCCACCAGGACCTGCTGGCCAACACCTGCAACCTGCTGGAACAAGGCCAGTGGCTGCGCGAGCAGGCGTGGATCTACACCGAAAGCGAAGCCGTGCCCTCCTCGCTGCCGATACCGGGCAACTGGCGCCTGCACCGCGAGAAAAAGACCGGGCAGGTGCACTACGCGTTGTGGCAACGCGGTTGAAACACCGGCGCCCCGCCTGCAGCACTATGTAACGCAGGCGGGCACCTCACTGGCATGACACTGCTCCGGCATACCGCCGTCAAGGAGCCACCCTGTCATGCCATCACTTTCCCCTACGGGCGCTACCACAGCCCCGACACTGCAACACTTCACCCTCGACAACGGCCTCAAGGTCTACCTGCGCGTAGACCGTCGCACTGCGCTGGCCTGCGCGCAGTTGTGGTACCAGGTAGGTGCCAGCCTGGAACCCACGGGCCAGTCCGGGCTTTCCCATCTGCTGGAACACATGATGTTCGAGGGCAGCAGCAAACTCGCACCCGGCCAGTACTCACGCCTGATCGAGCATCTGGGCGGCGCTGCGAATGCCTTTACCACCCACGATGCAACCTGCTTCTACATGACCTTGCCCGTTTCGCGCATCGAAATCGCCCTGGAAGCAATGGCTGACGCAATGGCGAGTGCAACGCTGGGCGAGTCACCTTTCGACCGTGAACTCGCAGTGGTCATGGCCGAACGCCGCGCGCAGGTCGATAACATGCCACTCGGCCTGGCATACGAACAGCACAATGCCCTTGCCCACACGGGCAGTGCTTACGCGACGCCGGTGATCGGACATCGCAAGGACCTTGAGCGGATGACCAGCCGAGCCATGCGTGACTGGCACCGGCAATGGTACCGCCCCAACAACGCGGCATTGGTGGTGGTCGCCGATATGACCTTGGCGCAGTTGAAAACCATGGTGACGCGCCATTTCAACGACATCGCAGCGCAACCGTTACCGCCCCGCACGATCCCCCGTGCCGCCACCGAGCTGCATCGTCGCGAACAGACCCTGACGCTGCCGGGCCTGCGCGATGGTGTGCTGATCAGCTTCAATGCACCCAGCCTGGCAACCGCCATCCTCCCTGCACAGCCCCATGCACTGCGCCTGATCTGCCACATCCTGACCCAAGGCACCAGCTCCCGGCTGGCCCGCCAGTTGGTAACCACCGAGGAGCTGTTACTGGGGGTGCGCTCCGATTACACCCATCTGAGCCGCGGTGACGATTTATGGACCCTCGCCGCCTACACCTCAGCCAAAACCACCGTGCACGCCGCAGCCGAGCGCGTACTGGAACAGATAGACCTGCTGCGCACGACCCCGCCGACGGCACAAGAGCTCAAACGAGCCAAGGTTCGCCTGCTGGCCGAACTGACCTTCAGTCGAGACGACATCGATCAGCAAGCCACAGCCATTGGCCAAGCCTATGTCGGCGGGCAGGACCCGCACCTGCTGGACCAGGAAACACGGCTTATCAGCCAGGTAAGCGCCGCCCAGGTGCAGGAGGCGGCCCAAGCCTGGCTGACACGCGAACGCATGACCATTACATACCTGCAACGCAAGGAGCAGCACGCCGATGAATGACATCATCCGAAGCGAATCAACGCAAACCACCGGCATCATCCCGGAACAATTCAGCTCGACCCGGGATCTGGACCTGAACCAGCTCGAGCCGATCAGCAAGCCCGTACAGCATTGGCACACCCAGAGTGGGACCTCGGTTCGATTCGTGCCGAGCCACCAGCTTGCCCTGGTCGACCTTGTGCTCGAGTTCAAGGCTGGCCGCGCGCTGGATGGCGATTCACCAGGCCTGTCCGCCTTGACGCTGTACACCCTGGACGAAGGCACCCAGGCCCTGACTGCCAATCAATTCAACGAGCGCCTGGAAAGCCTGGGGGTTACCATCGACAAGCGCCTGCGCGCAGAGCATGCCAGCGTGAGCCTGCGCAGCCTGTCCGACAGCGCCGTACTGGAACCGGCGGTCGACTTGTTGATCGGCATGGTCGCGCAACCTGCATTGAGCGACGCCGCCGTGGCCCGCATCAAACGCCAGGTGCTGGCAGCACAAGCCGCGACAGACGCTTCAGCGCGATCACGCATTCGCGACGAAGCCTTTCGGCAGTTGTTCAAGGGCCATGCCTATGCCCATGCCTTGAGCGCCACCCAAGCAGGCATAGCGTCCATCAACGTCGACGCCGTCAAGACCTTCCACCAACGCGCTTACTCGGCGAGCAACCTGCAGATATCGCTGGTGGGTGACTTGTCCCGGGCACAGGCCGAAACCCTGGCTGAACGCATCTGCCAGGCGCTGCCACAGGGCTGGACAGCTATCGATACGCCCCCCGTGCCGGCCCCGGTAGCGGAAATCATCCATGTGGAACAAGCGGGCGCCAGCGACACGGCGCTGCTGGCCGTCCCCCTACGCCACCCGCTGCGAGCCGGTACGCAGACGTATCTGGCCATGGTGATGGCCAACCAGGTACTGGGCGTGGGCATGGAATCACGACTGATGCGCACACTGCGACAGCAGCGTGGCCTGACCTACGATGTGCGATCGACCCTGATACCGCTGCAAGCAGCGACGATACTGGTCATCGAGTGGGAGATCGACGCGCGCTACAACGATGCCTCCCAGGATCTGGTGAGCGAGGTGCTCAGCCAGTTCATCACTCAAGGCCCGACCCTTCCCGAACTGGACCTGGCCCGCCGGCAACTGGCCGGCACGCGCCTGCGTGAAGTCGCCCGCAACCAGACACTCAGTCGGCTTTTGGCAAAAATGGGCCAGCAGGACTTGCCGGACGACCATCTATCCACTTACGTCGACCGGTTGCTGAGCCTCACCGTGGATGATGTGCGCCAGGCCCTGCAGTTGCTGGACCTCGATGCCATCGTCGCGGTGAGCGCAGGACCATCGCTGGATCAGCAGCCGTTGCCAGCACCGACGACAACCGACCAATAGCGCAGGTACAGTGGCGCTGTTTCATGGCACTCTAGGCGGGCACAACACGAGCCCCCCAGCATGCCCAGCCTCAGCGCCACCTTCTGCCCGGCCACCGGCCTGTCCAACCCCCACCTGCAAACCTTGTGGGGGCCACTGTGGCGCAAACTCCCCGACCTTTCGCGCCAGCGCGAGCGCCTGTGGCTGGCCGACGGCGACTTCCTCGACCTCGACTGGCACGGCCCGCACCGGCCTGAGGCACCGCTGGTGCTGGTACTGCACGGCCTGACCGGCTCATCCCACTCGCCCTATGTCAAAGGCCTGCAGCAAGCCCTGCAGGCGCACGGCTGGGCCAGCGTCGCGCTGAACTGGCGCGGTTGCTCGGGCGAGCCCAACCTGCTGCCGCGCAGCTACCACTCCGGCGCCAGCGAAGACCTGGCCGAGACCCTCCGCCACCTGCGCGCCCAGCGCCCGCTGGCACCGCTGTATGCAGTGGGTTATTCGCTGGGCGGCAATGTGCTGCTCAAGTACCTGGGGGAAAGTGGCTCGGCCAGCTTGCTGGAGGCGGCGGTGGCCGTGTCGGTGCCGTTTCGCCTGGACCAGTGCGCCGACCGTATCGGCCAGGGTTTCTCGAAGGTCTACCAGGCGCATTTCATGCGCGAGATGCGCGGCTACGTGCACAACAAGCAGCGGCTTTTTCGCGACCAGGGCCACCACGAAGGGCTGGCCGCCCTCGAGCGCCTCGGCTCGCTGCGCAACCTGCGCACGTTCTGGGATTTCGACGGGCGGGTCACTGCGCCGCTCAATGGTTTCAACGACGCCCACGATTACTATCGGCGGGCCTCCAGCCGCTATTACCTGGGCGAAAACCGCACGCCGACGCTGATCATCCACGCCAGCGACGATCCATTCGTGTTCGGCCACAGCCTGCCCAATGCCAATGAGCTGGCCACAGGGACACAGTTCGAGCTGCACAGCCGGGGTGGCCACGTTGGGTTCGTGGACGGCAGCCTGCGCAATCCGGGGTATTACCTGGAGCGACGGATTCCACAATGGCTGCTGCAGGGGCGGTGACTCTGTAGGAGCCAGCCTTGCTGACGAATGGGCCTTCTGGCAAGGCTGCGCCTTGCATCGCCAGCAAGGCTGGCTCCTACAGGTCCAGGTCAGTCGCCGGTCGCCACGGGGTGTTGCGAATCATTGATCCACTCGCTCCAGGAACCTGCATACAAACGTCCCAACGGATAGCCCGCCAGCGCCAGGGCGAACAGGTTGTGGCAAGCAGTCACGCCCGAGCCGCAATAGGCCACCAACTGCGCTGGCGAGCGATCGCCCAGTTTCTCGGCAAAACGCTGCTTGAGCTGCACGGCCGGCAGGAATCGCCCATCGGCATCGAGGTTGTCGGTAAACGCCGCGCACTGGGCCCCCGGAATATGCCCGGCCACCGGGTCGATCGGCTCGACTTCACCACGGAAACGCGGCAACGCGCGAGCATCGATCAGGGTCAAGTCCGGCTCGCCCAGGCGCTCGGCCAAGTGCTTGGCGTCGATCAGCAGCTTCATGTCCGGCTCACCGCTGAACGTGCCCTCGCGCCGTGGCGGCGGGTCCAGGCTTAGCGGCAAATGCGCGGCATGCCAGGCCTTGAGGCCGCCATCGAGGATGAACACCGCGCTGCGCTTGCCCAGCCAGGCCAACAGCCACCAGGCACGGGCGGCATAAGCACCCGGGCCATCGTCGTAGAGCACCACCTGGCTGTCATTGTCCACACCCCACTCGCGCAGGCGCTCGACCAGCCGCTGCGGGTCTGGCAGCGGATGTCGCCCGGTGCGGCCCTTGACCACCAGCCCGCTCAGGTCACGCTCCAGGTCGGCAAAATGCGCGCCGGCGATATGTCCCTCGGCATAGCTGCGTTGACCGTAGTCGACATCTTCCAGAGCAAAGCGACAGTCGAGGATCACCAGGCCGGGGGCGTCCAGGCGTTCGGCCAGTTGTTGCGGGGTGATCAGTTGCGCAAAGGGCATGACAATCTCCTGACAAGTGACTCGAAGGCCTTGGCTCAGTGCTCCAGGGCCTGGTTGAAAGGTACATGGAATTCTTCGCAGAGGGTGTCCACGGCACTGCGCGCGGCCGGGGTGACGAAGCCCAGCTCCAGCACCAGTACCTGGTAGACGCCGCGCATGAACGCTTCTTCACCCAGGTGCGCGCTATGCTCGCGGGTAGTGCTGAGAAAACGCACCCAGGAGGTCAGCACGATCCAGGCATTGATGGTCAGCGATTCTATCTGTGCGCCATCCATGGCCAGGATCCCGGCTTCGACGAAGCCGCGGTAGATCGCCTGGCCTTGTTGCAGGCAACGCCGCGAGAAGCGCCGGTAGCGGGCGGCCAGCTCCGGGTCGCTGTCGAGCAGGTGCTCGAGGTCGCGGTGCAGGAAGCGGTAGTTCCACATCGCCGCCAGCAGCGCCTTGAGATAGAAGCGCTTGTCCTCGACGGTGGCGACACGGCCCTGGGGCGGGCGCAGGAAGCTGTCGACCAGCTCTTCGTACTGGCTGAACAACAGGGCGATGATCGCCTGCTTGTTGGGGAAGTGGTAGTACAGGTTGCCGGGCGAGATTTCCATGTGCGCGGCAATGTGGTTGGTACTGACACTGCGCTCGCCCTGCTGGTTGAACAGCTCCAGGCTGTTCTGCACGATGCGCTCTCGGGTCTTCATGCGCGGGGCCATGCTCAGCTCCAGTCTCCGGGCGTTCTCTGATGAAGGGCCATCTTACGGACTATTGACCGGTGCCGTCAGGGCCGAACTGCGCAAATGTCCGCTGATCTGGCAGAACAACCACTCACCGTGGAAAGAATTAGAGTATAGGCTCTATTAACGACCAACCACGGGTGCCCGCGCCATGACCTCGATCACCACCCCGCCTCCTGTTACATCCGACCTCGCCCTGGAGACGATGTTCGCCGCCCAGCGCCAGGCATTCGCCGGCAACTCCATGCCCCCGGCCGCGCAACGCCGGCAGTGGCTCAAGAGCCTGCGCGAAGCGTTGGTGAAAGAACAGGACGCCTTGGTCGCCGCCATCGACAGTGACTTCTCCGGCCGCAGCCGCGACGAGACCCTGATCGCCGAGCTGCTGCCCTCGGTACAGGGCCTGCGCCATGCCGAGCGACACCTGCAGCGCTGGATGCGGCCCTCGCGCCGGCGCGCGGGCCTGGCGTTCCAGCCGGCCAGCGCCAAGGTGCTGTACCAGCCGCTGGGGGTGGTGGGGGTAATCGTGCCGTGGAACTATCCGTTGTTCCTCGCCATCGGCCCGCTGACCGGCGCCCTGGCCGCCGGCAACCGGGTGATGCTCAAGCTCAGCGAGGCCACCCCCGCCACCGGCCTGCTGCTCAAGGACCTGCTCGAACGGGTGTTCCCCGCCGACCTGGTCAGTGTGGTGCTGGGCGAGGTAGAGGTGGGCCAGGCCTTCTCCCGCCTGCCCTTCGACCACCTGCTGTTCACCGGCGCCACCGGCGTCGGCCGCCATGTCATGCAGGCTGCCGCGCACAACCTCACCCCGGTAACCCTCGAGCTGGGTGGCAAGTCGCCAGCCATCGTCTCCGCGGATGTGCCGCTGGACACCGCCGCCGAGCGCATCGCCTTCGGCAAGAACCTCAACGCCGGCCAGACCTGCGTCGCGCCCGACTACGTACTGGTGCCGCGCAATCGCCTCGGCGCCTTCGCCGACGCCTACCAACGCGCCGTGCGTCGGCAGTTCCCGCGCCTGACCGACAACCCCGACTACACCGCGATCATCAACCCACGCCAGTTGCAACGCCTGGAACACCTGCTGAGCGACGCCCGCGAACGCGGCGCCCAGGTGCTCGACCTGTACCCCGAAGAGCAGCGTCAAGGTCGCTGCCTGCCGCCGCACCTGCTGCTGGGGGTGGACGACACCATGCAGGTGATGCACGAGGAAATCTTCGGCCCGTTGCTGCCACTGGTGCCCTACGACAGCCTCGACGACGCGCTGGCCTACATCAACCAGCGCCCGCGCCCGCTGGCCCTGTACTACTTCGGCTACGACCGCGGCGAACAGGCGCGGGTGCTGCGCGACACCCACTCCGGCGGGGTGTGCCTCAACGACACCCTGTTGCACGTGGCCCAGGATGACCTGCCGTTCGGCGGTATCGGCCCGTCGGGCATGGGCCACTATCACGGCCACGAGGGTTTCCTGACCTTCAGCAAGGCCAAGGCGGTGCTGGCCAAGCAGCGCATCAATGCGGCTCGGCTGATCTACCCGCCCTATGGCAAGGCCTTGCAACGCCTGGTCTACAAGCTGTTCATCCGCTGATGCAACGCCGCCAGTTGCTGCGCTTCGGCATGGGGGCCACGCTGGTCCTGGGCGCCACCAGCCTGGTCGGTTGCAGCCAGCAGACGCCCTCGTCCGGCTACCACACGCTGCGCGAGGACGACCTGGCGCTGCTGCGGGCGTTGATCCCGGTGGTGCTGGCCGGCACCCAGGCGACCCCAGAGCTGGTACTGCATAGCCTCGACCACAAACTGGCAGCACTGTCGCCAGCCATGCTCAAACTCAGCCGGCAATTGTTCGATGTGCTGAGCCTACCCCTGACCCGCGGGCCGTTGACCGGGGTCTGGGGCAGTTGGGCAAACGCTGACGCCACGCAGGTCGAGGCGTTTCTGCAACGCTGGCGCGACAGTTCCCTGGGCCTGCTGCGCCAGGGACATGCGTCGTTACTGCAATTGCTGTTGATGGCCTGGTACGAGCGCCCCGAAGCCTGGGCGGCCTGCGGCTACCCCGGACCACCCAGGATCTGACTCATCGCTCCCATGGTTTCAACCACCCGATAGGCGCCAGAGAGAAGCCCATGCCCGTGCCAGACCCGTTTCGCCAAGGCCTCGAACGAGGCTGGACCACCCATGACGGTTCACGCCTGGAGCAAGACCAGACCCTCGAGGCCGACGTCGCCGTGATCGGCAGCGGCGCGGGAGGCGCCACCACTGCCGAGCTGCTCAGCGCCGCCGGGCTGAAGGTGCTGCTGATCGAGGAAGGCCCACTGAAGACCAGCAGCGACTTCCACCTGCTGGAAAACCAGGCCTACGCCGACCTCTACCAGGAAGGCCTCGGGCGCCTGAGCAAGGATGGCGCCATTACCATCCTCCAGGGCCGCGCAGTGGGTGGCACCACCCTGGTCAACTGGACCTCGAGCTTCCGCACACCGCCGCAAACCCTCGAACACTGGGCCCGGGAGCACGCGGTCAAAGGCCTGGACAGCGCCGCCATGGCCCCCTGGTTCGCGCGCATGGAGCAACGCCTGGGCATCAGCCCCTGGGCCCTGCCGCCGAATGCCAACAACGACGTGCTGCGCCGCGGCTGTGAAGCCCTAGGCCATCGCTGGGCGGTGATCCCGCGTAATGTGCGCGGCTGCTGGAACCTGGGCTATTGCGGCATGGGCTGTCCGGTCAACGCCAAGCAGTCGATGCTGGTGACCAGCATCCCCGCCACCCTGGACAACGGCGGCGCGCTGCTCTACCTGGCCCGCGCCGAACGTTTCAGCCACGACGGCCAGCGCATCGACCACCTGCAGTGCCAGGCCCTCGATGCCCAGGGTATCCAGCCCACGGGGCGCCATGTGCGCGTGCGCGCCCGCCACTACGTGCTGGCCGGCGGTGGCATCAACAGCCCGGCCCTGCTGCTGCGCTCCCAAGCGCCGGACCCGCACCAGCGCCTGGGCAAACGCACCTTCCTGCACTTGGTCAATTTCAGCGCCGCGCAGTTCGAGGCACGCATCGACCCTTACTACGGCGCCCCGCAGTCGATCTACAGCGACCAGTTCCAATGGCAGGCGGGCGTCGCCGGGCCGGTCGGCTACAAGCTCGAGGTGCCGCCGCTGCACCCGGCGCTGGCCAGCACCCTGCTGGGCGGTCATGGCCAGGACAACGCCCTGCGCATGGCCGAGCTGCCCCACACCCATGTGATGCTGGCGCTGCTGCGCGACGGCTTCCACCCCGACAGCCCGGGCGGCCAGGTGGAACTGCGCGGCGACGGCTCGCCCGTGCTCGACTACCCGGTTACCGACTACCTGCGCGACGGCTTGCGTCGCGCCTGGCACAGCATGGCGCAGATCCAGTTCGCCGCCGGTGCCCGCCGGGTGTTGCCGGTGCACGGCGACGCTCGCTATGTCGACACGGTCGGGCAAGCCCAGGCGATGATCGACCAGTTGCCCCTGCAACTGTTGCGCATGCGCCTGGGCAGCGCCCATGTGATGGGCGGCTGCGCCCTGGGCGAAGATCCGCGCCAGGCTGTTTGCGACAGCCTCGGCCGCCACCACCAGCTGGAAAACCTGTCGATCCACGATGGTTCGCTATTCCCCACCAGCATCGGCGCCAACCCGCAATTATCGGTATATGCCCTGGCCGCACGGCTCAGCGACGCGCTGATCGGCCGCCTGGCAGCACGCGCATGACAGCCAATGGCCGTACTGTCTATAGTGCCATCGGCCGGCCACGCGACTTGGCCGGGCGCAATCGCTGCGCTACCATCCGACTCCCCAACGCACTCCAGCCAGGATGACGCGATGAACCGAGTGTTGTACCCGGGTACTTTCGACCCCATTACCAAAGGCCATGGCGACCTGGTCGAACGCGCCTCGCGACTGTTCGACCACGTGATCATCGCCGTGGCGGCCAGCCCCAAGAAAAACCCCCTGTTCCCGCTGGAACAACGGGTCGAGCTGGCCCGCGAGGTCACCAAGCACCTGCCCAATGTCGAAGTCATCGGCTTCTCCACCCTGCTGGCGCACTTCGCCAAGGAGCAGGGCGCCAATGTCTTCCTGCGTGGCCTGCGCGCGGTCTCCGACTTCGAGTACGAGTTCCAGCTGGCCAACATGAACCGCCAGCTGGCACCGGACGTCGAGAGCCTGTTCCTGACGCCGTCGGAGCGCTACTCGTTCATTTCCTCGACCCTGGTCCGGGAAATCGCCGCGCTGGGTGGTGATATCACCAAGTTCGTCCACCCGGCCGTGGCCGACGCGCTGACCGAGCGCTTCCGCAAGTAAGCCACGGGGCAGGATGTCGCGCCCGCGTGCACTGCGGGCGCGAATCCGGCACAATTGCCCCCATCGCTTTGAAACATGCCCGGGCCCGACGCCCAGGCCGGAGTCCCCATGTCCCTGATCATCACCGACGATTGCATCAACTGCGACGTCTGCGAACCCGAGTGCCCGAACGCCGCCATCTCGCAAGGCGAAGAGATCTACGTGATCGACCCGAACCTGTGCACCCAGTGCGTGGGCCACTACGACGAGCCGCAGTGCCAGCAGGTCTGCCCGGTCGACTGCATCCCGCTGGATGAAGCCCACCCGGAAACCGAAGACGAACTGATGGCCAAGTACCGCCGGATCACCGGCAAGGCCTGATGCCGTTCGTCGCCGCGATACGCCACGCAGCCCTCGGCGCCGTTCTCGCGCTGCTGGCCAGCGCTGCCCTGGCCGCCGGCCCGGGCCGCTCGGCGATCGCCAGCCCGCACCACGAGGCCACCGCGGCGGCGCAGCACATCCTGCAGCAGGGCGGTAACGCCTTCGATGCCGCGGTGGCCATCAGCGCCGCGCTGGCCGTGGTCGAGCCCTATGGCTCGGGTTTGGGCGGCGGCGGATTCTTCCTGTTGCGCGAAGCGGGCGACACGCCACGCTATGCCTTCCTCGACGCGCGCGAGCGCGCCCCCGCCGCTGCGCGTGCCGATATGTACCTCAAGGACGGCAAGGTGCAGCCGGGCCTGTCGATCAACGGCCCCTTGGCGGCCGCCATTCCCGGCCTGCCCCAGGCCCTGGCCGACCTCGCCGCCACCCACGGCAAGCTGCCGCTCAAGGACAGCCTGGCCCCGGCCATTCGCCTGGCCAACCAGGGTTTTGCCGTCGACCGCATCTACCGCGACCGCGCGACCATGCGCCTGAACGCCCTGCGTGACGACGCCGAGAGCGCCCGGCTGTTCCTCACCGCCAATGACGTGCCGGCCCTGGGCACGCTGATCCGCCAGCCGGAGCTGGCCACCACCCTGCAGCGCATGGCCGAGCATGGCCGCGACGGTTTCTATCGCGGGCCGCTGGCCGAGCGCCTGGTCGATGGCGTGCGCCAGGCCGGCGGCATCTGGACCCTCGACGACCTGGCCAGCTACCGTAGCGCCTGGCGCGAACCACTGCGCTACCCACTGGCCGAGCAGCGCGAGCTGATCAGCAGCCCACCGCCCTCGGCCGGCGGCATCGCCCTGGCCCAGAGCCTGGCCATGCTCCAGCGCCTGCCCTGGCAAAGCGCCGAACCGGTGCAGCGCAGCCACTACGTGATCGAGGTGCTACGCCGCGCCTACCGCGACCGCGGCCTGCTGGGCGACCCGGACTACGTCAGCAACCCGGTCAATCGCCTGCTGGCACGGCACTACCTGAGCGGCCTAGCCGACAGCATCGACGTGCACCAGGCCACGCCGAGCAGCGCCCTGCCCCCCGCGCCGGCCTGGCGCGAAGGCGACCACACCACGCATTTCTCGGTGATCGACGCCCAGGGCAATGCCGTCTCCGCCACGCTGTCGGTCAACCTGCCGTTTGGCGCGGCCTTCAGCGTGCCCGGCACGGGCCTGGTGCTGAACAACGAGATGGACGATTTCGCCGCCGATCCTGGCGCCAGCAACAGCTACGGGCTGGCAGGCAGCCAGGCGAACGCCGTGGCGGCGGGCAAGCGGCCGCTGTCGAGCATGAGCCCGACCTTCATCGAAAGCCCCGGCCAGTTCGCCAGCTTCGGCACCCCCGGTGGCAGCCGCATACCCAGCATGGTGCTGCTATCGGTGATGGGTTTGCTCGAAGGCAGGCCGGTGGCCGAGTGGCCGGCAATACCGCGCTATCACCATCAGTACCTGCCGGATGTGCTGGAGCATGAGCCGGGGACGTTCAGTGCACGGCAGAAGGCCGAGCTTGAAGGACGTGGGTACCGGCTGAAGGATGTCGGGCGCCAGTACGGAAATCAGCAGGTGCTGTACTGGAACAAGACTGGCGGGACCGTCGAGGCGGCCAGTGATCCCAGAGGCGTGGGGCAGGCGGCAGTCGTCGACTGATCCGGTTCAAATTCCTGTAGGAGCCAGCCTTGCGGGCGAACCAGGCAACGCGGTGCCTGGCACCGGCTACGCCGGTGTTCGCGGGCAAGCCCGCTCCCACAGGGATCGCTGCACGTAGTTACTCAACGCTGGCATTTCGGGCAGAACACGCTCGCCCGCTGCCCCAGCTTCACCTCGCGCAGCTCGCTGCCACACAGCTTGCACGGCTGGCCACCGCGCCCATACACGAACAGTTCCTGCTGGAAGTACCCCGGCTGCCCATCACCGCCGATGAAATCGCGCAAGGTCGTGCCGCCCTGCTCGATGGCCGCCGCCAGCACACGCTTGATCTCGATCGCCAGCTTCAGGTAACGCGCCCGGGAAATTCCGCCCGCCTCGCGGCGCGGGTCGATGCCGGCGGCGAACAACGCCTCGGTGGCGTAGATGTTGCCCACCCCCACCACCACCGCGTTGTCCATGATGAACGGCTTGACCGCCATCGACCGCCCGCGCGACAGCTGGAACAGACGTTCGCCGTCGAACAGCTCGGTCAACGGCTCCGGCCCCAGGCGTATGAGCAATTCATGGTTGAGCGGGTCGAGGCTCCAGAGCATGGCGCCAAAGCGCCGCGGGTCGGTGTAGCGCAGCATCAACCCAGACTCCAGCTCGATATCCACATGCTCGTGCTTGGCCGCCGGCAAGCCCAGTTCGACCAGGCGCAAGTTGCCCGACATGCCCAGGTGGCTGATCAGCGTGCCGACCTCGGCATTGATCAGCAGGTACTTGGCCCGGCGCTCGACGCTGACGATGCGCTGCCCCGACAGGCGCACGTCGAGGTCTTCCGGAATCGGCCAGCGCAGGCGCCGGTCACGCACCACCACGCGGCTGACCCGCTGGCCTTCCAGGTGCGGGGCGATACCGCGGCGGGTGGTCTCGACTTCTGGTAATTCCGGCATGCTTCAGTGCCCGCCCATTTCGCGAATGTTCTGCTTGAGCTGCTCGAAGTCGTATTCGGTCAGGCCAATGTAGTCCAGCACCAGCGGGCCGACCATGTTCCATTCGTGATCGACGCTCTGGTTGCCCAGGACACGGTACGAGGCGCAGATGTGCTCGGACATCTTCAGCACCGCCAACAGGTTCTTCAGCTGGGTCTGGGTGTTGCGCGAGGACTCGTCGCGGAACACCGCCACGGCGTTGTGGTGGTTGGCGATGGCCGCGCTGATGTGCTCCGGCAAGCGCCAGGACTTGGCGGTGAAGTAGCCGACCACCGAATGGTTGGTGTTGAACACGCGGTTTTCGGTGTCCACCACGCGAACTTCGTCATTGGCCTTGGCGTAGGACTCTTCCAGCACTTCCATGTAGTTGGGGAAGCGCTTGTGCATCAGCGGCACGCCGCAATCGTGGAACAGGCCCAGGGTGTAGGCCTCGTCCACCGCCTGGATGCCGGTGCGCTTGGCCAGGGTCAGGCAGGTCATGGCCACGTCCTGGGCGGTGTCCCAGAACGGGTTGAGGGTGACGATGGTTTCGTCGCTCATTTCGCCCTTGATCGACTGGGCGTTGATCAGGTTGATGATCGAGCGGCTGCCCAGCAGGTTCACCGCGCGCTGGATCGAACCGATCTTGTTGGCCAGGCCGAACTGCGCCGAATTGACCAGCTTGAGCAACGCACCGGACAGGCCCGGGTCCTGCGCGATCAGCTTGGCGATGGTCTCCAGGTCCGGGTCGGGCATGTACTGCTCGAACTGCAGGTCGACCATGATCTGCGGCTGCGGCGGAATGGTAATGCCCTGCAGGGCTTGCTGGATCTGTTCGGCGGTAAGTTCCTGGGACATGCGTGCACTCTCGCTGGGGACGGGGAATTCTAACCCTGTACTCCGGCAGGGTAACTATCAGTGGATCGTTGGATCCAAGAATTTCTTTAGCGCTGTGGGAGCCAGCCTTGCTGGCTCCCACAGGATGAAGCGATAAACCCACGCTTGGTCGCGGCCCACAGCGCATCCGGGGCCGACGCGGTATACTCCCGCTCTTTTTTCCCGGAGCGACGTCATGTCCCTGCCCAGCCTTCGTCTCAAAGCCAACGCCGACCGCCGCCTGCGCGCCGGCCACCTGTGGGTCTACAGCAATGAAGTCGACGTTGCCGCGACCCCGCTGCAGGGCCTGAAGGCCGGCCAGCAGGCCATTCTCGAAAGCGCCAGCGGCAAGCCCCTGGGCGTGGTGGCCGTGAGCCCGAACAACCTGATCTGCGCCCGTCTGCTGTCGCGCGACGCCAAGCTGCCGCTGGACAAGTCGCTGCTGGTGCACCGCCTGAACGTGGCCCTGTCGCTGCGCGAGCGCCTGTTCGACAAGCCGTGCTATCGCCTGGTATACGGCGATTCCGACCTGCTCCCAGGCCTGGTGGTCGACCGCTTCTTCGACATCCTCGTGGTGCAACTGGCCTCGGCCACCATGGAAGCGCACAAGGACGACGTGATCGCCGCCCTGATCCAGGTGCTCAAGCCCAGTGGCATCCTGTTCAAGAACGACTCCGCCGCCCGCGACGCCGAAGGCCTCGAGCGCTATGTCGACACCGTCTACGGCGAAGTGCCGGACTGGGTGCCGCTGGAGGAGAACGGCGTCAAGTTCGAAGCCCCGGTGCGCGAAGGGCAGAAGACCGGCTGGTTCTACGACCACCGCATGAACCGCGCGCGCCTGGCCCCCTACGTCAAGGGCAAGCGCGTGCTCGACCTGTTCAGCTACATCGGTGGCTGGGGTGTGCAGGCCGGCGCGTTCGGCGCCAGCGAAGTGTTCTGCGTGGATGCCTCGGGCTTCGCCCTGGACGGCGTCGAGCGCAACGCCGCGCTGAACGGCATCAGCGAAAAACTGACCTGCATCGAAGGCGATGTGTTCGAGGCCCTGCGCGAGCTGAAGGCCGCCGAGGAGCGCTTCGACGTGATCATTGCCGACCCACCCGCCTTCATCAAGCGCAAGAAAGACCTGAAAAACGGCGAAGCGGCCTATCGCCGCCTCAACGAACAGGCCATGCGCATGCTGAACAAGGACGGCATCCTGGTCAGCGCCTCGTGCTCGATGCACCTGCCCGAGGACGACCTGCACAACATCCTGCTGACCAGCGCCCGCCACCTGGACCGCAACCTGCAATTGCTCGAGCGCGGCGGCCAGGGCCCGGACCACCCGGTGCACCCGGCGATCGCCGAGACCCGCTACATCAAGAGCATCACCTGCCGCTTGCTGCCAAACAGCTGATCTCTGCCAAAAAGGGCCGCCAAGCGGCCCTTTCCTGCTGCAATCCCCTCTCCAGGCCTGCACATCTGCATTCCCTCGCCGCGCCAGCGGTGTAGAATCGGCCTATTCATCGCCAGTCATCCCCGGCGGGTTTATGAGCTCTGGTCGAGCCTGCGGCGATCCCGCGCGGTCCTTCGACTCCCATCCTTGCCTGTGGCAATCGGCCTTCGGCGCATTAGGACAAGAGAAGCTCACTCCCCTATTAGTGACCTGATTAAGCCGCCAGGAGCGCTCCATGCCTGATTATCGTTCCAAGACTTCCACCCAGGGCCGCAACATGGCCGGCGCCCGTGCCCTGTGGCGCGCCACCGGGATGAAGGACGAAGACTTCAAGAAGCCGATCATCGCCATCGCCAACTCGTTCACCCAGTTCGTCCCGGGCCACGTGCACCTGAAGGACCTGGGCCAGCTGGTCGCCCGCGAGATCGAACGCGCCGGTGGCGTGGCGAAAGAGTTCAATACCATCGCCGTGGACGACGGTATCGCCATGGGCCACGACGGCATGCTCTATTCGCTGCCCAGCCGCGAGATCATCGCCGACGCCGTCGAGTACATGGTCAACGCCCACTGCGCCGACGCCATCGTCTGCATCTCCAACTGCGACAAGATCACCCCCGGCATGCTGATGGCCGCCCTGCGCCTGAACATCCCGGTGATCTTCGTTTCCGGCGGCCCGATGGAAGCCGGCAAGACCAAGCTGGCCAGCCACGGCCTGGACCTGGTCGATGCCATGGTCATCGCTGCCGACTCCTCGGCCAGCGACGAGAAAGTCGCCGAGTACGAGCGCAGCGCCTGCCCAACCTGCGGCTCGTGCTCCGGCATGTTCACCGCCAACTCGATGAACTGCCTGACCGAAGCCCTAGGTCTCGCCCTGCCAGGCAACGGCTCGACCCTGGCCACCCACGCCGACCGTGAACAGCTGTTCCTCACCGCCGGGCGCACCATCGTCGAGCTGTGCAAGCGCTATTACGGCGAGAACGACGAATCGGTGCTGCCGCGCAGCATCGCCAACTTCAAGGCGTTCGAGAACGCCATGATGCTCGACATTGCCATGGGCGGCTCTACCAACACCATCCTGCACCTGCTGGCCGCGGCCCAGGAAGGCGAGGTGGCGTTCGACCTGCGCGACATCGATCGCCTGTCACGCAAAGTACCGCAGTTGTGCAAGGTGGCGCCGAACATCCAGAAGTACCACATGGAAGACGTGCACCGTGCCGGCGGCATCTTCAGCATTCTCGGATCGCTCGCCCGTGGCGGCCTGCTGCACACCGACCTGCCGACCGTGCACAGTCGCAGCATGGAAGAAGCCATCGCCAAATGGGACATCACCCAGACCGATGACGAAGCCGTGCACACCTTCTTCAAGGCAGGCCCGGCCGGCATCCCGACCCAGACCGCCTTCAGCCAGTCGACCCGTTGGCAAACCCTGGACGACGACCGTGAAAACGGCTGTATCCGCAGCGTCGAGCACGCCTACTCGCAAGAAGGCGGCCTGGCCGTGCTGTACGGCAACATCGCCCTGGACGGCTGCGTGGTGAAGACCGCCGGGGTCGACGACTCGATCCTGGTGTTCGAAGGCACCGCGAAGATCTTCGAAAGCCAGGACAGCGCCGTGCGCGGTATCCTCGCCGACGAGGTGAAAGCCGGTGACATCGTGATCATCCGCTACGAAGGCCCGAAAGGCGGCCCGGGCATGCAAGAGATGCTCTACCCGACCTCGTACCTGAAGTCCAAGGGCCTGGGCAAGGCCTGCGCCCTGCTCACCGACGGCCGCTTCTCCGGCGGCACCTCGGGCCTGTCCATCGGCCACGCCTCGCCGGAAGCTGCCGCAGGCGGCGCCATCGGCCTGGTGCGGGACGGCGACAAGGTGCTGATCGACATCCCCAATCGCTCGATCAACCTGCTGGTCAGCGACGACGAGCTGGCCGCACGCCGCATCGAGCAGGACAAGAAGGGCTGGAAACCGGCCGAAGTACGCCCACGCAAGGTGACCACCGCGCTGAAGGCCTATGCCCTGCTGGCCACCAGCGCAGACAAGGGCGCGGTGCGCAACAAGGCGATGCTCGAAGGGCTTTGAGGCCTGAACGCATGAAAAAACCGGCGCCTGGTGCGCCGGTTTTTTTATTGCCTGTACCGGCCTCTTCGCCGGCAAGCCGGCTCCTACAGGGTCGGCACATGACCTGTAGGAGCCGGCTTGCCGGCGAAGGGAGCAACACCGATTACTGTATTTGCTCCGGCGTGACGATCACCCAGTTCTTGTCCGCCGTCACCGGCAAGCCTTCCTTGGCCTGGGCCGCCGCGTTCTTGGCGATCATCCCGTTCAACTGGTCCATGTACTTGGCCTTGCGGTTTATCCACAGGTGGATGCCGCCCTTGTTCACATCGACGCCATGGAACTGCATGTAGCCATCGCTGGTCGGCGTGTCGCCGCCCACCAACACCGGTTTCTTCCACTCGTCGATATAGGTGAGGATCGCTGCCTGCTTGCCAGCCATCCAGGTGGCCGGGGTCCACAGGTAAGGGGTCAGTTCCAGGCCTTCGTTGGCCTTGGGGTCGTAGTGCCCAGCGCTGATCTGCTTGCGCGCGGTGGTCAGCGCGCCGCTCTGGCGATCCTTGAGCAGCAGGCTGACACCGATGACGTTCTGCGGTTTGACGTTGTAACCATACTTGGGGTCGGCGGCGACCATGCGTACCAATTCTTCGGACGCCGCAGAGATCACATAGACCTCGATGCCGTTCTCCATCAGCTTGTTGTAAAGCTCGGCCTGCCCGGTGAAGACCTTGGGTGGCTGCACTTCGGTGGTCTTGACCTGGTCGCCGTCGAAGTAGGTCGCCGGCACCGGCTTGCCCGAAGCCATCAGCTCATCGACCTGGACCTTCAGTTCCTTGAGGGTGAAACCGGCGAACACCTGGGCCACCCACGGGTAGCAGACCATGTCGTCGACTTCACACAGGCGGTAGTAGTAGCTGAACAGGCTCTCCTTGTGCTCGGCGGTGTCCTTGAACGGCATCAGCTTGAGCGAAGGGTCGAGCTTGTCGCGGCTCAACAAGCCCTTGTTCTCCATGAACGGCAGCAACGCCTCCTCGAGGTCGAAACGGTAGCTGGTGTTGTCCATGTCGAACACCGCATAGTTGCCCTGGTTGGCATTGGCGGCAATCATCGCATCCAGCTGTTTCGCGGCCTCGGCGGGCCAGTGCTTGAGCTCGGTGGCCGCCCAGCTGTTGGCGCTCAACAGCAAGGCCAGGCTGGCGGCGAGGATTCTCGGAGCAGACATCATGTGCAGTTCTCCCAAAGACGTGGCCGCTCAACCCTAGACCCGATTTGTGACATCCAGACGCTCGGTACCGACGCCGACGCAACCACAAACGCCATGTTGATTGCCAATAACGACACGTCGTTATTCCATAAACGACTATGTAAATTACTTTTGGGTATAAATTCGTTTGTTTTCAGGCTGTTAGCATTTCCGTTCGTAATCGCTCACAGAGGCGATGCCTCTTCCGCCTTCAACTGGAGCTTCAATGAACCTGCCCCTGTCACTCAACCTGCTGGCGTTCCTGGCCCTGCTGCTGGGCTTGGCGCAAACCCGCCGCACCGACTGGAGCCTGGCTAAAAAGGTCCTGCTCGGCCTGGTGCTGGGCGTGCTCTTCGGCCTGGTCCTGCACACGCTGTACGGCGCGGGCCACCCAGTGCTCAAGGCCACCATCGCCTGGCTCGACCTGGTCGGCAACGGCTACGTCGGGCTGTTGCAGATGATCGTCATGCCACTGATCTTCGCCTCGATCCTCAGCGCCGTGACCCGTCTGCACAACGCCTCGTCACTGGGCCGGATCAGCGTGCTGAGCATTGGCACCCTGCTGCTGACCACCGCCATCGCCGCGCTGATCGGCATCGCCCTGACCAACCTGTTCGGCCTAAGCGCCGAGGGCCTGGTGGCCGGCGTCCAGGAAAGCGCGCGCCTGCAAGCCATCCACAACGACTACGCGGGCAAGGTCGCCGACCTCAACATTCCGCAACTGCTGCTGTCGTTCATCCCCAGCAACCCAGTGGGCGACCTGGCCCGGGCCAAGCCGACCTCGATCATCAGCGTGGTGATCTTCGCCGTGTTCCTCGGCCTTGCCGCGCTGCAACTGATCAAGGATGACAAGGACAAAGGCGAGCGCGCCCTGTCGGCCATCGACGTGTTGCAGGCCTGGGTGATGCGCCTGGTGCGCCTGGTGATGAAGCTCACCCCCTATGGCGTGCTGGCACTGATGGCCAAGGTGGTGGCCAGCTCCAACCTCGAGGACATCCTCAAGCTGGGCAGCTTCGTGGTGGTCTCGTACATCGGCCTGGGCCTGATGTTCGTGGTGCACGGGGTGATTCTGGCGCTGACCGGCGTCAGCCCGCTGCGCTTCCTGCGCAAGGTCTGGCCAGTGCTGACCTTCGCCTTCACCAGCCGCTCCAGCGCCGCCAGCATTCCGCTGAGCATCGAGGCACAGACCCGGCGCCTGGGCGTGCCGCAGTCGATCGCCAGCTTCAGCGCCTCGTTCGGCGCCACCATCGGCCAGAACGGCTGCGCCGGCCTGTACCCGGCGATGCTGGCGGTGATGGTCGCCCCGGCGGTGGGCATCGATACCTTCGACCCGCTGTGGATCGCCACCCTGGTGGCCATCGTCACCCTGAGCTCGGCGGGTGTCGCCGGGGTCGGCGGCGGCGCAACCTTCGCCGCGCTGATCGTGCTACCAGCCATGGGTCTGCCGGTGGAGCTGGTGGCGTTGCTGATCTCGGTGGAACCGCTGATCGACATGGGCCGCACGGCGCTGAACGTGAATGGGTCGATGACCGCCGGCGTGGTCACCAGCCAGTTGCTCAAGCAGACCGACCAGCAGGTGCTGGGCGACGATGAGCATGCCGAGTTGAACCACTCCTGAGGCCGCATTCGCCGGCAAAGCCGGCTCCTACATCTAATCGCGCCGCGCCGATTATTCCCTGCAGGAGCGGCCTTGTGTCGCGAGAGGGCTGCGCAGCAGCCCCAGCAATCTCAAGCCTTGTCCCACACCTCGAAGTGATAGGCAGGCTTACCCTCTTCAGCCTGAGCCGCGCTCGAGGCCAGGTGCCACTGGCTGTCGTCGACTGCGGGGAACCAGGCATCCCCCTGCGGCGACAGCTCGACCCGGGTCAGGTACATCCGGCTCACCAGCCCCTTCTCCAGCGCCTGCGCATACAACTGCGCGCCACCGATCAGCATCAGCTCATCGACACCCTGCTCCCGCGCCCACTGCTCGGCGCGTACCAGCGCCTGCTCCAGCGAGGCGAACACCTCGGCGCCTTCGAGCTGCAGCCCCGGTTGGCGGCTGACCACGATATTCAAGCGCCCCGGCAGTGGCCGGCCCAGCGAGTCCCAGGTCTTGCGCCCCATGATGATCGGCTTGCCCAGGGTGGTGGCCTTGAAGTACTTGAAGTCCCCCGGCAAGTGCCAGGGCATGGAGTTATCGATGCCGATCACACGGTTCTCGGCGAGCGCCGCGATCAGGCTGAGGGGGAGTGATGTATTCATGCCGGCGAGGATAGCATCGGGCACGTGGGTTATGCTTGCGCCCTGACCTGTGCAATGGAAGAGCTTGTGACCGCACTGACGCCACTCGACAAGCGCTGGCTCACCGAAGCGGTGCGCCTGCGCGAGGAACACGCCGGGCCCCTGGAAGACCAGGAGGCCAACCGCCGTGCCCGCCAGCAAGGCGGCGACCTGGCAACGCGTATCGAAACCCGCGCCCTGTGGCTGGCCGAGCGCGACGGCATGACCACGGCGCTGCACCACTGGAAGCAGGGCGCGCGCCTGGCGCTGCTGGCCCTGCTGCTGTTTGCCGGATTCAGCGGCGCCGGCCTCGGCATGGCGGCCTTGGGCGACGGCCAGCGCCCGGTCAACGTGTTCTGGGCCCTGGGCAGCCTGCTCGGGGTCAACCTGCTGTTGCTGATCGGCTGGGCGCTGGGCTTCTGCTTCGCGGGCGATCAAGGCGCGGCGCTGGGACGCTTGTGGCTATGGCTGAGCGAGCGCTTCGCCCGCGACGCCAAGGCCGCGCAACTGGCCCCGGCGCTGCTGGTGTTGCTGCAGCGCCAGCGCCTGAACCGCTGGCTGCTCGGCCTGTTGGTGCATGGTCTGTGGCTGCTGGCGATGCTCAGCGCCCTGGGCATGCTCCTGGCGCTGCTGGCGACGCGGCGCTATGGCTTCGTCTGGGAAACCACGCTACTGGCCGCCGAACCCTTCATTCGCCTGACCCAGGCCCTGGGCGCCCTGCCCGCGCTGCTCGGTTTCAACGTGCCGGACGCCGCGATGATCCGCGCCAGCGGCGACAGCCTGCCGGCCCTCGACCTGGCACGCCAGGCCTGGGCCAGCTGGCTGCTCGGCGTGGTGCTGGTCTACGGCCTGCTGCCGCGCCTGGTGCTGGCCGCGTTGTGCCTGTGGCGCTGGCGCCAGGGCCGCGCGCGCCTGGCCCTGGACCTCAACCTGCCCGGTTACGCGCAACTGCGCGAAGGCCTGATGCCACGCAGCGAGCGGATCGGCGTGCAGGACGCCGCGCCCGAGGCACTGCCACGCTTCGCGGCCGGGCAGCTGGAAAGCGGCAGCAGCGGTGCCCTGCTGGTCGGCCTGGAGCTGGACGACCAGCGCCCCTGGCCACCCGCACTGCCCAAGGGCGTGACCGATGCCGGCGTGCTCGACAGCCGCGAATCGCGCAACAAGTTGCTGGAACAACTCAGCCGCTTCCCCCCGGCACGCCTGACCATCGCCTGCGATCCACGCCGTTCGCCGGACCGCGGCAGCCTGGCGCTGCTCGCCGAACTGGCGCGCAACGCCGGCGCAACGCGGATCTGGCTGCTCCAGGCACAACCCGGCGAGGCGCTGGACGCCGCGCGCCTGGGCGACTGGCACGATGCGCTGGAACGCCTGGGCCTGCCCTACGCCGACACCTTCCCCCTGACCTGGCTGGAGCAAGGCCATGACTGAGCCACTGAAACTGGCGGTGGTCGGCCACACCAACGTCGGCAAGACTTCGCTACTACGCACCCTGACCCGCGATGTCGGTTTCGGCGAGGTCTCGCACCGCCCCAGCACCACCCGCCATGTCGAAGGCGCACGCCTGTCGGTGGATGGCGAGCCGCTGCTGGAGCTGTACGACACACCCGGCCTGGAAGACGCCATCGCCCTGCTCGACTACCTCGAACGCCTGGAACGCCCGGGCGAGCGCCTGGACGGCCCGGCCCGCCTGGAGCGTTTTCTCCAGGGCAGCGAAGCGCGCCAGCGTTTCGAGCAGGAGGCCAAGGTGTTGCGCCAGTTGCTGGCGAGCAACGCCGGCCTGTACGTGATCGACGCCCGGGAACCGGTGCTAGCCAAGTACCGCGACGAACTGGAGGTACTGGCCGGCTGTGGCAAACCGCTGCTGCCGGTGCTCAACTTCGTCGCCAGCCCGCAGCATCGCGAGCCGGAATGGCGCGAGGCCCTGGCTCGCCTGGGCCTGCACGCACTGGTGCGGTTCGACAGCGTGGCGCCGCCCGAGGATGGCGAGCGCCGCCTCTATGAAAGCCTGGCGCTGCTGCTGGAGGATGCCGGCCCAGCCCTGCGCCGGCTGATCGACGACCAGCAGGCCCAGCGCCTGGCCCGCCGGCACAGCGGCAAGCGCCTGATCGCCGAATTGCTGCTCGACTGCGCCGCCTGCCGGCGCGGCGTCGTCGCCGAACCTGCCGCCGAGGCCCAGGCCATCGCGGCCCTGCGCCACGATGTGCGCCAGCGCGAGCAGCGCTGCGTCGAGGCGCTGCTCAAGCTCTATGCCTTCCGCCGCGAGGATGCCAACGCCGGTGACCTGCCATTGCTCGATGGCCGCTGGGGCGATGACCTGTTCAACCCCGAGACCTTGAAGCTGCTGGGCGTGCGCCTGGGCGGCGGCGTGGCCGCAGGCGCGGCGGCGGGCGCGGGGGTGGACCTGCTGGTGGGCGGCCTGACCCTCGGCGCCGCCGCCCTGGCCGGGGCGATTGCCGGCGGTGCGCTGCAGACCGCGCGCAACTATGGATCGCGGCTGATGGGCAAGCTCAAGGGGCAACGTGAGCTGACCGTGGACGACACGGTGTTGCGCTTGCTGGCGCTACGTCAGCAGCAACTGATGGTAGCGTTGGAGGGGCGTGGGCATGCGGCGCAGGACAGCATTCGCCTGAAAGCACCGGACGAGAAGGCATGGCGCGAGGGCAAGCTGCCGGAGGCGCTGAGCAAGGCGAGAGCGCATCCGCAATGGTCGACGCTCAATCCCGGGGCCAAGGTCAACCAGGCCGAGCGCCAGGAGCAGTTGGATGCCCTGGTAGAGGAGCTGTAGACGGCGCCAATGCGTTCGTGGCTGACCACGCCATCGCCGCCCATGTCCTCGCCGTCGCAGAGCACTGGCATGCTCCTGATGCACGGAATGTTCGCCGGCAAGCCGGCTCCTACAGCGACCGGTAGGAGCCGGCTTGCCGGCGAACGAGGCCGCGGCCTACTGCTGCGCGACTTGCTCCGACTTGCCGTCATAGCGCTTGCGCCATTCGCTGAGGATCTGGTCACGGTTTTTCGAGGCCCAGGCGAAGTCGTTCTTGATCAGGCGCTGCTCGTAATCGGCCGGTAGCTCGGTCTGCGGCTTGGCGATCCCCGGGGCGGCAAGTACGGCGAAGTTCTCCTTGTACAGTTCCATCGCCGCCGGGCTGGCCGAGAAGTCAGCCAGGCGCTTGGCCGCGTCGGTCTTGGGCGAGCCTTTGATCAGCGCCGTGGCTTCGATCTCCCAGCCCAGGCCCTCCTTCGGCAGCACGATGTCCAATGGCGCACCCTGGCGCTTGAGCTGCACCGCCGGGTATTCGAACGAAATCCCGATCGGGAACTCGCCCGCCGCCGCCAGCTTGCACGGTTTGGAGCCGGAATGAACGTACTGGCCGATGTTCTGATGCAGCGCGTCCATGTAGGCCCAGCCCTGCGGCTCGCCAAAGGTCTGCAGCCAGGCGCTCACGTCGAGGAAGCCGGTGCCGGACGAGGCCGGGTTGGGCATGACGATCTTGCCCTTGTACTCGGGCTTGGTCAGGTCCTGCCAGCTCACCGGTTTGCTCAGGCCTTGCTTCTCGGCCTCCACGGTATTGAAACAGATAGTCGCGGCCCACACGTCCATGCCCACCCAGGCTGGCGGGTTGGCAGCGTCGCGGTAGTTCGTCGAGATCTTGCCCAGGTCCTTCGGTGCATAGGCTTCAAGCATGCCGTTCTGGTCGAGGATGGCCAGGCTGGAAGCCGCCAAGCCCCATACCGCGTCGGCCTGCGGGCGGTCTTTTTCGGCCAGCAGCTTGGCGGTGATGATGCCAGTGGAGTCGCGTACCCACTTGATCTCGATATCCGGGTTGGCCTTCTCGAAGGCCTGCTTGTAGCTCTTGAGCTGTTCGGCCTCCAGGGCGGTGTAGACGGTCAGCTGGGTAGCGGCCGAAGCTTGCAGGGTGAAGGCGGCGGATACGGCAGCGGCAAGTGCAAGGAGCTTGAACATGATGCGTTTCCTATGGGTATGGGCAGTCGGTCAGTGACCCGGCGCGCGCTGGCGCCAGGCCTGGGAGCGGCGCAACAGGCCGCGTGAGGCGCCAGCAAGGAGCAGGGAAGCGGCGGCGCTGGTAAGCAGGATTAGAGTGGACATGGCCGCGGCGCCGCCGACGTTGCCGGCGTCGTCCATGTTCAGCACGGCGACGGCGGCAAGGATGGTGTCGGGGCTGTAGAGGAAGATCGCCGCCGACACCGTGGTCATCGCCGAGACGAACAGGTAGCGGATGATGTCCAGCAGCGCCGGCAGGCAGATCGGCACGGTGACGCGCATGAAATGCTTGTACAGCGGCGCCTTGAGCGACAGCGCGGCGGCTTCGAACTCGCCGTCGAGCTGGCGCAGGGCGGTGGTGGCGGTCACCTGCGCGGTGGTCAGGTAGTGGGCGATGGTACACACCACCAGCAGCGCCATGCTGCCGTAGAACACATGCAGCGGGTTGCCGGCCAGGTTGAAGAAAAACACGTAGCCCAGGCCCAGCACCAAGCCCGGTACCGCCATGGGAATGAAGCTGAGCAGGCGCAGCAGTTGGTTGAGCGGACGCAGCCCCGATGTCTTTTCCATCAGGTAGGCGCCGGTGAAGATCACCACGCTGCCGATCAAGGCAGTGCACAGGGCCATGGTCACGCTGTTGCGATAGGCCAGCCAGCCGCCACCGGCGGTGTCGTCGAACATGTAGTGCTTGAGCGACAGCGACAGGTTGTAGGGCCAGAACTTGACCAGCGACGAGTACACCGCCATGCCGATCACCACCAGCAGCACCGCGCACACCAGCAGCACGATGGCCAGGTAGCAGCCATCGCGTAGCTTCGACGGCTTGGGCTCGAACACCTGGGCGCGGCCACTCATACCCTGGCCCTGGCGCCGGCGCAGCCAGGCATCGACGGCAAAGCTGAGCAGCGCCGGCACCAGCAGCACCATGCCGATCAGCGCGCCGCGGCCAAACTGCTGCTGGCCAACCACCGCCTTGTAGGCTTCCAGCGCCAGTACCTGGTAATCGCCACCCACCACCACCGGCACGCCGAAGTCGGTGATGGTCAGGGTGAACACCAGGCAGAAGGCGGCGAACACTGCCTGGCGCGTAGCTGGCCAGGTGATGCTGAAGAACGCCCGGACAGGCCCGGCGCCCATGCTCGAGGCGGCATCGAACAGCCGTGCGTCGGCCAGCGACAGCGCCGACAGCAGGATCATCAAGGCATGGGGAAAGGTGTAGATGGCCTCGCCGAGGACGATGCCCCAGAAGCCGTAGATATTGTCGCTGAGCAGCCCGCGCAGCAGGCCCTGGTTGCCGAACAGATAGACCAGGGCGATGGCCGGCAGCATCGACGGCGCCAGCAGCGGCAGCAGCGAGATGCCACGCCACACGCCCTTGGCCGGAATCAGCGTGCGTTGCAGCGCGTAGGCGAATAGATAGGCCAGCGGCACGACGATGGCCGCGACGGTGAAGGCCACCGACAGGCTGTTGCCCAGCAGCCAGTGGAAGTTCGCGCTGGCGAACAGTTCACGGGCAGCCAGCAGCCCACCACCCTGGCCAGCCTCGCCACTGAAGCCCTTCCAGAAGATCGCCAGCAGCGGCATCAGCACCGCGAACACCAGCAGGGCCAACAGCAATCCCTTGCCGCCGACGACGAACAGGCGGTCACCCAGGGCGACGCCGGTGCGCGGCGCCGCCTTGGCATGGATGAGCGGCTGGGTCATGGACGCGGCCATCTCAGGCAAACACCTGCAGGCTCTGCGGCGGCAGCGCCACCCAGATGTCCTGCGAGCCCAGACGTGGCATGGCCTCTGGCGCCACCTCGGCGAGCAGCGCGTGGCCCGGCAGGGCCATGAGTTCGAAGCTCATGCGGCAGCGGTTGCCGAGGAAGGTGACTTCGCGAACTTTGGCCGGAAACAGGTTTTCCTCGTGCACCAGCGGGTTGACGGTGATCGCCTCTGGGCGGCAGAACAGCCGACCACTGCTGGCACAGCCGGCGTTGCTCGCCAGGCGCATGTGCATGCCGCCGACCTGGGCATGGTTGTCGCCGCTGCGCTGGAACGGCAGCCAGTTGCCTTGGCCAACGAACTCGGCGACGAACGGCGTGGCCGGCTGGTCGTAGATTTCCTGGGGGGTGGCGTATTGCTCGACCTGGCCGTTGTTCATCACGGCGATGCGGTCGGCCATCAGCATGGCTTCGTCCTGGTTGTGGGTGACCATCAGGGTGGTGATGCCGAGCTGGCGTTGCAGTTGGCGCAGCTCGGTGCACAGGTGCTCGCGCACCCGGGCGTCGAGTGCCGACATGGGTTCGTCGAGCAGCAGCAGCGATGGTTTGGGTGCCAGGGCGCGGGCCAGGGCGACGCGTTGTTGCTGGCCGCCGGACAATTGGCCGGGGTATTTCTTTTCGCTGCCCGAGAGGCCGACCAGTTCGAGCATTTCGGCGACCCGCTGGCGGGTGGCGTCGCGGCTGTCGCCGGTCAGGCCGTAGGCGATGTTGGCCTCGACGGTGAGGTTGGGGAACAGCGCGTAGGATTGGAACAGGATGCCGTAGTCGCGGGCCTGGGGCGGCAGTTCGGAGATGTCACGATGGCCGATGTGCAGGGTGCCGCGGTCCTGGCGCTCGAGGCCGGCGATGCAGCGCAGCAGGGTGGTCTTGCCGCAGCCCGAGGGGCCGAGCAGACACACCAGCTCGCCGGCGGCGACGTCGAGGGACACGTCGTTGAGCGCGGTGAAGGCGCCGAAGCGTTTGTGGATACCACGCACTTTCATCTGTGCGCCTGGGGTGACGTTGTTCATGGCCGGTCCTCATCGAAGCGATGGGGGCCATGCTAGGAAGGCTATGAGACGGTTGTATGGCGATGAGGCCAAAGCGGCTGATAGTTGTATTGATGGATTTTGTACTAGCCATGCAAGTACGAGCCGCTGGCTTTGGCTTTGGCTTTGGCTTTGGCTTTGGCTTTGGCTTTGGCTTTGGCTTTGGCTTTGGCTTTGGCGATCAAGAGGCTAGCGCCAACCCCGGCGAGCGACAGCTGCGCCAGCCCAGGCGCCGCCCGTAACTTCGCGACTTCAGGAGGCCGAACGCAGGCCTTGCGTAGGGAGGTGACGGGCATGG
>NZ_SOZA01000107.1 GCF_004519305.1 Pseudomonas sp. RIT623 | reverse complement strand
TTGCAGGCTGCCGTTCACCGGCACCGCCAGCACCGCCGCTTCGCGGACGATGGCCTGCTCCAGCAGGCGCGCTTCGATCTCGCCCAGCTCGATGCGCAGGCCACGAATCTTCACCTGGTGGTCGATCCGCCCGCGGTATTCGATCACCCCGTCCGCGCGCTGGCTGGCCAGGTCGCCGGTGCGGTACAGCCGCGCACCGT
>NZ_SOZA01000106.1 GCF_004519305.1 Pseudomonas sp. RIT623 | reverse complement strand
CAGGAGAAGCTTCAGGTGGTTTGACGGTAGTTGGTGGAACAGCCGGAACGTCTTCTTCACCGCCAAACATTTTGTTGAACTCATTGAGATCCATGGGTATTCCGCCTTGTCGGGAGCGCCATTGCTCACCGCTCACGGTCCCACCAACCTGACGGCGCCACAACTGGCAGAAATAACAGGCCGAGGCCTCCAGCACACTGTC
>NZ_SOZA01000105.1 GCF_004519305.1 Pseudomonas sp. RIT623 | reverse complement strand
GTTACAACCTGCTGTCAACCACCTTTTTCACCGCTTTCGATTTGAAACCGAAGCCCTTGCAGCTACTTCGAACTCACTTAACTCGTTGAATCTCAAGGAGTTTCGCGTTCCGTTGTCGCTGGAAGTGGGGCGCATTATAAGGGGATCTGAAAGCGCGTCAACCTTTAATTTCAAGAAAATGAAATATTTAGCGAAAAGACCGCGTCA
>NZ_SOZA01000104.1 GCF_004519305.1 Pseudomonas sp. RIT623 | reverse complement strand
TCAAGTAGACACAACAGAAAGTGGTGGAGCCAAGCGGGATCGAACCGCTGACCTCCTGCGTGCAAGGCAGGCGCTCTCCCAGCTGAGCTATGGCCCCGCATATTGGTAGGTCTGGGCAGATTTGAACTGCCGACCTCACCCTTATCAGGGGTGCGCTCTAACCAACTGAGCTACAGACCTATATAGGGTCTTGATCGTCTTCACATT
>NZ_SOZA01000103.1 GCF_004519305.1 Pseudomonas sp. RIT623 | reverse complement strand
CGGAGCGAAGCGTAGGGGCCGGATGAATGGAGCGCAGCGTTTTTTGGTTACTTTTTGTCGCGTTTGACAAAAAGTGACTCGCCGTAAAGGCGAAAAGGTGACTGCGCGTCGACATAGCAAATGAATGCGCTTACACCTGTAGAAACCCACACCGAACGACTTTGACTTTGACTTTGACTTTGACTTTGACTTTGACTTTCAGAGCGTGAGTTTCGAAAGCTATACGCG
>NZ_SOZA01000102.1 GCF_004519305.1 Pseudomonas sp. RIT623 | reverse complement strand
CATCAAGTGACGGGCCAGCTGGTTGGCGCGGGCATCCAACTGGGCGTAGCTCAGGCGGGTATCGCCGAACACCAGCGCCTCGGCCTCTGGCGCGCGGTCCACCTGGGCTTCGATCAGTTGCTGGATCGAACGGTCCAGCGGGTAGTCGACGGCGGTGGCATTCCACTGCTCGACGATCTGTTCGTGCTCTGCTTCATCCAGTAATGCCAACTGCTCGATCGGCAGCGCCGG
>NZ_SOZA01000101.1 GCF_004519305.1 Pseudomonas sp. RIT623 | reverse complement strand
GCAGTGCTGCGAAACCTGAAAGAGTGGTGGAGCCAAGCGGGATCGAACCGCTGACCTCCTGCGTGCAAGGCAGGCGCTCTCCCAGCTGAGCTATGGCCCCATTTGACCAGCCGCACCAAGTAATTGGTAGGTCTGGGCAGATTTGAACTGCCGACCTCACCCTTATCAGGGGTGCGCTCTAACCAACTGAGCTACAGACCTATAACAGGGTCGCGTTACAGCATCGTCTTTACACAA
>NZ_SOZA01000100.1 GCF_004519305.1 Pseudomonas sp. RIT623 | reverse complement strand
GCGTACAGCGCGGTCCCCACGGGAGCAAGAACGGAGCGAGGGAACCCCGGAGCGCAGCGCAGGGGCCGGATGAATGGAGCCGAACGGTTTTGCCCACTTTTGCCAAGACAAAAGTGGGCCGCCGTAAGGGCGGAAGGGTGAATGTGCGTCGACATCGCAAATGAATGCGCTTACAACTGTTAAAACAGACGCAGACCGATTTTGACTTTGACTTTCAGAGCATGGGTTTTGAAAGTTATACGCTCATTCATTGGCGATGGCGACGCATAGTCACCTTTCCGCCCTTACGGCGGGTCCCTTTTTGAAGC
>NZ_SOZA01000010.1 GCF_004519305.1 Pseudomonas sp. RIT623 | reverse complement strand
CACAGGCAGGTAGGAGCGGCCTTGTGTCGCGAAAGGGGCGCAAAGCGCCCCCAGCGGTCTTTGCATCAACACAGAAACCCCGGGGCTACCCTTTCGCGATACAACATTCTAATCATGAACAAATCTTGAGTTCATCTCAAATTTTATGAGTTTGTCTCACGTTGTTGCGCCGCGCAGAATCCCCTCATTCACATTCAAGGTTCGAGGGACGACGACATGGCACTGGCACACAACCTGGGGTTTCCGCGCATCGGTCGCGATCGTGAGCTGAAGAAAGCCCAGGAGGCCTTCTGGAAGGGCGAACTGGATGAAGCCGGCCTACGCGCCGTGGGCCGTGGCCTGCGTGCCGCCCACTGGCAGGCGCAGAAGGCCGCCGGCATCGAGCTGCTGCCGGTGGGCGATTTCGCCTGGTACGACCAGGTGCTCACCCACTCGCTGACCTTCGGCGTGATCCCGGAGCGCTTCCGTGCCAAGGACGGTGCCAAACCGACCCTGCAAACCTTGTTCGCCATGGCCCGAGGCACCGTGGCGACGGACCGAAGTGACAGCTGCTGCGGCGGTGCCCACGCCCAGGAGATGACCAAGTGGTTCGACACCAACTACCACTACCTGGTCCCCGAGTTCAGCGCCGACCAGCAGTTCGCCCTGAGCTGGGAGCAATTGTTCGAAGAGGTCGAGCAAGCCCAGGCCCTGGGCCACGCGGTCAAGCCGGTGCTGATCGGCCCGCTGACCTACCTGTGGCTGGGCAAGACCAAGGGCGCCGAGTTCGACAAGCTCGAGCTGCTCGAGCGCCTGCTGCCGTTGTATGACCAGATCCTCAACCGCCTGGCTGGCCAAGGCGTGGAATGGGTGCAGATCGACGAGCCGATCCTCGCCCTCGACCTGCCGCAGGACTGGAAGAACGCTTACGAGCGGGTCTACAACATCCTTCAGCGCGCGCCGCTGAAGAAGCTGGTCGCCACCTATTTCGGCGGCCTGGAAGACAACCTGGGCCTGGCCGCCAACCTGCCGGTGGATGGCCTGCACATCGACCTGGTGCGCGCCCCGGAGCAGTACCCGGCGATCCTCGACCGCCTGCCGGCCTACAAGGTGCTGTCGTTGGGCCTGGTCAACGGCCGCAACGTCTGGCGCTGCGATCTGGACAAGGCGCTGGAGGTGTTGCGCCACGCGCATGAACGCCTGGGTGAGCGCCTGTGGGTGGCGCCGTCGTGCTCGCTGTTGCACAGCCCGGTGGACCTGGCCCGTGAAGACCAGCTCGATGACGAACTGAAAAGCTGGCTGGCGTTCGCCGTGCAGAAGTGCCAGGAAGTGGCGTTGCTGGCCAAGGCGATCGACCAGCCCGAGGCCGACGATGTGCGCGCCGCCCTGGCGCAGAGCCGCGCCGTGCAGCACAGTCGCGCCACCTCGCCACGGATTCACAAGCCGGCGGTGCAGGCCCGGGTCGCCGCGATCAAGCCAGCCGACAGCCAGCGTGCCGCCGCTTTCGGGCAGCGCATCGCCAAGCAGCGCGCCGGGCTGAACCTGCCGGCCTTTCCAACCACCACCATCGGCTCGTTCCCACAGACCTCGGCGATACGCCTGGCGCGCCAGGCGTTCAAGCAGGGCAAGCTGACCGAGGCCGACTATGTCGAGGCCATGCACAGCGAGATCCGCCATGCGGTGGAAATCCAGGAAAACCTCGGCCTGGATGTGCTGGTGCACGGCGAGGCCGAGCGCAACGACATGGTCGAGTACTTCGCCGAGCAACTGGACGGCTATGCCTTCACCCGCTTCGGCTGGGTGCAGAGCTACGGTTCGCGCTGCGTCAAGCCGGCGGTGATCTTCGGTGACTTGAGCCGCCCGCAGGCCATGACCGTGGCCTGGATCAAATACGCCCAGGGCCTGACCCACAAGGTAATGAAGGGCATGCTGACGGGCCCGGTGACCATGCTGATGTGGTCGTTCCCGCGCGAGGACGTGACGCGCGAGGTGCAGGCGCGCCAGCTGGCGCTGGCGCTGCGCGACGAGGTGGTCGACCTGGAGGCGGCGGGCATCAGGATCGTGCAGATCGACGAGGCGGCCTTGCGCGAAGGCCTGCCGCTGCGCCGCGGTGCCTGGCAGCATTACCTGGCGTGGGCCACCGAGGCCTTCCGCCTGTGCGCCTCGGGTGTGCGCGACGAGACGCAGATCCACACCCACATGTGCTACAGCGAGTTCAACGATGTGATCGAGTCGATCGCGGCGATGGATGCCGACGTGATCACCATCGAGACCTCGCGTTCGGACATGGAGCTGCTGGAGGCGTTCGAGAAGTTCGACTACCCGAACGAGATCGGGCCGGGGGTGTACGACATTCACTCGCCGCGGGTGCCGGCCAAGGAGGAGATGGTCAAGCTGCTGCGCAAGGCGGCCCAGCGGATCCCGGCCGAACGGCTGTGGGTGAACCCGGACTGCGGCTTGAAGACCCGTGGCTGGGCGGAAACCGAGGCGGCCTTGGTGAACATGGTGGCCGCCGCCCGCGAACTGCGCGCCACGGCTTGAGGCCTGGCTGACCCATTCGCCGGCAAGCCGGCTCCTACAGGCATGACGCCTTCTCGTAGGAGCCGGCTTGCCGGCGAACGGTTCTGCGCGGCGGGTACTTGATTTAGAGTGGCCTGAACAACTGCCCGGAAAGCCCTCGATGAAGCCGCTGCACCTCACCTTGATCTGCCACGCCCGCACCGAGGCTCAGCGGGTGGGGCGCTTTGCACTCGACGACGATCAGTTGCGCGAGCCGCCGTCGCTTTTGACCGGCCTGCCCACCGCTGCCCGCTATCTCACGGCACCTGAGTTACGTACCCGGCAGACCGCGCAGGGCCTGAACGCGACTGTCGACGAAGGCCTGCGCGATTGCGCGCTGGGCACCTGGAAAGGCCGACCACTCAAGCAACTGGACGAGCGCGAGCTGCAGGCCTGGTTGGCCGACCCGCAGGCCACGCCCCATGGCGGTGAATCGATTGCCGCCCTGTGCCAGCGTGTCGCGTGTTGGATGGACAGCGCCCTGGGCGAGGGGGAATGGGTCGCTGTCACCCATCCCTTCGTCATCCGCGCCGCCATGCTGCATGCGCTGGGGGCGCCTTTAGAGTCTTTCCAGCGCATCGATGTGCCGCCGCTGGCGCGTGTGTGCTTCAGCCATTACGGCCAATGGCGGCTGCAACTGGGCTGACGCGATCCCCTGTAGGAGCGGCCTTGTGTCGCGATAGGGGCGCGCAGCGGCCCCAGTGCTTGCCTAGCGTCGCACCAGCGCCGGCACGGCGCGCACATAGATCAACTCACTCACCAGTTCCACCAATGTCTGGGTAATCACCGCCGCCGCCGCTAGCGTGCGGATCGACTCCGGCAACGCCAACGCCAGCGGCAGCACCACCAGCGAATTGCGCGTGGCGGCACTGAAGGTCACGGCCCGGGCCTCGCCTGTGGACAACTTCACCAGCCGCGCCGCGACCACCCCAAGCAGCGGCGCCAGCAGTGCGAAGCCGACATACACCGGCAGCACCGGCAACAGGTCGTCCAGGCGCCTGGCCACCACGCCGATCTGCGAACCGATCACCGCGACCAGCACCAGCGCCATGGCCGGCACCGGCAGCCAGGCCCAGGCGTCATTCCACTTCGCCACCCGCGCCGAGCGCCGCGCGCCGGCACTGGTGGCGACCGCCAGCAACAGCGGCAGCATGATCAGCAGCACGAAGGCTTCGATGAACGGCGCCACGGAAATCTCGACATCAGCAGCGCCACCGAGCATCAGCGCCAGGTACAACGGCAGCAATGCCAGTTGCACCAGCAGCAGCACCGGCGTGGCGGCCAGGGTCAGGCGCGAGTCGCCCTTGCCGATATGGGTGAACACCACCACGTAGTCGATGCACGGCGTCAGCAGTACCAGCAAGGCACCGACCAGCACCGCCGGATGATCGACCAGCCCGCGGGTAATGGCCCATACCAGCACTGGCACCAGCACGAAGTTGGCCAGCAGCAGCGCGCCCATGAATCGCCGGTTGCCCAGGCCCGCGCGCAGGTCGAGGAAGGGGATCTGCAGGAACATCGCGTACATCAGCACGGCGATGGCAGGTGTCACCAGCGCCTCCAGCGGTTGGCCAACGCTGGGTGCAAGCAGGCCGATGGCGGCGGCGAGCACCACGGCGATCAAGTAAAGGGGGATCTGATGGCGTTCGAGTTGATCTCTGTCCACGGATGGCTCGGTTTTTCCGACTGAATTACTAGGTGGGGCAGGGTACTATCTGGCGCAGTCCATAGGGAGTGATTCGATGCGAATTCTAGTGGTGGGTGCGAGCAAGGGATTGGGCAAGGCATTGGTCGAGGGCCTGGGTGACGCAGGCGATACGCTGATCGGCGTGTCGCGTACCCGGCCGGCGTCGTTGCCGGGCGCGCTGCACTGGATCGAGGCTGACCTCGGCCAGCCGCGCCAGGCCGCGGCGATGATCCATGAGGCGGTGGCGGACGGTGGGCTGGACGTGCTGGTGTACAACGTCGGCATCTGGGAGGCGCGGGCCTTCGAGGAGGACTATAGCTTCCTCGACGATGACGATGGGCAGATCGAGCGCATGGTCGGCACCAACATCACCGCGCCGCTGCTGTTGATCAAGCGCCTGCTGCCGCTACTGCTCGAGAGCGAACGGCCACGGATCATCCTCACCGGCTCCACATCGGGGGTGCCAGGCAGTGGTCGCCCAGAAGTCACCTTTGGCGCCAGCAAGTTCGGCCTGCGCGGCATTGCCGAGACACTGCGTGAAGGCTTCCGCGACCAAGGCCTGGGCGTGAGTTGCCTGAACCTCGGCTACCTGAATACCGAAGATGGACTGGACGTGCCCTTGGCGCAAGCCGAACAGCGCGGCGAGGGGACGCTGATCCCGCTGCACGACGTGGTCCAGGTGTGCCGGATGATGCTGAGCCTGTCGACTGCCAGCTACGTGCGCGACATCACCTTGCCCGCGCTGCGTGATGAGCGTTTCTGAGGTGAACTTCGAACGACAGGTGCAGACCCTTGTCTGCAATGACCCCGTGCGCTGGCCGCTGCTAGCGCTGGTGCGCGATCTTGGCGTGGCGGATGCCTGGATCGGCGCGGGTTTCGTGCGCAATGCCGTGTGGGACCATCTGCATGGGCGGGCCATGACCGCGCCGCAAGGGGATGTGGATGTGCTGTGGTTCGATCCGGCGCGCATGGATCGGGCCGAGGACCTGCGGCTGGAGGCGCAGTTGCAGGCCTGGGCGCCGGAGGTGTTGTGGTCGGTGAAGAACCAGGCGCGCATGCACCTGCGTCACGGGCAGGCGCCTTATGCCTCGACCGGCGATGCCATGCGCTACTGGGCGGAAGTCGCCACGGCGGTGGCGGTGCGGCGCACCGCCGATGACCAGTGCGAGGTGCTGGCACCGCTGGGGCTGGACGATCTGTTCGGCCTGCGGCTGCGTTCCACGCCGGGCAAGGCCGAGGCGATGGCCGCGCGGGCGCGGGAGAAGGGCTGGTTGCAGCGCTGGCCAAGGTTGCGCTTGCTCGGTTGACAAGCCCGGCAGGGGAACCTGCCGGGCTTGGCGTGTGGCCGCGACTGAGCAGGCAGATCGCCCGCAGGTCGAGCCTGGGGGCGATCAGCGCTCGATGGCCAGCGCCACGCCCTGGCCGCCACCGATGCACAGGGTTGCCAGGCCCTTCTTGGCATCGCGCTTGATCATCTCGTGCAGCAGGGTCACCAGTACCCGGCAGCCCGACGCGCCGATCGGGTGGCCCAGGGCGATGGCACCGCCATTGACGTTGACCTTCGCCGCATCCCACTCCAGCTGCTTGCCCACCGCCAGTGCCTGGGCGGCAAAGGCTTCGTTGGCTTCGATCAGGTCCAGGTCGGCGAGCTGCCAGCCGGCCTTGGCCAGGCAACGCTGGGTCGCCGACACCGGGCCGATGCCCATGACTGCCGGGTCCACGCCAGCGCTGGCGTAGCTGGCGATCTTCGCCAGCACCGGCAGGCCCAGGGCCTTGGCCTTGCTGGCGCTCATCAGCAGCACCGCGGCGGCGCCGTCGTTGAGGCTGGAGGCGTTGCCGGCGGTGACACTGCCGTCTTTCTTGAACGCGGCGCGCAGCTTGCCCAAGGATTCGGCGCTGGTGCCGGGGCGCGGTTGCTCATCGGTGTCGAATACCAGCGGCTCGCCTTTCTTTTGTGGGATGTGGATCGGGGTGATCTCATCCTTGAAGCGCCCGGCCTCGATGGCGGCCACCGCCTTGCGCTGCGACTCGGCGGCGAAGGCGTCCTGCTGTTCGCGGGTGAGGCTGTACTTGTTCACCAGGTTCTCGGCGGTGATGCCCATGTGGTAGTCGTTGAAGGCATCCCACAGGCCGTCGCTGATCATGCTGTCGACCAGCTGGCCGTGGCCCATGCGCTGGCCGGTGCGCGCCGAGGGCATCACGTAGGGGGCCAGGCTCATGCTCTCCTGGCCGCCGGCGATCACCACCTCGGCGTCGCCGCAGCGGATGGCCTGGGCGGCCAGGTGCAGGGCTTTCAGGCCCGAGCCGCAGACCTTGTTCAAGGTCAGGGCCGGGACTTCGTAGGGCAGGCCGGCCTTGACCGCGGCCTGGCGGGCGGGGTTCTGCCCGGCACCGGCGGTGAGCACCTGGCCGAGGATCACTTCGTCGACCAGGGCCGGGTCCAGCTGGGTCTGGGCCAGCAGCTGGCGGATCACCGCGGCGCCCAGCTCGACGGCGGACACATTGGCCAGCGCCCCCTGGAAGCTACCGATGGCAGTGCGGGTGGCGGCGACGATGACGACTTCGTTCATTGTTGTTCTCCGAATACGGGCGTGATTGGCACAGCATCGGTGCTGGGCGCTTATTTGGGAAGTTTGTTTTTCTTTGCCATTGATCCGAATTTCAAATGAATGAACGGCGGCAGGCCACGCCTTCCTGCCATGCGCTGGTGCTGAAGAGTGTGAGGTTTAGGGAGCCGGTGGTGCCTGGGTGGCGGCGCTCGCCTGAGGATCGGTGAAACCGGGGTCGCTCCTACAGGCGACCGCAATCCTCTGTAGGAGCGGCCTTGTGCCGCGAAAGGGCTGCAACGCAGCCCCTGTATTTGCAATCACACCGCCGGGCACTGGTTGGTCACGCAGTGAATCCCACCCCCACCCGCCGCAATCGCATCGATATCCAGCTGCACCACCTTGCGCCCCGGATACAACTGCACCAGCAACGCCCGGGCCTTGTCGTCGGCACTGCGATCGCCAAACTGCGGCGCGATCACCGCGCCATTGATCACGAAGTAGTTGATGTACCCCGCAGCGAAGTCCGGGTTGCCCTTGCTGAATTTGTTGCGGCGCGGTTTCAACGGCGGCGACATCGTATGCACCTGCAGCTTGCGCCCATCGGCATCGGTGGCGTTGCGCAGGATCTCGAGGTGTTTGAGTGTCACCTCGTGGTCGTAGGAGTCCGGATCGTTGTCCAGGTTCGCCACCACCACGCCGGGCGCGGCAAAGCGGGCATAGAAGTCCACGTGGGCATCAGTGATGTCCTTGCCCTTGATGCCCGGCAGCCAGATGATCTTGCGCAGGCCCAGTCGTTCCTTGAGTTCCTCCTCGACCTGGGCCTTGCTCCAGCTGGGGTTGCGGTTGCTGTTGATCCAACTGCTCTCGGTCATGATCCCAGTGCCATGGCCATCCACCTCGATGCCGCCACCTTCGCCCACCAGCTCGCTGCGCTGGTACTGGGCGCCGGCCAGCTTGGCGACGCGGGTGGCCAATTTGGCGTCGTGACGGTGCTGCTGCTTGCCGCCCCAGCCGTTGAAGTTGAAGTCCACCGCGCCCAGCGCGCCATCGTCGTCGACTACGAAGTTGGCGCCGATGTCGCGCATCCAGATGTCGTCCAGCTCGGTTTCGACATAGGTGATGTTGTGGCTGCCGCATTCCTCCTCGGCAATGTCGCGTTCGCTGGCGCGGCAGAACACTGTCACCGGCTGGTAGACGGCAATGGCCCGGGCGATACGGCCAAGGGCGGCCTGGACGTCTTCGGTGAAGTCCTCCCAGATGGCGTCCTGGGCGCCGAAGGCGATATAGGCGCACTGCTGTTTTTCACCCTCGTCGGGCATGAACCAGCGGCCCGCCTCGGCGGCGCGGGCGCTGCCCAGGGGCAGGCCGAAGCTGGCGGCGGCGCTTACGCCGGCGACCACGCTCAGCTGTTGAAGGAAGGTGCGGCGAGTGGGCATGGGGTCAGTCCTGTGCGGTCTTGAAACGGGTCCAGACACGCATGCGCGCGCGCATGTCGGCCTGGGGGATGTCCTTGCCCGGGATCAAGCGGGTGAAGGTGGCATCGCTGAGGTAGATGTCCGGGTTGTCACGCAGGCGCGCGTCCACCTGCGAGCGGGCCTTGGCACTGGCAGTGGGGTAGCCGGTGAAGTTGCTGATCGCGGCCATGTTCTCCGGGCGCATGACGAAGTTGATGAAACGATAGGCGTACTCCGGGTGCTTGGCATCGGCGGGGATGGCCATGGTGTCCATCCACACCGTGGTGCCTTCGCGAGGCACGCGGTACTGGAAGTCGATGGCCTTGCCCGCGGCTTCGGCGGTGCGCTGGGCCTGGATCACGTCGCCGCTGTAGCCCAGCGACAGGCAGGTGTTGCCATTGACCAGCTCGGTGACCGGTTGCGACTGCAGCTTGCGCACGTACGGACGGATGCCCTTGAGCAGCTCGCTGGCGGCGGTCAGGTCTTCACGTTTGGCGCTGCGCGGTTCACGCCCCAGGTAGTGAAGCACCACGGCCAGCACTTCGTCGGGCGAGTCGATCATCGAGATGCCGCAGTCGGCGAACTTGGCCGCCAGCTCCGGTTTGAACAGCAGGTCGAGGCTGTCGAGCGGGGCGTCGGGCATGCGCTCGCGGATCTTCTTCGCGTCCATGGTCAGGCCGATGGTGCCCCAGGTGTAAGGCACGGTGGCTTGGCTGGCCTTGGGGTACTGGTCGTGCAGCTTGCGCAGGCTGGGGTCGATATCGTCCAGCGCGGTCAACTGGCTGCGGTCCAGCGGCTGCAGGCTGCCGGCGCGCATCAGCCGCTCGGCCACGGTGTCGCCAGGGAAGACCAGGTCGTAGCCGCTGCGCCCGGACATCAGCTTGGCCTCGAGCACCTCACTGCCGTCCATGACGTCGTAGATCACCGGGATGCCGGTTTCGGCGGTGAAGCGCTTGAGGGTGTCCTCGGCAAAATAGTCGGCCCAGTTGTACAGACGCAGGGCGTCCTGTTCGGCCTGGGCAACACTGGCGCAGGCCAGCAGGGCGGCGATGGCGAGCAGTTTCGATGGACAGCTTGGCATGGTTCAGGCCCTCGCGGTCTGTGGGGTACGGCCGTCAAGGGTCAGCAGCGGCGCATACATGTCGGGGCGGCGGTCGCGGTAGATGCCCCAGCTCAGGCGATCTTCGCGCATCTGCGCCAGGTCCAGGTCGTGCAGCCAGACGCCGCTGTTGTCACGGTCGGCCTCTTGCAGCATCGCGCCCTTGTGGTCGCAGATGAACGACGAGCCGTAGAAGCGCATGCTCAGGCTGTCATCGCTGCGCGCCACTTCATGGCCGACGCGGTTGGCGGCCACCACTGGCAGCAGGTTGGCGGCGGCATGGCCGCGCATGGCCATCTGCCAATGGTCGCGTGAATCCAGTTCGGCGGCGCCAGGTTCCGAGCCGATGGCAGTGGGGAACAGCAGCACTTCGGCGCCCATCAGCGCCAGGCAGCGGGCGGTCTCGGGGAACCACTGGTCCCAGCAGATGCCGATGCCCAGGCGCCCGAAGGCGGTGTCCCAGACCTTGAAGCCGGTGTCGCCGGGGCTGAAGTATTCCTTTTCCTGGTAGCCGATGGCGTTGGGGATGTGGGTCTTGCGGTACACGCCCAGCAGGCGCCCGTCGGCATCGGCCACGCTCAGCGAGTTGAAGAAGGCGTTGCCGGCCCGTTCATACCAGCTAAGCGGCAGGACCACGCCCAGTTCCTTGGCCAGTGCGGCGAAGCGCTTGAGCAGCGGGCTATCGTGGTAGTCCTGGGCCAGGGCCTGGTGGCTGTGGCACTGCTCGATGCAGAAGTACGGGGTGGCGAACAGCTCCTGCAACAGGATCACCTGGGCACCCTTGGCCGCGGCCTGGCGCACCAGTTGTTCGGCGTGGTCGAGGTTGGCGGGTAGGTCCCAGCTACAGGCCATCTGCGTGGTGGCGATGCGCAGCGTGCTCATGGGCGCGCTCCCTGCCAGGCCGGCTGCTGCTGGGTGATGCAGTGGATGCCGCCACCGCCGTGGGCGATATGGTCGATGCGCACCGGTACCACTTCGCGACCGGGGAAGGCCAGGGCCAGTTGCTGCGCGGCGGCCTGGTCGGCGTCGATGCCGTAGGCCGGCATGATCACCGCGCCGTTGGCCAGGTAGAAGTTGGTGTACGAAGCGCAGAACACCTCTGCTTCGGTGTCCACGGCCGCCGTGGCCTCGAACAGGTCGAGCAGTTCGAACGAGCGGCCCTGGGCATCGGTGGCAAGCTCAAGAGCACGGCGGTTCTCGCGGGCCACTTCGGCATACACCGAGCCCTGGTCGTGGGTGGCGTCGACCAGCAGCACGCCGGGGCGGGCGAAGGCGCACACGCCATCGACATGGCCGTCGGTCATGTCGCCGGTGACGTACTGCGGGTCGCCCGGCAGCCAGATGGTCTTGCGGATGCCCAGCAGGCGGGCGAAGCAATCCTCGAAGTCAGCCTTGCTCAGGCCCGGGTTGCGGTTGGAGTTGAGCAGCACCGATTCGGTGGTGACCAGGGTGCCTTCGCCGTCGACATGGATGGCGCCGCCTTCGTTGCACAGCGCAGTGCTCAGGCCTTCCAGGCCAAGGTGATCGAGGATGCGCCGGGCCAGGCTGCGGTCCTTGCCGTGCTCGGACTTGCCGCCCCAGGCGTTGAAACGCCAGCTCAGGCCGGCCACGCCGTGTTGCGGGTGGGTCAGGAAGGTCGGGCCGCTGTCGCGGCACCAGCTGTCGTCCACGTCCAGCTCGACCAGTTCGATACCGGCGCCGCACAGTTCGCGGGCGATGGCCATGGCCGAGGGATCGACCACCATTTTCACCGGCTCGAAGCGGGCGATGGCGGCCGCCACCCGGGCGTAGTCGCGCTGTACATCGGCCAGGGTCACGCCCCAGCCCGACTCCCACAGCGGCTGGTTGTGCGGCCAGATCATCCAGGTGGCGGCGTGGCGGGCCCATTCGGCAGGCATGTGCCAGCCGCTGTCGTGGGACAGGGTCATAGTGAACTCCGATCTATTAGGGATTTTTATCAACGAAGCCCGCCGTCGCGGGTGTTGAGGCCAATGTTATGGCTGGCAGGCTGGTGCGACAAACGATAGATTTAGCGCACTTCTGATCAGCAAGGCTTATCAGCATGCTCAAGTATTGGCCCCCACTCAACGCCCTGCGTGGCTTCGAAGCCGCCGCCCGCCTGGGTAGTTTCCACAAGGCCGCCGAGGCCCTGAACCTTACCCAGTCGGCAATCAGCCAGCAGATCCGCAGCCTGGAAAGCTACCTGGAGCAGCCGCTGTTCCATCGCAGCGGGCGCAGTGTCAGCCTCACCGACGCTGGGCACGATCTGCTCAGTACCACCCAGGCCATGCTGCAGCAGTTGGCGGTGGGTATTCGTCGGCTCGACCAGTACCGCAAGCCCAACCAGCTGGTGGTCAACACCACCCCGGCGTTCGCCCGTCACTGGCTGCTGCCGCGCCTGGGCGAATTTCACCAGCGCTGCCCGGAAGTGGACCTGTGGCTGTTCACCAGCTTCGAGGCGCCGGACATGGCCAGCGAGACCATCGACCTGGCGATCCGCGACGACATCGGCGCCCAGGCCGAATGCAGCTTCAGCGTGCTGCATCAGGACCTGCTGTACCCGGCCTGCCATCCGAACCTGCCCGAGCAAGGGCGCACCACCTTGCACGGCGAGCGGGAGATGGACTGGAGCCACTGGCAGCTGGAAGGCGGCGAGGATGTGGGCCAGCAGGGCAAAGGGCTGAATTTCTCCGACCCGGGTTTGCTGCTGGAGGCGGCGGGCGAGGGGCTGGGCATTGCCCTGGTCAGCCAGTTGCTGGCGCGGCGGCTGGTCGACGAAGGGCGCCTGCGGCCCTTGTCGGCACTACGCGTGCGTGGACCAGTATGGAGTTGCCTGGTGCATTGGGAAAGCCAGGAGGATCCGCTGGCGCGGCAGTTCCTGGCGTGGTTGCGCGAAGCCCTGCAGCCAGCGCCGCTCCTACAAAATGTTCGATGATTTTGAATCACCCCGTAATATGTGTCGGATATCCCACGAGGGTAGTCTCACCCTCTAGATCAAACGGCAGTACCCCGAATCCGGGCGCTGCCCCAGCCTAAACCTGACGAGGTACAGACATTGGCCATCATTCATCCCAAGGTTCGCGGTTTCATCTGCACCACGACTCACCCCAAGGGCTGCGAGCTCAACGTCCGTGACCAGATCGAAGCCACCCGCAAGCTGGGCGTGCGCGAGGATGGTCCGAAGAAAGTCCTGGTGATCGGCGCCTCCAGCGGCTACGGCCTGGCAGCGCGCATCACCGCGGCGTTCGGCTTCAAGGCCGACACCCTGGGCGTGTTCTTCGAAAAACCGGGCACCGAGACCAAGGCCGGCACCGCCGGCTGGTACAACGCCGCCGCCTTCGACAAGTTCGCCAAGGCCGAAGGCCTGTACAGCAAGTCGATCAACGGTGACGCTTTCTCCGACGAAGCCCGTGCCAAGGTCATCGAGCTGATCAAGAACGAAATGGGCGGCCAGGTCGACCTGGTCATCTACTCGCTGGCCTCGCCGGTGCGCAAGCTGCCGCAGACCGGTGAAGTGATCCGCTCGGCCCTGAAGCCGATCGGCCAGCCGTACAAGTCGACCGCCATCGACACCAACAAGGACACCATCATCGAGGCCAGCATCGAGCCGGCCACCGAGCAGGAAATCCAGGACACCGTCACCGTCATGGGCGGCCAGGACTGGGAGCTGTGGATCGACGCCCTTAACGCCGCCGGCGTGCTGGCGCCACAGGCCCGTACCGTGGCCTTCAGCTACATCGGCTCCGACATCACCTGGCCGATCTACTGGGACGGCGCCCTGGGCAAGGCCAAGCAGGACCTGGACGAAACCGCCCAGCGCCTGAGCAAGAAAGTCGGTGGCAGTGCCAACGTCGCGGTGCTCAAGTCGGTGGTTACCCAGGCCAGCTCGGCGATCCCGGTGATGCCGCTGTACCTGTCGATGGTGTTCAAGATCATGCAGGAGAAGGGTATCCACGAAGGTACCCAGCACCAGCTGGACCGCATGTTCCGTGAGCGCATGTACCGTGCGGACGGTGCGCCGGCGGCACTGGACGACGAAGGCCGCCTGCGTCTGGACGACTGGGAACTGCGCGATGACGTGCAGGACGCCTGCCGTGCGATGTGGCCTAAAGTGACCACCGAGAACCTGTTCGAGCTGACCGACTACGCCGGTTACAAGAAGCAGTTCCTCAACCTGTTCGGCTTCGAGCGCGCTGACGTCAACTACGACGAAGACGTGGCCACCGACGTACGGTTCGACTGCGTCGAGCTGTAAGCAAGTCCTTGACCGCGCAGCCGTTCATGACGGCTGCGCGGTTCCCGCCGACGACTTGTTAATATTCTGAAACAAATACCTCAATGGCCCTTTGCCATGGGCTGACCGCGCCTGATCTATACCCCAGCTATTGGCCTGGCAATTCCGCCGGGGCCGGGGAGGCAGCATGGGCGTTGTGCAAAAACTACAAGAACGAATCCGCCAGAAGGGCTTCAAGCGTACCTGCAAGACCTTGTTCGAACGTTTAGTGTTCTTCCACTGGGAGCTGCTGTGGATGGAACGCGACCTGGTCAGCCCGGTACCGCCCTACACCCTCAAGGAACATCCGCCGGTCAGCCTGGTGCAAATCACCACGGCCAATGCCGATGCCTTTGCCAGGCATTTCGGCGACCGCGTCGAAACCATGCGTGAGCTGGCCGCCGAGGGCCACACCGGACACATGTACCTGGACGAGCACGGCGATGCGGTGGCATTCATCTGGGCCAGCGTGGTGGATTACCACGACAAGCACTACTACGGTTGCACCTTCGCGGTGAAGCCGGGCGAGTTCTTCGAGTTCGGCGGCGAGATGACCCGGCGCTACTTTGGCAGCGAATTGTCGGTGACCGCCCAGGTCGAGCTGTGGACCGCCATGCGCGAAAAAGGCTGCCACAAGGTGGTGGACGTGGTGGAGACGCATAACGTGCCGGCGATGAAGCTGCACCTGCGCATGGGCTACCACGAGCAGGGGCGGGTGATGCACGTGTATGGGCTGTTCGGGCGCTGGAAGCTGTTCCGCGAGACCCGCTACGATGGCTCGCGCTTGGCGATGCTGCGCAAGCCAGGCGTGGCGCGGGCCTTGCCGACCACCTGAGCCTGCCCCGCGATTACAGGCAAGGTTTTTTTTGCTAGCGTTGGCGCACGACAACAGCCCGTCCGCCAGCCTGGCGCGACGCCGCAGGGAGCGCGCCATGAGCAGCCTCACCCAACCCGCCTGTGCCTTTCGTCATGTTGCCGCCGACGGCTACGGCCTCGGCGGTTTCCGTTGGCGCCACGCCCAGCCTGATCCCCAGCGTCAGCTGGTGATCATCAACGCCGCCACCTCGGTGCGCTGCCGTTATTACTCACGGTTTGCCGACTACCTGTTCGCCCAGGGCTTCGATGTGCTTACCTACGACTACCGTGGCATCGGCGAATCGCGCCCGCTCTCGTTGCGCGGGTTCAAGGCATCGTGGAGCGACTGGGGCCGCCTGGATTTCGAAGCGATGCTGCAACTGGCCGTCGTCGAACACCCCGGCCAGCCCGTGCATGTGGTCGGCCACAGCTTCGGTGGCTGGGCACTGGGCCTGGCGCCTTCAGCGGCGCAGGTGCGCCACGCGGTGCTGGTGGGCGCCCAGTTCGCCTATTGGCGCGACTATGCGCGGGAACAGCGCTGGCGGCTGGTCGGCAAATGGCATGTGCTGATGCCGCTGCTGACCCGGCTGTTTGGCTATTTCCCCGGCAAGCGCCTGGGCTGGCTGGAGGACACCCCGGCGGGCGTGGTGAGTGACTGGAGCGCGCCCACCCCGCGCTACGAGCAGCGGCCCAGTGGGCGTCTACTGTCGGCGGCGCCATTTGCCCAGGTGCAGGCGGCGACCCTGGCCATTAGCCTGACTGACGATCCGTTTGGCACGGTGGCGGCAACTGAGCGTTTGTTGGGGTATCTGCAAGCGGGCGAGCGGCGGCATCTGCGGGTGGCGCCTGTGGATATCTCGGTGGGGGAGATCGGGCATTTCGCGTTCTTTCACGATCGGTTTCGTGAAAGTCTGTGGCCGATTGCGCTGGACTGGTTGCAGAGGGGGCGTCTTGCGGCTGAAACACCCGGCCAGCTCATCAGTTGATGTCCGGTTGGGGCCGCACAGCGGCCCCACCTGCTATCAGCCCAGGCGCGCAAGTGGCTGGGCGGTGAACTTCACCCCGGCCAGCCCATGCTTGATCAGCGCCCGGATATTGCCATGGTCGCTGCCCTCGGGCGTTGCTAGCACGCTACGGTAGTGCTCGCCGAAGGCCAGCAGCGCCTCCTGGTCGCTCAACCCTTCGAGCAGCGCCAGGCCCAGGGTCTTGCATGAGCCTTCGTTCTGCCCGGCGGCGTTGTGCACGTCGCCATTGTCGAAGGCCTGGGGCTGGTAGCTGTAGTTCGCGGCGATAAAGGCCAGGGTATCGGCAAAAACGTGTTCGCCGCTGGCGAGGCCATTGCGCAGGGTGGTCAGGTCAGTCACGGGGTTTTCCTTGTTCGAACGCCGCCTGTTGTTCGGCGCTGGCTTCTTTCTGGTGCTGGGCTTTCCACTCGGCATAGGGCATGCCGTACACCTGCTCACGGGCATCGTCCAGGCTCAGCTCGATCTGGCGATCGTCGGCGGCGGCCTTGAGCCACTTGGACAGGCAGTTGCGGCAGAAGCCGGAGAGGTTCATCAGGTCGATGTTCTGCACGTCGGTGCGCTTTTGCAGGTGGTCGACCAGGCGCCGGAACGCGGCGGCTTCGAGTTCGAGCTGTTGTTGCGGGGTCATGGGCAGGCCTCTCAGGTCATGCGGTTCTTCAGATGGCGGCCACCGTTGATGACCAGCTGGCTGCCGGTGCTGTACTGGCTTTCGAGCAGGAACAGCACGGCATCGATCAGCGGGCGGGCGCCGGGTTCGAATTCGAGCAGGGCTTTTTTCAGCGTCTGCTGGCGGTACTGTTCGTCGCCGCCTTCCTTGAGGATCAGCAGGCCGGGCAGGATACCGTTGACGCGCACCCTGGGCGCGTACTTTTCGGCGAACGACAGCACCATGTTCTGCAGCGCGGCCTTGGTCGCGGCGTAGCCGATATGGCTCTTGCTGCCACGGGACGAGGTTTCGTCGCAGATGTGGATGATGTCGGCCTTGTCGACCTTGTTCAACAGCTCGCCCAGGGCCAGGTTGAGGTGGTAGGGCGCCTCGACGTGCAGGCGGAACATGGTCTCGAGGTTGTCCAGGCCGTCGTCGAGCCACAACGAGGCGTTGTGAATGATCGCGCGCAGGCCGTCGTATTCACGTTGCAGGTGGTCGATCAGGGCCTGGCGGTCTTCGGCGCGGGTGAGGTCGGCCTGGAACTGGCGGATGTTCGGGTGGGCCACCTGCGCCAGCTGGGTCCGGCTGGCATTGACCACCGTATGGCCGGCCTGGGCCAGCTCCAGGGCCAGGGCCAGGCCGACGCGCTGGCTGGCGCCGGTGATGAGGATTGGGCTGTTCATGTTCGGGCGGTCTGTTCGTCTGTGCGTGCGTGATGCCCCAGCATACCCGAACTCAACCGCCTTGCGAGCCTTGGCCTCAGCGGCTGCGCAGGCCCTGCGGGCGCTCGTCGACGGTGCGCGGCGCGGCGTTCAGCCAAGGGGCCAGCAGGCGGGTGGACAGCGGGATGAACAGGTAGACCATCAGCGGTGTCAGGGCCAGGGTGCTGAGCAGCACACGGGGCACCAGGTCGAGCGGCGCCAGCCAGTGGCCGAACAACAAGTTGAACAGCAAGGACACCGGGAAGAACGCCAGCCAGATGGCCGTGGCCTGCTTCCAGCGTGGCGGTTTTTGCACCGGATTGGTGCCAAACCAGTCGTCGATACCGCTGACGCGCCTCTCTTTGGGGCGCTCGAACAGGCCGTCGCCGCGTTGCAGCCAGGCGCGACGGGAGGCGGAGTGCTCCCAGGCGTGCAGGGTCTGTTCGTTGGTGAAGCGGAAGATGATCTGGAACTCATCGCCCTCGGCCGGTGGCGCGAGGATGCCCGAGCCGAGATAGCCGGGGAAGTCGGTGGCCAGTTGCTCGCCTTCGTGCAGCCAGGCCAGCAGGTCCTGGTAGCGGCCATGGGCGGCGCGGCGCGACACCATCAGGGTGACGGGGGTAGACATCGTGTATCTCCTGGCGACGGGGCTGGCGGGTAGCCGGCCCCTTGGCGTGCGGCCCGGGGTGGTGGGCGGCGCAGGCATGCATGCAAGAATCGGGCGCGGATTATCGCCGATCGATCATGACCGGTCAGTTTCAACTGCCAGGTGGTCGTCAGAGTACGCTGGGGGCCTGGGCGTGCAGCTCGGGGTGGGCTTGGCGGTGGGCTTGGAGAATGTACTCGCGCAGGCGCTCGACCTCTTCGGCCGGGGTCTGGGTCAGGTCGTAGGCGGCTAGCCGCGGGCCGATGCGTCGGCGCAAGGTGCCGTGCAGGCCGATGGGCGGGATGTCCTCGGCGGCGAAGCGCAGGTCGAATTGCGCAGGCGGCTTGGCGCCGCCGCGCACTTCCAGCAGCACGCCCTTGAAGGAAATGTCGCGTACCCACAGGTCGCTGGCCTGGCCGTGGTCGTCCAGCAGCGCCGCCGGCTGCTCCAGCGACAGGCGCCAGGGCCGCAGCATCGGGCCGTCTTCGTAGATGTCTGGCGAGCCCAGTTGCAGGTGCAAGGCGTGGAATTCGTCCTCGACCAGTTGCAGGGGGAAGCTCAGTTGCTGGTTGTTGAAGCTGGCCTGCAGCGTCACCTGCTCGTTGGCCACCAGGCGGGTGAGCAAGTCCTTGAGACGACGGTCGCCGTTGACCAGCAGGCTCGACATCGGGTCGGCCAGGTTCAGCTGGGGCGAATGCTGCATGTCCTGGATGAAATCCAGCTCGTCCTGGGAGAGGAGGGCGTCTGCTTGCATGGTCGAACTCGAAGGGGCGATCGATAAGGGCGATTTCTTCACGGCGGTGGACACTGGCCAATACGCTTCGTTCCGGCCATTCGTCGGCGGGCAATGCATCCGGACGAATGCCTGTGACTTTGGCCGTAGGCGGCCTTTTGCCACTGTCGAGTGCTAGTATCCTACGTTTTCACTCAGTTTCGGAATCCCGCTCGATGAAAGTCGCCATTATTTCCGGTTCGGTGTATGGCACCGCCGAAGAAGTCGCTCGCCATGCCGAATCCTTGCTCAAGGCCGCGGGCCTCGAGGCCTGGCACGCCGCCCGCGCCACCCTGCAGGATATCGAGGGTTTTGCCCCGGACGCCTTGTTGGCGGTGACCTCGACCACGGGCATGGGTGAATTGCCCGACAGCCTGATGCCGCTGTACAGCACCATTCGCGACGTGCTGCCGGCCGCTTGGCGCGGGTTGCCGGGGGCGGTGATCGGCTTGGGCGATTCCAGCTATGGCGACACCTACTGCGGCGGCGGCGAGCAGATGCGCGAACTGTTTGCCGAGCTGGGGGTGCGCGAGGTGCTGCCGATGCTGCGCCTGGACGCCAGCGAGACCGTGACCCCGGAGACCGATGCCGAGCCGTGGCTGGGCGAATTGGTGGCGACGCTCAAGGGCTGAGGTCGGTACCCGCGCCCATCGCGTTGCCAGGTTCGCCGGCAAGCCGGCTCCTACAGGGATGGGCGTGTTTCAGCCAAGAGCGCCAGCCACGCCTGCGCCGCCCGTGACAGGTAGGCCCCGCGCCGCCAGATGAAGGCGATGTCCCAGCGCAGGTAATCCGGCGCCCGCAGCGGCAGGCGCACCACCCCGGGGCGCTCCAGCGCGCGGGCGACGATGGCCGGCAGCAGCACCACGCCTTGCCCGGCCGCCACTAGCGCTGCGAGAAAGTCCGCCTGGCCACTGCGCCCGCCTTCCTTGGGCGTGAACCCCACCTGTTGGCAGGCGCTGAGCAAGCGGTCATTGAGCACGAAGCTACGCTGATAGAGCAAAAACGGCGTGTCGGCCAGTTGCGCCAGCGCCACCTCTGCTTGGCCGGCCAGGGCATGCGCCGCCGGCAGCAAAACCTCCAGTGGCTCGTTGCAAAATGGCTGGTAGTCGAACGCTGGGTCGCTCGGGGTCAGGCTGCCACCGAGCTCAAGCTCGCCGCTTTTCACCGCCTGCTCGACCATCCGGCTGCCACCTTCGAGCAACTGGATCGAGATGTTCGGGTAGCGGCGCCGATACTCGGCGAACAAACCGGCGAACAGGGCGTCACTGCCCAGCAGCGGCAGGCCCAGGCGCAGTTCGCCACGGGCTAGGTGGCTAAGGTCATCCAGCTCGTTGAGCAGTTCCTGGCGCTGGCGCAGCAAGGCTTCGCCGCGCTCCACGACGATCCGCCCGGCGGCGGTCAGGTGCAGTTGCGAGCCCTGGCGCTCCAGCAAGGGGTAGCCGATGTCCTGTTCCAGCTGGGCCACCTGCTTGCTCACTGCCGACTGGCTGATATGCAGGGCGCCCGCCGCCTGGGTGAAGCCGCCGCGATGAACGACCTCGATGAAGCTGCGCAGTTGTTTGAATTCCATGGGCTGGATTCCGTTTTGGAATGGCTTCCAGTCTAACAATTCGCTTCTGGCCTGGGAGGTCGACTTTTACAATGGGCACGTTGTCGAGGAACCCCCGCCCATGAATCCTGCATTACTGAAGAAAACCCTGCGCCTGCTCGCTGAGCTGGTGGCGCTGTTGGCGCTGTTCCTGATCGGCGGCCAACTCGCCGCCTGGCTTGGCTGGCCAATCCCCGGTGGCGTGATGGGCCTGGCGCTGTTGCTGCTGCTGTTCGCCAGCGGCGTGCTCAAGCCGGCCATGCTGCAACTCGGTGCCGGTTGGCTGATGGCCGAGATGCTGCTGTTCTTCATCCCCGCGCTGATGAGCCTGCTCGATTATGGCAGCCTGTTGCGTAGCGAAGGCTGGCGCATCCTGCTGGTGATCGCCGTGAGCACCTTGCTGGTGATGGTGGTCACCGCTGTGACCGTCGAGCTGGTGTGCCGCTGGAGCTTGCGTCATGAGCCTTGAACCGATGCCGTTGTTCTGGCTGGCGCTGACCCTGGCCGCTTATCTTGGCAGCCGCTGGCTTTACCGGCGCAGCGGGCGCTACCTGCTGTCGCCGTTGATCCTGGTACCGGCGCTGCTGTTGGCGGTGGCGGTGCCGCTGCATACCGCCTACGCCGAATACGCCCGCAACACTCACTGGCTGATGGGCGTACTGGGCCCGGTGACAGTAGCCTTCGCCGTGCCGATCTGGCAGCAGCGGGCATTGCTGGCGCGGCATTGGCCGGCGCTGCTGGTGGGCATGCTGGCTGGCAGCGTGGTGTCGATCGGCAGTTCCTGGGCCCTGGCCCACCTGCTGGCGCTGGACGAGGCGGTCAGCCTGTCGCTGGTGCCGCGCTCGATCACCACGCCGTTCGCCATGCCGGTGGCGCAGGACCTGGGCGGCGTGCCGGAACTGACCGCCGTGTTCGTGATGTTCACCGGTGTGCTCGGGGCGATGTTCGGCGGCATCCTGCTGCGCTGGCTGCCGCTGCGCACGCCGCTGGCGCGGGGTGCGCTGTTTGGTGTGGGCGCCCACGGCGCGGGCGTCAGTCGGGCGCGGGAGGTCGGCCGTGAGGAGGGCTCGGTGGCCGGGCTGGTGATGGTCCTGACCGGGTTGCTCAACTTGTTCGCCGCGCCCCTGCTGGTGATGCTGCTCTGACCGTTCGTGCCACTGACTCGCTCGGTCATCAGGCTGGCTGCCAAGGCGACCTATCACCTTCGTATTGGCTTCTAGACTCAGCCTCGACATGAAGAGCACATGCATGTGCCGAGGTGCCAACCATGAACGCAACCTTGCCCTGTATCGAACACCACTGCGCGGGACGACCGTGATGCCACTGGCCGAGATTCCATTGTGCGTCTGGCGCACCCGCAGCCAAGGTTTCACCTTCCGCGGCCAGAGCATCCGTTACTGGACGGCAGGGCAGGGAGAGCCCCTGCTATTACTGCATGGTTTCCCCACCGCCAGTTGGGATTGGCACTATCTGTGGGGGCCGCTCACCCAGCGGTTTCGCGTGATCGCCTGCGACATGCTCGGTTTCGGCGATTCGGCGAAACCGGCCGACCACGACTACAGCCTGCTGGAGCAGGCCGACCTGCAGCAGGCGTTGCTGGCGCACCTGCGCATCGACCAGCCGGTGCATGTGCTGGCCCATGATTATGGCGGCAGCGTCGCCCAGGAACTGCTGGCGCGCCACTATGAACAACGCCTGGCCGTGGCCAGTTGCGTGTTCCTCAACAGCGGGCTGTTCCCCGAAAGCTGCCGGGTGCTGCTGATCCAGAAACTGCTGCTCAGCCGCGTCGGCTGGCTGGTGGGGCGCTCGTTCGGCCGCGACGACCTGGTGCGCAACGTCACCCAGGTCTATGGCCCCTGCACCCACCCCAGCGAAAGCGCGCTGGACGACTACTGGAGCCTGATCGCCTCGAACCGTGGCCCGCGCATCCTGCACAAGCTGATCGCCTTCCTGCCCGAGCGCCGCGCGCAGCGCGAGCGCTGGGTGGCGGCGATGCAGGGCGGGGGCGTGCCGCTGCGTTTCATCAATGGCGCGGTCGACCCGCTGTCCGGGGCGCACATGGTCGAGCGCTACCGCCAGGTGGTGCCAGCCCCGGATACCGTGCTGCTGCAGGGCATCGGCCATTACCCGCATACCGAGGCGCCGGTGCAGGTGCTGCGGCACTACCTGGCCTTTCGTGAGCAACCCATGAGTTATGTGCCGCTGAAGGTCGCCTGGTCGTGAGCGGGTGATCATCGCCGGGCGTTATCGCCCGGCATTCGCCAGGGTGGGCTTGATTGCCCGGCCCGGGCGGCGGGCGGAGACTGTGCAGCATCCTTTCTGTGCCTGGAGCCTTGAGCATGAGCGAGCCGGTGAACCTGCAAGACCGAGTGGTGATCGTTACGGGGGCTGGCGGTGGCCTGGGCCGGGCCCATGCACTGCTGTTCGCCGCCCATGGGGCGCGGGTGGTGGTCAACGACCTGGGCGGCAGCACCCATGGCGAGGGCGCCAATGCCTCGGCGGCCGACCGCGTGGTGGAGGAAATCCGCGCCGCCGGCGGCACGGCGGTGGCCAACCACGATTCGGTCACCGACGGCGCGCGTATCGTCGAGCAGGCCCTGGACAGCTTCGGCCGGGTCGATGTGCTGGTGAACAATGCCGGCATCCTGCGCGACAAGACCTTCCACAAGATGGACGACAGCGACTGGGAGCTGGTCTACCGGGTGCATGTGGAGGGCGCCTACAAGGTCACCCATGCCGCCTGGCCGCACCTGCGCGAACAACATTGGGGGCGGGTGATCTTCACCTCGTCGACTTCGGGTATCTACGGCAACTTCGGCCAGGCCAACTATGGCATGGCCAAGCTCGGCCTGTATGGGTTGACCCGCACCCTGGCGATCGAGGGGCGCAAGTGCGGGGTGCTGGTCAATGCCATTGCCCCCACAGGTGGCACGCGCATGACCGAAGGCTTGATTGCGCCGCAGGTGTTCGAGCGGTTGCGCCCGGAGCTGATCAGCCCGCTGGTGGTGTATCTGGGCAGCGACCAGTGCCAGGACACGGGGGAGTTGTACGAGGTGGGCGGTGGCTGGGTCGGCAAGGTGCGCTGGGAGCGCAGCCAGGGCGTGGGCTTCGACCCGCGCGAAGGCTTCACCCCCGAGCAGGTGGCGGACAACTGGTCGCGAATCGGCGATTTCGACGGGGCGCAGCATCCGCAGGACAGCTTGCAGGCCATGCAGCAGATGATGGCGAACTTGCAGAAGTATCCGTTGGGTTGATGCATGCACGGCGCTGAACCCTGCGCCGATTTTGCGAATCCTGCACTAATAAAAAAGGCCGCTGCATCCGCAGCGGCCAATCGAGACGTTAGATCAAGGAGCTTCAAAATCAACGTCGGTGAACCTTGGTGGCTCGAAAGGCGGGGGGGAGAGCCCTTCGTGCCGAACCAACGAGGTAAGAATAGGCACATTGTTCTGCGGGAAAAATACCTGCTTTTGACATTCTCTGTTACATCAACCGTGATAATCCCCAAGGTTTTCCGCGTTCACCGACGCGTTGTTCGTGGTTCCTTCCTAGGGGAGTGTAGGTTCCTGCGCGAGCCTTTCCATCCGCTCTGGGTTTTCTGATTTCTGCACTGTGCAATTTCTTACATTGCATTGAGATAGAAGTCATGAGTTCACATTTCCCCCTTGCCGTCCCTTCTGCCGTTTCGCCGGTCGCTGATCAACAGGTGCTGAGTGCATTTATCGTCTTGACCCTGTTGCTACAGGCGCGAATGGCCCTGGCGCCGGGGCTGCCACCGCGTGATGCGCCTATTGACGAGCCCGCGCGCTGGCTGGATGACCAATGGCAGTCGGCCGCTGACCAGTGGTGGGGGCAGGAGTCTGCAGGGGTAGCTGAACAACTGCGAGCGTTGCTGACGCTGCAGGTACGTGCCCGCGCCCTGCGCCGGGGCGCCCCGAGAGCTGACATAGAGGCCTTGCTGCCGGATGCTGATCCGTCGGTCGCGTCTGTTTCTCTGGTGACAGACGCGGGTGAGGAGGTACCTGTGCCGGGCTTCCTCGCGCTGCGCCACAGCCAGTTCGATGATGAGGAACCGTTTATTCTCCATGGCGTGGGGGCGTCGGTCTGGTTCGATACGCTTCCACGCATGGCTTACTCGCTGCTCGCCTACCTGCGCACTGACGGTTGCTGGCAGCAGGCGCTCTCTGAGCAAGCGCGCGAGGTGTTAGCGCACGCTGATGCCGTCGAGCTGAGGTTGACGCCGTTGGCGGTGCCCCTCGAGACCTTCCTGGTCGACGCGATGCGCTGGTTGCAACGCCAGTTGGTCATCAAGGCCCTGGCGGCCGAGCAAACAGGTGAAGCCGCTGTGACCCTCGACGCCTGGTTCGAGCAATTGCAGGGGAGTGTGGTTGAGGTCATGGGCGCGTTGCGCACGGATCTGTCGCCGGATTGGTTGCGCAACCTGTCGCACGCCGAGGCCGAGCAGCTCGCGTCGCTCGAGCAAGCGGTGGGCGAGGCTGAGGCGCAGTTGGCCCAGCAATCGGGGACTGGCGATTTCCATGACTATGCCGGTCGTCGTATCGGCCTTTGGTTGACCGATCAAGGTTTTCCAGCGTTGGCAGCCGATGATGTGCAATTGCATATCAACCATGACTTCACCCCGGATGCGCCGCTCCAGGTGGTGTCACTGCTCGAGTGGGTCTGTGGTGGTGCCTACCACGGTGAGCGCTTGAGCGTGACGATCCAGCATGAGGAGTTGCGTGGTGCCCTGGGGCAGGGTGGCGTCTCGACGCTTGCCGATGAGCTGCAGCTACAACAGGGTTACGTCGAGCAGGTCGAGCAAGCCTATGCAAGCGATTGGATCAAGCACCTATTGGGCAAGGCGCTGCAGGCAAGGCTGCAACTTGCCTGGCAGGCCGCGGACTTCCAGGGCATCGACCGCCGGGCCATCGCCTTGTTCGAGCAGGCTATGCAGCCGTCCTATGCGGGCACGGTCAATGTGGCATGGTTGGCCATCAATGGTGAAATGCTGCTGACCGATCACCTGTATCTGTATAACGACGATATCCATGTGCTGTATGCACCGGGGTCGCCGGCGGGCGATGTCCAGGCGTTCAACTCTTGCGGGCAATTGAGTTTCGCACTGGGCGCACTGACCGCGACCCCGAATGGGCGCGACTACCTTGTCGAGCATGTCCAGCACGCCCAGCGCCCGGCGTTGACCCGGTATCTGCGGCAGATTGCCAGGCTGCCGCAAGAATGGTCCCACGAGACGATCACTGTGCATGCGCGAGACATTGAGGGTTGGGAGCAACTGCTCCAGCATTGGACGGACCTGAGGGTGCTGAAGATTGTCGACGATCTTGAACCCGTTCGACCGCCGGTGCGCGGCAAGCCGGACGAGGCCCTGCAACGACGCGTTGTGGATCTCGATCACGAACTGCGCGTGCTCATGACCGATTATCAGGTGGTTGCCGAGGTCCAGACCTTCATGGCCTATGCCCGTGACCAAGTCAGCGAGCGCATCAACCGCTACCCAGGCAACCCAGGCGGGTGGATCGATGCCGATACCGTGCTGGTCGAGTTGGAGGATGGCGTACGCCAGTCGTTGACCCACGTGGTGGCCACTGGATACCCGGCAGATTTCAACTTCAAGGATTTCGCCCGGATCTCTTCCAGCGTTGGCCAGGACTTGTCGCACTTGGATGTCCAGGCCATCGATGGCTACATCCGCGCCGCCAAGTTGGGTGAGGGCTACTGTGCCATGATTCGCCGCAGTTACCTCGACCCAGAGGGGGACGCTCAATCCAGGCCTTTGGCGCTGCACCGCCATATTACGGGCATGAAAATTCAACGGGATAGTCTGCTGGCGCTGCAGAGCGGGCGCCTTAGCAGCGCGCATGCCGGCTGGCTGACACCGGTCTGCATGCGTTTTCACCAGGGCAGCTTCGTTGAGGACTGCCGCCTGGCTGAGCTGAAAATCAATGGTGCCGGTGTGGTCGGTGGGTACCTGCTGCAATCGTCACAGGCCCAGGGCACATTGATCTATCTCAGCGATGGGCCGCAAGGCGGCTACCTGTACACGGTCGGTGATTTCGTCGAGCAATGGCGTGGCGACGCCATGCAGGAGTGGGTCTACGAACACGTCACGGTTGATGATGAACTGCTGATCCGCGAATTGAACGAGGATGTGCGCAATGATGACGTCGACGATGGCTCGGGCGAGACGGGGGACTTCAGAATCGTCCAGTCGTTGCAAGTGCTGTACAACATCCGCGACCTGTCGGTAGCCTTGCGCCAGCGCATCAAGCGCCTGTTGGCTGAGGCGCAACGTGACGCCTACAGTGCGGCGAGGCGCATTACCCAGGAAGTGTTGTGGCTGGTCGGCCTGGTGGCGGATGTCGTAGCCTTGGTTTTCCCGCCCGCGCGTGTCGTGTTGGGCTTCATCAAGGCTGGGGTCGGGTTCTACAATAGCCTCGTGGCGCTACGCGATGGCGACAAGACCGTGGCCCTGCTCGCGCTGCTCAAAGGCGTCGGCAACCTGCCAGGGCTCACCGACGTGCTGAAGGTCTACGGTAACCGGCTATTCGACCAAGGCAGCAAACTCTGGTCGTCCCTGTTCCCCGGGCCTTCATCCACGCTGAGTCTATGGCTCAAGCAGCAATACCAGACGCTCAAGACGATGTACGAGAAGCATGATGTGTTGCTGGATGCCGGACGCCTCCCGACCAAGCAGCTTTATGGTGAATTCAAGCAAGAGCTGAAGTGGTTCACGCAATTGTCTGTTAACCGGCAGCACCAGGTGCGCCTCATGCATTGAAGTGAGGTACGAGCAGCGGTAATGGGCTGTTGAACCGATCAGGACGCTGCCTCATGCCCCATCCGCCTGCTGACAGCCCCTGTCGCCGCCAGCAGGCGTTGCGCTGCCGGCCCTTGCTCGTCGGCATGGAAGATCGACGTCGGCCCGACCACGGTCATCACCGCGGCGACCTGGCCCATGGCGTTGAAGATGGGCGCGGACAACGCATCCACCCCAGGCATCAGCAAACCATGCACATGGTGCAGGCCGCGCTGGCGGATCTGCGCAAGCAATGGCGTATAGGCATCGGCGCCGTGCTTCAGCGCCGCCAGTTCCCGATCGCGCAGCTCCACGGTTTCCCGCTCTGGCAGGTGCGCGGCGAACACCAACCCGGTGGACGAACTGAGCAGTGGCAGCACCGAGCCGATCTGGGTCACCACCGTCACCGCGCGCACCGCCGGTTCGATGCTGACCACGGTCGCACCCTGGTTACCCCATACCGCGATGAAACAGCTTTCGTTGAGCTCGTCACGCAGCTGCGACAGTGGCAATGCCGCGACCTTGAGCACATCGATGCTGCCCAGCGCCGCCATGCCTACCCGCAATGCCTCGCGGCCCAGTCCGTAGTGGTTGGTGGCCGGGTCCTGCTCGGCGAAGCCGCTGGCGATCAGTGCCTGCAGGTAGCGGTGGACCTTGCTCGCCGGCATCTGTACATGCTCGGCCAGGCGCGACAGCGAGGTGGACGGGGAGAGCTCGGCCAGGGCCTTGAGGATGTCGGTGCCGACTTCCGCCGAACGGACCTTTTGTTTGCCGTTGTCGGCGCTGCTGCTGGCTTTGGCCATGGGGGGGCTTCTATGCGGATTTTACAGGGTGGCGCCTTTATAGCTTGACGCCCGTGCAGGAGCAAATTACGTTATTCGTAATCTGATTACGATAAAAACAATGCAGACGCGCTGCCGCCCTAGGTGCCGGTTTCAGGATCGGGCTCGCAGCCAGCTGCCCGCAACGGCTCCCAGCAGCCCGGAGGCACCGATGACCCGCGCTACATCCCTTGAACTTCAGTACTTGAGCGGCTTCGGCAACGAATTCGCCAGCGAAGCCTTGCCGGGCGCCTTGCCGGTGGGACAGAACTCGCCGCAGCAGGCGCCCTATGGGCTGTATGCCGAACTGCTGTCGGGCACCGCGTTCACCATGACCCGCAGCGAGCTGCGTCGCACCTGGTTGTACCGCATCCGCCCCTCGGCGCTGCACCCGCGCTTCGAGCGCCTGGCGCGCCAACCGCTGACCGGTGCCTTGGGCCCGGTCAATCCCAACCGCCTGCGCTGGAGTCCCCAGCCGATGCCGGCCGAGCCCACCGATTTCATCGATGGCTGGCTGCCGATGGTGGCCAACTCGGCGTCGGAAAAACCGGCGGGCGTGAGCATCTATATCTACCGCGCCAACCGCTCCATGGAGCGGGTGTTTTTCAACGCCGACGGTGAACTGCTGCTGGTGCCCGAGCACGGGCGCCTGCGCATCGCCACCGAACTGGGTGTGCTCGAAGTCGAGCCGCTGGAAATCGCGGTGATTCCGCGCGGCATGAAATTCCGTGTCGAACTGCTCGACGCCCAGGCCCGCGGCTATATCGCCGAGAACCACGGCGCGCCGCTACGTATCCCAGACCTCGGCCCAATCGGCAGCAACGGCCTGGCCAACCCGCGGGACTTCCTCACCCCGGTGGCGCATTACGAAGAGGCCACAGGCCCCGTCCAGCTGGTGCAGAAGTTCCTCGGCGAGCACTGGGGCTGCGAGCTGCAACATTCGCCGCTGGACGTGGTCGCCTGGCACGGCAGCAACGTGCCGTACAAATACGACCTGCGCCGCTTCAACACCATTGGCACGGTCAGCTTCGACCACCCCGATCCGTCGATCTTCACCGTGCTGACTTCGCCGACCAGCGTGCATGGCATGGCCAACATGGACTTCGTGATCTTCCCGCCGCGCTGGATGGTGGCCGAGAACACCTTCCGTCCACCATGGTTCCACCGCAACCTGATGAACGAGTTCATGGGCCTGATCCAGGGCGCCTACGATGCCAAGGCCGAAGGCTTCCTGCCCGGTGGCGCCTCGCTGCATGGGGTGATGAGCGCCCATGGCCCGGACGCCGAAACCTGCGACAAGGCCATCGCCGCCGACCTGGCACCGCACAAGATCGACAACACCATGGCTTTCATGTTCGAGACCAGCCAAGTGCTGCGCCCGAGCCTTCAGGCCCTCGAAAGCCCGCAACTGCAGGCCGACTACGATAGTTGCTGGGCCACCTTGCCGAGCACCTTCAACCCGAACCGGAGATAACCGATGAACCACACCGCCATTGCCCGTAGCTGGGTCGAGCACGCCAACGGGCACCGCGACTTCCCGCTGCAGAACCTGCCGCTGGGCATCTTCAGCCGGCCAGGCCAGGCACCGCGTTGTGGCGTGGCCATCGGCGACGCCATCCTCGACCTTGAAGCGGTGCTGGCCGCCGGCCTGTTCGACGGCGCGGCCAAGGCCGCCGTCGAGGCCACCGTCGGTGGCGCGCTGAACGCCTTCTTCGCCCTCGGCCGCACGGCCCGCGTGGCCCTGCGCGAGCGCCTGCTGGCGCTGCTGGGCGAAGGTAGCGAGCACCAGGGCGCGCTGAAAGCCGCCCTGCATCCGGCCAGCGAATGCGAGCTGCACCTGCCGGCGAAGATCGGTGACTACACCGACTTCTACGTCGGCATCGAGCACGCCAAGAACGTCGGCAAGCTGTTCCGCCCGGACAACCCGCTGTTGCCCAACTACAAGTACGTGCCGATCGGCTACCACGGCCGCGCCTCGACCATTCGCCCGTCCGGCACCGACGTGCGCCGCCCCAAGGGCCAGACCCTGCCGGCCGGCCAGACCGAGCCGAGCTTCGGTCCCTGCGCGCGCCTGGACTACGAACTGGAGCTGGGTATCTGGATTGGCCAGGGTAACGAGATGGGCCAGGCGATCGCGATCGGCGACGCCGCCGAGCACGTGGCCGGCTATTGCTTGCTCAACGACTGGTCGGCACGCGATATCCAGGCTTGGGAATACCAGCCACTGGGCCCGTTCCTGTCCAAGAGCTTCATTACCAGCGTCTCGCCTTGGGTGGTCACCGCCGAGGCCCTGGAGCCATTCCGCTGCGCTCAGCCGGCGCGTGCCGAGGGTGACCCGCAGCCGCTGTCGTACCTGCTGGACGCGCGCGACCAGGCTGGCGGTGCTTTCGATATCGAGCTGGAAGTGCTGCTGCTGACCGCGCGCATGCGCGAGCAGAACCTGCCGGCCCAGCGCCTGACCCTGAGCAACACCCGCAGCATGTACTGGACCGTGGCACAGATGGTCGCCCACCACAGCGTCAACGGTTGCCAGTTGCAGCCGGGCGACCTGTTCGGCTCGGGCACCCTGTCGGGCGCGGCTCCGGGCTCGTTCGGCAGCCTGCTGGAGATCACCGAGGGCGGCAAGCACCCGGTGGAACTGGCCAGCGGCGAGGTGCGCAAGTTCCTCGAGGACGGCGACGAGCTAATCCTGCGCGCCCGTTGCGTGCGCGACGGCGTGGCCAGCATCGGCTTCGGCGAGTGCCGTGGCACTGTCGTCGCCGCCAACTGAGGAGGGCAGGGCAATGGAACTGTTCACCTACTACCGTTCCACTTCATCGTATCGAGTACGCATTGCCCTGGCACTCAAGGGCCTGGATTACCAGGCCCTGCCTGTGAACTTGCTCAAGGGCGAGCAGCGCGGCGCGGACTACCTGGCGCTCAACCCGCAAGGGCGGGTGCCGGCCCTGCGTACTGACGCTGGCGAGTTGCTGGTGCAGTCGCCGGCGATCATCGAATACCTGGAGGAAGCCTTCCCGCAAACGCCACTGCTGCCCAGTGCGCCCGAAGCCCGGGCCAGGGTGCGCGGCGTGGCGGCGATCATCGGCTGCGATATCCACCCGTTGCACAACGTCAGCGTGCTCAACCAGCTGCGTCAGTTGGGGCACGACGAGGCCCAGGTCAACCAGTGGATCGGCCACTGGATCAGCCAGGGGCTGGCGGCGGTGGAGCAACTGATCGGCGATGACGGCTTCTGCTTCGGGGCGACGCCCGGCGTGGCTGACGTCTACCTGATCCCGCAGCTGTACGCGGCCGAGCGTTTCAACATCGACCTCGGTGGCTACCCGCGCATTCGCCGGGTGGCCGCCCTGGCCGAGCAACACCCGGCCTTCCAGAAAGCCCACCCGGCGAGGCAGCCCGACACCCCCAACTGACCGCATGCGCGGACTCTGTAGGAGCCGGCTTGCCGGCGAACACCGGCACGGCCGGTGCCATGCACCGTGGTGCCTGGTTCGCCGGCAAGCCGGCTCCTACAACTACCATCGCGACCCAATGACATAAAAATAAAAGACAGGTACCTTGCGATGCACAACCAGATAGCCAGCTTTCGCGCGGCGCTAGACGCGCGCCCGGTGTCACCCTACCAGTGGCGCCTGCTGCTGCTGTTGATCCTGCTGTTGGTCACCGATGGTTATGACGCCCAGGTACTGGGCTATGTGATCCCCGCGCTGGCCCAGGACTGGGGCCTGGAAAAGGCCGCTTTCGGGCCGGTGTTCAGCGCCAACCTGCTGGGGCTGACGGTCGGTTCGCTGGCGGTGACGCCACTGGCCGACCGCTTCGGCGTGCGCCGGGTGCTGCTGTGCTGCGTGCTGCTGTACGCCAGCCTGACGCTGCTGATGGTGTTCGCCACTTCCCTCGACAGCCTGATGCTGGCGCGCTTTCTCTGCGGTATCGGCATGGGCGGTGCGATGCCCAGCGCCATGGCGCTGATGGCCGACTATGCGCCGCCCCGCCTGCGCACCTTGATGGTCACCCTGGCGGCCTGCGGTTTCTCGCTGGGTGGCGCTGCTGGGGGCTTCGTCGCCGCGGGCTTTATCGATCATTACGGCTGGCAGGCAGTGTTCCTCGCCGGCGGCGTGGCACCCTTGCTGCTGTTCCCGTTCCTGGCGCTGTTCCTGCCCGAGTCGCTGCCGCGCCTGCTGCGTGACGCCCCGCCCTATGCGCGGCTGCAGCGGGTCACCGCTCGCCTGCTGCCGGGCTGGCAGGTACCGGCGGCGCGCATCGCCAGCGACGAGCCGGCTGACAGCAAGCTCACCGTGGTGGCGCTGTTTCGCGAGGGGTTCGCCCGGCCCACGCTGCTGCTGTGGAGCACCTTCTTTGTCAGTTTGATCCTGTTGTACTTCATGATCAGCTGGCTGCCGTCGCTGCTGCAGGAAAGCGGGCTGGCGCTGAACCAGGCCAACCTGGTGACTTCGCTGTTCCTGTTCGCCGGCACCTTCGGCGCGGTGTGCCTGGCCTGGTGCGCCGACCGCATGGCCAACAAGGCCCACCTGCTGGCCGGCGTGCTGCTGGGGGCGGCGCTGTTCAGCGTGCTGGTCGGCGTCAACCATGACGACCCACGCTGGCTGGTGCCCAGTGTGTTCGCCGCTGGCTTCTGCATCATCGGTGGGCAGTTGACGCTCAATGCCTTCGTCAGCAACTTCTATCCGGCCCAGGTGCGCGCCACCGGCACAGGCTGGGCTCTGGGCGTCGGGCGCTTCGGCTCGATCCTCGGACCTTTGCTTGGCAGCCTGCTGCTGACCTTGCACATGCCAGTGGAGCAAATTTTCTTCTTCTGCGCCGTGCCGGCGCTGCTCGGCGCGCTGCTGATCAGCCGGGTACGCGCGCCGCGGCCGCGCGAAGCGACGGTCAAGGGCCAGGCTTTAGTGGATTGAGCGTTTGCCGTTGGGCAACTGGCCGAGGCGTTCGGTGAGTTTCAGGCGCTGCACCGGGTCGTCGGTCAGCAGCAGGGCGTGCTCCAGGTCGAAGCGCTCTGCCTGGGGGCAGTCCAGGTGCTGGTACAGCGTGGCCCGCGCCAGGTAGTCGCCGACCTGCACCGGGCCCAGTTGCATGACCCGCTCGGCATCGATCAGCGCCGCGAGGTCGTTGTCGTTGCTGATATGCAACTGGCGAAGGTTGCGCGACAGGCGCTGGAGCATCTGCATCGGCGAGGCGCTGCGCAGGTGCTCGGCGGTCAGCGGCAGCTGTGGGCCGAACTGGCGAGCGAGCAGTTCGCGGCAGTCGTTGGGGTACAGGCGGCGGCCGCCGCAGGGGTCGAGCAGGTGGTCGGCGCCGGGCACCCGCAGCAGGAAGTGGCCGGGAAAGTTCACACCCTCCAGGGGGATCGACAGGCGGCGAGCCAGTTCAAGGGCGAGGATCGCCAGCAGCAGCGGCTGGCCACGGCGGCGCTGCAGTACCTTATCCATCAGGGCCACGTGTGGGCGCAGTGGGTGATATTCATCCTGCTGGTAGCCCAGTGCGTTGAGCTGGCGCAGCAAGGGCTGGGCCAGTTCGTTGACCGGCAGCATCGGCAGGCTGGTGCTGACTTCGCGTTGCAGCTCATGCAGCCGGGCCAGGCTGGCCGCGGGCTCGACAGTGCGATCATGCTCCGCGGCGATCCACAGGGCGGCTTCCAGCAGGGCGACCGGCTCGCGTTCCAGGCAGGCCAGGCAGGCTTGGCGTGGGTTCATGGGGCTTCTCCATCACGCTTAACTTGTAGCCCTGGCGCGGCTTTTCGTCCAGTGGTCCGCCCGCGCGGTGTGCAGCCTTGACCTGTTTATACTGGTAGCAGCACCTCTCGGGGGAGCCCGTCGATGTTCGCGCTCATGCAAAGCACCCGCACTCAGTCACTGCACCTGTTCATCGACCCACCCACGGGCTTGAAGGCCGTGGTGGCGATTCACAGCCAACAACTGGGCCCGGCCATGGGTGGCTGTCGCTACCTGCCCTATGCCGACGACGAGAGTGCCATGACCGATGCCATCCGCCTGGCCCAGGGGATGAGCTACAAGGCGGCCTTGGCTGGCCTGCCGATGGGCGGCGGCAAGGCGGTGATCGTGCGCAATCCGCATGTGGAAAACCGTGCAGCGCTGTTCGAGGCGTTCGGGCGTTTCGTCGACACGCTTCAGGGGCGTTTCATCACGGCAGTGGATAGTGGCACCTCGACCCTCGACATGGACTGCATCGCCCAGGCCACCCCCTACGTCACCAGTACCACCGCCTCGGGCGATCCATCGCCCCATGCGGCGCTGGGCGTGTTCGCCGGCATCCGCGCCACCTCCATGGCAAGGCTTGGCAGTGACAACCTGGAGGGGCTACGAGTGGCGGTGCAAGGGTTGGGCAACGTCGGCTATGCGCTGGCCGAGCAACTGCATGCGGCGGGCGCCGAGCTGTTGGTGAGCGACTTGGATGCCGGCAAGGTGCGCCTGGCGGTGGAGCAGCTAAATGCCCACCCAGTGGCCCATGAAGCCTTGCTCAGCACGCCGTGCGACATCTTTGCGCCGTGTGGCGTTGGACCGGTGTTGAACGGGCAGAGTGTGATGCAACTGCGTTGCGCGGCAGTGGCGGGGTCGGCGAACAACCAGTTGACCACGCTGCAAGTGGCCGACCAGTTGGAGAACCGGGGCATCCTGTATGCGCCGGACTATGTGATCAATGCTGGTGGGTTGATCTATGTGGCGCTCACCCATCGGGGCGAGGGGCTGGGAACCATTACCGCGCATCTGGCGCGGATACCTTCGCGGCTGACCGAAGTGTTTGCCCATGCCCAGGCGGAGAAGCGTTCGCCAGCGCGGGTGGCGCAGATGCTGGCGGAAAGACTGCTGTACGGCTGAAAGCCATTTCGCGGGGCAAGCCCGCTCCCACGAGATTTTCCATGGATGCGGGCCTTGCTGGCTTGCCCCGCGATGGCGTCATTCCACCGCGCCGCCTTCGAGCAGCTCCGACAGTGCATCGGGCTGGCTCTTGAACGCACGGGCGAAGACATCGCGGTTCTTGGCCATGTAGATACCGGCCTCCTCGACCTGCTGTTCGCTCAGCGACGGCACCGCCTTGTGCAGCACCTCGGCCAGGCGCTCGGCCAGCTCGAGCATCTTGTCGTGACGGTCTGCTTCGGCCTTATCCATGAACAAGCGCTCCGGGTCGCGGCTGCTGCGGTACACCACTTCGACGGCCATTCATCACCTCTGTGCCTTTTTGGTTGGGTTGGCTAACAACTGTATTTTTATACAGTACAGGCTCAAGCCATCGTCCTGCAACCGCAATGATGGCCTTTTATGCTGAAAACAGCGTAGCCCACAGGTGCCCTGCGGCAATCGGCCGCCTTCCAAGGCAAGGGCCTGGCCCTTTAACTGCATGCCACAAGACCTTCAGCCGTATCGGGGATATCGAACATCGTGAACATCAAATGGGCAGAAAAACTGCGCAAGGGCCTGCATGGCTCGGCCGACTCGCTGGGCAACCTGTGCGTGGAGGCCTTCCACTACCTGGCGCTGTTCGGCATTGGCGCGATCACCGCCTATGCGGCGGTGGTGACTTTCCTGGACATGCTGGGCAAGGGCGGGGTCAGCGTCGACGACATCCTGCTGCTGTTCATCTACCTGGAGCTGGGGGCGATGGTGGGGATCTACTTCAAGACCAACCACATGCCGATTCGCTTCCTGCTGTACGTGGCGATCACCGCGTTGACCCGCCTGCTGATCGGCGATGTTTCGCATCACAAGGCGCCGGATGTCGGCTTGTTGTACGTGTGCGGTGGCATCCTGTTGCTGGCCTTCGCCATCCTGGTGGTGCGCTATGCCTCGTACCGCTACCCGTCGACCAAGGCGCTGGATGCCAGTGGCAAGGAAGTGGACGAGGGTAAGTGACCCTCAGTTGGCCACGCCTGCGTTGGGCAAGCGGCGTTCGCCGTGCTGGCTGCGGGCCAGTGCGGCCAGCACTTCCACGGGGTTCTGGCCAAGCTCGATGGCCAGCCCCAGGCGGATGCTGTCGATGACCCGGCGCAGGCGCGTCGGCTCATTGCGCTGGGCTTGGCTGATCAGACGCTTGGCGACCACGCCGCTGTCGTCCGACAGGGTCAGCATGATGCTGCCGTCCAGGCGCTCGATGCTGAGGTTGACGCGATACTCAGGCGCGAAGGCGGCGCTGATCTGGTCGAAAGGATTGTTCATGGTCGGGTTCTGCCTTGAATGACTGCACAGATTGACCGGGCGCGCTCGAGGTTGGTTCAGGGCCGTTGATCGGCGACCTGCGAAAACGCCCGGCGCAAGGCCGGGCGTTTGTGTGTGACAGCCGTTTGGATCAGGCGTCCGGATCACTCAGTTCCAGGGCACCGCGCTTGCTGCGCAGCTTGCCGTAGAAGTGTTCCAGGGCGTGGTTCAACTTGCTGGCGGCGCCGTCGACCGCCTGGTCGAGCGAGGCGGCGGTATGGGTCACGGAAATCGGCTGGTGGCCTTTGGGGCGGGCCTCCATCTGGCAGCGCTTGTCATGCGGGCCGGGCTTGGCGCCGTTCTCGTCGCGCAGGTGGACCTCGATGCGGGTGAGGTCGTCCTCGTAGCGTTCGAGGCTGCTTTGCAGGGTGCTGCGCACCCATTGGTCGAGACGGATGTTGCCTTCGATGTGGTTGCTGCTGTTGACCTGGATTTGCATGATTCAATCCTTATTCAGCTTGCTCGCGAGAGGCGTGCCTAGGCCACTGAGGGCGTTGGGTTTTCTGCGCCTCTTGACTCTAAGGTCAGGCATCGGCGCGGCGAATTCAAGCCCCTGTCGAAGAAAAATTTCCTGTTGCAAAAAGCCCGGCGATCGCCGGGCTTTTCTTGTCGTCGATCAGAACTCGACCGAGGTTTGCAGGTATAAAGTGCGAGGTTCCCCCACGTACTTGCCCTTGTTGTTGTCGTCGAACGAGCGGGTGTAGTACTCGCGGTTGAACAGGTTCTTCACCCCCACCGCCACCTTCAAGTTCGAAAGCGTAGGGCCGAAGTCGTAGCCGGCGCGGCTGCTGACCAGCATGTAGCCGGGAATGCGCCCGGTGCTGCCGTCGGCGCTCTCGCTGCCGGTGTTGGCGTTGTCGGCGTACTGGCTGCTCTGGAAGCTGCTGTCCAGGTTCAGTTGCCACGGCCCCTGGGTGTAGCCGAGCCCCAGGGTGCCCTTGTGGCGCGACGAGAACGGCACCTGGTTGCCCTTGTTCGGGCCGTCTTCGCGGATGCTGGCGTCGACGAAGGCATAGCCGGCATGTACGTCGAAGCCCGCCAGTGCCGGGCTCAGGCCATCGAGGGCGTAGCGCACGCTGGTCTCGATCCCTTGATGGCGGGTCTCGCCGCGGGCGATTACCGAATCGTTGGTTTGGTTGCTTTCGTACTGGTTGTCGAAATTGATCAGAAACGCGCCGATCTCCGCTTGCAGGTCGCCATTGTCATAGCGGGTGCCGACTTCCCAGGTGCGCGCCTTTTCCGGTTTTACCTCGCCACTGCTGACCCGGTTGGGCATCTGGCTGTACTGCACGCTGCCGAACGAGCCTTCGGTGTTGGCGTAGAGGTTCCAGTTGTCGGTCAGGTGGTACATCACGTTCAGTGCCGGCAAGGCGGTGTTGTAGCTGCCCTGATAGCGTTGGCCGCTGAGCTTGTTGCTCTGTTCGGAGTCGATCATCTCGTAGCGGATGCCCGGGGTGATGGTCCAGCGGCCGATATCTATGCGGTCGTCCAGGTAGATCGCGTGGGCCTCGGTGCTGCCGCGGGTGTCGCGGTCGTTGCGGCTGTTGGTGGTCGGCAGCAGGTTGGCGCGGGTCGGCTCGCGGTAGCGCAATTCGTGGCCGGCTTCGTTGATGTAGCGGTAGCCGATGCCCAGTTCGTGCCAGCTATCACCCAGCGCCACGCCCTGCGAGAAGCGCGTCTCGATACCGCGCACCCAGTATTCGCGCGGCGACAGCGAGACAAAGCTGCCCTGGTCGAGGTAACCACTGCGCAGGGTCTTGGTGAAGAAGCTGTTGACGCTGAACTGGCGGTCGTCCTGCTTGTAGTCGTAGCCGAAGTTGAACAGCGTGCGGCGGCCCCAGAATTTGTCTTTGAGGCGGGTCGACTGGTAGGGGTCATCGTCGAACGCCGCCGCACTCAGCCCGCCCGGCATCTCGGCGTCGCCCTCGTAGTACTGGGCCATGGCGTGCAGGCTGTTGGCCTCGTCCAGTTGCAGCTTGCCCTTGAGCATCAGGTCGTCGATCTGCGTGTCGCTGTGTTCGCGCCAGTCGCTGCCCCGGCTGCCGGAATACAGCAGGGCGCCACCCAGGCCGTTGGCGTTGGTGCCGCCGATCAGCAGGTTGGCGCTGTTCTTCAGGCCATCCTGGCTCGACGACGGGCTGACCTGGTTCTGCATCGCCGCCTTGAAGGTGGCCTCTTCGGGGATGGCGCGGGTGACGAAGTTGACGATACCGCCGACGTTCTGCGGCCCGTAGCGCACCGCGCCGCCCCCACGCACCACGTCCACCGCGTCCATGTTGCCCAGGCTGATCGGCGCCAACGACAGCTGCGGCTGGCCGTAGGGGGCGAAGGGCACCGGGATGCCGTCCATCAGCACGGTGGAGCGCGAGGCCAGGCGCGGGTTGAGGCCACGGATGCCGAAGTTCAGCGCCAGGTCGTGGCTGCCAGTGCCGTTGTTTTCCGGGGCATTGACCCCGGGAATGCGGTTGAGCACTTCGCGGGCGCTGGCGGCGCCGCTGCGCTCGAACTGTTCGCGGCGTACCACGTCGCGGGCGCCGGGGTGCTCGAAGACGTTGTCCTGGCGCGCCTCGCCCAGCCAGTCGCCGACCACGGTCGAGGCGCCCAGCTCGACGGCGGCGCCAGCGGCGGCGGCCTGCGCTGGTTGCAGGCTGAAGGCGTTGGCGGTCTCCTGGCGGGCTTGCAGGCCACTGCCGCGCAGCAGGGCGTCGAGGCCCTCGCCGGTGTCGTACTGACCTTCAAGGCCTGGGCTGTTCAAGCCCTGGGTCAGCGCCGGGCTGAACGAGATCAGCGCGCCGCTGTCGCGGCCGAACTGGTTCAGGGCCTGTTCCAGGGTGCCGGCGGCGATGTGGTAGTCGCGGGTTTCGCCAGCCAGGGCGAATGGCGCGGCGAGCAGCAGGGCATAGGCGAGGGAGCTGGGGTGCATGTGGCGCAAGTCCTGTGACAAGGGGTTCTGCCTTCTCTGTCACGCGAGGCGCGGGAAATGGCTCAGGTGAATGAAAAAAATGTCGCGTCACGCGCTCGGTAGGAGCCAGCTTGTTGGCGAACCGGCCCAACGCAGGTCTTGGATCTGTGTATGGGACTGTTCGCCAGCAAGCTGGCTCCTACAGGGGAAGGTGGCGCGGTTGTTCAACTAGTGGCGGCTTCCACGTTGACCCAGTAACGGGTGAAGCGCCGCACCCGTACCGGCAACGCCACTTCGAGCATGTCGAGGATCCGCTCGCTGTCCTCCAGCGGATAGGAGCCGGAGATCCGCAAGGCGGCCACTCGCTCGCTGCAAGCGAGCTGCCCGAGCCGGTAGCGCGACAACTCGGCGAGAAAGTCGGTCAGGCGCATCTGCGACACCACCAGCATGCCGTCCGTCCAGGCCGCGCGGTTGGGGTCCAGGGGCGCGATGGCCTGCCAGCCACCCTGGGCGAAACGGGCCTGGTGCCCGGCCAGCAGGGGCTGGCTGGCGACGCTGGCCTGGCCGCTGAACACCGAGACCAGGCTGAAACCGTCGAACTGGCGCACATCGAAGCGACCACGAGCCAGGTGCAGTTCACCTTCGGCGGTGCGCACGCGCAGCGGGCGGGGTTCCTCGACCACGTCGAGCAGTAATTCGCCTTCGCGCAGGCGCACCAGCCGCTGCTGGCCGTCGAAACGCACGTCGGCGGCGCTGCGGGTGTTCAGGTGCAGTTGGCTGCCATCATCGAGGCTCAGGCGGCGGCGCTGGCCCACTGGGCTGCGGTAGTCGGCCATCAGCCCAGGCAGCGGATTGTGTTGTTGCAGGCCCAGCCCGGTGGCACTGGCCACGCCCGCCAGCAGCAGGGCCTTGAGTGCCCGGCGCCGGGCTGGGGAGGGCGGTGCCTGCAAGGTGGCATGAACCACCGGCGAGGCGACGCCGCGCAGGCGCTGGTTGACCTGCTGGATATGCGCCCAGGCGCGCTGGTGCTCGTTGTCGGCCTGCAACCAGCGTTCCAGGGCCTGGCGCTGCTGCTGGTCGAAGCTGTCGCCTTGGGACTCGATCAGCCAGTGCACCGCCTGCTCGGCGATTTGTGGCGAGAAACGGGTGTTCACAGGGCGAAGTAGCAGCGCAGGGCTGCCTTGTTCAGGTAGCGCTTGACGGTGGCCAGCGAGATACCCAGCTCGCGGGCGATCTCGCCCTGGCCCAGGCCATCGACCTGGGCCAGCAGGAAGGCGCGCTTGACCAACGGCGCCAGGCCATCGAGCAGGCGGTCGAGTTCGAGCAGGGTGGCGAAAATGATCGCCTTGTCCTCTTCGCTCGGCGCCACTTGCTCGGGCACCTGGGCCAGCGCCTCGAGATAGGCGCGCTCCAGTTCCTGGCGGCGGAAGTGGTTGCACAGCACGCGCTTGGCCACGGTGGCGAGGAACGCGCGGGGTTCGACCAGTTGTGGCGCCTCGCGGGCCTGGAGCAGGCGCACGTAGGTGTCCTGGGCCAGGTCGGCGGCACTCTGCGGGCAGCCAAGGCGCCGCCGCAACCAGCCGGTGAGCCAGGTGTGATGGGCGAGGTAGAGGCCTTCGACGGTGGAGGAAAGCGCGCTGGGCACCAATGCGACTCCGGCGCCTGCTGGCGCAACTGGAAGTAAGAATTGTTCGCATTGTATTCAGGCGGCCGCTGTTCGGCAATCGGTGGCGATGCAAGGCTGATCGCGATGAGTGGCCCCCTGCGCTCGCACGCCTGCGCCGTCGAATCAAGAGTGGCGGCGTGAGCGCATGCCTATAGGGTTTTGCTTATGAGAATTGAAATCATTACTATTGCAGCCCCATTCCCCGGACCCTCGCCATGAACCGCAAAGCCGCCGGTCTTCCCTTGAGCTACCGCCTGGCCGTGACTTCACGCAGCCTGGCTGCCTTGCTGGGCGGCTACCTGCTGGCGTCGATGGCCAGTGTCTGCATCACCCTGCTGGCGCCCATGAGCCAGGTGGACGCGACCATGACCGGCATGATGCTGTCGTTCGTGTTCTACCTGCTGGCGTTCCTCTGGTGCTTCGCCTGCCGCAGCGCCTGGCGCGCCTGGCTGGGGGTGCTGCTGCCGAGCGTGTTGCTGGGGGCGATCAACGGCCTGGCCTACTGGATGAAACAGCCATGAAAGAGGGCTTCCGCCAGGCGATGGCCTGGTTGCACACCTGGACCGGCCTGATCTTCGGCTGGCTGTTGTTCGCGATCTTCTTGACCGGGACGCTGTCGTACTTCAAGGATGAGATCAGCCACTGGACCCAACCGGAAATCCGCAGCCACGCGCTCGATCCCGCGGCCAGCCTGACGGCGGCGCAACGCTACCTGGAGGCCAACGCCGGGCACGCCGGTGGCTGGTTCATCCGCCTGCCCAGCGAGCGCGAGTCGGCGTTGAGCGTCGGTTGGCGCGATCCCGAGGCCGGCGGGCGACGGGGCTTCGTCAGCAAGACGCTGGATGCGCGCAGCGGCCAGGAAGTCGAGGCCCGCGACAGCCGGGGCGGCGAGTTCTTCTATCGTTTCCACTTCCAACTGCAGATGCCGCACCCTTGGGGCCGCTGGCTGTCGACCTTCTGCGCCTTCATCATGCTGCTCGGGCTGGTCACCGGGATCATCACCCACAAGAAGATCTTCAAGGAGTTCTTCACCTTCCGCCCCGGCAAAGGCCAGCGTTCCTGGCTCGATGGGCACAACGCCATCGGCGTGCTGGTGCTGCCGTTCCACCTGATGATCAGCTACAGCAGCCTGGTGATCTTCATGTACATGGTGATGCCGGCCAGCATCATGGCCAGCTATGGCGACAGCAACCGCTACTTCAGCGATGTGTTCGGCCGCGACCAGGTGCCCAAGGCGACGGCCCAGGCCGCGCCGCTGGTGCCGTTGGCCGAGCTGTACGGCAAGTTGCAGGCCCAGGCTCCGGGCGCGCGGCTGGGCTTCATTCAGGTGCAGAACCCCGGCGACCGCAACGCCCGCGTCACCTTCAACCGCGCGTCATCCGACAGCGTGGCCTACCGGCGCAGCGCCAACTGGACCTTCGACGGCGCCAGCGGCGCGCTGCTCACCCAGGGGGCGCCGGAAAGCGCGGCGATGTTGACCTCATTCACCTTTGTCGGCCTGCACATGGGTAACTTCGCCGGGCCCTGGTTGCGCTGGTTGTACTTCGTCTTTGGCGTGGCCGGCACCGCGGTGATCGGCACGGGCCTGGTGATGTGGCTGGGCAAGCGCCAGCTCAAGCACGCCAAGAGCGCACGCATGCCGGGCGAGCTGCGCCTGGTGGAGGTGCTCAATATCGCCAGCATGAGCGGCCTGATGCTGGCCGTGGCGGCGTTCTTCTGGGTCAACCGCCTGGTGCCGGCGACGCAGGAAGGGCGCGCCGACTGGGAGATCAATGGGTTCTTCCTGGCCTGGGGGCTGTCGTTGCTGCACGCGATGCTGCGCCCCGGGCGCCGCGCCTGGGGTGAACAGCTGGCGCTGGGTGCGCTGGCATTCGCGCTGTTGCCTGTGCTCAACGCGCTGACCACCGGGCAGGGCCTGAACCACTCCATCGCCGTGGGCGATTGGGCCATGGCCGGTTTCGACCTGACCGCGCTAGGCACCGGGCTGTTCCTGGCGTGGGCCGCCGGCAAGATGCTGCGCGCGCCCACGCCGGTGGCCAAGCGTGCGCCGCGTGCCGCGAAAACGGTGGAGGCGAGCGGATGCTGAGTGTCGCCCTGATCGGTTTCGCCGGTTTCGCCGGGCTGTGCCTGGCCATGGAAAAGCATTTCAACGAGCTGCTCGGGCGCAAGCCAACGGCTGTTCAGTTGCGAGCCTTGCGCTTCTGTGGCTGGGCTTTGCTGCTGCTGTCGCTGGTGCTCGCGGTGCAAGGGCGTGGCTGGGCGCTGGGGTTGGTGGAGTGGATTGCCGTGCTGATGGCCGGGGGCACCGTGTGGGTGTTCGGCCTGCCGTATCAACCTCGCCTGTTGCTGGGCCTGGCGACGGTGAGCCTGCTGCTCGGTCCGCTGCTCGCCTTGCTGGCGGTGTGAGGGCTTGAGCGAGCCGGGGGAAGTGATCGACGCCGAGCCCGACGGCGCCGGCCGAGCGCGCTTCGTCCAGGTGTTCCTGGCCCAGCGGGCGCGCATGGAGGCGCTGGTGAGCCGGCGCATCGGTTGCCGCGCCACCGCCTCGGACCTGGTCCAGGACCTGTTCCTGCGTTTCTGGCGCCGCCCCGAGGTCAAGGTCGAGGCCCTCGACACCTACCTGCTGCGCAGCGCCGGCAACCTGGCCATCGACTACCTGCGCAGCGAAGGCTCGCGTGATCGCGCCGCCGAAGGCCTGCATATCAACGACGACGAGCCAGGCACCCAGGCGCCCGAGCAGGCGTTGGAAGTTGTCCACGACCTGCAGCGTATCGAGTCGGCCCTGCGCGCCTTGCCCGAGCGTACTCGCCAGATCTTCCTGCTCAACCGCATCCACGGCTGCACCTACGGCGAGATCGCCAGAGCCATGCAGCTGTCCCAGAGCGCCGTGGAAAAGCATATGATGCGCGCCCTCGAAGCGTGCAAGGCGAGTGTTGCCGAAGCCGCCCCCCCTCCGCGCCGGCCAGGGAGCGCCCGTCGATGAATGTTGAACAGCCGATCACCGCCGAGCAGTCCCGAGCGGCCCTGCGTTGGCTGGGGCGGATCAACCAGCAGGCCGAACAGGCGCATGGCGCGGCGTTCAAGCGCTGGCTGCTGGAGGACCCCGCTCATCGCCGTGCTTATGCCGAGGCCGAGGCCCTGTGGCGCCTGAGCGAAGCCCCGGCGGCGCGCCTGGCCGCCGAAGAGCAGGACAGCCTGCGCCAGTACCTGGAAGCGATGCGGCGGCCTCGCCACACGAACCATTGGCGTCGTTTCGCGGTTGCGGCTTGCCTGGTGCTTGGAGTGGGAAGCGTGGCGGGTTGGCATCCACAGGCCTGGCTGCTGGACCTGCGCGCCGACTACAGCAGCGGCGAACAGCTGCGCCAGGTGACCCTGGCGGATCGCTCGCAGCTGACCCTGGATGCCGGCAGCGCGGTGGCCGTGGACTTCGACCATGGCGAGCGGCGGGTGCGGCTGTTGCGAGGTGCGGTGTTCTTCGAGGTGACCCATACCGGGCAGCCGTTCCTGGTCGAGGCCGGTGGCGGCGAGGTGCGTGTGCTGGGGACGCAGTTCGAAGTGCGTGAGCAGGCCGCCGGGGCCCAGGTGACCGTGCGCAGTGGGCGGGTAGCGGTGACGGCGGCCGAAGGGCAGCAGGCCCGGGAACTGACCGCCAACCAGCAGTTGGCCTACGCCGAGGGCGTGGCGGGTGGTGTCGAGGCGGTGGACAGTGAGGGCCGGCTGGCCTGGCGCCAGGGCTGGCTGAATTACTACCAGGTGCCGCTGGGGCAGGTGGTCGAGGATCTGGCGCGTTACTACCCGGGGCGGATCCTGTTGCTCGATGGCGAGTTGGCGCAGCGCAAGGTCAGTGGCAGTTTCCCGGTGACGGAGCCGCTGGTGGCGCTGGATTCGCTGGGCAAGGTGCTGGGCTTTTCGCGGCAGACGCTGCTGGGGCGGCTGACGGTGTTGCACTGATATTCAGCCCCCAAACGCAGGCGCTGTAGGAGCCTTGCTGGCGAACACCGGCGACGCGGTGGATGGCACCGGCGGCGCCGGTGTTCGCCGGCAAGGCCGGCTCCTACGGTGATCGCGCAGTGGCGCATAAAATTTTGAGCAGGGGGTGAGGTACTTCATCACGGCATCCGTGTAGTGAGTGGTAGTGCGATTCATTCGCAAACGTTCATCCCTCTCACAGGTCAGCGTCCATGAAGTTCACCCCGCTTTGCGTCCCTCTCTGGTTCGGCCTTTGCACCTTGCCCGCCCTGGCCCTGGCACCCCAGGCCCTGGCCGAACAGCAGCGCCAGGCCTATGTCTTCGCCCAACCGAGCCAGCCGCTGGCCCAGGCGCTCAACGCCTTCAGCCGGGCCACCGGGCAAAGTGTGGTCTACACCCTGGAACTGCCACGGCAACAGGCGCCCGCGCTCAATGGCACCTTCAGCGCCGAGCAGGCCCTGCAACAACTGCTGGGCAATTCCGGGCTGGCCTGGCGCCGCCTCGACGCCCGCACCCTGACCCTGGAACCTGTCGATACCTCCGGCGCGCTGAACCTGCAGGCCACCACCATCAACTCGCAGATGGACGACTACAGCTACCAGCCGCCGGCCAGCGCCTCGATCATGCGCGGCCAGGGTTCGACCCTGGAGATTCCCCAGGCGATCAACGTGGTGCCGGCCCAGGTGATTCGCGACCAGGCGCCACGCAACCTCGACGACGCGCTGTACAACGTCAGCGGCATCACCCAGGGCAACAACTTCGGCGGCACCGCCGACACCGTGATGAAGCGCGGCTTCGGCGACAACCGCGACGGCTCGATCATGCGCGACGGCATGCCGCTGGTGCAGGGCCGCGCGCTCAATGCCAGCACCGAGCGGGTGGAAGTGCTCAAGGGCCCGGCGTCGCTGCTGTATGGCATCCAGGACCCGGGCGGGGTGATCAACGTGGTCAGCAAGCGCCCGCAATTGCAGCAGTACAACGCCCTCACGCTGCGCGGCTCGACCTATGGCAGTGGCAAGAACGGCAGCGGTGGCGGCTTCGACAGCACCGGCGCGCTGGGCGACAGTCCGTTCGCCTACCGGCTGATCGTCGACCATGAGGACGAAGACTACTGGCGCAACTATGGTGTGCACCGCGAGTCGCTGGTGGCGCCGTCGCTGGCCTGGTACGGCGAGGACACGCAGGTGGTGCTGGCCTACGAGCACCGCGAATTTCTCTCGCCGTTCGACCGCGGCACGGCCATCAGCAACCGCACCAACCACCCGCTGGACATCCCCGCCACGCGCCGCCTGGATGAGCCGTTCAACGATATGGAAGGGCGCTCCGACCTGTACCGCCTGGAGGTCGATCACCAGCTCGCCGACGACTGGAAGCTGCATGTCGGCTACAGCTTCAATCGTGAAACCTACGACGCCAGCCAGGTGCGCGTGACCGGCGTCAACGACGCGCGTGGCACGCTCACCCGCAGCATCGACGGCACCCACGGCGCCATGAGCCGCGATCAGTTCGCCACCTTCAGCCTCAACGGCAGCGTGCAACTGGCGGGGCTGCAGCATGACTTGCTGGTGGGGGTCGACCATGAGGACCGCAAGGTCTACCGCGCCGATCTGATCCGCCAGGCCAGTCGCTCGACCTTCAGCTACCTCGACCCGGTGTACGACCGCGAAGTCGAAGGCAGCGCCGTGCGTGCCAGCGACAGCGACCAGACCGACAAGCTGCGCACCGACGCGCTGTTCTTCCAGGATGCCCTGCACCTGGACGAGCACTGGATCCTGGTGGCCGGCGCACGCTTGCAGCAGTACGACCAATACGCTGGCCGCGGTCGCCCGTTCAGTGCCAACACCGATACCCGTGATCGTGCTTGGGTACCCCATGCGGGGGTCGTGTACAAAGTGGACGAGCAGCTGTCGTTCTATGGCAGCTACAGCGAGTCGTTCAAGCCCAATTCCAGCATCGCGCCATTGACCGGTGGGCTGGTGCTGGACGCGTCGGTCGCCCCGGAGGAGGGCAAGTCCTGGGAACTGGGGGCCAAGCTCGACATGCCCGGGCGGCTCTCCGGCACGCTGGCGCTATTCGACATCACCAAGCGCAATGTGCTGGTGTCCAACTTCGATACCAACATCGGTGAAACCTTGTACAGCAATGCCGGTGAGGTCAGCTCCCGTGGCGTCGAGCTGGACCTGGCCGGCCAGCTCAGCGAGCGCTGGAGCCTGATCGGCGCCTATGCCTTCACCGATGCCGAGGTGACCCAGGACCCGGACCTGAAGGGCAACCGCTTGCAGAACGTCGCCCGCCACAGTGGTTCGCTGTCGGCGGTGTACGACCACGGCAGTTTGTTTGGCGGTGATCGACTGCGCCTGGGGGCGGGGGCGCGCTATGTGGGGGAGCGTGCGGGGAACGCGACCAACGACTTCGACCTGCCGGCCTATACCGTCGCCGATGCCTTCGCCAGCTACGAGACCCAGCTCGACGAGCACAAGGTGCGCCTGCAACTGAACGTGAAGAACCTGTTCGACAAGGTGTACTACAGCTCGGCGGTGAATCGGTATTTCGTGGCGATCGGCGATGCGCGGCAGGTGAGCCTGTCGAGTACCTTCGAGTTCTAGTGCACTGGCACTGTAGGAGCCAGCCTTGCTGGCGATGCAAGGCGCAGCCTTGCCCTGTACCTTGAGGACGCCTTCGCCAGCAAGGCTGGCTCCTACAGTTGCGTGTACACCAGAATCAACCGGCGAACGCTGCCCGGTACTCACCCGGCGTCGCCCCCAGCGCCTGCCTGAAGCGGTTGCTGAAATGGCTGGCGCTGGCGAATCCGCACAACAGCGCCACCTCGCCCAAGGGCAACGCCCCCGAGCGCAGCAACTGGCAGGCGCGATGTAGCCGCCTGGCCAGCAGGTACTGATGGGGCGGCAGGCCGAAACTGGCGCGGAACATCCGCGCGAAATGGTATTCGGACAAGTTGCAGCGCAGCGCCAGTTCGCCCAGCGTCAGCGGTTGCTCGAGGTTGGCTTCGATAAAGTCGAGCAACTGGCGGCGCTGGTGTGGCGCCAGACCGCCCTTGAGCTTGAGCCCCTGGCGCAGGCCAACCTGATTGAGCACGGCGTGGTCGATGATGTCGTGGGCCAGGCTGCTGGCCAGCAGACGCTCACCGGGCTCGGCCCAGTCCAGGCCGATCAGTTGGCGGAAGCGCCGGGCTTGTTGCCGGTCGTCAAGGAAGGTCGCTTCGCGCAGTTGCAGCTCACGCGGCTCGCGGTCCAGCAGGCGCGTGCAGCCGAGGGCGAACTGTTCCTCGTTGATATACAGGTGGGCCAGGCGGATCGAGCCATTGATCACCCAGTTCGATTCATGGCCGGCGGGCATCACGCACAGTTTGTCGGGCGCGCCGCGCTCGCCCGGGCGCTGGCGACGGAAGGTGCCGGTGCCGTCGGCGATGTAGCACGACAGCGTGTGATGGCTGGGGGCCTGGTAGTCGCGGGCATCGTCACGGTTGCTCCACAGCGCCGCCGCCAGCCCGTCGCCCAGGTGCGCGCTCAGCTCCAGGCGGGCGTGGGGCGAGGCGTTCAGGGCATTGAAAACCTGCAGGTGGTCGAGTGCGGGCATGGGTGGTTCCTCTGGCGCCCATCGTACTGCGCGCGGGGCGCGCTGGCAGCTACCTGGGGTGGAAAAGCGCAAGTTTTTGCAAGCCGGAACAAACAGGGCGTTGGACACTGACAGTGGGCATGTCGTCTCGGTTGTTCGCCGGCAAGCCGGCTCCTACAGCGTCCCCGTAGGAGCCGGCTTGCCGGCGAAGGCCGCAACGCGGCCCTTGGCTCAACACCCGGAGGACTGCCATGAACCTGTCGCTCTACCTGCTCACCGTCCTGATCTGGGGCACTACCTGGATCGCCCTGAAGTGGCAACTGGGCACGGTCGCCATCCCGGTGTCGATCGTCTACCGCTTCGCCCTGGCCGGGCTGATCCTGTTCGCCTTCCTGCTGCTCACCCGCCGCCTGCAACCGATGAACCGGCGTGGGCACTTGGTGTGCCTGGCCCAGGGCTTGTGCCTGTTCTGCGTCAACTTCATGTGTTTCCTCACTGCCAGCCAGTGGGTCGCCAGCGGCCTGATCGCCGTGGTGTTCTCCACCGCCACGTTGTGGAACGCCATCAATGCGCGGATCTTCTTCGGCCAGAAGATCGCCGCCAACGTGCTTGGTGGCGGCGCCCTGGGCCTGCTCGGGTTGGGGCTGCTGTTCTGGCCGGAGCTGTCGCACCACGCGGCCAGCCGCGAAACCTTGTATGGGCTGGGGCTGGGCCTGCTCGGCACCTTGTGCTTCTCGGCGGGCAACATGCTCTCCAGCGTGCAACAGAAGGCTGGTCTCAAGCCGCTGACCACGAACGCCTGGGGCATGCTCTACGGCGCCTCGATGCTGGCGCTGTACTGTGTGCTCAGCGGTATTCCCTTCACCATGGAGTGGAATGCCCGCTATGTCGGCGCGCTGCTGTACCTGGTGATTCCGGGGTCGGTGATCGCCTTCACCGCCTACCTGACCCTGGTCGGGCGCATGGGGCCGGAGCGGGCCGCCTATTGCACGGTGCTGTTCCCGCTGGTGGCGCTGAATGTCTCGGCGTTCGCCGAGGGTTACCAGTGGACGGCGCCAGCGTTGTTGGGGTTGGTGGCGGTGATGGCGGGTAATGTGCTGGTGTTTCGCAAGTCGAAGCCGAGGCAGGTTACTGGTGCATTGCCAGCGAAGTGAGCGCTTGCCCCGCGATCGAGCCTTCAGCCTTTCCACACCTGCGGATTGACCAAATCCTGTGGGCGTTCGCCGAGCAGCGCAGTGCGCAGGTTGTCGATGGCCCGATTGGCCATGGCCTCGCGGGTCTCGGCGGTGGCCGAGCCGATGTGGGGCAGGGTCAGGGCATTAGGCAGCTTGAACAGCGGCGAGTCGGCGAGCGGCTCTTTCTCGTACACATCCAGCCCGGCACCACGAATCGTGCCGTTTTGCAGCGCCTCGACCAGCTCCGCCTCGTCCACCACCGGCCCGCGGGCGATGTTGATCAGGAATGCGCTGGGCTTCATCAGTTTCAGCTCACGGGCACCGATCAGCTTGCGGGTGGCGTCGGACAGCGGCACCACCAGGCAGACGAAATCGGCTTCTGCTAACAGCTCATCCAGGCTGCGCAATTGCGCGCCCAACTCCTGTTCCAGCGCGGTCTTGCGATTGTTGCCGGTGTACAGCACCTGCATGTTGAAACCGAAACGGCCACGCCGGGCGATGGCAGCGCCGATGTTGCCCAGGCCGACGATGCCCAGTTTCTTGCCGTGCACATCGCAGCCGAACTGCGCCGGGCCGACGGTGGCCTGCCAGTGGCCGGCCTTGGTCCAGGCGTCCAGTTCGGCGGTGCGTCGGGCGCAGCCCATTATCAGGGCGAAGCCCAGGTCGGCGGTGCTTTCGGTAAGCACGTCGGGGGTGTTGGTCAGGGCGATGCCACGCTCGTTGAAATAGTCCAGGTCGTAGTTGTCGTAGCCGACCGAGACGCTGGACACCACCTCCAGCTTGCCGGCGCCCTCGAGTTGCGCACGGCCCAGCTTGCGACCGACGCCGATCAGGCCGTGGGCCTCGGGCAGCGCTTCGTTGAACTGGGCGGCGATGTCGCCCAGCTTGGGGTTGGGCACGATCACGTTGAAGTCATGTTGCAGGCGCTCGGCCATGGCCTGGGTGATGCGGCTGAAGGCTAGGACGGTCTTTTTCATCGGGCTGCTTCTCTGCAAAACGAGCGGGGGCTGCCTTATCGCGGGGCAAGCCCGCTCCCATGCATGCAGTGGAGCACTCGTGGGAGCGGACTTGCCGCGCGATGACGGCGTCATTGCTTAGCAACCTACCATTGCCGTCCATTGCAATGCACCGGCTTTTTCAGTTGGCGATCAGCAGCTCGTGGGTTTTCAGGTCGGCCTCGTGGGCGGCGAGGATCTCCGGCAGCGAGTTGCGCAGGTACTCGACCCAGGTCTTGATCTTGGCATCCAGGTACTGGCGCGACGGGTAGATCGCGTACAGGTTCAGCTCCTGCAGGCGGTACTGCGGCAGGATCCGCACCAAGCTGCCGTCGCGCAGGCCGTCGATGGCGGTGTAGATCGGCAGCACGCCCACGCCCATGCCGCTGCGGATCGCGGTTTTCATCGCATCGGCCGAGTTCACCTGGAACGGCGAACTGGTGATGTTGACCACCTCCTGTCCCTCAGGCCCGTCGAACAGCCATTTTTCCAGCGGGATCACCGGGCTGACCATGCGCAGGCAGGCATGCTTGAGCAGGTCGGCGGGCTTGTGGGCGAAGCCGTGGCGGGCCACGTAGTCGGGCGAGGCGCAGACGATGCTGTAGGTGATGCCCAGGCGCTGGGAGACGAAGCCGGAGTCCGGCAGCTCGCTGGCCAGGACGATGGACACGTCGTAGCCCTCGTCGAGCAGGTCGGGCACACGGTTGGCCATGGTCAGATCGAAGGTGACATCCGGGTGCGACTCGCGGTAGCGGGCGATGGCGTCGACCACGAAATGCTGGCCGACCCCGGTCATCGAGTGCACCTTCAGCTGCCCGGCGGGGCGGGCGTGGGCATCGCTGGCCTCGGCCTCGGCTTCCTCCACAAAAGTAAGAATCTGCTCGCAGCGCATCAGGTAGCGCTTGCCGGCCTCGGTCAGCGCGATGCGCCGGGTGGTGCGGTTGAGCAGGCGGGTTTGCAGATGGGCTTCCAGGTTGGAGACCGCCCGCGACACGTTCGCGGTGGTCGTATCCAGTTGCGCCGCGGCAGCGGTGAAGCTGCCGAGCTGGGCCACGCAACTGAAAGCACGCATGTTTTGCAGGGTGTCCATGGGTCACTCTCGGTTTAGAGGACAAAATTGTGACATGAAGTAACTATCTGTCGCTTCCGACTAAAGCCGGATTATCGCTGTTTTGGTAACAAAGATTCGCAGGAATATACGCTTATCGCCACTCCACGCGCCCCCTAGAATTGCTCGGCCCCTCCACCTCTTCCTCGGGAAATCGCAGCTGTGCCGCGTCGCCACATCAGAGCGCTCCATGCGTTCAGTGCCTGTGCCCTTTGTCTCACCTTGAGCGGCTGTATCGGAACCTGGGGCATCGCCCCGCAAAGCAAGACCCTTCAAGCCAACCAACTGACCATCGACGACGCGATCCGCGAGGCCGCGCGTGACGCCCATTGGCCGGCCCAGCAGTGGTGGCGCGCCTATGCCGACCCGCAGCTCGACGGCTGGATCGCCCAGGCCCTGGCCGGCAGCCCGAGCCTGGCCATGGCGGCCGCCCGGGTGCGTGAAGCCAAGGCCCTGGCCGGCGTGGTCGAGTCGGCGGAAAAACTCCAGGCTAACGGCAACGCCTCGCTCAAGCGCCACAACTGGCCGGAAGATCAGTTCTACGGCCCCGGCGCGCTGTCGGGTGCCAATACCTGGGACAACAATGCCAGCATTGGCTTGAGCTACGCGCTGGACCTCTGGGGCCGCGAGCGCAATGCCAGCGAGCAGGCCGTGGACCAGGCGCATGTGAGCGTGGCCGAGGCGCGCCAGGCGCAGTTGGAGCTTGAGAACAACGTGGTGCGCGCCTACATCCAGCTCAGCCTGCATTATGCCCAGCGCGATATCGTCCAGGCCGAACTGGCCCAGCAGGAGCAGATCCTCGCCCTGGCCAAGCGCCGCCTCGATGGCGGCATCGGCACCCATTTCGAGGTCAGCCAGGCCGAGGCACCCTTGCCCGAGACCCACCGGCAGATCGACAGCCTCAACGAAGAGATCGCCCTGACCCGCAACCAGCTCGCGGCCCTGGCCGGCAAGGGCCCGGGGGAGGGCGCGAAGCTGCAGCGGCCGAGCCTGGCCCTTGCCGCACCGTTGCAGTTGCCGTCGAACCTGCCCGCCGAACTGGTCGGCCAGCGCCCCGACGTGGTCGCCAGCCGCTGGCAGGTGGCGGCCCAGGCCCGCGGGATCGACGTGGCCCACGCCGGCTTCTTCCCCAACGTCGACCTGGTCGGCAGCCTCGGCTTCATGGCCACCGGTGGCGGCCCGCTGGAGTTTCTCACCGGGCGCAAGTTCAACTACAACGTCGGCCCGGCCATCAGCCTGCCGATCTTCGACGGTGGCCGCCTGCGTTCGCAACTGGGCGTGGCCTCGGCTGGCTATGACGTCGCCGTGGCGCGCTACAACCAGACGGTGATCGGCGCGCTGAAGAACATTTCCGACCAGCTGATTCGCCGTGAATCGATGAAGGAACAGTCGCACTTCGCCGCCGAGAGCGTGGCCGCGGCGCAGAAAACCTACGACATCGCCATGATTGCCTTCCAGCGTGGCCTGACCGACTACCTCAACGTGCTCAATGCGCAGACGTTGCTGTTCCGCCAGCAACAGCTGCAGCAGCAGGTACAGGCCGCGCGCCTGGTGGCCCATGCCGAATTGGTCACTGCCCTGGGCGGGGGCCTGGAGGCAGGCAAGGACGTGCCGGACGAACAGCGTCAGGCCGCACCGAAAACCCCGGCCACCCTGGCCATCTTCGACAAGCCGGACCACGCCGAATGAGCACATCGAGTTTGCCCCTGCGCTGGCTGCGGAGCCTGGAATGGCGCCGCGGCTTCTTTGCCTGGGCGCGCACCGACGGCGTCACCTGGGTGTATATCCTGAAGGTCCTGGCCGCCGCCTTCATCACCCTGTGGCTGGCCATGCGCCTGGAGTTGCCGCAGCCGCGCACGGCGATGATCACCGTGTTCATCGTCATGCAGCCGCAGAGCGGCCATGTGTTCGCCAAGAGCTTCTACCGGGTGCTCGGCACCCTGGCCGGCTCGGCGATGATGATCGCGTTGATCGCGATCTTCCCGCAGAACACCGAGCTGTTCCTGCCCAGCCTGGCCCTGTGGGTCGGCCTGTGCTCGGCCGGCGCCATGCGTTATCGCACCTTCCGCGCCTATGGCTTCGTGCTGGCCGGCTACACCGCGGCGATGATTGGCCTGCCGGTGTTGCAGCACCCCGACCAGGCGTTCATGGCGGCGGTGTGGCGGGTGCTGGAAATCGCCCTGGGCATCCTGGTGTCGACTTTCGTCAGCGCCGCGATCCTGCCGCAGTCGGCCAGCGCCGCCATGCGCAATGCCTTGTACCAGCGCTTCGGCACCTTCGCCGCGGTGGTGGTCGAGGCCCTGCGCGGCGATAGCCAACGCGATCGCTACGAGACCAGCAACGTGCGCTTCGTCGCCGAGGCCGTGGGCCTTGAGAGCCTGCGCAATGTCACCGCTTTCGAAGACCCGCACATGCGCCGGCGCTCTGGCCGGCTGGTGCGCATGAACAGCGAGTTCATGGCCATCACCACCCGTTTCAACGCCCTGCACCGCTTGCTCGAACGCTTGCGCGCGCGCGGCCCGCTGCAGATCGTCAGCGCGATCGAACCGGGTATCGAAACCCTCGCGCAATTGCTCCAGCCCTACGTTGGCCGCGCCCTCACCGATGCCGACGCGCTGCGCCTGGCACTGGAGCTGGGCACCTACAAGGAAGGCTTGCAGGCCCAGGTGCGCGGCCTGCGTGGCGAATACCTGGAGACCGGCCCCAGCGAGTCCGACCTGCTCGATTTCCACACGGCGTTCGAGTTGCTGTACCGCTTCGTCGACGAGATGTACAGCTATGCCGAGACCCACGCCTCGCTGGCCGTGCACAAGCATGAGCGCGAGCACTGGGATGAGCCCTATGTGGCCCAGACCAGCTGGCTGGTGTCGTTGGCCGCCGGCGTGCGAGCCTCGGCGGTGCTGTTGCTGCTGGGCAGCTACTGGCTGCTCAGCGACTGGCCCAGCGGCGGCATGATGACGCTGATCGCCACGGTCACCGTGTGCCTGTCGGCGGCCTCGCCGAACCCCAAGCGCATGTCGTTCCAGATGGCCTGCGGCACGGCGATCGGGGCGTTCGTCGGCTTCTTCGAAACCTTCTTCGTGTTCCCCTGGATCGATGGCTTCGCGCTGTTGTGCATGGTCCTGGCGCCGGTGTTCGTGCTCGGCGCGTTCCTCGCCTCGCGCCCGGCCTATGCAGGTTATGGCCTGGGCCTGCTGGTGTTCTTCGCCATCGGCTCGGTGCCCAACAACCTGACGGTCTACGACCCCTATGCCTTCATCAACGACTACATCGGCATGGTCATCGGCATGTTCGTCTGCGCCGCCGCTGGCGCGATCATCCTGCCGCCCAACAGCCGCTGGCTGTGGAGCCGGCTGGAGCAGGAACTGCGCGAGCAGGTGCTGTTCGCCATCGGTGGGCGTCTGCGTGGCCTGGGCTCGGCGTTCGAGAGCCGCACCCGCGACCTGCTGCACCAGGCCTATGGCCTGGCCGCCGGCAAGCCGCAGGTGCAGAGCGAACTGATGGGCTGGATGTTCACGGTGCTGGAGATCGGCCACGCCATCATCGAGCTGCGCAAGGAGCAGGCGCGGGCGCCGATCCACCCGGCCTATGCCGAGTCGCAGCCCTGGCGCCAGGCCATCCGCGTGATGGGCCGCGCCCTGGCGCGCTTGTTCCTGCAACCCAGCGCCAGCAACCATGAGCGCGCCCTGGTGGCGGTGGACCATGCCATCAGCCGCGTGCAGGCCACCGACGAACCCTTCGCCCGGCACTTCGACACCTCGGTGCTGCGCCGCGCGCAAAGCTACCTGCACTTCATCCGTTCCTCCCTGCTCGACCCACAGTCGCCGCTGGTTCCGGCGAAAGGACTGCACGATGCTCCGTGAAACCATGCCCCGCGAGATCGCCTTCCATGGCGTGTACATGCCCACCATGACCTTGATGTTCCTGTTCGCCCTGGGCCTGGCCTGGGGCCTGGACCGGTTCATCGCCAGCGTGGATGGCTATCGCTTCTTCTGGCACCCGGCGCTGTTGCGCCTTTCCCTGTTCGTCTGCCTGTTCGGCGCCCTGGCGCTGTCGCTCTACTGGTGAGAATCCCTCGATGAAAAAGTTCTTCAGCCTGATCGCCACCCTGCTGGTGCTGGCCGCCGCCGTGGCGATCGGCCGCCAGTTATGGCTGCACTACATGACCACGCCGTGGACCCGTGACGGCCGGGTGCGCGCCGACATCATCAATGTCGCCGCCGATGTGCCGGGCTATGTGGTCGACGTGCCGGTGCTGGACAACCAGCGGGTGAAGAAGGGCGATGTGCTGATGCGCATCGATCCGGAGCACTACCAACTGGCGGTGGACCAGGCCAAGGCCCTGGTCGCCGCGCGCAAGGCCACCTGGGAAATGCGCAAGGTCAACGCCAAGCGCCGCGCCGACATGGACAACCTGGTGATTTCCAAGGAAAACCGCGACGATGCCAGCAACATCGCCAGCGCCGCGCTGGCCGACTACCAGCACGCCCAGGCGCAATTGGCCGCGGCCGAGTTGAACCTCAAGCGCACGCAGATCGTCGCCACAGTCGATGGTTACGTGACCAACCTGAACATCCACCGCGGCGACTACGCCCGCACAGGCGAGGCGTTGATGGCGGTGGTGGACGAGCATTCGTTCTGGGTCTACGGCTTCTTCGAGGAGACCAAGCTGCCGCATGTGAAGGTGGGTAACCAGGCCGAGTTGCAGATGATGAGTGGCGAGCGTCTCAAGGGCCATGTGCAGAGCATCGCCCGGGGTATCTACGACCGCGACAACCCGCAGAGCCGCGAGCTGATCGCCGATGTGAACCCAACCTTCAACTGGGTGCGCCTGGCGCAACGGGTGCCGGTGCGCATCCATATCGACGAGGTGCCGGACGGATTCCTGCTGGCGGCCGGCACCACCTGCACCGTGGTGGTGACGCCGGACAGCGATTGACCGTAGGCGCCAGCAAGGCTGGCTCCTACAGGAGGAGCGCAGGGCTTGAGCTCAGCGGTGCATGAACTGCGGGGCGCGCTTCTCGGCGAAGGCGGCCATGCCTTCCTTCTGGTCATCGATGGCGAAGGTCGAGTGGAACAACCGGCGCTCGACCCGCACGCCTTCGCTCAGGCTGGTCTCGAAGGCGTGGTTGACCGCCTCCTTGGCCATCATGGTCACCGGGCCGGAATAGCTGGCGATGCGCGCAGCGGCCTGCAACGCCTCGTCGAGCAGCGTGGCATCGCTGACCCGACGGCTGACCAGGCCGCAACGCTCGGCCTCCTCGGCATCCATGGTGCGCCCGGTCAGCACCAGGTCCATGGCCTTGGCCTTGCCGATCGAGCGCGCCAGGCGTTGGCTGCCGCCGGCGCCGGGGATGGTGCCGATCTTGATTTCCGGTTGGCCGAAGCGCGCGCTCTCACCGGCGATGATCATGTCGCACATCAGCGCCAGCTCGCAGCCGCCACCCAGGGCATAACCGGCCACCGCGGCGATGCTCGGCTTGCGGAAGCTGGCCAGGCGCTCCCAGTTCAGCGTCACGAAGTCGCTGGTGTAGACCTCCATGTAGCTGCGGTCGCGCATGCCTTTGATGTCGGCGCCAGCGGCGAATACCGTATCGCCACCGGTCACTACCAGGGCGCGGACGCTACGGTCCTGTTCCAGACGGTCGAGCACACCCGCCAGCTCCTCCATCATTTCTCCGCTCAGGGCATTCAAGGCCTCGGGGCGGCTCAGGCGGACCAGCGCGACGGCGCCGAACTGTTCCAGTTGCAGGTAGTCGAGTTTCATCCGTGTCGTCTCGGTTCAGTGGCGTGGGAGTTGGTGGCGGGCATCGACCAGTACCGGGCAGCCGGCTTCGTCGATGACCCTGCTGGCGATCGAAGGGTCGAGCACGCGTTTGAGGCGTGACAGATGGCGATGGCCCATGACCACTAGGTCGATGTTGCGCGCCTTGGCCAGCTTGATGATGACCTCGGCCGGCTCGCCAACTTCCTGGCTGCCGGTGGTCGAGAAACCTAGTTGCTCGAAGGCCTTGATTGCCTCTTGCACGATCTTGTCAGCGTGCAGTTGCTCTTGGGCGGCGGCAGGGTATTCGGTCTGGTCGAAGCTGCTCAGGCGCTGGTCGAACTCCTCCAGGGCATAGGCACTGTCGACCGCCAGCAACACGTGCAGCAAGTGCTGCTCGGGGTCGCAGAAGCGCTTGACGGTGTCGAGGATGCCTAGGCTGCGCGGGGTGCCATCGATGGCGATCAGTACCGACCTGAACATGCTTGCGGGTCCATTGATTATGCAGAAGGCAGCTATTCTTCGGAATGATTGCAGTACGGTAAATGGTGTGCAGCGCAATCACATATTGCGTCATATGCAAAGGCAGGAAAACCGGCAAAGACTGGTAATATTGCAGCGGATTCACCGAAATTCTTGAATGGATGCTTACCATGCACTTTCCGGATATGAACCTTCTGGTCGCACTGGACGCCCTGCTCGACGAGGGCAGCGTGGTCGGGGCGGCACGCCGCATGAACCTCAGCCCGGCAGCCATGAGCCGCACCCTGACGCGGATCCGCCATGCCGTTGGCGACCCGATCCTGGTGCGCGCCGGCCGCGGCCTGGTGCCCACGCCCAAGGCCATGGCCTTGCGCAGCCAAGTGCGCAGCGTGGTCGAACAGGCCGGCCAGGTCTTCAGCTCCAGCGACGAGGTCGACCTGCCGACCCTGGAACGCTCCTTCAACCTGCGGGCCAATGACGTGTTCATCGCGCCGTTCGCCACGCCGTTGCTGGAAACCATGCGCAAGCAGGCGCCACGCACCGTGCTGCGCTTCGTTCCCGAAGGCGAGGGTGGCGACGAGGACGAAAGCCTGCGCGATGGGCGCCTGGATCTCTATATCAGCGCCACCCGCAACCTGGGCCCGGAGATCAAGGTGCAGAGCCTGTTCTCCACCACCTTCGTCGGCCTGGCCCGGGTCGATCACCCGATCTTCAACGACGAGATCACCCCGGAGCGTTTCGCCGCTTATGAGCAGATCAGCGTGTCGCGGCGTGGCCGCGCCACTGGGCCGATCGACCAGGCGCTGGCGGGCATGGGGCTGAGCCGGAGGGTGGCGTTGATCACGCCGAGTTTCCACTCGGCGATGTTCTCGCTGCCCGAGTCCGACCTGCTGCTGCCGTTACCGCAGCATGTGCTGCTCAGTGTCGCCCGGTTGGGCTTGCCGTTGCGCTCGTTCCGCATTCCGATGGCGCTGGAGTCGGTGGCCATCATGCAGGCCTGGCACCCGCGATACGACAACGACCCGGCACACCGCTGGCTGCGCCAGACGCTCAAGGAGTGTTGCAGCAAGCATTGAGCGGGGGGGAGGGCTTAGCGCCTATGAGATCGAGTGCGGCGCCCGACTCATAGGCCCCACATCCCCCGCTCGCACTTATGATTATGTGGCTTTATAGTTGCATCGTATGCAGCATAAAGCTGCGAATATGTCAGTTTTCGACAGCATTGCGCCTCCCTAGACTTGCCGGGTATCTACTTTTCCCGGAGTTCTAAAGCCATGCGTGCCTATCTGCCTCGTCCCGCCCCAGCCCGCGCCACCGGGGCCAGGCCATGACTTCGCTGGCCGCCACGGCTACCGTGGCCGCCCCTGCGAGCGCCGCGGCGCCGGCACCGGCCAAGCCAGCCGCGCCACCGGCATTTGGCCCACGCATCGTGGTCGGCCTGGTTGGCGTGCTGCTGGCGGTACTGTGCGCCGGCCTCAACGAGATGGTCACCAAGATGGCCCTGGCCGATATCCGTGGCGGCATGGGCATCGGTGCCGACGAAGGCTCTTGGCTGGTGGCGCTGTACTCGGCCACCTCGGTATCGGCCATGGCCTTCGCGCCCTGGTGCTCGGTGACCTTTTCCCTGCGTCGTTTCACCCTTAGTGCCATCGGTGCCTTCGCCGTGCTTGGCCTGCTGTGCCCGTTCGCGCCCAACCAGGAAACCTTGATGGTGCTGCGCACCCTGCAAGGCTTCGCAGGCGGTGCCTTGCCGCCGATGCTGATGAGCGTGGCGCTGCGTTTCCTGCCGCCAGGCATCAAGCTCTACGGCCTGGCTGGCTATGCCCTGACCGCCACCTTCGGCCCTAGCCTGGGTCTGCCACTGGCCGGCCTGTGGACCGAATACGTCGGTTGGCAGTGGGCTTTCTGGCAGATCATCGTGCCATCCTTGCTGGCCATGGCCTGCGTGGCCTGGGGCCTGCCGCAGGACCCGCTGCGCCTGGAGCGCTTCAAGCAGTTCGACTGGCGCGGCCTGCTGCTGGGGTTGCCGGCGATCTGCTCGATCGTCATTGGCCTGTCCCAGGGCGACCGCTACGGTTGGTTCAACTCGCCGATGATCTGCTGGTTGCTGGGCGGTGGCCTGGCGCTGCTGGTGCTGTTCATGATCAACGAGTGGTCCCATCCACTGCCGTTCTTCAAGTTGCAGATGCTCACCAACCGCAACCTCACCCATGCCCTGATCACCCTGGGCGGCGTGCTGGTGGTGCTGTCGGCGGTGATCATCATCCCGTCCAGCTTCCTCGCCCAGATCCAGGGCTACCGCCCGGCGCAGACCGGCCCGGTAATGCTGTTGGTGGCCTTGCCGCAGTTGCTGGCGCTGCCGCTGACCGCGGCGCTGTGCAACATCCGCGCGGTGGACTGCCGCTGGGTGCTGGCCATCGGCCTGGGCATGCTGGCGGTGTCCTGCTTCGGCGGCACCTTCGTTACCTCGCAGTGGATCCGCGACAACTTCTACGTGCTGCAACTGTTCCAGATCTTCGGCCAGCCCATGGCGGTTATCCCGCTGCTGATGCTCGCCACCGGCGGCATGACGCCGCAGGACGGCCCGTTCGCCTCGGCCTGGTTCAACACCGTCAAGGGCCTGGCCTCGGTGGTCGCTGCCGGGGTTCTCGACGCGCTGACCACCAGCCGCCGGCATTTCCACTCGAACATGCTGGTAGACAACCTGGGCAACTCGCCCCTGGTCGACGGCAACGCCGCCGGCCTGGCCAAGCGTATTCACGAGCAAGCCGTGGTGCTGACCTCGGCTGACCTGTACCTGTGCATGGCACTGCTGGCGCTGGCGCTGATCGTGCTGATTCCCTTCGTGCCTACCCGGATCTATCCACCGCGCGCGGTGGCATAGCGTTCTTGTTGAGAGAGAAAGACATCATGACCATAAGCAAAAACCAGAAACTGGCCTTGATCGCGGCGGCGGTCATCGTCGTCGGCGGCATCGCCTTCACCGCCTTGCCTTCGCTGTTCGGCGGCGGTGGCGTGCAATCGACCAACGACGCCTACGTATCGGCCGACTACACCGTGGTGGCGCCGAAAGTGGCCGGCTTCATCACCCAGGTGCTGGTCGAGGACAACCAGCAGGTCAAGGCCGGGCAACTCCTGGCGCGCATCGACGACCGTGACTTCCAGGCCGCCCTGGCGGCGGCCGAGGCCCAGGCGCAGATGTCCCGCGCCCAGTTGCAGAACGCCAAGGCGACGTTGGAGCGTCAGGCCTCGCTGATCTCCCAGGCCGAGGCCGCGGTGGCCGCCGACAAGGCTGAACTGGCCTTCGCCAGCCATGAGCTGACCCGCCACACGCGCCTGGCCGAGCAGGGCGCCGGCACTGTGCAGAACGCCCAGCAGGCGCGTAGTCGGGTCGACCAGGCCCAGGCGCGGCTGACCAACTCCAGCGCGGCCCTGGCGGCGGCGCGCAAGCAGACCGACATCCTCAGCGCGCAGTTGCAGGCCGCCGAGGCCGGGCGCAAGCATGCCGATGCGGCGCTGGACCGTGCGCGCCTGGACCTGTCCTACACCAGCATCGTCGCGCCTATCGACGGCATGGTCGGCGAGCGGGCGGTGCGCATTGGCTCCTACGTGCAGCCCGGGGCGAAAATGCTCTCGGTGGTGCCGTTGCAGCGCGCCTACGTGATCGGCAACTTCCGCGAAACCCAGCTGACCCACGTGCTGCCTGGCCAACGCGTCGAGGTGAGCGTCGATACCTTCCCCGGCGAGCGCCTGCGCGGCGTGGTGCAGAGCGTCGCGCCGGCCACCGGCCTGACCTTCGCGGCGGTCAAGCCTGACAACGCCACCGGCAACTTCACCAAGGTGGTGCAGCGCATTCCGGTGAAGATCGTCTTCGACGCTGACCAGCCGCTGTTGCAGCGCTTGCGCGTGGGCATGTCGGTGATCGCCGATATCGACACCCGCAGTGAAGGCGGCCAGGACGCCCGGGCCAAGGCCAATCAGGAGGTCAGCGCCCGATGAAGCTTGCACGTACCGGCACGCCCTTGTTGTTGGGCGCCACCCTGGCCTTGAGCGCCTGCACCCTCGGCCCGGACTTTCACAAGCCTGCTTCGAGCGCCCCGGCGGCCTGGCCCGCCCTGCAGGAAAAGGCTGCCCCCAGCCAGCCGCAGAGCACGCCGCTGGAAGCCCGTTGGTGGGAGACTTTCCACGATGCGCAACTGACGGCGCTGATCCAGCGCGCGGTGGAGCGCAACCTGGACCTGCAGATCGCCACTTCGCGCCTGCTGCAAAGTCGCGCGCTGCGCATGAGCATCGCTTCTGAACAGTACCCGTCGGTGGACGTCGACGCCGGCTACAGCCGCGCGCGCAACAGCGCCAAAGGGCTTGCCGACCCGTCCGGTAAAAATGGCAAGTCGGCGTTCAACCTGTGGCAAGGCGATTTCGTCGCGGCCTGGGAGCTGGACCTGTGGGGCCGCGTGCGGCGTGAAGTGGAAGCGGCCGACGCCAGTGTCGAGGTCGCCGAAAACGATCGTCAGGGCGTGCTGCTTTCGCTGCTGGCGGAAACCGCCAGCACCTATATCCAGCTGCGCTCGGTGCAAAGCACCCTGGGCGTGGTGCGCGAGAACCTGGACGTGTCCCGTCACTCGTTGCGCCTGTCGCAGATGCGCCTGAGCGACGGCGTGGCGACTAACCTCGATGTCGCCCAGGCCGCCGCCCAGGTGGCTTCGGTCGAGGCGCGCCTGCCGACCCTGGAAGAGCGCCAGGCGCAGTTGATCAACGCCCTGAGCCTGCTGGTGGCCGAGCCGCCGCGCAGCTTGCAGCAGGAACTGCTGACCCCGGGCGAACTGCCGCGCACCGCCCAGCGCTTCGCCATGGGCCTGCCGTCGGAGCTGGCCGAGCGCCGCCCCGACATCCGCCAGGCCGAGGCGCGGCTGCATGCGGCCACCGCCAGCATCGGCGTGGCCAAGGCCAACTTCTACCCGAGCATCCGCCTGTCCGGCAGTGCCGGCTTCCAGTCGATGCAGTTGTCCGACTTCGGCAACTGGGACGCGCGGCGCTTCGCCATCGGGCCACAGTTGAACCTGCCGATTTTCGAAGGTGGGCGCCTCAAGGGCGTGCTCGAACTGCGCGAGGCGCAGCAGCAGGAAGCGGCATTGCAGTATCAGCAGACGGTGCTGCGCGCCTGGCACGAAGTGGACGATGTGCTTCGCCAGTACAACGCCAGCCAGTTGCGCCGCGACTTGCTCGAGGAAGCGGTGCGCCAGAGCCGGGTGGCCTTGGATAACGCCAAGCGCCAGTACGTGGAAGGCGCGGTGGATTTCCTCAATGTCTTGACGGTGCAAAGCGCATTGCTGGCCAACCAGGAGCAGTGGGTGGAAAGCAGTGCCGCCACGTCGTTGTCCATGGTGGGGCTGTACAAGTCCCTGGGCGGCGGATGGCAATCGTTTGCGCCGGTGATGCAAGCCAAGGTTGAACGCGATTGAGCGCAGCGGTCAAAGAGCCATGAGGCACGCCGCCAACAATGCTTGCGTTGTTGGCGGCGTGTCGTTTTTGGGAACAGATATCATCCAGAAAAAGGACGCAGGTATGAATATTTCCTTGCACGGCAAAAGTGCAATCGTCAGCGGTTCCACGGCCGGTATAGGGTTCGCCGTCGCCTTCGGCTTGGCCGAGGCGGGTGCGAATGTGGTGATCAACGGCCGTGAAGAAGGCCGGGTGAAGCGCGCCATCAAGCAAATCACCGACAAGTTGCCCGGCGCCAAGGTGTCCGGCGTGGTTGCCGACCTTGGCACGCTCGAAGGTGTGAAGAAGCTGATCGCCAAGGAGCCGGAAACCGACATCCTGGTGAACAACCTGGGCATCTTCGAGCCCAAGGGCTTCTTCGAGATCAGCGACGAAGACTGGCAGCATTTCTTCGAGGTCAACGTGATGAGCGCGGTGCGCCTGTCGCGTCACTACGCCCAGGGCATGAAAGTGCGCAACTGGGGCCGGGTGTTGTTCATGTCCAGCGAATCGGCGCTGCAGATCCCGACCGAGATGATCCACTACGGCACCACCAAGACCGCGCTGCTGGCGGTGTCCCGCGGCCTGGCCGAGACCCTGGCCGGTACCGGCGTGACGGTCAACGCCGTGCTGCCGGGGCCGACCCGTTCCGAGGGCGTGGGCGGTTACTTCGAGAAGATGGCCGACGAGGCCGGCAAGCCGGTCGAGGAGCTGGAAGCCAGCTTCATCGCCGAGCACCGCTCCAGTTCGATCATCAAGCGCCTGGCCACGGTGGAAGAGGTGGCCAACCTGGTGGTCTACCTGGCTTCGCGCCAGGCCAGCGCCACCACCGGCGCGGCCATGCGCGTGGATGGCGGGGTGGTGCGTTCGATCGCCTGATGTAAAAAGCCCGGGCGGTCATGCCGCCCGGGCTTTGTTGTATCGCGCTTGCCGGCAAACACCCTGTTGCCTGGATCGCCAGCAAGGCAGGCTCCTACAGGTTGGAGTCTGTGTAGGAGCCGGCTTTGCCGGCGAACAGCGGCGCCATGCACCGCAGGGTCAATGCGCCAGGGTCGGCTGGCTCAGGGCCGGCAGCCCATAGTCGAACTCGGCGAACAGCCGGGCGAAGCGCTTGAGCGACTCCGGTGCGTCCATGCGCTCCATCACCACTTCGATGAACACCAGCGCGTCGCAGGCCTCGGCCTCGATCAACGCCACTTCCAACTGGTCCTCGGTGTGCACGGTGAAATGCCGCGCGCGCTCGCGGGTGTCGAGCACCTTGGGCAGCTGCGCGTAACGCCACGGGTTGATGTCGTTGTAGCTGGAGTTCTCGCCGAGGATCAGGCGCTCGATGGTGTAGCCGTCGTTGTTGATCAGGAAGATGATCGGCTTGAGGTCGTGGGCGAGGATGGTCGACAGCTCCTGCACGGTCATCTGTAGCGAACCGTCGCCAATGAACAGCATCTGCCGCCGCTGTGGCTGGGCCAGCAGGGTGCCGAGCAGGGCTGGCAAGGTGTAGCCGATCGAGCCCCAGATCGGCTGGGTCAGGTAGGTCACCCCACGCGGCATGCGCAGGCCGTTGAGGCCAGCCGAGGAAGTGCCACTCTCGGCGATGATCAACTCGTCGCCGCGGATCAAGTGGGCGATGCGCTGCCAGAAACGCAACTGGCTCAGCGGGTGTTCAGGCAGCGCGCGGAATGCCGCCGGGCCGCTGAACGGCGGTACCTGGCGCGGCATGGCTTGCATCACTGGTGGTTGTTGCACCAGGGTCTCCAGCACCTGGCGCATGCTCACCGCGTTGTAGTGCACCTTGGCCATCGACGCGGCATAAGGCTGCAGCTGGATCAGCGCGCCGTCCTGGAACTTCTGCGAGAACAGCGCGGTGCTGACGTCGGTGAAGCGCGCGCCGATGCTCAGCACGCAGTCGGCCTGCTCGATCGCCTCGCGTACCGCCGGGGCGCTGCCGGCACCGGCGTAGGTGCCGAGGAACAGGTGGTGGGTTTCCGGCAGCATGGCCTTGGCCGGCGGCAGGTTGGCGAAGGGCAGGTCGAGGCGTTCGATCAGCTCCAGCACCTGTTCGGTCAGGCCGAAGCGTTCGACGTCGATGTCCACCAGCACCACCGGTCGGCTGGCCTTGGCCAGGCGTTCGCGCAGTTGGGCCACCACATGTTGCAGCTGGCCCGGTTCGCTGCGGGTTTCGCACAGTTGCAGCGGCGTGTCGGGTACTTCGATGTGCAGGTAGGCGAGGTCCGACGGCAGTTGCAGGTACACCGGGCGGCGTTCGCGCAAGCAGGTCTGCAGCACCCGGTCGATCTCTTGCGCGGCGTTTTCCACGGTGATGCGCGCCTGGGCCACGGTGAACTGGCGCACGGCAACCATGATGTTGTCGTAGTTGCCGTCGGCCAGGGTGTGGTGCATGAGCGCGCGGTCGATAATCGCGTGCAGCGGCGGCATGCCGGAGATCATGACCACCGGAACCCGTTCGGCATAGGCCCCGGCAATGCCGTTCAGCGCACTGAGGTCACCCACGCCGTAGGTGGTCAGCACCGCGCCGAAGCCTTGGGCGCGGGCGTAGCCGTCAGCGGCGTAGGCGGCATTGAGCTCGTTGCAGTTGCCGATGAAGCGCAGGTCCGGCATGACCTCGACCTGTTCGAGCAAGGTCAGGTTGTAGTCGCCGGGTACGCCGAACAAGTGGCGGATACCGAATTCCTGCAGGCGACGCAGGAGAAAGTCGCCGATGGTCATGTCCATGTTGGAGTCAACCTCGTGAGTCCGTTGAGGAGGGATAACGCGTCGTCAGCGTGTGCCGCGCAGGTCGATGACCTTGCCGGCCTTGCCTTCGGAGCGCTTCAGGGAGTGGCAGGGGTTGAGCACGATGCGGGTGCTGATGCCGACATGCACCTTGATCCGGTGGCTGAGCTGCTGGCAGGCGGCTTGTTGCTCCTCGTTGCTCAGGCGGCTGTGCTCTGGGCGCAGCTCAACCTGCACGGTGAGGGCGTCGAGGTTGCCTTCACGGCTGACGTGCAGCTCGTGCACGGGGCTGAAGATGAACAGGTTCAGCAGTTGTTCCTCGATCTGGCTGGGGAACACGTTGACCCCGCGGATGATCAGCATGTCGTCGCTGCGCCCAGTGATCTTGTCCAGTCGCCGCATGGCGCGGCCGCTGCCGGGCAGCAGGCGGGTCAGGTCGCGGGTGCGGTAGCGCACCATCGGCAGCGCTTCCTTGCTCAGGGTGGTGAGCACCAGTTCGCCGAACTGGCCGTCGGGCAGCACTTCGCCGGTTACCGGGTCGATGATTTCCGGGTAGAAGTGATCTTCCCAGAGGGTCGGGCCGTCCTTGGTGTCCAGGTGCTCCATGGCCACGCCCGGGCCCATGATCTCCGACAGGCCATAGATATCCAGGGCCTGGATGCCCAGGCGCTGTTCCAGTTCGCCGCGCATCTGTTGGCCCCAGGGTTCGGCGCCGAAGATCCCGGTTCGCAGTGACAGCGCGCGTGGGTCCAGGCCTTGGCGCTCGATCTCTTCGGCGATGTTGAGCATGTACGACGGCGTGACCATGATGATGTCGGGCTGGAAATCGCGGATCAGCTGGACCTGTTTCTCGGTCTGGCCACCGGACATCGGGATCACCGTGCAGCCGAGTTTCTCGGCGCCGTAGTGCGCGCCCAGGCCGCCGGTGAACAGGCCGTAGCCGTAGGCGATGTGGATGCGGTCGCCACGCTGGCCGCCGGCGGCACGAATCGAGCGGGCCACCAGCGACGACCAGACATCGATGTCATGCCGGGTGTAGCCGACCACGGTGGGCTTGCCGGTGGTGCCGCTGGAGGCATGCAGGCGCACCACCTGGTCCATGGGCACGGCGAACAGGCCGAACGGGTAGTGCTCGCGCAGTTCGGCCTTGCTGGTCAGGGGGAAGCGGGCCAGGTCCTCCAGCTGGTTCATGTCCTTGGGGTGAATCCCCATGGCCTGGAATTGCTCGCGGTACCAGGGCACGTTGGCGTAGGCATGTTCCAGGGTGACACGCAGGCGTTGCAGCTGGTGGTCGCGCAACTGGTCGACGCTGGCGTGTTCGAAGCGGTCGTCGACCGGCTCGGCGAAGGCGGTGGACGGGGTGCTGTGCAAGGGCATCGATGGGATGGGCATCGGATCTGCTCTCTTTGTGTAGGGCGCAATGGAAGGCAGGCAAAGCCCCACTGCCGGCTCACCCCAGGCCCGCCCCGGAAGGCGAGCCTGACGTGCCGACAGGGCATGACAGGGCTTGCGAGCTGCGGGCTCGACCGTTCAGACGGCCTGTGTCAGGCGCAGCAGCTGGTTGAAGATGTTCTTCTGGTGCATCTCTTCGGTGCCGCCGACGCTGGCGAAGCCCAGGGCATCCTTGACCAGGTTGGCGACGTCGCCTTCGTGGTAGCCCAGGCTGCCGTACAGCTTGAGCAGGCTGATGGCGCTGTTGATGAAGTCCTGCGCGGCGCCGAGCTTGGCGATCGAGCAGTTCATCAGGGCCTGTGGCTGGTCGTTGAGCAACTGGTCGAGGGCGGCATAGGCCATCCAGCGGTTGCGTTCGATGCCCATGGCCAGGTCCACCAGGCGCTTCTGCACGTACTGGTGGTTATCGATGGTGCTGTTGAAGCTTTCGCGCTTGGCCGCGTACTGCATGGCTTCGGCGAGGAACGGCGTGGGCAGGTTGGCCGCCACCAGGCCGTAGTACAGGCGGCCAAGCGAGATGATCTTGATCAGTTGCTGCAGGCCGCGGCCGGGCTCGCCAAGCACCTGGCTGGTCGGCACGTGCAGGTTGTCGAAGTGCAGCGGGCCGGTCGGCAGGTGCTTGTTGCCGAGCTTGTCGTCAGGCTGGCCACGGGTCAGGCCCGGGGTGTCCTTGTCGATCATCACCAGGGCGATATTGGCCTTGGCGTCGGTATCGAGCTTGGTGACGATCAGCATGAAATCGGCCACGGGGGCGTGGGCGATGTTGAACTTGCTGCCATTGAGGCGATAGCCGTCTGCGGTCGGAGTCAGCAGGCTGTGGATGCTGCGCACGTCGGTGCCGGTGCCGGGTTCGGCGATGCCGGTGGCGCTCAGCGCGCCGTTGAGGATCGCGGTAAGGTAACGGTCCTTCTGTTCGTCGTTGCCGTAGAGCATCAGGGCGCGGACCATGCCGGCCTGGGCGATCACCGAGAGCAGCAGTTCGGGGGTGCGGATCGACGAGGCCAGGCCTTCGAGAGCGGCGGTGAAGCCCCACCAGTCCTCGCCCAGGCCACCGTGGCTGGCGGGGATGACCAATTGCCAAAGGCCGGCATCGCACAGGCGTTGCCAGCCGTAATGATCGAAACCAGGTTCGGCGCTGCGGCGGGCTTGTGCCAGCTCGGCGCCGATGGCCCGGTATTTCACCAGCAGTTCATGTTGCTGGGGCGTCCAGGAGAATTTCATCGCGAGAGTTCCTTTGCAGTCTGCTCGCCGGCCGCCAGGCGCCCGGCGATACCATCATCCCTGAGCCCGGGCTCAGCCTTCCTGGAATGCCAGGACCTGGTCCTTGAACGCTTGCGGTACAGGCACGGTGGCTTGTTTGTCGTAGTCGAACATCACGTGGTACGACTTGGCCTTGGCGACGATTTCCTTGCTGTCGTCCGAGCGGCGCATGATGTGCTCGATCTCGAAGCTCTTGGTGCCGAACTTGACCACCGAGCTGGTGACCACCAGGGTTTCGCCGTACATGGCCTGGGCCACGTAGTCGCACTCGCTGCGCACCATGATGTGCGGCAGTTTTTCGCGCTTCGGCAGGTCCAGCAGGTCGTGCATGTAGCAGAGGTAGGCGTGCTGCATGTAGTCGTAATAAATCGGGCTGCTGACATGGCCCATGGAGTCGGTGTCGCGGTATTTGATTTCAATGACGGTGTCAAAACCCTTGGTGCTCATTGTGAACGTCCTTTTATATGAGGGTAGAAAGAGGGATGTCATTATCTTGAAACTTTTTTGTCTCACGTCAGTGCGCGTGAAGTGCGACTGAAATATAAAGTTTCAAAGTGTTTTTAATCCTAAGCAGCTTGCCCGGAGATGGCTACTCGCATTCTTATAACTGACTGTTGTGCTCTGTTATATAGACGCCAAGGGCCACGAAATACGCGGTCTTGCGGGGTTTTTTCGAGGCGCGCTACGGCCTGCCTGCGCGCTGCGACGATCGGGCGCAGAGAAATTTAAAATGAATTGGGAAAAGCTCGCGTTTTCGCCGTGGTGACGAGTATCGCCACTGTTTATTTAGCGCGAATTGAAAATGCGAGTTTATATTCAGTGAGGTTGGATGAGGCGCCTGTTATTACGCTGGGTTGAATGCGAGTAGTTGAGTTGTATACATTCTTTTAGCATGTCGAGGAGCGTGCCCCGCTGCGAGCGGGCACTGTTGTCGCAAGGAGTGCTTTCGATATGTTGGAACAAACCAAGGTGGCGGTGGTTACCGGTGCCGCCAGTGGCATTGGCGCGGCGACAGCCCGCCTGCTGGCCGCCGATGGCTACCGGGTGGCGTGCCTGGACCTGGATGCCCAGGGCCTGGCCGCGACTCTTGACGCCATTGGCGCGCGGCATCGGCATTATTGCCTGGACCTGTGTGACGAACAGGCCGTGGCGCAGGCGTTCAGCGACATCGAACGCGTGTTCGGCCGTGTCGATGCGCTGGCCACCTGCGCCGGCGTGGTCGACACCAGCGCTTTCGACGCCTTGAGCGTGGCGCGCCTGCGCCAGTTGCTGGATATCAACCTGATCGGCACCTTCAGCGTGGTTCAGCAGGCGGTGCGGCTGATGCCCGCCGGCGGGCGCATCTGCACCGTGGCCAGTGTCGCCGGCATCCGCGGCGGCGGCCTGGCGGGCACGCTGGGCTATGCCACCAGCAAAGGCGCGGTGATCACCCTGAGCAAAGGCCTGGCCCGGGAGCTGGGCCCGCGCGGTATCAATGTCAACTGCGTGGCCCCGGCGGTGATCCGCACGCCGATGCTCGACGACACCACCCGGGTCGCCGGCAAGCTCGAGCAGCTGCATGGCATGACTGCCCTGCGCCGCGAAGGCAGCGCCGAGGAGGCCGCCGAGGTGATCGGCTGGCTGCTGTCGGGCAAGTCGTCGTTCGTCAGTGGCACCACCATCGCCGTCGACGGCGGTTTGGCGATGCTCTAGAGCTGGCACGCATTCCCCTCTTTATCTCTACTACAGGACGTCATCATGGCTGTTTCCAAGGACAATCCCCTGGCGCTTTGCCGCACCTTCCTTTTCATTCCCGGCGCCGACGAGGCGGCATTGCTCGACGCGCTGAACGGTGACGGCGACGTGCTGGTGCAGGAGCTGGAGGACTTTACCCCGCCCGAGCGGCGGGCCGAGGCGCGCCAACTGGCCGCGCGGGTCATGCAGCACTGGCGCGAATGCGGGCGCATCAGCTCGGTACGCATCAACCCGTTCGAGACCTGCGGCCTGGAGGACCTCGAGGCGGTGATGGCGGCGCGTCCGCAAGTGGTGATGATGTCCAAGGTCGAGTCGCGCGAGCAGATGGCCTTGCTGGATTGGCACATCACCCGCCTGGAGGGCCAGTACGGCATCGCCCCAGGTTCGACGCTGATCGTGCCGAACATCGAGACCGCGCTGGGTGTGGTCCGGGCCATCGACATCGCCCATTCGACGCCGCGCATCAAGGCGATGCTGGTGGCCACCGAGGACATGGTCGCCGACCTGGGCGCCGGTCGCAGCCGCGCCGGGACCGAGCTGTTCTACCCGCGTTCGCGCTTTCTGCTCGAATGCGCGGCGGCGGGTGTGCTGGCGATCGACTCGCCGTATACCTTCGCCGATGACGAAGGCGCCGAGGCGGACATGCAGTTCGCCCGCTCCATCGGCTATCAGGCCAAGGGCGTGGTCAACCCGGCGCATGTCGCCGTGGCCAACCGCTACCTGACCCCGACCGCGGCCGAGGCCGAGCTGGCGCAGCGCCAGATCGACGCCTTCGAGCACGCTACCCGTTCGGGCAGCGTGCGCGCCGAGGTCGATGGCCTGGTGGTTGAGGTGCCTAGCTATCTGCAGTCGCGCCGGTTGCTCGAGCGCTACCGGCAACTGCTGCAGGTCCAGGCGTCACGCGGCACCCAGGTGTGAATGGGTGACGGCACCGTTGGCCAGGTAACCGGCCTGGGTGAAGCTGCTGTGCGGACTGGCGCACAGCAGCCCTGTCACCGAACAGCAGATCGCCTCCTCGATGCCGGCCTGGCTGATCTGCGGCGCCTCCAGGGTGTACGCCTTGACCATCGACATGATCATCTGCGCGGTCAGCCAGGCGGCTGATTGCAGGTTGCCATGTGTCAGGCGCCAGCGTTGCAGCAGGCATTCCATCGAATGGGCAATGCGTGCCTGGTGCTCGCTGCTGCCGTTGCTGAGGAAGGCGAAGTCCTTGTCCAGCATGCGGTGCAGCTCGGGCTCCTGCAGGTGCAGTTGCAGCAGGCCGCGCACCAGCAGGGTGATGTGGCTTGGCAGGTCGGCCACGTCCTGGCGGCTGGCGACGTCAAGGATGATCTGGTTCACCGCCTGGGCGTGGCGCTCGTAAAGAGCGGCGATCAGGGCATCCTTGTTGGGGAAATACTGGTAGACCGAACCGACACTGACGCCGGCGCGTTCGGCCACCAGGTTGGTGTTGGTTCCTGCATAGCCATGCTTGACCACCACCGTGGCGGTGGTCTTCAGGATGGTCTCGACCATCATCCTGGAGCGGGCTTGCGTGGGGACTTTGCGAGGAAGTTGAGCGTGTTTCACGAATGACTCCAGAGTTTACCTGTATGCATTTGTGAGAAAGACTGCCAGCCAGACCATGGGGCTCCGATCCTGGAGGTTTCTCCCTGATTGCCTTTGAGCCGGCAGTGTCTCTCCCCCGCAAAATGGGCCCCGCAGGGCAAATTTCAGCGGGAGATGACACTAATGTCTGGTGTGACCGTTCAAATGCGATAGGGATTCTTGGCCCTGGCGCAACATTGGAAAATGCTCTGGTGTGCACTTTATAGTTAGCGATAGGGTCAGCTATCGATCGCTCAAACCCCGTAAAACCGGGAAGATCAAAGCGTTACGTCGAGGCCGAAACGCTTCATCAAGACTTTTTGCAGCATACCGCCGGGCAGCCAGCGGGCCAGCCAAGGCAACGCACGGCTGCCATTGCCCAGGCGTATCAGCTGCGGCACGCGATTGCGTTGCAGTGCCTTGAGCACTTGGCGGGCAAAATCATCGGCCGGGGTCGGCCGATCCTGGGAGGCGCGGGCCCGGGCGCGGATGCCTTCGCGCAGCGGCCACCAGGGCGAACCCTCGGCAATCAACAGCTCGGCCTCACGCCCGGCGTTGCTGGCGAACTGCGAGGCGATGGCCCCCGGTTGCACTTCCATGACCCGAATCCCGAACGGTGCCAGTTCCAGGCGCAGGGCGTCGCTCAAGGCGTGTACCGCGGCCTTGGAGGCGCAGTAGGCGCCGGCGAAGGGGGTAACCAGCACGCCGGAGACGCTGCCGATGTTCACCACCACGCCGCGGTTGTGGCGGAGTAAGGAGAACATTGCACGGGTGACAGCCACCGGGGCGAACACATTGGTCTCGAACTGCCGGCGCAGGGCGTCGGCGCCGCCATCGAGCAAGGGCCCCATGGCCCCGTATCCGGCGTTGTTGACCAGAATGTCCAGGCGCTTCAGCTCACTGGCCAGGCGAGCGAGGGCCTGTGCGTCGTTGACGTCCAGCTGCCGGGCCTGGAAGCCGGCGGCGGCCAGCCGTTCGACATCTTCTGCCTTGCGGGCGGTGGCCCAGACTTCATGGCCGGCCTCGCGAAAGGCATCGGCCAGGGCGCGGCCGATACCGCTGGAGCAACCGGTGATGAGGACGGTGGGCATGGTTGGGGCCTTGTTTTAGGTTGAGGGCATCGCGGGGCAAGTCGGGTCGCGATGCGCTGGAATCAGTTGGCGAATGTACCTTGCAGGTGCTCGGCGCGGAACTCCAAGGTCTGCGGTCGATAGCCTGCGCGCAGCGGTGGCAATGGTAGGCAGTCCTGCCATTCGGCCCCCGGCTGCAGTTCGCCTGGGCCGCGATAACGCGGGGCGGCGTAGGTGTTCTCGGCCAGGTTGACGGTATCGCCCGGGGCATAGGCGCCGACCCGCCAGCGCAGCTCGCTGAGCGGGGCCTGGTTGCCGTTCTTCATGCGCACTTGCAGGGCACGGTCGGCGGGGCACTGGTCGGGGGCGTAGGCCAGGCGGATATCGAGGCGGGCCAGTTGCGCGGCCTCGCGGGTGTCTTGCCAGGCTACCCAGAGCGCCACCAGGCCGAGACCGCAGACCGCGGACAGGGAAATCGGCAAGGCCTTGGCCGGGTAGCGCAGCAGCAGGACCAGCCAGGTGAGGACGAGCAGGGCGCCGATGATCATGGTGGAGCAGGCCTTGGTGACGGGGGTTTGATCATCCTAGCGGGAAACGGGGAATGCCTCAAAAGCGGGAGGGCTTCGCCCTCCTTTCGCGGCACAAGGCCGCTCCTACAGTGGTAACGCAATCCTCTGTAGGAGCGGCCTTGTGCCGCGATGGACCGCGAAGCGGTCCCGACGTTTTATTGCGCGATGGTCTTCACCGAAACTCCACGCTCCACCGGCGTGGACGTGCGCCCATACACATCCTCGAAGCGCTCGATGTCATCCTCGCCCAGGTAGCTGCCGGACTGCACCTCGATGATCTCCAGCGGGATCTTGCCCGGGTTGCGCAGGCGGTGCACCGAGGCGATGGGGATGTAGGTGGACTGGTTCTCGGTGAGCAGGAACACGTTCTCGTCGCAGGTCACCTCGGCGGTGCCGGACACCACGATCCAGTGCTCGGCACGGTGGTGGTGCATCTGCAGCGACAGGCTGGCGCCGGGCTTGACGGTGATGTGCTTGACCTGGAAGCGCCCGCCCATGTCCACCGAGTCGTACGAGCCCCACGGGCGGTAGACCTCAAGGTGGTTCTGGGTTTCCGTGCGGCCCTGCTGGTCGAGGGTGTTGACCAGTTGCTTGACCCCCTGAACCTTGTCCTTGTGGGCGATCATCATGGCGTCCTTGGTCTCGACCACCACGATGTTCTCAAGGCCGATCACCGACACCAGCTTGCCATTGCCATGGATCATGCAGTTGTGGCTGTCCTGCACCACCACGTCGCCCTTGGTGACGTTGCCGTTGTCGTCCTTCTCGTGCACATCCCATAGCGACGACCAGCAGCCCACGTCGCTCCAGCCGGCCGACAGCGGCACCACGCAGGCGCGTTGGGTCTTCTCCATCACCGCGTAGTCGATGGAGTTGTCCGGGCAGCAGGCGAAGGTGGCGTCGTCGATGCTCAGAGCGTCGCCGTCCTCCAGGCTGCGCTCCAGGGCCAGCAGGCAGGTGTCGTAGATGTCCGGGTCGTGTTTTTTCAGCTCTTCGAGGAAGCGGCTGGCGCGGAACAGGAACATGCCGCTGTTCCAGAAGTAGCCGCCGGCGCGGACGAACTCGTTGGCGCGTTTCTCGTCGGGTTTCTCGACGAACTGCGCGACCCGTGCCACGCCCTCGGGCAGCAGCGAATCCTGGCTGGAACGGATGTAGCCGTAGCCAGTCTCGGGCTTGGTCGCCGGCACCCCGAACAGCACCATTTCGCCGCGCTCGGCGGCCACGGTGGCCAGGGCCAGTGCGCGTTGCAGGGCCTTCTGGTCCTCGATCACGTGGTCGGCCGGGAGCACCAGCATCAGCTCGTCACGGCCTTCGTTGACCAGCTTCATCGCGGTGATCGCCACCGCCGGCGCGGTGTTGCGGCCGAACGGCTCCATGAGGATGGCCTGGGTTTCCAGCTTCAGCGCGCCCAACTGCTCCTGGACGATGAACTTGTGGTCCTTGTTGCAGACCACGATGGGAGTGTCCATGCCTTCGAACACCAGGCGTTCGATGGTCTGCTGGAACAAGGTGTGTTCGCCGGTCAGGGCCAGGAACTGCTTGGGGAACTGCTTGCGCGACAGAGGCCACAGACGCGAACCGCTACCACCAGAAAGAATTACCGGGATCATCATGTTTCTCCAATAGTCGTTTAGAGGCAGGGGGATCAGTTGCTAGCCACGGGGCGAGTTACCCACACCGGCGACAGGCTGTCGCCGGAACCGGTGACATACAGCACGGCCGCTTCGCCGCGCTCCAGGGCGACGGGCTTGACGTCGCCGACTTTCTTGTCGCCTGCATACAGGGCAAGGTTGACCTTGACCGGGTTGATTTCACGTTCGCCACGGCCCTTGGCGGCCACCGGCTTGACCACTTCGGTCTTGCCGTCGGCGGTCTTCAGGGTCAGGGGCTGGTCGCTGAGGTTCTGCACCCGGACCAGGGCTTTCTGCTTGTTCTTGAACGGCGGCTCCTCGATCAGTTGCGGGTTGCCGCCGTTGCTGTTGACCAGGGTGTAGTACTTGTCGGCGGCCAGCTTCACCGGCACGCTCTTGCCGCCGACCTGGGCTGTGTAGTCGCCGCCGGGCAGGAAGCTGAAGTCGCTGCTGGCCTGGGCGCCGACCTGCTTGATCTGGGTATTGCCGACCGAGGCGGCGGTGGGCGCGCTGGCGGCGTTGTACAGGCGCACGAAGGTCGAGCCTTTCGGCGCGCTTGGGCCATACAGGGCGGCGTCGGCACCGGCGAAGGCCTGCATCGAGGCGACGGTCAGGCCGGCGGCGAGGGTGAGGGCTTTGGCAATGGAAGTCTTGGTGGTCATGTGCGTGTTCCTCTCTATCTTCAGTGGTCCGTCCGGTGGGACGACAGGGCCAGGTTTTCTTCGGATTGACGGGTGTTCTTCAGTTGTGCGATCCACTGTGGGTCGAAGCTGCCGAGGTCGTTCCTCATGGGCAGATAACGTTCAGGGAATTCCCACACCACGACCTGTGGCGGGGCGTTCTTGAAGGCGTCGCTTTGCAGGTACTTGAGCATCGGCAACAGCGGGCCGTGGCCATCCTCGGCGTAGTTGGCGACGTCGCTGCGCAGCGCCTGCTGCAGGGCGCCGAGGAAGTTCCAGTGGGGGTTGGCGCTGTAGCTGGTGCCCACCAGCGCCACCGGGATCTGGCTGTCAGCGAATAGCGCGTCGGCGCTTTCGCCGTCGGCCTGTACCGGATGGGTCTTGCGTTGCTGCAGGGTGTCCGGAGTGGGCAGCAGGTTGCTGAACAACGGGTCGAGCGGCAGGAAGTTGGTCAGGTCGCCCTTGTATGGCGCGCTGGCGCCAGCCTCGGTGATGTACTGCCGTGGTGCGCCGCTGAGCAGGCTCTGGCGGTTGACCGCCTCGGCCAGGGCTTGGGCGACCACCTCGGCGCCCAGCGGCGTCCAGTGGGTGTCGGTGCGCAGGAACACCTGGCCACGGGCCTTGGCCTGTTCCAGCGGGGCCAGCAGGTCGGGGGCGAATACCCCGGCCTGGCGCACCTGGGCGTGGAACCGGTTGAACAGCTCGTCGTGCAGGCTGGCCGGGGTTTGCTTGGCGATGTATTCCGAGTACAGCCGCGCCTTGGCCGGGACGATCGCCAGCACCAGCTGGCTGCCGTGGCGTTGCAGGGCGTCGCGGATACCGCGCACCAGTGCCAGGTTGTCCTGCATCAGTTGTTCGGCGCTGGCGGTGGGCTTGAACTCTTCATCGCTGAACAGCCACTGGTCGCGACCCAGCACCACGCCGGGGCGGCCTTCGTTGAACAGCTTGAAGTCCAGCGCGGCCCACAGGTTGGTGCCGACGCGCTTGATCGGGAACTGCTCGTCGTAGTGGGTTTCGGCGGCCTTGGCCAGCTTGCCGTCGAGCAGGGTCATCTGCCCGGTGCGGGTGAAGCTTTCCAGCCCGCCGAGAGAGGCTGCGCCCAGCCCGACCAGCAGGCCCATGAACGACAGCGAATAGGTGATGCGAAGTGTCCGGTTCATGATTCAGGCCTCAGAACTGGAAGTACAGGAACGGGGAGTAGCTCTGCGCCGAGAGCTTGAGCACCGAGGCGACGAACAGCAGCAGGACCAGGGCGTGGGTCATGATCCGCGTCCAGTCCAGCCCCACCGAGCCGTCGGCGTTGATTTGCACCGGCGTGGCCTTTGGCGTTGGCTTGGCATTGCGGTAGAAATCGCGCAGGCCGAAGAACGCCAGGCTCAGGTAGGCGACCACCAGCGTGGCCACCTGCAGGCCAGTGAGCTGGGCGCTGTTGATTTCCGACAGCTGCCAGTCGCCGAAGCTGAACATGGCGCCGTACATGCGCGCGGCCACGTGCAGGTTCTCGGCGCGGAAGATCACCCAGCCAACCACCACCAGCAGGAAGGTGAAGGCCCATTTCACCGGGTTGAAACGCTGCGGGTTGGTGTCCAGCCCCAGCGCGCGCTCGATGGCCAGCCACAGGCCGTGCCAGGCGCCCCAGATGATGTAGGTGAAGTTGGCGCCGTGCCACAGCCCGCCCAGCAGCATGGTCAGGAACAGGTTGCGGTAGGTGTTGAAGGTGCCTTTGCGGTTGCCGCCCAGGGTGATGTACAGGTAGTCGCGCAGCCAGGTCGACAGGCTGATGTGCCAGCGCCGCCAGAACTCGGTGATCGACTGGCTGATGTAGGGCTGCTTGAAGTTTTCCATGAAGCGGAAGCCCATCATCAGGCCCAGGCCGATGGCCATGTCGCTGTAGCCGGAGAAGTCGAAGTACAACTGCGCGGTGTAGGCCAGGGCGCCGAGCCAGGCATCACCGGTGGTGGGGTTCTGCAGGGCGAAGCAGTGGTCGGCGACCACCGCCAGGGTGTCGGCGATGAACACCTTCTTGATGAAGCCCTGCATGAAGCGGGTGCAGCCTTCGGAGAACTTGTCCAGGGTGTGGGTGCGGTTGTTGAACTGGTCCACCAGGTCCTTGAAGCGCAGCACGGGACCGGCGATCAGGTGCGGGAAGATCGCCACGAAGGCCGCGAAGTCGATCAGGTTGCGCGTGGCCGGGGTGTCGCCGCGGTACACATCGATGATGTAGCTGATCGATTCGAAGATGTAGAACGAGATACCGATCGGCAGCAGCACATGGGTGAGGATGAACGGCTCCAGCCCCATCGAGGTCATGATCGCGTTGAGGCTGTCGACGCCGAAGTTGGCGTACTTGAAGTAGCCGAGGATGCACAGGTCGACGCCCACGCCCAGCAGCAGCCAGCGCTGCGCGGGCTTGGTGCGCACGCCGGCGGCACCGACTTGCAGGCCGATCCAGTAGTTCCACAGGGTGACCCCGGCGAACAGGGCGAGGAAGTCCACCCGCCACCAGGCATAGAAGATGTAGCTGGCAACCAGCAGCAGCAGGTTGCGGTAGCGGTTCCCGCTTATGTAGTACAAGCCGAGGAAAACCGGCAGGAACAGGAACAGGAACACGTTGGACGAGAAGACCATCCCGGTTCTCCTAGTTATGCACAGCACCTGGGGCACAGCGCCCCCCAAACCCCCCAGCAAAAACCGGAAGGCAACCTAGTTCCCCTGTAGGAGCCGGCTTGCCGGCGATGGGCCGCATGGCGGCCCCCGACCATCGCAAGGCAAGGCTTCGCCTTGCATCGCCGGCAAGCCGGCTCCTACAGGGATTTGCGTTATTTTCGGGACGGGTCGTAGACCCGCGTCACATCGCCACCCAGCCGGAAACTGTTGAACGGCTGCATGTCATGCTTGCGCTCGAGGGTGTCGCCGACGCACTGGTACAGCGCGCACCATGGTTCGAGCCAGGCGTACTTGCTATCTATCTTCAGGTCCTTGAGGTCCTGCTTCACGCCGGCGCGGGTGTTGAAATGAACAGGGTCGCGGGCACCGGCCAGCACGCCTTCGCCGAGACGCTGCAGGGCGAAGTTGTTTTCCTTGCGCAGGTCCACGCCGTTGGCCTGGGCGAAGCTGGCGATCATCGCCAGCGGCGGCAGGGCGTAGTTGTGGTAGGCCAGGGCGCGTTGCTTGCGCTTGACCTCGTTGGGCAGGAAGCCCTGCTCGTCGACCTGGTTGATGCCGACCTTGTATTCCTTCACCGCCCAGTCGAACAGCTCCTGCTGGTCGGTGGCCACGGCAGTGGCCATCACCGACCAGGCCGCCCAGTAGCTGTGGTTGTTGATCTTCTCCAGCGGCAGGTCGCTCCAGTCGCGCACGGTCTGGCGCGCCAGGCGCACGAACCATTTCTCGATCTGCTCGGCTTCGGCGCGGTGCGCCGCCAGTGGCTGCGAGTTGGAGAACTTCAGGCGCAGCCACGAACCGCTCATGCTGCCCAGGGCCCACTTGCGCATGGACTTGCCGGTGTGGTTGTAATCGGTGGACATCAACGCATCGGCGCGTGCCCAGGTGTCGAGCCAGGTCAGGGCGCAGTCCAGTTGCGCCGGGCGGCCATCGCGCATGTATTGGCCGACCATCTTGCTGACGCCTTTCTCGAGGGTGGTGATGTCCTCGGTGGATTTGCGGAAGGCTTTTTCCGAGGCGACATTGAGCGTCGCCCGGGCCTTGTCCGAACCTTCGTACTTGCTGCGGAACTGCAGCGCGCCGGTATAGGGCTTGGGCGCGGCTTCGCAGCGGAAATTGCCGTCGCCGGTCTTGAGTTTCTCGATGCCCTCGTAATAACCCTGGGGCGGCACCAGCGCGGCCTGCGCCGCGCCACCGAACAGGGCGAGGGCGAGCAGGGCGGGTGCGGTCTTGCTGCTTATGGTGGTCATGGTCGCCTCACTGGCCAGCTTGCGCGGTGTGCTGCGCGGGGCTGGCGAAGTTGTTGCGTTTGCAGAGTTTGGCTTCGACTTTCTGCGTACCGCTTTCTGGCCCTTGTACCTCCAGGGCGAGCAGGTTCTGGCCTGCCCAGTCTTCGTCCTCGCGCATCTGGAAGACGAAGCGCCCGTCGGTGTCGGAGGTCTCGGGTTTCTCGATCTTGATGTCCTCGTGGCGGCCATTGAGGTACCACAGGGTGGCCTGCAACACCTTCACCGAGCTGTCCTCGAACTTGATGTCGAGCTGGTGGTTGCGGTTGACCAGGTCCTTGATCACGCCGTTCTTGCCGTTGACCATCAGCTCGTTCTTGCCGGGCTTGAGGGTGGCGCTGGCGCTCATCTGTGCCGGGCGGTCGTCACAGCCGTCGTCGAGCAGGCCGAGGATCTGCCGCCAGATGGTTTCCTGGTCGAGGCGGTACAGCGGCGAGAACTCCCACACCAGAATCTTCGGCGGGTTGTTCTGGAATTCCTCGCTGCCCAGGTACTGGATCATCGAGCCTTCCAGGCCGCCGCCGGGGAAGGCGACATTGAGCACATCGGCGCCGATGTACTGCTCGAGGAAGCCCGAGAAGTTGTAGTTCTTGCCGCTGTGGCTGGTGCCCACCAGGGTGATCTGCGCGTTGCCCGAATCGCCGAACAGGTCGTCGCCGCCGGCGGCGCCCTTCGGTTCGGTGGCGAACTGGTCCATGTACTGCACCGCATAGCTGGTGCCGCACAGCTGGCCGGCGACGTTGTGCAGGGTGCCGGTCTTGCCCATGCGCCCGGACTTTTTGGTCTCGAACTCCTTGCGCGGGATGCCTTCAAAGGCCGGCATCTTGTGCACGGTGTCGGCGACGATCTTCGCCGCGCGCTCGGCGCCATAGGGCGTCCAGTGCTGGTCGCCACGGAAGTAGAAGTCCTTGCCCTGGTCGGCGGCAGCCAGTTGCTCGTTGGTCAGCGGCGACAGGTCGGGCACGTTGTAGCCCATTTTGCCGAAGCGCTGGAGCATGGCCTGGTAGTTGCGCAGGGCCTTCTGGTAGTCGAAGGCGGCCTTTTCTTCGGGGTTGAGCATGTTGCGGTTCACCAGGCCACGGGTCGGCTGGTACACCACTACCAGCTCGACACCACGCTTCTTGAACGCGTCGTGCACCTGCTGCAGGCGCTTGTAGCCGCCCGGGGTGGTGTCGAACTCGGTGCGCAGGTCCTCACGGGTGCGGAACAGCCAGTCGCCCTGGGCTTGCACCAGGGTGGTGAAGTTCTGCTGGTAGCGCGTGGTGTAGCGGCTGGCGTCGTGGGCCTCGGGGCACAGTTGGCAGCACGGTTCGGCGCTGAAGGTCGGTGCCTTGACGTCTTCGGCGCGCACGCCCTGGCTGATGGCCAGGAGGGCGGCGGACAGGCCCAGCAGTTTCATCAGGTGTGGAGTCATGGTCTGGGCTTCCTTAGTCGATCATTTCGGTCTGGCGTTCGACCGGGTCGATCAGCACGGCCTTCTGCTGGCGCACCAGCAGGTCGAGGATTTCGTCCTGGCGCTCGCCGAGCACGCCGTTGAAGCTGATGCCGTTGGCCTTGCGCGGCATCAGCATCGACACCTTGTACAGCTCCACCGACAGCGGCGAATCGATAGACAGCGGGCCTGAACCGTTGGCCGCCAGCTCGCCGCCGACCACGATCAGCGACACCTTGGTATCGAACGGGTCGAGGGCGATGTCGCGGTCGGTGTCGGACAGGTCCTTGATGTGCCCGTACACGCCCACCAGGCCGTTGGCCATGGCGACGTTCTCGTACAGGCGGATGTTCACGCTGTTGCGCACGCGGATGCCGTGGCGGCGGTTGTTGATCAGCTTGTTGCCCCAGATCAGGTTGTCGCCGCTCTCGTACAGGGTGATGCCGTCGGTGTGGTTGCGGTAGATCTCGTTGTAGGCGATCAGGTTGTTGACGCTGTTACGGTCGATCACCACGCCCGAGAGCTTGTTGTCGTAGCTCTTGTTGTTGATGATCCAGCTGTCGTTGACCTCACGGGAGACGATGATCCCGTGCTTCTTCTTGGTGCCATGCACGGTGTTGCCGGCGATGATCAGACGGTGCGAGCGGTCGTGGGGGTCGATGCCATAGACGATGTTGTCGCGGTAGGTCGAGTCCTTGATCACGAAGTCCTGGGTTTCGTAGCAGTAGAAGCCGTACCACATGTCGCTGAACTCCGAGCCGATGATCCAGCCGGTGGGTTCCGGGCGGCCCATCTGCTTGGCCATGTTCGGCGTGTACTGCGAGATGCTCACGCCGTACGACTTGGACTTGGCGTAGCCGAAGCTGGCCATCTTGCTGTTGACGATGTAGGTCTCGGTGCCGCCCCAGCTGAGCAGGAACGGGCGGAATTGGTCGGGCTTGCGGAAGGTCGCCGGTCCGTTGGCCTGTTCGCGCCAACCGGTCACCTGGGTGTTGCTGACGAACAGCTTGCCGTCGTTGACGATGAACGAACCGCCTTCCTCGGACAGGCGCAGCTCCTTGACCTTGCCGTCGATCTCCAGCACGCCCTTGCGCCCGACCACGATCGGCAGGCGCGCCAGGTACACCCCCGGCGCGGTTTCGCGCAGGTACTGGCTGGGGACTTTCTTGCTCAGCTCCACCAGGTCGACGTGGCCGTCATCGACGAAGATCGCCTGGGGGATGCCGTGCTGGCGGCGTACCCATTCGGCGCCCTTGTTGTCGCCGCCGATGAACTCCTTGAGGGTGTCCTCCTGGAGCATGCGGCGCACGCTGACCTTGCCCTTGTGCTGGCGGTCGATCTTCTGCTGCACGGCTTGGGCGGTGTAGCCGGACAGGTCGGGCAGCTTGGGTGGGTCCATCTTCAGCGGCTCGATCGGCGCACTGGAGACGGTATAGGTCTTGGCCTGTTGCAGCCCTTTGGCCATTTCCGGCTCGGCGGCCTGGGCAAGGCCGCCGGCCAGCAGCAGGGCGCTGGCGAGCAGGCTGTGGCGAAGGTTCGGGTGCAGGTTCATGGCTATCCTCTCCCGGCCTCAGTAGCGCCAGATCACGTCGACGAAGGCGCGGTGCATGTACGAGTCGGCCTCTTTGCCGTAGGCATCGCCCGGCTTGAACACACCGGCACGCAGGCGTACCAGGGCCGAGGGTTCGTCAATCGACTGGCTGATCGAGGCCGGCAGCAGGCCCTGCTTGAAGTACTTGGTCACGACTACGTCCATTTCCTGGCCGAGGTCTTTCTCGCCCTGCACCAGAGGGCGGCTGATGCCGCCGTCGTCGACCACCGCGTTGATGCCGCTGGAGCCGATGTTCTGCTTGCCGTCGACGCGCCAGAACTTGTGGTAGATGAAGCTGGCGTCGTAGTCGTCGCGCAACTGCCAGGAGGCGAACAGGGTGGCCGCCTGCAGGTTGCCCAGCTCGCCGCGGAAGGCTTCGCCGAAGCGGTGCACGCGCGAGCGGGTGCCGGTGAAGTTGGAGCGGTTGCTCTCAAGGCCGGTCTGCTCGAAATTGTTCGAACCGTCGCTGCCGCCACCGCCGCTGCCCCGGGCGTAGGCCGCGCCGACCTGCCACTGCGGGTCGAGGCGCAGACGGATACCGAGGTCGGTGGCCCAGGCGTTGACGTCGCCGCTCTGCTTGCCGGTGGCGACCTGGTCGTTGCCGACCGCCTGGCTGCTGAGGGTGTCGCGGTCGCCGGTCAGCCAGGTGACGCTGCCCCAGTAGTTGACGCGGTGGTCGTTGCGCCAGTTGTAGGCGTCGCTGTTGGCTTCCAGGCCCAGCCAGGTGAGGTCGCCGGTGCGGGTCTTGTCGAGGGCATCGACGGTTTCGCCGGGGCTCTTCAGGCTACCGCCGTCATGGCTGTGATGGGCACGCAGGCCAACCCAGTGGCCGGGTGTCCATTGTGTGGCGACGTTGCCGTAGACATGGGTGCGGTCCTTGTCTTCGGGGGCCAGTTCGGTGAGGTCGGTGCGGTATTCGCTGAAGCGCTGGGCAACGCCAAGGTCGGCCTTGAGCAGGGTGGTGTCGAAGGTCCAGTTCAGCGCCTCGATGTTGGTGTCGCGCCACATGCCGTCGTCGCTGCGCAGGCGCTGGCGGCCGAAGCGCAACTGCTCGCCGGGGTAGGGGGTCAGGCCGCTGTAGCCGATCCAGAACTCGCGCATGGCCAGGTAGCTCTTGTCCGGCCTGCGGCTGTCGTCGCCGTTGTCGCTGGTGGTGCCGTCGTCGTTCTGGCGCAGGGTGTCGGTTTCGATGATGTCGGTGGCGGCCACCGCCTGGCCCATGGCGAAGGCGCTCCAGTTGCCGCGCTCGCCGTACACCCAGGGGCGCAGGTCCAGGCCCAGGCCGTTGACGTCGCCGCCGGAGCGGGTGCCGAGGTCGCGGTCGTCCTCGGACTGGCCGGTGATCTTCACGTCGAGGCCGAAGTTCTTCTGCGCGGTTTGCGCCGCCAGGGTCGGCATCGACCACAGCAGGGCGAAGCCCAGGCCGATGCCGGCTTTCACGAAGGGGTTGAGCGTCATAGCGAATCCTCGGCGTCTACTTCTTCTTTCTCGTCCTGCAGCGCTTCGATGGCCAGGGTGTTGTTGGCGCCCTGGGCCATGCTGCCGCGCGCCTGCTTTTCCTGCGCCAGCAGTTGCTGGGCCTGGTTGCGCTGGTCGGGCGTGAGCTGCTGGTCGAGCTGTTGCAGCAGTTCGCTGGACTGTGGGGTCGGGTTGACCTGGGAGAGTTGTGCGAACACCCAGGCATTGGTCGGCGCCGGGCGGATGCCGTGGCCTTCGCTGAACAGCTGGGCCAGCGCGTAGTCGGCGCTGTTCTGGCCACCACGGGCGGCGGCGAGCAGGTGGTCGACGGCCTTTTGCGGCTCGACCTGGCCCAGGTAGCCGCGGCGGTACAGTTGGCCGAGGTAGTAGTCGGCGCTGACTTCGCCGGCGTCGGCGGCGGCCTGCAGGTGCTCCTGGGCCTTCTGCGCGTCGGCGGGCACGGTCTTGCCTTCGTAGTAGAGCCGGCCCAGCAGCAGTTCGGCGCGGGGCTGTTCTGCCTCGCGGCCCTTGTCGATATAGGCCATCAGCTGGTCGGTGTCGCCCAGTTCGGGGAAGTCGTACAGCAGCTGCGCCAGGCTCACCCAGGATGCCGGGTTGGCCGGTGCGACCTGCTCGAGCAGGTCCTTGGCGGTCTTCTCGTCGGTCTGGCCGAGGCTGCGGTCGGCCAGCACGCGGGCGACGCTATCGACCCGGGTGGCCGGCACGGTGCCGCGGGCATGGGCGGCCTTGAGCTGCTCAAGCAGCGCGGCCTGCTGCTGGGGCTGGGCGCGTTTCTGGTAGACGCTGGCCAGTTCCACGTAGCAGATATCGGTAGTGGCCAGCGCGGCCTTGCAGATTTTCTCCACCTCGCCCAGGTGCTGGTCGTAGGTACCCTGGGTGCGGTACAGCAGTACCTGGGCCAGGCCGGCTTCGGGGTTGCCGGCGGCGCGCCACTGGTCGATCTGCTGCTGGGCGTTGACCTTGGGGAAGCTCTGCGGGTACTGCAGGTAGAGCATCGCCAGCGGGATCAGGGTATTCGTCTCACCTTGTTGCGCAGCGAGCTTGAGCAGGGTCTCGGCCTCTTCGCGCTCGGCCTGGGTGCTGTCGGGCTTGGCCACCAGCAGGCGGCCGAGGCGCGCCTGGGCACGGGGCGAGGTGGCGGCGGCGGCGCGGTAGGTGGCTTCGGCTTGCTTGAGCTTGGCCGGGTCGCGGGTGCCGACCTGGATGTCCGCCAGGCCGACCTGGGCGTCGCTGTAGCCAAGGTCGGCGAGGGCCTTGTAGTTGCGCTCGGCGGTGGCGGTGTCGCCGCGCTTGAGCGCTTCGTTGGCCAGGCGCTGGTCGGGCAGGCCGGCGCAGCCGCCCAGGGTGATGGCCAGGGCCAGCGCGCACAGGCCAAGGCCAAAACCGTCCCTGTAGCAGCCGGCTTGCCGGCGAATGGTTCGCGCAGGTGTTGCATCCCATGGGCGAGTGCTGCGCACTCGATCGCCGGCAAGCCGGCTCCTACAGGTATCGGGGTATCTGCTGGTCATGGGTTATCCCTCTTACAGCCCGCGGGCCACGGCCTTGTCGATCAGCCAGTTCAGCGACGGGCCACGGTCGCTGTTGACGGCGGCCGGGCGGCCGGCGAGCTCGGCTGGCAGGCCTTCGTCGGGCTGGATCTGCACACGGATGTCGGACGCCAGGTTGTCGGTGTCCAGGCTCGAGCTGCCGACGATCTTGCCGCTGCGCACGTCGTCTTCGCCGGCGACCTGGAAGTTGACCCGGGTGCCGGGCTTCACTTCATCGAACTGGCGGTAGCTGAAGCGCGCCTCGATGGTCGGGGTGCTGGTACGCGGAATCAGCGCGAACACCGGCTGGCCCTTGCTGGCGTACTGGCCGTCGTCCACCAGCTGGCGCGAGACCACGCAATCGCAGGGGCTGGTGAGGGTGCCGGAGAGTTGCTTGCCGAACAGCTCCTCGACCTTGGCCGGCTCCAGTTGCGAGTCGTCCAGGTGGCCCTTGAGCAGGTCGAGCATGCTGGTGTTGAAGGTCGCCAGCGGCGCGCCCTTGGCCACGCTGGTTCCGCTTTGCACCAGGCTCTGCAGGCTGCCGTCGCGGGGCATGGTGACATTTGTGGTGGGCACCGCGACCACGCCGGCCTCGGCATGGCTGACGAAGTACAGGCCATACAGCGACTTGGCGACGAAGCCGAAGGCTACCAGGCCAATGGCGAACACCCCGGCGGTGACGGTGACCGCGCGCAGGCGGCCAAAGGCCGACAGACCGGAGCCACCGTCCTTCTGCTTGCGCGCCTTGGTGAAGTTGTCTCGCTGCAGGGTACTGAGCACGTCGCCGACGCTGATCAGCTCGCCGGACAGGTGGCTGGTGATGATATGGCGCAGGGTGGCGATGTCGCGTGGCTCGAGGTTCTGGAACTCGGTGCCGATGCGCCCGTTCTGGGCATCGCTGGTGCGCACCAGCAGCTCGACGTCCATCGACAGGCCGAGGTTGTCGACCACGAACTGCAGGCGGCCGCGCAGCACTTCGCCTTCGGCCAGGGGCTTCTTGGCATGGAAGGACAGGCCCCCGGCGGACAGGTCGTCAACCTTCACCTCGTGCGGCTCGCGGTTGCCATCCAGGTAGCGCAGTTTGGCGGGAATGCGCACCCGGGCATGCTGGCGCTGCGCTTCGGATTCATGCACGACGTTGACGTTCACGGCGGTATTCATGGCGATATTCGTTCCTGTTATCCGATCCGGGGGCTCACACGACCATGAACAGCACGGCGACGAAGATGCTCGCGGCCGAGAAGGTCATGGTCCGCGAGGACCAGGTGTTGAACCATTGTTGAAAACTTGCGAGGTCGCGCTTGAGGGCAGTGGGCTGGCGGGTCCAGGACTGCTTGTCGAGGCGGAAGAACACGTAGATCTTCATCACTGCGCCGACGATCTGGTTGTAATAGAGAATCAGCGGGTAGGCCGGCCCGACGTTGTGCCCCGAGCACAGCAGCATGATGGTGAGGATCAGGCGGGTGATGCCGATCCACAGCAGGTACACCAGCAGGAACTGCAGGCCGAACTTGAAGCTGGCGATCACCGCCACGGTCAGGCCCAGCAGGCTGGTCCACATCGACACGCGCTGGTCGAGCAGCACGATGCTGGTGAACAGCCCCAGGCGCTTGAGACCCAGGCCCAGGGCGCGGGAGTTCTGCCGCAGGTTGTTGCCGTACCAGCGGTACATCAGCTTGCGGCTGGCCTTGACGAAGCTTTTCTCCGGCGGGTGCTCGACCGTGTTGATCGCCGCATCCGGCACGTAGAAGGTGTCGTAGCCCAGGCGCATCAGGCTGAACCAGCTGGACTTGTCGTCGCCGGTGAGGAACTTGAAGCGGCCCAGGCGCCAGTGCATCAGCGAGTCGCTTTCGACGTCGGCGATGAACTCGGGGTTGGTCACCACGCTTGCGCGGAACATCGACATGCGCCCGGTCATGGTCAGCACGCGCTTGCTCAGGGCCATCGAGCACATGTTGATGTGGCGCTGGGCGAAGCGCAGCTTGTGCCACTCGCTCATGATGTAGCCGCCGCGCACTTCGCAGAACTCGTTGGTGGTCAGGCCGCCGACGTTGGGGTAGAGCTTGAACCACGGCACGGTCTTGCGCACCACGCCTTCGGCCAGCACGGTGTCGCCGTCGATCACCGCGACCACGGCGTTCTCGTCCGGGAGCATTCGCGAGATGGCGCGGAAACCATAGGCCAGGCCGTCGCGCTTGCCGGTGCCGGCGATGCGCACGATGTCCAGGTGGACATGCGCGGGTGGGTTGTACTTGGCCCACAGGCTCTTGACCAGCAACTCGTCGGACTTCTCCACCAGCGAGCAGACCACCGTGGTGGGGAAGCCACAGTCGATCGCCTCGCGGATCACCGAGCTATACACCTGGGCGGTGGTCAGCGCATCGATGCGAAAGCTGGTGACCATCAGGTACACATGCGACGGGTCGGCGGCCTTGCCGAGCTTCTGCACCTTGCGGCGCAGGTACGGGTAGACCAGGTAGAGGAAGACCATGCCGCGGATGAAATGGGTGGCGCCCATGGAGTAGCGCCAGATGCCGACAGCGCCGACCAGGAAGATGAAGTGCTTCGACTGCGAATCGAAGATATCGCTGGGCAGGGCCAGGGCGATCAGCATGAGCAGGCTCATGTAGAGCAGCCAGCCGGCGCACTGCAACAGCACTGTCTGGAACCTTTGCATGTTCGGCATCCGTCGAGAATTCGGGGTGGGAAGGGCGGCGCGCTGGGGAGGGACGCGCCGCCCGACCGGGTTTACCAGCAGATGCCTTCGGTACGGCTGGTGGCGCAGGTCGGCTTGCTCATGAAGCCGACCAGGTCGATCACTTGCTTGCCGGCCGGCGCCTGCTGGGCCAGGGCACGGAATTTCTCGTCACGGTTGCCCAGCACGATGATGTCGGCGTCGTTCACCACCTGCTCGAAGTTGGCATTGAGCAAGGAGGACACATGCGGAATCTTCGATTCGATGTAGTCCTTGTTGGCGCCATGCACCCGGGCGTACTCGACGTTCTGGTCGTAGATGTCCAGCTGGTAGCCCTTGCCGATCAGACGCTCGGCCAGTTCCACCAGCGGGCTCTCGCGCAGGTCGTCGGTACCGGCCTTGAACGAAAGGCCCAGCAAGGCAACCTTGCGCTTGTCGTGGCTCTCGATGATGTCGAAGGCGTTCTGCACCTGGGATTCGTTGCTGCGCATCAGCGAATCGAGCAGCGGCGCCTTCACGTCCAGGCTCGAGGCGCGGTAGGTGAGGGCGCGCACGTCCTTGGGCAGGCACGAGCCGCCGAAGGCGAAGCCTGGGCGCATGTAGTACTGCGACAGGTTGAGCACCTTGTCCTGGCAGACCACCTCCATCACATCGCGACCATCGACGCCGACCGCCTTGGCGATGTTGCCGATCTCGTTGGCGAAAGTGACCTTGGTGGCGTGCCAGACGTTGCAGGTGTACTTGATCATCTCGGCCACTTCGACCGGCTTGCGGATCACTGGCGCATCGAGCTCCTCGTACAGGGCTTGCAGCACGTCGCCGCTGGCGCTGTCCAGTTCTCCGATGACGGTCATCGGTGGCTGGTCGTAGTCCTTGATCGCGGTGCTTTCACGCAGGAACTCGGGGTTGACCGCCACGCCGAAATCGACACCGGCCTTCTTGCCCGAGCAGTCTTCGAGGATCGGGATCACCACGTTCTTGACGGTGCCCGGCAGCACGGTGCTGCGCACCACGACGGTGTGGCGGCTGGCCTTGTCGCGCAGCACATAGCCGATTTCACGGCACACCGACTCGATGTACTCCAGGCCCAGGTCGCCGTTTTTCTTGCTTGGGGTGCCCACGCAGATCATCGACACGTCGCTGGCGCGGATGGCTTCGGCGAAGTCGGTGGTACCGCGCAGACGGCCATTGGCGATGCCCTGTTGCAGCAGTTCTTCCAGGCCTGGCTCGACGATGGGCGACTTGCCCTTGTTGATCAGGTCGATCTTGGTGCTGGAGACATCCACACCAATCACTTCGTGGCCTCGTGCCGACAGGCAACCTGCACAGACTGCACCCACATAACCCAAACCAAAGATGCTGATACGCATCGCATTCACCTCATGTGTTTATCACGCCAGCCCTTCAGCGAAGAGCCGACTGGGTTGATTGACCAACAGTTTTCGGGCGCACGGATCCATGGCGAATTGACACTTCACCGAACGCAGGCATGAATAAATCCGGAGCGCATAAACCGATGCACTCAAAGTTGGCAGTCAAAGGCCAGTATTAAAAAGGCGTGCCCTGAAATGCAGCCGTCTTTATTGCAATTCAAACTTGGTGAATTGCTGTGCTTGTTCTTTCAATTGGAAAAACCTTTTGAAATCAACCACTAGGACGATTCGTAAGGGGCGCGTCTCTCCTTCGGGGCAGGGCCTTCGGCGGTCACCGTTGCGCTGCCTGACTTATTGGGGCTAAGGGTGGATACCCTTCAGCTGTCACCTGTAAGTCATTTCTCACGACCAGCGCTTGAAACTCGTTACGGGTGCTATGAGCCATGGGCCGTAGTAGAAGTTCCGGCGTGGTTCGGCGTCGATGAAAGATTTCTAAATATTTTTTCAGTGGAAAATACTTTCATATTGATAGCACCCCACAGTTTCACTCCCGTATATAAAGGGCGAAAACGAGGCGGGATGGTTATATGCCAGCATGGGAAATTTTTTTTCAAAATTCGTCAAAAAACTACGAACGGTCTTATGGCATTTTGCGATAAAGGTATGGGTGGTGGGTTTTTGGCGGCGGGAATTTGGCTTTTTTGGGGTGTTGCGAGGGTGCCCTATTGCGGGGCTGCGGGTCGGAAGTGCTGGGGGCGCTTTGCGCCCCTATCGCGACACAAGGCCGCTCCTACAGGAGGTTGCGGTCCATTGTAGGAGCGGCCTTGTGTCGCGATGGGCTGCGAAGCGGCCCCAAGGGCCATCAGCCTTCGGCGTGATCGCGCAGGAACACCAGGTGGTCCGGCTTGGACTGCTCGGCGCTGTAGTAGTAGCCCTGCACGTCGAAGCGCTTGAGCTGCTCGGGGTCGTTGATGCGCTCCTGGATCACGAAGCGGCTCATCATCCCGCGGGCCTTCTTGGCGTAGAAGCTGATGATCTTGTACTGGCCGTTCTTCAGGTCCTTGAAGTCGACATCGATCACTCGCGCCTGCAACGCGCTCTTTTTCACCGCGCTGAAGTACTCGTTGCTGGCCAGGTTGAGCAGCACGTCGTCACCCTGGTCGGCCAGGGCCTGGTTCAGCCATTCGCTGATGCGCGTGCCCCAGAAGGCATACAGGTCCTTGCCGCGGGCGTTGGCCAGCTTGGTGCCCATTTCCAGGCGATAGGGTTGCATCAGGTCCAGCGGGCGCAGCAGGCCGTACAGGCCGGACAGCATGCGCAGGTGCTCCTGGGCGTAGCTGAAATCGTCTTCGCCCAGGGTTTCGGCGTTCAGCCCGGTGTACACGTCGCCCTTGAACGCCAGCAACGCCTGTTTGGCGTTGGCCGGGGTGAAGTCTGGGGTCCAGCTGCCGAAGCGCGCGGCGTTGAGCCCTGCGAGCTTGTCGGACAGGTGCATCAGCTCGGCGATCTGCGCCGGGGTCAGCTCACGCAGTTGCACGATCAGTTCCTGGGAGTCGTCCAGGTACTGCGGCAGGGTGTGGCGCTGGGTGACCGGCGGGGTGTCGTAGTCGAGGGTCTTGGCGGGGGAAATCACCGTCAGCATCGGGTCGGCTCCTGTAGTCGTCGGGCAATTCTACGGGCCTGGCGAAGCAAGTCCAAACTATGGCGACGATAGTCACGGAACATCGCCTGGGCTCGCGCTATAGTGCGCGCCATGCTTTCAAGGAGAATGCCCACCGTGCGTATCGCGTTTGCCCTGTTCGCCGGGCTGTTGAGCCTGGGCGCGCAGGCCGCCCCGGCGGATTTCGTCAGTTTCGACCGCGGCCTGTGGCCGGAGCAGTTGGACAGCCCGGCGCTGTTCGATGTGGCGTCGCGTGCCGAGATCCTCTCGTTTGCCCGGGTGCTGCATGAAAGCGAGATGCTCGACGAGCAGGCACTGACCACGCGCCTGGGGTTACGCCAGATCAACCTGCCGGTGGTTCGCGCCGTGCGCGCGCGAATGTGGCAACGCTTGTGGAGCAGCTACCAGCAGGCGCAACACAGCTGCGAACAGGACGCGTCGTTCTGCTACCCGGTGGCTTCGATGGCCGACTTGCGTACCCAGGCTGCCACGTTCGCCACTGATGTCGGCACGTTCTATACCGATTGGGTCGAACCCAGTCATCAGTTCCATGCTCGCTACCTGGACGAGCAACTACGCAAGGCCGCGCTATTTCCGCAGACCACCAGCGAAGTGGAAAAGCTCTCCGGGCGCGAACGCAATGGCGAGGAACTCAATGACCGGATATTCCTGCTGACCTTCGTTGGCGGGCCTGGGCCCGAGGGGGGCAGCAGCGACCAGATGGCTGATTACCTGCGCCGGCAGAAACTCGACGCAATCTTCTTCGTGTTGGGTAACCGCCTGCAACAGCGGCGGGACGCGGGGCCGGTGGTGCCGCTGTATGCCGGGCAATGCGTGGGCATCCAGGGCTGGGAATACCGCTCCCATGCCCAGTGGCAGGGGTGGCAGGACTCGTTGCGGCGCAGCCAGGCGCGGGTGCAGGCGGATTTGCCTGAGCAGTACGTGCCGTTGTTCCGCCCACCTTATGGGCAGCGTCGGGCCGATGGCGAGAAGTTCATGGCCAGCCAGCAGTTGCAGGTTTCGTTGTGGGATATCGATGCCCAGGACGACGGCCCGCTGAGCGCCGAGGCGTCGGCGCAGCGGGTGCTGACCTTGATGTTGCTGTGGCGCAAGGGGGTGATCCAGTTCCGCGACAGCCAGCCCAAGGCGCAGCCGGCGCTGGAGTGGTTGTTGCAGCACACGGCGCAGAGCGGGATTGGCTGGGAGGATTGCCGGGAATATGGGCGGCGAGAGTAGGTTGTCCACCCCAAACACCGCCACCTGATCCTTGAGCGTAGTCCCCTGCGCCGCGCGCGCCAAGGCCTGTTCGTCAATCCGAAAAATAAACTTCACCCAAGCGTAAAAAGTCTTTTTTTGGTCATGGTTTTTGCGGTATCAAGGAGCCAGACAGCCGAATCCTGCAGCACAGGTGGCGTCATCCACGCCCCTCGCCAGGTGAGCTCCCCGCCCGTAACAACGCGGATACGGGGAGAACGGCAGTCACTCTGCGGCGCAGCCGTATGCGCCGTGTGGCTTTCACATAAGGTGACCGAGTATGGATGACCAAGGACGCACCGCTTCCTCCACCCAGCCAATCCTGTATGTGCTCGATACCAACGTCCTGATTCACGACCCCAACGCCCTGCTCAACTTCGAGGAGCACCACGTCGCCATACCGATGACGGTGCTGGAGGAACTCGACAAGCTCAAGACCGGTAAACACACCATCGCCGCCGAATGTCGCCAGGCCATCCGCCTGATCGACCAGACCCTCGGCGATGCCTCGCCCAGCGATGTCGAGCAGGGCGTGCCGATCCAGCGTGGCAAGAGCGGGCCCAAGGGCTTCCTGTCCATCCTCATGAGCACGCGCAACGAACCCAACCGCCTGCTCCCCGAGAACCTCGCCGACAACATCATCATCAACCAGCTGCTCGACCTGCGCGCCAAGCGCCCGGACCTGGACGTGGTGCTGGTCACCAAAGACATCAACATGCGCCTGAAGGCGCGCGCCTGTGGGATCGCCGCCGAGGACTACAGCACCGACCAACTGGTCGATGATGTTTCCTTGCTGTCCAAGGGCTACCACTCGGTAACCGGTTCGTTCTGGGACCGGGTCAGCAAGGTCGACACCCGCCAGGAGCGCGGTCGCACCTGGCATCGGGTGCAGATGATCGACAACCTGCCGGCGGTGCACATCAACGAGTTCATCATCGACGAACAGGGCTTCGTCGGCTGGATCAAGGGGATTCGCGACAACGAACTGCTGCTGCTCGACCTGCACCAGGAACCGCTGCTGCACCAGGAGGCCTGGGGCCTGAAGCCGCGTGACATCCACCAGAGCCTGGCGCTGTTCGCCTTGCTCGACCCGGATATCCACCTGGTCAACCTGACCGGCGCCGCCGGCTCCGGCAAGACCATCCTGGCGCTGGCCGCGGCCATCGAGCAGACCATGGTCAGCAAGCGCTACCGGCGCATCATCGCCACCCGCAGCGTGCAGGGGCTGGACCAGGAGATCGGCTTCCTGCCAGGCACCGAGGCGGAGAAGATGGAGCCTTGGCTGGGTGCGATCACCGACAACCTCGAAGCCTTGCACATGGATGACGAGAGCACCCACGGCAGTGTCGAGTACATTCTCGAAAGGGTGCCGCTGCAGTTCAAGTCGCTGAACTACATCCGCGGGCGCAGCTTCCAGCAGAGCCTGATCCTGATCGACGAGTGCCAGAACCTCACGCCGCACCAGATGAAAACCATCATCACCCGTGCCGGGGCCGGCTCGAAGGTGGTTTGTCTGGGCAACCTGGCGCAGATCGACACCCCGTACCTGTCGGCCACCAGTTCCGGGTTGACCTACCTCACCGAACGCTTCAAGGACTTCCCTCACGGGGTTCATATCACCCTGCAGGGCGTGCCACGCTCGGTACTGGCCGAGTACGCCGAGTCGCACCTGTAACACCGAGCCGCTTGTTCGCCGGCAAGCCGGCTCCTACGAGATTACGTAGGAGCCGGCTTGCCGGCGAACGGGCCGGTGCGTCGAAATACCCCTCTGCTCAAACCTGACCCACAGGTTTACACTCTGTACTCCCTTCACAGGAGCAGAGCTGTGCTGACTCATCTTGATTCCCAGGGGCGCGCCAACATGGTCGACGTCACTGAAAAGGCCGTGACCGCCCGCGAGGCGCTTGCCGAGGCACGGGTGCGCATGTTGCCGGACACCTTGCGCATGATCGTCGATGGCCAACACCCCAAGGGCGATGTGTTCGCCGTGGCGCGCATCGCCGGTATCCAGGCGGCGAAGAAAACCAGCGACCTGATCCCGCTGTGCCACCCGCTGATGCTTACCAGCGTCAAGGTCGAGCTGGTCGCCGAGGGCGAGGACGTGGTGCATATCGTCGCCCGTTGCAAACTGGCCGGGCAGACCGGCGTTGAAATGGAGGCGCTGACCGCCGCCAGCGTTGCCGCGCTGACCCTCTACGACATGTGCAAGGCAGTGGACAAAGGCATGGTCATCGAGCAGGTGCGCCTGCTGGAGAAGACCGGCGGCAAGAGCGGGCACTACAAGGTGGAGGGGTGATGAAGGTCAAGGTCATGTATTTCGCCCGCTATCGTGAATTGCTGGGCGTCGATGGCGAGCGCCTGGAGGGCGATTTCAAGGTGCTGGCCGATGTGCGCCAGGCCCTGGTGGACAAGGGCGGGCAGTACGCGGTGCTGGCCGAGCAGAACCTGATGTGCGCGCGTAACGAAGAACTGTGCCGGCTCGGCGAAGCGCTGGGGGAGGGTGACGAGATCGCGTTCTTCCCGCCGGTGACTGGAGGTTGAGCATGAGCGTACGGGTACAGGAAGCGGCGTTCGACCCAGGTCTTGAGGTCAACGCCATGCACGCCGCCAATGTCGGCGTGGGCGCGGTGGCCAGCTTTGTCGGCTATGTGCGCGACTTCAACGATGGCTTGGAGGTGGCGGGGATGTTCCTCGAGCACTACCCGGGCATGACCGAGAAGGCCCTGGCCAAGATCGTGGTCGAGGCCGAAGGGCGCTGGCCGCTGCTCAAGGTCGAGGTACTGCACCGTATCGGCGCCCTGGAGCCGGGCGAACCGATCGTCTTTGTCGGCGTGGCCAGCGCGCATCGGCAGGCAGCGTTCGATGCCTGCAACTTCATCATGGACTACCTGAAGACCCGGGCGCCGTTCTGGAAGAAGGAGAATACCCAGGAAGGGCCGCGTTGGGTGGATGGCAAGCAGAGCGACCAGGATGCCGCAGGGCGCTGGGAGTCTTAGGCTAAGGCCGCTCTCTGTAGGAGCGGCCTTGTGTCGCGATAGGGCCGCCTCGCGGCCCCGGATCTCAGCATTGATGCAGATGTTGCCGGGGCCGCTGCGGCCCTTTCGCGGCACAAGGCTGCTGCTACAGGGAGGTGGGCTGCCTTGAAGATCAGTGATGCTTGCGCGGCACGGGCTTCAACAGCTCGTCCGGCGGCATCTCGCACTTGATCTTGCGTCCCAGCAGCTCCTCGATCGCCGGCAACTGGTAGGAGTCGTCCTCGCCGGCAAAGCTGATCGACACGCCGCTGGTGCCCGCGCGGCCGGTACGGCCGATACGGTGCACATAGTCGTCCGGGTCTTCCGGCAGGGTGAAGTTGATCACGTGGCTGATGCCGTCGATATGGATGCCACGGCCGGCCACGTCGGTGGCCACCAGCACGGTGATGCGCCCTTCACGGAAGCTCTCCAGGGTGCGGATACGCTTGTGCTGCGGCACGTCGCCCGACAGCTGGGCGGCGTTGATGCCGTCACGCACCAGTTTTTCCTCGATGCGCCGCACCTCGTCCTTGCGGTTGGCGAACACCATCACCCGTTCCCATTTGTTCTGCGTGACCAGGTTGTACAGCAACTTGTACTTGTCGCTGCCGGCCACGGCGTAGACGTGTTGTTCGACGGTCTCGCTGGCGACGTTCTCCGGCTCGATCTCGACAATGGCCGGATTGGTGGTCCACTGCTTGGCCAGGTTCATCACATCGTCGGTGAAGGTGGCGGAGAACAGCAGGGTCTGGCGTTCGCTCTTGGGCGGCGTCTGGCGGATGATCTGGCGGACCTGGGGGATGAAGCCCATGTCGAGCATGCGGTCGGCCTCGTCCAGCACCATCACCTCGACCATGTCCAGGTGCACTTCGCCGCGCTGGTTGAAGTCCAGCAGGCGGCCCGGGGTGGCTACCAGGATGTCGCAATGGCGCGCTTCCAGCGACTTGAGCTGCTTGTCGAAGTCCATGCCGCCGACAAAGCTCATCACGTTCAGGCCGCTGTACTTGGTCAGGGCCTGGGCGTCCTTGGCGATCTGCACCACCAGCTCGCGGGTCGGGGCGATGATCAGCGCCCGCGGCTCGCCCATGTAGCGCTCCTTGGGCGGTGGCGTCTGCTGCAGCTGGGAAATGATCGAGATCAGGAACGCGGCGGTCTTGCCGGTGCCGGTCTGGGCCCGGCCGATGGCGTCCTGGCCGCGCAGCGTATAGCCGAGCACCTGGGCCTGGATCGGCGTGCAGTAGGGGAAGCCGAGGTCGTGAATGGCGTGCATCAGCTCGTTGGAGAGCTTGAAGTCGTGGAAGCGGGTCTTGCCTTCCTGCGGCTCGACGACGAAATCCTCCGGCTTCCACAGGCTCGCCTGCGGCTTGGGCTTGCGTTCGCGGCGTGGTTTGTCCTTGGCGGGCGATTCGGCGTCTGGCGGTTGGGCGACCTGGACGGCGGCTTTTGGCTCGGCCTTGGCCTTGGGCGCAGGCTTTGGCCTTGGTTTGCTGGCCTGGCGTTCTGGCGCCTGGGCGGCGGCCGGCTGTGGAGCCGGCTCGGGTTGGGACGCGGCGATGGGCGGTGCGGCGTCACCTTTGGCGAATATTTTCTTGAGTGCCTTGAGCACGGTCGTCTCGTCAACTGGTTAAGGAATGTACGCCGGGCAGTGTAATGCAAGAATCGGGCGCGGCGTAGTGCAATGCGGGCTGGGCTACAGAATCACTGCAGCTGATGGCTCAGCCAGCCGTGGATGTCGTTGAGTTCTTCGACCACCACTTCGTGTTCCATCGGGTACTCGTGCCAGCGCGCGGCCACGCCCCAGGTATTGAGGTACTCGAACGCAGTGCGGCCCATGGACGGGATCACCACCGGGTCGTGCATGCCATGCAGGCACAGCGCTGGGGTGCGCTGCTGGCAGGCGCTCAGCTGCTGGGCGTCGCTGAAGGTCGGGGCGTACGTGGACAAGGCGATGACCCCGCCCAACGCTTCCTGCCACTTTATATAGGCAGTGTGCAGCACCACCGCACCGCCCTGGGAAAACCCGGCGAGGAAGATGCGCGACAAGTTGATGCCCTTGGCCTGTTCGGCCTTGATCAGGGCGATCACCTGGTCGGCGGACTCTTCCAGCTGCGCCTCGTCGATGGCCCGCGCCGGGGTCATGGCCTTGATGTCGTACCAGCTGGGCATCTGGTAGCCGCCGTTGATAGTCACCGGGCGCGTCGGCGCCTGGGGCATGATGAAACGGGTGCTGAGCAGGCGCTCCTGCATGAATTCAGCTACCGGTAGGAAGTCGTAACGGTCCGCCCCCAGGCCGTGCAACCAGATCACACAGGCGTCGGCGGTTTTCTGTGGTTCGAGAATCAGCGGTTGGGTCATGACTGCTCCGAAAAAGTGCTGGCGTACTGATGTGGTGCGTAAAAACAAGGCATTACAGGTTAATGCCAGAAAAAGATGTCGCAACTCTACAACTTTTCCTACTTGACTCACGCTTAATCGCTTAAGCCTTCGACTGTGGTACGCGCTTTGCTATGTCCTTGGCATGCGCAGAGGTGGACCTTCGCGGTAACACCCTTCGTATGGATTGAAGGCTGTCACAGAACAGCCCATTGCGCCATTGACCCAAAAACAAGCCAACCAGGGGTCGGATGCGCCTCATAAGGGTGCGGTGCAATTCCGGCTCATACAACAAGAGCGATTTGGAGGTTGTTGATGAAGATGTTGAAAACCACGCTGGCAGTCCTGACCGCCGCCGCCGCGCTGGGCGCCACCAGTTTCGCCCAGGCCGGCGCCACCCTCGATGCGGTGAAGAAGAAGGGCTTCGTCCAGTGTGGCGTGAGCGACGGCCTCCCAGGCTTCTCGGTGCCTGACGCCCAGGGCAAGATCGTCGGCATCGACGCCGATGTCTGCCGCGCCGTGGCCGCCGCGGTGTTCGGCGACGCCACCAAGGTCAAGTTCAGCCAGCTCAACGCCAAGGAACGCTTCACCGCGCTGCAGTCCGGCGAAGTCGACGTGCTGTCGCGCAACACCACCTGGACCAGCTCGCGCGACGCCGGCATGGGCCTGGTGTTCGCCGGTGTCACCTACTACGACGGTGTCGGTTTCCTGGTCAACAAGAAGCTCGGCGTCTCCAGCGCCAAGGAACTCGATGGCGCCACCATCTGCATCCAGGCCGGTACCACTACCGAGTTGAACGTCTCGGACTTCTTCCGCGCCAACAACCTCAAGTACACCCCGATCACCTTCGACACCTCCGACGAGAGCGCCAAGTCGCTGGAATCCGGCCGTTGCGACGTGCTCACCTCGGACAAGTCGCAGCTGTTCGCCCAGCGCTCCAAGCTGGCCGCGCCGACCGAGTACGTGGTACTGCCGGAAACCATCTCCAAGGAGCCTCTGGGCCCGGTGGTGCGCAAGGGCGACGAGGAGTGGTTCAGCATCGTCAAGTGGACCCTGTTCGCCATGCTCAACGCCGAGGAGGCCGGTATCACCTCGAAGAACGTCGAGGCCGAGGCCAAGTCCACCAAGAACCCGGACAACGCCCGCCTGCTGGGTGCTGACGGCGAGTACGGCAAGGACCTCAAGCTGCCCAAGGACTGGGTGGTGCAGATCGTCAAGCAAGTCGGCAACTATGGCGAAGTGTTCGAGAAGAACCTGGGCCAGAGCACCGACCTGAAGATCGACCGTGGCATGAACGCCCTGTGGAACAACGGCGGCATCCAGTACGCGCCACCGGTGCGCTGATGGCTGCACCCCGCGACGGCATCCTGCCGTCGCGGGTCGTTCGAATCCCTTCTTTTCGGGGCACTTCATGCAAAATCAAATCGGCGCACGGAAAGGGTTTTCCCTGAGCGATCCACGTGTGCGCGCGTGGCTGTTCCAGATCGTCACGGTGGTGTTCGTGGCGGGCCTTGGCTGGTACCTGTTCCATAACACCCAGACCAACCTGCAACACCGGGGCATCACCTCGGGCTTCGACTTCCTCGAGCGCAGTGCCGGCTTCGGCATTGCCCAGCACCTGATCCCCTACGTGGAATCGGACAGCTACGCCCGGGTGTTCGTCATCGGCCTGCTCAACACCTTGCTGGTGACCTTCATCGGCATCGTCCTGGCCACCTTGCTGGGCTTCGTCATCGGCGTGGCGCGGCTGTCGCCGAACTGGATGATCAACAAGCTGGCGACGGTGTACGTGGAGACCTTTCGCAACATTCCACCGCTGCTGCAGATCCTGTTCTGGTACTTCGCCGTGTTCCTGACCCTGCCGGGGCCGCGGGGCAGCATCAATATCGACGACACCTTCTTCATCAGCAACCGTGGCTTGAACATGCCCGGCGCCTCGATGGCCGAGGGCTTCTGGCCGTTCGTGCTGGCGCTGGCGCTGGCGATCGTCGCCATCGTGGCGATGGTGCGCATGGCCAACAAGCGCTTCGACGAAACCGGCCAGCCGTTCCACAAGTTCTGGGTCGGCCTGCTGCTGTTGATCGGCATCCCCGGCGTGTGCGCGCTGCTGTTCGGCAGCCCGGTGCTCTGGGAAGTGCCGCAGCTCAAGGGCTTCAATTTCGTCGGTGGCTGGGTGCTGATCCCCGAGCTGCTGGCGCTGACCCTGGCGCTGACTATCTATACCGCGGCGTTCATCGCCGAGATCGTGCGCTCGGGTATCCGTTCGGTCAGCCATGGCCAGACCGAGGCGGCCCGTTCGCTGGGCCTGCGCGAAGGCCCGACGCTGCGCAAGGTGATCATTCCTCAGGCCTTGCGGGTGATCATCCCGCCGCTGACCAGCCAGTACCTGAACCTGGCGAAGAACTCGTCGCTGGCAGCCGGTATCGGCTACCCGGAGATGGTCTCGCTGTTCGCCGGTACCGTGCTCAACCAGACCGGCCAGGCCATCGAGGTGATCGCCATCACCATGAGCGTCTATCTCGCCATCAGCATCAGCATTTCGCTGTTGATGAACTGGTACAACAAGCGCATTGCGCTGATCGAACGGTGAGGGTCCTTCCGTGACAGCCCATGTTTTCAAACCCGACATGCCGCCACCGGTGAAGACCGTTGGCGTGCTCGCCTGGATGCGGGCCAACCTGTTCTCCAGCTGGCTCAACACCCTGCTGACCCTGTTCGCCCTGTACCTGGTATGGCTGATCGTGCCGCCGCTGGTGCAGTGGGCGTTCATCGACGCCAACTGGGTTGGCACCACCCGCGCCGACTGCACCAAGGAGGGCGCCTGCTGGGTGTTCATCCAGCAGCGCTTCGGCCAGTTCATGTATGGCTACTACCCGACGGAACTGCGCTGGCGCGTCGACCTGACGGTGTGGCTCGCCGTGCTTGGCGCCGCGCCGCTGTTCATCAAGCGCTTCCCACGCAAGGCGGTATACGGCCTGGGCTTCCTGGTGCTGTACCCGATCCTGGCCTACATCCTGCTGCACGGCGGCGCGCTGGGCCTGGACACGGTACCCACCAGCCAATGGGGCGGCCTGATGCTGACCCTGGTGATCGCCACGGTCGGCATTGTCGGCGCATTGCCACTGGGGATCCTGCTGGCGTTGGGGCGGCGCTCGAACATGCCGGCGGTGAAGGTGGTCTGCGTGACCTTCATCGAGTTCTGGCGCGGCGTGCCGCTGATCACCGTGTTGTTCATGTCCTCGGTGATGCTGCCGCTGTTCCTGCCCGAAGGCATGAGCTTCGACAAGCTGCTGCGGGCGATGATCGGCGTGATCCTGTTCCAGTCGGCGTACATCGCCGAGGTGGTGCGTGGCGGTCTGCAGGCCATCCCCAAGGGCCAGTACGAAGCCGCCGCGGCCATGGGCCTGGGCTACTGGCGGGCGATGGGCCTGGTGATCCTGCCCCAGGCGCTCAAGCTGGTGATCCCCGGCATCGTCAACACCTTCATTGCCTTGTTCAAGGACACCAGCCTGGTGATCATCATCGGCTTGTTCGACCTGCTCAACAGCGTCAAGCAGGCCGCGGCCGATCCGACCTGGCTGGGCATGGCGACCGAGGGCTATGTGTTCGCCGCCCTGGTGTTCTGGATTTTCTGTTTCGGTATGTCCCGCTACTCCATGCACCTGGAGCGCAAGCTGGACACTGGCCACAAGCGTTAGGAGTTTCGAAATGAGTGAAGCGATCAAGCAGCCTGCCGGCCCCGAAGGCATCATCCAGATGCAGGGCGTGAACAAGTGGTACGGCCAGTTCCATGTGCTCAAGGACATCAACCTCAACGTGCGCCAGGGCGAGCGTATCGTGCTGTGCGGGCCGTCGGGCTCGGGCAAGTCGACCACCATCCGCTGCCTCAACCGGCTGGAGGAACACCAGCAGGGGCGTATCGTCGTCGACGGCGTCGAGCTGACCAACGACCTCAAGCAGATCGAGGCGATCCGCCGCGAGGTGGGCATGGTGTTCCAGCACTTCAACCTGTTCCCGCATCTGAGCATCCTCGAGAACTGCACCCTGGCGCCCATGTGGGTGCGCAAGCTGCCGCGGCGCAAGGCCGAGGAAATCGCCATGCACTTCCTTGAGCGCGTGCGCATTCCGGAGCAGGCGCACAAGTACCCCGGGCAATTGTCCGGCGGTCAGCAGCAGCGCGTGGCGATTGCCCGGGCGTTGTGCATGAAGCCGAAGATCATGCTGTTCGACGAACCGACTTCGGCGCTGGACCCAGAGATGGTCAAGGAGGTGCTCGACACCATGGTCAGCCTGGCCGAGGACGGCATGACCATGCTCTGCGTGACCCACGAGATGGGCTTTGCCCGCACCGTGGCGAACCGGGTGATCTTCATGGACAAGGGCGAGATCGTCGAGCAGGCGGCGCCGGACGACTTCTTCGACCGGCCGCGCAGTGACCGGACCAGACTGTTCCTGAGCCAGATCCTGCATTGAGGTAAAAGCGGTTCGCCGGCAAGCCGGCTCCTACGGGGATTATGCGTAGGAGCCGGCTTGCCGGCGAAGCAGATGCTACTTCTCTTCCTTTGCGGCCACTGGCGCAGGCGGCGGCCGCAGCCCGACCTCGGCCACCAGCTTCAATTGCTGCCCATTACGCACCACCTCGATGGTGATCTTCTCGTTGGGCTTGATCCGCGCCACCTGGTTCATCGACTTGCGCCCGTCGCCGGCCGGCTCGCCATTGATGCTCAGAATCACATCGCCCAGCTGCAACCCGGCCCGCGCCGCTGGGCCATCGCGGAAGATCCCGGCGACGACGATGCCTGGGCGGCCCTGCATGCCGAACGACTCGGCCAACTCCTGGCTCAGCGGCTGCACCTCGATCCCCAGCCAGCCACGGATCACCTGGCCATGCTCGACAATCGACTTCATTATCTCCAAAGCCAGCTTGACCGGGATGGCGAAGCCGATGCCCTGGGAGCCGCCGGACTTGGAGAAGATCGCCGTGTTGATGCCCACCAGGTTGCCGTTGGCATCGACCAGTGCGCCGCCGGAGTTGCCCGGGTTGATCGCCGCGTCAGTCTGGATGAAGTCTTCGTAGTTGTTCAGGCCCAGCTGGTTGCGGCCGGTGGCGCTGATGATGCCCATGGTCACGGTCTGGCCGACGCCGAACGGGTTGCCGATGGCCAGGGTGACGTCGCCGATGTGGATGCTGTCGGAGCGGCCGATGGTGATCGCCGGCAGGTTCTTCAGGTCTATCTTCAGCACCGCCAGGTCGGTTTCCGGGTCGTTGCCGATCACCCGGGCCAGGGTCTCGCGGCCGTCCTTGAGGGCCACGACGATCTGGTCGGCGCCGCTGGTGACGTGGTTGTTGGTCAGCAGGTAGCCCTCGGGGCTCATGATCACCGCCGAGCCCAGGCTCGATTCCCAGCGTCGTTGCTTGGGCAGGTTGTCGCCGAAGAAGCGGCGGAACTGCGGGTCCTCGAACAGCGGGTGGGCGCTCTTGTTCACCACCTTGGTGGTGTACAGGTTGACCACGGCGGGCGCGGCGAGGGTCACCGCGTCGGCGTAGGACACCGGGCCCTGCATGATCTTCGTGGTTTGCGGCGCCTGTTGCAGGTTGACGTCCTGGCTGGGCAGGCCGACCCATTGCGGGAAGCGCTGGATGATCAGCAGGGCGATCAGCACGCCGGTGAGCAGGGGCCAGCCGAAATAACGCAGAGCCTTGAGCATGAATGAATCCTGGGAGTAGGGCGGGGGCCACCTCTGTGCGGCCCGGGGCGCAAGCGCGCGCGATCATACACGTGAACAAGGCGATCGGCGATGGTGTGGGTCCCCAGGCAGCTGCCGCCGGTTTCCCCTACGCCGGCGACGGCCCATAATGGCGGCCATTATAGGGCCTGGTGCCTGTCGCAACGCCGAATTCGAGGAGATTTTTCATGGCCGTCGCCCTCAACACCCTGGTCGAGGAAGCCGAGCGCTATCTGGGCAGCGCCAGGATCCCGGACTATTGCCCCAACGGCCTGCAGGTCGAGGGTCGCCCGCAGGTCAGCCGCATCGTCAGCGGCGTGACTGCCAGCCAGGCGCTGCTGGACGCCGCGGTCGAAGCCGAGGCCGACCTGGTACTGGTCCACCATGGCTATTTCTGGAAGGGCGAGAATCCGTGCATCACCGGCATCAAGCAGCGCCGTCTGAAAACCCTGCTCAAGCACGACATCAGCCTGCTGACCTTCCACCTGCCGCTGGACGTGCACCCGGAGGTGGGCAATAACGTGCAGCTGGCGCGCCAGCTGGACATCACCGTCGAAGGCCCGCTGGACCCGAACAACCCCAAGGTGGTCGGCCTGGTTGGCTCGTTGGCCGAGCCGCTGTCGGTGCGTGACTTCGCCCGGCGCGTGCAGGAGGCCCTGGGCCGCGAGCCGTTGGTGGTCGAGGGCGAGCAGATGATCCGCCGGGTTGGCTGGTGTACCGGCGGCGGGCAGGGCTATATCGACAATGCCATTGCCGCCGGGGTCGACTTGTTCATCAGTGGCGAGGCCTCCGAGCAGACCTTCCACAGTGCCCGGGAAAACGGCATCAGCTTCATCGCCGCCGGGCATCACGCCACCGAGCGCTACGGCGTGCAGGCGTTGGGTGATTACCTGGCGCGGCGCTTTGCCCTGGAGCACCTGTTCATCGATTGTCCGAATCCCATCTGAAAGCCGGCGGTTGACCCCGTAGGAGCCAGCCTTGCTGGCGAACCGGCGCCCATTCGCCAGCAAGGCTGGCTCCTACGAAAAAACCTGCGCCAACGCCCAAACCCCCAGTCATATCGTTAGATTGTTTCGATCTAGGCAGCCTCCTAAATAGAACAGGGCGCTGTGATAAAGTGGCTCGCTCGAACACGGCCCGCAGGCCGTCCATAAGATCGTTTTTCGTGAGTAGCCATGGTCGACAATCTGACGCACTTGAAACAGCTGGAGGCGGAGAGCATCCACATCATCCGCGAGGTGGCCGCCGAGTTCGATAACCCGGTGATGCTGTACTCGATCGGCAAGGATTCCGCGGTCATGCTGCACCTGGCGCGCAAGGCGTTCTTCCCGGGCAAGCTGCCGTTCCCGGTGATGCACGTCGATACCCAGTGGAAGTTCCAGGAGATGTACCGCTTCCGCGACAAGATGGTCGAAGAGATGGGCTTGGAGCTGATCACCCACGTCAACCCCGAGGGTGTGGCGCAGGGCATCAACCCGTTCACCCATGGCAGCTCCAAGCACACTGACATCATGAAGACCCAGGGCCTGAAGCAGGCACTGGACAAGCATGGCTTCGATGCTGCCTTCGGCGGCGCGCGCCGTGACGAAGAGAAGTCGCGGGCCAAGGAGCGAGTGTACTCGTTCCGTGACAGCAAGCACCGCTGGGACCCGAAGAACCAGCGCCCGGAGCTGTGGAACATCTACAACGGCAAGGTCAACAAGGGCGAGTCGATCCGCGTGTTCCCGCTGTCGAACTGGACCGAGCTGGACATCTGGCAGTACATCTACCTCGAAGGCATCCCGATCGTGCCGCTGTATTTCGCCGCCGAGCGTGAAGTGATCGAGAAGAACGGCACCCTGATCATGATCGACGACGCGCGCATCCTCGAGCACCTCAGCGAGGAAGAGAAAGCGCGCATCGTCAAGAAGAAGGTGCGTTTCCGTACCCTGGGCTGCTACCCGCTGACGGGCGCTGTCGAGTCGGAAGCCGAAACCCTGACGGACATCATTCAGGAAATGCTCCTGACCCGAACGTCCGAACGCCAGGGCCGCGTCATCGACCACGATGGCGCCGGTTCCATGGAAGACAAAAAACGCCAAGGCTACTTCTAATTTCAGGGTTCCAGCATGTCGCACCAATCTGATCTGATCAGCGAGGACATCCTCGCCTACCTGGCCCAGCACGAGCGCAAGGAACTGCTGCGTTTCCTCACCTGCGGCAACGTGGACGACGGCAAGAGCACCCTGATCGGGCGCCTGCTGCACGACTCGAAGATGATCTATGAGGACCACCTCGAGGCCATCACCCGTGATTCGAAAAAATCCGGCACCACCGGCGAGGAAGTCGACCTGGCGCTGCTGGTGGACGGCCTGCAGGCCGAGCGCGAGCAGGGCATCACCATCGATGTCGCCTACCGCTACTTCTCTACCGCCAAGCGCAAGTTCATCATCGCCGACACCCCGGGCCACGAGCAGTACACCCGCAACATGGCCACCGGCGCGTCCACCTGCGACCTGGCAATCATCCTGGTCGATGCCCGCTACGGCGTGCAGACCCAGACCCGCCGGCACAGCTACATCGCTTCCCTGCTGGGCATCAAGCACATCGTCGTCGCGGTCAACAAAATGGACCTCAAGGGTTTCGACGAGCAAGTGTTCGAGTCGATCAAGGCCGACTACCTGAAGTTCGCCGAGGGCATCGACCTCAAGCCATCGAGCCTGCACTTCGTGCCGATGTCGGCGCTCAAGGGCGACAACGTGGTCAACCGCAGCGAGCGTTCGCCGTGGTACACGGGTCCGGCACTGATGGAAATCCTCGAAACCGTCGAGATCGCGGGCGACCGCAATGTCACCGACCTGCGTTTCCCGGTGCAGTACGTCAACCGCCCGAACCTCAACTTCCGCGGCTTTGCCGGCACCATCGCCGGTGGCGTGGTGCACAAGGGCGACGAGATCGTCGTGCTGCCCTCGGGCAAGAGCAGCCGGGTCAAGTCCATCGTCACCTTCGAAGGTGAGCTGGAGAACGCCGGCCCCGGCCAGGCAGTGACCCTGACCATGGAAGACGAGATCGACATCTCCCGCGGCGACCTGCTGGTGCATGCCGACAACGTGCCGCAGGTGGCCGACCAGTTCGACGCCATGTTGGTGTGGATGGCCGAGGAGCCGATGCTCCCGGGCAAGAAGTACGACATCAAGCGCGCCACCAGCTACGTGCCGGGCTCGATTGCCAGCATCAGCCACAAGGTCGATGTGAACACCCTCGAGCAGGGCGCCGCCAGCGCGCTGCAACTGAACGAGATCGGCCGGGTCAAGGTGGCGCTGGACAGCGCCATTGCCCTGGATGGCTATGACAGCAACCGCACCACTGGCGCGTTTATCGTTATCGACCGGCTGACCAACGGTACCGTCGGCGCGGGCATGATCATCGCCCCGCCAGTACTGCCTCATGGCAGTGCCGGGCAGCACGGCAAGCTGGCCCATGTGTCCACCGAGGAACGTGCCCTGCGCTTCGGCCAGCAGCCGGCCACCGTGCTGTTCAGCGGCCTTTCCGGCGCGGGCAAGAGCACCCTGGCCTATGCCGTGGAGCGCAAGCTGTTCGACATGGGCCGTGCGGTCTATGTGCTCGATGGCCAGAACCTGCGCCACGACCTGAACAAGGGTTTGGCGCAGGACCGCGCCGGGCGCACCGAGAACTGGCGCCGCGCCGCCCATGTGGCGCGCCAGTTCAACGAAGCCGGCCTGCTGACCTTGGCCGCGTTCGTGGCCCCGGATGCCGAAGGCCGCGAACAGGCCAAGGCGCTGATCGGCAAGGAGCGTCTGGTCACTGTCTATGTGCAGGCCTCGCCACTGGCGTGCCGCGAGCGTGATCCGCAGGGGCTGTACGCCGCTGGCGGTGACAACATCCCGGGCGAGAGTTTCCCGTTCGATGTGCCGCTGGATGCCGACCTGGTGATCGACACCCAGTCGGTCAGCGTCGATGAAGGCGTGAAGCTGGTGTTGGATGTGCTGCGCCAGCGCGGCGCGATCTGAGTATCCGCGTGACCTGAGAAACCCCGCTTCGGCGGGGTTTTTTGTTTGCTTCGGTAGCGCTGGGGCTGCTTTGCAGCCCTTTCGCGGCGCAAGGCCGCTCCTACAGGCGATCGCGTTCCCCTGTAGGAGCGGCCTTGTGCCGCGAAAGGGGCGCGGAGCGCCCCCAAGATGCTAGATATGTTTCTCGGACACCGGAATCACTCGCCGCTCCTTCACCGCCTTGTACGAAAAGCTCGAATAGATCTCCTTCACCCCCGGCAAGCGCTGCAGCACCTCCCGGGTGAATTCCCCAAACGACTCCAGGTCCCGCGCCAGGATTTCCAGCAGAAAGTCATAGCGCCCGGAAATGTTGTGGCAGGCGACGATCTCGGGAATCTCCATCAGCCGTTGCTCGAACGCCAGGGCCATTTCCTTGGTGTGCGAGTCCATCATGATGCTGACGAAGGCGGTCACGCCAAAGCCCAGCGATTTGGGCGAGAGGATGGCCTGATAGCCGGTGATGTAGCCGTTGTCTTCCAGCAGCTTGACCCTTCGCCAGCAGGGCGAGGTGGTCAGGGCGACCTGATCGGCGAGTTCGGAGACGGTCAGGCGCGCATTGTCTTGCAGCGCGGCGAGCAGGGCGCGGTCGGTGCGGTCGAGTGATGAAGGCATGTCTTGCCCTCCTGGTTTTATTTTTGTTGTTTTTATTTCAATAACAGCGGGAAAGCGTGGGTAACTTTGGAAAAAATGTTGCAGCCCGGTGGCATAAGCTTATAGCAAACCACAAGAGGCTGTTGCCATGCGCGACTCCAATAACAACACCGGTTTTTCCACGCGGGCCATCCACCACGGCTATGACCCGCTGTCCCATGATGGCGCGCTGGTGCCGCCGGTCTACCAGACCGCCACCTATGCCTTTCCCACCGTCGAATACGGCGCCGCCTGCTTTGCCGGCGAACAGCCCGGGCATTTCTACAGCCGTATTTCCAACCCGACCCTGGCCCTGCTGGAACAGCGCATGGCCTCGCTCGAGGGCGGCGAGGCCGGGCTGGCCCTGGCCTCGGGCATGGGCGCCATCACCGCCACGCTATGGACCTTGCTACGTCCGGGGGACGAGCTGATCGTCGGCAGCACCCTGTATGGCTGCACCTTTGCCTACCTGCATCACGGCATCGGCCAGTTCGGCGTGAACATCCGCCATGTCGACCTCAACGATATCCCAGCGCTTAAGGCGGCGATCACGCCGAAGACGCGGATGATCTACTTCGAAACCCCGGCCAATCCCAATATGCAACTGGTGGATATCGCCGCGGTGGTGGGCGCCACCCGTGGCCATGACCTGAGCATCGTGGTCGACAACACCTATTGCACGCCCTACCTGCAACGTCCGCTGGAGCTGGGCGTGGATCTGGTGGTGCACTCAGCCACCAAATACCTCTCTGGCCATGGCGATATCACCGCCGGCCTGGTAGTCGGGCGCCAGGCGCTGGTCGAGCGGATTCGCCTGGAAGGGCTCAAGGACATGACCGGCGCGGTGCTCTCGCCGCATGACGCCGCCTTGCTGATGCGCGGTATCAAGACCCTGGCTCTGCGCATGGATCGCCATTGCGCCAATGCCCGGCAGGTCGCCGAGTACCTGGAGCGCCAACCGCAGGTGGAACTGTTGCACTACCCAGGCCTGCCGTCGTTCCCGCAGTACGCGTTGGCCCAACGGCAAATGCGCCTGCCGGGTGGGATGATCGCCTTCGAACTCAAGGGTGGCATAGAGGCGGGGCGCCGCTTCATGAACGCCTTGCAACTGTTCAGTCGGGCGGTGAGCCTGGGCGATGCCGAGTCGCTGGCCCAGCATCCGGCGAGCATGACCCATTCCAGCTATACCCAGGCAGAGCGCGCCGAGCATGGCATATCGGAAGGGTTGGTACGGCTTTCGGTGGGCCTGGAGGATATCGACGACTTGCTGGCCGACATTGCCCAGGCCTTGAAGGCCTGCGCCTGAACCGCCAAGGACGAGGCCTGAGCGATGGTAGCGATGATGAATCCGAACGAGCCGCTGACGGCCCTGGACGACGCCCTGGACAGTGACCCCGGCGAAACGGCCGAGTGGTGCCAGGCGCTGGAATCGACCTTGGCCCACTGCGGGCCGAAGCGCGCGCGGTATCTGTTGCAGCGTTTGCAGGCTCACGCGCTGGAACTGGGGTTGGAGCGCGAGGCCCAGGCCTTTTCGGCTTACCGCAACACCTTGTCGGTGGAGCAGCAGGGCACCTACCCCGGCGACCTGGAGCTGGACGAGCGCATTACTGGCATCCTGCGCTGGAACGCCCTGGCCATGGTGGTGCGGGCCAACCACGCCTATGGCGACCTGGGCGGGCACATCGCCAGCTATGCCTCGGCGGCGGAGATCTTCGAGGTCGGCTTCCAGCATTTCTTCCGCGGCGAGGGCGACGGGCCGGGCCGCAGCGCCGACCTGGTGTTCTTCCAGCCGCACTCGGCGCCAGGCGTTTATGCCCGGGCGTTTCTCGAAGGGCGCCTGAGTGAGCAGCAATTGGCCAATTACCGCCAGGAAGTCGCTGGCAGCGGCCTGTGCTCTTATCCACACCCTTGGTTGATGCCCGACTTCTGGCAGTTCCCTACCGGCTCCATGGGCATCGGCCCGCTCAATGCGATCTACCAGGCGCGCTTCATGCGCTACCTGCAGCACCGTGGCCTGCTCGATACCTTGCAGCGGCATGTGTGGGGCGTGTTCGGCGACGGCGAGATGGACGAGCCGGAATCCATCGCCGGCCTGACCCTGGCCGCTCGCGAACAGCTGGACAACCTGACCTTCATCGTCAATTGCAACCTGCAGCGGCTGGATGGCCCGGTGCGCGGCAATGGCCAGATCATCCAGGAGCTGGAGGCGCTGTTCAGTGGCGCCGGCTGGAACGTGATCAAGGTGCTGTGGGGCTCGGAATGGGACCCGCTGTTCGCCCGTGACCGCGAGCATGCGCTGCTGCGTCAGCTGGCGGCGACCCCGGACGGCCAGTTCCAGACCCTCGGTGCCAAGGACGGCAGCTACAACCTCGAGCATTTCTTCAAGCAGAACCCAGCCTTGCAGCGGCTGGTGGCGCATATGAGCACCGATGAGATCAACGCGCTCAAGCGCGGCGGCCATGATTTTCGCAAGTTGCACGCCGCCTATGCCGCCGCCAAGGCGTGCAAGGGCCGGCCGACGGTGATCCTGGCCAAGACCAAGAAGGGCTACGGCATGAGCAGTGCCGGTGAATCGCGGATGACCGCGCACCAGGCCAAGAAACTGGACGTGCAGGCGTTGCTGGCATTCCGCGATCGTTTTCGCCTGCCGCTGTCGGACCAGGCGGTGGAGCAGTTGCAGTTCTATCGCCCGGCCGAGGACAGCCCGGAGATGCGTTACTTGCGCCAGCGTCGGGCAGCCCTGGGTGGCCCGCTGCCAAAGCGGCGCGCCGACTGCATGACACTGCCGTTGCCGGATCTGCATGCCTTCGCCGGCTTTGCCTTGCACGCCGACGGCAAGGAAATGTCCACCACCATGGCCGCCGTGCGCCTGCTGGGCAACTGGTTGAAGGTACCGGGCCTGGGGCCGCGGGTGGTGCCGATCGTTGCCGACGAGGCGCGCACCTTCGGCATGGCCAGCCTGTTCCGCCAGATCGGTATCTATGCGCCTCAAGGGCAGCGCTACGAGCCCGAGGATGCCGGCTCGCTGCTGTCCTACAGGGAAGCACGCGATGGCCAACTGCTGGAGGAGGGCATCACCGAGGCCGGGGCGCTGTCGTCATGGATCGCGGCCGCCACGGCCTACGCGGTGCATGGCGAGCCGATGTTGCCGGTGTACATCTATTACTCGATGTTCGGTTTCCAGCGGGTCGGCGATCTGATCTGGGCCGCCGCCGACCAGCGTGCCCGCGGGCTGTTGCTGGGCGCCACCGCCGGGCGCACCACCCTGGGTGGGGAAGGGCTGCAGCACCAGGATGGCTCGAGCCTGGTAATGGCCGCGATGGTGCCCAACTGTCGTGCCTGGGACCCGTGCTTCGCCGGCGAACTGGCAGTGATCCTCGACCATGCCGCACGGCGCATGCTGGTGGAGCAGCGCGACGAATTCCACTATGTGGCAGTGATGAACGAAAACTATCCACAGCCATCGTTGCCCGATGGCGCGCGGGAGGCCGTGTTGCGTGGCATGTATCTGTACACCCGGCAGCAGGCGCGGAGCCCGCTCGGCCAGGTGCGTTTGTTGGGCTCGGGCACGATCTTGCGTGAGGTGATCGCGGCGGGCGAGTTGCTGGCGAACGACTGGCAGGTCGATTGCGAGGTGTTCAGCGTCACCAGTTTCAGCGAACTGGCGCGCGACGCCCGGGATGCGCGACGGGTGGCGCTGGCTGGCGGCGAGGAGGATTGCCATCTGCGTGGCTGCCTGCCCGGCGATGCGCCGGTGATCGCGGCGAGCGACTATGTGCGCGCCTGGCCGCAATTGATCGCCGAATATGTGCAAGCGCCGTTCATGTCCTTGGGGACCGATGGTTTTGGGCGCAGCGATACGCGTCAGCAACTACGGCGGTTCTTCGAGGTCGACCGGCATGCCGTGGTGATGGCGGCGCTGTACAGCCTGGTTCGCCAGGCGCGCCTGGCGCCGCAGATGCTGGCCGATGCCCGGGCGCGCTACAACCTGGAGGACACCGTCGCGCCTTGGTACCTATAGGCGCCGGCGTAGCCGGTGCCAGGCGGGTACAAAAAAGGCCTCTTGCGAGGCCTTTTGTTTAACGCTTGAGCCCGTAGCTCTCGTCGAGCATGCCCGGCGAGTTCGGCGCTTTTGGCGCATAGTCGCGTGGCACTTCGGCGGTGTCCTTGGGCGGCGTCAGGCGGTCGCGCGGACCTTGCGCGGCTTCCGAGTGCAGCGCGGCCAGCAGGCGCTGGCGGGTCAGTTCGTCGAGGGCCAGGCGGTTGGCGCCATCGGCCAGGTGATCTTGCACGTCCTGGTAGCTCTGGGTCAGCTTCTTGACCAGCGAAGCGGTACTGTTGAAGTGGGTCACCACTTCGTTCTGGTAATTGTCGAAACGCTGCTGGATGTCATCCAGCTGGCGTTGGGTGTTGCTCGGCGCCGCGTTGGGCAACAGGCGGGCCAGCGCGAAACCTGCGACGACACCGATGACCAGGGCCAGGGTCGGCAGCAACCAAACAAGGAGCGAGTGTTCCACGAGTCCTTCCTCTATAAACGGCTTTGCTTTACGTTAACGGCTCAGACCTGCGCTGTATACCGCGAGCATTCGCAAATCAGAACAGAATTCCTTTGCTAGACGAGTCGACCCTTCCCGAGGTCACGGAGTAGTGCCTTGCTTATCCGCGAAACACCCTTGTTCATCGATGGCCCGTGCGGTCAGCTGGAAGCCTTGTACCTGGACGTGGCCGACGCCCGCGGCGCGGTGCTGATCTGCCACCCCAACCCGGTCCAGGGCGGCACCATGCTCAACAAGGTGGTCTCGACCCTGCAACGCACGGCCCGTGACGCCGGTTACGTGACCCTGCGCTTCAACTACCGGGGCGTCGGCCAGAGCGCTGGCAGCCATGACATGGGCGCCGGCGAGGTAGACGACGCCGAAGTCGTGGCGACCTGGCTGCGCGAAAAGCATCCCCAACTGCCCCTGGTGCTGATGGGGTTCTCCTTCGGCGGTTTCGTCGCTACCAGCCTGGCTGGGCGCCTGGAGGCCAAGGGCGTCGAATTGCAACAACTGTTCATGATCGCCCCGGCAGTGATGCGCCTGACCGAGCAGTTCCCTCTGCCCGAGCGTGTCAAGCTCACTATCATCCAGCCGGACAGCGACGAAGTGGTCGTCCCGCAACTGGTCTACGACTGGTCCGACGCCCTGTCGCGCCCCCATGAGCTGCTGAAAGTGGCAGAATGCGGACACTTCTTCCATGGCAAGCTGACCGATCTGAAGGATCTGCTGCTGCCGCGCCTTTCGAACTGAGCCAAGCCTGAATAAGCGAACACCCATGACCACGCGCATTCTCACCGGTATCACCACCACCGGCACCCCGCACCTGGGCAACTACGCCGGCGCCATCCGCCCGGCCATCCTCGCCAGCCAGCAGCCCGGTGCCGACTCGTTCTACTTCCTGGCCGACTACCACGCCCTGATCAAGTGCGACGACCCGCTGCGCATCCAGCGCTCGCGCCTGGAAATCGCCGCCACCTGGCTGGCCGGCGGCCTGGACCCGGACAAGGTGACCTTCTACCGTCAGTCCGACATCCCCGAGATCCCCGAACTCACCTGGCTGCTGACCTGCGTCGCGGCCAAGGGCCTGCTCAACCGTGCCCACGCCTACAAGGCCTCGGTGGACAAGAACGTCGAGGCCGGCGAAGACCCGGACGCCGGCGTGAGCATGGGCCTGTTCAGCTACCCGGTGCTGATGGCCGCCGACATCCTGATGTTCAACGCGCACAAGGTGCCGGTCGGCCGCGACCAGATCCAGCACGTGGAAATGGCCCGCGATATCGGCCAGCGTTTCAATCATCTGTTCGGCCAGGGCAAGGACTTCTTCGCCCTGCCCGAGGCGGTGATCGAGGAGAGCGTGGCCACGCTCCCGGGCCTGGACGGTCGCAAGATGTCCAAGAGCTATGACAACACCATCCCGCTGTTCACCAGCGCCAAGGACATGAAGGATGCGATCTCGCGCATCGTCACCGACTCCAAGGCCCCGGGCGAGGCCAAGGATCCGGACAATTCGCACCTGTTCACCCTGTTCCAGGCGTTCTCGACGCCGGCGCAGTCCGCCGCGTTCCGCGACGAGCTGCTGCAAGGGCTGGGCTGGGGCGAGGCCAAGCAGCGCCTGTTCCAGTTGCTCGACGGCCAGCTGGCCGAGAAGCGCGAGCACTATCACCAGCTGATCTCGCGCCCGTCGGACCTCGAGGACATCCTCCTGGCAGGCGCCGCCAAGGCCCGCAAGATCGCCACGCCGTTCCTCGAGCAATTGCGCGAGGCAGTGGGCCTGCGTTCGTTCCGCACGGCCGTGCAGGCCAGCGCTGAAGTGAAGAAGAAGGCCGCCAAGAGCGCGCGCTTCGTCAGCTTCCGCGATGAGGACGGCAGCTTCCGCTTCCGCCTGCTGGCCGCCGATGGCGAGCAATTGCTGCTGTCGCGCAGCTTTGCCGATGGCAAGAGCGCGGGGGCGGTGAGCAAGCAGCTGCAACAGGGCGGCGAGGCCGACGTGCGTGTCGAGGGCCTGGGCTTCTCGCTCTGGCTGAACGGTGAGCAAGTTGCCGACGGGCCGCAGTTCGAGGCCGCCGAGGCCCGTGACACGGCCATCACCAGCCTGCGCGAGGCCCTGGCGCCACAGGCGGACTGAGTCACTTTGACGCAAGTCTGATTGCCATTAAGCGGGCCGGTCGCTACAGTGACGGCCCGTTTTTTGTTGCCTCGCTAACGAAATCATGACTCCTCTAGAACGCTATCAAGCAGATCTGAAACGTCCCGACTTCTTCCATGACGCGGCGCAGGAAACTGCGGTGCGTCACCTGCAGCGCCTGTACGACGACCTGGTACACGCGCAGAACAACAAGCCGGGCATGTTCGGCAAGCTGTTCGGCAAGAAGGAACAGACGCCGGTCAAGGGCCTGTACTTCTGGGGCGGGGTAGGGCGAGGCAAGACCTACCTGGTCGATACCTTCTATGAAGCGCTGCCGTTCAAGCAGAAGATGCGCACGCACTTCCACCGCTTCATGAAGCGCGTCCACGAGGAGATGAAGACCCTCAAGGGCGAGAAGAACCCGCTGACCATCATCGCCAAGCGCTTCAGCGACGAAGCCAAGGTGATCTGTTTCGACGAGTTCTTCGTTTCCGATATCACCGATGCCATGATCCTCGGCACCCTGATGGAAGAACTGTTCAAGAACGGCGTATCGCTGGTGGCCACTTCCAACATCGTCCCGGACGGCCTGTACAAGGACGGCTTGCAGCGCGCGCGCTTCCTGCCGGCCATCGCCATGATCAAGCAGTACACCGATGTGGTGAACGTCGACAGCGGCGTGGACTATCGCCTGCGCCACCTGGAGCAGGCCGAGCTGTTCCACTTCCCGCTCAACGAGGCGGCGCACGAAAGCATGCGTGCCAGCTTCAAGGCGCTGACCCCCGAGTGCACCCAGGCCGTCGACAACGACGTGCTGATGATCGAGAACCGTCCGATCCACGCCCTGCGCACCTGCGACGACGTCGCCTGGTTCGACTTCCGCGCCCTGTGCGATGGGCCGCGCAGCCAGAACGACTACATCGAGCTGGGCAAGATCTTCCACGCCGTGTTGCTGAGCAACGTCGAGCAGATGGGTGTGACCACCGACGACATCGCCCGGCGCTTCATCAACATGGTCGACGAGTTCTACGACCGCAACGTGAAGCTGATCATCTCGGCCGAGGTGGAGCTCAAGGACCTGTACACCGGCGGGCGCCTGAGCTTCGAGTTCCAGCGCACGCTCAGCCGTCTGCTGGAGATGCAGTCCCACGAGTTCCTGTCGCGGGCGCATAAGCCGTAAGCTTTCGAAAACTGACGCGATCGTCGTCGGAGCCGGCTTTGCCGGCGAACACCGGCGCAGCCGGTGCCATGCACCGCGGTGCATGGTTCGCCAGCAAGGTTGGCTCCTACTGGTTTGCGCGGTGACGCATCTCAAGCCTCCTGCATGAACTGCTGCCGATACTGGTTCGGCGACAACTCCGTGTGCTGGCGGAACAACCGGGCGAAGAAGCTCGCATCGTCGTAACCCACCTCGTAGCTGATGGTCTTGATGCTCTTGCGTGTGCTCGACAACAAGCCCTTGGCGGTCTCGATGCGCAGGCGCTGCAAATAGTGCAGCGGCTTGTCGCCGGTGGCGCTCTGGAACCTGCGCATGAAGTTGCGGATGCTCATGCCGTGGTTGCGCGCCACGTCCTCGAAGCGGAACTTGTCGGCGAAGTGCTCCTCGAGCCAGTGCTGGATCTGCAGGATGATCAGGTCCTGGTGCAGCTTCTGGCCGCCGAAGCCCATGCGCCCGGGCGTGTAGCTGCGCTGTACTTCATAGAGGATGTCGCGGGCCACCGCCCGGGCGACGTTCGCCCCGCAGAAACGCTCGATCAGGTAGATGTACAGGTCGCAGGCCGAGGTGGTGCCGCCGGCGCAGTACAGGTTGTCGGCGTCGGTCAGGTGCTTGTCCTGGTTGAGGCGGATCTTCGGGTAGCGCTCGGCGAAGCTGGCGAAGAAGCGCCAGTAGGTGGTCGCCTCCTTGCCGTCGAGCAGGCCCGACTCGGCCAGCCACAATACCCCGCTGGCCTCGGCGCACAGCACCGCGCCACGGGCGTGCTGCTCGCGCAGCCAGGGCAGTACCTGCGGGTAGCGTTGCAGGAGGTTGTCGAAGTCGTCCCAGAACGCCGGGAGAATGATCACGTCGGCATCGTCCAGGCCACCGTCGACCGGTAGCTGCACGTTGCTGAAACTGTCCACGGGCAGGCCGTCCGGGCTCACCAGGCCGATCTCGAACATCGGCTGCAGGCCCAGGCCCAGCTGCTTGCTGTAGCGCAGGCTGGCCAGGTGGAAGAAATCCTTGGCCTGCATCAGTGTCGAGGCGAACACTTTATCAATGGCCAGGATGCTGACGCGCCGCAAGGACGCGGAGGGTTGGGTAAACATCATTGTCATTGTTCTTATAGGGTAGAGTGGTCAATCACCGGCTGGATCGTCTTATTTTTTGGCGATTGTGTCTACCCCGTATTCCCCATCGCCGGACAAGCCCGCTCCCACGCCCGGGCAGGAGCGGGGCTCGGCTCAGGGCGCGGGGTTCGGCTGCTCTTGATGCAGGGCCTCGATCGCCGCCAGCAGCTCGTCGCCCAGGTTCAGCGCCTGGCTGTCGATATTGCTCTGCAACTGCTCGATGCTGGTCGCGCCGATGATGTTGCTGGTGACGAAGGGCTGGCGGGTGACGAACGCCAGGGCCATCTGCGCCGGGTCCAGCCCGTGCTCGCGGGCCAGTTGCACATAGCGGCTGCAGGCTGCCACGGTCTGTGGGTTGGAGTAGCGGGCGAAGCGGCTGAACAGGGTCAGGCGGCCGTGCGCCGGACGGGCGCCGTTTTCGTACTTGCCCGACAGCATGCCGAAGGCCAGCGGCGAATAAGCCAGCAGCCCGCACTGTTCACGAATCGCCACCTCGGCCAAGCCCACTTCGAAGCTGCGGTTGAGCAGGTTGTAGGGGTTCTGGATCGACACCGCGCGTGGCCAGCCGCGGGTTTCGGCCAGGTGCAGGAACTTCATCGTGCCCCACGGGGTTTCGTTGGACAGGCCGATATGACGGATCTTGCCGGCGCGCACCTGTTCGTCGAGCACCTCCAGGGTTTCTTCCAGCGGCGTGAACAGGTCGTGGGGCAGGTGCTGGTAGCCGAGCTTGCCGAAGAAGTTGGTGCTGCGCTCGGGCCAGTGCAGCTGGTACAGGTCGATACGGTCGGTCTGCAGGCGCTTCAGGCTTTCCTCCAGCGCCGCGACGATGTGCTGGCGATTGTGCTTGAGCTGGCCGTCGCGGATATGGCTGATGCCGTTGCCGGGGCCGGCGACCTTGCTGGCCAGGAACCAGTCGTCGCGGTCGCCGTTGGCGGCGAACCAGTTGCCGATGATGCGTTCGGTGGCGGCGTAGGTTTCCGGGCGTGGCGGCACCGGGTACATCTCGGCGGTGTCGATGAAGTTGATGCCGGCGGCCTTGGCCAGCTTGATCTGGGCGAAGGCCTGTTCCTGGGTGTTCTGCTCGCCCCAGGTCATGGTCCCCAGGCACAGGGCGCTGACATTGAGGTCGGTACGGCCGAGCTTGCGGTATTCCATCAAAAAATCGCTCCAGGCAAAGAAGCCATAAAAGCAGGTTGAAATTTCTTGTGCAATCTGGATAATTCTGCAGCTCTTCGCGTGGCGGAAGTGATGCACCACCATGACTGAAGAACCTTTGTCGAACATTGGCGTGCCCGACCCGAGCCCCCAAAAGCGTCAGCGTTCGGCTGCGCGCTTGCCCTTGGCAAGCTGTGCACTATCCAGTAAGATTCGCCGTCTATTTTTCGCTGGGCGGCCTCTGAGGCTTTAGAGAATGAAAACTTTTACTGCTAAACCGGAAACAGTAAAGCGCGAGTGGTTCGTAGTCGACGCCGCTGGTCAGACCCTGGGTCGTCTGGCTACCGAAATCGCTAGCCGCCTGCGTGGCAAGCACAAGCCAGAATACACCCCTCACGTTGACACCGGCGACTACATCGTCGTCATCAACGCCGAGAAAATCCGTGTGACTGGTGCCAAGTCTTCCGACAAGATGTACTACTCCCACTCCGGCTTCCCGGGCGGTATCAAGGAAATCAACTTCGAGAAGTTGATCGCCAAGGCCCCTGAGCGTGTCATCGAAACCGCGGTCAAAGGCATGCTGCCGAAGAACCCGCTGGGTCGCGACATGTACCGCAAGCTGAAAGTGTACGCGGGTGCTGCTCACCCACACACTGCTCAGCAGCCTCAAGAACTGAAGATCTAACGGGATAGTTCATTATGTCGGCGACTCAAAACTACGGCACTGGCCGTCGCAAGACCGCAACCGCTCGCGTTTTCCTGCGTCCTGGTACCGGTAACATCTCCATCAACAACCGTTCCCTGGACGTGTTCTTCGGCCGCGAAACCGCTCGCATGGTTGTTCGCCAGCCGCTGGAACTGACCGAGACCGTTGAGAAGTTCGACATCTACGTCACCGTTTCCGGTGGTGGTGTCAGCGGTCAGGCCGGTGCGATCCGTCACGGTATCACCCGCGCCCTGATGGAATACGACGAAACCCTGCGTGGCGCTCTGCGTCGTGCTGGCTACGTCACCCGCGACGCTCGTGAAGTCGAGCGTAAGAAAGTGGGTCTGCGTAAAGCGCGTAAGCGTCCTCAGTACTCCAAGCGTTAATACCGCTTCGGCAGTCGAAAAAAGCCCGGTTCCAGTTTGGAACCGGGCTTTTTTTATGTCTTGAACTACCCTCTTTGCTAGTCCGTGGCCGTTTGTCGCATAGACGCAGATCAAGCAAAGCGAGGGTTGTGGCCCGACGAGCGGGTAATCACCTTGTCAGCGTGTGGATTTGTTCCTTACCATTGCGGCCAATTTTTAGTGCCACAGACGTACCTAAGTAGATGCCTGTTCAAAACAGGCCAAGCAAGCTGATGGGAGAGGACTGAATGAGCAATGACGGCGTCAACGCAGGCCGGCGCCGCTTCCTCGTAGCCGCGACATCCGTGGTCGGGGCAGCGGGGGCAGTGGGGGCAGCGGTACCGTTCGTGGGGTCATGGTTTCCCAGTGCCAAGGCGAAAGCCGCAGGGGCACCGGTGAAGGTCAATATCGCCAAGGTCGAGCCCGGTCAGCAGATGGTAGCTGAGTGGCGCGGGCAACCTGTATTCATCGTGCGGCGAACGGAGGAGATCCTCGGCAATCTGAAAAAGATCACCGGCGAGCTGTCCGACCCGGAATCCAAAGCGTCGGTGCAACCGACCTACGTTGACCCGCAAGTCCGCTCGATCAAGCCGGAGATCCTCATCCTAGTCGGCCTGTGCACCCACCTGGGCTGCTCGCCGACGTTCCGTCCGGAAGTCGCGCCTGCCGACCTGGGGCCGAAATGGGTGGGTGGCTACTTCTGCCCTTGCCACGGCTCGCACTACGACCTCGCCGGCCGCGTCTACAAGTCCCAACCGGCGCCTCTCAACCTGCCAGTGCCACCGCACTCGTACGAGTCGGACGACATCATCGTCATCGGCGTCGATCAGGAGAACGCATGATGAGCAAGTTCATGGAGTGGATCGATGCGCGCTTCCCCGCGACCAAGATGTGGGAAGACCATCTGAGCAAGTATTACGCGCCCAAGAACTTCAACTTCCTGTACTTCTTCGGCTCCCTGGCACTACTGGTGCTGGTCAACCAGATCGTCACCGGCGTTTGGCTGACCATGAGTTTCACCCCCTCGGCGGAAGAGGCCTTCGCCTCGGTCGAGTACATCATGCGCGACGTCGAGTACGGCTGGATCCTGCGCTACCTGCACTCCACCGGCGCCTCGGCGTTCTTCATCGTGGTCTACCTGCACATGTTCCGCGGCCTGCTCTACGGCTCCTACCAGAAGCCCCGCGAGCTGGTCTGGCTGTTCGGCATGCTGATCTACCTGGCGCTGATGGCCGAGGCCTTCATGGGCTACCTGCTGCCATGGGGCCAGATGTCGTACTGGGGTGCCCAGGTGATCATCTCGCTGTTCGGCGCGATCCCGGTGATCGGTGACGACCTGACCCAGTGGATCCGTGGCGACTACCTGATCTCCGGCATCACCCTGAACCGCTTCTTCGCCTTGCACGTGGTGGCCCTGCCGATCGTCATCCTCGGCCTGGTGGTGCTGCACATCCTGGCCTTGCACGAAGTGGGGTCGAACAACCCCGATGGCGTGGACATCAAGAAGAAAAAGGACGAGAACGGCATTCCGCTGGATGGCATTCCGTTCCACCCGTACTACACCGTGAAGGATATCGCCGGTGTGGTGGTGTTCCTCTTCGTGTTCTGCGCCGTGGTGTTCTTCTTCCCGGAAATGGGTGGGTATTTCCTGGAAAAACCGAACTTCGAACAGGCCAACGCCTTCAAGACGCCTGAGCACATCGCCCCGGTGTGGTACTTCACGCCGTTCTACGCGATCCTGCGCGCGGTGCCCGACAAGCTGTTCGGGGTCATCGCCATGGGCGCCGCCATCGCCGTGCTGTTCGTGTTGCCCTGGCTCGACCGCAGTCCCGTGCGTTCCATGCGCTACAAGGGTTGGCTGAGCAAGATCTGGTTGCTGGTGTTCTGCGTGTCGTTCGTCATCCTTGGCGTGCTGGGCGTACTGGCGCCAACCCCGGGGCGTACCTTGCTGTCGCAGGTGTGCACGGTGTTGTACTTCGCCTACTTCCTGCTGATGCCGTTCTACACAAGGCTTGAGAAGACCAAACCGGTTCCGGAAAGGGTGACTGGCTGATGAAAAAGTTGATTGCAGTATGCTTGCTGGCACTGATGCCTAGCCTGTCGTTCGCCGCCGAACATGGCCTGGAGCTGGACAAGGTCGACATCGACCTGACCGACAAGGCCGCGATGCAGGACGGCGCGCGCACCTTCGCCAACTATTGCATGGGTTGCCACAGCGCCAAGTTCCAGCGCTACGAGCGCGTGGCCGACGACCTGGGGATTCCCCACGAACTGATGCTCGACAACCTGGTGTTCACTGGCGCCAAGATTGGCGACCACATGAAGATCGGCATGCAACCCAACGACGCCAAGACCTGGTTCGGCGCGGCGCCGCCCGACCTGACCCTGGTCGCCCGGGTGCGTGGCAACGACTGGCTGTACACCTACCTGCGCAGCTTCTATGAAGACAAGGCGCGGCCATACGGGGTGAACAACAAGGTCTTCCCCAACGTTGGCATGCCCAACGTGCTGGTGGGCCTGCAGGGCAATCAGGTGATCGGTTGCAAGCAGGTGCAGAGCGTGGTCGATGGCAAGAAGCAATTCGACCCGCTCACCGGTAGCCCGCTGACCCATGAGGCATGCGACCAGCTGACCGTGGAAGAGAAATCCGGTACCCTGACCGCCGAGCAGTTCGACGAGAAGGTCAAGAACCTGGTGACCTTCCTGGCCTATTCGGCCAACCCGGTCAAACTGGAAAGCCAGCGCATTGGTACCTATGTATTGCTGTACCTGGCTTTCTTCTTCGTGTTCGCCTACTTGCTCAAGCGCGAATACTGGAAGGACGTGCACTGATCACGCAGTAGTTTCTGGTAGTTGAACGCGCCCGGGGCGGCCCAGCACTAGTGCTGGGCCGCCCCGGGCGCGTTTTCATTTACAGTTTTACAAGCATCCCGTGCGAGGAGGCGCTACATGGGCGCAACCAACAGGTTAGCCTGCTATTCCGACCCCGCTGATCATTACTCCCATCGGGTTCGCCTGGTGCTCGCCGAAAAAGGCGTCGCCGTGCAGATCATCGATGTCGCCGCCGATCGCCTGCCGCCCAAGTTGGTCGAAGTTAACCCTTATGGCAGCCTGCCGACCCTGGTCGACCGCGACCTGGCGCTGTACGAGTCGACCGTGGTCATGGAGTACCTCGAGGAGCGTTACCCGCACCCCGCGTTGATGCCGGTCTACCCGGTGGCGCGTGGCAACAGCCGCTTGCTGATGCACCGCATTCAGCGCGACTGGTGCAGCCTGGCCGACACCGTGCTTGATACGCGCAACAGCGATGCGGCCAGGGCCCTGGCGCGCAAGGAACTGCGTGAAAGCCTGACCGGCGTGGCGCCGTTGTTCGGTGAGATGCCGTGCTTCATGAGCGAGGAGCAAAGCCTGGTCGATTGTTGTCTACTGCCCATCCTTTGGCGATTGCCGGTGATGGGTATCGAATTGCCGCGGCAGGCCAAGCCGCTGCTGGAATACATGGAGCGACAGTTCGCCCGCGAGCCTTTCCAGGCGAGCCTGTCCGCTGCCGAACGTGAAATGCGCAAGGTTTAAGAGGAGCCGTTGATGAACTCCAGTCGCCCCTATCTGGTTCGCGCGCTGTACGAGTGGATCGTCGACAACGATTGCACGCCCCACATGCTGGTCAATGCCGAATACCCGGCTGTCCAGGTGCCACAAGGTTTTGCCAGCGATGGCCAGATCGTCCTGAACATCTCTCCCAGTGCCGTGCGCAACCTGCACATGGACAACGAGGCGGTGAGCTTCGAAGGGCGCTTCGGTGGCGTCGCCCACTCGCTCTATGTGCCTGCCAGCGCGATCCTGGGTATCTACGCCCGGGAGAACGGCCAGGGCATGGTCTTTGAGCTGGAGCCGCCGCTGGACGATGAGGATGACCTCGCCGACGATAGCGTCGAGCCGGATGACGAGGGTCCGCCGCCGGGTGGTGGTCAGCCGCCGCGCCCCAGCGGTCGACCCAGCTTGAAGGTGGTCAAGTAACAAAAAAGGCGATCCAGATGGGTCGCCTTTTTTTTGCCGCGGTGCGGATCACAGGTCCTTGATGGTCTGAACCTGGTCCTTGTTGATGCGGGTCGGCTTGCCATCGAGTTGTTTGAACTCATAGAAGCCGGAGTCGCGGTCGTAGTACGGGGTGTCGGTGGTCTGCAGTTCGCGGCCGTCGTTGAGGACGATGACGCTCGGGGTGGAGCAGCCGGCGAGGGTGGCGAAGGCGCCGATCAGCAGGGTGGGCAGCAACAACTTCTTCATGGGTGTTTCCTGGTGGGGTTGGTTCGCCGGCAAGCCGGCGAGAGAGTCAATCGATGTATTCGAACAGCTTGACGATCTTCTGCACGCCCGATACGCCCTGCACCACGTTGGTGGCGGCATTGGCCTCTTGCTGACGCACCAGGCCGAGCAGGTAGACGATGCCGTTTTCGGTGATCACCTTGATTCGCGAGCTGGGGACGTTCTCGTCGGTCAGCATCTGGGTCTTGATCTTGGTGGTCAGCCAGGCATCGTTGTTGCGCGCCAGAATCGACGAGGGCTGCATCACCTGCAGCTCGTTGTGTACTTTCTTGACCCGTTGTACCTGGCCGGCGGTCTGCTCGGCGAGGGACTTGAGGTCGGCGCGCGGGGTCTGGCCGGCCAGCAGGACAACGCCGTTGTAGCTGCTGACGACGATGTGCGAGCCCTTGTCCAGGTCCGGGTTGGCCTTGGCGATGTTGACCGAGACCTTGGTCTCGATCAGCGAATCGTCGATCTTGCTGCCGATGGTGCGGGTGCCGCGGTCATCCTCGATCGGCGAATTGCGTGCCGAGGTCAGGACCGAGCTGCAGCCGGACAGGCCCAGGCACAGGGTGAGGGCCATCAGGCCGAGACGCTTGGGGATCATTCTTCACTCCCGAACAGTTGGCTGTCGATCAGGTCGCACAGGCAGTGGATCGCCAGCAGGTGGACTTCCTGGATGCGCGCGGTGACGCTCGAAGGGACGCGGATTTCCACGTCCTCGGGCAGCAACAGCGAGGCCATGCCGCCGCCGTCGCGGCCGGTCAGGGCGACGACAATCATTTCGCGGTCGTGCGCGGCCTGGATCGCCTGGATCACGTTGGCCGAGTTGCCGCTGGTGGAGATCGCCAGCAGGACGTCACCGGGCTGGCCCAGGGCGCGGATCTGCTTGGAGAACACTTCGTTGTAGCTGTAATCGTTGGCGATCGAGGTGAGCGTGGAGCTGTCGGTGGTCAGGGCGATGGCCGGCAGGCTCGGGCGCTCGCGCTCGAAGCGGTTGAGCAGTTCCGAGGAAAAGTGCTGGGCATCGCCGGCCGAACCGCCGTTGCCGCAGGCGAGCATCTTGCCGTCGCTGAGCAGGGCGTTGACCATGACCAGGCTGGCCTGCTCGATGTGGGGTGCCAGGATGTCCATTGCCTGTTGCTTGGTGTCGATGCTGGCCTGGAACAGCCGGCGAATTCGGGATTGCATGTCCATCTGGTGTGACCTTAAGTGGGGCGGTGGCTGGCGCGGCGCGCAACAGTGACCAGCCCGCGAAACATAGAGCAAAAAAATCGAATAGGGTTCAGCATTCGAAGGCGTTTTTCAGCCATTGAAGCGGTTGCCCGGCGTGCCCCTTGCCCTGCAGCGCGACGACGTCGAAGCGGCAGGGCTGGTCGGCCCAACGGGGCTCGTGCTGCAGGAAAAGGTTGGCGGCAAGCGCCAGTCGCTGCTGCTTGCGCCCATCGATGCTGCCGAGCGCTCCGCCGAACTGCGCGTGCCACCGGTAGCGGACTTCGACGAATACTACTGTATCGGCATCGAGCATGACCAGATCGAGCTCGCCACCGCTGCATCGCCAGTTGCGCGTCAGCAACTGCAGGCCGTGCCCTTGCAGAAAGGCAAGGGCCTGGTCTTCAGCAGCTTGGCCGGCGCAACTGGGCGATGCGCTGGGCATTAGCGCGGGGTGTCCGGCAGGCGCTTGACCTGGCCGCCGGCGAACTCGGCCCATGGCAGCTGGCGTTCCACGCGCTGGCTCGGGCTCATGCTCAGGCTACCGGACAGACCTTCGACGCGATTGTCCGGCAGGGCCTTGAGCTGGCCCAGGCGCGGCGCCAGGCTGTAGGCATCGACGCCCATGGCGTACAGGCGGCCGAGGCTGCCGGCTGCCTGTGGCCACTGCTGGACCACCTGCTGGCGCAGGCTGTTGCTGGTGTCGAGCAGCCATGGCGTTTCGCAGAAGCGGATGCCGTTCATGTCGTTGTACTGGTTCACGTCACCGCTGGCGCTGTACAGGTTGGAGGTGGCGTAGACCGGCACGTCGCCGGCGTACTGGAAGTTCAGGGTCGGCTTGATCTGCTGGGCCTGCTGTGGGGTCGAGGCGAGGAAGATGAAGTCGATGTCCTGGCGGCGCGACGGTTGCGCGGCGATGTTGCCGCCCACGGTGCTTTGCAGGCTCTTGGCCCGGGCTTCGCTCTGGCGCAGCTGGAACAGCTGGGCAATCTGCTGGGCCAGGGCGACGGGCTGGGCAATGCGCTCGGCGGCGAGCAGGGTGCCGCCGTTGCTTTCCCAGTCCTGGCGGAAGGCCGCCAGCACGCGGTCGCCCCATTCGCCGCTCGGCACCAGGGCCACGGCGCGGACCATGCCGTCAGCGCGGGCGCGGCGGGCCACTTCGCGGGCTTCGTCTTCGGCGGCCAGGCCGAACTGGAACAGCTGCGGCGGGGCTTTCTGCCCGGCATCGGCGTAGTTCAGGGCCAGGGTGGTGATCGGCAACTGCGGGTAGCCGGCGAGTTTCTTCACCAGTGGTTTTTCCAGTGGGCCGACCACCAGTTGCACGCCGGCGGCCTGGGCTTGTCGGTAGAAGTCGTCGAGGGAGGTGATGCGCGAGCTGTCGAACACCTGTACCGCCGGTGCTGGCTGGCCACCTTGCGCGGCCTGGAAGTGGGCGGCCATGAAGCCGTCGCGCAGGGCGCGGGCGACACCGGCCAGCGGGCCTTCCTGGGGCAGCAGCAGGGCGATCTTGGTCAGCGGTTGGCTGGCCAGTTCCTTGAGCTTGACCAGCGCCGTGGGCAGCTGTTTGGCGGCCGGGTGGTCCGGGTGTTGCTTGCGCCAGGTGTCGATGGCGGCCTGTTGCTGCTCGAGGGTGCCGGCACTTTTCACGGCGAAGGCCAGGCTGGTCCATCCGGCCAGGGTTTCGTTGGCGGCCGGTTGCTGCAGCTGTTCGGCGGGCAGCGCGGCGACCAGGGCCCAGATCGCGTCTTGGTTGCTGGCGGCGGCCTGGCCGCTGAGCAGCGGGCTCAGTGCCACGCGCTGCTGGGCGGCCGCCAGGGCCTGGCCGTCGGCCTCGAGGGCTGCAGCGTGCACGCTATAGGTGCGCGCCTGCTGCTCGTCCGGCAGTTCGCCGACCCGTTGCAGGCTGGGGTGGGCGAGGGCGGTCAGGGCGGCCTTGGGCTGGTTGCGGCTCATCGCCAGCTCGGCGGCCAGGGTCGAGGCGAACACTTGCTGGGCAGGCTTGAGCGGCTCCAGTTGCACCTGCTCGAGGATGCGAGCCGCGCGCGGGAAGTCCTTCTGCTTGTAGGCCAGGTCGGCGGCGCTCAGGCGCAGCAGGGCCGCGTCCTCGGCGGACTTGCTGGAAGCCGCCTTGTCGAGCAGTTGCTCGATGCTGGCGTCCGGGGTGCGCGGCAGTTCGCCCAGGCTGGATGAGGGCGAGCTGGCGCAGGCTGCCAGCAGGGCAGCGAGGCAGAGGGCTGTGAGCAGCCGCAGGCAAGCGATCATGTAAAGGTCCTGTTACTCGATCAAGTTGGCCGGCAATTGTACCCAAGCCTCGCGCCCGGCGCGATGTTGCCGACGGTGAACCTTCACTATAGGTGGCTGGCGCGCGGCGCAGGGCGAAGTTCTTTGCGCCCTGTTGCCGGCGCTCGGGCTACAATGGCGGCCTTTGATCCGTGAAAGCAGGTGTGCGCAGTGACTGATGGTGCAGGGGGTTCGAATTCCGCGTTGGGCAAGTTGTATGTGGTGGCCACGCCCATCGGCAACCTCGACGACATGAGCGCGCGGGCGCTGAAGGTGCTGGCCCAGGTCAGCCTGATCGCCGCCGAGGACACGCGCCACTCGGTGCGCCTGCTGCAGCATTTTGGCATCGATACGCCGCTGGCGGCCTGCCATGAGCACAACGAGCGCGACGAGGGCGGGCGCTTCATCACTCGCTTGCTGGCGGGCGACGATGTGGCGCTGGTGTCCGATGCCGGCACGCCGTTGATTTCCGATCCTGGCTATCACCTGGTGCGTCAAGCGCGCGCCGCCGGGGTGCAGGTGGTGCCGGTGCCGGGTGCCTGCGCGTTGATCGCCGCGTTGTCGGCGGCGGGCTTGCCGTCGGACCGCTTCATCTTCGAAGGCTTCCTGCCGGCCAAGGCGGCCGGGCGCCGGGCACGCCTGGAGCAGGTCAAGGAAGAGCCGCGGACCTTGATCTTCTATGAGGCGCCGCACCGTATCCTGGAGTGCCTGGAAGACATGGAGGCGGTGTTCGGGGGGGAGCGCCCAGCCGTGCTGGCTCGCGAGATCAGCAAGACCTTCGAGACCCTCAAGGGCTTGCCGTTGGCTGAGTTGCGCGGGTTCGTGCAGGGCGACAGCAACCAGCAGCGTGGCGAGTGCGTGGTGTTGGTGGCCGGCTGGAGCGCGCCGGAGGGCGAGCAGGCAATCAGCGCCGAAGCCCAGCGCGTGCTGGATCTGCTGCTGGCCGAGATGCCGCTGAAGAAAGCGGCGGCGTTGGCGGCGGAAATTACCGGTGTGCGCAAGAACCTGCTCTATCAATTGGCCTTGGAGAAACAGAAGGCCGACTAATGGCGTAGTGATATTGGTTGTCGTCTCGCTTGTTCTCGAGCGCGTGTCCCGGTAACCTTGGCGGCGGAGAGTCGATCGGACAGTCGCTGCCGTCTTTTGTTCCGCAAGGGGCGGGGGAGGAAAGTCCGGGCTCCATAGGGCAGAGTGCCAGGTAACGCCTGGGAGGCGCGAGCCTACGGAAAGTGCCACAGAAAACAACCGCCTAAGCACTTCGGTGCCGGTAAGGGTGAAAAGGTGCGGTAAGAGCGCACCGCACGGCTGGCAACAGTCCGTGGCTAGGTAAACCCCACTCGGAGCAAGACCAAATAGGGTTCCATACGGCGTGGCCCGCGTCGGAACCGGGTAGGTTGCTAGAGGCGTCCAGTGATGGCCGTCGTAGAGGAATGACTGTCCTCGACAAAACCCGGCTTACAGATCGACTCTCCACCTCTTCCTTCCCTGCTTGAATCGATAGCAGATGTGTCCTGGTAATACCAAAAAAATCTTACTCTTAATAAATCACTTTAACTTCGCACTCTATCCACTTGAGTGTGTTTGATTTTTCCCGCCATTTTTCCTCTCCGGTATTCCTTCGGCCTTCCTTTGTTGCGCTAAATCGCCGTCCTGTAAGGGATTTCCTTATGAACGTGCCTTGACGGTGTGGCGGGCGGATTCCTATAGTGTGCGCAAGTGGCAGAAAGTGGGATGAAGTGGGTTTTCTGACACAAAAAAGCTAACATTGTGGGGAATCACAGCCGTGTTCCGCGGAGCCAACGCCGTCAGTCTCGATGCCAAGGGCCGTCTCGCCATGCCGAGCCGGTACCGTGACGAGCTCGATTCGCGTTGCAATGGTCAACTGATCGTGACCATCGACGCCGTTGACCCCTGCTTGTGTGTTTATCCCCTCGATGAGTGGGAACAGATAGAAGCCAAGTTGCGCGCCTTGCCATCGTTGCGTGAGGAAAACCGCCGCCTGCAGCGTTTGCTGATCGGTAACGCGGTGGACCTGGAGCTCGATGGCAGCGGGCGTTTCCTGGTGCCGCCACGCCTGCGTGAGTACGCCAAGCTGGACAAGAAGGCGATGCTGGTGGGGCAGCTGAACAAATTCCAGCTGTGGGACGAGGATGCCTGGAACGCGGTTTCGGCAGCCGACCTCGCAGCTATTCAACAACCGGGCGCCATGCCCGATGATTTGCGTGACCTGATCCTGTGACCATAGATAGCGGCTTCAACCACATCACCGTCCTGCTCGACGAAGCTGTCGAGGCATTGGCCTTGCGCGCCGACGGTTGCTATCTGGACGGCACCTTCGGGCGTGGCGGCCACAGCCGCCTGATCCTCAGCAAGCTCGGGCCGCAAGGGCGGCTGCTGGGGTTCGACAAAGATCCTCAAGCGATTGCCACCGGGCAAGCGCTGGCGGCCGAAGACGGCCGCTTTGTCATTGTGCAGCGCAGCTTTGCCGAGCTCGGCGACGAAGTGCGCGCCCGCGGCCTGGACGGCAAGGTCAGCGGCGTCCTGCTCGACCTGGGCGTGTCCTCGCCACAGCTGGATGACCCCGAGCGCGGCTTCAGCTTCCTCAACGATGGCCCGCTGGACATGCGCATGAACCCCGCCCAGGGCATCAGCGCCGCCGAGTTCATCGCCAGCGCCAGCGTCGAAGAAATCGCCCGGGTGTTCAAAGAGTACGGCGAAGAGCGTTTTGCCGGCCGCATGGCACGCGCCGTGGTCGAGCGCCGCGAGAAGCAGCCGTTCACCCGTACCGCCGATTTGGCCGAGGTGCTCAAGGTCGCCAACCCGGCCTGGGAAAAGGGCAAGAACCCGGCGACCCGCGCCTTCCAAGGCCTGCGTATCCATGTCAACAACGAACTGGGCGACCTCGAGAGCGGCCTTGAGGCCGCGCTCGATGCCCTCGAAGTCGGTGGCCGCCTGGCGGTGATCAGCTTCCACTCGTTGGAAGATCGTATCGTCAAGCTGTTCATGCGCAAACTGGTCAAGGGCGAGGCAGACAACCTGCCGCGCAACCTGCCGGTGCAGCACAAGGTCTTCGAGCCGAAGATCAAGCTCATCGGCAAGGCACAGTTCGCCTCCGACGCCGAACTCAAGGCCAACCCGCGGTCGCGCAGCGCCGTGATGCGGGTGGCGGAGAAGTTGCGGTGAGCCGCCTGTTCGCCAAGCCATTGCCAGGCGGAAGCTTCCTGATGCTTCTGCTGTTCGTCGGCGTGCTGATTTCGGCTATCGCCGTGTCCTACAGCGCGCACTGGAACCGTCAATTGCTCAACACCCTGTACGGCGAGCTGAGCGAGCGCGACAAGGCCCAGGCCGAATGGGGCCGGTTGATCCTCGAGCAAAGCACCTGGACCGCGGCCAGCCGTATCGAGAGCCTGGCCTCCGAGCAGCTCAAGATGCGTGTGCCGGCGGCTGACGAAGTGCGGATGGTGGCGCCATGATGAAGCTCGAAGGCGCACTTTATCCCTGGCGCTTCCGCGTGGTGATCGGCTTGCTGGCGTTGATGGTCGGTGCCATCTGCTGGCGCATCATCGACCTGCAGGTGGTCGACCGCGACTTCCTCAAGGGCCAGGGCGATGCCCGCAGCCTGCGACACATTCCTATCCCCGCCCACCGTGGCCTGATCACCGACCGCAATGGCGAGCCCCTGGCCGTCAGTACCCCGGTCACCACCCTGTGGGCCAACCCCAAGGAAATGCAGGCCTCGAAAGAACGCTGGCCGCAACTGGCCGCCGCCCTGGGGCAGAACCCGCAGCAACTGGTCGAGCGTCTTACCCAGCAGGCCAACAAGGAATTCATCTATCTGGTCCGTGGCCTGACCCCGGAACAGGGCCAGCATGTGCTCGACCTGAAAGTGCCGGGCGTCTATGGCCTGGAAGAGTTCCGCCGCTTCTACCCGGCCGGTGATGTCACCGCGCACATGGTCGGCTTCACCGACCTCGACGATCACGGTCGCGAGGGTGTGGAGCTGGCCTATGACGAATGGCTCGCCGGGGTGCCCGGCAAGCGTCAGGTGATCAAGGACCGGCGCGGCCGGCTGATCAAGGACATCCAGGTTACCAAGAACGCCAAGGCCGGAAAGACCTTGGCGTTGTCGATAGACCTGCGCCTGCAGTACCTGGCCACCCGCGAGCTGCGCAACGCCATCGCCGAGCAGGAGGCCAAGGCCGGCAGCCTGGTGATCATGGACGTCAAGACCGGCGAGGTCCTGGCCATGGTCAACCAGCCGACCTACAACCCGAACAACCGCCGCAGCATGTTCCCCGCCGCGATGCGCAACCGGGCGATCATCGACGTGTTCGAGCCGGGCTCGACGGTCAAGCCGATTTCCATGAGCGCCGCCTTGCAAAGCGGCCGCTGGAAGGTCACCGACAAGGTCGAGGTGTACCCGGGCAGCTTGCAGATTGGCCGCTACACCATCAAGGACGTGTCGCGCAGCGAGGGCCCGATCCTCGACCTGACCGGCATCCTGATCAACTCGTCCAACGTCGGCATGAGCAAGATCGCCTTCGATATCGGTGGCGAAGCCATCTACCGGGTCATGTCCCAGGTCGGTCTGGGCCAGTACACCGGCCTTGGCTTCCCCGGCGAGCGCGTCGGCAACCTGCCCAACCACCGCGAGTGGCGCAAGGCCGAGACCGCCACGCTGTCCTATGGCTACGGCGTGTCGGTGACCGCCCTGCAATTGGTGCATGCCTACGCCGCCCTGGCCAACGACGGCAAGATGGTGCCGCTGTCGATTCTCAAGGTCGACAAGGCCCCGGAAGCGGTGCAGGCGATCCCCAAGGAAACCGCCGAGACCGTGCAGGGCATGCTGCAGCAAGTGATCGAGGCGCCGCGCGGGGTGTTCCGCGCGCAGGTGCCGTTCTACCACGTAGGCGGCAAGTCGGGTACGGCGCGTAAAGCCACCGTAGGTTCCAAGGGCTACACCGAGAACGCCTACCGCTCGCTGTTCGCCGGCTTCGGCCCGATGAGCGACCCGCGCTACGCGATCGTCGTGGTCATCGACGAGCCGAGCAAGGGCGGCTACTTCGGTGGCCTGGTCTCGGCCCCCGTATTCAGCAAAGTGATGTCGGGCACCCTGCGCCTGATGAATGTACCGCCGGACAACCTGCCGCCGTCCTCGACGCAGCAAGCCAGCGCAGTACCCGCCAAGGGAGGGCGAGGTTGATGACGATGCCATTGAGCAAATTGTTCGCCCATGCCAGCCGCGATCCGTTGATCCGCGAGCTGACCCTGGACAGCCGCCAGGTGCGCCAGGGCGATCTGTTCCTCGCCGTGCCGGGCGCCAAGGTCGACGGCCGTGAGCATATTGCCGACGCGCTGTCCCGTGGCGCCGCCGCGGTCGCCTATGAAGAGCAGGGCACCTGCGTGTTGCCGATTACCGACGCGCCGCTGATCCCGGTCAAGGGGCTGGTCGGCCAGCTGTCGCAGATCGCCGGGCGCTTCTATGGCGAGCCCAGCCGCCAGTTGAACCTGGTGGGTGTCACCGGCACCAATGGCAAGACCAGCGTCACTCAGCTGGTGGCCCAGGCGCTCGATGCCCTTGGTCAGCGTTGCGGGCTGATCGGCACCCTGGGCACCGGCTTCTACGGTGAGTTGCAGAGCGGCCGCCTGACCACGCCGGACCCCATCGCCGTGCAGTCGACCCTGAACGACCTGAAAAAAGCGGGTGCCAGGGCCGTGGCCATGGAAGTGTCCTCTCACGCCCTCGAGCAGGGGCGTGTCGCCGCGCTGGAGTTCGATATCGCGGTGATGACCAACCTGTCGCGCGATCACCTGGACTATCACGGCAGCATGGAGGCCTATGGGGCCGCCAAGGCCAAGCTGTTCGCCTGGCCGAGCCTGCGCTGCCAGGTAGTCAACCTGGATGATGAGTTCGGACGCCGCCTGGCTGCCGACTTCGCCCGCCGCCCGAGTACCGATCATATCGAGACCCGGTTGCTCAGCTACAGCCTGGAAAACCCGGACGCTTCGCTGTTCTGCCGCGAGGCCACGTTCGACGATGATGGCGTACGGGCCACCCTCGTCACCGCGCAGGGCGAACGCAGCCTGCGCAGCCAACTGCTGGGGCGCTTCAATCTGAGCAACATGCTGGCGGCGGTGGCGACCTTGCTGGCGCTGGATTATTCGCTGGACGAGATCCTGAAAGTCACCCCGCAGCTGCAGGGGCCGGTCGGCCGCATGCAGCGCCTGGGTGGCGGTGAGAAGCCGTTGGTGGTGGTCGACTACGCCCACACCCCGGATGCCCTGGAAAAGGTGCTCGAGGCATTGCGCCCGCATGCCCACGGCAAGTTGCTGTGCCTGTTCGGCTGTGGCGGTGATCGTGACGCCGGCAAGCGTCCGCTGATGGCGGCAGTCGCCGAGCGCCTGGCCGATCGTGTGCTGGTGACTGATGACAACCCGCGTACCGAGGATCCGCAGCGCATCTTCGATGACATTCGTCCCGGTTTTGCCCAGCCCGACAGCGTGGAGTTCGTCGCCGGCCGCGGCCAGGCCATTGCCCACCTGGTCGCCACTGCTGCTGCCGAGGATGTGATCGTCCTGGCTGGCAAGGGGCACGAGGATTACCAGGAGATCAATGGCCAGCGCCATGACTTCTCCGACCTGGTCGAAGCCGAGAGGGCCCTTGCCGCCTGGGAGGCGCCACATGCTTAAGCCGATGACCCTCAGCCAGTTGACTGGCGCCCTGAATGCGCGCCTGGCGGGCGCCGGCGCCACCTTTACCGGTGTCAGTATCGACAGCCGCAGCGTTGCCGCCGGTCAACTGTTCGTCGCCCTGACCGGGCCGCGCTTCGATGGCCACGACTACCTGGCCGACGTGAAGGCCAAAGGCGCCGTCGCCGCGCTGGTCGAGCGCGAGGTCAGCGATGTCGACCTGCCACAGCTGGTGGTCGCCGACTGTCGGGTCGCGCTTGGTCAGCTGGGCGCGCTGAACCGTGCTGCTTTCGACAAGCCGGTGGTGGCCATCACCGGCTCCAGCGGCAAGACCACGGTCAAGGAAATGCTCGCCGCTATCCTGCGTACCCGCGGCCCGGTGCATGCTACCCGTGGCAACCTCAACAACGACCTCGGCGCGCCGCTGACCCTGCTGGAAATCGCCCCGGAGCACAGCGCCGCGGTGATCGAGCTGGGCGCGTCGCGCATTGGCGAGATCCGCTATACCGTCGGCCTGACCCAGCCGCAGGTGGTCGTCATCAACAACGCCGGTACCGCCCATGTCGGCGAGTTCGGCGGCCCGGAGAAGATCGTCGAGGCCAAGGGCGAGATTCTCGAAGGCCTGGGCGAGGGTGGCACGGCCATCCTCAACCTGGCCGACAAGGCGTTCGACATCTGGCACAAGCGTGCCGGCAGTCACCGTGTCGTCAGCTTCGCCCTGGACAACCCGCAGGCCGACTTCCATGCCAGTGACATCGGCCGCGATGCCCGTGGCTGCCCATCGTTCACCCTGCATGGCCCGGACGGCAGCGTCCCGGTGCAATTGAACCTGCTCGGCACCCACAACGTCAGCAATGCGCTGGCCGCTGCCGCTGCCGCCCACGCCGTTGGTCTGAGCCTGAGTGGTATTGCCGCCGGTCTTGGCGCCGTGCAACCGGTCAAGGGTCGCACCGTTGCGCAGATTGCGCCCAGCGGCGCGCGGGTGATCGACGACAGCTACAACGCAAATCCCACCTCGATGTGTGCCGCCATTGATATACTCGCCGGCTTTTCCGGTCGCACCGTCCTGGTGCTCGGGGATATCGGCGAACTGGGGCAATGGGCCGAGGAAGGTCACCGGCAAGTGGGCGACTACGCCCGCGGCAAGGTCGACGCGCTGTACGCGGTGGGCGCCAACATGGCCCACGCCGTTCAGGCGTTTGGTGCCAATGCCCGCCATTTCGCTACTCAAGCTGAGCTGATCGATGCCGTTAGCGCCGAGACCGCCAGCGATACCACTATCTTGATCAAGGGCTCGCGCAGCGCTGCGATGGAAAACGTCGTGGCGGCATTGTGCGAAGCTTGCGGGGAGAAACATTAATGCTGCTGCTGTTGGCCGAGTATCTGCAACAGTTCCACAAGGGCTTCGCGGTCTTCCAGTACCTGACCCTGCGCGGGATCCTGGGTGTACTGACCGCGTTGTCCCTGGCCCTGTGGTTGGGCCCCTGGATGATTCGTACCCTGCAGATCCGCCAGATCGGCCAGGCCGTGCGTAACGACGGCCCGCAATCGCACCTGTCCAAGTCCGGCACCCCGACCATGGGCGGCGCGCTGATCCTGTCGGCCATCGCCATCAGCACCCTGCTGTGGGCCGACCTGAGCAACCGCTACGTATGGGTGGTGCTGATCGTCACCCTGGCGTTCGGCGCCATCGGCTGGGTCGACGACTACCGCAAGGTGATCGAAAAGAACTCCCGTGGCCTGCCGAGCCGCTGGAAGTACTTCTGGCAATCGGTATTCGGCCTGGCGGCGGCGATCTTCCTCTACCAGACCGCGCCGACCAGCGTCGAAACCACGCTGATCATCCCGATGGTCAAGGACCTGGCCATTCCGCTGGGTGCCGGGTTCATCGTGCTCACCTATTTCGTCATCGTCGGCTCGAGCAACGCGGTCAACCTCACCGATGGCCTCGATGGCCTGGCGATCATGCCGACGGTGATGGTCGGCGGTGCCCTGGGCATCTTCTGCTACCTGTCGGGCAACGTGAAGTTCGCCGAATACCTGCTGATTCCCTACGTGCCGGGTGCTGGCGAGCTGATCGTGTTCTGCGGCGCGCTGATCGGCGCCGGCCTGGGCTTCCTGTGGTTCAACACCTACCCGGCCCAGGTGTTCATGGGCGACGTTGGCGCCCTGGCACTGGGCGCCGCGCTGGGCACAATCGCGGTGATCGTGCGCCAGGAAATCGTGCTGTTCATCATGGGCGGCGTGTTCGTCATGGAAACCCTGTCGGTGGTCATTCAGGTGGCCTCCTTCAAGCTGACCGGCAAGCGCGTGTTCCGCATGGCGCCGATCCACCACCACTTTGAACTCAAGGGCTGGCCCGAACCTCGGGTGATCGTCCGCTTCTGGATCATCACCGTGATCCTGGTGCTGATCGGCCTTGCCACCCTGAAACTGAGGTAAACGAGCGTGTCACTGATCGCTTCCGACCAATTCCGCATCGTTGTCGGCCTCGGCAAGAGCGGCATGTCCCTGGTTCGCTTCCTGGCGAACCGGGGCATTGCCTTTGCGGTCGCCGACACCCGCGAGCAACCGCCGGAACTGGACACCCTGCGCCGTGAATACCCGCAGGTGGAAGTGCGCTGTGGCGAGCTGGACGTCGAGTTCCTCTGCCGCGCCAGCGAGCTGTACGTGAGCCCCGGCCTGGCCCTGGCCACTCCGGCCTTGCAGCAGGCCGCCGCGCGCGGCGTGAAGCTTTCCGGCGATATCGAGCTGTTCGCCCGTCATGCCAAGGCGCCGATCGTGGCGATCAGTGGTTCCAACGCCAAGAGCACCGTGACCACCCTGGTCGGCGAGATGGCCGCCAAGGCCGGCAAACGTGTGGCAGTGGGCGGCAACCTCGGCACGCCGGCCCTCGACTTGCTGGCCGATGACGTTGAGCTGTACGTGCTGGAGCTGTCGAGCTTCCAGCTGGAAACCACCGACCAGCTCAACGCCGAAGTAGCCACTGTGCTGAACATCAGCGAAGACCACATGGACCGCTACAGCGGCCTGCCGGCCTATCATCTGGCCAAGCACCGGATCTTCCGTGGCGCCCGCCAGGTGGTGGTCAATCGCCAGGATGCCCTGAGCCGGCCGCTGCCGGTCGAAGGCCGTCCGAGCTGGAGCTTTGGTCTCAATGCACCGGACTTCAAAGCCTTTGGGTTGCGCGAGGTCGATGGCGAGAAGTACCTGGCGTTCCAATTGCAGACCCTCATGCCGGTGCGTGAGCTGAAGATCCGCGGCGCTCACAACCAGAGCAACGCCTTGGCCGCGCTTGCCCTCGGCCATGCCGCCGGCCTGCCATTCGAGCCGATGCTCGAAGCCCTGCGCGAATTCAAGGGCCTGGCCCACCGTTGCCAGTGGGTGCGCGAGCGCAACGGCGTGAACTGGTACGACGACTCCAAGGCTACCAACGTCGGTGCAGCCCTGGCCGCCATCGAAGGCCTGGGCGCCGATATCGAAGGCAAGCTGGTGCTGATCGCCGGTGGCGATGGCAAGGGCGCCGACTTCGCCGCCCTGCGCGTACCGGTGGCTCAACACTGCCGTGCCGTGGTGTTGCTCGGTCGTGATGCCGAGCGTCTGGCTGAAACATTGGGCGATGCCGTGGCGCAAGTACGGGTCAAGACCCTCGACGAAGCCGTGCAGCGCTGCGCCGAACTGGCCCAGCCGGGGGACGCGGTGCTGCTGTCGCCGGCCTGCGCCAGCCTGGACATGTTCAAGAACTTCGAACAACGCGGGCGCCTGTTCGCCCAGGCAGTGGAGGGGCTGGCATGATCTTCGGCATCCTCAAGCCTTACCCGTCGCCGCTGATCAGCGGTCGTGGCATCGACCTCGACTTCCCGCTGCTGGCCGGTTGCCTGGCGCTGCTGGGCCTGGGACTGGTGATGATCACCTCGGCCTCCTCGGAAGTGGCTGCCGTGCAGTCGGGTAACCCGCTGTACCACATGTTCCGCCACCTGGTGTACGTGGCCCTGGGGCTCGGCGCCGGAGTGTTGACGATCCTGGTGCCGATCGCCACCTGGCAGCGCATGGGCTTCATGATGCTGATCGGCGCCTTCGGCCTGCTGGTGATGGTGCTGGTGCCCGGCATCGGCCGCGAAGTGAACGGCTCGATGCGCTGGATCGGCTTCAGCTTCTTCAACGTCCAGCCCTCGGAGATCGCCAAGGTCTTCGTGGTCATTTATCTCGCCGGCTACCTGGTGCGCCGGCAGACCGAGGTGCGCGAAAGCTGGATGGGCTTCTTCAAACCGTTCATCGTGCTGCTGCCAATGGCCGGCCTGCTGCTGATGGAGCCGGACTTCGGTGCCACGGTGGTGATGATGGGCGCCGCGGCGGCCATGCTGTTCCTCGGCGGGGTGGGCTTGTTCCGCTTCTCGCTGATGGTGGTGCTGGCGGTGATATCGGTGGTGGTGCTGGTGCAGGCCCAGCCCTACCGGATGGCGCGCCTGATCACCTTCACCGATCCCTGGTCCGACCAGTTCGGCTCCGGCTACCAGCTGACCCAGGCGCTGATCGCCTTCGGCCGCGGCGAGTGGCTGGGCGTGGGCCTGGGCAACAGCGTGCAGAAGCAGTTCTACCTGCCCGAGGCGCACACCGACTTCGTGTTCTCGGTGCTGGCCGAAGAGCTGGGGGTGATCGGCTCGCTGCTGACCATCGCGCTGTTCGTGTTCATCACCGTGCGCGCGCTGTACATCGGCTTGTGGGCCGAGAAGGCCAAACAGTTCTTCGCCGCCTACATGGCGTTCGGCCTGTCGTTCCTGTGGATCGGCCAGTTCCTGATCAACATCGGGGTGAACGTCGGCCTGCTGCCAACCAAGGGCTTGACCTTGCCGTTCCTGAGCTACGGCGGCAGCTCGCTGGTGATCTGCTGCGCTTGCGTTGGGCTGTTGCTGCGGATCGAGTGGGAGAGCCGCACGCACCTGGGCAGCGAAGAGCACGAATTCAACGAAAGCGACTTTGCCGAGGAGACCAGTCATGGCCGCTGACGGCAAGAATGTCCTGATCATGGCCGGCGGTACCGGTGGCCACGTGTTCCCTGCGCTGGCCTGTGCCCGCGAGTTCCAGGCGCGCGGCTACAGCGTGCACTGGCTGGGTACCCCGCGCGGCATCGAGAACGAACTGGTGCCCCAGGCCGGGTTGCCGTTGCACCTGATCCAGGTTACGGGCCTGCGTGGCAAGGGCAAGCTGTCCCTGCTCAAGGCGCCGTTCACCCTGGTCAAGGCGGTGCTCCAGGCGCGGCGCATCGTGCGCGAGCTCAAGCCGGTCTGCGTGGTCGGCTTCGGTGGCTACGTGACCGGCCCCGGCGGCTTGGCCGCGCGGCTGTGCGGCGTGCCGCTGGTGATCCACGAACAGAACGCCCGGGCCGGCACGACCAACCGCCTGCTGCTGCCGATGGCGGCGCGGGTCTGCGAAGCCTTCCCGGACACCTTCGCCGCCAGTGACAAGCTGCGCACCACCGGCAACCCGGTGCGCCCTGAGCTGTTCATGGACGCTACCCGCGCGCCCTTGGCCGAGCGCCGCGCGCGCCTGCTGGTGATGGGTGGCAGCCTGGGTGCGGAACCATTGAACAAATTGTTGCCTAAGGCCCTGTCCGAAGTGCCGGCGAACCTGCGCCCCGAAGTGTTCCACCAGGCCGGGAAGAACCACGCGCCGGTCACCGCCGAGCGATATCACGAGGCCGGTGTCGAGGCCCAGGTCGAACCGTTCATCAAGGACATGGCCCACGCCTATGGCTGGGCCGATATGGTGGTGTGCCGGGCCGGCGCCCTGACCGTCAGTGAACTCGCGGCGGCAGGCCTGCCCTCGATGCTGGTGCCCTTGCCCCACGCCATCGACGACCACCAGACCCACAACGCCCAATACCTGGCTCGTGAAGGCGCTGCCTTCCTGATGCCACAAGCGACAACTGGCGCAGCGCAGCTCGCTGAACGCCTGAACGAGGTGCTGATGCAACCCGAGAAACTCAACACCATGGCTGGCACCGCACGGCGCCTGGCCAAGCCTGATGCAACCAGCACCGTGGTCGATATCTGCCTGGAGGTGGCCCATGGTTGAAAGCCAGAAAGCCATGCCGCAACCGAAGATGGGCCGCATCCGTCGCATCCACTTCGTCGGTATCGGCGGCGTGGGCATGTGCGGCATCGCCGAAGTGCTGCTGAACCTGGGCTATGAAGTGTCCGGCTCCGACCTCAAGGAGTCGCCGGTCACCGAGCGCCTGCAGTCGTTCGGCGCGCAGATCTTCGTCGGCCACCGCGCCGAGAACGCCGCCACTGCCGATGTGCTGGTGGTGTCCAGCGCGATCAATCCGGCCAACCCGGAAGTCGCCACCGCCCTGGAACGGCGCATCCCCGTGGTGCCGCGCGCCGAGATGCTCGCCGAGCTGATGCGCTATCGCCACGGCGTGGCGGTGGCTGGCACCCACGGCAAGACCACCACCACCAGCCTGCTGGCCTCGGTGTTCGCCGCCGGCGGCCTGGACCCGACCTTCGTCATCGGCGGGCGCCTGACCGCGGCCGGTACCAATGCCCAGCTGGGCACCAGCCGCTACCTGATCGCCGAAGCCGATGAAAGCGACGCCAGCTTCCTGCACCTGCAGCCGATGGTGGCCGTGGTCACCAACATCGACGCCGACCACATGGCGACCTACGAAGGCGACTTCAACAAGCTGAAGAAGACCTTCGTCGAGTTCCTGCACAACCTGCCGTTCTACGGGCTGGCGGTGATGTGCCTGGACGACCCGGTGGTGCGCGAGATCCTGCCGCAGGTCAAGCGTCCGACCGTGACCTATGGCTTCAGCGAAGAGGCCGACATCCGCGCCATCAATGTGCGCCAGCAGGGCATGCAGACCCACTTCACCGTGCTGCGCCGTGACTGCGAGCCGCTGGAAGTGTCGGTGAACATGCCAGGCAATCACAACGTGCTCAACGCTTTGGCCACCATCGCCATCGCCACCGACGAAGGCATCAGCGACGAAGCCATAGTCCAGGGCCTGTCGGGCTTCCAGGGCGTCGGTCGACGCTTCCAGGTGTACGGCGAGCTGCCGGTCGACGGCGGCAGCGTGATGCTGGTCGACGACTACGGTCACCACCCGACCGAGGTCGCCGCGGTGATCAAGGCCGTGCGTGGCGGCTGGCCGAGCCGGCGCCTGGTGATCGTCTACCAGCCGCACCGCTACAGCCGCACGCGCGATCTGTACGACGACTTCGTGCAGGTGTTGGGCGATGCCAACGTGCTGCTGCTGATGGAGGTCTACCCGGCCGGCGAAGAGCCGATCCCCGGTGCCGACAGCCGTCAGCTGTGCCACAGCATCCGCCAGCGCGGCAAGCTCGACCCGATCTACATCGAACGTGGCGCCGAGCTGGCGCCGCTGGTCAAGCCGTTGCTACGCGCCGGCGACATCCTGATCTGCCAGGGCGCCGGCGATGTCGGCGGCCTGGCCCCGCAACTGATGAAAAGCCCGCTGTTCGCAGGCGCCAAGCAGGAGAAGTCGAAATGACCAGCGCCTACGACAAGCTGCACTCCACCCTCGACGTCAAGGCCTTCGGCCGCGTCGCCGTGCTGTACGGCGGCAAGAGCGCCGAGCGTGAGGTTTCCCTGAAGTCGGGCAAGGCAGTGATCGAAGCGCTGACCAACGCTGGTGTCGACGTAGTCGCCATCGACGTCGGCGACGACCTGCTGACCCGACTGCAAAGCGAGCAGATCGACCGCGCCTTCATCATCCTCCACGGTCGTGGCGGCGAAGATGGCAGCATGCAGGGCTTGCTCGAGTGCCTGGGGATTCCCTACACCGGCAGCGGCATCCTGGCCTCGGCGCTGGCCATGGACAAGCTGCGCACCAAACAGGTTTGGCAGAGCCTGGGTATCCCCACGCCGCGTCACGCGGTGCTGGCCAGCGAGCAGGATTGCGTGACCGCCAGCGCGGAACTGGGCTTCCCGTTGATCGTCAAACCTGCCCATGAAGGTTCAAGCATCGGCATGGCCAAGGTGAACAGCGAGCAAGAGCTGGTCGCCGCCTGGAAAGACGCCGCCAAGTACGATTCGCAAGTGCTGGTCGAGCAGTGGATCCACGGTCCGGAGTTCACCATCGCCGTGCTGCGTGGCCAGGTGCTGCCGCCGATCGCGCTGGGCACCCCGCATGTGTTCTACGACTACGACGCCAAGTACATCGCCAATGACACCCAGTACCGCATCCCGTGCGGCCTGGACAGTGCCAAGGAACAGGAACTGATCGACCTGACCGCGCGCGCCTGCGATGCCATTGGCATCGAAGGCTGGGGCCGGCTGGACGTGATGCAGGACGAGCAGGGCCGCTTCTGGCTGCTCGAAGTCAACACCGCACCGGGCATGACCGACCATAGCCTGGTGCCCATGGCGGCCCGCGCGGCCGGCCTGGACTTCCAGCAACTGGTGCTGGCGATCCTGGCCGACAGCGTAGCGACGCGAGGTTAAGCAATCATGCAAGGCGCGATGATACGTCAGCAGCAACCCGTCACCGGCCGTAGCAAGCCGGTGCCGCGTGGTGCCAGCCGACTGGTGGCCGACGAGCCCGTATCGGCGCGCCTGCCGCGGCCTAGCTTCGGCGGCCTCAAGCGCCTGCTGTGGCCGGTGCTGCTGGTGGCCGCAGGCTTTGGCGCCTATGAAGGCGCCATCCGCCTGATGCCGTATGCCGATCGGCCGATCACCAAGATCGACGTGCAGGGCGACCTCAGCTACATCAGCCAGCAGTCGGTGCAACAGCGCATTGCGCCCTACGTGGCGGCGAGCTTCTTCACCGTCGACCTTGCGGCGATGCGTGTCGAGCTCGAGCAGATGCCCTGGATCGCCCATGCCGAAGTGCGCCGGGTGTGGCCGGACGAGGTGGTGATCCGCCTGGAAGAACAGTTGCCGGTGGCGCGTTGGGGTGACGAGGCCTTGCTCAACAACCAAGGCCAGGCCTTCACCCCGCGCGAGCTGGCCAACTACGAGCACCTGCCGCAGCTGTTCGGGCCGCAGCGCGCTCAGCAACAAGTCATGCAGCAGTATCAGGTATTGAGCCAGATGCTGCGCCCCATGGGCTTTTCCATCGCTCGCCTGGAGCTGCGCGAGCGAGGCAGCTGGTTCCTGACCACTGGCGCGGGTAGCGCCGGCCCAGGCATCGAGCTGCTGCTGGGGCGCGACCACCTGGTGGAGAAGATGCGCCGTTTCATTGCCATTTACGACAAGACGCTTAAAGACCAGATCACCAATATCGCCCGCATCGATCTGCGTTATTCCAACGGACTTGCCGTTGGTTGGCGGGAACCGAATGCACCGACGACGGCCCAACCCGCCGTTGCGAAGAATTAGAGAGAGGCAGGACCATGGCAAACGCGCATAGCGGCAAAATGATCGTCGGGCTGGACATCGGCACTTCCAAGGTGGTGGCGCTGGTGGGTGAAGTCGGCGAGGACGGCACCCTGGAGATCGTGGGCATCGGCACCCACCCATCGCGCGGCCTGAAGAAGGGCGTGGTGGTGAACATCGAATCGACCGTGCAGTCGATCCAGCGCGCCGTGGAAGAGGCCCAGCTGATGGCCGGCTGCCGCATTCACTCGGCGTTCGTCGGCGTGGCCGGCAATCACATCCGCAGCCTCAACTCCCACGGCATCGTCGCCATCCGCGACCGCGAAGTGAGCACCGCCGACCTCGAGCGCGTGCTCGACGCCGCCCAGGCCGTGGCCATCCCGGCTGACCAGCGGGTACTGCACACGCTGCCGCAGGACTACGTGATCGACAACCAGGAAGGCGTGCGCGAACCGCTGGGCATGTCGGGCGTGCGTCTGGAAGCCAAGGTCCACGTGGTTACCTGCGCGGTCAACGCGGCGCAGAACATCGAGAAATGCGTGCGTCGTTGCGGCCTGGAAATCGACGACATCATCCTCGAGCAACTGGCCTCGGCGTATTCGGTGCTGACCGACGACGAAAAAGAACTGGGCGTGTGCCTGGTGGACATCGGTGGCGGCACCACCGACATCGCCATCTTCACCGAAGGCGCGATCCGCCACACCGCGGTAATCCCGATTGCTGGCGACCAGGTCACCAACGACATCGCCATGGCCCTGCGCACCCCGACGCAATACGCCGAGGAGATCAAGATCCGCTACGCCTGCGCCCTGGCCAAGCTGGCCGGTGCCGGCGAGACCATCAAGGTGCCGAGCGTCGGTGACCGCCCACCGCGCGAACTGTCGCGCCAAGCCCTGGCCGAGGTGGTCGAGCCGCGTTACGACGAACTGTTCACCCTGATCCAGGCCGAACTGCGTCGTAGCGGCTTCGAGGACCTGGTGCCGGCCGGCATCGTCCTCACCGGCGGCACCGCGAAGATGGAAGGCGCCGTGGAACTGGCCGAGGAAATCTTCCACATGCCGGTACGCCTGGGCGTGCCGCACAGCGTGCGCGGCCTGAGCGACGTGGTACGCAACCCGATCTATTCCACCGGCGTGGGTCTGCTCACCTACGGTCTGCAGAAGCAGTCCGAGGACCCGTCCCTGACCGGTATCAGCAACAGCAGCAACAGCAACAACAGCTATGGCGATGAACCCAAGGGGCCAGTGCTTGAGCGACTCAAGCGTTGGGTCCAGAGCAACTTCTGAGTTTCAAAGCAGTAGTGGTAGGCGCGACAACTAGAGAACTGTAAGGAGAGGGAAAATGTTCGAGCTCGTAGACAACGTCCCGCAAAGTCCGGTCATCAAGGTGATCGGCGTCGGCGGTGGTGGCGGCAACGCCGTCAACCACATGGTCAAAAGCAACATCGAAGGCGTCGAGTTCATCTGCGCCAACACCGATGCCCAGGCGCTGAAGAACATCGGCGCGCGCACCATCCTGCAATTGGGCACTGGCGTGACCAAGGGCCTGGGTGCCGGCGCCAATCCGGAAGTCGGCCGCCAGGCCGCGCTGGAAGACCGTGAGCGCATCGCCGAGGTGCTGCAGGGCACCAACATGGTGTTCATCACCACCGGCATGGGCGGCGGTACCGGTACCGGCGCGGCGCCGATCATCGCCGAAGTGGCCAAGGAAATGGGCATCCTCACCGTCGCGGTGGTGACCCGTCCGTTCCCGTTCGAAGGTCGCAAGCGCATGCAGATCGCCGATGAAGGCATCCGCATGCTGGCCGAGAGCGTCGACTCGTTGATCACCATCCCCAACGAGAAGCTGCTGACCATCCTGGGCAAGGATGCCAGCCTCTTGTCCGCTTTCGCCAAGGCCGACGACGTGCTGGCCGGTGCCGTGCGCGGTATCTCCGACATCATCAAGCGTCCGGGCATGATCAACGTCGACTTCGCCGACGTGCGCACCGTGATGGGCGAGATGGGCATGGCGATGATGGGCACCGGTTGCGCCAGCGGCCCGAACCGTGCGCGCGAAGCCACCGAGGCGGCGATCCGCAACCCGCTGCTCGAAGACGTCAACCTGCAGGGCGCCCGCGGCATCCTGGTGAACATCACCGCCGGTCCCGACCTGTCGCTGGGTGAGTACTCCGACGTGGGTAGCATCATCGAGGCCTTCGCCTCCGACCACGCGATGGTCAAGGTCGGCACCGTGATCGACCCGGACATGCGCGACGAACTGCATGTGACCGTGGTGGCCACCGGCCTGGGCGCGCGCATCGAGAAGCCGGTCAAGGTCGTCGACAACACCCTGCAGACCGCACAGCAGGTGTACGAGTCGTCCAACCCGGCGCCGGTTCGCCAGGAGCAGCCAGCCGTCAACTACCGTGACCTGGAGCGTCCGACCGTGATGCGCAACCAGGCCCACGCAGGTGCCGCGGCAGCCGCTAAACTCAATCCTCAGGATGACCTGGACTACCTGGATATCCCGGCCTTCCTGCGTCGCCAGGCCGATTAATGGAATTTATCAGGGGTATAAGGGTGATTGGTGTTCAGCAAAGGCCGGGTCTGTTATCATCCCCAGCCTTTGTTGATACCTGTTCGCAATTTGCGCTGAAGCGGCCAATGCCATGATTAGACAACGCACCCTGAAGAATACCATCCGTGCCACAGGTGTCGGCCTGCACTCCGGGGAGAAGGTCTACCTGACCCTCAAGCCTGCGCCTGTCGACACCGGCATCGTCTTCCGTCGCGCCGACCTCGACCCTGTGGTCGAAATCCCGGCGCGCGCGGCCAACGTCGGTGAGACCACCATGTCCACGACATTGGTCAACGGTGACGTCAAAGTCGATACGGTCGAGCACCTGCTCTCCGCCATGGCGGGCCTGGGCATCGATAACGCCTACGTCGAGCTCTCCGCCTCGGAAGTGCCGATCATGGATGGCAGCGCCGGACCCTTCGTATTCCTGATCCAATCGGCCGGCCTGGAAGAACAGGACGCACCGAAGAAGTTCATCCGCATCCTGCGCGAAGTGACAGTGGAAGAGGGCGACAAGCGCGCCACTTTCCTGCCGTTCGACGGGTTCAAGGTGAGCTTCGAGATCGACTTCGATCACCCGGTCCTCAAGGGCCAGACCCAGAGCGCGGTCGTCGACTTCTCCAGCACCTCGTTCGTGAAGGAAGTCAGTCGCGCCCGCACCTTCGGTTTCATGCGTGACATCGAGTACCTGCGCAAGCACAACCTTGCGCTGGGTGGCAGTGTCGAGAACGCCATCGTCGTCGACGAAACCGGTGTGCTCAACGAAGACGGCCTTCGTTCCGATGACGAATTCGTCAAGCACAAGATTCTCGACGCCATCGGCGACCTCTACCTGCTGGGCAACAGCCTGATCGGCGAGTTCAAGGGCTACAAGTCCGGACACGCGCTGAACAACCAGCTGCTGCGCAAGCTGATCGCCGAAACCGATGCCTGGGAAGTGGTCACGTTCGAAGATGCCAGCACGGCACCGATCTCGTACATGCGCCCTGTCGCGGCCGTGTAAGTTCGAACACTCTCTAGTTCATTGAGGCCACCTTCGGGTGGCCTTTTTTATGCCTGCGACTTTGATAGGTAGGGGAGCGGCCTCAACAAACTATGGGCTTGCTTGTGAAGGCCTTGCGCGATTTTCGTAGGAGCCGGCTTGCCGGCGAACCTGGCACTGCGGGGTGTGGCAGGTTCGCCGGCAAGCCGGCTCCTACATGGATCTCGATCTCCTGGGGGGCTTTTTACGGGTTAGCCTTTGGCATGCGCCGCCAGGCGCTCCAGTGCAGCCTTGAGCTTCGGGTCGCTGATGCCCTCGGCCGAGCCACGAATGCTCTGGGCGGCGTTTTCAGACAGTTCCGGCCCTTGGCCTTCGCGCTTGGCCGGCACCAGCGGCGGCTGCACCTTGAACAGAATGCGCGTCAGGTTGGCGAAGGCTTCCAGCGCCAGCAGTTGGCGCTGCAGACGTTTTTGCTGGTAGCGCAGACGCGTGGCCCAGTGGCCATCGGTCACCACCAGCAACAAGGTGCCTTCTTTCCACGATGCCACATGGCAGTGCTCGCGTGCCGCCGGTTGCAACTGGCTTTCCAGCAGGCGCTGCAAATGCTCCAGGCGCTCG
>NZ_SOZA01000001.1 GCF_004519305.1 Pseudomonas sp. RIT623 | reverse complement strand
ATCAAGGAGTTTCGCGTTCCGTTGTCGCTGGAAGTGGGGCGCATTATAAGGGGATTTGGAAGCGCGTCAACCTTTAATTTCAATATTTTCAAATAATTAGCGAAAGGGCCGCCAGGGGGCCGCCACAAGCCTTGCAGCGCCTCGCAGATCGAGCGCCGCGCGGGCGGCGCTCGATCTACCAGGCGCTGAATGCCTAACGGCGGACACCTCTCAAAGCCAACCCAATCTCAAGACAGGCCCTACCGGCCCCAACACCTATCTATAAGCCCCCCAAAAAACAAAACCGGGGAGACCTCCCAGCCTCCCCGCTATCTCCTACCTATATAGAAGCCTCAAACCACCCCAGCCTCCCGCAACCGCTGCACATCCCCCGCAACCAGCCCCAACACATCCCCCAACACCGCCTCGGTATGCTCCCCCAGCAACGGTGGCGCCAGGCGATACTCCACCGGCGTATCCGACAGCCGGAGCGGGCTGGCCACCTGCGGCACACTGCCCGCCAGCGGATGCGGGACATTCACCGCCAGCCCCCGCGCCAACACCTGCGGGTCCTGGAACATCTGCGCCAGGTCATTGATCGGCCCACAAGGCACGCCTGCTTGCTCCAAAGCCGCCACCCACTCAGCCGTGGTCTTGAACACCGTCGCCTGGCGAATCAGCGGAATCAGCTCCGCTCGGTTGGCCACTCGCTGCTTATTAGTAGAGAAGCGCGGGTCATCCGCCCACTGCGCCTGCCCCGCCACCTCGGCAAACTTGCGGAACTGCCCGTCGTTGCCCACGGTAAGAATGAAGTTGCCATCCGCCGTCGGGAAATCCTGGTAAGGCACGATATTCGGGTGCGCATTGCCCAGCCTGCGCGGCGGCGTACCGGTGGTGAGATAGTTCATCGCCTGGTTCGCCAGGCAGGCCACCTGCACATCCAGCAACGCCATATCGATGTGCTGGCCAACTCCAGCCTGGTCACGATGGGCCAACGCCGCCAGGATCGCCACGGTGGAATACAAGCCGGTAAGGATGTCGGTCAGTGCCACCCCCACCTTCATCGGCCCGGCACCCTCCTCGCCCTCCGGGCGCCCGGTGAGGCTCATCAAGCCGCCCAACCCCTGGATCATGAAGTCGTAGCCGGCGCGCTTGGCATAGGGCCCGGTCTGGCCAAAGCCGGTGATCGAGCAATAGACCAGCTTCGGGTTGACGGCCTTGAGGCTGGCGTAATCGAGCCCGTAAGCCGCCAGGCCGCCCACCTTGAAGTTTTCGATGACCACATCCGATTTCGCCGCCAACTCACGCACCAGGCGCTGGCCTTCGGGCTGGGTGAAGTCGATGGTCACCGACCGCTTGTTGCGGTTGGCCGAAAGGTAGTAGGCCGCCTCGCTGGTGTTCTCGCCCTGGGCATCGCGCAGAAATGGCGGCCCCCAGGACCGCGTATCATCTCCTGCCCCCGGGCGCTCGACCTTGATCACGTCGGCCCCGAGGTCGGCAAGAATCTGGCCTGACCAAGGGCCAGCCAATACCCGGGAAAGATCCAGCACCCGCAGATGGGAAAGCGCGCCCATGGTCTGGCTCCTCTATTAATAGAACGCCTGGATACCGGTCTGTGCACGCCCGAGGATCAGCGCATGCACGTCATGGGTACCTTCGTAGGTGTTGACCACCTCGAGGTTGACCAGGTGGCGGGCCACGCCGAACTCGTCGGAGATACCGTTGCCACCCAGCATGTCACGCGCCAGACGAGCGATGTCCAGGGCCTTGCCGCAGGAATTGCGCTTCATGATCGAGGTGATCTCGACCGCTGCGCTACCTTCATCCTTCATGCGCCCCAGACGCAGGCAGCCTTGCAGCGCCAGGGTGATCTCGGTCTGCATGTCGGCCAGCTTCTTCTGGATCAGCTGGTTGGCAGCCAGCGGGCGACCGAACTGCTGACGGTCCAGGGTGTACTGGCGCGCGGTGTGCCAGCAGGCTTCGGCAGCACCCAGGGCGCCCCAGGAGATACCGTAGCGGGCTGAGTTCAGGCAGGTGAACGGGCCTTTCAAGCCGCGCACATCGGGGAAGATGTTCTCTTCCGGCACGAACACGTTGTCCATGACGATTTCACCGGTGATCGAGGCGCGCAGGCCGACCTTGCCGTGGATCGCCGGTGCGCTGAGGCCCTGCCAGCCTTTTTCCAGGACAAAACCGCGGATATCGCCGGCATCATCCTTGGCCCAGACCACGAACACGTCGGCGATCGGGCTGTTGGTGATCCACATCTTCGCGCCCGTCAGACGGTAGCCGCCATCGACCTTGCGCGCCCGAGTGATCATCGAGCCCGGGTCGGAACCATGGTTGGGTTCGGTCAGGCCGAAGCAACCGATCCATTCGCCGCTGGCCAGCTTCGGCAGGTACTTCTGCTTCTGTGCCTCGGTGCCGAACTCGTTGATCGGCACCATCACCAGCGACGATTGCACGCTCATCATCGAGCGGTAGCCGGAGTCGATACGCTCCACCTCGCGGGCGATCAGGCCGTAGCACACGTAGTTCAGGCCACTGCCGCCGTACTGCTCGGGAATGGTCGCGCCGAGCAGGCCGACTTCACCCATCTCACGGAAAATCGCCGGGTCGGTCTGCTCATGGCGGAACGCCTCCAGCACACGGGGTGCCAGCTTGTCCTGGGCGAACTGATAGGCGCTGTCTCGGACCATGCGCTCTTCCTCAGTGAGCTGCTGGTCGAGCAGCAGCGGGTCGATCCAGTTGAAGCTTGCTTTACCGGCCATGTGCGAATTCCTCAAACGGTGGGAAACGAATTGTTGCGTTGCATTGATCCTAGGCCTGATCGGGCAGCAGAACAAACGAGGATTGCGCACCGTTTAGTGATATTTTCTCACTCCGTGAACAGTCAAAAGCCATGGTTAACGGCGAACAAGTGAGGTTGACGTACATGCGCCGCAAGATCCCCAGCACCACCGCCCTGGTTTGCTTCGAGGCCGCGGCGCGCCACGAGAGCTTTACCAAGGCCGCCCACGAGCTGGCCCTGACCCAAGGCGCCGTCTGTCGACAGATCGGCGGGCTGGAAACCTTCCTCAATGTGGAACTGTTCCGGCGTTCGCGCCGAGGCGTGAAGCTGACCGAAGCCGGCCTGTCGTACAGCCGCCAGGTAGCCGCACAGCTGGATGCGGTGGAGCGCGACACCCTGTCGGTGATGCGTCAGCAAGGCGCCAACGTGATCGAATTGGCGGTGGTACCTACCTTCGGCACCCAGTGGTTGTTGCCACGCCTGAAGGACTTCCAGCAGCGCCATCCGGAGGTCACGGTCAACCTGACCAACCGCACCCGCCCGTTCCTGTTCGCCGACACCGCCTTCGATGCCGCCATCTATTTCGGCGACGCCGACTGGTCGGGCACCCAGGCGCACCGGTTGATGGGCGAGAACCCGATGCCGGTCTGCAGCCCGGCGCTGCTAGCCGGGCTGGATGGCCTCGATGCAGAGCGCATCGCTGAACTGCCGCTACTGCAGCAGACCACTCGCCCCTACGCCTGGCGACAATGGTTCGACAGCCTGGGCATGAGCGTCGAACGGGACATGACCGGCCCTCGCTACGAACTGTTCTCGATGCTGGCCCAGGCCGCCATGCATGAGATGGGGATCGCGCTGATCCCACCATTCCTGATCCAGCGCGAGCTGCTGGAAGGCCGACTGGTGGTCGCTAACAGGCATGCCCTGGCCAGCGACAAGGCCTACCATCTGATGATCCCCGAGCGAAAGGTGGAGTCCGCCTCGCTGCGGGCTTTCCGCGACTGGCTGGTGGCGCAGGCGCAGCGATACACCGCCGAAAACTAGCGCGGAAGGGGATAAGCTGACCTCGTAGTCAATTATTTTTAACGCCTACAGATATATGGATTTGTCGCAAATCCGTAATCTGTTCCGTTCCTCCTGAAAAACGCAGCAACCCTAGTTACTGCGCGGGTTTGCAGCTTATTTTGCGACATTCAGCAAACCGACAACGAAAACAGCGAAATATTTTTCAGTTTTTCTCCTAAGCTCCGCATAGTGCGTGCTTGACGGGCCGAAACCGTATCGTTGCGACATACGGTCACAGGGTGACTTGTAGTTTTAACTTCGTTTCGCTTCAGAACCGGTTGAAGGCCCTATGGTTCGTCTGCAAAATGCCTTCCCGCCCCGGATTCGGCGGGGTCGTGCTCTACGACCGCCCAGCCGCACCAGCCGAAGTGCGCTGGTTCCTATAAAGACAAAAGGTCACCGCAGGAGACAAAGTCGTGCACATTGGTGTTCCTCTCGAGACGCAGACGGGTGAGACAAGGGTCGCCGCGACCCCGGAAACCATCAAGAAACTGGTTGGCCAGGGCCATCAGGTCACCGTGCAACGGGGGGCAGGGCTCAAGGCCAGCATTCCGGACAGTGCCTATGAGGCCGTTGGCGCCAACTTGGGCGAAGCCGCCGACGCCTTTGGCGCGCAGCTGGTGCTCAAGGTGGCCGCGCCCAGCGACCAGGAACTGGCGCTGATCAACAGCACCAGCCTGCTGGCGGGCATGCTCAATCCGTTCAACAACGAACTGATCGCCAAGATGGCCGAGCGCGGCATCACCGCCTTCGCCCTGGAAGCCGCACCACGCACCTCGCGCGCCCAGAGCCTCGACGTGCTGTCGTCGCAGGCCAACATCGCCGGTTACAAGGCCGTGTTGCTGGCCGCCCACCACTACCCGCGCTTCATGCCCATGCTGATGACCGCCGCCGGCACCGTTAAGGCCGCCCGCGTGCTGATTCTCGGTGCCGGCGTGGCCGGCCTGCAGGCCATCGCCACGGCCAAGCGCCTGGGCGCGGTGATCGAGGCGTCCGACGTGCGCCCGGCGGTGAAGGAGCAGATCGAGTCGCTCGGCGCCAAGTTCATCGACGTGCCCTACGAGACCGACGAGGAACGTGAGTGCGCCGAAGGCGTGGGCGGCTACGCCCGGCCGATGCCGGCCAGCTGGATGCAGCGCCAGGCCCAGGCCGTGCACGAGCGTGCCAAGCAGGCGGACATCGTCATCACCACCGCGCTGATCCCCGGACGCAAGGCACCGACCCTGCTCAGCGCCGACACCGTGGCGCAGATGAAGCCCGGTTCGGTGGTCATCGACCTGGCCGCGGCCCAGGGCGGCAACTGCCCGCTGACCGTGGCCGACCAAGTGGTAATGGAGAACGGCGTGACCATCGTCGGCCCGACCAACCTGCCAGCCCAGCTCGGTGCCGATGCCTCGGCGCTGTACGCACGCAACCTGCTGGACTTCATGAAGCTGCTGTTCGACAAGGACGGCAACCTGGTCATCAACCTCGAAGACGACATCGTCGCCGCGTGCCTGATGTGCCGCGACGGCCAGGTCGTGCGCAAGAACGGCTGAGGAGCACGACAATGGAAGACATGCTGATTTCCCACGGCATCTACAACCTGATCATCTTCGTGCTGGCCATCTACGTGGGCTACCACGTGGTATGGAACGTCACCCCGGCCCTGCACACCCCGCTGATGGCCGTCACCAACGCCATTTCCGCGATCGTCATCGTCGGCGCCATGCTGGCCGCGGCGCTGACCGTCACCCCAGCCGGCAAGGTGATGGGCACCCTGGCCGTGGCACTGGCCGCGGTCAACGTGTTCGGTGGCTTCCTGGTCACCCGCCGCATGCTTGAGATGTTCAAGAAGAAAACCAAGAACGAGGGGCAGAAGTAAGCATGAGCATGAATCTGGTAACGCTTCTGTATCTGGTCGCCTCGGTCTGCTTCATCCAGGCGCTCAAGGGCCTCTCGCACCCGACCACCTCAAGGCGCGGCAACCTGTTCGGCATGATCGGCATGGGCATCGCGATCCTCACCACGGTCGGTCTTATTTATAAGCTCGGAGCCGAGCTCGCCACGGCCGGCATTGGCTACGTGATCATCGGCCTGCTGGTCGGCGGCACCGCCGGTTCGATCATGGCCAAGCGCGTCGAGATGACCAAGATGCCCGAGCTGGTGGCCTTCATGCACAGCATGATCGGCCTGGCAGCGGTGTTCATCGCCATCGCCGCGGTGCTCGAACCACAGTCGCTGGGCATCGTCGCCGCCATCAGCGACCCTATCCCCACCGGCAACCGCCTGGAACTGTTCCTCGGCGCGGCGATCGGCGCCATCACCTTCTCGGGCTCGGTGATCGCCTTCGGCAAGCTGTCGGGCAAGTACAAGTTCCGCCTGTTCCAAGGCGCACCAGTACAGTTCGCCGGGCAGCACAAGCTGAACCTGATCCTGGGCCTGGCCACCATCGCCCTGGGGCTGCTGTTCACCTTCACCGGCCACTACAGCGCCTTCACCTTGATGCTGGCCCTGGCCTTCATCATGGGCGTGCTGATCATCATCCCGATCGGCGGCGCCGACATGCCGGTGGTAGTGTCGATGCTCAACAGCTATTCGGGCTGGGCGGCCGCCGGTATCGGCTTCTCGCTGAACAACTCGATGCTGATCATCGCCGGCTCCCTGGTGGGCTCCAGCGGTGCGATCCTCTCGTACATCATGTGCAAGGCGATGAACCGTTCGTTCTTCAACGTGATCCTCGGTGGCTTCGGTGCCGACGTCGATGCCGGTGCCGCCACGGGCTCGAAAGAACAGCGCCCGGTGAAGTCCGGCTCGGCCGACGACGCTACCTTCCTGCTGAGCAATGCCGACAGCGTGATCATCGTTCCCGGCTACGGCCTGGCGGTGGCCCGTGCCCAGCATGCGCTCAAGGAACTGACCGAGAAGCTGACCCACAACGGCGTGACCGTGAAGTACGCGATCCACCCGGTGGCAGGCCGCATGCCCGGGCACATGAACGTGCTGCTGGCCGAGGCCGAGGTGCCGTACGACCAGGTGTTCGAGATGGAAGACATCAACGCCGAGTTCGGCCAGGCCGACGTGGTGCTGGTGCTGGGCGCCAACGACGTGGTCAACCCGGCGGCGAAGAACGATCCGAAGTCGCCGATCGCCGGCATGCCGATCCTCGAAGCTTTCAAGGCCAAGACCATCATCGTCAACAAGCGCTCCATGGCCAGCGGCTATGCCGGCCTGGACAACGAGTTGTTCTACCTGGACAAGACCATGATGGTGTTCGGTGACGCCAAAAAGGTCATCGAGGACATGGTCAAGGCTGTGGAGTAGCTTCGAGCAGCACATCGCGACCGCTTGTACCAGACAAACCCCGGGAAGCCATTTCCGGGGTTTGTCGCATTTGCCTGATCCAGATCAACGGCTCTATTTCCGGGCCGCTCATACGACCATGGTCGCGGGACGGCACCGGGCGAAATCTCTAGACTGCGCTTCCAGTAGCTTCAGTAGCCTGAGATAACAATCCATGTACCGTGATCGTATCCGCTTGTCCTCCCTGCACAGCAAGGTAATGAGTGCGGCTGATGCCGCTGGCCTGATCGAGGACGGCATGACCGTCGGCATGAGCGGTTTCACCCGCGCCGGCGAAGCCAAGGCCGTGCCCCACGCCCTGGCCGAGCGCGCCAAGCAGTCGCCGCTGAAGATCAGCCTGATGACCGGCGCCAGCCTGGGCAACGACCTCGACAAACAACTGACCGAAGCCGGCGTGCTCGCCCGGCGGATGCCGTTCCAGGTCGACAGCACCCTGCGCAAGGCCATCAACGACGGCAAGGTGATGTTCATCGACCAGCACCTGTCGGAAACCGTCGAGCAATTGCGCAACAAACAGCTGACCCTGCCGGACATCGCGGTCATCGAAGCGGTGGCGATCACCGAGCAGGGCCATATCGTGCCGACCACCTCCGTCGGCAACTCGGCCAGCTTCGCGATCTTCGCCAAGCAGGTCATAGTCGAGATCAACCTGTCGCACAACGCCAACCTCGAAGGCCTGCACGACATCTACATCCCGACCTACCGCCCGACCCGCACGCCGATCCCGCTGGTGAAAGTCGACGACCGCATCGGCAGCACCGCGATCCCGATCGACCCGGCCAAGATCGTCGGCATCGTCATCAGCGACCAGCCGGACTCGCCCTCCACCGTGCTGCCGCCTGACCACGAAACCCAGGGCATCGCCGACCACCTGATCGCCTTCCTCAAGGGCGAGGTGGACGCCGGGCGCATGAGCAACAATCTCGGCCCGTTGCAGGCCGGCATCGGTAGCATCGCCAACGCCGTGATGTGCGGCCTGATCGAGTCGCCGTTCGAAAACCTGACCATGTACTCCGAAGTGCTGCAGGACTCGACCTTCGACCTGATCGACGCCGGCAAGCTGAGCTTCGCCTCGGGCAGCTCGATCACCCTGTCGAGCCGCCGCAACGCCGACGTGTTCGGCAACCTGGAGCGCTACAAGGACAAGCTGGTGCTGCGTCCGCAGGAAATCTCCAACCACCCTGAAGTGGTGCGTCGCTTAGGCATCATCGGCATCAACACGGCGTTGGAGTTCGACATCTACGGCAACGTCAACTCCACCCACGTCTGCGGCACCAAGATGATGAACGGCATCGGTGGTTCGGGCGACTTCGCCCGCAACGCTCACCTGGCGATCTTCGTCACCAAGTCGATCGCCAAGGGCGGCGCGATCTCCAGCGTGGTGCCGATGGTCAGCCACGTCGACCACACCGAGCATGATGTGGACATCCTGGTGACCGAGGTGGGCCTGGCCGACCTGCGCGGCCTGGCACCACGCGAGCGTGCCCGGGTGATCATCGACAACTGCGTGCACCCGGACTACCGCGCGGCGCTCAACGACTACTTCGAACGCGCCTGTCAGCGCGGCGGGCACACTCCGCACATCCTGCGCGAAGCGCTGAGCTGGCACGAGAACCTGGAAGAAACCGGGCGCATGCTGGCCGGCTGAAACCAGTTCGCCAGCAAGGCTGGCTCCTACAGCTTGAGACCTGCCTCAAGCTGTAGGAGCCAGCCTTGCTGGCGAACCAGGCGGCACGGGATCACCTTGGCGTTTACTGGGTCTGCACCAGGCTCGGGCTCGGTACCTGCAACAGGTACTCGATCAACTCCCCCACCGGCAACGGCCGGCTCACCAGGAAGCCCTGCACCTGGTCGCAGCCAAACGCCCGCAGCAACGCCAGCTGCGCTTCACTCTCCACCCCTTCGGCAACCACCTCCAGGTTGAGGTTGTGCGCCAGGTTGATCATGGCGTGCACCAGCTTGGCGTTTTCCTCGCGCTGCTCCATGCCGCCGACAAAGCTGCGATCGACCTTGAGCAAGGTGATCGGCAAGCTGTTCAGGTGCACGAACGAAGAGAACCCGGTGCCGAAGTCATCCAGCGAAAAACGCACACCCAGGCGGCCCAGGGCATCCATGGTCTGGCGCACCAGTTCGTTACGGCGCATCACCGCCGTTTCGGTCAATTCGAACTCCAGCCAGCGCGCGTCCACGCCATGCTCGACGATCAGCCGGCTCAGGGTCGCCAACAGCTGGCTGTCCTGGAACTGGCGGAAGCTCAGGTTCACCGCCATGTGCAACGGCGCCAGGCCATGCTCGCGCAGGGCCTGCATATCGCTCAGCGCGCGGGAGATGACCCAGTAGCCCAGCGGCACGATCAACCCGCTCTGCTCGGCCAGCGGCACGAACTCGGCGGGCGGCAACAGGCCGCGCTCGGGATGGTTCCAGCGCACCAGGGCCTCGAGGCCGACGATGCACCCATCGGCCAGGTTCAGCCGTGGCTGATAGTGCAGCTCCAGTTCGTCACGGCGCAGGGCGCGGCGCAGCTCGCTCTCCAGGTCGGCGAGGCTGCGGGCATTGCGGTTGATCCGTTCGTTGAACACGTGGAAGGTGCAGCCTTGGCTGCCCTTGGCCTGGCGCATGGCGATGTGCGCATGCCACATCAAGGGGTCGGCGCCAGCCTGGGCGCGGGCATGGGCGATGCCCAGGCTGCAGCCGAGCAGCAGGCTCTCGCCGTCGATCCAATAGGGTTCGGTCAGTGCCTCGATGATCCGCTCGGCCATCCACTCGGCGCGGCTGGCGTCGCGGCGGGTATCGATCAGCAGGGCGAACTCGTCGCTGCCCAGGCGCGCCAACTGGTCGCCGGCTTCCAGCTGCTTCTTCAGGCGGGCGACCACCTGCAGGATCAAGCGGTCGCCGCCCTGATGGCCGAGCGCATCGTTGACGTGGCGAAAATTGTCGAGGTCCAGATGACCCAGCGCCAGGCCACGGCCATCGTTCTCGGCCAGGCGCGCGGTGAGCAGTGCCTGGAAGCCCTGGCGGTTGGCGATGCCGGTCAACGGATCCTGCTCGGCCAAGCGCTGCAAGGTGGCGACCAGCACACCGCGCTCGCGGACATGGCGCAAGGAACGGCGCAGGGTATCGGTGCTCAGTTGCGCCAGCACCAGCCAGTCGCTCACGCCCACTGGTGCGCTGGCCGGCTCCTGCTCCAGCAGCAGGATGGTCGGTAGCTCGCAGCGCCCCGGAGCCGGCTGCAGGGCCGGGGTAGCCAGCACCACCGCCTGGCGGTCATGGGCGAACAGGCTGTCCACCGCCGCCCAGTTCGGCGCGGTCAGCAGCACGACGCTGCCGTCCAGCGGCTGCAGGCACTCGCGCAACTGCACGGCCCATTCCGGCTCATCGGCCAACAGCAGCAAACGCAGGGGTTCGACAGGCGTGGACAAGCGGGCTCCTTAGACGAGGGCGGTGAAACGACGAGCGCGGGCCATCCTACCCGAATAAGTGGAAATGATTTTCACTTTTAATCATTGCCTGTCCATGGCCGCCATCCCGACGCAATTTGACGTGCATCCTGCGCGAAAGTAGCAGAAGCGGCAAATCCGATTCGCGCCCTGCATCACACTGTCAGACGGTCGCGCATTAAAGGCCCCATGCCTGCTAGAATGCGCGGCTATTTTCTGGTGACCCCCGGTTTCTAGCATGTCCCGACTCAATCCCCGGCAACAGGAAGCCCGTGACTACGTCGGCGGCCCTCTTTTGGTGCTCGCCGGTGCAGGCTCCGGCAAGACCAGCGTAATCACGCGCAAGATTGCCCACCTTATCCAGAACTGCGGCATCCGCGCCCAGTACATCGTCGCCATGACCTTCACCAACAAGGCCGCGCGCGAGATGAAGGAGCGGGTCGGCACCCTGCTGCGTCCGGGGGAAGGCCGGGGCCTGACCGTGTGTACCTTCCACAACCTGGGCCTGAACATCATCCGCAAGGAGCACGAGCGCCTGGGCTACAAGCCGGGGTTCTCGATCTTCGATGAGTCCGACATCAAGGCGTTGCTGTCGGACATCATGCAGAAGGAATATTCCGGCGACGACGGCATCGACGAGATCAAGAACATGATCGGTGCCTGGAAGAACGACCTGATCCTGCCACCCGAGGCCCTGGAAAAGGCGCGCAACCCGCGCGAGCAGACCGCGGCCATCGTCTACACCCACTACCAGCGCACGCTCAAGGCGTTCAACGCGGTGGACTTCGACGACCTGATCCTGCAACCGGTCAAGCTGTTCCAGGAACACCCCGACGTGCTCGAGCGCTGGCAGAACCGCGTGCGCTACCTGCTGGTGGACGAATACCAGGACACCAACGCCAGCCAGTACCTGCTGGTAAAGATGCTGATCGGTATGCGCAACCAGTTCACCGTGGTCGGCGACGACGACCAGTCGATCTACGCCTGGCGTGGCGCGCGCCCGGAAAACCTGATGCTGCTCAAGGAGGACTACCCCTCCCTGAAAGTGGTGATGCTCGAGCAGAACTACCGCTCCACCAGCCGCATCCTGCGCTGCGCCAACGTGCTGATCGCCAACAACCCCCACGAGTTCGAGAAACAACTGTGGAGCGAGATGGGCGTGGGCGACGAGATCCGCGTGATCCGCTGCAAGAACGAGGAAGCCGAGGCCGAACGCGTGGCCATGGAGATCCTCACCCTGCACTTGCGCACCAACCGCCCATACAGCGACTTCGCCATCCTTTACCGCGGCAACTACCAGGCCAAGCTGATCGAACTTAAGCTGCAGCACCACCAGGTGCCGTATCGCCTTTCGGGCGGCAACAGCTTCTTCGGCCGCCAGGAGGTCAAGGACCTGATGGCCTACCTGCGCCTGCTGGTGAACCCGGACGACGACAACGCCTACCTGCGCGTCATCAACGTGCCGCGCCGCGAGATCGGCTCGACCACCCTGGAAAAGCTCGGCAACTATTCCACCGAACGCGGCATCTCGATGTACGCCGCCAGCGAGGAGCTGGGCCTGGGCGAGCACCTGGACGCCCGTTACACCGAGCGCCTGCAGCGCTTCAAGCACTGGCTCGACGGGGTCCGCCACAAAGTCGCCCTGGACGATCCGATCGCCGCGCTGCACGAGATGATCCGCGACATCGACTACGAGAACTGGATCCGCCAGCAGACCGCCAGCGACAAGGCCGCGGAGTTTCGCATCAGCAACGTCTGGTTCCTGGTCGAAGCACTGAAGAACACCCTCGAGAAGGACGAAGAGGGTGACATGACCATCGAGGACGCCATCGGCAAGCTGGTGCTGCGCGACATGCTCGAGCGCCAGCAGGAAGAGGAAGAGAACGCCGAGGGCGTGCAGATGATGACCCTGCACGCCTCCAAGGGCCTGGAGTTCCCTTACGTGTTCATCATGGGCATGGAGGAGGAGATCCTCCCCCACCGCTCGAGCATCGAGGCCGACACCATCGAGGAAGAACGCCGCCTGGCCTACGTGGGCATCACCCGCGCGCGCCAGACCCTGGCTTTCACCTATGCCGCCAAGCGCAAGCAGTACGGCGAAATCATCGACTGCACGCCGAGCCGGTTCCTCGACGAACTGCCGCCGGACGACCTGGCCTGGGAAGGCCTGGACGATGCGCCCGTGGAAGTCAAAGCCGCGCGCGGCAACAACGCGCTGGCCGATATCCGGGCCATGCTCAAACGCTGATCAACCATTACTCTTTAACTTTGCCGCTTCTAGCGGCCACCTTTGCTACATCGAGGAATAAACAGTGGAAGCACTGCAGCAGAAGATTCGCGAAGAAGGCATCGTGCTTTCCGACCAGGTACTCAAAGTCGATGCGTTTCTAAACCACCAGATCGACCCTGCCCTGATGCAGCTGATCGGTGACGAGTTCGCTCGCCTGTTCGCCGACTCGGGCGTGACCAAGATCGTCACCATCGAAGCCTCGGGTATCGCCCCGGCGGTGATGACCGGCCTGAAGCTGGGCGTGCCGGTGATTTTCGCCCGCAAGCACCAGTCGCTGACCCTGACCGAAAACCTGCTGACTGCCTCGGTGTACTCCTTCACCAAGCAGACCGAGAACACCGTGGCCATCTCGCCGCGCCACCTCAACAGCAGCGACCGCGTGCTGGTGATCGACGACTTCCTGGCCAACGGCAAGGCGTCCCAGGCGCTGATCTCAATCATCAAGCAGGCCGGCGCCACCGTGGCCGGCCTGGGCATCGTCATCGAGAAGTCGTTCCAGGGCGGCCGCGCCGAGCTGGACAGCCAGGGCTACCGCGTCGAGTCGCTGGCTCGGGTCAAGTCGCTGGAAGGCGGCGTGGTCACTTTCATCGAGTGATGTCGCCTGCTCCGGCCACTTCGCCGGCAAGCCGGCTCCTACAGGTGATCGCATTCCCGCGTAGGAGCCAGCCTTGCTGGCGATGGGCTGCGCAGCAGCCCCGGCAATCACCGGGTTGCCGCCAACCCTGCCAGCAGCAACCGCTGGTATAGCTCCTCCTTCAGCCCCTGCGGCTGCACAAGCCCCATGCGCGCCAACTGCGCCGCATAGGCCTCGGGCGCCGGTGCCTCCAGCGCCGCCTTGCCCAACTCCAGCGCCTCGCTGAGCTTGAACTTGCTCTTGAGCCAATTCAGCGCCCGCAACAAGTCACGCTCCTCGGCCGTGAAATCGCTGCCCAACGGATATTCCGGGAACAATCGCGCATGCCGCGCGCGGGTTGCCTCCAGGCGCTCGGGAGTGTTGTCGGTATAGCGCTCATCCAGCATGAAGTCCTTGGCCAGCTTGCCCGCCGCCTTGGCTCGCTCCATCAGCTCGCGCTGAAAACGAGAGTCACTGATCGCCAGCAACCGCGCAATCACCTCGCTGTCGGTCTGCCCGCGCAGGTCGGCGATGCCGTATTCGGTGATCACGATATCTCGCAAGTGCCGGGGTATGGTGCAGTGGCCGTAGGTCCAGTAAAGGTTGGAGGTCACCTCGCCCCCGGCCTCGCGCCAGCTACGCAACAACAGGATCGAGCGACCGCCCTCGAGCGCGTGCCCCTGAGCCACGAAGTTGTACTGCCCGCCCACGCCGCTGAGCACCCGGCCATCTTCGAGCTGGTCGGCGACACCAGCACCCAGCAAGGTCATGCCGAATACCGTATTGATGAAGCGCGCATCCCGGCGCTGACGGCGCTTGCGCTCTTCCTGGCCGTACAGCTCGTTGATGTAGCTGATGGCGGTCATGGCGAAGCGTGCGCGCTGCTCCAGCGGCATCTCGCGCAGACGCTGGTAGAACGCCCGTGGGCCAAGGAAGAAGCCGCCATGCACCAGCACGCCGTGCTCGTCGGCCGGGCGGCGCACCACACCGGCTTCGGCCAGGGCAAGCAACCCGTTGACGAACATTTCGCTGCAGCCATACAGCCCCTGGGCGAAGGTATCCAGCCCCCCTTCCCGCTCGATCAGTGCCTGCCATGGGCCGACATCCAGCTCATCGAGCAGCGCACGATAGCCTTCGTTGTCGCCCTGGCGTGCCAGCAGCGCCGCCGCCACCGCATCGCCCATGGCGCCGATGCCAATCTGCAGCGTGCCGCCGTCGCGCACCAGGGTGCTGGCATGCAGGCCGATGCAATGGTCCTGGGTATTCACCGGCATGTTTGGCGTGGAGAACAACCGGCGACTTTCGGGCAGGTCGATCAGCAGGTCGAACTGATCCAGGCCCAGCTCCGCGTCCCCTGGCATGTAGGGCAGTTGGTCATGGATCTGGCCAAGCACCAGGATGGTCTCGCCCTCAGCGCGGCGCCGGGCGATCATCGGCAGCAGGTCGAGGGTGATGTCGGGGTTGCAAGACAGGCTCAGGTGATCGCGCCGCTCGGGCGTGGCCGCCACCAGCTGCGCGATCAGGTTCAGCCCCTTGGCGTTGATATCCCGTGCGGCGTGGCTGTAGTTGCTGCTGACGTAGTCCTGCTGGGCCGCGTCGCTGTGCAGCAGGCTACCGGGTTGCATGAAGAACTGCTCGACGCGGATGTTTGGCGGGAGCTTGTCGCCACGCAGATCGGCCAGGTAGGCGAGCTCCTCATAGTCGGCGAATACACGCTCGACGAAAGGCTCAAGGAAACGCCGTTGCAAGCCATCGCCCAACGGTGGGCGGCCGAGGGACAGGGCGGTATAGATGGTCAGACGACGCTCAGGCAACTCGCGGATGCGGGCATACAGCGCGTTGACGAAGGCGTTGGGTTTGCCCAGGCCAAGCGGCAGGCCCATGTGAATATGACTGGGCAGCCTGGCCAGGGCCTGTTCGACAGCCTGGTCGATGGAGCAGCGATACATCTGGGCCTCCTGAGTCATCCGTGGGTTCAGGGGTTGGACACAAGTCGCAGCGGGTTGGTTGCCTGTTCCGGGCCTATCGCTGGGCCATCTGAGCCCGAAAAAAACAAAAGCCCGCCAACAATGGCGGGCTTTACGCGAATCAGATCAGGCTCACAGCCCGGACATCTTCTTGATCGCACCCTTCAGGTCATCATCCGAGCAGTCCGCGCAGGTGCCCTTCGGTGGCATGGCGTTGATCCCGGTGATGGCCTTGGCCAGGATGCCGTCGAGGCCGCCCTGGTGGTCGGCGCGCTCTTTCCAGGCGGCGGTGTCGCCAATCTTGGGCGCGTTCAGCAGGCCGGTGCCATGGCAGGCATTGCAATGCTTGGCGATAATTTCGTCCGGCGTCTTGGCCGCGCCGCCGCCGGCAGTGGCGGCCACTTCCATGCCCTTGCATTCCTGGCCCTGCACGCACACCTGGCCCACCGGCTCTAGCCGCTTGGCGATGTCGTCGTTGGTTGCAGCGGTTGCGCTCATTGCCCAAAGGGCGAATACAGCTGCTGGTACGGCCAGCATCTTCTTGATTTGGTTCACGCGAACACCCTCATGGTGGCTAATCACGCCCGCGGCCACGGAATTGCGAGCGTTGAAAAGTATAGCGGGAACCCAGAAGGCGTGAAACGACCACACTCAGGGAAAGGGTATTGGCGAATCAATGCACTGCGCTGGATCAAAAGTTCGACGGGGTGGCGGCGCTGATCAGCCGGGCCGGCTCGGCGAACGGATTGCGGAAACGGTGCGGGCGGGTGCTTTCGAAGTAGTAGCTGTCGCCGGCTTCGAGAATGAAGATCTCGGTGCCGACCACCAGCTCCAGGCGGCCCTCGAGGAGGATGCCGGTCTCTTCGCCATCATGGGTGAGCATTTCTGCACCGGTATCGGCGCCCGGCGGGTAGACCTCGGTGAGGAACGCGATGGCGCGGTTGGGGTGCGACTTGCCGACCAGCTTCATGGTCACCGCACCGTCGGAGATGTCGATCAGCTCATGGGCCTTGTAGACGATCTGAGTCGGGCTTTCCGGCGCCAGCTCCACCGAGAAGAACTCGACCATGGACATGGGGATGCCGCTGAGCACCTTGCGCAGGGAGCTGATCGACGGGCTCACGCTGTTCTTCTCGATCATCGAGATGGTGCTGTTGGTCACCCCCGCGCGCTTGGCGAGTTCGCGCTGGGACAGGCCCTTGAGCTTGCGGATGGCTTGCAGTCGTTCACCGACGTCCAAAGCGGGAGCCTCCTGAAACGGTCGAGGTGGGGGAAGTGTGAACGATATGATGGCAATGCCGTTCAGTATTTACAACACACAGCCCCGCAGCCTGTCCGCTTCAGCGCCTTATTCGCCGATATAGTCCAGTGGCACGCGCTTGAGATTGCAGAAGATCTGGTACGGAATGGTCCCCGCCTGCATCGCCACGTCGCTGGCCAACACTTGCTTGCCCCACAGCTCGACCGGGCTGCCGACGGTGGCCTCGGGCACCTCGGTGAGGTCGACGCAGAGCATGTCCATCGACACCCGCCCGATCAGCTGGGCGCGCTTGCCGGCCACCACCACCGGAGTGCCAGTCGGTGCCTGGCGCGGGTAGCCATCGGCATAGCCCATGGCAACCACGCCGACCCGGGTCGGGCGCGGGCTGATGAACTTGGCGCCGTAGCCAACCGGCTCTCCGGCAGGCAGTTCGCGCACGCTGATGATCCGCGATTGCAGGGTCATCACCGGCTGCAGACGGGTAGCCTCGGCTTGTGCCACCTCGAAGGGGGTGGCGCCGTAGAGCATGATGCCCGGGCGTACCCAGTCGCTCTTGATGCTCGGCCAGCCGAGCACGGCCGGCGAGTTGCGCAGGCTGCATTCGGCGGCCAGGCCCTGGCGAGCGGCCTCGAACACCGCGACCTGCGCCTCGGTGGCGGCGGCGTCCAGTTCATCGGCGCGGGCGAAGTGGCTCATCAGCACGATGCGCGAAACCTTGCCGCTGGCCAGCAGACGCTGGTAGGCGTCATGGTAGTCCTTGGGGTGAATACCGACCCGATGCATGCCGGTGTCCAGCTTCAGCCAGAAGGTCAGCGGCTTGTGCACCTGCGTCTTTTCAATCGCTTCGAGCTGCCAGGGCGAATGCACCACGCACCACAGGTCATGCTCGGCGATCAGCGCCAGCTCGCTGGCCTCGAAGAAGCCTTCGAGCAACAGTACTGGTGCCTTGATGCCCGCCGCGCGCAGCTCCAGCGCCTCCTCGATGCAGGCCACGGCAAAGCCGTCGGCCTCGGTTTCCAGGGCCAGGGCGCACCGCACCGCGCCATGGCCATAGGCATCGGCCTTGACCACGGCCAATGCCTTGGCGCCGGTCAGCTCACGGGCCAGGCGGTAGTTGTGTCGGAGGGCTTGGAGGTCGATCAGGGCACGGGCGGGGCGCATGGCGGCAGCCTTTTGAAGTGTTCTGGTGTTGATGGGTGGAGCATACCGGCCCTATCGCAGGGCAAGCCCGCTCGCACATTGGCCGGTTGAGCCTGAGTGGGCGTGAGCTTGTCCCGCGATAGAGCCAGTACCGTCGAAGCGCTTACTGGTGCGCAGGCGCGGCATGACCGTGCTTGGCCACTTCCCGGTTGTTGCCGTAGCGGGAAATGTCCAGGCCTTCGGCACTGATCTGCGGTTTCTTGCGCGCGATCAGGTCAGCCAGCAGGCGGCCGGAACCACAGGCCATGGTCCAGCCCAGAGTGCCGTGACCGGTGTTGAGGAACAGGTTACGGAACTTGGTCGCCCCGACGATCGGGGTGCCGTCCGGGGTGGCCGGGCGCAGGCCGGTCCAGAAGCTCGCCTGGCTCAGGTCGCCGCCGCGAGGATAAAGGTCGTTGACGATCATCTCCAGCGTTTCGCGTCGACGCGGGTTCAGCGACAGGTCAAAACCGGCGATTTCAGCCATGCCACCAACACGGATGCGGTTGTCGAAACGGGTAATGGCGACCTTGTAGGTCTCGTCGAGGATGGTCGAGGTCGGTGCCATGTCGCCATTGGTGATCGGCACGGTCAGCGAGTAGCCCTTGAGCGGGTATACCGGCGCCTTGATGCCCAGCGGCTTGAGCATTTGCGGCGAGTAGCTGCCCAGCGCCAGCACGTAGCGGTCGGCGGTTTCCAGCTTGCCGTCGATCCACACGCCGTTGATGCGATCACCAGCGAAGTCCAGGCGCTGGATATCCTGGCCGAAACGGAATTCGACACCCAGCTTGATGGCCATCTCGGCGAGCTTGGTGGTGAACAGCTGGCAGTCGCCGGTCTGGTCGTTGGGCAGGCGCAGGGCGCCGGCCAGGATGTCCTTGACTCCGGCCAGGGCCGGTTCGACGCGGGCGATGCCATCGCGGTCGAGCAACTCGTAAGGCACGCCGGACTGCTCGAGCACGGCGATATCCTTGGCCGCGGCATCCACCTGGGCCTGGGTGCGGAACAGCTGGGTGGTGCCCAGGCTGCGGTTCTCGTAGGCGATGCCGGTTTCGCCGCGCAGCTCGTCGAGGCAGTCGCGGCTGTACTCGGACAGGCGCACCATGCGCTCCTTGTTCACCGCGTAACGGCTGGCGGTGCAGTTGCGCAGCATCTGCGCCATCCACAGGTACTGGTCGACATCGCCGGTCAACTTGATGGCCAGGGGCGCGTGGCGCTCGAGCAGCCACTTGACGGCCTTGAGCGGCACGCCTGGGGCGGCCCAGGGCGAGGCATAGCCGGGCGAGATCTGGCCGGCGTTGGCAAAGCTGGTTTCCATGGCTACCGCCGGTTGGCGGTCGACCACCGTCACCTCGAAACCTTGCCGGGCCAGATAGTAGGCACTGGCGGTTCCGATGACACCGCTACCAAGTACCAGCACTCGCATTGTTCATCCCTCGCACGCGGCTCGCCGCAGTCTTTTGTTGATATGGCATGGATGCGCGCATTGTATGAACTAGAGCCCAGTGCAATTCACTATATAAACGCCTATATTTGGCGAGAATTCTCGGCAATATCGCCTTTCACGGAGGGGCATCCCCTATGAGAACCCAGCACCAGAGCAAGCGTGAACTGGACAAGATCGACCGCAACATCCTGCGGATCCTGCAGAATGACGGGCGCATCTCGTTCACCGAACTGGGCGAGAAAGTCGGGCTGTCCACCACCCCCTGCACCGAGCGCGTACGGCGCCTGGAGCGCGAGGGGATCATCATGGGCTACAACGCCCGCCTCAACCCGCAGCACTTGAAGGGCAGCCTGCTGGTGTTCGTCGAGATCAGCCTGGACTACAAATCCGGCGATACCTTCGAAGAGTTCCGCCGCGCGGTACTCAAGCTGCCCCATGTGCTGGAATGCCACCTGGTGTCGGGGGACTTCGATTACCTGGTGAAAGCTCGCATTTCGGAAATGGCCTCGTACCGCAAGCTACTCGGCGACATCCTGCTCAAGCTGCCGCATGTGCGTGAGTCGAAGAGCTACATCGTGATGGAGGAAGTCAAAGAGAGCCTGTGCCTGCCGATTCCGGACTGAAGCCTCAGACCAGCACCTGACGGGTGCTGGCGATATAGTTGTGGACCAGCTGTTCGGCCGCCGGGTCGATCGGCTGCTGCGGGCCACGGCCGCGGGGGCAGGCCAGGCGCGGCGTGGTGCCGAACAGGCGGCAGATCATCGGCCGCTCTTCATACACCGTGCAGCCATCAGGCCCCAGGTGCACGCAGTCCAGGCGTTCCAGCGCGACGTCCTGCTCGGCCTGGGTCTTGCGCGGCAGGCGGGCCATTTCTTCGGCGGACGTGGTGACCGGGCCGCAGCAATCGTGACAGCCGGGCTCGCACTCGAACGAGGGGATGAGTTCGCGCAGGAAGTGGATCTTGTGGCGGTTGCAGGGCATGACCGAGGACAGAACGATGAATGTGGCTGGATTATAAGCCCAATCGCGCTGCGCCGATGCGACTTGCCCCGCGATTGGCCAACTGCCTATCCTCCCCCTTTCGTCTCAACCCAGGAATCGACCGATGGTCCATAGCGCGCAGCACGCCGCCTCCTACTACGCCGCCAGCAGCGCGCCGCATCCAGACCATCCGTTCCTGCAAGGCGAGCACAGCGCCGATGTGTGCATCGTCGGCGGCGGCTATTCGGGCCTGAACACCGCCATCGAGCTGGCCGAGCGCGGCCTTTCGGTGATCCTCCTCGAGGCGCGCAAGATCGGCTGGGGCGCCAGCGGGCGTAACGGCGGCCAGCTTATCCGCGGCGTCGGCCATGGCCTGGAACAGTTTCTCCCGATCATCGGCGAGGACGGTGTGCACAGCATGAAGCTGATGGGCCTGGAGGCGGTGGAGATCGTCCGCGAACGCGTCGAGCGCCACGCCATCGACTGCGACCTGACTTGGGGTTATTGCGACCTGGCCAACAAGCCCGCCGAGTTGCAAGGCTTCGCCGAAGACGCCGAGGAACTGCGCGGCCTCGGCTATCGCCACCCACTGCGCCTGGTGCAGGCCGCCGACCTGCATACGATCGTAGGCTCCGATCGTTATGTCGGCGGCTTGGTCGACATGGGCTCCGGCCATTTGCACCCGCTCAACCTGGCGCTCGGCGAAGCCGCCGCCGCCAGCCGCCTGGGTGTACGCCTGTACGAGCAATCGCAGGTTACCCGCATCGACTACGGCCCCGAGGTGAAGGTCCACACCGCGCAGGGCCGGGTGCGGGCCAAGACCCTGGTGCTGTGCTGCAACGCCTACCACAACGACCTCAACCGCGAACTGGGCGGCAAGGTGCTGCCCGCCGGCAGCTATATCATCGCCACCGAGCCGTTGGGCGAGGAGCGCGCGCGGCAACTGCTGCCGCAGAACATGGCGGTATGCGACCAGCGTGTGGCGCTGGACTACTACCGCCTGTCCGCCGACCACCGCCTGCTATTCGGCGGCGCCTGCCATTATTCCGGGCGCGACCCAAGGGATATCGCTGCCTACATGCGGCCGAAGATGCTCAAGGTGTTCGCGCAACTGGCCGACGTGCGCATCGACTACCAGTGGGGCGGCATGATCGGCATCGGCGCCAACCGCCTGCCGCAGATCGGCCGCCTGGCCAGCCAGCCCAACGTCTATTACGCCCAGGCCTATTCCGGCCATGGCTTGAACGCCACCCACCTGGCCGCACGCCTGCTGGGCGAGGCCATCAGCGGCCAAGAGGGCGGGCGCTTCGACCTGTTCGCCAAGGTGCAGCACCCGACCTTCCCCGGTGGCAAGCTGATGCGCTCGCCGTTACTGGCGCTGGGCATGCTCTGGTACCGGCTCAAGGAGCTGGTCTGACGCTACCCGCCGAAGCAGGCCATGGACCGTCCTGGGCGCCGCCTGACCAGCGGGGCCGGCGCCATCCGCTAGGCCTTCCAGAACGGCTTGCAGCCCTCTTTCCACGCCTCTTCGCAGCTCAACCCGATATCCTGCAACTGGCGCGCATCCAGGTCCAGCAGGGCCTTGCGGGTGCGCCATCGGTGCAGCATCAGGCCAAGGCGAGTGTCGTAGACCTGGGTTCGCTGCCCTGCCTCCAGTTCCTTGGCCAACAACTGCACACGCACATCGCTCATGCTTCCCATCGCCGTACTCTCCCTACTCAGCTGATACTGTGGAGTGAGCATGCGCGCCAGACGACCGAGGATACAGATCCAACACCGGTTTATTATTTCCATACAGAATTGGCACAAACTCGGCTGAATGCAGTATTTTCTGGCTATCTGTATCGGTACCTGATCCGCACCCTGCGCAGGAGTATCCCGTGACGCTCTACTTCAACCTGGCCGAGCTGCTTGGCTCGCGCATCGAACAAGGCCTCTATCGCCCGGGCCAGCGCCTGCCGTCGGTGCGTGCCCTGAGTGTGGAACACGGCGTCAGCCTGAGCACCGTGCAGCAGGCCTACCGCCTGCTGGAGGACAACGGCCTGGTATCGCCCCGGCCCAAGTCCGGCTACTTCGTCGCCGAGGACCGCCAGCTCCCGGCCCTGCCCGACATCAGCCGACCAGCCCAACGGCCGGTGGATATCTCCCAGTGGGAACAAGTGCTGGAACTGGTGCGCGCCACGCCGCGCCCCGACGTGATCCAGCTAGGCCGCGGCATGCCCGATGTCGACAGCCCCACGCTCAAGCCACTGCTGCGCAGCCTGGCGCAGATCAGCCGGCGCATGGACATGCCCGGCCTGTACTACGACAACATCCACGGCAACGCCCACCTGCGCGAGCAGATCGCCCGGTTGATGCTCGACTCCGGCTGCCGCCTGGGCCCGCCCGACCTGGTGGTGACCACCGGTTGCCATGAGGCGTTGTCATGCAGCATCCGCGCGGTGTGCCAGCCCGGCGATATCGTCGCGGTCGACTCGCCCAGCTTCCATGGCGCCATGCAGACGCTCAAGGGCCTGGGCATGAAAGCCCTGGAGATCCCCACCGACCCGATCACCGGGATCAGCCTGGAGGCCCTGGAACTGGCCCTGGAGCAATGGCCGATCAAGCTCATCCAGATCACCCCCAGCTGCAACAACCCGATGGGCTACATCATGCCCGAAGCGCGCAAGAAGGCCTTGCTGACGCTGGCCCAGCGTTACGACGTGGCGATCCTCGAGGACGATGTGTATGGCGACCTGGCCTACACCTACCCGCGTCCGCGTACCCTCAAGTCATTCGACGACGATGGCCGGGTACTGCTGTGCAGTTCGTTCTCCAAGACCCTCGCCCCCGGCCTGCGGGTCGGCTGGGTGGCGCCAGGGCGCTACCTGGAACGGGTGCTGCACATGAAGTACATCAGCACCGGCAGCACCGCCTGCCAGCCGCAGTTGGCGGTCGCCGACTTCATCGCCGAAGGCCACTACCAACCGCACCTGCGGCGCATGCGCAGCCAGTACCAGCGCGGCCGCGACCTGATGTGCGACTGGGTGACCCGCTACTTCCCGCCCGGCACCCGCGCCAGCCGGCCACAGGGTGGTTTCATGCTATGGGTGGAATTGCCGGAAAGTTTCGATACGCTGCGCCTGAACCGCGCTTTACTGGAACAAGGTGTACAGATCGCCGTCGGCAGCATCTTCTCGGCCTCGGGCAAGTACCGCAACTGCCTGCGCATGAACTTCGCCGCCCGGCCGACGGCGCAGGTCGAGGCCGCCGTGCGCAAGGTCGGTGAAACCGCCCTTCGTCTACTGGATGCCGAACGCACCGACGGGTAACTTTGCGCCGCTTGCCACGGTCAAACCCCATAAGCCCTTGCTACACAGGACGATCCACCCTTGAGACTCCAGCGCGCCTTGCCTGTGCTGCTGGCGCTGCTGCTCGGCCTGTCGGGCTGCGCCAGCGTCGGCACGCCCCGCGAAGTCAGTCAGGCCCTGCCAGCCAGCGACTCGCCGTTCGGCCGTTCGGTGCAGCGCCAGGCCGCGCCCTACGAAGGGCGCTCGGGCTTTCGCCTGCTGCCCAACAGCAACGAGGCGTTTCGCGCCCGCGCCGAACTGATCCGTAACGCCCAGGCCAGCATCGACTTGCAGTATTACATCGTCCACGACGGCCTCAGCACCCGCGCGCTGGTACATGAGCTGCTGCGCGCCGCCGACCGCGGCGTGCGCGTGCGCATCCTACTCGACGACACCACCAGCGACGGCCTGGACAACCTGATGGGTACCCTCGCCGCCCACCCAAACATCCATATCCGCGTGTTCAACCCCCTGCACCTGGGGCGCAGCACCGGGGCGACCCGCGCCGTCGGTCGGCTGTTCAACCTGTCGCGCCAGCACCGGCGCATGCACAACAAGCTGTTCCTGGTGGACAACAGCATGGCCATCGTCGGCGGGCGCAACCTGGGCGACGAATACTTCGACGCCGAGCCCAACCTCAACTTCACCGACATCGACCTGCTGGGCGTCGGGCCTGTGGCCGCGCAGCTCGGCCACAGTTTCGACCAGTATTGGAACAGCGCCCTGAGCCGCCCCATCGGCGACTTCCTCTGGTGGCCGCCCGACGCTGACGACCTGTGGCGCAGCCGGCAGCGCCTGGAAGTGTCCCTGGCCCAGGCGCGTACCCAGCGCAAGGCCCTGTACGACCGGCTCATGGCCTACCAGACCGAACCGCGCCTGGACATCTGGCGCAACGAGCTGATCTGGGCCCACGGCCAGGCACTGTGGGACGCACCCAGCAAGGTACTGGCCGATGACGAGCCAGACCCGCAACTGCTGCTGACCCAACAACTGGCCCCGGACCTGAACGCCGTGCACAAGGAGCTGATCCTGGTGTCGGCCTATTTCGTGCCGGGCGAACCGGGCCTGCTGTACCTCACCAGCCGGGCCGATGCCGGCACCTCGGTCAAGCTGCTGACCAACTCGCTGGAGGCCACCGATGTGCCAGCGGTGCACGGTGGCTACGCGCCCTACCGCCGCGCCCTGCTGGAGCACGGCGTACAGCTGTACGAGCTGCGCCGCCAGCCCGGCTCGCCGCGACTGCGGCTTGGCTTTCACGGCAGCTCTGATTCGAGCCTGCACAGCAAGGCGATGGTCTTCGACCGACGCAAGACCTTCATCGGCTCGTTCAACTTCGACCCGCGCTCGGTGTTGTGGAACACCGAAGTCGGCGTGCTGGTGGACAGCCCGGAGCTGGCTGAGTACACCCGCGAACTGGCGGTGCAGGGCATGGCCCCGGCACTGAGCTACCAAGTGAAGCTGGTGGACGGCAAGCTGGCCTGGGCGACCGAGGACAATGGCCAGCGGCACATGCTGGCGACCGAGCCCGGCGGACTGTGGCGGCGCTTCAATGCCTGGATCAGCAAGGCGGTCGGGCTGGAGAAGATGTTGTAATTGGGATTGCTCGGGGGCGCTTTGCGCCCCTTTCGCGGCACAAGGCCGCTCCTACAGGAGACCGCGATCTTCTGTAGAAGCGGCCTTGTGCCGCGATGGGCTGCGCAGCAGCCCCAGGATGGATCAGGCCGACGCCGGCTCGAAGGCACCCCGCCGCCGGGTCAGCAACACCAACCCCGCCGCGCCCACCGCCATCAGCAACGGCAACGCATGCCCGCTGATCCATTGGCTACCCGCCCCAGCCAGCAACGGCCCGATCAGGCAGCCAATCCCCCACAGCTGCGCCACATGGGCGTTGGCCCGCACCAGCGCGTCATCCCGGTAGCGCTCGCCAATCAGCACCAGCGACAATGTGAACAAGCCACCGGCACTGGCGCCGAACAGCACCCATAACGGCCAGATCGCCAGCGTATGCAACAGCAACGGAATCGCCAGGCTCGACAGCAGCAGGGTCACGGCGCAACCGCTGAACAGCGTGCGCCGCGACATGCGGTCGGCCAGTGCGCCAATCGGCAGTTGCAACAGCGCATCCCCCACCACCACCGTGCTGACCATGAACAAGGCCACTTCAGTCGTGAAGCCCTGCTGCAGGCAGTACACCGGCAACAGGGTGAGGATCATCGCCTCGAACGCGGCGAACAAGGCGATGGCCCAGGCGATCACCGGAAGGCGCCGGCAGAAGCCGAACAGGTCGACGAGGGTAACGCTGCACGCCTCGGTGGTCGGCGCGCCACCGCGCCCCAACAGGATCAACGGCGCGACCAGCAACAAGCCGGTAGCCGCCCAGAACCCGAAATCATCGTCCGAGCCCAGGAAACCCAGCACCAGCGGCCCGGCCAGTTGGCTCAGGGCATAACTGCTACCGTACAGCGCCACCAGCCGACCACGCCACTGCTCGACCACCAGTTGGTTGATCCAGCTTTCGCCGAGGATGAACACCACTGTCAGCGACATGCCGATCATCAGTCGCAGCAACAGCCACAGCGTATAGCTGGGCAGCAGCGCCAGCAGGCCGATCGACAACGCCCCGCCCCACAGGCACAAGCGCATGGCCGTGGGTACGCCGACCCAGCCAGCAAGGCGGCTGGACAAGCTGGCACCGACCAGCACGCCGAGCGCCGGCATCGCCGCCATCACGCCAATGGCAAACCCACCGTAGCCCCAGCCCTCCAGGCGCAAGGACACCAGCGGCATGCTCACGCCGAGCGCGAGCCCGACACTGAGCACTGCGGCCAGTACGGCAAAGTAGGTTCCCCAACGCATCACAGCCTCCTTTCAGCGCAAATCGTGTATGACAGAGACGACAAAGCCGGGACGGCGTGAACCGGCCCGGCTGTCTGCGGATCATCGCGGGGCAAGCCCGCTCCCACGAGCCCCGCAATGAGACGTTACTGGATCACAGCTTGATCCAGGTCGCCTTCAGCTCGGTGTATTTGTCCAGGGCGTGCAGCGACTTGTCACGGCCGTTGCCCGACTGCTTGAAGCCACCGAACGGCGCGGTCATGTCGCCGCCGTCGTACTGGTTGACCCAGACGCTGCCGGCACGCACGGCGCGGGCGGTGTTGTGGGCCTTGGAGATATCCGCGGTCCAGATCCCGGCAGCCAGGCCATACGGCGTATCGTTGGCAATCGCCACCGCTTCTTCGGCGGTGTCGAAAGTGATCACCGACAGTACCGGGCCGAAAATCTCTTCCTTGGCGATCTTCATGGCATTGGTCACGCCGTCGAAGATGGTCGGTTCGACGTAGGTGCCGCCGGTTTCTTCGAGGATGCGCTTGCCACCAGCCAGCAGCTTGGCACCGTCCTGGTGACCGGCGTCGATGTACGACAGCACGGTGTTCATCTGCTGGGTATCGACCAGTGCGCCGACGGTAGTCGCCGGATCCAGTGGGTTGCCTGGCTTCCAGGCCTTGAGGGCCTCGACCACCATCGGCAGGAACTTGTCCTTGATCGAGCGCTCGACCAACAGGCGCGAACCTGCGGTGCAGACTTCGCCCTGGTTGAAGGCGATGGCACTGGCCGCGGCCTCGGCGGCGGCCTGCAGGTCAGGGGCGTCGGCGAAGACGATGTTCGGGCTCTTGCCACCGGCTTCCAGCCAGACGCGCTTCATGTTCGACTCGCCGGCATACACCATCAGTTGCTTGGCGATCTTGGTCGAGCCGGTGAACACCAGGGTGTCGACGTCCATGTGCAGGGCCAGGGCCTTGCCCACGGTGTGGCCGTAGCCTGGCAGCACGTTCAGCACGCCTTTCGGGATACCGGCCTCGATGGCCAGCTGGGCGATACGGATGGCGGTCAGCGGCGACTTTTCCGATGGCTTGAGCACGACCGAGTTACCGGTGGCCAGGGCGGGGCCGAGTTTCCAGCAGGCCATCAGCAGCGGGAAGTTCCAGGGCACGATGGCGCCAACCACACCCACTGGCTCGCGGGTAACCAGGCCGAGCTGGTCGTGCGGGGTCGGCGCGACTTCGTCGTAGACTTTGTCGATGGCTTCGGCAGTCCAGTGGATGGCCTGGGCCGCGCCGGGAATGTCGATGGAAGAGGAGTCACCGATCGGCTTGCCCATGTCGAGGGTTTCGAGCAGGGCCAGTTCCTCGACGTGCTTGCGCAGCAGATCGGCGAAACGGATCAGCTTGGCCTTGCGCTTGGCCGGGGCCAGGCGCGACCAGGCACCGGATTCGAACACCGCGCGGGCGTTGTCGACGGCGCGGTTGGCGTCGGCCAGGTCGCAGCTGGCGACCTTGGCCAGGAAGCGTCCGTCCACCGGGCTCAGGCAGTCGAAGGTTTCACCGGAGGCGGCATCGGTGTATTCGCCGTCGATGAAGGCACGGCCTTCGATCTTCAGTTGCTGGGCACGCTGTTCCCAGTCCGCACGAGTCAGGGTGGTCATAGGAAACTCCTCTCTTGTTAAGGTGCAACGCCGCACTGAGGACTCACGGGCGCTGTCAGAAATTCTGGCCGGGCGACGAACGCACACCGGCACCCGACACCCTAAACCAGGGCGGGGAAACTATCAATATATTTGACACGAATGGCCTAAACGCCTACTGATGTGCATTTTATTAAACAACAACAGGGGAACCACCATGAGCATCGCCAGCATCGTCGATTTTGCCCAGGTACTCACCGAGGCCGAACGCTACCGCCCGGCGGCGGAGAAAATCCTCAAGGGCGAGCCTGACCAGGCTGTCTACAACCATTACGCCAGCCCCTGCGGGCAGTTCGCCGCCGGCGTCTGGGAGGGTGAGGTGGGGCAATGGACGGTGAGCTACACCGAGCACGAATACTGCGAGATCGTCCAGGGCGTGTCGGTGCTGCGCGACCAGGACGGCAACGCCAAGACCCTGCGCGCCGGTGACCGCTTCGTCATCCCGGCCGGCTTCAAGGGCACCTGGGAGGTGCTGGAGCCGTGCCGCAAGATCTACGTGCTGTTCGAGCAGAAGTAAGCACGGGGAGCGGGCTTGCCCGACGATGCCGTTCGGACAGGCATAAAAAAACCCGCGTCCTTTCAGATGCGGGTTTTTTCAGGTTGCCGATCAATTACTTGATCTTGGCTTCCTTGTACACCACGTGCTTGCGGACGACCGGATCGTACTTCTTGATCTCGATCTTGTCCGGAGTGGTGCGCTTGTTCTTGTCGGTGGTGTAGAAGTGGCCGGTACCGGCACTCGAAACCAGACGGATCAATTCACGCATGACGTTCTCCTTAGAACTTTTCGCCGCGAGCGCGCAGCTCGGCCAGCACTACGTCGATACCACGCTTGTCAATGACGCGCATGCCTTTGGCGGATACGCGCAGACGCACGAAACGCTTCTCGGACTCAACCCAGAAACGGTGGTGCTGCAGGTTCGGCAGGAAACGACGACGGGTTTTGTTGTTTGCGTGGGAAATGTTGTTCCCGGTTACTGGACCCTTACCAGTAACTTGACAGACTCTCGACATGACTCAGCCCTCTAAAACCACATGCCCAACCCGGCATGGGTTGGCCGCTTAATCTCTCAGTCTTTGGCGCCAGGCGCCGTGATTCTGGAGGTCTTATCGACCGGATCCGCTGATGCGACAGGCCGAGCCCCTAGAAAAGAGCGCTGCTTTATACCAGAAAGACTACGCTGCAACAACAGAAGATGAGCATCGCCGTGCTGCAAATTGCGCGCGAGCAGCATAGCGACTCGCCCGCCGCACTGTCGACCACTCGTCGCCAGGCAATGGAAAAAGGGAGTGGTCATTTCGGAAAACGCGCACTAGGGTAGGACGATTTCCAGACTGCACCGGCAGATGGGCCATCTCACCAGCCAAGGAGCCACCATGCGTGCCGCCGCCCTCTCCCTCTTTTTCACCGCGCTGTGCACCGCCGGCCTGGCCCAGGCTGCGCCGCTGGCGGTATGCACCGAAGCCAGCCCCGAAGGCTTCGACGTGGTGCAGTACAACTCGCTGACCACCACCAACGCCTCGGCCGACACGCTGATGAATCGCCTGGTCGAGTTCGACGCCGAAGCAGGCAAGGTGGTGCCGAGCCTGGCGCAAAGCTGGACGGTGTCGCCCGACGGCCTGATCTACGACTTCAAGCTGCGCCCGGACGTGAAGTTCCACACCACTCCTTACTTCAAGCCGACCCGCGAACTGGACGCCGACGACGTGCTGTTCAGCTTCCAGCGCATGCTCTATCCCGCCCATGCCTGGCACAAGACCGCTCCAGGCGGCTATCCGCATGCGCAATCGTTGCAACTGGGCAGCCTGATCAAGGCCATCGATGCGCCAGATCCGCATGCCGTGCGCTTCACCCTGACCCACGCCGACGCCACCTTCCTGGCGACCCTGAGCATGGGCTTCGCCTCGATCTACTCGGCCGAGTACGCCGACAAGCTGCTCAAGGCCGGCACCCCGGAAAAACTCAACAGCCAGCCGATCGGCACCGGGCCGTTCGTGTTCCAGCGCTTCCAGAAGGACGCCATGGTGCGTTACCGCGCCAACCCGGATTACTTCGCCGGCAAGCCAGCCGTCGACCCACTGATCTTCGCCATCACCCCGGACGCCAACGTGCGCCTGCAGAAGCTCAAGCGCGGCGAATGCCAGGTGGCCCTGTCGCCCAAGCCGCTGGACATCGCCGAAGCCGGCAAGGATGGCAACCTCAAGGTCGCCACCACCCCGGCGTTCATGACCGCCTTCGTCGCTATCAACAGCCAGCACCCACCACTGGACAAACCCGAGGTGCGCCAGGCGATCAACCTCGCCTTCGACAAGCCGGCCTATCTCAAGGCCGTGTTCGAAGACACTGCCATCGCCGCCAACGGCCCCTACCCGCCCAACACCTGGAGCTACGCCAAGGACCTGCCCGGCTACGCCATGGACCACAAGAAGGCCAAGGCGCTGCTGGCCAAGGCGGGCCTGGCCAAGGGCTTCGAGACCACCATCTGGACCCGCCCGTCGGGCAGCCTGCTCAACCCCAACCCCAGCCTGGGCGCGCAGATGCTCCAGGCCGACCTGGCCAAGATCGGCATCAAGGCCGAGATCCGCACCATCGAGTGGGGCGAGTTGATCCGCCGTGCCAAGGCCGGCGAGCATGACTTGCTGTTCATGGGCTGGGCCGGCGACAACGGTGACCCGGACAACTTCCTCAGCCCGCAGTTTTCCTGCGCGGCGGTCAAGTCGGGGACCAACTTCGCACGGTTCTGCGACAACCGCCTCGACCAGTTGATCAACGCCGGACGCACCACCAACGACCAGAGTGTGCGCAGCCGCCTCTACCAGCAGGCGCAGACGCTGATCCAGCAGCAGGCACTGTGGCTGCCACTGGCCCATCCGACGGCGGCGGCACTGTTGCGCCAAGGCGTGGAGGGTTACCAGGCGAACCCGTTCGGGCGACAGGATTTCAGCAAGGTATCGGTGATTCGCTGAGATCTGGTTGGCTGGACCGGCTCCTACGGGTTAAACCGGTAGGCGCCGGCGTGCCGGCGAAAGAGCCAGCAAGGCCTGTCGCAAGCTAACCCGCCAACCACCCATGCTCGACCATCGACAACGGCTCACCCTCACCGACGATGACATGATCCAGCACCCGGATATCGATCAACGCCAGTGAACGCTTCAAGACCTGCGTCAAGTGCACGTCGTCCTGGCTCGGCTCGCAACTCCCCGACGGATGGTTGTGGCACAGTATCAACGCCGCCGCGTTGTGCAGCAGCGACCGACGCACCACCTCCCGCGGGTAGATGCTCGCCCGGTCGATCGTGCCGCGAAACAGGATCTCGAACGCCAGCGGACGGTGCTTGGTATCCAGGAACAGGCAACCGAACACCTCACTGGCCTCATGCCGCAACATGGCCTTCAAATAGCGCCGCACGGCCTGCGGGCTATCCATGGCCGACTCGCGCTCGATAGCCATCGCCAGGTGCCTGCGACCGATTTCCTGCAATGCCTGCAACTGGCTGAACCTGACCGGGCCCAACCCCAGCTCGCCGACAAACGCCTCGCGGTCGGCCTCAAGCACCTGGCGCAAGCCGCCAAACCTGCGCAACAGACCGCGCGCCAGCTCCAACACATTACGCCCGCGCACCCCGGAACCGAGAAACACCGCCAACAGCTCGGCATCCGACAAGCTACCCGCCCCCCGCAGCAGCAGTTTCTCCCGCGGCCGCTCCTGCGGCGGCCACTCCCTGATGTTCATGCCCCCCCCCTCCTGCGTTACTGCGGCCCCTCCGGGCGCTGTGTTAATCTAGTTCGCTTCGCAGATGCGACGTTCTGCCGCAGGCAGCCAACGTCGCCACCCGCTTTCACTGGAATAAGGCAAGGCCTATGCAGCGGTTGTATCGCAAGCGCATCGTTCTCGGCGTCGGTGGCGGCATCGCCGCCTACAAGAGCGCCGAGCTGATTCGCCGACTCCTGGAACACGGCGCGCAGGTGCGCGTGGTCATGACCCGAGGTGGCGCCGAGTTCATCACCCCGCTCACGCTGCAGGCGCTGTCCGGCCACCCAGTGCACCTGGATCTGCTCGACCCCGCCGCCGAAGCCGCCATGGGCCATATCGAGCTGGCCAAATGGGCCGACCTGGTGCTGATCGCCCCGGCCACCGCCGACCTGATGGCACGCATGGCCCAGGGCATGGCCGACGACCTGCTGACGACCCTGGTGCTGGCCACTGACGCCACCGTGGCCGTGGCCCCGGCGATGAACCAGGCGATGTGGCGCGACCAGGCCACGCAAGACAACCTCGAACTGCTCAAGCGCCGCGGCATCCAGGTGTTCGGCCCGGCCTCGGGTAGCCAGGCCTGCGGCGACGTCGGCCTGGGCCGCATGCTCGAAGCCACGGACCTGGCCTGGTGCGCGGCCGAGAGCTTCAAGCGCGAAGCCCTGACCGGCAAGCACGTGCTGATCACCGCCGGTCCGACCCAGGAAAATATCGACCCGGTGCGCTACATCACCAACCATAGTTCAGGGAAAATGGGCTTCGCCCTGGCCGAGGCGGCCGCCGAGGCTGGGGCCCGGGTAACCCTCGTCACCGGTCCGGTGCACCTGCCGACGCCTGATCGGGTCAGCCGCATCGACGTGGTCAGCGCCCGAGACATGCTCGCGGCCTGCGAGGCGGCCATGCCCTGCGACCTGTTCATTGCCTCGGCTGCGGTCGCGGACTACCGCCCTGAGGTCGTCGCCCCGCAGAAGCTCAAGAAAGATCCCACCACCGGCGACGGCATGCTGCTGCAGATGGTGCGCAATCCCGATATCCTTGCGACCATTGCCGGTCGTGCCGATCGCCCGTTCAGCGTCGGCTTCGCCGCCGAAACCGAGCACCTGCTCGACTACGCCACGCGCAAGCTCAAGGACAAGAACCTCGACCTGATCGTCGCCAATGATGTGGCCAACCCCAGCATCGGCTTCAACAGCGAGGAAAACGCCCTGACCGTGATCGACCGGCAGCAGCATCAAACCCTCTTCGCGCAGACCAGCAAAGGCAAGATTGCCCGCCAGTTGGTCGCCTTCATCGCCGAACGGCTCAACCAGGTTCAATAAGTTACATGCACGCTCTTCAAGCCAAGATCCTCGACCCACGCCTGGGCTCCGAATTCCCCCTGCCGCAGTACGCCACCCCTGGCTCGGCCGGCCTCGACCTGCGCGCCCTGCTCAAGGAGGACACCGTCCTCGAGCCGGGCCAGACCCTGCTGATCCCCACCGGCCTGTCGGTGTACATCGGCGACCCGGGCCTGGCCGCCATGATCCTGCCGCGCTCGGGCCTGGGCCATAAGCACGGCATCGTGCTGGGCAACCTGGTCGGCCTGATCGACTCGGACTACCAGGGCGAGCTGATGGTGTCCTGCTGGAACCGCGGCAACACGCCATTCACCATCACCGTCGGCGAGCGTATCGCCCAGCTGATCCTGGTGCCGGTGGTACAGGCGCACTTCGACATCGTCGAGCAGTTCGACGAGACCCAGCGCGGCGCCGGCGGCTTCGGCCACTCGGGCACCCGCTGAGTCGACAGCCGACCGTCGGGGCCATGGATGGCGAACTCTCTGGCGAAAGCACCGTCCAAGCGTTCAGTTTGTGCCTGCCCAGAAGCCTTTGAATACTTGGAGTCCCAGAGATGAACGACATGGCCCAGCTGGTCCCCGCACTGCCCGACAGCATCTTCCGCGCCTATGACATCCGCGGCGTGGTCGGCAAGACCCTGCATGCCGAGACCGCCTACTGGATCGGTCGCGCCATCGGCGCCCAGACCCTCGCCCAGGGCGAGCCACAGATCTCGGTCGGCCGTGATGGTCGACTGTCCGGCCCGATGCTGGTCGAGCAACTGATCAAGGGCCTGGCCGACGCCGGTTGCCAGGTCAGCGATGTCGGCCTGGTGCCGACCCCGGCGCTGTACTACGCGGCCAATGTGCTGGCCGGCAAGTCGGGCGTGATGCTCACTGGCAGCCATAACCCATCGGACTACAACGGTTTCAAGATCGTCATCGCCGGCGACACTCTCGCCAACGAGCAGATCCAGGCCTTGCTGACGCGCTTGAAGACCAACGACCTGACCCGCGGCGAAGGCCGCGTGGAAAAGGTCGAGATCCTTGATCGCTACTTCCAGCAGATCGTCGCCGACGTGAAGCTGGCCAAGCGCCTGAAGGTGGTGGTCGACTGCGGCAACGGCGCGGCCGGCGTGGTCGCTCCGCAACTGATCGAAGCGCTGGGCTGCGACGTCATCCCGCTGTTCTGCGAAGTCGACGGCAACTTCCCCAACCACCACCCGGACCCGGGCAAGCCCGAAAACCTGGTCGACCTGATCGCCAAGGTGAAAGAGACCGGTGCCGATATCGGCCTGGCCTTCGACGGTGACGGCGACCGCGTCGGCGTGGTGACCAACACTGGCAGCATCGTCTACCCCGACCGTCTGCTGATGCTGTTCGCCCAGGACGTGCTGTCGCGCAACCCAGGCGCCGAGATCATCTTCGACGTCAAATGCACCCGCCGCCTGACCCCGCTGATCGAACAGCATGGGGGCCGCGCACTAATGTGGAAAACCGGCCACTCGTTGATCAAGAAGAAGATGAAGCAGACCGGTTCGCTGCTGGCCGGCGAGATGAGCGGGCACATCTTCATCAAGGAGCGCTGGTACGGCTTCGACGACGGCATCTACAGCGCCGCGCGCCTGCTGGAGATCCTCAGCAAGGCCAGCCAGGACGCCGAAAGCCTGTTCGCCGCGTTCCCGAACGATATTTCCACGCCGGAAATCAACATTGATGTGACCGACGAGGGTAAATTCAGCATCATTGATGCTCTGCAACGCAACGCCGACTGGGGCGATGCCAGCCTGACCACCATCGACGGTGTGCGGGTCGACTACCCCCACGGCTGGGGCCTGGTCCGCGCCTCCAACACCACGCCGGTGCTGGTGCTGCGCTTCGAGGCCGACAGCGCGGCGGAGCTCGACCGTATCAAGGCTGTATTCCGCACGCAGTTGCTGCGGGTCGAACCAGGCCTGCAACTGCCGTTCTGACGACTATCCGTTCCTTACCTGGAGCCCTGCATGACCCTCGATCGCGATGCCGCTTCCCATGTAGCCGAGGTTTTGTCCGAAGCACTGCCTTACATCCGCCGCTTCGTCGGCAAGACCCTGGTGATCAAGTACGGCGGCAACGCGATGGAGAGCGAGGAGCTCAAGACCGGCTTCGCCCGTGACATCGTGCTGATGAAGGCCGTGGGCATCAACCCGGTGGTCGTGCACGGTGGCGGCCCGCAGATCGGCGACCTGCTCAAGCGCCTGTCGATCGAAAGCCGCTTCGTCGACGGCATGCGCGTCACCGACGCGGCGACCATGGACGTGGTGGAGATGGTCCTGGGCGGCCAGGTCAACAAGGACATCGTCAACCTGATCAACCGCCATGGCGGCAGCGCCATTGGCCTGACCGGCAAGGACGCGGAACTGATCCGCGCCCGCAAGCTCACCGTCACCCGCCAGACGCCCGAGATGACCACCCCGGAAATCATCGACATCGGCCACGTCGGCGAAGTCGAGAGCGTCAACACCGACCTGCTGAACATGCTGGTCAAGGGCGACTTCATCCCAGTGATCGCGCCGATCGGCGTGGGTGCCAACGGTGAGTCCTACAACATCAACGCCGACCTGGTGGCGGGCAAGGTGGCCGAGGCGCTGAAAGCCGAGAAGCTGATGCTGCTGACCAACATCGCCGGCCTGATGGACAAGCAAGGTGAAGTCCTGACCGGCCTGACCACCGAGCAGGTCAATGAACTGATCGCCGACGGCACCATCTACGGTGGCATGCTGCCGAAGATCAAATGCGCGCTGGACGCCGTCCAGGGCGGGGTCAACAGCTCGCACATCATCGACGGCCGCGTGCCCAATGCCGTGCTGCTGGAGATCTTCACCGACAGCGGCGTGGGCACCCTGATCACCAACCGCAAGCCGCGCTGATCCAGCCGGGCGCAGACCGTAGGAGCCAGCTTGCTGGCGAAACAAGCACCGCAGTGCATGGCACCGTCTACGCCGGTGTGAGCCGGCAAGCCGGCTCCTACGGACCTTGCGCCGACACACGCAAGAAGATGGCTCAAGGCCACCAACCTTCATCTTTGACCATCAAGAATCCCGGTAAACTGCCGAGACAACGTGGCAGAATGCACGCTCGTTGCAAATAGTTTCTATTTACCTGGAGAACTCGCGTGAAATACGCATCACAAGGACTCGTGCTGGCAGCCGCCCTGGCTGTCGGGTCCATCGCCGGCTGCGCCACTGAAACCTCCACCGCTGTTGCCGTGCAACAGGTCGAAAGCGTCAACCGCCCCTACAGCGGCGTGCGCACGCCCATCGCCGTGGGTAAGTTCGACAACCGCTCCAGCTACATGCGCGGCATCTTCTCCGACGGCGTCGACCGCCTCGGCGGCCAGGCCAAGACCATCCTGATCACCCATCTGCAGCAGACCAACCGGTTCAATGTGCTGGACCGCGACAACATGGGCGAGATCCAGCAGGAAGCCGCCATCAAAGGCCAGGCCCAACGCCTGAAGGGCGCCGACTTCGTGGTCACCGGCGACGTCACCGAGTTCGGCCGCAAGGAAGTCGGCGATCACCAGCTGTTCGGCATCCTCGGCCGTGGCAAAACCCAGATCGCCTACGCCAAGGTGGCGCTGAACATCGTCAATATCAGCACCTCCGAGGTGGTGTACTCCAGCCAGGGCGCGGGCGAATACGCCTTGTCCAACCGCGAAGTCATCGGCTTCGGCGGCACCGCCAGCTACGACTCGACCCTCAACGGCAAGGTCCTCGACCTGGCCATGCGCGAAGCGGTGAACAAGCTGGTCGGCGCCGTCGAAAGCGGCCAGTGGAAACCCCAGGCCCAGTAACGCGAACAAGCCAAGGAAGACCGTTCGATGAACATCACCTCCCCGGCCCTGCGTACCGTCGCGGGCCTGTTGCTGGGCGGCGCCCTGCTGTCCGGCTGCAACACCCCGAAACCCCTGTACCAATGGGAAAGCTACCAGCCGCAGGTCTACAGCTACCTCAAGGGCGACTCCAAGGAAGAACAGGCAATCGCCCTGGAGCGCGACCTGGAGAAGATCAAGGCCAAGAACGGCGCCGTGCCGCCGGGCTATCACGCCCAGCTTGGCCTGCTCTACTCCAGCCTGGGCAAGGATGACCAGATGATCCAGCAGCTGCGCACCGAGAAGGCGCTGTTCCCCGAGTCGGCCAAGTACATGGACTTCCTGATGAGCAACGCCAGCAAAGGGGCCAAGCAATGATCCAGCACCTGTCCCGCCTGATCGTCGGCGTTTGCGTACTGGCGCTGTTCGCTGGCTGCGCCGAGCGCAAGAGCATCGACTACTCGGCCTACAAGCAGAGCCGGCCGAAATCGATCCTGATCCTGCCGCCGCTGAACGAGTCGCCGGATGTAAAAGCCACCTACAGCATGCTGTCCCAGGCTACCTACCCACTGGCCGAAGCCGGCTACTACGTGATGCCGGTCGCCCTGGTGGACGAGACGTTCCGCCAGAACGGCATGACCACGCCGGCCGATATCCATCAGCTGCCAGTGGCCAAGCTGCAGGAGATCTTCGGCGCCGACGCTGGCCTGTACGTGACTGTCAGCGACTACGGCACCCGCTACATGATCCTCAGCAGCGCGACCATCGTCACCGCCAGCGCCAAGCTGGTCGACCTGAAGACCGGCGCCACCCTGTGGACCGGCAGCGCCACCGCCTCGAGCGAGGAAGGCCGGCAGAACCAGGGCGGCTTGATCGGCATGCTGGTAGCCGCCGCGATCAACCAGGTCATCAGCAGCGTGCAGGACGATGCCGGCTACCCGATCGCCGGGATCACCAGCGCGCGCCTGCTGTCGCCGTACCCCAACGGTGGGATCTTGTACGGGCCACGTTCGCCGAAATACGGTACCGACTGACCGATAACGGTAGGAGCCAGCCTTGCTGGCGAACCAGGCGACGCGGTTAATGGCACCGGCTACGCCGGTGTTCGCCGGCAAGCCGGCTCCTACGGATTCACGCCCGCTTTAGAGTCTTCCCACAGCAATGCCGGACAGGTACTACAACACCTGTTTTCATCGCCTGATTAGCATGGACACTTCTCACACTTAGGAGATCCAGCGATGAAAAAAGACGAGGTACCCTACGGCAGCGATGTTTCCGCAGGCAGCTACGCATGCGCGGATTGCGGTTACGAGTACTCCAACCAGAGCAAGAAATCATTGCCGCCCTGCCCCGACTTCAACGTCATCCCCCACCCCAAGCGTGCGTGGAAGATCCTCACTGGCGCCGGCGATGCCGAGCGGGATCCCTACCCCAATGGCCGTTGAATCACAGGCATGAAAAAAGGCGACCCTCAGGTCGCCTTTCTCGTGGCCGCTGCTACCTCAGATACCGTACTGGGCACGGTAGGCTTCGACCGCCGGCAAATGCTGCTTGAGCTGCGGATCGTCGGCCAGGAACTCCAGAACCTGGGTCAGCGAAACGATGCTGACCACCGGGATACCAAAGTCGCGCTCGACTTCCTGAATCGCCGACAGCTCGCCATTGCCGCGCTCTTCGCGGTTCAACGCGATCAGCACGCCAGCGGCCTTGGCCTGCTGGGCGTTGATGATCTGCATGACCTCGCGGATAGCGGTCCCGGCGGTGATCACGTCGTCGATGATCAGCACGTCACCGGCCAGCGGCGCGCCGACCAGGCTACCGCCCTCGCCGTGATCCTTGGCTTCCTTGCGGTTGAAGCACCACGGCACGTCGAGCTGGTGCTGTTCGGCCAGGGCCACCGCAGTGGCCGCCGCCAGCGGAATACCCTTGTACGCCGGGCCAAAGAGCACATCGAAGGGGATCTTGCTGTCGACGATGGCCGCGGCGTAGCAACGCCCCAGCTGGGCCAGCGCGGAACCTGTATTGAACAGGCCGGCATTGAAGAAATACGGGCTGGTACGCCCCGATTTCAGGGTGAATTCACCGAAGCGCAGAACGCCGCGATCGATGGCAAAACGGATGAAGTCGCGCTGATACGGCTGCATGAAAGGTCCCGGACACCACGGATTTAGCTAAATGTGTTGAGCTCGGGTATCATACACGCACGAGATTTTTGGGGCCATTTATGCGGATCATCAGTGTGAACGTAAATGGCATTCAGGCTGCGGCCGAGCGTGGATTGCTCAGCTGGCTGCAAGCCCAGAATGCCGACGTCATCTGCCTTCAGGATACCCGCGCCTCGGCCTTTGAACTCGACGACCCAGCTTTCCAGCTCGATGGCTATTTCCTTTACGCCTGCGATGCGGAGGTGCCCACCCAAGGTGGCGTGGCACTGTATTCGCGCATGCAGCCCAAGGCAGTCATCACCGGCCTGGGCTTCGAGACGGCCGACCGTTACGGGCGCTACCTGCAAGCGGATTTCGACAAGGTAAGTATTGCCAGCCTGCTGCTGCCTTCGGGCATGAACGGCGATGATGACTTGAACCAGAAGTTCAAGTTGATGGACGACTTCGCCAAGTACCTGGACAAGCAGCGTCGCAAGCGTCGCGAATACATCTATTGCGGCTCGTTCTACGTGGCGCAGCAGAAGCTCGACATCAAGAACTGGCGTGACAGCCAGCAGGCGGTCGGCTTCCTGCCGCCAGAGCGCGCCTGGATGGACGCGATCACCGGCGACATGGGCTATGTCGATGCGCTGCGTGAAGTCAGCCGCGAAGGCGACCAGTACAGCTGGTGGCCAGACAACGAACAGGCCGAGATGCTCAACCTGGGCTACCGTTTCGACTACCAGATCCTCACCCCAGGCCTGCGCCGCTTCGTACGCAACGCCCGCCTGCCGCGCCAACCGCGCTTCTCGCAGCATGCGCCGCTGATCGTCGACTACGACTGGACGCTGACCATCTAAACGCATTGGGGCCGCCTCGCGGCCCATCGCCGGCAAGCCGGCTCCTACATGGATCGTGCAAAACCTGTAGGAGCCGGCTTGCCGGCGATGGGCCGCAAGGCGGCCCCGATTGCTATCTGTCAGTCAGCCAGGGCGGCGTTCTGCAGCTCGAAGATCTCGCTCATGCCTTTTTGCGCCAGCGCCAGCATGGCGTTGAAGTCTTCAGGCTGGAACGGCGCGCCTTCGGCGGTGCCCTGCACCTCGATGAAGCCACCGGCGCTGGTCATGACCACGTTCAGGTCGGTCTCGGCGGCGGAGTCTTCGAGGTAGTCGAGATCGAGTACCGCCTCGCCCTGGTACATGCCCACCGACACCGCGGCGATCATGTGCTTGAGCGGGTTGCCGCCCTTGAGGCCGCCGCGCTTCTTGATCACCGCCAGGGCGTCGCACAGGGCGACCATGGCACCGGTGATCGAGGCGGTGCGGGTACCGCCATCGGCCTGGATGACATCGCAGTCGACGTACAGGGTGATGTCGCCGAGCTTGCTCATGTCCAGTGCGGCGCGCAGCGAGCGGCCGATCAGGCGCTGGATCTCGAGGGTGCGCCCGCCCTGCTTGCCACGGCTGGCTTCGCGCTGGTTACGTTCGCCAGTGGAACGCGGCAGCATGCCGTACTCGGCGGTCAGCCAGCCTTGGCCCTGGCCCTTGAGGAAGCGGGGAACACCATTTTCGACGCTGACCGTGCAGATGACCTTGGTGTCACCGAACTCGACCAGTACCGACCCCTCGGCGTGCTTGGTGTAGTTGCGGGTAATGCGGATCGAGCGGAGCTGATCGGCGGCGCGACCACTTGGACGTTTCATCTGGGATACCTGTACCGGGACATTTGAATCTGTCGAGCATTATAGAGCCCGACGCCCGCTGAAGACATGCCTATCGTCGTACCCGCGCTACCTGTCGCCTTTTCCCATCGACTTACGCACCTGCCGGTAGCATGGGCGCCTGGGCCGCACTGCGCTACAATCCTGCGCCTTGCAGCCGGAAGGCTCTCCCCCTATTCACCTGAAGTCGCGAGGTACGCCCCATGGTGCACAGCATGACCGCATTTGCCCGTGTCGAGCGCGCAGGCAGCCAAGGCACCCTGGCCTGGGAGCTGCGCTCGGTCAACCACCGCTATCTCGAACCCCACCTGCGCCTGCCCGAGGCCCTGCGCGACCTCGAGGGCGCGGTGCGTGAAGGCCTGCGCCAAGGCCTGTCGCGCGGCAAGGTCGAATGCACCTTGCGCCTGAGCGAGGACAACGCCGGCAAGCCGCTACAGGTCGACCGCGAGCGCGCTGCGCAACTGGTCGCCGCCGCCGAGACCGTCGCCGGCCTGATCAAGCAGCCAGCCCCGCTCAACCCCCTGGAAGTGCTGGCCTGGCCTGGCGTGCTGGTGGCCGATGCAACCGACCCCCAGGCGCTCAACGCCGAAGCCATCGCGCTGTTCGACGAGGCCCTGGCCGAGCTCAAGGCTGGCCGGCAGCGTGAAGGTGCCGAACTGGCCCGGCTGATCAACGAACGCCTGGACAGCATGGCCAGCGAAGTCACCACCCTGCGCGCCCTGGTGCCGCAGATGCTGGCGGCGCAACGGCAGAAAGTCCTCGACCGTTTTAGCGACATGCAGGCCGAGCTCGACCCACAGCGCCTGGAGCAGGAGATGGTCCTGCTGGCGCAGAAGAGCGACGTCGCCGAGGAACTCGACCGCCTCAGCACCCACGTCACCGAGGTGCGCCGAGTGCTCAAGTCCGGCGGCGCTGCTGGCCGGCGCCTGGACTTCCTGATGCAGGAGCTCAATCGCGAAGCCAACACCCTCGGCTCCAAGGCGTTCGACCCGCGCAGCACCCAAGCGGCGGTCAACCTCAAGGTGCTGATCGAGCAGATGCGTGAACAAGTACAGAACATCGAGTAAGGCCACCCCTACCATGAACCACAGCAGCGGCACCCTCTACATCGTCTCGGCCCCGTCCGGCGCCGGCAAGACCAGCCTGGTCACGGCCCTGATCAAGGACGACCCGCGCGTACGCGTATCGGTCTCCCACACCACCCGAGCCATGCGCCCGGGCGAGGTGCACGGGGTGAACTACCACTTCGTGATTCACGAAGAGTTCAAGACACTGATCGCCCAAGGCGACTTCCTTGAGCACGCCGAGGTGTTCGGCAACTTCTACGGCACCTCGCGCAGCGCGCTGCAGGAAACCCTCGACCAGGGCTACGACCTGATCCTCGAGATCGATTGGCAAGGTGCCCAGCAGGTACGCAAGCTGATGCCCGAGGCGCGCTCGATCTTCATCCTGCCGCCAAGCCAGGAGGCCCTGCGCCAGCGCCTGGACGGTCGCGGCCAGGACAGCGAGGAAATCATTGCCGGACGCATGAAGGAAGCGGTCAGCGAGATGGTGCACTACGACGAATATGAGTACGTCATCATCAATGATGACTTCGCCGTGGCCCTGGAAGAGATGAAGGCGGTGTTCGCCTCGAACCGCTTGCTGCTGGAAAAGCAGCAACAACGCCATGGCGCGCTGCTGAAACAGCTGATCGGCTGAACGCGCATTCGCCGGCAAGCCGGCTCCTCCGGGCGCGACGCCAAACCTGTAGGAGCCGGCTTGCCGGCGAAGGGCTGCCAAGCAGCCCCATTCTTCATTCCTGCAGTGGGATGGTCGCCTGCTGACGCAGGGTAGCCCCCAGGAAATACGCCGGCGCCCGCAGGCGGGACAGCATCATCAGCACGATCCCCAGTGCCGAGATGATCGCCGCGATCACGAACACCAACCCCAGCCCAGCCACATGCGAGCCGCTGCCGAAGTCCGGCGAAGCGCTGTCGATGGCGGTGCGCACGAAGATCACCGACAGGATCACCCCACCCACCAGCGGGCACACGCCGCGCATGAAAAAGTGCCGCACGCTGTCGAACAGGCTGTGGCGGAAATACCAGACACAGGCGAACGCGGTCAGCGAGTAATAGAAGCAGATCATCATGCCCAGCGCGGTGATGGTGTCGGCCAGCACGTTCTCGCTGAGGGTGCGCATGGTCACGTAGAACACGCCCGCGGCGATACCGGCGCAAATGGTCGCGTAGCGTGGCGTCTGCGAACGCGGGCAGACCTTGGCGAAGCGCTGTGGCACGGCACCGTAATAACCCATGGCCAGCAGCGTGCGCGCCGGCGACACGAAGGTCGACTGCAGCGAGGCGGCGGTACTGGCCAGCACGGCAATGGACATCAGGATCGCCAGCGGCCCCATGACCGGGCCGGCCAGGTGGGCGAAGACGTTTTCCTGGATACGCGGGTTGCCCAGGCCCAGGCCTTGATCGCTGATCCCGGCGAACTGCAAGGTGGCGATGGCGGTGAGCAGGTACAAGCCGAGAATCAGCAGCACAGTCCAGGTGGCGGCCTTGCCCGGCACCTCTTCGCTACCCACCGACTCTTCGCTGACGGTCAGGCACACGTCCCAGCCCCAGAAGATGAAAATAGACAGCGACAGGCCGGCGGCAAAGGCGGAGAACGACTCGACACCGAACGGGTTGAACCAGGCCAGGTCGAACGCCAGCGGCGGCGGCGCGGTGGTTTCGCCGAAGGCGGCGAAGGCAAAACCGATCAACACCAAGAGCTGCAAGGCCACCAGGCCATATTGCACCGTCATGGTAGTGGCCATGCCGCGGCAACAAATCCACACCGCCAGGGCGATGAACACGCAACAGGTGCTGACGTTGACCAACAGGTTGTCGGCCAGGGCCGCCAGCGCCTGGTTGCCGGTGATCTGCGCGAGGAACAGATAGAAGAAGTCCACCGCCACGCCCGCCAGGTTGGACAGCACGATGGTGGTGGCCACCACCAGCCCCCAGCCGCCAATCCAGCCGATCATCGGGCCAAAGGCGCGGGCCGACCAGGTAAAGGAGGTGCCACTATCAGGCTCCGCCGAATTAAGCTCGCGGTAACCTAGGGCCACCAGCAGCATCGGCAGGAAGCCGACGATGAACACCGCGGGCAGGTGAGCGCCGACTTCGCGCACGGTCGGGCCAAGCGCGCCGGTCAGGGTGTAGACCGGGGCGATGGTGGAGATGCCCAGCACGACGCTGGCCAACAGGCCGAGCCGCCCCTTGGCCAGGCCCTTGCTGCGCTGGGTGTTGCCCGAGTCGGACGCCGCGTCGGGTGGACGCCCGGCTTCTGTGTATTCATTCATGAGTCTGCGCCGTAACTATTGGAATTGTTTTCACAGGCCCGCCGTAGAGGGCCCGCTTTCACTCATTGAAAGCTCGCGGTGGGGGCACGGTCATCCAGGACCTTCGGCTAACGTCAGGGTGTTTCCCGACGCACCCCCTCCCGTGCAGCATGGGCAATGCAAGCCTCGCGGAACGCCTCGAACAGGCGCAGCGAAACCGGGTTTTCGGCGAAACGCCATTCAGGGTGCCACTGCACGCCAAGCACAAAGCCCGGCGCGTCAGGCATCGACACCGCTTCGATCAGGCCATCCGGGGCCCGTGCCTCGACACGCAGGCCCGGGGCCAGGCGGTCGATGCCCTGGCTGTGCAGCGAGTTGACCTCGAACTGCGCAGCCAGGCCCAGGCGCTCGAACACTCCGCCAGGCTCAATGCCGACCGGGTGCCGAGGGCCGTACTGCACCTCCAGGGGTGCGTCCTCAGGTTCGCGGTGATCCAGGTAGCCGGGCAGTTCCTGCACCCGCTGGTGCAAGCTGCCACCCAGGGCCACGTTCAGCTCCTGGAAACCACGGCAGACGCACAACACCGGCACGCCGGCGACGATCGCCGCCTGCAGCAGGGGCAACGTCAGCCGGTCGCGCGCCAGGTCATGGCGGGTACCTTCCACGCTGGGCGCGCCATTGTAATGATGCGGCTCGACATTTGAAGGCGAACCGGTAAAAAGAATGCCATCCAGGCGTGCCAGCAGCGCCTGCGGGTCGCTGCCACCATCACGCGCCGGCAGGATCAGCGGCAGCCCGGCGAAGCCCGCGGCCTCGACGTACTTGTCACCCACCGTGTGCGACGAGTTCTTCCCCACCTGCTGGCGGCAGGCGCTGACACCGATCAAGGGGACCGCAATTGCGCTCATGGGCTTACACCGTGTGCAGGTACCAGTTGTACTCGAGGTCGGAGATCGACACTTCGAACTCGGCCAGCTCGCTCTCCTTGCAGGCCACGAAGATATCGATGTAGTCCGGGCTGATGTATTGGTTGAGCACTTCGCTGTCGTCCAGCGCGCGCAAGGCGTCGCGCAGGTTGTTCGGCAGGCTCTGCTCCAGTTGCTCGTACGAGTTGCCCTCGATTGGCGCGCCCGGCTCGACCTGGTGGGTCAGGCCGTGGTGGATGCCGGCAAGGATCGCCGCGAGCATCAGGTACGGGTTGGCATCGGCACCGGCCACGCGGTGCTCGATGCGCACGTTGTCACTGCTGTCGGTGGGCACGCGCACGGCCACGGTACGGTTGTCCAGGCCCCAGCTCGGTGCGTTGGGCACGTAGAACTGGGCGCCGAAGCGGCGATAGGAGTTGATGTTCGGGCAGAGGAAGGCCATCGACGCCGGCATGGTCTCCAGCACGCCGCCGATGGCATGGCGCAGCGCGTCGCTTTGCAGCGGGTCGTCGTTGGCGAAGATGTTCTTGCCGGTTTTCTTGTCCAGCAGCGAGATGTGCACGTGCAAGCCGTTACCCGCTTGGCCCGGATAGGGCTTGGCCATGAAGGTGGTGTCCATCTCATGGTCATAGGCGACGTTCTTGATCAGGCGCTTGAGCAAGATCGCGTAGTCGCAGGCCTTGAGCGGGTCGGCGACATGATGCAGGTTGACCTCGAACTGCGCCGGGGCGCTTTCCTTGACGATGGCGTCGGCCGGCAGGCCTTGTTCCTTGGCAGCCTCGAGCATGTCCTGCAGGCAGTCGGCATATTCATCGAGGTCGTCGATCAGGTACACCTGGGTCGACTGCGGGCGCTTGCCCGAAAGCGGCGAGCGTGGCGGCTGTGGCCGGCCGTTGAGGTTGTCCTGGTCGATCAGGTAGAACTCCAGCTCGAAGGCCGCGCAGATATCCAGGCCCAGGGCATCGAACTTGGCCACCACCTGGCGCAGCACTTCCCGCGGGTCGGCGAAGAACGGCGCGCCGTCCAGCTCGTGCATGGTCATCAGCAACTGGGCGGTCGGGCGTTTCTGCCACGGCTCGTCGGACAGCGTGCCGGGGATCGGGTGGCAGACACGGTCGGCGTCGCCGATGTCCAGGCCCAGGCCGGTGCTTTCGACGGTCGAGCCGTTGATGTCGAGGGCGAACAGCGAGGCCGGCAGGTTGATGCCCTTTTCGTACACCTTGTGCAGGCTGGCGCGCTCGATGCGCTTGCCGCGCACCACCCCGTTCATGTCGGAGATCAGCAGGTCGACGTACTGGGTATCCGGATGGGCATCCAGGAACTCATTCATCTCGCGGGAAGAACTGGCGCACGGGGAGACCGACGTCATGGCTGTACATCCTTCGATTTGGAGCGGCGATGTGGGAACTGCGGATGACGCCTCGAAAGGCGACGATGGTGCTGCTGTTGTTCTTTTCACTGGCCCATCGTTGGGGGCTGGTCGCCGACCGGGTGCATTGATTCCGGGGGGCCGTTTCACTATAAAATGGCCCCCACGCAACAGACATTGGCATTTCGGCAAGCAGAGCGTGCATCGATGCAATATCAGATCAACCATGCGGACCTCGCCCTGGTCCTGGCGCTGGAACGCGGGCGCTCCCTGGCCAAGGCCGCCGAGCTGCTCAAGGTCGACGTTTCCACGGTGTTCCGCTCGATCCGGCGACTGGAATCGGCACTGGGCACCGCGCTGTTCGTCAAGAGCCGCAAGGGCTACCTGCCCACCGACACCGCCCAGGCCCTGGCCGAGCAGGCCGAACGCGCCGAGCAGGCGCTGGACGCCGCGCGTATCGCCCTGACCAGCGGCGAGCAGGTGGTCAGCGGCACGGTGCGCCTGACCTGTACCGAGGCGGTGCTGCACAGCCTGCTGTTGCCGGCGCTGGCCGAGTTCATGCCCAACTACCCAGCGCTGTCGCTGGAAATGGGCACCTCCAACACCTTCGCCAACCTCAGCCGACGCGACGCCGACATTGCCCTGCGCCTGACCAATACGCCACCGGAGCACCTGGTGGGCCGTTGCCTGGGCTCGACCAGCTACGTGATCTGTGGGCGTGCGCAGCTGCGCGAGCGGCTCGATGCCTCGCCCGCCAGCGTGCCGTGGATCGCCCCCGACGACTCCATGCAGGACCACGCCACCGTGGTCTGGCGCAACCAGTATCACCCAGGGCTGATCCCGCGCTACCAGTGCAGCGGCATGTCGACCATCGCCCAGTTGGTGACCACCGGCCTGGGCGTGGCGGCGCTGCCCGACTACATGGTTCACGCCCTGCCGGGGGTAGAGGCGCTGAGCGGCCCACTACCGGGCTGCGACACCCAGCTGTGGCTGCTGACCCGCCCGGATTGCCGGGCCTTGCGTTCGGTGCAGACGCTGTTCGAGGAGTTGACCCCGCGCCTGCGCGACGCAATGTTGCGTTAACGCGTCAAGGGCGGTTGTGTCGGCGATGGACGGCAAGCTATTGTCGGGCATCGGCGGTTGGCTCCAATTGCCTGGATCGGCCCTATCGCGGGTCAAGCCCGCCCCCACCTTGCCCCGATTCGGGAACACATGCGTGGGAGCAGGCTTGCCCCGCGATACAGGCGCCACAGGTACACCCGATAAAACAGCCCTTCCCTATTGGCTGGTGATTTTTTAAACTATCGAGTCCGCCTGCCCATTCTGGGCGCACGCCTACCGCATTTGCTACTGAGGAAGACCATGGCCCGCGTAACTGTTGAAGACTGCCTGGAACACGTGGATAACCGCTTCGAGCTGGTCATGCTCTCGACCAAGCGCGCCCGCCAGCTGGCGACCGGCGGCAAAGAGCCGCGCGTTGCATGGGAAAACGACAAGCCCACCGTCGTCGCCCTGCGTGAGATCGCCGAAGGTATCGTCACTCCTGAATTCATCGCCGCCGAAGAGATCGTCACCGAAGATCCGGTGTTCGCCGCATTCGAGGACGAGAACAACGAGGCGGTCTGATTGATGCCTAGTCGACACCGTGCGGCGCAAGGCCCTCTTCTTCAGCAAGAGGTGAACCCATGCCGGGTATAGAAGCCCTCGCCGAACGGCTGTCGACCTATCTAGGCCCCGAACAGGTCAACCTGGTCCGGCGCGCCTACTTCTACGCCGAACAGGCCCACGATGGGCAGCGCCGCCGCAGCGGCGAGCCCTACGTGACCCACCCGCTGGCCGTGGCCAGCATCCTCGCCGACATGCACATGGACCATCAGAGCCTGATGGCGGCCATGCTGCACGACGTGATCGAAGACACCGGCATCGCCAAGGAAGCCTTGAGCCAGCAATTCGGCGAGACTGTCGCCGAGCTGGTCGACGGGGTCAGCAAGCTGACCCAGATGAACTTCGAGACCAAGGCCGAGGCGCAGGCCGAGAACTTCCAGAAGATGGCCATGGCCATGGCCCGCGATATCCGCGTGATCCTGGTCAAGCTGGCCGACCGCCTGCACAACATGCGCACGCTGGAGGTGCTGTCCGGCGAGAAGCGCCGGCGCATCGCCAAGGAAACCCTCGAGATCTACGCCCCCATCGCCAACCGCCTGGGGATGCACACCGTGCGCGTGGAGTTCGAGGACCTCGGCTTCAAGGCCATGCACCCGATGCGCTCGACGTTGATCCACCGCGCGGTCAAGGCCGCCCGTGGCAACCGCAAGGAGATCGTCGCCAAGATCGAGACCTCGCTGGCCAACTGCCTGGCCGCCGACGGCATCGAGGGCGAAGTCAGCGGCCGGCAGAAACACCTCTATGGCATCTACAAGAAGATGCGCGGCAAGCGCCGCGCCTTCACCGAGATCATGGACGTGTACGCCTTCCGCATCATCGTCGACAAGGTCGACACCTGCTACCGCGTGCTCGGCGCCGTGCACAACCTGTACAAACCGCTGCCGGGGCGCTTCAAGGACTACATCGCGATTCCCAAGGCCAACGGCTACCAGTCGTTGCACACCACGCTGTTCGGCATGCACGGCGTGCCCATCGAAATCCAGATCCGCACCCGCGAGATGGAAGAGATGGCCAACAACGGCATTGCCGCGCACTGGCTGTACAAGTCCAACGAGCAGGAGCAGCCCAAGGGCAGCCACGCCCGCGCCCGCCAATGGGTCAAGGGCATCCTCGAGCTGCAGCAGCGCGCCGGCAACTCGCTGGAGTTCATCGAGAGCGTGAAGATCGACCTGTTCCCCGATGAGGTCTACGTCTTCACCCCGAAAGGCCGGATCATGGAGCTGCCCAAGGGCTCCACCGCCGTCGACTTCGCCTACGCGGTGCACACCGACGTCGGCAACAGCTGTATCGCCTGCCGCATCAATCGCCGCCTCGCACCGCTGTCCGAGCCGCTGCAGAGCGGCTCCACCGTCGAGATCGTCAGCGCGCCGGGCGCACGGCCGAACCCGGCCTGGCTCAACTTCGTGGTCACCGGTAAGGCGCGCACGCATATTCGCCATGCCCTCAAGCAGCAGCGCCGCTCCGAGTCCATCAGCCTTGGCGAGCGCCTGCTGAACAAGGTGCTGACCGGCTTCGACAGCAGCCTGGAGCTGATTCCCCAGGAGCGTATCCAGGCCATTCTCAGCGAGTACCGCCTGGAGCTGATCGAGGACCTGCTCGAAGACATCGGCCTGGGCAACCGCATGGCCTACGTGGTGGCCCGCCGCCTGCTGTCCGCCGAGGGCGAGCAACTGCCGGCGCCGGAAGGCCCACTGGCGATCCGCGGCACCGAGGGCCTGGTACTCAGCTACGCCAAGTGCTGCACGCCGATCCCGGGCGATGCCATCGTCGGCCACCTGTCGGCGGGCAAGGGCATGGTCGTGCACCTGGAAGACTGCCGCAACATCAGTGAAATCCGCCACAACCCAGAGAAGTGCCTGCAGCTCTCCTGGGCCAAGGACATCACCGGCGAGTTCAATGTCGAGCTGCGCGTCGAGCTGGAGCACCAGCGTGGCCTGATCGCCCTGCTGGCCAGCAGCGTCAACGCCGCCGACGGCAACATCGAGAAAATCAGCATGGACGAACGCGACGGCCGTATCAGCGTGGTCCAACTGGTGGTCAGCGTGCGCGACCGCGTGCACCTGGCCCGTGTGATCAAGAAACTGCGCACCCTCACCGGCGTGGTCCGCATCACCCGGACACGTGCGTAGTCCGCCAACCGCAAGGAGTCATCATGAGCAAGACCGTCATCAACAGCGACAAGGCCCCTGCCGCCATCGGCACTTACTCGCAGGCGATCAAGGCCGGCAATACCGTCTACATGTCGGGCCAGATTCCGCTCGATCCAAAGACCATGGAGCTGGTCGAAGGCTTCGAAGCCCAGACCGTGCAGGTGTTCGAAAACCTCAAGGCTGTAGCCGAGGCCGCCGGCGGTTCGTTCAAGGACATCGTCAAGCTGAACATCTTCCTCACCGACCTCAGCCACTTCGCCAAGGTCAACGAAGTCATGGGTCGCTACTTCGAGCAGCCCTATCCGGCCCGCGCCGCCATCGGCGTGGCAGCCCTGCCGAAGGGCTCGCAAGTCGAGATGGACGCCATCCTCGTCATCGAGTGATGCCCCAGGCGGCCGGCGCCCTGCCTGCCGCCTTTCCTGCCTGAAGGTCCCCACCATGCGTCATGCCCTGCCCCTCGCGCTGGCAGCCCTGATCCTGGGCGGCTGCGCCAGCCACAAACCTGAAGACCTCGACGGCACCTGGATCAACCAGGACGCCATCGACTCCGCCGTCAAGAGCGGCCGAATCACCCAGACCCTGAACAAACACGGCCTCGCCCTGGAATGGAAGCTGGATGTGGCCAAGCAGGCTGCCAGTTATACCAACGGGTTCGAAGCCGTTGACGGCCACCTGGTAACCGCCAAGGAGCCTTGGGAAGTCAGGTTTTCCGGTGATCAAGGCCAGCAACTCGGCCTCTCCGGCGACACGTTGACCACCAACGACCCGGAGGTCGGTAAACAGCGGTTCGTGCGCAGCAAAACCGCGGGCAACGCTCCATTGGGCGGCAGTTTCGAGAGGGCGCTGTACCAGGCCTACCTGGGCGGCGACTGGAAGATCGTCGAAGGCCAGGGCAAAGGCGCCGTGGTGCGCTTCAGCGACACTGGCAGCGTGACCGGCCTGCCCGGCCCGGATCGTTTCGCCCTGTGCCTGGCCGGCGACTGCGCCGATATGGGGGGTAGCAACGACAGCCTGTGGCTTGAACGCAACCAACGCGGCGCACCGTGGATGTTCAAACGTGACGGCGACACCCTGGAAATCTACCAGGCGGTGAATCTTGCCCAGCCCGATGAAAAACCGCAGCTGACGCCCGGTGCGCGGCAGTGGCTGCTGGAGAAGGATTGACAGATCCAGCCCATTCGCCGGCAAGCCGGCTCCTACAGATTACGCTTCACCTGTAGGAGCCGGCTTGCCGGCGAACTGCCACTCAACGCCCTGCCAGAATGGCCGCATACCCCTCTTTATAACTCGGATACTGCGGCACCCAGCCTAGCGCCCGCGCCCGCGCATTGCTGCAGCGCTTGCTGCCGGTACGCCGCACGCGTTGCTCATCCGACCATTCGGTCACCCCAAGATACCCGCGCAACCAAGCCACCACGTCAGCCAGCGGCGCCGGGTCGTCATCCACGCCGATATAGCAATCATCGAGCGCTACACCCTGGGCATCAGACTGCAGCAGATGCGCCAGCAAGCTCGCGGCATCCTCGGCATGGATCCGGTTGCCATACAAGGGCGGCTCCTCGGCTACACGATAGCCCTGACGAACCTGACTCAGCAGCCACTCTCGGCCCGGGCCATAGATACCGGTCAGGCGCACGATGCTGGCAGGGATGTCACTTTCAAGGGCCAGACGCTCCGCTTCCAGCATCACCTTGCCGGAATAGCCTTCAGGCGCGGTGCTGGCGGTCTCGTCGATCCACTCGCCATCCTGCTGCGCATAGACACTGCTGCTGGAAACGAACAGCAGGCGGCGCGGCGCCTGGCCGTTGCGCTCAAGCCACCCCAGCACATGGCGTAACCCCTCGACATAGGCGGCCTGGTAGCCGGCCTCGTCATGCTGGTTGGCGGCCACGCAGTACACCAGGTAGTCAGGCGCGCACTCGGGCCAGGCCTCAGGTTGGCGGCGATCAGAAAGATCGGCGGCAATGGGCCGCACGCCTTCGGGCAGCTGATCGACCGAACGCCGCAAGCCGCTGACCTGCCAGCCTTGAGCAAGCAGTTGGCGGGCCAGGCGGCTGCCCACATCACCGCAACCCACGATCAAAGCTGAAACGTCTGACATACCAAATCTCCCAATGCGAAAGGCGCAGGCTATCGGGTTAACGCGATCAACGGCTATACCAAGGTCAAAAAAAGCAATCTCATTACTTTTGTTAACAAGAATTACTTGCAATAATGGCCGCCTTGTCTGTTCTCGGCCTGCTTCGAGGCCTTGAAGAACTCAACCCATTTCTCTTCATCAGGTCCGGCCAGCATGACACGCACTCAACCTTCCGCTTCGCCAACCCCGTCGCGCGCCTGGCGCGCCATTGCCGCGCTGATGTTCAGCCTGGTACTGGCCCCGGCAGCCATGGCCGAAGAGCCTGTCGCCGCTACCCCGGCAGCCGCCGCTGTCGCCGCCCCGGCCACGCCTGCCGCCGAAGGCCAGGCCCCGGTTGCCGCACCGACCGACGCGACTGCTCCGCTGGAAGGCCAGGCCCCGACCGACGAGAACGTCCAGGCGATGGTCGAAGACACTTCGCTGGGCATGGCCCACGACCTGTCCCCCTGGGGCATGTACAAGAACGCCGACGTGGTGGTGAAGGCCGTGATGATCGGCCTGGCCATCGCCTCGATCATCACCTGGACCATCTGGATCGCCAAAGGCTTCGAGCTGATGGGCGCCAAGCGCCGCCTGCGTGGCGAGATCGCCGCCCTGAAACGCTCGGTGAGCCTGAAAGAGGCCAGCGAGGTGTCGAACAAGGAAGGCACCCTGGCCCACACCCTGGTGCATGACGCCCTCGAGGAAATGCGCCTTTCGGCCAACGCCCGCGAGAAAGAAGGCATCAAGGAGCGCGTCAGCTTCCGCCTCGAGCGCCTGGTCGCCGCCAGCGGCCGTACCATGAGCAGCGGCACCGGCGTGCTGGCCACCATTGGCTCCACCGCCCCGTTCGTCGGCCTGTTCGGTACCGTCTGGGGCATCATGAACAGCTTCATCGGCATCGCCAAGACCCAGACCACCAACCTTGCCGTGGTCGCCCCCGGTATCGCCGAAGCCCTGCTGGCCACCGCCCTGGGCCTGGTCGCGGCGATCCCGGCCGTGGTCATCTACAACGTCTTCGCCCGCTCCATCGCCGGCTACAAGGCCCAGGTGTCCGACGCCTCCGCGCAGGTCCTGCTGCTGGTCAGCCGTGATCTGGACCACCAGGGTGGCGAGCGCGCCGCCCCGCACATGGTGAAAGTGGGGTAAGCCATGGGCCTGCATCTCAACGAAGGTGGCGACGATCTCGCCGAAAACCACGAAATCAACGTTACGCCGTTCATCGACGTGATGTTGGTGCTGCTGATCATCTTCATGGTTGCTGCCCCCTTGGCCACGGTCGACATCAAGGTCGACCTGCCCGCCTCGACCGCCAAGCCTGCGCCGAGGCCCGAGAAGCCGGTGTTCGTCAGCGTCAAGGCCGACAAGAAGCTGTATGTCGGCGATGACCAGGTGGCCCAGCCCGACCAGCTTGGCAGCATGCTCGATGCCAAGACCAAGGGCGACAAGGAAACCACCATCTTCTTCCAGGCTGACAAGGGCGTCGACTATGGCGACCTGATGGAGGTGATGAACACCATGCGTGCCGCCGGTTACCTGAAGGTCGGCCTGGTCGGACTCGAGACGGCAGCCAAGAAATGACGAAAACGCGCTCGAACATGGCGCGCTACGGTGGCAGCCTGGCACTGGTGCTGGGTGTGCACGCGGTCGCCGTGCTGCTGACGCTCAACTGGTCGGTGCCCCAGGCCATCGAACTGCCACCGGCAGCGATGATGGTTGAGCTGGCACCGCTGCCCGAGCCCGCGCCGCCGCCGCCGCCGAAGGCCGCCCCGAAACCACCGACGCCGGTCGAGGAACCGCCGCTGCCGAAACTGGCCGAGGCGCCCAAGCCGAAGATCGCCATCCCCAAGCCGCCCAAGCCCAAGGCCAAGCCACAGCCGCCCAAGCCTGAGAAAAAGCCTGAGCCGCCGAAGGACGAGCCACCAGCCAAGGACGATGTCGCGGACACGCCGCCGAGCAACTCGCCACCGCAGAAGTCGGCGGCGCCACAGCCAAGCATCGCCTCCAACAGCAACGCCTTGCCGAGCTGGCAAAGCGACCTGCTGCGCCACCTGGCCAAGTACAAGAAGTACCCCGAGGACGCTCGCCGTCGCGGGCTGCAGGGCATCAACCGCCTGCGCTTCGTGGTCGATGCCGAGGGCAAGGTGGTGTCGTACTCGCTGGCCGGTGGTTCCGGCAGTGCGGCCCTGGACCGGGCGACGCTGGAGATGATCCGCCGCGCCGGCACGGTACCCAAGCCGCCAGCAGAGCTGCTGAACAATGGCACGATCGAGGTGGTCGCGCCGTTCGTCTACTCTCTGGACCGACGCTGACGTTTTTGTTTCTGTCACAAAACGGCAAGTCTGATAACGTGCGTCTATCGATTGCAGCCGCTATGCTGGGGCCGCAACTTCATGGACGCACGTTATGACCCTCACCGAACTCCGCTACATCGTCACCCTCGCGCAAGAGCAGCACTTCGGCCACGCAGCCGAGCGTTGCCACGTCAGCCAGCCGACTCTGTCGGTGGGCGTGAAGAAGCTCGAGGATGAACTCGGCGTGCTGATCTTCGAGCGCAGCAAGAGCGCGGTGCGCCTGACCCCGGTCGGCGAGAGCATCGTCGCCCAGGCGCAGAAGGTCCTTGAGCAAGCCCAGGGCATCCGCGAACTGGCCCAGGCCGGCAAGAACCAGCTCACCGCCCCGCTCAAGGTCGGCGCCATCTATACCGTGGGCCCGTACCTGTTCCCGCACCTGATTCCGCAGTTGCACCGGGTCGCACCGCAGATGCCGCTGTACATCGAGGAAAACTTCACCCACGTGCTGCGCGAGAAGCTGCGCAATGGCGAACTGGACGCAGTGATCATCGCCCTGCCGTTCAACGAGGCCGACGTGCTGACCCTGCCGCTGTACGACGAGCCGTTCTGCGCGCTGATGCCGGCCGACCACCCGTGGACCGCCAAGGACACCATCGACACCGCGCTGCTCAACGACAAGAGTCTGCTGCTGCTCGGCGAGGGCCACTGTTTCCGCGACCAGGTGCTCGAAGCCTGCCCGACCCTGAACAAGGGTGGCGAAGGCGCCAAGCACACCACGGTCGAATCCAGCTCGCTGGAAACCATCCGCCACATGGTCGCCTCGGGCCTGGGCGTGTCGATCCTGCCGCTGTCGGCGGTGCACAGCCATCATTACGCCCCGGGGGTGATCGAAGTGCGCCCACTGACCGCGCCCGCACCATTCCGTACCGTCGCCATTGCCTGGCGCGCCAGCTTCCCGCGGCCGAAGGCCATCGAGATCCTCGCCGACTCGATCCGCCTCTGCTCGGTGGCCAAGCCGCCCGTGGAACAACCGGCCTGAGCCCATGACCGAGCTGTCGAACGTCCCGGTCACCACGCTCAAGGGCGTAGGCGATGCCATGGCGGAAAAACTCGCCAAGGTTGGCCTGGAGAACCTGCAAGACCTGCTGTTCCACCTGCCGTTGCGCTATCAGGACCGCACCCGGGTGGTGCCCATCGGCCAGTTGCGCCCAGGCCAGGACGCAGTGATCGAGGGTGTGGTCAGCGGCGCCGACGTGACCATGGGCAAGCGCCGCAGCCTGGTGGTACGCCTGGGCGACGGCAGCGGCTCGCTGAGCCTGCGCTTCTACCACTTCAGCAACGCGCAGAAGGAAGGCCTCAAGCGCGGTACCCACCTGCGTTGCTACGGCGAAGCGCGCCCGGGCGCCTCGGGCCTGGAGATCTACCACCCGGAATACCGCGCGCTCAACGGCGACGAAGCGCCACCGCCGGTGGAACAGACCCTGACGCCGATCTACCCGACCACCGAGGGCCTGACCCAGCAGCGTCTGCGCCTGTTGTGCCAGCAGAGCCTCGGCCTGCTCGGTCCGCGCAGCCTGCCCGACTGGCTGCCTGACGAGCTGGCCCGTGACTATCAGTTGGCACCGTTGAGCGACGCCATCCGCTACCTGCACAACCCGCCGGCCGATGCCGACCTCGACGAGTTGGCTGAGGGGCACCATTGGGCCCAACACCGGCTGGCCTTCGAAGAGCTGCTGACCCACCAACTATCCCAACAGCGCCTGCGCGAAAGCCTGCGCAGCCTGCGCGCGCCGGTGCTGCCCAAGGCCAGCCGCCTGCCGGCGCAGTACCTGGCCAACCTCGGCTTCAAGCCAACTGGCGCGCAACAACGGGTCGGCAACGAGATCGCCTACGACCTCAGCCAGCCAGAGCCGATGATGCGCCTGGTCCAGGGCGATGTCGGCGCGGGCAAGACCGTGGTCGCCGCGCTGGCCGCCCTGCAGGCCTTGGAGGCCGGCTACCAGGTGGCATTGATGGCGCCTACCGAGATTCTCGCCGAACAGCACTTCATCACCTTCAAGCGCTGGCTCGAACCGCTGGGCATCGAGGTCGCCTGGCTGGCCGGCAAGCTCAAGGGCAAGGCCCGTGCCAGCGCCCTGGAGCAGATCGCCAGCGGCGCGCCAATGGTGGTCGGCACCCACGCACTGTTCCAGGAAGAAGTACAGTTCAAGCACCTGGCCCTGGCGATCATCGACGAACAACATCGCTTCGGCGTGCAGCAGCGCCTGGCCCTGCGCAAGAAAGGCGTCATGGGCCAGCTGTGCCCGCACCAGTTGATCATGACCGCCACCCCGATCCCACGCACCCTGGCCATGAGCGCCTACGCCGACCTGGACACCTCGGTCCTCGATGAATTGCCGCCCGGTCGTACACCGGTGAACACCGTGCTGGTCGCCGACAGCCGTCGTTTCGAGGTGGTCGAGCGAGTCCGCGCCGCCTGTGCCGAAGGTCGTCAGGCCTACTGGGTGTGCACCCTGATCGAAGAATCCGAGGAGCTGACCTGCCAGGCCGCCGAGAGCACCTTCGAAGAGCTGGGCAGCGCCCTGGGCGAACTGCGCGTGGGCCTGATCCACGGGCGCATGAAGCCTGCGGAAAAAGCGGCGGTGATGGCCGAGTTCAAGGCTGGCGAGCTGCAACTGCTGGTGGCTACCACGGTAATCGAGGTCGGCGTCGACGTACCCAATGCCAGCCTGATGATCATCGAGAACCCCGAGCGCCTGGGCCTGGCCCAACTGCACCAGTTGCGCGGTCGGGTTGGCCGAGGCAGCGCAGTGAGCCATTGCGTGCTGCTCTACCATCCGCCACTGTCGCAGATCGGTCGCGAGCGCCTGGGCATCATGCGCGAAACCAACGATGGCTTCGTCATTGCAGAGAAGGACCTGGAGCTGCGTGGCCCCGGCGAGATGCTCGGTACCCGGCAGACCGGCTTGCTGCAGTTCAAGGTCGCCGACCTGATGCGCGACGCCGACCTGCTGCCGGCCGTGCGCGACGCCGCCCAGGCCCTGCTGGCACGCTGGCCGGCGCACGTCAGCCCGCTGCTCGACCGCTGGCTACGCCACGGCCAGCAATATGGCCAGGTGTGACGCCCGTCCCATTATGGATCCAGCTTGCCGGTCAGGCTGGTTATACTTCGCGTTTAAAAGAATCAATGGATACAGACCATGACTGAAGTTGCCCTGGATACCGCAACCCCACACGCACCGTCTGTCATCCGGCTGTTGCTCGAAAAACTCGGCGTGACCTACCGCGAGGTCGCCGAGCACCCTGGGTTGCCAGCCGCCTCGCGGGTCCAGGCGGTGCTGCTCGACGACGAGATCGGCGCACTGATGGTGCTGTTCCCGCACAGTCAGCTGCTGGACCTCAAGCGCCTTGAAGAGCTGACCGGCCGTAAGCTGACCGCCGTGCCCCTGGCGCGCCTCAAGCACATGCTCGACAAGCATCACCTCAAGACCCTGCCCGCCATCCCGGCGCTGACCAGCTCGCCGTGCCAGTACGAGAAGAGCCTGCTGGACAACGAGACCCTGTTGATCCAGTCGGGTGAAGCCGGGCTGCTCCTGGAAATCGGCCGTACCGCCTTCAAGAAGATGCTGGCCAAGGCCAGCGCCAGCACCTTCGGCCAGCCGATCAGTGATATTCGCCTCAGTTTCGAGCAGTTGGACGGCCCGCCCAAGGAAGTCATCCGCGCCGTCCAGGCCTTCACCGCCCGTCGCATCCAGCAGCGCTTGGAGCAGACCATCGAGATCCCACCGCTGGCCGACACCGCGCAGAAAATCATCAAGCTGCGCGTCGACCCCAACGCCAGCATCGACGACATCACCGGCGTGGTGGAGACCGACCCCGCCCTGGCCGCGCAGGTGGTCAGCTGGGCAGCCTCGCCCTACTACGCCTCACCCGGCAAGATTCGCTCGGTGGAGGACGCGATCGTGCGCGTGCTGGGCTTCGACCTGGTGATAAACCTGGCCCTGGGCCTGGCCCTGGGCAAGACCCTGAGCCTGCCCAAGGACCACCCGCAGCAGGCCACGCCGTACTGGCAGCAGTCTATCTACACCGCCGCGATAATCGAGGGCCTGACCCGCGCCATGCCGCGCGCCGAACGCCCGGAGGCCGGCCTGACCTACCTGGCCGGCCTGCTGCACAACTTCGGCTACCTGCTACTGGCCCACGTCTTCCCACCGCACTTCTCGCTGATCTGCCGACACCTGGAGGTCAACCCGCACCTGTGCCACAGCTATGTGGAACAGCACCTGCTGGGTATCAGCCGCGAACAGATCGGTGCCTGGCTGATGAAGCTTTGGGACATGCCGGACGAACTATCCACGGCCCTGCGCTTCCAGCACGACCCGGAGTACGATGGTGAGTATGCGGCCTTCCCCAACTTGGTGTGCCTGGCAGTGCGCCTGCTGCGCTCGCGGGGTATCGGCTCGGGCCCGCAGGACGAGATCCCGGATGCCCTGCTCGAGCGCCTGGGGCTGACCCGCGACAAGGCCGAAGAAGTGGTGAACAAGGTGCTGGAGGCCGAAGCGCTGCTGCGCGAATTGGCGTCGCAGTTCCACGTGCAGCATTAAGTCGAGGGGTGCTTGGCGCCCCATTCGCCGGCAAGCCGGCTCCTGCAGAAGATGCGTACCCCTGTAGGAGCCGGCTTGCCGGCGAACCCGTCACATAGGATCTCAGGCTTTCTTCTTCGGTTTCAGGTACTTCATCAAGCCCTGGAACCAGATCACCAGCGCCGGATTACCCTTGATCTGGATGTTCTTCTCCTGAATCCCCTGCATGAACGCCAGCTGCTTGTTGCCCGCCTGCAGCGTGGCAAAGCCGTACGCGGCATCCTTGAAGGCAATGGCGAACGCCGGCTGCGGGTGCAGGCCCCCCTGGCTGGTGATGCGCAAGTCCTTGACGATGAAGTGCCGGGCAACCTTGCCGTCGAGCGTCTGCATCTGGAAGACCAGGTCCTTGTCCTGCAGCTGCTGCTGGAACGCCGGGTTGTTGCGGCTGGCCTTGGCCATCAGCAAGCCCATGGCCCAGAGAAGAAAACGAAACTTCATCAACGCCCCTCGAATGAAAAATGACTGAGACGCGCAGTTTATCCGTTTCCCGCCCTGTTTATGCAAGTTCGCCGCATTTGGTTACCAGAAACGCAACGGGCGCCTCTCGGCGCCCGTCAGGATGACCTGCAAATCACTTTTTCTTGGCAGGCTTGGCCGGAGCGTTGACGCTGTCACGCAGGTTCTTGCCTGGCTTGAAGGCGACGGTATTGCTGGCCTTGATCTTCACCGGCTCGCCGGTCTGGGGGTTCTTGCCGGTGCGGGCGCCACGATGGCGTTTTTCGAAGGTCCCGAAACCAACCAGGGTGACGGTGTCCTTGTCGAGCGCGCCGGTGATGCTGTCGAGAATCGCGTTCAGGACAATATTGGCCTTTTCCTTGGTCAGATCGGCCTTTTCGGCGATGACGGCGGCGAGTTCTGGTTTACGCATAGTGAAGCCTCTTTGACGGGATTTCTTGTTGTTATGCCGTGCTGCCGAACAGAGCAGCGCTCAAGGCACCGCAGGCTCTAGCCTGCGGTAGACGTCAGTGAGGATGGCATGCCGGCCAGGACCGCGCCAGTATCTGGGCGGCCATTGTCGCGGCAAGAACAGGATAATTCCGACAGAACGCCCGCTATTTACGCCATAAGGGCCGGCAACTGCCGATTCAACGCGAGTTTTTCCATGACCGCGCCACCGGTCAGGGCATAGCCCAACAACTGCCCATCCGCGCCGTGGCAGAGCACTTTCAGATCGGCGCCGCTACCTTCGACCACCCAGGTACCCTCATGGCCGACAGGCGGTGGCGAGACCACCAAGGGACAAGCCGGGGTCTTCACCGTGACCGGCATCGGCCCGTAGCTGACCGTGGTTGGGTTGCCGGCCAGGGTCTGGGCCAGGGCACGGGCGCAGGTCATCAAGGGCATCACATACAGCAGGTTGATGCCGTCGACCTCGGCGCAGTCGCCCAGGGCGAAGATATTGGCGTGGGAGGTACGCAGCTGGCGGTCGACCACCACGCCACGGTTGACCTGCAAACCCGCCGCCGCAGCCAGGTCGGTGCGTGGACGCAGGCCGATGGCCGACACCACCAGGTCGCAGGGGATCACGCGGCCATCGGACAGGTGCGCCTCGAGCGCTTCGCCGACCCGCTGCAGACGGGTCAGTATCGGCCCCAGGTGGAAACGCACGCCCAACCCTTCCAGGCCGGCCTGCACAGCGCCGGCCGCCGCAGGATGCAGCAGGGTCGGCATGACCTGCTCGCACGGTGCCACCACTTCGCAATGCAGGCCGCCCAAGGTCAGGTCATTGGCGAACTCGCAGCCAATCAGGCCGGCGCCGAGGATCAGCACCCGCTGCTTGCCGGCGGCCGCTGCGCGAAAACGGGCATAGTCCTCGAGGTCGTTGATCGGGAAGATCAACTCGCCAGTATCGCCTTCGACCGGCACCTGCACGGTTTGCGCCCCCCAGGCCAGCACCAGGTCACGGTACTCGACCGCCTCCTCGCCGATCCACAGGCGCTTGTGGCCCGGGTCGATGCCGCTGATGCGGGTGTGGGTGCGGATTTCGGCCTTGAGCTGCTCGGCCATGGCGCCAGGCTCGGCCATGCACAGGCCGTCGGCGTCCTTGTGCTTGGCAAAGCCGGTGGAGAGCATGGGCTTGGAATACGAGCGACCGTCATCGGCGGTGATCAGCAGCAGCGGCGTGTCGCCATCGAGCTTGCGAAACTCGCGCGCCAGGTTGTAGCCGGCCAGGCCGGTGCCAATGATCACCACAGGGGACGTCATGTCGTGCATTCCTTCTTCAGAACTTGAGGGGGCGATCAGCCGATGGCGATCATTTCGAAGTCGCTCTTGCCCACGCCGCAGTCGGGGCACAGCCAATCTTCCGGCACATCTTCCCAGCGGGTGCCGGGGGCGATGCCGTCATCCGGCCAGCCTTCGGCTTCGTCGTAGATCAGGCCGCAGACAATACATTGCCACTTCTTCATTCGGTGCTGTTCCTTGGTCAGGCTCGGGAGTGCGTTGCCGCTGATGGTTGGCGCGGGACAACCCGCGGCAAGACCATCGCGCAATCTTTGGTGGGCTTTTTTACTGGCCCTGCTGGCAGGATGCAAGCCACAAGGGCAAACATGCTAAGCTCGCCGCCTCTCTGGCCTGTATCAAGCATACCGACGTGCCGTACGAAACCCCGCAAGCAGCCGCTGTCGCGTGGCTGCCGTATCCACAGCTGGCGAGCACGCTCGACCAGCCGACTTTGGACTGGCTGTTCGACGAAGGCTCCCTGACCCGCCGCCTGACCCGCCTCTCCCATGACCACTTCAGCGTCACGCCCCTGTTCGAGGGCTGGCAGGCGCTGCGCGACGACGAATGCGCGGCCCTGGGCCTGGCGCCTGGCGCGCAAGGCTGGGTGCGCGAGGTGTACCTGCGTGGCCATGGCCAGCCGTGGGTGTTCGCCCGCAGCGTGGCCGGGCGCAGTGTCCTGGAGCGCGGTGGCCTCGACCTGGAAACCCTGGGCAGCCGCTCGCTCGGTGAGCTGCTGTTCTGCGACCAGGCATTCGTCCGTCACCCCATCGAGGCCTGCCGTTATCCACAGGCCTGGCTCCCCACCGAGGCTGCCCAGGCCGGGCTCTGGGGCCGGCGCTCGCGCTTCGAGCGCGCCGGCCTCGACCTGCTGGTGGCCGAGATCTTCCTGCCGACCCTGTGGGCCGCGGCCCAGGAGGCGAACCGCTGATGTACCTGAACCTGCTCAAGTCGCTCAATCGCCTGCACCCCAGGGCCTGGGACTTCATCCAGCTCAGTCGCATGGACCGGCCCATCGGCATCTACCTGCTGCTGTGGCCGACCCTGGTCGCGGTGTGGATCGCCGGCAACGGCGCACCCAGCGTGAAAAACGTGCTGATCTTCGCCCTCGGCGTGGTGCTGATGCGCGCCGCGGGCTGCTGCATCAACGATTTCGCCGACCGCAAGGTCGATGGCCACGTCAAGCGCACCGCCGACCGACCACTGGCCAGCGGCCGGGTCAAGCCGCGCGAGGCCCTGGGGTTGTTCGCGCTGCTGGTGGCGGTGAGCTTCCTCCTGGTGCTGTGCACCAACGCCAGCACCGTCTGGCTGTCGTTCGGCGCCGTGGCCCTGGCGTTCTGCTACCCATTCATGAAGCGCTACACCTACTACCCACAGGTGGTGCTGGGCGCGGCCTACTCCTGGGGCATCCCCATGGCCTTCACCGCTGCTGGCGGCGAGCTGCCGGCCAGTGCCTGGCTGCTGTACCTGGCCAACCTGCTGTGGACGGTGGGCTACGACACCTACTACGCCATGGTCGACCGTGACGACGACCTGAAGATCGGGGTGAAATCCACCGCGATCCTGTTTGGCGAGGCCGACCGGGTGATCATCCTGACCCTGCAACTGCTGTCGCTGGGCTGCCTGTTGCTGGCCGGCAACCGCTTCGAACTGGGCGGCTGGTTCCATCTGGGGCTGCTGGCAGCGGCGCTGTGCTTTGCCTGGGAGTTCTGGACGACGCGCACGCTGGACCGCGACGCCTGCTTCAAGGCATTCCTGCACAACCATTGGGCGGGGATGCTGATCTTCATCGGGGTGGTACTGGATTACGCCTTGCGCTGACGCCGGCGGCCTCGTTCGCCGGCAAGCCGGCTCCTACAGGGTGGTGTTGTAGGGGCCGGCTTGCCGGTGAACAGGGCATCACTGGCTCAGGGCTTGGCCACGTGCCAGACGTCCTTCATGCCATCGCCGGTGGTATCCCCGGCCTTCTTGTCCTTGACGAAGGTATACAGCGGCTTGCCATCGTAGGCCCACTGCATCGATCCATCGTCGCGGGTGACGTGGCTCCACTTGTCCTTCGGCGCCTCGTCGTCCTTCTTGACCATCAGCGGCGGCCAGTTCTTGGCGCACTCGCCACTGCACATGGACTTGCCGCCAGCATCCTTGTCGAAGGTATACAGGGTCATGCCGTCGTGGTCGACCCACATGCCGTCCTTCTCCATGGCGTGATGAGCCGACGCCACCCCCGGCGCTGCCAGCGCAGCGCAAAGGGCCATCCAGCTCAGCGTATGTCGTGTCATTGGAATCACCATCGTTTCGGGGGTGGAAGAAGTGTTGCCCGCCGCCATGGCGGCCCCTTGAAGCCTAGTCCAGTCACGCAATGGCGCCAGAACCGCCCATGAGCTGTCACACAGCTGCAATAATTCCGTTATCTAATGCGGGCCAAGACATCGTTCCTGGGAGAGGTAATTGAGCATGGTTGGCAGAAACATTCTGATCGTCGACGACGAAGCGCCTATCCGCGAGATGATCGCCGTTGCATTGGAAATGGCCGGCTATGACTGCCTCGAGGCAGAGAACTCGCAGCAGGCCCACGCCATCATCGTCGACCGCAAGCCGGACCTGATCCTGCTCGACTGGATGCTGCCGGGCACCTCGGGCATCGAACTGGCCCGGCGCCTCAAGCGCGACGAGCTGACCGGCGACATCCCGATCATCATGCTCACCGCCAAGGGCGAAGAGGACAACAAGATCCAGGGCCTGGAAGTTGGCGCCGACGACTACATCACCAAGCCGTTCTCGCCCCGCGAACTGGTCGCGCGCCTTAAAGCCGTGCTGCGCCGCACCGGGCCGAGCGACAGCGAGGCACCCATCGAGGTGGGCGGGCTGCTGCTCGACCCGATCAGCCATCGCGTGACCATCGACGGCAAGCCCGCCGAGATGGGCCCCACCGAATACCGCCTGTTGCAGTTCTTCATGACCCACCAGGAGCGCGCCTACACCCGCGGGCAGCTGCTCGACCAGGTCTGGGGCGGCAACGTCTACGTCGAGGAGCGCACCGTCGACGTGCACATCCGGCGCCTGCGCAAGGCACTGGGTGAAGCCTACGAAAATCTGGTACAAACCGTCCGCGGCACCGGTTATCGCTTCTCGACAAAAAGCTGAGCGAAGCCCCTGGCACCCGCTGTACAAGGACTGTCAATTGAACCAGAACTGGCACGCGACCCTGATTCGCCACATGTTGCTGCTGATCACCGCCTGCCTGATCGGCGGCCTGGTCAGCGGCTATTACGGCTGGAGCCTGGCCATCGGCCTGGCGCTTTACCTGGCCTGGACGCTCAAGCAACTGCTGCGCCTGCACGATTGGCTGCGCAATCACCAACCCGACGAAGCACCACCCGACGGCTACGGCCTGTGGGGCGAGGTGTTCGACAGCATCTACCACCTGCAGCGCCGCGACCAGCGCGTGCGCGGCCGCCTGCAGGCGGTGATCGACCGGGTCCAGGAGTCCACCGCGGCGCTGCGCGACGCGGTGATCATGCTCGACAGCGACGGCAACCTTGAATGGTGGAACCGCGCCGCCGAGACCCTGCTGGGCTTCAAGACCCCGCAGGACGGTGGCCAACCGGTGACCAACCTGGTCCGCCACCCCCGGTTCAAGGAGTACTTCGAGTCGCAGAACTACGCCGAGCCGCTGGAAATCCCCTCGCCGATCAACGACCGCCTGCGCGTGCAACTGCACCTCACCCGCTATGGCAACAACGAACACCTGATGCTGGTGCGCGATGTCACCCGCATCCACCAGCTCGAGCAAATGCGCAAGGACTTCGTCGCCAACGTCTCCCACGAGCTGCGCACGCCGCTGACGGTTATCACCGGCTACCTGGAAACCCTGCTGGACAACGTCGAGGACGTGAACCCGCGTTGGAGCCGCGCCCTGCAACAGATGAACCAGCAAGGCGCGCGCATGCAGACCCTGCTCAACGACCTGTTGCTGCTGGCCAAGCTCGAAGCCACCGACTACCCGTCGGACAACCAGCCAGTGCTGGTCGATACCCTGCTCGGGGCGATCAAGAACGACGCCCAGGCGCTGTCCGGCCCGCGCAACCAGAGCATCACCCTGGAAGCGGCCCCCGGCATTCGCCTCAAAGGCAGTGAGTCGGAGCTGCGCAGCGCCTTCTCCAACCTGGTGTTCAACGCGGTCAAGTACACCCAGGACCAAGGCAATATCCGCATCCGCTGGTGGGCCGACGAACAAGGCGCGCACTTGAGCGTGCAGGACTCAGGGGTGGGCATCGACGCCAAGCACCTGCCGCGCCTGACCGAGCGCTTCTACCGAGTCGACTCCAGCCGCGCCTCCAACACCGGCGGCACCGGGCTTGGCCTGGCGATCGTCAAGCACGTGCTGATGCGCCACCGCGGCCGCCTGGAAATCAGCAGCGTGCCTGGACATGGCAGCACCTTCACCTGTCATTTTGCGCCGGCACAGTTGGTACCTGGCAAGAATTGACCCGTAGGAGCCGGCTTGCCGGCGAACCAAGCGACGTGGTGGTTCGCCGGCAAGCCGGCTCCTACAGTTGCCAATGGCAGCACGCCCCTTTGCTTTTGCGGCTTCAGCCGCTACATTGGATCCCCTGTGCCAGCCATCGCTGGCACTTTTTTTCTCCCATTCTCAAAGACGGACCCCGTAAAAACCCCATCATGGACCCTTCCCCTGGTATCAGCCTCACCTCGTTGTTCGCCGATTTCGGCATGATTCTCTTCGCCTTGTTCCTGGTGCTGCTCAACGGCTTCTTCGTCGCCGCCGAGTTCGCCATGGTCAAGCTGCGCGCCACCCGCGTCGAGTCCATCGCCGAGCTGCATGGCTGGCGCGGCAGCATCCTGCGCAAGGTGCACAACCAGCTCGACGCCTATCTCTCGGCCTGCCAGCTGGGTATCACCCTGGCCTCGCTGGGCCTGGGCTGGGTCGGCGAGCCGGCGTTCGCCCACTTGCTCGAGCCACTGCTGGCCTATATCGGTGTCGACACCCCCGAGCTGATCAAGGCGATCTCGTTCTTCGTCGCCTTCTTCGTGATCTCGTACCTGCATATCGTGGTCGGCGAGCTGGCGCCCAAGTCGTGGGCGATCCGCAAGCCCGAGCTGCTGTCGCTGTGGACCGCCGTGCCGCTGTACCTGTTCTACTGGGCTATGTACCCAGCCATCTACCTGCTCAACGCCAGCGCCAACACCATCCTGCGCATCGCCGGGCAAGGCGAGCCTGGCCCGCACCACGAGCACCACTACAGCCGCGAGGAGCTCAAGCTGATCCTGCACTCCAGCCGTGGCCAGGACCCGAGCGACCAGGGCATGCGCGTGCTGGCCTCGGCGGTGGAAATGGGCGAGCTGGAAGTGGTCGACTGGGCCAATTCGCGCGAAGACATGGTCAGCATCGATGCCCGCGCGCCGCTCAAGGAGATCCTCGCGCTGCTGCGCCGGCACAAGTTCAGCCGCTACCCGGTGTACGACGCCGAGCGCGAAGAGTTCACCGGCCTGCTGCACATCAAGGACCTGCTGCTGGAGTTGGCCGAGCTGGATCACCTGCCCGAGACCATCGACCTCGAAGACCTCGCGCGCCCGCTGGAGCGCGTTTCCCGGCACATGCCGCTGTCCCAGCTGCTGGAGCAGTTCCGCAAGGGCGGCGCGCACTTCGTGCTGGTCGAGGAAGCCGACGGCAAGGTCATCGGCTACCTGACCATGGAAGATGTGCTGGAAGTGCTGGTGGGTGATATCCAGGACGAACACCGCAAGACCGAGCGCGGCATCCTCGCCTACCAGCCGGGCAAGCTGCTGGTGCGCGGTGATACGCCGCTGTTCAAGGTCGAGCGCCTGCTGGGCGTGGACCTTGACCATATCGAGGCGGAAACCCTGGCCGGCCTGGTCTACGAGACCCTCAAGCGGGTGCCCGAGGAAGAGGAAGTGCTGGAGGTCGAAGGCCTGCGCATCATCATCAAGAAGATGAAAGGGCCGAAGATCGTGCTGGCCAAGGTGCTGAAGCTCGATTGACCCGAGAGCCCGCGCCTACATCCGTGGGTGCGGGCTTGCTCCGCAAGGCGTCATGGATTCCCTGCGGTAAAGTCCGGCAAACCACCGATTGGCCGGTCGAACTGATACGGGATCGACTCAAGCGCCAGCCCCACATTGCGCTGCACCACGAAATGCAGGTGCGGCCCGCTGCTGTTGCCGGTGTTGCCCGACTTGGCCAACGCCTGCCCCTGGGTCACTCGCTGCCCCTCGCCCACCACCACCGAACCGCGCATCAGGTGCAGGTAAACCCCCATGGTGCCGTCCGGGTGCAGGATCCTGACGAAATTGCCCGCCGGATTGTTGCCCCGCCCGCTCTGGTTGTTCTCGATCTTCACCACCACTCCACCGCGTGCCGCGATGATCGGCGTGCCTTCGGGCATGGCGATGTCCATGGCATAGCGGCCCTTGGGCCCGAAGTGGCTGAAACGCCCGTTGGGGCCCTGGCTCAGGCGGAACGGCCCACCCTTCCAGGGGAACGGATAACGGTAGCCCTGCGGGCGCTGGCCCGGATCGCCCATGGCGTAGCGGAACTTGGTGTCGTACTTGAGGCGGGCCCCTTGGCGAGCCTGCACCACGCTGAGGATCAGGTTCGAGCGCGGCGGCACCAGGCGCCGGACGATGCGCGGGGCGTTACCGCCCTGGGCATTGGCCAGGCGCTCCACACGCAGTTCAACTTCCATCGGCACGAACAGCTCATTGCGCGCGACAAAGCGCACGCCGCCGGCGAAATCCTCGGTCTTCAGCCGCACCTGGCCGTCCAGGCGCTCGACCATGGGTTCGCGGAACACGAAAACCTTGGCGCCCACGCTGGGTCGGTCGGAATAGGAAACCACGCCATAGGTATCGGTGGTCTTGTAGATGGTCATGGCCAGGCTCGACGCCGAGGCCGTGAGCAAGGCACAGAACAGCAGCAGTCGGGAGGGCGGCATGATGGTGGCTTTTTGACAGTTGCGTTCTGTCGAAGCCTAGCAGCCGGATTTGAGAGGGATATGACAGTTGGTCGGGTGACAAGTAGGAGCCCGCCTTGCTGGCGAAGCAAGCGTCGCGGTGCCTGGCACCGGCTGCGCCGGTGTTCGCCGGCAAGCCGGCTCCTACGGGGTCAGGGCAGCAAACCGATATCAGGCGCCTGGGGTGAAGTGCTTCTGCGCCGTGCCCCGGGCGATCAGCCGCGACAGGTAGTCGAGCTTCTGCGCATCCTGGTCGACGAACTTGAAGGTCAGTTGCAGCCAGTCGCTCTCAGGCTTGGGTTCCAGCGCCGCGATGGCGTGCAGGTAGCCGTTCAGCCGCGCGGTCTCGGCGTTCTCGCCCTGCTCCAGATCCAGCACCGCACCTTCGAGCACCTGCGGCAGGTTGGCGCTGCGTCGCACCACCAGCAACGCCTCCTTGAGGCTCAGGGCCTTGATCACGCACGGCTGGGTGCCGCTGGCCAGGCGCAACTGGCCTTGGCCACGGCCGCTCTGCGCAGAAGCGGCGGCGCTCTTGGGCGTCGGCGCGTTGATCAGCGGCTTGGCCGCCGGTGCCGCTGCCACCGCCGGCGCGGCGACCTTGGCCGCTTCCGGGCGACCGCCGGTCAAGGCGCTCAGCGAGTCGTTGGCGAACGCCGAGTTGACCCGCGCCGGCGCGCTGGCCATCAGGCTGTCGAGCTTGCCGATCTTGGTCAGGGACTTCTTCACCTTGGTCAACAGCTGCTCGTTGGTGAACGGCTTGCCGACGAAGTCGGAGACGCCGGCCTGGATGGCCTGGATCACGTTCTCCTTGTCACCACGGCTGGTCACCATGATGAACTGCATGGTCTTCATCTCTTCCTGCTGGCGGCACCAGGTCAGCAGTTCGAGGCCGGACATCTCCGGCATCTCCCAGTCGCACAGGACCAGGTCGAAACGTTCCTTGCTCAGCATGGCCATGGCCTTGCGGCCGTTGACCGCATCCTCGATCACCATGCCCGGGAAGGCATTTCGCAGGCACTTCCTCACCAGATCGCGGATGAACGGCGCGTCATCCACAACCAGTACATTGACTTTACTCATCGATACTCCTCTTGAATCCCGACTAGCATACCGCCGACTGATGGCCATTTGCCAAACCACTGGTCACGCCGGGACTTCTCACACGGTTCGCGGGTGCCTGCTGGTGCTCGACCGCAAACGAAAACGCCCGGCGAGTGCCGGGCGTTCATGCTCGGGAGCAACCTTATTTATCGTCCGGTTCAGCCGGAACATTAGCGATTTCGCCCTCATCGAACGCTTCGCCCTGCACCTCGGCCTTCATGCGCTTGAGGCCCATGTGGCGCACGTCGGTGCCGCGCACCAGGTAGATCACCAACTCGGAGATGTTGCGTGCGTGGTCGCCAATGCGCTCCAGCGAACGCAGGGCCCAGATCACGCTGAGCACGCGGGAGATCGAACGCGGATCTTCCATCATGTAGGTGACCAGCTCGCGCAGCGCGGTCTTGTACTCGCGGTCGATGGTCTTGTCATACTGGGCCACCGACAGCGCCAGGTCGGCGTCGAAGCGGGCAAAGGCGTCCAGCGCGTCGCGGACCATGTTGCGCACCTGGTCGCCGATATGGCGCACCTCGACATAGCCGCGTGGCGACTCGCCTTCCTCGCACAACTGGATGGCGCGGCGGGCGATCTTGGTCGACTCGTCGCCGATGCGCTCGAGGTCGATCACCGACTTGGAGATGCTGATGATCAGGCGCAGGTCGGAGGCCGCCGGCTGGCGACGGGCGAGGATGCGCACGCACTCCTCGTCGATGTTGCGCTCCATCTGGTTGATCTGTTCGTCGACTTCGCGCACTTGCTGGGCCAGGCCCGAGTCGGCCTCGATCAGCGCGGTGACGGCGTCGTTCACCTGTTTCTCGACCAGGCCGCCCATGGCCAGGAGGTGGCTGCGCACCTCTTCGAGCTCGGCGTTGAACTGCTGGGAGATGTGGTGGGTAAGGCTTTCTTTGTTGATCATCGTTTCGCTCCGCGAAGAAGCTGCAAGCTTCAGGCAGCCTAATGTGATTCGTGTCGTTCCTTGGCCTGTAGGAGCGGCCTTGTGTCGCGAAAGGGCTGCAAAGCAGCCCCGGCAATGTGTACATCACGGCTGAGATCCCGGGGCCGCTTCGCGGCCCTTTCGCGACACAAGGCCGCTCCTACACAGGCACCCTATGGTCGGTGGTTAGCCGTAGCGCCCGGTGATGTAGTCTTCGGTCTGCTTCTTCGCCGGGTTGGTGAACAGGGTGTCGGTATCACCGAATTCGACCAGTTTGCCCATGTACATGAACGCGGTGTAGTCCGAAACCCGGGCCGCCTGCTGCATGTTGTGGGTCACGATGACGATGGTGTACTTGGATTTCAGTTCGTAGATCAGCTCTTCGACCTTCAGCGTCGAGATCGGGTCCAGTGCCGAGCACGGCTCGTCGAGCAACAGCACTTCCGGCTCCACGGCGATGGTCCGGGCGATCACCAGACGCTGCTGCTGGCCGCCGGACAAGCCCAGGGCCGAGTCATGCAGGCGATCCTTCACTTCATCCCACAGCGCGGCGCCCTTGAGCGCCCATTCCACGGCCTCGTCGAGCACGCGCTTCTTGTTGATGCCCTGGATGCGCAGGCCGTAGACCACGTTCTCGTAGATGGTCTTGGGGAACGGGTTGGGCTTCTGGAACACCATGCCCACGCGGCGGCGCAGCTCGGCCACGTCCTCGCCCTTGCGGTAGATGTTGTTGCCATACAGGTTGATGGCGCCCTCGACGCGGCAACCGTCGACCAGGTCGTTCATGCGGTTGAAGGTGCGCAGCAGCGTGGACTTGCCGCAGCCGGACGGGCCGATGAAGGCAGTCACGCGCTGCTTGGGGATGTTCATGCTGACGTCGAACAGCGCTTGCTTGTCGCCGTAGAACAGGGACAGGCCGGGAACTTCGATGGCCACGGTCTCTTCGGCAAGGCGCAGGCTCTGCTTGTCGCGGCCCAGGGCCGACATGTCGATGCCGTGGGTATGAGCTTCGTGTTGCATGTTCTTACTCCATTTGAAGCTGCAAGCTTCAAGCTGCTAGCTGCAAGTTTGGACAGAGCGGCAATCTGCTTGGAGCTTGCCGCTTGTGGCTTAAAGCTGAACTCAGTGGTCGAGGGCCTTGTACTTCTCGCGCAGGTGGTTACGGATCCACACCGCCGAGAGGTTGAGGGTGGCGATCACCAGCACCAGCAGCAACGCGGTGGCGTACACCAGCGGCCGCGCGGCCTCGACGTTGGGGCTCTGGAAGCCGACGTCATAGATGTGGAAGCCCAGGTGCATGATCTTCTGGTCCAGGTGCAGGTACGGGTAGTTGCCATCCAGCGGCAACGACGGCGCCAGCTTCACCACCCCCACCAGCATCAGCGGGGCCACTTCGCCAGCGGCGCGAGCCACGGCGAGGATCATGCCGGTCATCATGGCCGGGCTGGCCATCGGCAGGACAATCTTCCACAGGGTCTCGGCCTTGGTCGCGCCCAGGGCCAGCGAGCCCTCGCGCACGGTACGCGGGATCCGCGCCAGGCCTTCCTCGGTGGCCACGATCACCACCGGCACCGCCAGCAACGCCAGGGTCAGCGAGGCCCACAGCAGGCCAGGAGTGCCCAGGGTCGGCGCCGGCAGCGACTCGGGGAAGAACAACCGGTCGATCGAGCCGCCCAGCACATAGACGAAGAAGCCCAGGCCGAACACGCCATAGACGATCGCCGGAACACCCGCCAGGTTGTTCACCGCAATGCGGATCAGCCGGGTCACTGGGCCCTGCTTGGCGTATTCGCGCAAGTACACCGCAGCCAGCACACCGAACGGTGTGACGATCACGGCCATGATCAGGGTCATCATCACGGTGCCGAAGATAGCCGGGAAGATACCGCCTTCGGTGTTGGCCTCACGCGGGTCGTCGCTGAGGAACTCCCACACCTTGCTGAAGTAGGCGCCCATCTTGGTCAGGCCGGACATGGCGTTCGGCTGGATCGCGTGGACCACCTTGCTCAGGTTGATCTCCACTTCGCGGCCGTTGCCGTCACGGGCCACCAGGCTGTCGCGGGCGAAGGCCTGGTGCAGGCCGGTCAGGCGCTCCTCGATGGCCTTGTAGCGGTTGTTCAGCTCGGCGCGCTCGGCATCCATGTCGGCCTGGGCGGCGGCATCCAGCTTGCCGTTGAGCTCGAGCTTGCGCGCTTGCAGCCGCAGACGCTCGAGACCATGGTTGATGGCGCCGATGTCCTTCTTCTCCAGCTTCACCAACTGGTCGTTGAGCTCGCTGGCGCGCTTGAGACGGGCCTGCAGTTCGTTCCAGGCCTCGGGGCCCTGGGCGACCACGCGGCCTTCTTCCTTGACGCTGACCAGGTAGCCGTAGAAGTTGCCCCACTCGCGGCGCTCCAGGGCGATCAGGTCGGTCGGTTTTTGCTGGTCCACCAGCCAGTCACCGACCAGCCAGGTGAAGTCGCTGCCGTTGAGGTCGCGGTTGCCGATCTTGACCAGCTCGCGGGTCATGAACTCCGGGCCCTGGTCGGGCACCGGCAAACCGGCGCCCTTGAGGCGTTCACGCGGTACCTCTTCCTTCTGCACCACTTCGCCGATGATCACATGGTCGGCCTGGCCGGGTACCTTGTAGGTGGCCTGGATCAGGTCGGCCGGCCAGAAGTGGCCCAGGCCACGGACGGCGATCACGGCCAGCAGGCCGACGGTCATGATGACCGCCATGGCCACCGCGCCACCGCTGATCCAGACGCCAGGGGCGCCGCTCTTGAACCAGCCTTTGAGGGAATCCTTTTTCACGGATCTCTACCTTTCTATCAAAGCGACGAGTATTTCTTGCGCAGGCGCTGGCGAATCAGCTCGGCCAAGGTGTTCATCACGAAGGTGAACATCAGCAGCACGAGGGCGGCGAGGAACAGCACACGATAGTGGCTGCCGCCGACTTCCGACTCAGGCATTTCCACGGCCACGTTGGCGGCCAGGGTGCGCATGCCCTCGAACAGGTTCAACTCCATCACCGGGGTGTTGCCGGTGGCCATGAGCACGATCATGGTCTCACCCACCGCGCGGCCCATGCCGATCATCAGCGCCGAGAAGATACCCGGGCTGGCGGTGAGGATGACCACGCGGGTCAGGGTCTGCCAGGGCGTCGCGCCCAGGGCCAGGGAGCCCAGGGTCAGGCTGCGCGGCACGCTGAACACGGCGTCTTCGGCGATGGAGTAGATGTTCGGGATGACCGCGAAGCCCATGGCGATACCCACCACCAGGGCGTTGCGCTGGTCGTAGGTGATGCCCAGGTCGTGGCTGATCCACAGGCGCATGTCGCCCTTGAAGAACCAGCTCTCGAGGAACGGACTCATGTACAGGGCAAACCAACCGATCACCAGGATCACCGGAATCAGGATCGCCGCTTCCCAACCATCCGGGATACGCAGACGGATCGACTCCGGCAAGCGGCTCCAGCTGAAGCCCGCCACCAGGATGCCGATCGGCATGATCAGGAACAGGCTGAACACGCCCGGCAGGTGGCCTTCGAGGTACGGCGCGAGGAACAGGCCGGCGAAGAAACCAAGGATCACCGTCGGCATCGCTTCCATCAGCTCGATCACCGGCTTGACCTTGCGGCGCATGCCCGGGGCCATGAAGTAGGCGGTGTAGATGGCGGCGGCGATGGCCAGCGGCGCGGCCAGGATCATCGCGTAGAACGCGGCCTTGAGCGTACCGAAGGTCAGCGGCGACAGGCTCAGCTTGGGTTCGAAGTCGGTGTTCGAGGCAGTCGACTGCCAGACGTACTTGGGCTCGTCGTAGTTCTCGTACCAGACCTTGCCCCACAGCGCGCTGAAGGAGATCTCAGGGTGCGGGTTGCGCAGGCTCAGGGGCAGCAGCTTGCCGCCCGCCTCGATGATGACGCGGTTGGCGCGCGGCGACAGGGCGAGGACACCCGCGCCGTCAGCCACCGACTCGACCAGCAGGGTACGGTGCGCGGTACTGTGGAATACGCCGAGCTTGCCGTCGCTGTCCAGGGCGATGAAGCCCTTGCGGCGCTCCTCGGCGTCGATCTGCACCACCGGCGCCTTGCTCAGCTGGAAGCTGCGAATCAGCTTGAAGCGCGACTCGCCATCCGGGTCGCGGGCCATGAACCACTGGCTCAGGCCACCCTTGGAATCGCCGAAGATCAGCGAAATGCCGCCGACCAGCTGGGCGGTCGCGGTGATTTCGGTGTCGCCGTTCTCGGACAGCTTGTAGCGCCCGTTGAGGCTCTTGTCGCGCAGGTTGAAGACATCGGCGGTAGCCCGGCCGTTGACCACGTACAGCCACTGCTGACGCGGATCGATGAAGATGTTCTTCACCGTCTCGGTCATCTGCGGCAGCTCGATGCGGTTCTGCTCGGTAGTGACCTCGCCGGTCATCATGTTCTCGGTGCGCGCCAGCTCGATGACCTGCAGGTGCGAACCGGTGGAGCCGGCCAGCAGCAAGGTCTCGCCATTGACGTTGACGCTCACGTGTTCCAGAGCACGGCCCTGATCGTCGAGGGTGAAGGCGTCCTGACCATAGGGGAAGTCGATGCCCGCCTCGATGGTCTTCTTGTTGTCCGGGTAGGTGATCTTGTAGGTGTGGTGGAACACGATCGCCTGGCCGTTGGACAGGCCCAGCACCACCAACGGGCTACCCGGTTGGTCGGTGCTGATCGAACTGACCTGGGCGCCGGCCGGCAGCGGCAGGTCGACGCGCTTCACCTCGGCACCGGTCTTGGTGTCGAAGAACAGCGCCTGGCCCTTATCGGAAACGCGCATGCCCACGAGGTTCTGTTCCTCGAGGGCGATCAGCAGCGGCTTGCCAGCATCCTGCTGCAGCCAGGTCGGCTCCAGGGCTTTCTTGCTGGTCAGTTCGGCGCCCTGGAACAACGGCAGCACCACGTAGGCCAGGTAGAAGAAGATCAGCGTGATCGCCGCCAGCACGGCCAGCCCGCCCACCAGGACGTACCAGCGGGTCAGGCGATCCTTGAGCGCGCGCAGGCGGCGCTTGCGTTGCAACTCGGGCGTATTGAAGTCAATCCGCACGGGAGGAGAATTTTGGGTCATGGTGGAGTTGGCCAGATCATTCATGCGCACACCCTAGCGGTCCCGTATGACAAAAACATGACAGTGCAGTGACGCAACAAAGCCCGACGCGCAGGAGCCCTGGCCTCGGACTGACGAATTCATGGAAAGAGGCCGGCGCATTCGCTGCCGACCTCTTCCGGTTACTGCCTAATTACTTCTTTGCAACGTTGCCAGCGTGGGACAGGCCCAGGTCAGCCAGGGTCTTGTCGACCACTTTGGCAGGCAGCGGGATGTAGCCGTCCTTGACCACGACCTGTTGGCCGGCTTGCGACAGCACCAGCTTGACGAACTCGGCTTCCAGCGGGGCCAGCGGCTTGTTCGGCGCCTTGTTGACGTAGACGTACAGGAAGCGCGACAGCGGATAGGTGCCGTTCAGGGCGTTGGCCTCGTTGTCTTCAACGAAGGCGCCGCCTTCTTTCTTGGCCAGTGGCACGGTCTTGACGCTGGCGGTCTTGTAGCCGATGCCCGAGTAGCCGATGCCGTTCAGCGACGAACTGATCGACTGCACGACCGAAGCCGAGCCAGGTTGTTCGTTGACGTTAGGCTTGAAGTCGCCTTTGCACAGGGCTTCTTCCTTGAAGTAGCCGTAGGTGCCGGATACCGAGTTGCGGCCGAACAGCTGCACTGGCTTGTTGGCCAGGTCGCCGGTCACGCCCACGTCGCCCCAGGTCTTCACGTCAGCCTTGCCACCGCACAGGCGGGTGGAGGAGAAGATGGCGTCGACCTGAGCCATGGTCAGGCCTTTGATCGGGTTGTCCTTGTGCACGAACACGGCCAGGGCGTCGACGGCAACCGGAATGGCGGTCGGCTTGTAGCCGTACTTCTGCTCGAAGGCCTGCAGCTCGACGTCCTTCATCTTGCGGCTCATCGGGCCCAGGTTGGCGGTACCTTCGGTCAGCGCGGGTGGCGCGGTGGAGGAGCCGGCGGCCTGGATCTGGATATTTACGTTCGGATATTCCTTCTTGTAGGCCTCGGCCCACAGGGTCATCAGGTTCGCGAGGGTGTCGGAACCGACGCTGGAGAGGTTGCCCGATACACCGGTGGTCTTGGTGTAGGTCGGGATTGCAGGATCGACAGCGGCGACCGCATTGGCGGCAGCGACGCCAGCGGCGGCAAAGGTCAGGGCCGCCATCAAACGCTTCAGTTTCATGCCTTGCTCCTAGCAGGAATATCGTAGGGGTTGTGATGGAACGGGCCCAAGTATCTGCAGGCCGCATGAACACTCTATGACTCGAATGTGACAATTGAATGAAAGGCCATCACCGGTTACCGGGATGGCCTTTTCAGGATGTTGCAGGAGGGGGCAGGCAGGTTTGGCCCATTCGCCGGCAAGCCGGCTCCTACAGGTATTACGCGCCCTTGTAGGAGCCGGCTTGCCGGCGAACCGTCAGCGTTTCCTGGCCAGCAGGTAGATACCCACGGCCAGACCAACGGCACACAGGCAAGCCACATAGTACGCAGGCGCCATCGGGCTGAACTTCAGCAGCGCGGTCACCACCATCGGCGTCAGCCCACCAAAAATCGCGTAGGCCAGGTTGTAGGAGAACGACAACCCACTGAAACGCACCACCGGTGGGAACGCCTTGACCATCACATAGGGCACGGCGCCGACGATGCCCACGCACAGGCCGGTCAGGGCATACAGCGGGAACAGCAGGTCCGGACGGGTCGGCAGGCTGTGGTAGAAGGCCCAGGAAGAGGCCAGCAACGCCAGGCTGCCGACGATGAACACCCGCCCCGCGCCAAAGCGGTCGGCCAGGCTGCCGGCGCCGATGCAACCGACACTGAGCAGGACGATGGCCAGGCTGTTGGCCTTGAGCGAATCGGTGGGGCTGACGTGGTACAGGCTCTGCAGCAGCGCCGGGGTCATCAGGATCACCACCACGATGCCGGCCGACAGCAGCCAGGTGAGCAACATCGACAGGATGATCGCGCCACGATGGTCGCGCAGCACCGCGCGCAGCGGCAGCTCTTCGGCCAACGCCTTGCGCTCCTGCATCTCGGCGAACACCGGGGTTTCGTGCAGCCAGCGGCGCAGGTAGACGGCGAAGAAGCCGAACACCCCACCGAGCAGGAACGGGATCCGCCAGGCGTAGTCCGCCACCTCCTCCGGGCTGTAGACCGTGTTGATCAGCGTCGCCACCAGCGAGCCCAGCAGGATGCCCGAGGTCAGGCCGGCGGTCAGCGTGCCGCAGGCATAACCGGTGTTGCGCGCCGGTACATGCTCGGAGACGAACACCCAGGCGCCAGGCACCTCGCCACCGATAGCCGCGCCCTGGATAACCCGCATCAGCAGCAGCAGGATCGGCGCCCACAGGCCGATCTGCGCATAGGTCGGCAGCAGGCCCATCACCAGGGTCGGCACGGCCATCAGGAATATGCTCAGGGTGAACATCTTCTTGCGCCCGAGCAGGTCGCCGAAGTGGGCCATGACGATGCCGCCCAGCGGCCGCGCCAGGTAGCCGGCGGCGAAAATGCCGAAGGTCTGCATCAGGCGCAGCCACTCGGGCATGTCGGCCGGGAAGAACAGCTTGCCTACCACCGTGGCGAAGAACACGAAGATGATGAAGTCGTAGAATTCCAGGGCACCGCCAAGGGCGGACAGCGAGAGAGTCTTGTAGTCACTGCGGGACAGCGGCCGGGATGGCTGCTCGATACGGGTCTGCGCGGAGGTCATCGCTGTTGTTTCTCTTATAGGTCTGCGGACCGCTTGGCATGCGGCTTCTCGGAGGTCAGGCAGCGAAGATAGCAAATTGCCGAGCCGCGCTCATAGCGGTACAAAATCCATACAGATATTCATGAATGTGCGGTCGTCGCTGGCTGTGCGGGTATATATACTGCCCGTTCGTAGGAAAAGGTTGCTTCTACTGAGGGATATTGTGCGAAAACGTCGGTCAGTATCGTCGGACTGTTTCGCAGAGTCTCCCTTCGGCCGCCTCCCGAAGCGAAATCAGCGTAGTATGCGTGTTGCTGAATCGTTTTTACGGCGTCCATTACTGCGCCACCAACGAAGCGTCACGGGTCAGAGGCCCCACCGCATGATTGAGCTCGAACAAGAAGATCCTATCCCGCAGGGCGACCTGGCCTTGCAGATCACCGCGCTGCCACGCGAAACCAACGGTTTCGGCGATATCTTCGGCGGCTGGCTGGTCGCCCAGATGGACCTGGCCGGCACCGCCATGGCCAGCCGCGTCGCCGGTGGCCGAGTGGCCACTGTGGCCATCGACCGCATGGCCTTCCTGGTGCCGGTAGCCGTGGGCGCGCAGCTGTCCTTCTATACCCAGACCCTGGAAATTGGCCGCAGCTCGATCCAGATGATGGTCGAGGTATGGAGCGACGACCCGCTGTCCAGCGAATGGCGCAAGGTTACCGAGGCGGTGTTCGTGTTCGTCGCCATCGATGGCAGTGGCCGTACCCGTTCGGTGCCTCGTCGCTGAGCCGAGCGAGCGGTAAACTCATTGCACGTCACCGGGTCCAACGACCCGACAGACAATCCATGAGACGAGCGCAATGGCTAACTTCCAGGTCGACACCGAGCTACACGGCGAACTCAACTGCTGGCGCATCACCAGCGACCATGCCGAACTACTGATCGCCCAGCAGGGCGCGCAAGTCCTCAGCTACCAGCGGATCGGCGAACCGCCGCTGCTGTGGCTGAGCGACCAGGCCATCTTCCGCCAGGGCAAGTCGGTGCGCGCCGGCGCCCCGGTGTGCTGGCCATGGTTCGGCATCTTCGAGCGCAACCCCGATTCGGTCAAAGCCATGTACACAGGCGGGCAAGCACCGGCCCACGGCCTGGTGCGCGGGCGCGACTGGCAATTGCTGAATGTCGAGGAAACCGGCGACACCCTGCGCATCGAGTTCGCGCAGCCCGAAGCCCTGGGCGATCTGCCGGGTTGGCCGCACGAAGTCGAGCTCAAGCTGGTGGTGGAACTGGGCCAGCAACTGCAGCTGACCCTTACCAGCTATAACCTTGGCAACACCGATGTCACCCTGAGCCAAGCCCTGCACAGCTACTTCGCGGTGAGCGATGTGCGCCAGGTACAAGTGGAAGGCGTGGACGGGTTGGCCTATATCGAAACCCTGGCCAACTGGGAACAACGCAAGCAGCAGGGCAACCTGGGTTTTGCCGGCGAGACTGATCGCATCTACCTGAACGCGCCTGAGCGACTGGCGATTGTCGATCCGCACTGGAACCGACGCATCACCCTCACCGCTGGCGGCTCACGCACCGCGGTGATCTGGAACCCCTGGATCGACCGCGCCCGCGACCTGCCGGACATGGCCGACGATGGCTGGCAGCGCATGCTGTGCATCGAGACGGCGAATGTGATGGATGATGTGGTGACGCTGAGGCCGGGGGCCAGTCATTCGATGAGCGTGGCGATCGGTAGCGAAGCGCTCTGATTCAATAGTTTCAGCTGCCGGCGAACAGGCTTCACAGATCGGCGTCTTCCACCACCCTCACCTGCCCGGCATCCAGGGCATACGCCGCATCCGCCAGGTCATTGCTGACCGTCTCCACCTTCAGCGTGCCGGTCACCCACAGCGGCGTGTAGATATCGTCGATTTTCAGCCCCTTTGGATAGCGCACCAGCACCAGCTGGTTCGGTGGCGGCGGCGGCACGTGGATGCATGCCCCTGGGTAGGGCACCAGGAAGAACAGCGTGCTGTTGCCCTTGGCATCGCTTTCCAACGGCACCGGGTAGCCACCCAGGCGAATCTGCTTGCCGTTCATCGCAGCGACGGTCTTGGTCGAATACATCACCGCCGGCAGGCCCTTGCTCTGCTTCAGCCCACCCTTGGCGGTGAAGGTGCCCAGGGCTTCCGGGGAGTTGTGGTCGATCTCGGGCATCTGCTCGAGGGCCTTCTGGTCCGACTTGGGCATCAACTCCAGCCAGTCGGTCTCAGGCAGCTCGGCATGGGCCAGGGTGCTGGCCAGCAGCAGGGGAAGGAGAAATAACGCACGCATGCTCGGCAACTCAGGATGAATTGCCGGGCATTCTAGCGGGAATTCAGCGTTTCTTGATGAAGCCGTAGATCACCAGCAGGATGATCGCGCCAACCAGGGCGCCGAAGAAGCCTGCGGCCTGCCCGGCCTGGTAGATGCCCAGTGCCTGCCCGCCATAGGTGGCGGCCAGCGAGCCGGCAATGCCGAGGAGGATGGTCATGATCCAGCCCATGCTGTCGTCCCCTGGTTTCAGGAAACGCGCCAGCAGGCCGACGATCAGGCCGATGAAGATGGTTCCAATGATGCCCATGGCAATCCCTCTGTGGTGAAGATGGAACAAGCCAAAGCCTAGTCAGCGCTTTGGCATGTTGCCATCTCAGAGCGGCATTGCCTGGCAGAAGTTCGATCAGCCGACGATCAACGCCTCTACTTCGGCAATCTTGGCCTTGAGCGTGGCCATGTCGGCGCAGCGCAGGGTGGCATGACCGACCTTGCGTCCGACCTTGAACGCCTTGCCATAGTGATGCAGGTGGCAGTCGTCGATGGCGATGACCTTGCCCACCGCCGGCACCTCACCGATGAAGTTGAGCATGGCGCTTTCGCCGACCTTGGCGGTCGAGCCCAGCGGCAGGCCGGCCACGGCGCGCAGGTGGTTCTCGAACTGGCTGCACTCGCTGCCTTCGATGGTCCAGTGCCCGGAGTTGTGCACGCGCGGGGCGATCTCGTTGGCCTTCAGGCCACCGTCGACCTCGAAGAACTCGAAGGCCATCACGCCGACATAGTCGAGCTTTTGCAGCACACGGCCGACATAGTCCTCGGCCAGGGCCTGCAGCGGGTGCCCCTCACTGGCCACCGACAGTTTGAGGATGCCGCTGTCGTGGGTGTTGTGCACCAGCGGGTAGAAGCGCGTTTCGCCATCGCGGGCACGCACAGCCACCAGCGAGACCTCGCCGGTGAACGGCACGAAGCCTTCCAACAGGCACGGCACGCTGCCCAGCTCGGCGAAGGTGCCGACCACATCCTCGGGCTTGCGCAGGACCTTCTGGCCCTTGCCGTCGTAACCCAGGGTGCGGGTCTTGAGCACGGCCGGCAGGCCGATGCTGGCCACGGCAGCGTCGAGATCGGCTTGCGAAAGGATATCGGCGAACGCCGGGGTCGGGATGCCCAGGTCGCGGAACAGGCTCTTTTCGAACAGCCGGTCGCGGGCGATCCGCAGCGCTTCGGCGCTCGGGTACACCGGCACGAACTGCGAGAGGAAGGCAACGGTTTCGGCCGGCACGCTCTCGAACTCGAAGGTCACCAGGTCGACTTCGTCGGCCAGTTGGCGCAGGTGGTCCTGGTCGCCGTAGTCGGCGCGCAGATGCTCGCCCAGTGGTGCGGCGCAGGCGTCCGGCGCCGGGTCGAGGAAGGCGAAGTTCATGCCCAGCGGGGTGCCCGCCAAGGCCAGCATGCGGCCCAGCTGGCCACCACCGATTACACCGATCTTCATATATTCAGCCTCAAGCCTGACGCGGGTCTGGATTGTCCAGCACGGTGTCGGTCTGCTCGGTGCGGAACTGCTTGAGCGCCGCGTGGAACTGCGGGTGCTTGGCACCGAGGATGCTCGCCGAGAGCAACGCCGCGTTGATCGCGCCGGCCTTGCCGATGGCCAGGGTGGCAACCGGCACGCCGGCCGGCATCTGCACGATCGACAGCAGCGAGTCGACGCCCGACAGCATCGACGACTGCACCGGCACACCCAGCACCGGCAAGTGGGTCTTGGCGGCGCACATGCCTGGCAGGTGGGCTGCGCCACCGGCACCGGCGATGATCACCTCGATGCCGCGGCCCTCGGCCTCCTCGGCGTACTGGAACAGCAGGTCCGGCGTGCGGTGGGCGGAAACCACCTTCACTTCGTAGGGAATGCCGAGTTTTTCCAGCATATCGGCGGTGTGGCTAAGGGTGGACCAATCGGACTTGGAGCCCATGATCACGCCAACCAGTGCACTCATCGTCGAGCCTCTTCGCTTGTGCGCCCGCAGGCGCGTCAAAAAACAACAAGCCACGCGGGACGACCGGCGTGGCTTGTTTGCTGATCATGACCGGATCTATCCGGTCGAGGGGCCGCGCAGTATAGCGTAACGATGGACGATCACGGCACCCCTGGCGACCAACTGTCGCCCTTATTTTTCGGGGGTTTGGCTGACTTTCGGGTCAACTGAGCCACCCTCCAGCTTGCGCCACAGCAAGCGCACGTTGGCCTTGCGCACCAGGGCGCAACGGTACAGGCGGATTTCCAGCGGCACATGCCACTGACTGCCACCGCAGATCGCCAGCTCGCCCCGCTCCAGCTCGCCGCGCATCGACAACTTCGGCACCCAGGCGATACCCATGCCTTCCAGGGCCATGCTCTTGAGACTGTCGGCCATGGCGGTTTCATAGACCGTGGTATAGCGCAGGTTGCGCTGGCGCAGCAGCAGGTTGACCGAACGACCAAGGAAGGCACCGGCGCTGTAGGCCAGCAGCGGTACGCTGCCCTCGCCTTCCAGGTCGAACAACGGCTTGCCGTCGGTGCCCACCGCGCACACCGGAAGCATTTCGGTGTTGCCCATATGCAAGGACGGGAAGATCTCGGCGTCCATCTGCAACGCCGCGTCCGGGTCGTAGAACGCCAGCATCAGGTCGCAGCCACCCTCGCGCAGGGCATGCACGGCATCTCCGACGTTAGTCGCAACCAGGCGGGTGGCGATGTTCAACCCATCGTTGCGCAGCTGTGCCACCCAACGGGGGAAAAAGCCCGATGCCAGCGAGTGCGCGGCGGCCACCTGGATCACCTCGCCCTGGCCACCTTCGAGGTGGTGCAAGTGGCGCAGCACTTCGCTCAACTGGTCGACAACGGTGCGCGCGGTTACCAGAAACAGCTGCCCGGCCTCGGTCAATTCGATGGGGGTGCGGGAACGATTCACCAAGGTCAGCCCCAGCGCCGCCTCCAGGCTGCGAATGCGCCGGCTGAAGGCAGGCTGAGTAACGAAGCGGCGCTCGGCCGCCTGCGAAAAACTACGGGTAGAGGCCAGGGCACTGAAGTCTTCCAGCCACTTGCTTTCGAGGTTCATCGACTACTCCGCAACGCGTGCACCAAAATGGAACACGCTCGATTGTCAATCGGCGTCACATCAAACCGTATGCCGTTTGCGCATAGGTTAGCGTGCAACAGCATTGGCCGCAAAATCTGGGCAGCCCTAGGATTGGCGCCATTCCGGCAGGTGCCGGGTCAAAATCGAGATGATATCTATCATGTCTTCCGCTGCATCGTTCCGCGTCGAAAAAGATCTGCTTGGTACCCTTGAAGTCCCTGCCGATGCCTACTACGGCATCCAGACCCTGCGCGCTGCCAACAACTTCCACCTCTCCGGCGTTCCGCTGTCGCACTACCCGAAACTGGTAGTCGGCCTGGCGATGGTCAAGCAGGCCGCTGCTGACGCCAACCGTGAGCTGGGGCACCTGAGCGATGCCAAGCACGCTGCCATCAGCGCAGCCTGCGCCCGCCTGATCAAGGGTGACTTCCACGAACAGTTCGTGGTGGACATGATCCAGGGCGGTGCTGGCACCTCCACCAACATGAACGCCAACGAAGTCATCGCCAACGTCGCGCTGGAGCACATGGGCCACCAGAAAGGTGAGTACCAGTACCTGCACCCGAACAACGACGTGAACATGGCGCAGTCGACCAACGACGCCTACCCGACCGCGATCCGTCTGGGCCTGCTGCTGGGCCACGACGCCCTGCTGGCCAGCCTCGACAGCCTGATCCAGGCCTTCGCCGCCAAGGGTAAAGAGTTCGACCATGTCCTGAAGATGGGCCGTACCCAACTGCAAGACGCCGTGCCGATGACCCTGGGCCAAGAATTCCGCGCCTTCGCCACCACCATGACCGAAGACCTGCAGCGCCTGCGCTCGCTGGCCCCGGAACTGCTGACCGAAATCAACCTGGGCGGCACCGCCATCGGTACCGGCATCAACGCCGACCCTGGCTATCAGGCCCTGGCCGTGCAGCGCCTGGCGACCATCAGCGGTCAGCCGCTGGTCCCGGCCGCCGACCTGATCGAAGCCACCTCCGACATGGGCGCCTTCGTGCTGTTCTCCGGCATGCTCAAGCGCACCGCGGTCAAGCTGTCGAAGATCTGCAACGACCTGCGCCTGCTGTCCAGCGGCCCACGCACCGGCATCAACGAGATCAACCTGCCGGCGCGCCAGCCAGGCAGCTCGATCATGCCAGGCAAGGTCAACCCGGTTATTCCCGAGGCCGTCAATCAGGTGGCCTTCGCCATCATGGGCAACGACCTGGCCCTGACCGTCGCCGCCGAAGGTGGCCAACTGCAGTTGAACGTGATGGAGCCGCTGATCGCCTACAAGATCTTCGACTCGATTCGCCTGCTGCAACGCGCCATGGACATGCTGCGCGAGCACTGCATCGTCGGCATCACCGCCAACGAACAGCGCTGCCGTGAACTGGTCGAGCACTCGATCGGCCTGGTCACCGCCCTGAACCCGTACATCGGCTACGAAAACGCCACCCGTATCGCCCGCGTCGCCCTGGAAACCGGCCGCGGCGTGCTGGAACTGGTGCGCGAAGAGAAGCTGCTGGACGAAGCGATGCTCAACGACATCCTGCGTCCGGAAAACATGATCGCTCCCCGTCTGGTTCCGCTGAAGGCGTAACCCAGGCCGCTGCAAACAGTCTCACCAGGTCGAGGGACTAGACACCTCTCAACCTTTCAAGGGCCCGAGCGCACGCTCCGGGCCCTTTTTTTATGCCTGCGCTTCAAACCCTGTGCCATCTCTTTAGGAGCGGCATATAACTTGCTCGCTAAAGCTTCTCAGCCCAACGGGACGCCGAGCATGTTGCACAGCCACCTCACCACCCTCAACGCGGTTTCGCTGATCCTCACGGTGTTCCAGGAGGACGGCGTCGACCCGCAGCAGATGCTCGCCGGCAGCGGCATAGGCCCGGCCGACCTGGGCCATGCCGACGCCCGCATCACCACCCAGCAGGAACTGCAAGTCTGCGCCAACGCCGTGGCCCGCCGCGCGGACATCGGCCTGGAGCTGGGCCGGCGCATGCATGTGTCGTGCTACGGCATGCTCGGTTACGCCCTGCTCTCCAGTGCCACTTTGGGTGACGCCCTACGCCTGGCGCTGCGCTTTCCGGCACTGCTGGGAACAGTCTTCCAGCTCCGCCTGGTGGACGATGGCCAGCGTATCTGGGTCAGCGCCAGCGAGCACTACGACGCGCCGGGTCTGGCTGCATTCAATGCCGAGTTCTGCCTGGGGTCGCTCAAGGTGATCTGCGACGACCTGCTGGGGCGCCCGCTACCATTGCTGGCGGCCCGCTTCGAACACCCCCGCCCCCGCTATCACCCGCTCTACGACAGTGCATTCCAATGCCCCCTGGGCTTCTCGGCGAGCGACAACGCGTTCGCCTTCGAGCGCCGCTGGATGGACATGCCGCTGCCGCTGGCCGACCCGGTCACCCACAAGGCGATGAGCGAGCGCTGCCGGCGCCTGAACCTGGAGTTCACCGGGCGCCAGGCCTGGCTGGGGCGGATTCGCCAGCTGCTGCTCCAGCAGCTGGATGCGGCGCCCGGGCTGGAGGGCTTGGCGCGGCAGATGAACTGCTCGTCGCGCACTTTGCGCCGGCACTTGCAGGCGCTGGGCAGCAGTTATCAACAGCTGCTCGACGAGCTGCGCTTCGAACGGGCCAAGCAATTGCTGGCCGAGGACCAGATGCCGATCTATCGCATCGCCGAAAGCCTCGGCTTCAGCGAAACCGCCAGTTTTCGCCATGCCTTCCAGCGCTGGAGCGGCGTGGCGCCCAGCCATTTTCGCGGTTGACCTGCCCCGCGATAGGTCGGCCAGGATGGCTTGGCCACATCGATCCCCTTTTGGCCGTTGCCATCGTTCTCCCTCACCTGGCTGCCCAGCAGAATTGGTCCACGCCAGCCCCACCCGGAGAACAATAAATGCTGACGATCTATTCCGATGACCACCGCCTGCACCATGGCCGCTGCGAGCTGATCGACGGCAAGCTGATGCCCTGCTTCGAAATGCCCTCCCGTGCCGACCACGTCCTGGAGCAGGTCAAGCAGCGCAATCTCGGCCCCGTGCAGGGTCCAAGCGATTTCGGTCGTGCCCCGTTGCAGCGCATTCACAGCGCCGACTACCTGAACTTCTTCGAAGGCGCCTGGGCACGCTGGGCGGCCCTCGGCCAGCAAGGCGACCTGCTGCCGTTCACCTGGCCCGCGCGCACCCTGCGCCAGCTCAAGCCCAGCGGCCTGCACGGCGAGCTCGGCTACTACAGCTTCGACGCCGGCGCGCCTATCACCGCCGGCACCTGGCAGGCCGCCTACAGCGCCGCCCAAGTGGCCCTGACCGCCCAGGCCGCGATCCAGCAGGGCGCCCCAGCGGCCTTCGCCCTGTGCCGCCCGCCTGGGCACCACGCCGCCGCCGAGGTGATGGGCGGCTACTGCTACCTGAACAACGCTGCCATCGCCGCCCAAGCCTTCCTCGACCAGGGCCGGCGCAAAGTGGCCATCCTCGACGTCGACTACCACCACGGCAACGGCACCCAGGACATCTTCTACCACCGTGGCGATGTGTTCTTCGCCTCGATCCACGGCGACCCGCAAGACGAATTCCCGTTTTTCCTCGGCTATGCCGACGAAACCGGCGAAGGCGCGGGTGAAGGTTGCAACATCAACTACCCACTGCCCGCCGGTAGCGATTGGAGCGTCTGGAGCGGCGCCCTGGAAGACGCCTGCCAGCGCATCGACCGCTATGACCCCGAGGTGTTGGTGATCTCCCTTGGCGTGGATACGTTCAAGGACGATCCGATCTCCCAGTTCAAGCTGGACAGCCCGGACTACCTGGCCATGGGCGAGCGCATCGGCCGGCTCGGCAAGCCCACCCTGTTCGTGATGGAAGGCGGCTATGCCGTGGCACAAATCGGTATCAACGCGGTCAATGTGCTGGAAGGCTTCCAGCGCGCCCAGCCAGGAGCCTGATCATGGCCAGACTGAAAACGTTGCTCGCCCCGCTCGTCACCGCCGGCCTGCTCGCCGGCGCGCTCCAGGCCCATGCCGAACAGCGCGCCTTGCGGGTCTTCAACTGGTTCGACTACATCACCCCGCAGACCCTCAGCGGTTTCCAGCAAGACAGCGGCGTGAAGCTGGTCTACGACATCTTCGACACCAACGAGGCGCTGGAGGCCAAGCTGCTCACCGGCAACTCCGGCTACGACGTGGTGGTGCCCTCCAATGTGTTCCTCGCCAAGCAGATCGAAGCCGGCGTGTTCCAACCGCTGGACCGCGCCAAGCTGCCCAACTGGCAGCATCTGGACCCGGCGCTGATGAAGCTGATCGAGGCCAACGACCCCGACAACCGGCATGCGGTGCCCTACATGTACGGCACCGTGCTGATCGGCTTCAACCCGGCCAAGGTCAAGGCCGCGCTCGGCGACGACGCGCCGGTGGATAGCTGGGACCTGATCTTCAAGCCAGAGAACATTGCCAGGCTCAAGCAATGCGGCGTCGCGCTGCTCGACTCACCGTCGGAGATCCTGCCGCTGGCCTTGGCGCACCTGGGCCTGGACCCCAACAGCGGCAAGCCGGCAGACTACCAAAAGGCCCAGGACCTGTTGCTGCAGATTCGCCCGTACATCACTTACTTCCACTCCTCCAAGTACATGGCCGATATGGCCAATGGCGACATCTGCGTGGCGGTGGGTTATTCGGGCAGCTTTTCCCAGGCCGCCAACCGGGCGCGCGAGGCGAACAACGGCGTGGTGGTGGACATGCGCCTGCCCAGGGAAGGCGCGCCGATCTGGTTCGACATGCTGGCAATCCCGAAGAACGCGGCCAACCCCGCGGATGCCCACGCCTTCATCAATTATCTGCTGCGCCCAGAGGTCATCGCCCCGATCAGCGATTTCGTCGGGTACCCCAACCCGAACAAGGACGCCACCGACAAGGTCAGCCCGGCGATCCGCGACAACCCGAACCTGTATCCGACCGCAGAGGCGATGGCCAAGCTGTATACCCTGAAGCCGTTGCCACGGGATGCCGAGCGGGCGCGGACCCGGGCCTGGACCCGGATCAAGTCGGGCACTTGACGTTATTGGGGCTGCTCTGCAGCCCCAGTTCAGCGTCGCCAGGCCTTGCGCAGGCGCATCAAGGCGTCCGCAACCTGGGCTTGCGGCACTGCGGCGAACCCCAGCACCAGCCCTGCGCGGTTATCCACAGGCACTTGACTGTCCTCCAGCCAGAATGAGCTCAGCGGATTCACCTCCACCCCAACCGCCTGCGCCTGCGCTACCAGTGCCTGCTCCCGCGCAAAGTTATCCACATCCACTTTCACATGCAGCCCCGCCGCCACCTCGGGCATCGCCCCCAACCCCGGCACATCCAGCGGCCAGCCGGCCATCAGCACATCGCGCCGCGCCAACGCCGCCCGCCGCATCCGTCGGATATGCCGCTGGAAATGCCCCTGGGCCATGAACTGCGCCATCACCCACTGGGTACCCACCTCCGAGTGACGCACCGCCAAGGCCCGACCACGGCTGAATGCCTGCACCAGGTGCACGGGCAGTACCAGGTAACCCAGGCGCAGCGCGGGGAAGGCAATCTTGCCGAAGGTGCCGACATACAGCACCCGGCCTTGCCGATCCAAGGTCGCCAGCGGTGCCAGTGGCGCGCCGCTGTAGCGGTACTCGCCGTCATAGTCGTCCTCGATGATCCAGCCCTGTTCCCGCTCTGCCCAGGCCAGCAGCGCCAGACGCCTTGCCAGGCTCATGGTGACACCCGTCGGGTACTGGTGGGCTGGCGTCACATAGGCCAAGCGGCAGTCCGCCAGGCCCGTGCAATCCATGCCCTCGTCGTCCACCGGCATGCCCCTGAGCTGTGCCCCGGCCAAGGCAAACGCGTGCCCCGCCGCGCGGTACCCAGGGTTTTCCACAGCCACGGCATCACCTGGCTGCAGCAGCAACTGTGCACAAAGGCTGATGGCCTCCTGGGCGCCATGGGTGATCAAAATTTGTTCAGCGGTGCAGGAGAGCCCCCGCGACCGGCGCAAGTAAGTGGCAATCAACTCACGCAGCGCCAGCTCCCCCGCCGGGTCGCCATAGCCGAGAGCCGAAGGATCGGGGTTTCGCCAGAAACCCGCATGCAGCTTGGCCCACACCTCGAACGGGAACAGGTCATAGGCCGGCACGCCCACCCGGAAAGCACGGGGAGCGCCATTTTTTGGCGGCGGCAAATGGTGCTTTTGCAGACGCTGCAACGGCACGCTGGAAGCTGCCAAGCTGGATAAATCCTCAGTATCAAAAGGAGAAAATGTGGATAACTCTGTTGATAAACCCAGGGATAACCCTGTGGACAGTTGTGTGGATAGTTTTTCCAGCTGGCTGACATAGGTGCCGTCGCCCACCCGACTTTCAATGAAACCTTCGGCGTACAACTGGTCGTACGCCCGCACCACGCTATTGCGCGACAACCCCAGGATCGCCGCCAGGTCGCGGGTGGCGGGCAAGCGCGTACCACTGCCCAGCCGACCGTCCAGCACCCGCGCGCGCAAGGCCTGGTACAGCTGCTGGCTAAGGCCGCGGCGCCGGTCAAGGACGATGCCGGCAGGATCGAACGGCAAGGCATGGGACGCTTCGCGCATGGTATTGGACCTATGAAAACTACCGTGAATGGCTCTTACACAGAACCAATAGCCTGCCTAGCATGAGGTCATTCGACAAGGACCCATCCCATGTACAACAGCAAAGCGCACCAGGAACACGACCTCTGCCGGCTGCACCTGCACATGCAGCAGACCCGGCTGGCCACGCTGGTCAGCCACGGCGAACAGGGCCTGCTGGCCAGCCACTTGCCGGTGCTGCTCGCCCCGGACGAAGGTGAGTTCGGCACCGTCTACGGCCACCTGGCACGGGCCAATCGCCAGTGGCAGGACCTGGCGCAAGGCGGTGAAGCACTGCTGGTGTTTCCCGGTGCCGATGCCTATGTCAGCCCAGGCTACTACCCAAGCAAGCACGGCAACCCCAGAACGGTGCCTACCTGGAACTACACGGCGGTTCACGCCCACGGCCCGGTCGAAGTGATCCACGACGCCACAGCGCTGCTGGCGATCGTCAGCAGCCTGACCGATCGCCACGAGCAGGGGCGCGACACCCCCTGGAAAACCACCGACGCCCCTGCGGACTACCTCGACGGCATGCTCCGCGCCATCGTCGGCATTCGCCTGCCCATCACCCGTCTGCAAGGCGCGCGCAAACTCAGCCAGAACCGTTCGGCCGAGGATATCGCTGGCGTGCGCGCGGGCCTGGCGGCCAGCACCGACTACCTGGACAACCAACTCGCCGCGCAGATGCGCGATTTCTAAAGGAAAAGCCCCATGACCCGCGTTACCTTGCGCCCGGTCGGCGCCGACGATCACTCAGCCTGGCTGCCTCTGTGGCAGGCCTACCTGCGCTTCTATCAGACCGAACTGGCCGACAGCGTCAGCGCCAGCACCTGGCAGCGCCTGCTCGACCCCAACGAGCCGACCCACTCGACCCTCGCCTGGGTCGATGGCAAGGCGGTGGGCATGGTCAACTTCATCTACCATCGTTCCAACTGGAGCATCGAGCATTCCTGTTACCTGCAGGACCTCTATGTCGACAACGCGCAGCGCGGCCTGGGCATCGGCCGCCAACTGATCGAGCAGGTGTACGCCACGGCAAAGGCCGCCGGCTGCAGCAAAGTGCACTGGCTGACCCACGAAACCAACGCCACCGCCATCAGCCTGTACGAGCAGGTTGCCGAGCGCCCGGGCTTCATCCAATTTCGCAAGGCACTGTAGGCCGATCATGAGCGATGCATTGAACTGGACACCTGCCGGTACACCCAAGGCCGAGCCCCTCGAAGGCCGTTTCATCCGCCTGGAAAAGCTCGACCCGGCGCGCCATGGCGACGATCTATGGGACGTGCTGCAAGGGCCGGGCTCGGACCCGCTGCTGTGGGACTACCTGCCCTATGGCCCGTTCGCCGAACGCGCCAGCTTCCAGCGTTGGCTCGACGGCAACGCCGCCAGCCGCGACCCGCTGTTCTACAGCGTGATCGACCTTGCCAGCGGCCAGGTGCAGGGCATTCTCAGCTACATGTCGATCGTGCCCGAGCAGGGCCGTTTCGAGATCGGCCACATCGCCTTCGGCGCGGCCATGCAGCGCACGCCCAAAGGCACCGAGGCGGTCTACCTGCTGAGCCAGCTGGGCTTCGCGCTGGGCAACCGCCGGCTGGAGTGGAAGTGCAACGACGCCAACGCCCGCTCCAAGCGTGCGGCCGAGCGCTTTGGCTTTGTCTTCGAAGGGGTATTCCGCAATCACATGGTGGTGAAGGGGCGCAACCGCGACACGGCCTGGTATTCGATTACCAACGGTGAATGGCCAGCGGTAGCCGCAGGGTTCGAACGCTGGTTGAGTATGGATAACCAGCAACCTGAAGGTCAGGTGCGATCGCTGGAAGCTTGCCGCAAAGGCTGATGATCTGTTCGCCGGCAAGCCGGCTCCTACAAGGGCAGTGCCATGGTTGTAGGAGCCGGCTTGCCGGCGAACATGCCACTTCTCCAGCAAAAAAAGGGGAGCCTAAGCTCCCCAGAGGTTAACCGCTTACAGATGAAGGCTTCGGTCAGCCTTCGATCTCGATCAGGATCTCGCCCGGGGTCACCCGGTCGCCCTTGGCCACATGGATAGCCACCACCTTGCCGGCGATAGCCGCCTGCACTTCGGTCTCCATCTTCATCGCCTCGGTGATCAGCACAGCCTGGCCGGCCTTGACCACATCGCCTTCCTTGACCAGCACATCGACGATGTTGCCCGGCATGCTGGTACTGACATGGCCCGGCGCGCTGGCTTGCTTGCGCTTGCTGCCACCACCGCCGACGAACTCGTTGAGCGGCTCGAACACCACTTCCTCCGGCATGCCGTCGATGGACAGGTAGAAGTGACGCTTGCCTTCGGCCTTGACGCCGACACCGGTGATGTCGACGCGGTAGGTCTCACCGTGCACGTCAATGACGAACTCGGTGGGCACACCCTCGCCCCCCACCGAAGCCACGCCGCCGGCCTCCGGAATTGGCAGCAACGCTTCAGGGGTCAGGGTGCCGGCGGCACGCTCCTCGAGGAACTTGCGCCCGATGTCCGGGAACATGGCGAAGGTCAGCACATCCTCTTCGTTCTGGGCCAAGGCGCCGATATCGGCGCGCAGCTTGGCCATTTCCGGTTTGAGCAGGTCGGCCGGGCGCACGTCGATCACCTCCTCGCTGCCGATGGCCTGACGCCGCAGTTGCTCGTTGACCACACCCGGGGCCTTGCCGTAGCCGCCCTGCAGGTACAGCTTCACCTCGTTGGTGATGGTCTTGTAGCGCTCGCCGGCCAGCACGTTGAAGAACGCCTGGGTCCCGACGATTTGCGAGGTCGGGGTGACCAAAGGCGGGAAGCCAAGGTCTTCGCGCACCCGCGGGATCTCCGCCAGCACTTCGTTCATGCGGTTGAGCGCGCCCTGCTCCTTGAGCTGGTTGGCAAGGTTGGAAATCATCCCGCCCGGCACCTGGTTGACTTGCACGCGGGTGTCCACAGCGGTGAATTCGCTTTCGAACTGGTGGTACTTCTTGCGCACGGCGTAGAAGTACAGGCCGATCTCCTGGAGCAGCTCCAGGTCCAGGCCGGTGTCGAACTCGCTGCCCTTGAGCGCGGCGACCATCGACTCGGTGCCCGGATGGCTGGTGCCCCAGGCGAAGCTGGAGATCGCCGTGTCGATATGGTCGGCGCCGTTTTCCACCGCCTTGAGCTGGCACATGGCGGCCAGGCCGGCGGTGTCATGGGAGTGGATGAACACCGGCAGCGACTGCTCGGCCTTCAGCGCCTTGACCAGCTCGCCGGTGGCGAACGGGGTCAGCAGGCCGGCCATGTCCTTGATCGCCACCGAGTCGCAGCCCATGGCTTCCATCTGCTTGGCCTGCTTCACGAAGGCGTCGATGGTGTGCACCGGGCTGGTGGTGTAGGCGATGGTGCCCTGGGCGTGCTTGCCAGCGGCCTTGACCGCCTCGATGGCCACGCGCAGGTTACGCACATCGTTCATGGCGTCGAAGATGCGGAACACGTCGATGCCGTTGACCGCGGCCTTGGCGACGAAGGCCTTGACCACATCGTCGCTGTAATGACGGTAGCCCAGCAGGTTCTGCCCACGCAGGAGCATCTGCAGACGGGTGTTGGGCAGCGCGTTGCGCAACTTGCGCAGGCGTTCCCACGGATCTTCCTTGAGGAAGCGCACGCAGGCGTCGAAGGTTGCGCCACCCCAGACTTCCAGCGACCAGTAGCCGACCTTGTCGAGCTTGTCGCAGATCGGCAGCATGTCTTCGGTGCGCATGCGGGTGGCCAGCAAGGACTGGTGGGCGTCGCGCAGGATCGTGTCGGTAACAAAGATTTTCTTGGACATTATTCGGTTCCTCACAGGCCTGCGTGGGCGGCGATGGCGGCGGCGATGGCCAGGGCCAGCTCTTCGGGTTTGCGCTTGATCGAGTAGTTGGTCAGTTCGGGGTGGCTTTCGACGAAGCTGGTGTTGAACTGGCCGCTACGGAATTCCGGATTGCGCAGGATCTCCTGGTAGTACGCGGCGGTGGTCTTCACCCCCTGCACGCGCATGTCGTCCAGGGCCCGCAGGCCGCGGTCCATGGCCTCTTCCCAGGTCAACGCCCAGACCACCAGTTTCAGGCACATGGAGTCATAGAACGGCGGGATGGTGTAGCCGGTGTAGATGGCCGTGTCGGTGCGCACGCCCGGGCCGCCCGGGGCGTAGTAGCGGGTGATCTTGCCGAAGCTGGGCAGGAAGTTGTTCTTCGGGTCTTCGGCGTTGATGCGAAACTGCAGGGCGTAGCCGCGGTGCTGGATGTCTTCCTGCTTGATCGACAGTGGCAGGCCGGAAGCGATACGAATCTGCTCTCGGACGATATCGATACCGGTGATTTCCTCGGTGATGGTGTGTTCCACCTGCACCCGGGTGTTCATCTCCATGAAATACACCTCGCCATCGGCGAGCAGGAACTCCACGGTACCGGCGTTCTCGTAGTCCACCGCCTTGGCCGCGCGCACCGCCAGGTCGCCGATGTAGGCGCGCTGTTCTGGGGTCAGCTGTGGGCTTGGGGCGATTTCGATGAGTTTCTGGTTGCGCCGCTGGATCGAGCAGTCGCGCTCGAACAGGTGCACCACGTTGCCGAAGCTGTCACCGAGGATCTGCGCCTCGATGTGCTTGGGGTTGACGATGCACTTCTCGAGAAACACTTCCGCCGAGCCAAAGGCCTTGGTGGCCTCGGAAATCACCCTGGGGAAGTTCTGTTCCAGTTCCTCGCGGCTGTTGCACCGGCGAATGCCGCGCCCGCCGCCGCCGGAGGTGGCCTTGAGCATCACCGGGTAACCGATGCGGTCGCCTTCGCGCAGGGCTTCGTGGATATCGGCAACGTTGCCTTCGGTGCCTGGGGTCACCGGCACCCCGGCCTGGATCATGGTGCGGCGCGCTTCGGTCTTGTCGCCCATGCGGCGAATGACCTCGGCGGACGGGCCTATGAACTTGATTTCGCGTTCAGCGCAGATCTCCGCCAGTTCGGCGTTTTCCGACAGGAAACCATAGCCCGGGTGCAGGGCGTCACAGCCGGTTTCCACAGCGAGGTTCACCAGCTTGCGCGGGTTCAGGTAGCCGGCCAGCGGCTCGGCACCGATGCTGTAGGCCTCGTCGGCGCGCTTGACGTGCAAGGCGTGACGGTCGGCGTCGGAATAGATCGCCACGGAGCGAATGCCCATTTCGGCGCAGGCACGCACGATCCGAACTGCGATTTCACCCCGGTTGGCGATCAGGATTTTTTTTATCACTGGAGTCTTCCCAAAGCCGTAGGAACAGACGATCCGGTTCTACCGGTCGGCGCGTGACCAGACGTCGCTGGCCAGTCGCGTATTCACCCTAGCGCTGAAGGTCGATAAACAAAAATCAATATTTGTTAGAGATAGTATTAGCAAAGGCTTATAGTTCGGTAACAAGGTTTTGCCGGAGCCCCGGAAAAAATGCGTAAGTCCTTGATGCGTATGACTTTGCGTCAATTGCAGATCTTCAACGAGGTGTGTGATCTGCGCTCCTACAGCCGGGCCGCCGAAGAGATGGCGCTGACGCAACCCGCCGTTAGTCTACAGATCCGCCAGCTCGAGGAGCTGGTGGGCCAGCCGCTGTTCGAGTACGTCGGCAAGAAGCTCTACCTGACCGAAGCCGCCGAGGCGCTGCAACGCGCCAGCCGGGATATCTTCGGGCGCCTGGAGAACCTCGACATGCAGCTGTCGGATCTGCAGGGCTCACTGCAGGGCCAGCTGAAACTGGCGATCGAATCCAGCGCCAAGTACTTCGTGCCACACCTGTTCGCCGCCTTCAAGCAGCGCCACCCGGAGGTCAACCTCACCTTGACGGTGGTCAATCGGGCCCAGGCGATCCGACGGCTGTCGGACAACCGCGACGACCTGATCATCATGTCGATGGTGCCCCAGGACATGGGCCTGGAGTTCCTGCCCTTCCTCAACAACCCGATCATCGCGGTGGCGCCGCCGGAGCATCCGCTGTGCCAACTGCCGAGCCTGCGCCTGCAAGATCTCGAGCCTCATACCTTGCTGGTCCGCGAACAGGGCTCGGGGACACGCAAGGCCTGCGAGGAATACTTCAAGGACAAACGCGTGCACTTCAGCCAGACCCTGGAGGTAGCCTCCACCGATTCACAGCGCGAATGCGTGGTGGCCGGGCTGGGCATCGCCCTGCTGACCCGCCATGCGGTGAACCTGGAACTGGCCACCGGCGTGCTCCGCGAGCTGCCGGTCGAAGAGCTGCCGCTGTACCGCAGCTGGTGCCTGGTGCAGTCCAAGAGCAAGCGGCAATCGCCGGTGGCGCTGGCGTTTCAAGCGTTCATCCGCAGCGAACGTGCAATGATCAGCGGGCTTGTTGAGCGTTTCTCTGGGAAGTTGCCGCCGATACCTGCCACACCGTGAGGTCCTGCAGGTCGGGGTAGTCGGCCAGCTCGCGCAGCAACTGGCGCTGGTCGCAGTAGCATTCGATCGCGCGGCGGAACTCCATGCGGCGCTGATCCTTTTCCTGCTGCTTGCGAGCCTTGGCGTTGGGTTGGTACACACCGTCGTGATCACGTGCCATTGCCTGTCTCCCAGAAAGGATGCGGGGAGTTTCAGGGTGAGCCTTGGGGTTTACGGTTTGGTGGTGAAAGGGTGACAAAACCGTGAAGCTTGAGGATAAGCCCGCTCCCACGCCAGTCGCATGCACGAACAGCGTGCAGGTCAGTCGTCGGTGGCCTTGATCGACTTGGGCGACAGGCGCAGGCTGCGCAAGCTGCGCTTCACGCTCTTGAGGTGGTTGACCAGGCTCGGCCCGCGGGCCATGGCCACGCCCATGGCCAGCACGTCGATCACCACCAGGTGGGCGATGCGCGAGGTCAGCGGGGTGTAGATCTCGGTGTCTTCGTGCACGTCAATGGCCAGGTTGACCGTCGACAGTTCGGCCAGCGGCGTCTGGCTCGGGCACAGGGTGATCAGGTTGGCGCCGCTCTCGCGCACCAGGTTGGCGGTGATCAGCAGATCCTTCGAGCGCCCCGACTGCGAGATACACACGGCCACGTCGCCCGGTTTCAAGGTCACCGCCGACATCGCCTGCATGTGCGGGTCGGAATAGGCCGCGGCGCTGAGCAACAGACGGAAGAACTTGTGCTGGGCATCGGCCGCCACCGCCCCGGACGCACCGAAACCGTAGAACTCCACGCGCTGGGCCTGGGCCATGGCCGTCACCGCCTGCTGCAAGGCCTGTGGATCGAGGTGCTCGCGCACCTCCATCAGCGTGTGCAGGGTGGTGTCGAAGATCTTCAGGCTGTAGTCGGCGACCGAGTCGTCTTCATGGATGGCGAACTGGCCGAAACTGGCCCCGGCGGCCAGGCTCTGCGCCAGCTTGAGCTTGAGGTCCTGGAAGCCCGAGCAACCGATCGCCCGGCAGAAACGCACGATGGTCGGCTCGCTGATTCCCACGCTGTGCGCCAGGTCGGCCATCGAGCTGTGCATGACGGCAGCCGGATCTAGCAGCACGTGGTCGGCCACTTTGAGTTCCGATTTGCGCAGCAGGTGCCGCGATTGGTCGATATGTTGCAACAGATTCACGGGCTGGACTCGGTTATGATCGGCGTGCCGGGATGTAGCTTTCTTGTAGTTATACTACATGCTTGCCAACCCGCCCAGCTAAACGAACGTGGAGAGTGGTGGTTTGACTATTCCTTGCGACATCCTGGTTTTCGGCGGTACGGGCGACCTGGCCCTGCACAAACTGCTGCCGGCGCTCTACCACCTGTATCGCGAGGCCCGTCTACACAACGCCGTGCGGATCATTGCCCTGGCTCGGCGGCCACTGCCGCGCAACGACTACGTCAAGCTCGCCGAGCGCCATTGCCGGGCACAGATCGCCCGCCAGGATTTCGACGAGGATGTCTGGCAGCGCTTTTCGGCGCGGCTGGACTACTTCCCCATGGATGCCGCGCAAAGCGCCGACTTCGGTCGCCTGGCCCGCTATCTGGGCGAGCCCGGCGGGCTGACCCGTATCTACTACCTGGCCACCGCGCCCAAGCTGTTCGTCCCCATCGCCAACCACCTGCGCATCGCCGGCCTGGCCGACAGCGAGGCGCGCATCGTGCTGGAGAAGCCCATCGGCCATTCGCTGGAATCGGCCACCGCCATCAATGAGGCGATCGGCGCGGTGTTCGACGAGTCCCAGGTATTCCGCATCGACCACTACCTGGGCAAGGAGACAGTGCAGAACCTCATGGCCCTGCGCTTCGCCAATGCCCTGCTGGAGCCGGTGTGGCGCAACAGCCAGGTCGATCATGTGCAGATCAGCGTGTGCGAGACCCTTGGCGTGGAAAACCGCGGCGCCTACTACGACCGGGCCGGCGCCACCCGCGACATGCTGCAGAACCACCTGCTGCAGCTGCTGTGCCTGGTGGCCATGGAGCCGCCGGCGCAGTTCGAGGCCGAGGCGGTACGCGACGAGAAGGTGAAGGTCCTCCGCGCGCTCAAGCCGATCACCGGCCAAGACGTACAGGACAAGACCGTGCGCGGGCAATACGCCACTGGCAAGATCGGCGGCCAGGAAGTCCCTGCCTACTACTTCGAGAAGGATGTGGACAACGACAGCGATACCGAGACCTTCGTCGCGGTGCAGGCGCACGTCGAGAACTGGCGCTGGGCCGGGGTGCCGTTCTACTTGCGCACCGGCAAGCGCATGGCGCGGCGCTCGTCGCAAATCGTCATCCAGTTCAAGCCCGTGCCCCATGAGTTGTTCAGTGGCGGGCAGGTCAACCAGTTGCTGATCCAGTTGCAGCCGGACGAGCACATCAGCCTGCGCATGATGACCAAGAGCCCGGGCAAGGGCATGCGCCTGGCACCGGTCGAGCTGGACCTCAACCTGGCCCAGGCCTTCGCCCAGACTCGCCGTTGGGAGGCCTACGAACGCCTCCTGCTGGATGTGCTGGAAGGCGATTCGACGCTATTCATGCGCCGCGACGAAGTCGAGGCCGCCTGGGCCTGGATCGACCCGATCCTGCAAGGCTGGCAAGAGCACTTCCAGGCCCCGCGCCCCTACCCCGCTGGCAGCAATGGCCCGGAGCAGGCCAACAGCTTGTTGGCACGCCAAGGGAGCCATTGGCATAGCTGAAAGATCTCCCTCTGCCGAGGGGACCCCTGATTCGCTGATCCTCACCCCAGGCGACGTATTCCACGTCGCCCTACCAAACGAGGCAGCAAAACCATGTATATCGAAACCAAGAACTGGACCGCACAGAACGACAAAATGCCAGGCAACGCCCGCTTTGTGGTTTCCGGCACCGTCACCGTCGGCCACCCAGGCATCAATGCCGAACTGAGTGTCCGCGCACGCCAGGACAAGTCCTTGGCCCTGGCGCTGGACCTTAACGTCAGCAAGGCTGATGGCTTCTTCACTCAAGTGGTGACCGACAAGACCGTCAGCCTTGAACTGTCGGGCGATCACGGCAACATTCCTAAAGTGGATATCTTCCACGATGGCAAGCTGATCACCAGCATCACCGAAATCACCGAAACCCACTGATCAATGTGTTGCAACCACCTCTCAGGCTTTCCATTGAGTGTGTGGTTGCTGCAACAAGGCCTTGAACGCAGCGGCGTCCACCGGCCTGCTGATCAGGTAACCCTGGACTTCATCGCAGCCGTGCTCGCGCAGGAATGCCAGTTGCTCCAGGGTTTCCACGCCCTCGGCCACGACCTTCAATTGCAGGCTCTTGGCCATGGCGATGATCGCCCGGGTAATGGCCGCGTCCTGGCTGCCGTCGAGCAGACCGCGGATGAACGCCTGATCGATCTTGACGTAGTCCACCGGGAAGCGCTTGAGATAACTCAACGACGAATAACCGGTGCCAAAATCGTCGATGGCCAGCTTCACGCCCAAGGCATGTAACTGCTCGAAAGTGACGATGATGTGCTCGACGCTGTCGATCAACTGGCTTTCGGTCAGTTCCAGCTCCAGCAGATGTGGCGCCAGCCCCGACTCCTGCAGGACCTGGCGCACCAGGCTGACCAACTTGCCCTGGCGCAATTGATACACCGACAAATTCACCGAAACCCGCACTTCCATGCCCTGGCGCAACCATTCGCAAGCCTGCCAGCAAGCCTGGCGCAGGACGAACTCACCCATCGGCGCGATCAGCCCGGTTTCCTCGGCCAGGCCGATGAACTCGCTGGGCGGCACCATGCCCCAGTCAGGGTGCTGCCAACGCACCAACGCCTCGGCCGCGTGCAACTGCCCGGTGCGCAAGCACAGCTTGGGCTGGTAGTAGACCAGCAACTGCCCCTCGTCGATCGCCTTGCGCAACTGGTTCTCCAGTTGCAGTCGCTCCAGGGTGCTGGCGCGCAGGCTCTCGGTGTAGAACTGGAAGCTGTCGCCGCCCAGGTGCTTGGCGTGCTGCTTGGCCATGTCGGCCTGGCTGAGCAGCGCATTGAGGTCGAAGTTGGCGTCAGACAGCAGGCTGATACCCACCGAGGCGCTGATCACGACCTCGTGCCCGCCCACCCGCTGCGGTACGCGCAGCTTGTCCAGCAAACGGCTGGTGACGCGCACCAGGCTGGACAGGTTGGTGTAGCCATCGAACAACACCGCGAACTCGTCGCCGGACAGCCGCGCCACGGTGTCGGCCTCGGGTACCGCATTGGCCAGGCGCTGTGCCATCTTCTTCAGCAACTGGTCGGCCAGCTCGTGGCCCAGGCTTTCGTTGAGCAGCTTGAAGCGGTCCAGGTCGACATGCAGCAGCGCCAGGCTCCGGCCGTTCAGGCGGATGCGCTGCGCCGCCTCGTGCAGGCGCAGGCGGAACAGCGCGCGGTTGGCAAGGCCGGTGAGCTCGTCGTAGTGCGCCAGGTAGCGCAGCCGCTCTTCCGACTCACGGCGCGCCGACAGGTCGGTGAAGAAGCCGACGATATTGACGATCTTGCCCCGGCCGTCACGCACGCTGTTGAGCTGCAGCCATTGCGGGTACAGCTCGCCGTTCTTGCGCGCCTCGACCAGCTCGCCCTGCCAGCGTCCCTGCTGCTCCAGCGCCTGGTCGATGGCCTGGCTGTGGCGCCGCGCATCGCGGCTGCAAGGCAGCTCCAGGGCGTTGCGGGCGATCAGTTCGGCGCGGCCATAGCCGGTGACGTCGCAGAACGCCTGGTTGACCGCCAACAACTGGAACTCGGCATCAAGGATGGCGATGCCTTCGCTGGCCGCCTCGAACACCGTGGCCGCCAGGCGTTGCTGCTCTTCCTGTTCTTTTTGCGCGGTGATGTCGCGGCGCGTGCCAAGCATGCGCAGGACCTTGCCCGCGGCGTCGCTCTCCACCGCCCGGCCGCGGTCCTCGATCCAGCACCAGTGGCCCTGGGCGTGGCGCACGCGGTACTCGACGCGATAGTCCTCGGTGCGGCCCTTGAGGTGTTCGACCAGGGTCCGGCGCAACAGCGGCAGGTCATCGGGGTGCAGGCGCGGCTTGAGGTCGGCGGCCACCGTGCGCACCTGCTCGGCGTCCAGGCCGAACAGCGCGTGCAGTTGGGTGTGGTGGACCTCGTCGGTCTCCAGGTTCCAGTCCCACAGGCCCAGCTCGCTGGCTTGCAGTGCCAGGGCCAGGCGTTGCTCGCTCTTGCTCAGGGCCTGGATGGCCAGGTCCAGCTCGTGGCTGCGCTGGGCCACCCGCTGCTCCAGGCCAGCCTGGGCTTGGCGCAGTTCGTCCTCGGCCTGACGGCGCTGACGCACCTCGGCGCTGAGTTGGTGATTGAGGTCCTCGCCGTGCCGTTGGGCACTTTGCAGGTGCTCGATCAGCGCCTGGTTCTGAAACCGCCGCAGCAGGCCGCGCTCGATCAACCGGTTGACCTGCCAGGCCACCACCACGAACGCCGCCAGCAGGATCAATCCAAGCCAGCCCCAGCCCCGCAGGTGGCCGGCGTCGTAGACGAACAGAAAAGCGACCGGCGGCAACAGGCAAGGCAGGGCGAAACTGAGAAACGCCGGCAGGCTGACGGCGTAGGCGACGCTGGCCGACAGCGCCGCCGCGCCGAGCAGGCCGAACACCCAGGCCTGCTGCACGAAGTTGTCCACCGGCGCCAGGGCAATCGCCGCGCAGGCCAAGGTCAGGCCGCTGAAGGCCGAGCCGAGCAGGAACATCCGTCGCCAAGCCGGCCTGGCCTGACGTACCGGGGTGGCGCGCTCGAACGCCGCCACCTGAATCACCCGCAGCGCCACCAACGCCAGCAGCCAGGCCAACCACACGCCCACCAGCAGGTAGCGCCCAGGGCTCCAAAGCAACCAGGCGCACAGCAAGCCGTTGAGCAGCATGAACAACGTGGGCAGCAAGGAGCCCTGATAAAGCAGGCGGGTACGCTCGATCGACAGCTGCGTGGCGAATTGCCTGCGAACGCTCCGTGTCGTCTGCGGCGATGCTCCGATCGCCATGCAATCCTGGGTCATATGGCCTGGGTTCTTGTGGTGTTCTTGTTATGGCAAACCGCAAATGTGCAGCGAGCATACACAAGCGTCGCCTCGGACCAAACTGCTCTGCGTCATGATTTCGAAAATGTCCCATCCGTCTAACTGCGACCGCTCAACCACGGGCCCTGGCCAGCGGCGCCGATGAACGGTTGGACGAACCCGTGGCGATTTGCGCCGCCGGCGTTTGCCCCTGCCTGCGCGCGGCCATAGAATGCCCGGATGCACAATGATGACCTCTCCCTCCTGCTGAACTCCCTCAACGACGCCCAACGCCAGGCCGTAGCCGCCTCGCAGGGGCGCCAACTGGTATTGGCCGGCGCCGGCTCGGGCAAGACCCGGGTGCTGGTGCACCGTATCGCCTGGCTGATCCAGGTCGAACAGGCCTCGGCGCATTCGATCCTGTCGGTGACCTTCACCAACAAGGCCGCGGCGGAAATGCGCCAGCGTATCGAGCAACTGCTGGGTATCAACCCAGCCGGCATGTGGGTGGGTACCTTCCACGGCCTGGCGCATCGCTTGCTGCGCGCCCACTGGCAGGAAGCAGGCCTGGCGCAGAACTTCCAGATCCTCGACAGCGACGACCAGCAGCGCCTGATCAAGCGGGTGATCCGCGAGATGGGCCTGGACGAGCAAAAGTGGCCGGCGCGCCAGGTCCAGTGGTTCATCAACGGGCAGAAGGACGAGGGCCTGCGCCCGCGCCACATCCAGGCCAGCGGCGACCTGTTCCTGGCCACCATGCGCGACATCTATGTGGCCTACGAACAGGCCTGTGATCGCGCCGGGGTCATCGATTTCTCCGAACTGCTGCTACGCGCCCTCGACCTGTGGCGCGACCAGCCAGACCTGCTGCACCACTACCAGCGCCGCTTCCGGCACATCCTGGTGGACGAGTTCCAGGACACCAACGCCGTGCAATACGCCTGGTTGCGCCTGCTCGCTTGCGGCGGCGACAGCCTGATGGCGGTGGGCGACGACGACCAGTCGATCTACGGCTGGCGCGGCGCCAAGATCGAGAACATCCACCAGTACACCGCCGACTTCCCCGACGCCGAGCTGATCCGCCTGGAGCAGAACTACCGCTCCACCGGCGGCATCCTCAAGGCCGCCAACGCCTTGATCGCCAACAACAGCGGGCGCCTGGGCAAGGAACTGTGGACCGACATGGGCGAGGGCGAACCGCTCACGCTGTACGCCGCGTACAACGAGCACGACGAAGCGCGCTACGTGGTCGAGACCATCGAAAGCATCATCAAGCAGGGCAGCGCGCGCAACGAGATCGCCATCCTGTACCGCTCCAACGCCCAGTCGCGGGTGCTGGAAGAGGCCCTGCTGCGCGAGCGCGTGCCCTACCGCATCTATGGCGGCCAGCGCTTCTTCGAGCGCGCCGAGATCAAGAACGCCATGGCCTACCTGCGCCTGCTCGAAGGCCGCGGCAACGACGCCGCGCTGGAGCGGGTGATCAACGTGCCGCCGCGCGGCATCGGCGAGAAAACCGTCGAGGCGATCCGCGAACACGCCCGGCACAGCCAGCTGTCGATGTGGGACGCCATGTGCCAGCTGCTTGCCGCCAAGGCCCTCAAGGGCCGTGCCGCCAGCGCCCTGGGGGCATTCATCGAACTGCTCGAGAACCTCGCGGCCAAGGTCCTGGACATGCCGCTGCACCTGATGACCCAGACCGTCATCGAGCAATCCGGGCTGATCATCTACCACCAGGAAGAAAAGGGCGAGAAAGGCCAGGCCCGGGTGGAAAACCTTGAGGAACTGGTCAGCGCCGCGCGCAACTTCGAAACCAGCGACGAAGACGCCGACCTGTCGCCGCTGTCGGCCTTCCTCGGCCACGCATCGCTGGAGGCCGGCGACACCCAGGCCGACGAGCACGAGGACAGCATCCAGCTGATGACCCTGCACAGCGCCAAGGGCCTGGAGTTCCCCTACGTGTTCCTGGTGGGCATGGAGGAAGGCCTGTTCCCGCACAAGATGAGCCTGGAAGAACCCGGGCGCCTCGAAGAGGAGCGCCGCCTGGCCTATGTCGGCATCACCCGGGCCATGCGTCAGCTGGTGATGACCTACGCCGAGACCCGTCGCCTGTATGGCAGCGAGACCTACAACAAGGTGTCGCGTTTCGTCCGCGAGATTCCGGCCGGGCTGGTGCAGGAAGTGCGCCTGTCGAACACTGTCAGCCGCCCGTTCGGCGGCGCCAAGACACCCGCCAGCAGCCTGTTCGCCAATGCCAACATCCCGCAGACCGCATTCAATCTGGGCCAACGGGTGCAGCATGCGGTATTCGGCGAGGGGGTGATCCTCAACTTCGAGGGGTCCGGCGCCCAGGCCCGGGTGCAGGTGAATTTCTCCGAAGGTAGCAAGTGGCTGATGCTCGGTTACGCCAAGCTGGAAGCCATATGACCGAACTGAACGGCACACCTCATGTAGGAGCGGCTTTGCGGCCCTTTCGCGACACAAGGCCGCTCCTACAGGTAACACGCACTTCCGGCCAATCAGGCAAAAGCTCGAAACATCTTGTCGCTGGCTATGTCTGTCAGTTCATGTGCACCATGACGCGCGTGCAATCCACACAAACGGGAATCCCCATCTTATGCAACGTTTTCTTAGCATCGCTCTGGCGCTCTGCGTCGGCCTGACGCTGAGCCTCGACGCCAACGCCAAGCGCTTCGGTGGTGGCAAGAGCTCGGGCTCCGCGCCTATCCACCAGACCCGCCAGGCCACCCCGACCACGCCTGCCGCCGCACCTACCGCTCCAGGCCGCGCACCGGCAGCCGCCAGTGGCGCTTCGCGCTGGCTGGGCCCGCTGGCCGGCCTCGCCGCTGGCGGCCTGCTGGCCTCCATGTTCATGGGCGACGGCTTCCAGGGCATGCAGATCCTCGACTTCCTGATCATGGGCCTGATCGCCTTCCTGGTGTTCCGCTTCATCGCCGCGCGCCGTCGCCAACAGCAGCCGCAACACGCTGCCGCCGGCCACGCTCCGTACCAGCGCGAAGCCCAGCCGCAGGCCGCCCCGCAGTCGATCTTCGGTGGTTCCGCCGCTCCGGCCGCCGCCCCGGCGATCAACGCCCCGGCCTGGTTCAACGAAGCCAGCTTCCTGGCGGCCGCCCGTTCGCACTTCCAGTCGCTGCAGCAGCACTGGGACGCCAACGAAATGGACAAGATCGCCGAGTTCGTCACCCCGCAGATGCTCGACTTCCTCAAGCGCGAGCGCGCTGAACAGGGTGAAGGCTTCCAGTCCACCTACATCGACGACCTCGATGTGCAACTGGACGGCGTCGACGAGCGCACCGACCAAACCGACGCCACCCTGACCTTCCGTGGCGTGTCGAAGACCTCGCGTTTCGACCAGGGCGAAGCCTTCAGCGAAAGCTGGCACATGGTTCGCGCCCATGGCGAAAACCAGCCTTGGCTGCTGGCCGGTATCCGTCAAAACGGTTAACCGTCGCACGTTGCAGAAAAAACCCCGGGCCTGTCCCGGGGTTTTTGCTTTTGCCAGAGCGGCCTACTAGGGTATAACGCGCAGCGTTGTCATAAGGTCAGAGGATGTGAACCGTGGAAGAAGTGATCGAACAACTCCGTGAAGCCAACGAGCCGGTACCGGTGCCGCTGGAACTGCCGGACGAAGATCAACTGGTGGAGATCGAGGAACAGCTGTTCATCAACATCCCCTTCGTGTTCAAGGAATACCTGCTGACCGTCAGTGACGTGGTATACGGCAGCCTCGAGCCGGTGACCGTGACCGACCCGCAATCCCATACCTACCTGCCGGAGGTCGCAGCCAATGCCTGGGACGCCGGCGTGCCCCGCGACCTCATTCCGATCTGCCAGGACGGAGACGATTTCTACTGCGTCGAAGAGGACGGCACCGTGGTGCTGTGGTCTGGCGCAGAGGAGATCGTCACCGAGGAAAGCTGGGAATCGGTGTGGCATTGGGCGCGGGATGTCTGGCTGGAGAGCTGATCCTTGCGCCCCTGTGTAATGGCATGTCATGAACAGAATAAACACAGGAAAAATAATGGCTTATAGCCATTAAAGCGCCTACTATCGCCAGGCTTTCTGCGCCTGGCGACATCGCTACCGCTCCATCCCCTCGGACGACGGTGAAAACTCGCGCAGAAAGCGATTACCGCTCAGTGCGGCTCGCGGTTGTTTTCCAGGGTTTCCAGCAAGGCCACCTGCATGCGTGTATGCACGCGAATCAGCCAGCGCCACAGCAACGCCACCACCACCGCCGCCACCACCGCGATGACCAGCAACAGCTCGCTGGTCGGCAGGATGCTCGCTGACAAGGCCGACAGTAGCAGGAAGATCACCAGTAGCGACAACAGCGGAATCACCTCGGCAATCACCCGCCGGACCCGCTGGGTGTGCCGCCCGGCCATCTCCGGCTTGACCCCCATCTCTGCCAACAGCATCGACAGCGCCTTGAGCTTGCGATATGCGGCAATCAGGAACGGCAGCGACAGCAGCAACGCCGCGCCCCAGATCAGCGCCTTCTGCTGACCGGCATCAACGACCCACTCGCTGAGCCAGGCGCCGATCCGCCCGGCGAAGTAACCGCCACTGAAGAAGATCGCGATGACCAGCGCCAGGTTGACCCCCACCTGCAGCAAAATGCGCCGGATCATCGCCGCCAGCATGGCCCCTTCGCCCTGGGGCTGAATGCTGCGCAGCCACTCGCCATACAGCGACAGCACCCGCGCCAGGCGGCTGGGCACCACCTTGCCAAGCCTCAGCGACAACGGGTCGGCGGCGCGGATCAGGTAAGGCGTGAGCAAGGTAGTGATGGCCGACACCGCGACTGCCACCGGATAGAGGAAGTCACTGGTGACCTGCAAGGTCATGCCCAAGGCGGCAATGATGAAAGAGAACTCACCGATCTGCGAAAGGCCCATGCCCACCCGCAGCGACGTGCGTCCGTCGTTCCCGGCAATGAACGCGCCCAGCCCACACGAGAGCATCTTGCCCAGCACCACCGCCAGGGTGATCACCACGATTGGCCAGGCGTATTCGAGCAGGATCGAAGGGTCGATCATCAGGCCGATGGCAACGAAGAAAATTGCGCTGAACAGGTCGCGAACCGGTTCGATCAGGCGCTCGATCTTCAGCAACTGGCGCGACTCAGCCATGATCGCGCCAATCAGGAAGGCGCCCAGCACCATGCTGTACTCCAGCTTGACCACCAGCAGGCAGAAACCGAAGCACAGCCCCAGCACGGTGATCAGCAGCATCTCGTTGCTTTCGAACTTGGCCACGTAGGCCAGCAGCCGCGGTACCAACAGGATGCCAACGACCAGCGCGACGATCATGAACAGCGACAGCTTGCCCACCGTCGAGAACACCTCGCCGGAACTCACCGTGCCGCTGACCGCTATGCCCGACAACAGGGCGATGATACCGATACCGAGGATGTCCTCGACGATCAGCACACCGAAGATCAGTTGGGCGAAGCGCTCGTTCTTCATCTTCAGGTCGTTGAGCGCCTTGACGATGATGGTGGTCGAGGAGATCGCCAGGATCGCGCCGAGGAACAGCGAGTCCATGGTGTTCCAGCCGAACCAGCGGCCGATCTCGAAACCGATCCAGATCATCAGGACGATTTCCAGGAAGGCGGCGATGAATGCCGTGGCGCCAACCTTGAACAACTTGCGCAGGCTGAATTCCAGGCCCAGGCAGAACATCAGGAAGATCACCCCCAGTTCGGCAAGGGTCTTGATGGTGTCTTCATCGTGGATCAAGCCGAATGGCGGCGTATGCGGGCCGATGATGAAGCCAGCGACGATGTAGCCCAGCACCACCGGCTGCTTGAGCCGGTGGAAGAGAATGGTGACCACCCCGGCGACCAGCATGATCACCGCCAGATCCTGGATGAAGCTGATGGCATGCATGGCGTGATACTCCTTGTAGGGTGCAGGGGGCGAACCGCTCCTCCCCTGGAAAAGCCCAGGGCGCGGAGCAGGCACATACTGATGTGATAGACGCATAAAGCCCACATTGCGTGGGCCCCGTCAGGTTAACATCGCGCCTTGCCGCAAAATGCCGATGCAATATGCAGAAACAGATCGGCAGATCCGACACCGCCGATGGCAAAATCAGCGTGACGATGGAGCGTCAGCCGACGTCCCGTACCAGGATGGGAAACCTCAAAAAGGGGAACAGAAGTGTCTGCAGATACCCGCCCCGATTCAGCGCAAATTCACCGTGAGCTCTCTATGGAACCTGGAAACGCCCAGCTGACCATGACCGTCCTGATGACACCGGACATGGCCAACTTCTCTGGCAACGTACACGGCGGCACCCTGCTCAAGTACCTCGACGAGGTCGCCTATGCTTGCGCCAGCCGCTATGCCGGCACCTATGTGGTGACCCTGTCGGTGGACCAGGTGATCTTCCGCGAGCCAGTGCATGTCGGTGAACTGGTCACCTTCCTGGCATCGGTCAACTACACCGGCAACACTTCGATGGAAGTGGGCATCAAGGTGGTCACCGAGAACATTCGCGAGCGCTCGGTACGCCACTCCAACAGCTGCTTCTTCACCATGGTCGCGGTGGACGACGATCGCCGTCCGGTGAAAGTGCCGCCGCGCCAACCGCAGAGCAGCGAAGAGAAGCGCCGCTTCCTCCAAGGCCAGCAGCGCCGGCAGATCCGCCAGGAGCTGGAACAGCGCTACCAGAACCTCAAGACCGATTCGATCTAGAAGTTCAGGCGCTGCGCCTCGAAGCGTACCCGTGGGTGGGCGATGCGATCCTGGGCCCGCACCAGCTGTAGTTCATAGCTGGCGCAGGCCTGGGTTTCCAGCAACACCTCATGCACGGCAGCGGCGGTGAACTCGAAGGCTTGCAGCCAGTTGTCGCCAAGCAGCACCCGGGCGAGGAACAACCCTGACGTCAGGTCGCCCACCCCTACCGGCTGACGCGGGAACGCCAACAGTGGCCGACGCAGATGCCAGCTGGCTTCGCGGGTCACCAGGAGCATCTCGAAGGCATCGTCCGCGCGCTGTGGATAATTCAGGTGCTTGACCAGCACAACCTGCGGCCCACGCTCCAACAACCCGCGCGCCATGCCCACGCAATCCTCCAGCGACTGCGCGCGACGGCCACAGAAACTGTCCAGCTCGAGCTGGTTGGGGCACAGGATATCGGCCTTGGCCACGGCCTGCTCGAGCAGGAACTCACTGACCTCGGCCGGCACGATGCAGCCTTTCTCGGCATGCCCCATGACCGGATCGCACAGGTACAGGGCCTTGGGGTTCACCGCCTTGATCCGCTCGACACCGGCGAGGATCGCCCGGCCTTGCTCGGCGCTGCCCAGGTAACCCGACAGCACCGCGTCGCAGTGGCCCAGCTCGCCAATGTTGGAAATGCCTTCCACCAACGCTGGAATTTGCGCCGGGGCAAGCACTTCCCCCGACCACTGTCCATACTGAGTATGGTTGGAGAACTGCACGGTATTGAGCGGCCAGACATTGACCCCGACCCGCTGCATGGGAAATACCGCAGCGCTGTTGCCAGCGTGTCCGAAGACCACATGGGACTGAATGGCGAGCAAGTGCGGCGTACGTTTCATGCAGGACAATTCCGAAACTGTGTGAATAAGTGTGCGGCCCGCAGTATGAACCCGATTGCCATCTGTACGACAGGCCAGAGACGCAGTTAAGCTGGATCGACCTGTCTGGAGCTTACGCAAATGCTGACCCTGGAAAACCTTTTCGTCCTGATGCTGGTGGCGACCGCAGGCGCCTGGCTGTGGCACAACCACGGGCTTCGCGAAAAGGCCCTGGCGCGGGTCAAGCAGCATTGCGCCAAGCTCGACCTGGAACTGCTCGACGACGCCGTGGCGCTCAAGCGCATCGGCCTGGTCCGTGACGCCAATGGCCGCAAGCGCCTGGCGCGCATTTACAACTTCGAGTTCACCGTCACCGGCGAACAGCGCCACCCCGGCACCGTCACCCAGTTCGGTGCCCACACCATGCAGATCGAACTGGCGCCCTACCCCTTCGAGATCAAGACCCCGCCTCGCACCGACAATGTCATCGAGATGCAGCAGTGGCGCCAGGAGCATAACCGCTGGCGCAATTGATCAGTGGTCCAGGCGACAGGCCTCGATCGCAGCGTGCAGGGCCTGCAACGGTTGCGGCCGGGCGAAGATCAGCTCGATCCGCGAGTCGTTGCGCCATTCGCTCGCGCGCCAGTCCAGTGCGCCCCTCTCCAGGCCGTTGAACGACATCCACCCAGCCGCGCTGTGGATAACCCCTTTGGCCCGGCGCCACGGCCATTGTTCAAGGACCCGGCCCAATACCGTCTCATCGAAGCACTGACTGGGGTGCCAGCGCCAGCCGATGCTCCAGCCGCCATCACCTTGCTGGTCCTGGCGGATCGGCTGGCGAGGGTCTGCCCACAAGGCAGGTAACGGCGCCGTGCCGTTGTCCACAGGCAAAGTGGCCGGCGCTACCGAAACTTGCGCCAGCGATGCTGGCAACTCCTCGAGGGAAAGCGCACCAAACTCGGCCCAGATGGCCGGCACCTCGGGCAACTGGGCAGTTATCAACAAGCGTGTGGGCTCATCCACAGCATCCGCCTTGTTGATAACCAGCAGCCCCGCCCGCTCCAGCGCCTGTTGCTGGGCAGGCGGCAAAACCTCCCCACGCGCCAGCGCCGCGCCATCCAGCACCATCAGTAGCGGCTGTACCGCCAGTACCCCGGTCCATGGCGCCTGGCCCAGTTGTTCCAACAGTTGCAGCGGATGGCCAAGGCCGGATGGCTCTATCAACAACCGATCGGGGCGGGCCTGGCGCAGCAGGCGGGCCAGGCCGACCTGAAATGGCGCGCCATTGACGCAACACAGGCAACCGCCGGCTACCTCGCCAATGGCGATACCGGCGTCGTCACGACTGAGCAAGGCGGCGTCCAGGCCGATCTGGCCGAACTCGTTGACCAGCACTGCCCAGCGCTCGTTCGCCGGGCGCTGGTCGAGCAGGTGATGGACCAGGCTGGTCTTGCCAGCGCCCAGGGGGCCGGCGATCACATGGGTGGGGATGTTACGCAGCATGATTGGCTATCGGCGAAGAAGGTTGCATCAGTCTAACCTGTGCCAGGGTGGCTGGTCCCACGATGGCACTCACGCCAGCCAATCCAGGCTTAACAACAAGCGCCGCTCACCCGCAGGCGTCGGTGGCGAACGGTGGATAAGCCCACCCCCCTCATTGCCCAGCCAACGCTCCCCTTTGAGCAGCGCCACCTCTCCCGCTACCAGCCGCTGAATGTTATCCACAGGCGGCGGCTCGAACTGCAACCGCGACCGATCCAACCGCCCCTCCTCCAGCCACTCGCTGCCGGCCCCGGCGTATGTGCTCAACAACCGTAACGGCACATGATCCACGTGAAAACGCGGGCACATGGCGCCCTCCAGCACCCGCAAACGCAAACCGATACGACGCGCCCCGAGCAAGCAGGTAAAGGCCTCGACCAGCCACACCACATCGGCGACGAACCCCTCATAGCCATGCAGGTCCGAGGCCTCCTTGAGCAGCCCCGGCAAAACCGGCACCTGCTGTTCGTTCACCTCGACCACCCGCTCATCGGCCAGCAACTGGCCCTGGCTCAGCAGCAGCCCGGCAAAGTCCTCCACCTGGGCCGGCAGGCGGCGCTGCCAAGTGGCCAGATTGACGTCATCGGCGAGGATCTCGGTCAGTACCCGCGGCGAATCCGCGAACACCTGACGGCGGTCCACAAGGCTCATGCCGCCGCTTCCTCATGCCAGGCACCGAACGGGTCCGCCAGGCGCAGCCAGCCCATCGGCCCCAGTTCCATTTCTTCATCGGTCAGCAGGCAAGCCTCCAGCTCTGTGGATAACTGCGCAAAATCGATGTTCTGCCCAATGAACACCAGCTCCTGCCGGCAATCGCCGGATTCCACCGTCCACTGCTTGAGGATCGCCGCGGTATTCTCTTCATCCTGCGGCCATTGTTCGCGTGGCACGAACCGCCACCAGCGCCCGGCCAGACCATGGCGCATCATGCCGCCGGCCTGGGACCAACTGCCGGCCTCCTGGAACTTGCTGGCCAGCCAGAAGAAGCCCTTGGAACGCAGCAACCGCCCATTGCTCCACGGTCTGTGGATAAAGTCGAAGAAACGCTGCGGATGGAACGGCCGGCGTGCCTGCCAGGTGGTCGCGGCGATGCCGTACTCCTCGGTTTCGGGCACATGCTCGCCGCGCAGCTCCTGCAACCAGCCTGGCGCCTGGGCCGCCTGGTCGAAGTCGAACAGCCCGGTGTCGAGGATCCGTGACAACGCCACCTGGCCCATTACCATCGGCACGATCTGCGCCCGGGCATTGAGGCTGCGCAAAATGGCAAGCAACTCCTCGCGCTCGGCCTGGCTGATCAGGTCGATCTTGCTCAGCAGCAGCACATCGGCGAACTCGACCTGTTCGATCAACAGGTCGCTGATCGAACGTTCGTCTTCCTCACCCAAGGTTTCCCCGCGGCTGGCGAGGCTGTCGGCGGCCTGGTAGTCGCGCAGGAAATTGAGGCCATCAACCACCGTGACCATGGTGTCCAGCCGCGCCATGTCGCTCAGGCTGCGGCCCTGCTCGTCACGGAAGGTGAAGGTTTCGGCCACCGGCAGCGGCTCGGAGATGCCGGTCGACTCGATCAGCAGGTAGTCGAAGCGACCTTCACCGGCCAAGCGGGCCACTTCTTCCAGCAGGTCTTCACGCAAGGTGCAGCAGATGCAACCGTTGCTCATCTCCACCAGTTTCTCTTCGGCGCGGTTAAGGCTGACGTTGCGCTGCACCTCGCTGGCGTCGATGTTGATTTCGCTCATGTCGTTGACGATCACCGCGACACGCAGGTCGTCGCGGTTGCGCAGCACATGGTTGAGCAGCGTGCTCTTGCCGGCGCCAAGGAAGCCGGACAGCACGGTGACAGGAAGGCGGTTGGGCATGACGGACCTCATCGGGCAGGCGCATTCGAAGCGATGCATTGCATGATGTTATATTATAACAATACAATTTCGCCAAGCCGTGTTGCCGAACGGTCGACTGGAGAGCGTCATGAAACTACCTGGCATCGTCGCCATGCTATTGCTCGCATTGCCCCTGCAACTCCCCGCCATGCCTCGCAGTGACCTGGCTTTGTGCACACGCAGCGCCACCCTGCTCGCCTGCCAGGACAGCAAGGGCAACTACTACAGCGTGCGCACCGAAGGCAGCACTTTCTACCTGCGCGGCTATGAAGCGGCGAGCAAACGCCTCTGGGCGCAAACCAACAGCCGTTATGGCGGCCTGACCTTTTTCAGCGGGCTGGCCAGTGATGGTGAAGCCTGGGTCGGTTATAGCCAACGCATCGGCTGGACCACACGCAATCGAGTCTCCAGTTCCAGCGGCGAGCGTTTCAACCTGCATTGCAGCCTCATCGGCGGTTGCCGTTGAACCACCCACAGGATGCTTCCATGACCACCCTTACCCTCCCCGATATCGCCGCCCAGAACAGCCAGCAAACCCTGGCTCTGGACTGGGTCGGCATGTGCGGCATCGCCCTGCCGCTGTTGATCGATGGGCGCAACGTGACAGCCTACGCCGATGCTGGCGTAAGCCTCGACGATGGCGCTTCGCGGGGCATACATATGTCACGGCTGTACCTGGCCTTGGAGGCGCTTGAACACCAAGCACTGGCAGCGCAACGGTTGCGCGACATTCTCGACCAGTTTCTGGCCAGCCACGCCGGCCTGTCGCACAGGGCCTACCTGCGCCTGACCTTCGATCATCTGCTCAAGCGACCGGCGCTGGTCAGCCCCCTGTCCGGCTGGAAACGCTACCCGGTGAGCCTGGATGCCCGTTTGGAAAACGAAATGTTCCACGTGGAACTATCGGTGCACATTCCCTATTCCTCGACCTGCCCTTGCTCGGCGGCGCTGGCTAGGCAGCTGATTCAGGCGCAGTTCGACAAAGACTTTGCCGATCAGCCGTTGAATCGGAACGAGGTTCGCCAGTGGCTTGGCAGCAGTAACGGAATTGTCGCGACGCCCCATAGCCAGCGAAGCCTGGCCAAGTTGCAGGTGCGACTTGCCGAGGACGATATCAGGCTCGCGGAGCTGATCGACCACGCCGAGGCGGCACTGGGTACTGCGGTGCAGACAGCGGTAAAGCGCGCCGATGAACAAGCCTTCGCCCTGGCCAACGGCCAGAACCTGATGTTCTGCGAGGATGCCGCGCGGCGGCTGCACCAGGCGCTGCGTCAACTGAAGTGGGTGCGGGGGTTCAGCGTGCGCGTGGAACATGCAGAGAGCCTGCATGCCCACGATGCGGTGGCCGAGAGTCGTTATGCCTGGCTCGATGGCTCGGCATAGGCCGCTCAACTTCGAGGTTTGACGCCCCCGCAGTCATTGCCCAACCACACGGCCCGGGTGTCCATGCTGCCCTGCTGCTGCACACCGGACGCATTGAAGGTGCCATTGACCTTGGTCAGGAACTCACGATCACTGAGGAAAGTAGCCTGGCCTTGACCCTGGGCTTTCGGGCAACTGAACTGGAATTTCCAGACATTGCCCGTGCGCTCGGTGATCTTCTGCGTACAGCCCGACTGCGGGTCCTGTAACGGAATGTCATCGGTCTTGACCTGCTCCGGGGTCAGGCAGGAGCGCACACCCTTGCCGCCCACGGTGATGCCCTGCTTGGCCAATGCCCCTTCCATCATCGCCCGTTGCTCAGGTGGCAGGTTCTTCAACTGCCCGAGCATGAAAGCCATGTCCGGCAGTGGCTTGCCATCGACCTGCATGTTGCTGGTGGTCAACTCCCACAAGCCAGGTTGCAGCATCTGCGCGTGAACCAGCGGGCTGCCCAGGCCGAACATCAGGGCAAGCAATGGCAGGCGAATCTTCATGGGTCAAAACTCCAAAAAATACCGGCTCTGGCCGGACTAGCCGTTAGACGCCGAAATCGCCTGCAGGTTGCAGGCGACCCCTGGAACGTGGTCTGTTAGCGGCAGTGCTCACGGCAAGCAGGATGCGTATGGATTACCACAGCCCCTACTTCTTCGGTTACGTGCTCGGCCTGATTCACCTGCTCGGCATCGCCGCCGCGCTGCACGCGGTGTTCACCGTGCGCACCGCCCAGGGTGCTATCGCCTGGGCCATGTCCTTGCTGTTCATTCCCTACTTCACCCTGATCCCCTACCTGGTGTTCGGCGCCCGTTCCTTCTATGCCTACATCCAGGCGCGGCGTCAGGCCAACCAGGAAATGCACGTGGCCATGGCCAACCTGAACTGGCGGCCCTGGGTGGAGGAAGCACTCACCGCCCGCGAGTCGGACAGCTACGCGGCCCTGCGCGCGATGCCCAAGCTGGGCCGCATGCCGTGCCTGGCCAACAACGAGGTGAAGTTGCTGATCGACGGCGAGGCCACCTTCGAGGCGATCTTCTCGGCGATCCGCGCCGCCCGCGATACCGTGCTAGTGCAGTTCTTCATCATCCACGACGACGCCCTGGGCCGGGAGTTGCAACAACTGCTGCTGAGCAAGGCTGCCGAAGGCGTGCGGGTGTTCGTGCTATATGACCGGGTCGGCAGCCATGCCCTGCCGGCCAGCTACAGCCAGGCGCTGCGCGATGGTGGTGTACAGATCCGGGCCTTCGCCACGCGCCGGGGCTTGTTCAATCGCTTCCAGGTCAACTTCCGCAACCACCGCAAGATCGTGGTGGTCGATGGCCTGCTGGGTTTCCTCGGTGGCCACAATGTCGGCGACGAGTATCTCGGCGCCCACGCAAAGCTGTCGCCATGGCGCGACACCCATGTGCAAATCAGCGGCCCGGTGCTGGCCTGCCTGCAAGAGTCGTTCGCCGAGGACTGGTACTGGGCCACGCGCCAGCTGCCACCGTTGATCCTGCCAGACACCTACCCCGAGGACGGCGTGCTGTGCCAGGCCCTGGCCAGTGGCCCGGCCGACCCCCAGGAAACCTGCGCGCTGTTCTTCCTCGAGGCGATCCATTCGGCCACCCGCCGGGTATGGATCACCAGCCCCTATTTCATCCCCGACGAGGCGATCTTCGCCGCCCTGCGCCTGGCGGTGCTGCGCGGCGTGGATGTACGCATCCTGATCCCCTCGCGCCCCGACCACCGCATCGTCTACGCCGCCTCCAGCCTGTTCGCCTTCGAAGCAGTCCGCGCCGGGGTGCGCATGTTCAGGTATCAACCGGGCTTCCTGCACCAGAAGGTGGTACTGGTGGACGACGAAATCAGCGCCATCGGCAGCGCCAACCTGGACAACCGCTCGTTCCGCCTGAATTTCGAGATCACCCTGCTGACCGTGGACCGCGCCTTCGCCGATCAGGTCGAGCAGATGCTGGAGCGGGATTTCGAGCTGGCCAGGGAGATCACCGCAGAGGACAGCCGCGACACGCACCGCCTGCAACAACTGGGAATGCGCATCGCACGGCTGATTTCACCGATTCTGTAACGGCTAGCGGCAGAGATCCTCACGGGTCCACGGCAGGTCGTGGTGGCCGTCGGCGTAAGGTTTCACGGCGAGGATCTGGTGCAGGTTGATCCAGCCCTTGGTGAAGGCGTAGGCGCAACCTGCCAGGTACAGGCGCCAGATACGCAAGGTCTTTTCCGGCACTAGCGCGGCGGCGCGATGCAGCTGGTTCTCCAGGTTCTCGCTCCAATGGTTGAGGGTCTTGGCGTAGTGCAGCCGCAGGCTTTCGACGTCGACCACCTCCAGGCCCGCCTCACAAATCCGTGCAGTGATCATCGAGATATGCGGCAGCTCGCCATGGGGGAACACATAGCGGTCGATGAAGTCGCCCGCGCCGCGGCCGACAGGGCGGCCATCGACATGCTTGGCAGTGATGCCATGGTTCATCACCAAGCCGCCTTCGCGCACGGCACCGAACAGCCGTTTGCAGTACAACTCGAGATTGGCGTGGCCGACATGTTCGAACATGCCGACGCTGACCACTTTGTCGAAGCGGCCATCCTGGGGCAGGTCGCGGTAGTCGAGGATCTGCAGCTCGACCTTGTCACCCAGGCCTTCGTCCTGGACCCGTTGACGACCAAGCTTCAGCTGCTCTTTGCTCAAGGTGATGCCGAATACCTTGGCGCCGTACTCACGAGCGGCGAAGCGCGCCAGCCCGCCCCAGCCACAACCGACATCCAGCAGGTAATCGCCAGCCTGCAGGCGCAGCTTGCGGCACAGGTGGTCGAACTTGTCTTGCTGAGCCTGGGCCAGGGTGTTGTCCGGCTCCTTGAAATAGGCACAGGAATAGACCATGTCCGGGTCGAGCCACAGTTGGTAGAACTCGTTGGACAGGTCGTAGTGATAGGAAATGGCTTCGGCATCGGTGGCCTTGTCATGGGCAGTGCGCGCCGGCACTGCCTCGTCTTCATCTTGAAGCAAGGCATCGCTGAGCTCGTCACAAACCCGGATGACTTCGCCGATATCGCCTTCCAGCTCCAGCTTGCCCTCGACGAAGGCTGATCCCAGCTCGTTGAGATTGGGGTGGGTAAGCTGGGTAATGAGTTGTGGTTCCTTGACCACGATGGTGACTTGCGGGCTCGGCCCCAGATCGAACTGGTTGCCGTCCCACAGCTTGACGCGCAAAGGTAAGTGCAAGCTCTGCAACGCAGGTGGAAGTTGCGCAAGCATTCATGACCCTCCCTTTCATTGAAACCGGACGCCGCAGCTTAATTTTCGGACGCCACCGGATCAGGGTAGTTCATTCGTAGGAAGTTTCCGTTAATCGCGACCATGGTCTAGCGCCCTATGCAACGCCGCGCACAACAGATTGTATACAATTTAGCTTGCGCAGACTAACCTTGTGGCCCTCTTCGCTTCCTCACACTCTCGGAGTAAAACCCATGAAATCCTATGACGTGGTGATCATCGGCGGCGGCCCCGGCGGCTATAACGCGGCGATTCGCGCCGGCCAGCTGGGCCTGAGCGTGGCCTGCGTCGAGGGGCGCTCGACCCTCGGCGGTACCTGCCTGAACGTCGGTTGCATGCCGTCCAAGGCATTGCTGCACGCTTCCGAGCTGTATGAGGCCGCCAGCGGCGACGAGTTCGCCCACCTGGGGATCGAGGTCAAGCCCACCCTCAACCTCGGCCAGATGATGAAGCAGAAAGATGAAAGCGTGACTGGCCTGACCAAGGGCATCGAATACCTGTTCCGCAAGAACAAGGTTGACTGGATCAAGGGCTGGGGCCGCCTGGACGGGGTTGGCAAGGTGATCGTCAAGGCCGAGGATGGCAGCGAAACCACCTTGCAGGCCAAGGACATCGTCATCGCCACTGGCTCGGAACCTACGCCGCTGCCTGGCGTGACCATCGACAACCAGCGCATCATCGACTCCACCGGTGCCCTGTCGCTGCCCCAGGTGCCCAAGCACCTGATCGTCATCGGTGCCGGGGTGATCGGCCTGGAGCTGGGTTCGGTATGGCGTCGCCTGGGTGCCGAAGTCACGGTGATCGAGTATCTGGACCGTATCTGCCCTGGCACCGACGAAGAAACCGCCAAGACCCTGCAGAAAGCCCTGGCCAAGCAAGGCATGACCTTCAAGCTCGGCAGCAAGGTGACCCAGGCCACGGCCGCGGCCGACGGCGTCACACTGACCCTGGAACCCGCCGCCGGTGGTACCGCCGAAACCCTGCAGGCCGACTACGTGCTGGTAGCCATCGGCCGCCGCCCCTACACCCAGGGCCTGAACCTGGAAAGCGCCGGGCTGGAAGCCGACAAGCGCGGCATGCTCGCCAACGACCATCACCGCAGCGCGGTGCCGGGCATCTGGGTGATCGGCGACGTCACCTCCGGCCCGATGCTGGCACACAAGGCCGAAGACGAAGCGGTGTCGTGCATCGAGCGCATCGCCGGCAAGGCCCATGAGGTCAACTACAACCTCATCCCGGGCGTCATCTATACCCGCCCGGAACTGGCCAGCGTCGGCAAGACCGAAGAGCAGCTCAAGGCCGAAGGCCGTGCCTACAAGGTCGGCAAGTTCCCCTTCAGCGCCAACAGCCGGGCGAAGATCAACCACGAGACCGAAGGCTTCGCCAAGGTCATCGCCGATGCCACGACCGATGAAGTGCTGGGCGTGCACCTGGTCGGTCCGAGCGTGAGCGAGATGATCGGCGAGTTCTGCGTGGCCATGGAGTTCTCGGCCTCGGCCGAAGACATCGCCCTCACCTGCCACCCGCACCCGACCCGCTCCGAGGCCTTGCGCCAGGCAGCGATGAATGTGGATGGCAAGGCGATGCAGATCTGATCCAAGGTCTCGCACTGCAGTGTAGGAGCCGGCCTTGCCGGCGAACACCGGCGCAGCCGGTGGCCATCTACCGTGGTGCTTGTTTCGCCAGCAAGGCCGGCCCCTACCGGATGGATAGGCGTCGACCTTGCTAGCGGCCCCGTCAGCCGTGAGCTTGCTGTTTACCCACAGCCTCACGGAAGCGCGACGCCAGGAACGGCGTGATATCCAGCGGCAACGCCTCATTGTGGACAACTTTATCGAGCAACACCCCGGTAATTGCCGAGGTGAGGATGCCGGTACGGAAATGTCCACAGGCGTTGAAATACCCTTGAATATTATCCACAGGCCCGAGAATCGGCAGCTCGTCCGGTGACCCAGGCCGCAGACCGGCCCAGGTGCGCTTGAGGTTCACCTGCGCCAGCTGTGGCACGCAGCGGATCGCCCCCTGCACCAACCCGTTGATCTCCGGGAAGGTGTTGGTGACATCGAAGCCCTTCTCCTCGGTGGTACTGCCGATCAGGATCTCACCGTTGTCCTTCTGCGCCATGTAGCAATCGCTGGTGGTGATGCAGCCATCGAGCAGCTTGGGCAAGCGCTCGGTCAGCACGATCTGGCCTTTCACCGGTTTTACCGGGATGCTCTGCCCGGTGGCCCACTCGCTCAGTTCCGCCGCCCAGGCGCCAGCGGCATTGATCAGTGTCTGGCAGTGGAACTCGCCGGCCTCGGCGGTGCGCACGCCTTTGATCCGCGACCCCTCATGCAGCACGCCGGTGATGTTCACGTTGGGATAGAGGTCGACACCGTTCTGCCGCGCCGCCTCCATGTAGGCATCGCCCAGGCGGAACGGGCTGACCTGGTGATCGCAGAGGAACTCCAGCGCGCCATTGGCCTTGAGGGTCACCGCCGGCTCCGACGCGCGCAACGCATCACGGTCGAGCCAGCGCACCTGGTCGGCCAGGTGCGGGATCTGCTTGACGATATGCTCGGCGTACAGCTGGTCCTCTTCGTCCTGGATGATGTACTTGAGGCCGGTGCGCTCGAACTTGAAGTCCATGCCGTGGCGCTCTATCAGCTCCTGGTGCAGCTGTGGATAAATCGCGTTGGACTGCAAGGCGAAGTCGAAGAAGCATTCCGGCAGGATGTGCGGGGTGCTCGAGTCGACCACCACCGCCGCGCCGTTGGCCTCGCGCTTGTTGCGCGAAGACATCATGCGAAAGAAGATCACTCCGCAACCCAGCCCCACCGATTCGCCGATCGCCCACAGCCCGCCGGCCGAGGCTCGGGTGGCATTGCCCGGGCGCTTGCAGTCGATCAGGGCGATCTTCAGGTTGCCGCGCTTGGACAGTTGGTAGGCGCAGGACGCGCCGATCACGCCACCGCCGGCAATGATGATGTCGTAGGTCTTGTTCATGCTCAGGCCTCCGTGCCCAGTTGTTCGAATGCGGAAAACGGAATCGGGTCGACCGGGAAACGCGGACGCAGCCAACCCACATCCTTGCGCCCGGTGCTGCTGCGCAGGCGATCGCTGCAGTAGCCGACGCACATGCGGCCCTGGCAGTCGCCCATGCTCACCCGAGTGCGCATCTTCAGGCTGGCCATGTCCTCGACGCCCTGCTCCAGGGCCAGGTCGATCTGCTCACGGGTGACGTGCTCGCACCGGCAGATCACCGTGTCGGCTTGCGGCAGCTCGACCTGCGCGGCGCCGCGGGCGGTGTAGCGCTCCACCCCGGAGCGGAAGCGCTTGATCGCCGCCAGCTTGCCCAGGTAGCGCTCACGCAATTCGATGGCCTGCTCGGCGTCGAGCTTGCCCATTTGCTGGAGCATCGACACCGCGGCGATTCGCCCGGTGAGCATCGCCGCCTCGCCTCCGCGAATCCCGGCCATGTCGCCAGCCAGGTGGATGTTCGGCCGGCTGCTCTGCTGCCAGACGTTGCACTCGGCGCGCAGGTAGCCGTCTTCGCTGAAGCCATGTTCCAGGCCCAACTGCTGGCTAAGCTGGGTTCGCGGAATGAAACCGTAGCCGACCGCCAGGGTACGCACCTGCTCGCGCTGGACGCGGGACATGTCTGGTTTCCAGTCCTGGGTGTAGGGCGCGACGCTGACCTCTTGCAGTTCATCCTCGCCAGTGGCGCCCACCACGCCCCAGCCGTAGTGCATGGGGATGCCGTTGAGCTTCATGTAGGCAAGCATGCTCAGGCCATCGAGGAACAGCTGCGGCTTGTTCATCAGCGCCAGGCTTTCCTTGGCGATACGGTTGAACGAGCAGGCTTCGTACACCCCCGCGACCTTGGCGCCAGCGGCGTGCAACTGGCAGGCCACCAACGGCAGCAGCGGCCCGGTACCGGCGATCAAGGTGCTGCCCAGCGGCTTGACCACGCCGCTCTTGATCTGCAGCTGCAGGCCACCGAGCAGGATCACCCCAGGCAGGGTCCAGCCGGGGAACGGCACGTTGCGCTCGTGGCAACCGGCGGCCAGCAGCAGGTGCGAGTATTCGATCTCGTGCAGGCGCTCGTCGGCGTCGAGCACCATCAGGCGCTGATCGTCACCACCGACCACCCGGTGGTTCAAACGCAGGTCGACATGCGCGGCACTCGCCGCGAAATCTTCGTGCAGTTTATTCAGTGCCTTGGTGTAGCGTGGCCCGAGGTAGCCCAGGTCGACACCGGCGCGCAGCGGGCCGCGATAGACCACGCCACCGGGACGGGAAGCCTCGTCGAACAGCAGGCAGTCCACACCATGGTCGGCCAACTCGATGGCCGCGCCCATGCCGGCCGAACCACCGCCAACGATCACTGGACGAAGGCTCATGAATGGGCCTCCTCTTGCACGCGGTTCACCTCGGTCTCGATACGCATGCCGGGCCGCACCACGGTCTGGCAGGCGCGCCGCTTGGGGCGGCCATCGATCTGGACCAGGCAGCAATGGCAGACGCCCATGCCACAGTAGGCACCGCTAAGCTGGCCGTGATCATTGCGCGCTACCTGGCGCAGGCCAACGGCGTTGAGCACGCTGAGTACGGTTTCGCCGGCACTGGCGACCGCGGGCAGGCCATTGACCAGGAGGGTCATTTCATTGCCTTCCAATGGCTGGATATCGTGCTTTCGTTGCAGCGTCTGCATTTCCTGTCGTCCTTGATGACTGATGGGTCGGGGGACGTTAGGGCAAACACCGGGGGAAAACATTGATCCATGCCTGATACGGCGTACAGAATTTTCCTAGAACGACGAGCTTGCGATGAACATCACGGTGCTCGTCAGTTCGCGCAGGCTAGCTTGTCAGGCTGCAACTCGACGTGGAACAACTCGCCTCCTTCGTCCCCGACATAGAGATGTTTCTGGCGGAACTTGAACCTGTGCATCGCTTCGAGCATTTTCGGCTCCTTGCAGGCCAGTTGTTCCAGTTGCTGGCCGGCTCGCTTCTGCATCTTCGCACGGCGTTCCCACGGCAGCTTGGCGCTCAGTCCGACCCGATATACATAGAGGAACGTATCCCCCCAAACGAACTCGACCCGCTCAAGCTGGGTAACTGCATCGATCTGCCTGGGCAGCGTGCTGTTCACCTGCAACACCTGTTCTATCCATTGCGACTGCTGCTTGGCTCGTTGTTCCTCGGCCTTGAGCGCGAAATAGCGTCCGACCACCATGATTACCAGCGTCGCGCCTATCGACAGGTAGAATTTGCGCAGGCTACGCGGCCTTTTTGGCGCCAGTTTCATCAACATCTTTATTGCTCATCCTGAGAAAGAAAAACCCCCGGCTGACCGGGGGTTGTGATTTATACGGCACAACCACTGCCGCAGCGTTACTCCACCGTAACCGACTTGGCCAGGTTGCGCGGCTGGTCGACGTCGGTGCCCTTGAGCACGGCAACGTAGTACGACAGCAGCTGCAGCGGGATGGTGTAGAGGATCGGCGCCAGCGCATCGTTGATGTGCGGAACGTTGATCACGTGGGTGCCCTCGCCGTTGCTCATGCCAGCCTGCTCGTCGGCGAATACCACCAGTTCACCACCGCGGGCGCGGACTTCCTGCAGGTTCGACTTGAGCTTTTCCAGCAGCTCGTTGTTCGGCGCCACGGTGACCACCGGCATGTCGCTGTCTACCAGCGCCAGCGGGCCATGCTTGAGCTCACCGGCCGGGTAGGCTTCGGCATGGATATAGGAGATTTCCTTGAGCTTGAGCGCACCTTCCATCGCCACCGGGTATTGCGCGCCGCGGCCGAGGAACAGGGTGTGGTGCTTGTCGGCGAACAGCTCGGCGGTCTTCTCGACCACAGCGTCCATGGCCAGGGCTTCACCCAGGCGAGTCGGCAGGCGGCGCAATTCGTCCACCAGCTCGGCTTCGACGCCGGCGGCCAAGGTGCCGCGCACCTGGCCAAGGGCCAGGGTCAGCAGCATCAGGGAAACCAGCTGGGTGGTGAAGGCCTTGGTCGAGGCCACGCCAATCTCCGGGCCGGCCAGGGTCAGCAGGGTCAGGTCGGATTCTCGCACCAGCGAGCTTATGCCGACGTTGCAGATCGCCAGGCTGCCAAGGAAGCCAAGCTCCTTGGCATTGCGCAGGGCCGCCAGGGTATCGGCGGTTTCGCCCGACTGGGAAATGGAGACGAACAGGGTGTCCGGCTGCACCACCACCTTGCGGTAGCGGAATTCACTGGCCACTTCCACCTGGCACGGGATGCCGGCCAGGCTTTCGAGCCAGTAACGGGCGACCATGCCGGCGTGGTAGCTGGTGCCGCAGGCGACGATCTGCACGTTGCGCACCTTGGCGAACAGCTCGGCGGCATTTGGGCCGAAGGCCTGGACCATCACGTGATCCTTGCCCAAGCGGCCTTCGAGGGTGCGTTGCACCACGCTCGGCTGTTCGTGGATCTCCTTGAGCATGAAATGGCGGTACACACCCTTGTCAGCGGCTTCGGCGCCTTCGTGGTACTGCACGGTCTCGCGCTGTACCGGGCGACCGGCCTGGTCCCAGATGCTGACCTGCTCACGGCGGATCTCGGCGATGTCGCCTTCTTCCAGGTACATGAAGCGGTCGGTGACCTGGCGCAGGGCCAACTGGTCGGAGGCCAGGAAGTTCTCACCCAGGCCCAGGCCGATCACCAACGGGCTGCCGCTACGGGCGGCGACCAGGCGGTCTGGCTGGCTGGCGCTGATCACCGCCAGGCCGTAGGCGCCGTGCAGGCGCTTGACCGCGGCCTTGAGCGCGTCGGCCAGGTCCGGGATGCTCTTGAGCAGGTGATGGATCAGGTGGACGATCACCTCGGTGTCGGTCTGCGAACTGAACACGTAGCCCAGGCCCTTGAGCTCTTCACGCAGCGCTTCGTGGTTCTCGATGATGCCGTTGTGCACCACCGCTACTTCCTGGGCGGAAAAATGCGGGTGGGCATTGCCCTCGGTCGGTGCGCCATGGGTCGCCCAGCGGGTGTGGGCGATGCCCAGTTGCCCAGCCAGTGGCTCGGCGGCCACGGCGGCCTCCAGCTCGCTGACCTTGCCGATGCGGCGACGACGCTCAAGCCCGCCCTGCGCGGTCAGCACGGCCAGGCCGGCGCTGTCATAACCGCGGTATTCCAGGCGCTTGAGGCCTTCGATGAGGATGGCTGTGATATTACGCTCGGCTACGGCACCGACGATTCCACACATAGGTTGTTGCTCCTAGCTGATAGCGGCACAGATAAGGTTGATACCGCGGGCTTGAATCCGCTCGCGTGCCTCGACGGGCAGGCGGTCATCGGTAATCAGGGTATTGACGCTGCCCCAGGGCAGCTCGAGGTTGGGGATCTTGCGGCCGACCTTGTCCGACTCGACCATGACGATCACCTCGCGGGCCACTTCGGCCATGACCCGACTCAACCCCAGCAGTTCGTTGAAGGTGGTGGTGCCACGCTCCAGGTCGATGCCATCGGCACCGATGAACAGTTGATCGAAGTCGTATGAGCGTAGTACCTGCTCGGCGACCTGGCCCTGGAACGACTCCGAGTGCGGGTCCCAGGTGCCGCCGGTCATCAGCAGCACCGGCTCGTGCTCTTGTTCGCTGATGGCCCGGGCCACATTGAGCGAGTTGGTCATCACCACCAGCCCTGGCTGGCGCCCGAGCTGCGGGATCATCGCTGCCGTGGTGCTGCCACTGTCGATGATGATGCGCGCGTGTTCGCGAATGCGCCCCACCGCCGCGCGGGCGATGGCCTGCTTGTACAGGGACACTGGCTGGACGTTGTCGCCGAGCAGCTCCTGGGGCATGGTCACCGCGCCGCCATAGCGGCGCAGCAGCAAGCCGTTGGCTTCCAGCGCTGCGAGGTCCTTGCGAATGGTCACTTCGGAAGTTTCGAAACGCTTGGCCAGGGCATCGACGCTCACCTCGCCCTGCTCGTTGAGCAAGGCCAGGATGTTGTGGCGGCGCTGGGGGGTATTACGTTTCGACATTTCGGCCTTAAGTTTCGATTCGAAAGATAAGTAGTGCAATCAAAGCCTAAGATGAACAATTCGTCAAGTTTCTCTGCACTGACACGGTCCCTGTAGGAGCGGCCTTGTGCCGCGAAAGGGCCGCGTAGCGGCCCCGGCAATTTCTGCCTTGGCGCTAAGATCCTGGGGCCGCTACGCGCCCCCTCGCGACACAAGGCCGCTCCTACAGGGACCGCGATACGGCAGCCAATAAAAAGCCGGCTTATTCACATAAGCCGGCTTTCGATCGAAAGTTCTGTGGATAACTCAGCTCTTCTTGATCTTCTCCGGCCGCTTCCAGCCTTCGATGTTGCGCTGGCGCGCACGGGCCACGCCCAATTGGCCGGCTTCCACCGTCTGGGTGATGGTCGAGCCCGCCGCGGTAGTGGCCCCCGCCTGGATTTCCACAGGTGCCACCAGCGAATTGTTGGAGCCGATGAACACGTCCTCGCCCATCACCGTGCGGAACTTGTTGGCGCCGTCGTAGTTGCAAGTGATGGTGCCAGCACCGATGTTGGTGCGTGCACCGACCTCGGCATCGCCCAGGTAGGTCAGGTGACCGGCCTTGGCGCCCTCGCCCAGATGCGCGTTCTTCAGCTCGACGAAGTTACCCACATGGGCACGGGCCTCCAGCACGCTACCCGGACGCAGGCGCGCGAACGGACCGGCATCGCTGCCCTCGCCCATCACCGCGCCTTCGATATGGCTGTTGGCCTTGATCACCACGCCCTTGCGCAAGGTGCTGTCCTTGATCACGCAGTTGGGGCCGATCTGCACGTCGTCCTCGATGACCACCCGGCCTTCGAGGATCACGTTGATATCGATGAGCACATCGCGGCCCACGATCACTTCGCCGCGCACATCGAAGCGCGCCGGATCACGCAGGGTCACGCCCTGGGCCATGAGACGGCGGCCTTCGCGCAGCTGGTAATGGCGCTCAAGCTCGGCCAACTGGCGACGGTCATTGGCGCCTTGCACTTCCATCGGGTCGTGGGGCTGTTCGGTGGCGACCACCAGGCCGTCGGCCACGGCCATGGCGATCACATCGGTCAGGTAGTACTCGCCCTGGGTATTGTTGTTGGACAAGCGTCCCATCCAGTCGGCCAGGCGCGCCGCTGGCATGGCGAGGATGCCGGTGTTGCCTTCCTTGATCGCCTTCTGCGCCTCGCTGGCGTCCTTGTGCTCGACGATCGCCGTGACCTGGCCCTGCGCATCTCGAACGATCCGGCCATAACCGCTGGGGTCAGCCAGGTTAACGGTCAACAGGCCCAACTGGCTGGCGCTGACCTTGGCCAGCAGGCGCTGCAGGGTTTGCACCTCGATCAACGGCACATCGCCGTACAGCACCAGCACGGTGTCGGCGGTAATGGCAGGCAGCGCCTGGGCCACGGCATGGCCGGTGCCCAGCTGCTTGTCCTGCATGACGAAATTCAGGTCGTCCGCAGCCAGGCGCTCGCGCACCAGCTCGGCGCCATGGCCAATGACCACGTGAATGCCCTTGGGCTGCAGTTGGCGCGCGCTGTGGATAACATGGCCGAGCATGGAGTTGCCGGCTATCGGGTGCAGCACCTTGGGCAGCGCCGAACGCATGCGGGTGCCTTGACCGGCGGCGAGGATGACGATATCGAGGGACATTGACTGGCTACCAATCCTGGGCGGTCAGGGACCTGACCAAAAAGGAAATTTTTAGAAAAAGAAAAAGGGTAGCCGAGGCTACCCTTTAACTCAATCGCGGCGAAAGTAAGCGGCCAGGGCCGAATTACTTGCCTTTGCGCAATTGCTGGACAGTACGCAGCTGAGCTGCAGCCTCGGCCAGACGCGCGGCAGCAGCACCGTAGTCGAAGTCCGAGCTTTTCGCATTCAGAGCATTCTCAGCAGCCTTGAGGGCTTCCTGAGCCTGAGCTTCGTCCAGGTCGGCAGCGCGCTGCACGGTGTCGGCAAGAACCTTGACCATGTTCGGCTGCACTTCGAGGAAACCACCGGAGATGTAGAACACCTCACGATCGCCACCTTGCTTGGTCAGCGTGATCGGACCAGGCTTGAGATTGGTGATCAGCGGCGCGTGGCCTGGAGCGATACCAAGATCGCCCAGGTTGCCGTGCGCTACTACCATCTCGACCAGGCCGGAAAAGATCTCTCCTTCCGCGCTGACGATATCGCAATGGACTGTCATAGCCATCTGCTTGCCTCAACCTGATTAGCGCCCCTTGCGGGGCGCCGGGATTACAGTTTCTTGGCTTTCTCGATCGCTTCGTCGATGCTGCCGACCATGTAGAACGCTTGTTCTGGCAGGTGGTCGTAGTCACCTTTGAGGATGCCGCTGAAGCCAGCGATGGTGTCCTTGAGCGAAACGTACTTGCCTGGCGAGCCGGTGAAGACTTCGGCCACGAAGAACGGCTGCGACAGGAAGCGCTGGATCTTACGAGCGCGGGCAACCAGTTGCTTGTCGGCTTCGGACAGTTCGTCCATACCCAGGATCGCGATGATGTCCTTCAGCTCTTTGTAGCGCTGCAGAACATACTGAACGCCACGAGCGGTCTCGTAGTGCTCGGTGCCGATCACGTTCGGGTCCAGCTGGCGCGAAGTCGAGTCCAGTGGGTCGACCGCTGGGTAGATACCCAGGGAAGCGATATCACGGGACAGAACGACGGTGGCGTCCAAGTGGGCGAAGGTGGTCGCTGGCGACGGGTCGGTCAGGTCGTCCGCAGGTACGTATACGGCCTGGACGGAGGTGATCGAACCTTCCTTGGTCGAAGTGATGCGCTCTTGCAGAACACCCATCTCTTCGGCCAGGGTCGGCTGGTAACCTACTGCCGAAGGCATACGGCCCAGCAGTGCGGATACTTCGGTACCGGCCAGGGTGTAACGATAGATGTTGTCGACGAACAGCAGAACGTCGTTACCTTCGTCACGGAACTTCTCAGCCATGGTCAGGCCGGTCAGCGCTACGCGCAGACGGTTTCCTGGTGGCTCGTTCATCTGACCGTAGACCAGCGCTACCTTGTCGAGAACGTTGGAGTCCTTCATCTCGTGGTAGAAGTCGTTACCCTCACGAGTACGCTCACCCACACCAGCGAACACGGAATAACCGCTGTGTTCCATGGCGATGTTACGGATCAGTTCCATCATGTTGACGGTCTTGCCGACGCCGGCACCACCGAACAGACCAACCTTACCACCCTTGGCGAACGGGCAGACCAGGTCGATAACCTTGATGCCGGTTTCCAGCAGGTCGTTGCCGCCTGCCTGGTCCGAGAACGAAGGCGCTGGCTGGTGGATACCGCGACGCTCTTCTTCGCCGATCGGGCCGGCTTCGTCGATCGGGTTGCCCAGGACGTCCATGATACGGCCCAGGGTTGCCTTGCCGACAGGTACCGAGATGGCAGCCTTGGTGTCGACGACATCCAGACCGCGCTTCAGACCTTCGGTCGAGCCCATCGCAATGGTACGAACCACGCCGTCGCCCAGCTGCTGCTGAACTTCCAGGGTGGTTTCCGCGCCTTGTACTTTCAGCGCGTTGTAAACACTCGGCACGGCATCACGTGGGAATTCCACGTCGATGACGGCGCCGATGATTTGAACGATACGTCCGCTACTCATAGCTGGATCCTCTGAATTTTTGAACCGTTAAACCGCGGCAGCGCCGCCGACGATTTCCGAGATCTCCTGGGTGATCGCAGCCTGACGCGCCTTGTTGTAGATCAACTGAAGCTCTTTGATCAAATCACCGGCGTTGTCTGTGGCGTTCTTCATGGCGATCATCCGGGCCGCTTGTTCAGCAGCGTTGTTCTCGACCACCGCCTGGTACACCTGCGACTCCACGTAACGCACCATCAAGCCGTCCAGCAGCTCTTTTGCGTCGGGTTCGTACAGGTAGTCCCAGTGGTGCTTGAGTTCCTGATCCGGGGTTGCCACCAACGGTACCAACTGCTCTACCGTCGGTTTTTGGGTCATGGTGTTGATGAACTTGTTCGAAACCACCGAGAGGCGATCGATGCGGCCGTCCAGGTAGGCGTCCAGCATCACTTTGACGGAGCCGATCAGATCGTTGATCGATGGCTCTTCGCCCAGGTGGCTGATCGCGGCTACGACGTTACCGCCAAAGATGCGGAAGAAAGTCGCACCCTTGCTGCCGATCACGCACAGGTCGATTTCCACGCCCTGTTCGCGGTTTTCGTTCATGTCCTTGACCAGGGCCTTGAACAGGTTGGTATTCAAGCCACCGCACAGACCACGGTCACTGCTCACCACGATATAACCGGCGCGCTTTACAGGGCGCTCGATCATGAACGGGTGGCGGTATTCCGGGTTGGCGTTGGCCAGATGACCGATCACCTGGCGGATACGCTCCGCGTAAGGACGGCTAGCAGCCATGCGCATTTGTGCCTTGCGCATCTTGCTGACCGCCACTTTCTCCATGGCGCTGGTAATTTTTTGCGTGCTTTTGATGCTCGCAATCTTACTGCGAATCTCTTTTGCGCCTGCCATGTATCACCTATCAGGTTAGCAAGCGGGGGCCGGAGCCCCCGCTGCGGCTTACCAGGTCTGGGTGGCCTTGAACTTCTCGATACCGGCTTTCATGCCAGCGTCGATTTCGTCGTTGAAGTCACCCTTCACGTTGATCTTGGCCATCAGTTCGGCGTGATCACGGTTGAAGTAGGCAATCAGCGCTTGCTCGAAGCTGCCAACCTTGGAGACTTCTACGTCGGTCAGGAAACCACGCTCAGCGGCGTACAGCGACAGGGCCATGTCGGCGATCGACATTGGCGCGTACTGCTTCTGTTTCATCAGCTCGGTAACGCGCTGACCATGCTCCAGCTGCTTGCGGGTAGCCTCGTCCAGGTCCGAAGCGAACTGGGCGAAGGCCGCCAGTTCACGGTACTGGGCCAGGGCGGTACGGATACCACCGGACAGCTTCTTGATGATCTTGGTCTGGGCGGCACCACCAACACGGGATACCGACACACCGGCGTTAACGGCAGGACGGATGCCTGCGTTGAACATGGCCGATTCCAGGAAGATCTGACCGTCGGTGATCGAGATCACGTTGGTCGGAACGAACGCGGAAACGTCGCCAGCCTGGGTTTCGATGATCGGCAGAGCGGTCAGCGAGCCAGTCTTGCCGGTTACGGCACCGTTGGTGAACTTCTCGACGTACTCTTCGGAAACGCGCGATGCACGCTCCAGCAGACGGGAGTGGAGATAGAACACGTCGCCTGGGTACGCTTCACGTCCTGGTGGACGGCGCAGCAGCAGGGAGATCTGACGGTAGGCAACGGCCTGCTTGGACAGGTCATCGTAAACGATCAGCGCGTCTTCACCGCGGTCACGGAAGAACTCGCCCATGGTGCAGCCGGCGTAAGGCGCCAGGAACTGCAGTGCGGCGGATTCCGAAGCACTGGCAACGACCACGATGGTGTTGGCCAGGGCGCCGGCTTCTTCCAGCTTGCGAACGATGTTGGCAACGGTGGAACGCTTCTGGCCGACTGCAACATAAACACAGAAAATACCGGAGTCTTTCTGGTTGATGATGGCGTCGATGGCCATGGCGGTCTTGCCGATCTGACGGTCACCGATGATCAGCTCGCGCTGGCCACGGCCGACAGGGATCATGGCGTCGACGGACTTGTAGCCAGTCTGTACAGGCTGGTCTACCGACTTACGCCAGATCACGCCTGGAGCTACTTTCTCGACCGCGTCGGTCTGGGTGTTGCCCAGAGGACCTTTGCCGTCGATCGGGTTACCCAGTGCGTCGACGACGCGACCCAGCAGTTCCTTACCAACCGGAACTTCCAGGATGCGGCCGGTGCACTTGGCGCTCATGCCTTCGGCGAGGGTGTCATAGGCACCCAGGATCACTGCACCTACGGAGTCTTGCTCCAGGTTCAGGGCCATGCCGAATACGCTGCCCGGGAACTCGATCATTTCGCCGTACATGACGTCGGCCAGACCGTGGATCCGCACGATGCCGTCGGAAACCGAAACGACGGTACCTTCGTTACGGGCTTGGGAGCCGACATCGAGGTTGTCGATGCGGCCCTTGATGATTTCACTAATTTCGGAAGGATTGAGTTGCTGCATTGCTCTGCTGCCCCTTCAAACTCAAGATTTCAAGGCTTCGGCCAGTTTCGCGATCTTGCCGCGAACCGAACCGTCGATTACCAGGTCGCCAGCGCGGATGACGACGCCGCCGATCAGGCTGGCATCCTCCGACGCGTGCAGGCGCACTTCCTGGCCTAACCGTGCACTGAGAACCTTGGCGAGTTTGTCTTGCTGTTCTTGGTTCAACGCAAAAGCACTGGTGACTTCCACGTCCACGGACTTCTCTTGCTCGGCCTTGTACAGGTCGAACAGAGTCGAAATCTCCGGCAGAAGCAGGAGACGTTCGTTTTCCGCGGCAACATGAATGAAATTCTGTGCCTTGGCGTCAAACTTGTCACCGCACACTTCAATGAATGCGGCGGCCTTTTCTGCGCTAGTCAGTTGCGGGGCCTTGAGCAGGCGCTGCATGGTGTCGTCTTGCGACACCGCAGCAGCCAGGCCGAGCATGGCTGACCAATTGGCCAGTTGCTGATGGGCCTGGGCATGCTCGAAGGCAGCCTTAGCGTAAGGTCGGGCCAACGTGGTCAGTTCTGCCATGATCGCCCTCGCTTAAATTTCAGCGGCCAGTTTGTTAACCAGCTCCGCATGCGCGTTTTGATCGATTGTGGCGCCAAGGATCTTTTCAGCACCGCCAACGGCCAGGGCACCCACTTGGGCACGCAGGGCGTCTTTGACGCTGTTCAGTTCCTGTTCGATCTCGGCTTGAGCCTGAGCCTTCACACGGTCAGCTTCGACGCGGGCCTGTTCACGGGCTTCCTCGACAAGCTGAGCAGCGCGCTTCTTGCTTTGCTCAATGATTTCGGCTGCCTGTGCCTTCGCTTCACGCAGTTGCTGACCCGCTTTCTCTTGGGCCAGCTCCAGGTCGCGAGCTGCGCGGTTGGCAGCGTCCAAGCCGTCGGCAATCTTCTTTTGGCGCTCTTGCAGAGCAGTGATGACCGGAGGCCATACGTACTTCATGCAGAAGAGTACAAAAATCAGGAAAGCAACGGATTGGCCAATCAGGGTTGCATTAATGTTCACGCCAACACCTCGCTCGGTCTTTGTTCATCACAGCAATCAACTCGTAAAAAACGAGTGATTAGCCGGCGATCTGACCAACGAAGGGGTTTGCGAAGGTGAAGAACAGAGCGATACCAACACCGATCATGGTCACGGCGTCGAGCAGGCCGGCAACGATGAACATTTTGACCTGCAGCATCGGAACCATTTCTGGCTGGCGAGCAGCGCCTTCCAGGAATTTGCCGCCCAGCAGGCCGAAACCAATGGCGGTACCCAGAGCACCCAGGCCGATCAGCAGAGCAACAGCGATAGCGGTCAGACCAACTACAGTTTCCATCTTTCCTCCCGACTTTTACGTCGTATTGGTTAGGTTTTTAGTTTGAAGCGGTAAAACAAATCGTTTGGTACAGCATGCCCTTGCGGACTTTTTAAGCCCTCCCCCCAAACCGGCGGGGAAGGCTATCAGACACGCCAGGCGGTCTTAATGGTTATCTTCGTGGGCCATCGACAGGTAGACGATGGTCAGCATCATGAAGATGAAAGCTTGCAGGGTGATGATCAGGATGTGGAACACTGCCCACGCCCACTGCAGCACGATACCCAGGCCGCTGAGCCACAGGATACCGGCGCCGAACATCACCGCGATCAGGATGAACACCAGCTCGCCGGCGTACATGTTGCCGAACAGACGCAGTGCCAGCGAGATCGGCTTGGCGATCAGGGTGACGAATTCGAGCAGGAAGTTGACCGGAATCAGCAGGATCTGCACGAAGATGTTCTTGCTGCCGAACGGGTGCAGGGTCAGCTCGCCGATGAAGCCGCCCAGGCCCTTGACCTTGATGCTGTAGAAGATGATCAGGGCGAATACGCTGAAGGCCATGGCCAGGGTCGCGTTCGGGTCGGTGGTCGACACGGCGCGGAACGGAATGTGCGGATCACCGGAGATCAGGATGGCCAGCTGCGGAATCCAGTCGACCGGTACCAGGTCGATGGCGTTCATCAGGAACACCCAGACGAAGATGGTCAGCGCCAGTGGGGCGATCACCGGGCTGCGGCCGTGGAAGGAGTCCTTCACGCTGCCGTTGACGAAGTCCACCAGCACTTCCACGAAGTTCTGCAGACCGCTCGGTTGCCCGGAAGTCGCCTTCTTGGCCGCCATGCGGAAGATGAACAGGAAGATCAGACCCAGCGCAACGGACCAGCCCAGGGTGTCCAGGTGGAACGCCCAGAAGCCCATTGCCTTGGCTTCTGCAGCCGAATGGGCGAAGCCCCAGCTGCCGTCTGGTAGTTGACCGTAGGTCAGGTTCTGCAAGTGGTGCTGGATATAACCCGAAGCGGTTTCTTCTGCCATGGTTGCCTCAAACGCCCTAAGGTCTCGAAAGTCTTTTATTCATCAGCAGGGGCGCGAACCAGCTGACCAAAAGGGTCAGCACGAAGACGCCGAATACTGCCAACGGCGCCAATGGCTTCACTCCTGCGAAGGTCAGTGCAAACAGCACTGCCGTCAAAATCATCTTGCCTGCCTCGCCTGCGTAGAACGACTTGACGATGGCCTGCGCCGCCCGGGCTCCGCTGAAGCGAAATGCCTTCCAGGCGAAATACACATTGGGCAGCCAGGCAATCAAACCTCCGCAAAGGCCTGAATATCCACTGACCGCCCCTTTCCACTGCCACAACACCAAGGTTGCCAGCAGCAGCACAACAAATTGAGCCAGCAGAACCGGGAAAACCGCCCAGCGATGGAAAGGCAGGCGGTTTGGCGTGCGGATTTCCATCACAACTGCTCCTCGAAAGTCGACCGCCTCGTCAGCAATGACTTGGCATAATTTGTGCCGACAAAATGCGCGCAGAGTATAGGGGTGGATTAACCCCTATTCAACTCTTCGGTAGTGATTTCCGACTGCGCGCTACAACGGGAATTGTTTCAGCGGATGTGAGCAAGCACGCCTTGCAACTCGTCGAGCGAGTTATAGCGGATAACCAACTGGCCCTTGCCCTTGTTGCCATGGCGGATTTGCACCGCGGAGCCCAGCCGCTCTGCCAGACGCTGCTCGAGGCGCGCGATGTCCGGATCAGGTTTGCTCGATTCGACCGGCTCAGGTTTACCGTTGAGCCACTGGCGCACCAGTGCCTCGGTCTGGCGCACGGTAAGGCCGCGTGCGACAACATGACGCGCCCCTTCTTCCTGGCGATCTTCGCCGAGGCCGAGCAAGGCGCGGGCGTGGCCCATCTCCAGGTCGCCGTGGGCGAGCATGGTCTTGATCGCCTCGGGCAGCGAAATCAGGCGCAGCAAGTTGGCCACGGTCACCCGCGACTTGCCGACGGCATCGGCCACTTGCTGCTGGGTCAACTCGAACTCTTGCTGCAGGCGCTGCAAGGCCAGGGCTTCTTCCAGCGGGTTGAGGTCCTCGCGCTGGATGTTCTCGATCAGCGCCATGGCGATGGCGGCTTCGTCGGGCACTTCGCGGACCATGGCCGGCACGGTGTCCAGGCCGGCCTGCTGGGTGGCGCGCCAGCGCCGTTCACCGGCGATGATCTCGTAGCGGTTGTCGCCGATCGGGCGGACCACGATTGGTTGCATGACGCCATGCAGACGGATCGAATGCGCCAGTTCCTCGAGCGCCTCGGGGTCCATGTCGCGACGCGGCTGGTACTTGCCGCGCTGGATCAGCTCGACTGGCAGTTGTTGCAGTTCCTTCTGGTCGATCTTGACAGCCTGCGCTTCCAGCGCGCTGACGGAAGGACCACTGAGCAGTGCATCCAACCCACGTCCGAGACCGCGTTTCTTGATGGCCATGCGGATTCCTTAAGTTGTTTGTGCAGTGCGTGATGGACGGCGCTGACGACGTACCAGTTCCCCGGCCAGGGCCAGGTAGGCCAGGGCGCCGCGGGACTGCTTGTCGTAGGCCAGTGCCGGCATGCCGAAGCTCGGCGCCTCGGCCAGGCGGATGTTGCGCGGTATCACCGTGTCGTACAGCTGGTCGCCGAAGTGCTCCTTGAGCTGTGCCGAAACATCGTTGTTCAGGCTCAGGCGCGGGTCGTACATGGTCCGCAGCAGGCCCTCGATCTTCAGCTCCGGGTTCAGCCGGGCGGCGATGCGCTTGATGTTATCCACAAGGTCGCTCAAGCCTTCCAGTGCGTAGTACTCGCACTGCATGGGGATGATCACGCCATCGGAGGCGACCAGGGCATTGAGCGTCAGCATCGACAGCGACGGCGGGCAGTCGATGAGGATGTAGTCGTAATTCTCGCGGATCGGCGCCAGCGCGTTGCGCAGGCGGCTCTCCTTCATCTGCATCTCGAGCAGCACTACCTCGGCGGCGGTAAGGTCGCGGTTGGCCGGCAGCAGTTGGAAGCCGCCATGCTCGGAATAGTGCATGGCCTGGGCCAGGTCGCATTCCCCGATCAGCAGGTCGTACACCGAATGCTCGAGCTCGTGTTTATCCACACCGCTGCCCATGGTGGCGTTGCCCTGTGGATCGAGGTCGATCAGCAGCACGCGACGCTTGGTCGCGGCCAGCGATGCGGCGAGATTGATGCAGGTGGTGGTCTTGCCCACACCACCCTTCTGGTTCGCGATTGCGAATACCTTAGCCATTGTTGCGTGTGTTCCCAGTCATGCCTTGCGGCGCAGTATCAGCAGATGGCGCTGGCCCTGGCAACCTGGAACGGTCAGGGCCTGCTCGCTTTCCACTGTGAAGTCTGCGGGCAATGCTACCAGTTCATCGGCAGGATGCAGCCCCTTCATTGCAAGCCATTGCGTGCGGGCGTCACCCAGGTGGCGGGTCCAGTTGGTGAAATTCTCCATGCTGCTGAAGGCCCGGGAGATGATCCCGCAGAACGGCTGCTCGGGTTGGACCTCTTCCACCCGGCTGTGGATAACCGTCAGGTTGTCCAGTTTCAGCTCCATCTTCACCTGGGTGAGGAAGCGCGTCTTCTTGCCGTTGCTGTCGAGCACCGTCACCTGCTTGTGCGGGTGCAGGATGGCCAGCGGGATGCCCGGCATGCCGCCGCCACTACCGACATCCAGCCAGCGCAGGGTGTCGTTGTGGATAAACGGCATGACGCTGAGGCTGTCGAGCAGATGGCGCGAAACCATCTCGTTCGGGTCGCGCACCGCGGTCAGGTTGTAGGCCTTGTTCCATTTGATCAACAGGGCCAGGTAGCCCAACAGCAACTGATGCTGCTGCGCGCTCAGCTCGACACCAAGCTGGCGCGCACCTGTGGACAACTCTTCGGCATGTTGCGGGGTGACCAGGGAACTCAAGCGCTTTGCTCCAATTCGCGGCCTGCGCCGCGTTTTTTCAAGTGAATCAGCAACAGGGAAATCGCCGCCGGGGTAACGCCCGGGATACGCGACGCCTGGCCCAGGGTCTCGGGACGGGTCTGCTCGAGTTTGCCCTGGATCTCCTTGGACAGGCCGGAAATCGTGGTGTAGTCGATATCCACAGGCAGGCGGGTGTCCTCGCTGGCCCGCAGACGGGCGATCTCTTCCTGCTGACGGTCGATGTAGCCGGCGTACTTGGTCTTGATCTCGACCTGCTCGGCGACCTGTGGATCGATTACCTCGCCACCAGTCGCTTCGATCAGCCCAGCGTAGTCGACCTCCGGACGGGCCAACAGGTTCAGCAGGCTGTACTCATGGGCCAACGGCGTGCCGAACTTATCCACAATGGCCTGGCCCTGCGGGGTGCCTGGACGCACCCAGGTGCTCTTCAGGCGTTGTTCTTCCCGCTCGATGCCTTCGCGCTTGGCGCAGAACGCCGCCCAGCGGGCGTCGTCGATCAGGCCCAGCTCGCGGCCCTTTTCGGTCAGGCGCAGGTCGGCGTTGTCCTCGCGCAGGATCAACCGGTACTCGGCGCGCGAGGTGAACATGCGGTACGGCTCCTGGGTACCCAGGGTGATCAGGTCGTCGACCAGTACCCCGATGTACGCCTCGTCGCGGCGTGGACACCAGCTTTCGCGGCCCTGCGCGCGCAACGCCGCGTTGGTCCCGGCCAGCAGGCCCTGGGCGCCGGCTTCTTCGTAGCCGGTGGTGCCGTTGATCTGGCCGGCGAAGAACAAGCCGCCGATGACCTTGGTCTCGAGGCTGTACTTGAGGTCGCGCGGGTCGAAGTAGTCGTACTCGATGGCATAGCCCGGGCGCACGATGTGGGCGTTTTCCATGCCGCGGATCGAGCGGACGATCTCCAACTGCACGTCGAACGGCAGCGAAGTCGAAATGCCGTTGGGGTACAGCTCGTGGGTGGTCAGGCCTTCCGGCTCGATGAACACCTGGTGGCTTTCCTTGTCGGCGAAGCGGTGGATCTTGTCCTCGATCGACGGGCAGTAGCGTGGGCCGATGCCTTCGATCACCCCGGAGTACATCGGCGAACGGTCGAGGTTCGACGCGATGATCTCGTGGGTGCGGGCATTGGTGTGGGTGATCCAGCAGCTCACCTGGCGTGGGTGCATCTGCGCGTCGCCCATGAACGACATCACCGGGATAGGGGTATCGCCGGGTTGCTCGGTCATCACCGAGAAGTCCACCGAACGGCCATCGATACGCGGCGGTGTGCCGGTTTTCAGGCGGCCGACGCGCAGCGGCAATTCACGCATGCGGCTGGCCAGGGCGTTGGCGGGTGGATCGCCGGCGCGACCACCGGAGTAGTTCTGCAAACCGATGTGGATAAGCCCGCCGAGGAAGGTGCCACTGGTCAACACCACGGAGTCGGCGAAGAAGCGCAGACCCATTTGCGTGACCACGCCCTTGACCTGGTCCTGCTCGACGATCAGGTCATCGCAGGACTGCTGGAATATCCACAGGTTCGGCTGGTTTTCCAGGATTTCCCGTACCACCGCCTTGTAGATGGCGCGGTCGGCCTGCGCGCGAGTAGCGCGCACCGCCGGGCCCTTGCGGTTGTTCAGGATGCGGAACTGGATGCCGCTCTTGTCGGTGGCCAGGGCCATGGCGCCGCCGAGCGCATCGATTTCCTTGACCAGGTGGCTCTTGCCGATGCCACCGATGGCCGGGTTGCAACTCATGTGACCGAGGGTTTCCACGTTGTGGGTCAGCAGCAGGGTTTTCACACCCATGCGTGCGGACGCAAGCGCAGCCTCGGTACCGGCATGGCCGCCGCCGATGACGATCACTTCAAAACGGGAAGGGAAATCCACCACGCACCTCGTGCCTGTTTTTGCAAATAGAGAAGGGAAGCGGACCAGTATAGGGGCTTAGTCCCCTTCGATAAACCTTCTGAGCAAAATTTGACCAGGCTGTGGATGAGTGGCAGGTAAAAGAAAACAAAGAGGAAAAATTTAAAAAAGCTTTGTTTTTATGTTTATTCTTAGAGGCCTATCCACATGTGGATAAGTAGCTATAGCCCAGGAATAGCAAAGCTTTCATGATTTCATAACCCTGTGTCGGAAGGGGCCTGAGGGGTATGGATAACCGCGTGTAAGCTGTGGATGAAAGTGATGGTTACCCACAGGTGGGTTTGTCCTCAGAAAAAAAGCCTGGTTATCAACCGAGCTGAAGATGAGTTTTCCACAAAGCTTATGCGCTTGCCATTGCACCTGTTGATGGCGTTCGCTGCTGTAAAAAGGGTCGCGCTCTGCAGCAAGGCCCGAGTGGCAGGCAAAAAAAAGCCGCGCCCGAATGGGCGCGGCCTTGTCCACTGAGCTGTGGATTACTTGCCGATGCAGAAACTCGAGAAGATCCGCCCCAGCAGGTCATCCGAGCTGAACGCCCCGGTAATTTCCCCCAACGCCTGCTGTGCCTGGCGCAGATCTTCCGCCAACAGCTCACCCGCACCGGCCAGGGTCAACTGTGCCCGGCCATGCTCAAGGTGGTCGCTGGCCTGGCGCAGTGCCTCCAAGTGGCGCCGACGGGCGCTGAAGCTGCTCTCGGCGGTCTGTTCATAGCCCATGCATGCCTTGAGGTGGTCGCGCAGCAGCTCCAGGCCCATGTCGCTATCTCGGGCACTCAGGGTAATGGTCACATGACCGTCGTCGCTCTGCTCCATTCCCACCAGCTCGCCGCTGAGGTCAGCCTTGTTACGGATCAGCGTGACCTTGGCCACGTCCGGCCGCTGGTCAAGGAACTCCGGCCACAAGGCGAACGGATCACTGGCCTCTGGGGCTGTGGAGTCCACCACCAACAGCACGCGATCGGCTTCGCCGATGGCTTTGAGCGCCCGCTCCACGCCAATCTTTTCCACATGGTCGTCGGTGTCGCGCAAACCTGCAGTGTCGACCACGTGCAGTGGCATGCCGTCGATGTGGATATGTTCGCGCAAGATATCCCGGGTAGTGCCGGCGATATCGGTGACGATTGCCGCCTCTCGCCCGGCCAGCTGGTTGAGCAGGCTCGATTTGCCGGCATTCGGCCGACCGGCGATGACCACGGTCATGCCGTCGCGCAGCAAGGCGCCCTGTCCGGCTTCACGCTGCACACTGGACAGTTCGTTGCGTACCTCATCGAGCATGCGCAGTACATGGCCATCGGCGAGAAAGTCGATTTCTTCCTCGGGGAAGTCGATAGCCGCCTCGACGTAGATACGCAGGGCGATCAGTGCCTCAGTCAGGCTGTGTACACGCTTGGAGAACGCGCCTTGCAACGAGCGCAGGGCATTGCGCGCGGCCTGGGTCGAGCTGGCTTCGATCAGGTCGGCGATGGCCTCGGCCTGAGCCAGGTCGAGCTTGTCGTTGAGGAATGCACGCTCGCTGAACTCGCCCGGGCGCGCCAACCGGCAACCCAGCTGCAGGCAGCGCTGCAACAGCATGTCCATGACCACCGGGCCGCCGTGTCCCTGTAGCTCGAGCACGTCCTCACCGGTGAACGAGTTCGGCCCAGGGAAGAACAGCGCGATGCCTTCGTCCAGCACCAGGCCGTCGGTATCGCGAAACGGGCCATAGTGGGCATGCCGCGGGGTCAAGGTGCGGCCGGTGAGGGCCAGCCCGGCCTGGCTGGCCAAGGGCCCGGACAAGCGGACGATGCCGACCCCGCCACGGCCCTGGGCGGTGGCGATGGCGGCAATGGTTTCACGCACAGTGTTCATGCTCGAAAGCCTCTACAACGAATTCGTCAGATAGCAAAAACGCCCCACTAGGGGGCGTTTTTATTCACAGGCAAACCGGGTTGCCCGTCAAGCGGCAGCTTTCTTGGTTGCCGCTTCGATGCTACGGGTGATGTACCACTGCTGCGCGATCGACAGGCAGTTGTTCACAACCCAGTACAGCACCAGGCCAGCCGGGAACCACAGGAAGAAGAAGGTGAAGATGATCGGCATCATTTTCATCACCTTCGCCTGCATCGGATCCGGCGGCGTTGGGTTCAGGCGCTGCTGGATGAACATGGTGGCGCCCATGATGATCGGCAGGATGAAGAACGGATCCTTGATCGACAGGTCGGTGATCCACAGCATCCATGGGGCCTGGCGCATCTCTACGCTTTCCAGCAGCACCCAGTACAGGGCCAGGAATACCGGCATCTGCACCAGGATCGGCAGGCAGCCGCCCAGCGGGTTGATCTTCTCTTTCTTGTACAGCTCCATCATCGCCTGGGACATCTTCTGGCGATCGTCACCGAAGCGTTCCTTGAGCTGGGCCAGCTTCGGCGCCACGGCACGCATGCGCGCCATCGAGCGGTAGCTGGCGGCCGAGAGCGGGAAGAACAGGCCCTTGATCAGCATGGTCAGGACGATGATCGACCAGCCCCAGTTACCCAACAGGCTGTGGATATGTTGCAGCAGCCAGAAGATCGGCTGGGCGATGAACCACAGGAAGCCGTAGTCGACGGTCAGTTCCAGGCCTGGGGACAACTCCTTGAGCTTGGACTGGATCTTCGGGCCGGCGTACAGCATGGCGCTGGTTTCGACCTTGCCGCCGGCCGGCACGTTCAGGGCCGGGCCGGTGTAGCCGATGATGTAGTTGCCCTGGCTATCCTTGCGGGTCTGGACTGCGTTGTTATCAGACTTGCTCGGGATCCAGGCGGTGACGAAGTAGTGCTGCAGCCAGGCGACCCAGCCGCCGGACACATTTTCTTGCAAACCGCCCTTGTCCATGTCCTTCATCGACACTTTCTTGTACGGCTCGGAAGCTGTCCACAGGGCCGCGCCCAGGTAAGTGGCGGTGCCGGTAGCGGTGCTCGACGACGGATCAGAGCTGGCGTCACGCTTGAGCTGGGCAAACATGTTGCCGCTCCAGGCCTGGGCGCTCTGGTTGTCGATCAGGTAGCTGACGGTCAGGTCGTACTCGCCGCGCTTGAGGCTGAAGCGCTTGATGTAGTTGATGCCGTTTTCGCTGAACTTCAGGTCGACCACCAGTTGGTTCTGACCGTCGGCCAGCTGGTAGCTCTTCTGTTCGGTGGCATACAGCGGACGGCCGCTGGCGCGGTCCGGGCCGTTGTTGCCGATCAGGCCGCTCTGGGCCAGGTAGACACGCTCGCCGCCGTTGTCGAACAACTGGAACGGAATTTCAGGATGGTCCTGACGGCGTGGGTACTGGGGCAGGGTCAGCTGGACGATATCGCCGCCAACCGGGTCGATAGCCAGGTTCAGGACATCGGTCTTGACCTGGATCAGGTCCTTGCTGACCGCAACGGGCGCTGGCGCCACGCCAGTGTTGCCGGCTTGGGCATCGACGCTCGGCAAATCGGCGTTGGCGCCGTTGTTGCTGGCGGGCACGCTGTCCGGCAGGGACGCATTGGCATTGCTGGCGGCAGCATGCTGAGTCGGCAATGCAGCCTGGCCGTAGTCCTGGTTCCACTTGAGGACCATGACATAGGACACGATTGCCAGGGCGACGATCAGGATCGTGCGTTTAATATCCATGATTACTCGGCTATCGAAGAAGTTCGGGAGGAAGGAGCTGGTGGAACGGGATCGAAACCGCCGTCGTTCCACGGATGACAACGCCCCAGGCGACGAACGGCCAGCCACCCACCACGCAAGAGGCCATGGTTTTCGATGGCTTCATAGGCGTAACAGGAACAGCTGGGATAGAAACGACAGTGACTGGCCATCAGTGGACTGATGGCGTAACGATAAAACTGGATCGGAACGAGTGCCAGTTTACGCATCGTGACTGTCTACCCCTGCGGTATCGGCATTGACCGCTGGAGAGGGCCGACTGCGAACCAGTCGCTTCCAGAGCTTGCCAAAGTGTTGGTGCAATTCTGGGTTTTCCACTTCGCCCAACCCCTTGCGCGCGACGATCACGATATCCAGACCAGCCAACAACTGCTGGTTCAGGCGGAACGAATCGCGCATCAGGCGTTTCAGGCGATTGCGTTGAACGGCGAGCTTGACGCTCTTCTTGCCGATCACCAGGCCGAGGCGTGGGTGATCGAGGCCGTTCTCGCGGGCAAGGATAAGCAGGTTTTTCCCTGGAACCTTGCCGGTTGGGGAGTCGAAGACCGCTTTGAAATGCCGGGGTGTAAGCAGTCGCTTTTCCCGACTGAAGTCCTGACTCACCACCTGTGCCGGAAAATCAAATGGCCAGACGCTTACGGCCTTTGGCACGACGACGCGACAGTACGGCGCGGCCGTTCTTGGTAGCCATACGGGCACGGAAACCGTGGGTGCGGGCGCGCTTGATGGTGCTTGGTTGGAAAGTACGTTTCATGGCGTGTTACCTGGGTTGGTCGACAACGGGCCGGAAGGGCCCCCTTTTTAAGAGATCGGCGATTCTAGAGAAAGCAAGGCAATAGGTCAATTTCCAACCAGCCTTTCCTTATGGAAGGTCGAATGGACCAACTCCGTGCAATGGGCACCGGGTCATCGGAACACGCAGGTTATTGAAAAAAACAAAGAGGCATATAAAAAGCTTTTCTGAAGATCTTAAAGAGTTTAGCTGCACAACCTTCTGTGGATAACCTAGTACAGCCCAATATCCATGGTATGTACAGAGTTTCACAACCTTGTCGGTAACGGGTGCTCTGGCTGTGCTGGGCATGGGTACAACCTGTGCAGCAAAAGCCTGTTTATCCACAGCTGCTTTATCCACAGGGTTGGGCTCAGGGTTGTGCATAGCCCTCAGGTGCGTTTATCCACAGGGCTTATTCACATGGCGGAGCCGGTATTCCCGTCAGATTTTGGCGTCTTTACCCTGCCTGTGGAGGTCGCTACGTGTGGATAAGTTACCCTGTGCCCGGTACAATGGCGGTTTGTTTTTGCCTCATCCGGCTTTCAACTCAGGGGATATCCGTGTCAGTGGAACTTTGGCAGCAGTGCGTGGAGCTTCTGCGCGATGAACTGCCTGCCCAGCAATTCAACACCTGGATCCGTCCGCTACAGGTCGAAGCCGAAGGCGACGAGTTGCGCGTCTATGCGCCCAACCGCTTCGTTCTCGATTGGGTCAATGAAAAGTACCTTGGCCGTTTGCTTGAGCTGCTTGGCGAAAAAGGCAGCGGTATTGCGCCTGCCCTTTCCTTATTAATAGGCAGCCGCCGCAGCTCGGCGGCACGTGCCGCCCCCAATGCTCCGGTCAGCGCCGCGGTTGCCGCGCAACAGGCACAGCAGAGCGCCCAGGTCGCGCGCCCGGTCGAGCCGGTCAGCGCGCCTGTGGCCGAGCCGGCACAGGTAGCCGAAACCATCGAGGAACCGACTTCTCGCGACAGTTTCGATAGCATGGCCGAAACTGCGCCAACGCCGGTCACCGGCGGGCGTAGCGAGCAGCGCACGGTGCAGGTCGAGGGCGCGCTCAAGCACACCAGCTACCTGAACCGCACCTTCACCTTCGAAACCTTCGTCGAGGGTAAGTCCAACCAGCTGGCTCGCGCCGCAGCCTGGCAGGTGGCCGACAACCCCAAGCACGGCTACAACCCGCTGTTCCTTTATGGCGGTGTCGGCCTGGGTAAGACCCACTTGATGCACGCTGTGGGTAACCATCTGCTGAAGAAGAACCCGAACGCCAAGGTGGTGTACCTGCATTCGGAGCGCTTCGTCGCCGACATGGTCAAGGCCTTGCAGCTCAACGCCATCAATGAATTCAAGCGCTTCTACCGTTCGGTCGATGCGCTGCTGATCGACGATATCCAGTTCTTCGCCCGCAAAGAGCGTTCCCAGGAAGAGTTTTTCCACACCTTCAACGCCCTGCTCGAAGGCGGCCAACAGGTGATCCTCACCAGTGACCGCTATCCGAAGGAAATCGAAGGCCTGGAAGAACGCCTGAAGTCGCGCTTCGGTTGGGGGCTGACCGTGGCGGTCGAGCCGCCCGAGCTGGAAACTCGCGTGGCGATCCTGATGAAGAAGGCCGACCAGGCCAAGGTCGAACTGCCGCATGATGCCGCGTTCTTCATCGCCCAGCGCATCCGCTCCAACGTGCGTGAGCTGGAAGGCGCCCTGAAGCGGGTGATCGCCCATTCGCACTTCATGGGTCGTGACATCACCATCGAGCTGATCCGCGAGTCGCTCAAGGACTTGCTGGCGCTGCAAGACAAACTGGTCAGTGTGGATAACATCCAGCGCACCGTGGCCGAGTACTACAAGATCAAGATCGCCGATCTGCTGTCCAAGCGCCGTTCGCGTTCGGTGGCGCGCCCGCGCCAGGTGGCCATGGCGTTGTCCAAGGAGCTGACCAACCATAGCTTGCCGGAAATCGGCGACATGTTTGGCGGCCGCGACCATACCACCGTGCTGCACGCCTGCCGCAAGATCAACGAATTGAAGGAATCCGACGCGGACATCCGCGAGGACTACAAGAACCTGCTGCGTACGCTGACGACCTGATGGCCGTCTGCGCAGCTTATTGAAGGCAAGGGACTAGACCATGCATTTCACCATTCAACGCGAAGCCCTGTTGAAACCCCTGCAACTGGTCGCCGGCGTCGTCGAGCGCCGCCAGACCTTGCCGGTACTGTCCAACGTGCTGCTGGTCGTGCAAGGCCAGCAACTGTCGTTGACCGGTACCGACCTGGAAGTCGAACTGGTTGGCCGCGTCCAGCTGGAAGAGCCTGCGGAGCCAGGCGAGATCACCGTCCCAGCGCGCAAGCTGATGGACATCTGCAAGAGCCTGCCCAGCGACGTGCTGATCGACATCAAGGTCGACGAGCAGAAACTGCTGGTCAAGGCCGGTCGCAGCCGTTTCACCCTGTCGACCCTGCCGGCCAACGACTTCCCGACCGTGGAAGAAGGCCCAGGCTCGCTGACCTGCAACCTGGAACAGAGCAAGCTGCGTCGCCTCATCGAGCGCACCAGCTTCGCCATGGCCCAGCAGGACGTGCGTTACTACCTCAACGGCATGCTGCTGGAGGTGTCCACCGACACCCTGCGCGCCGTTGCCACCGACGGTCACCGTCTGGCCCTGTGTGCCATGCAGGCGCCGATTGGCCAGGCTGATCGTCACCAGGTCATCGTGCCACGCAAGGGTATCCTCGAATTGGCGCGTCTGCTCACCGACCCGGAAGGCATGGTCAGCATCGTCTTGGGCCAGCACCACATCCGTGCGACCACCGGTGAATTCACCTTCACCTCCAAGCTGGTCGATGGCAAGTTCCCGGACTACGAGCGCGTCCTGCCCAAGGGCGGTGACAAGCTGGTGATCGGTGATCGCCAGGCCCTGCGCGAAGCGTTCAGCCGTACCGCGATCCTGTCCAACGAGAAGTACCGTGGTATTCGCCTGCAATTGGCCGCCGGCCAGCTGAAAATCCAGGCCAACAACCCGGAGCAGGAAGAAGCGGAAGAAGAGATCAGCGTCGACTACAACGGCAGCTCGCTGGAGATCGGTTTCAACGTCAGCTATCTGCTGGACGTGCTGGGTGTCATGACCACCGAACAGGTTCGCCTGATTCTGTCTGACTCCAACAGCAGTGCCTTGCTGCAGGAAGCGGGCAATGACGACTCGTCCTACGTTGTCATGCCGATGCGTCTGTAACCTAAGCAGGCGACATGTCCCTTCGACGTCTTTCGGTCACCGCGGTGCGCAACCTGCACCCGGTGACCCTCTCACCCTCCCCCCGCATCAATATCCTTTACGGCGCCAACGGCAGTGGCAAGACCAGCGTGCTCGAAGCCGTGCACTTGCTTGGGCTGGCGCGCTCGTTCCGCAGTACCCGGTTGAACCCGGTCATTCAATACGAGCAACCGACCTGCACAGTGTTCGGCCAAGTCGAACTGGCCGAAGGTGGCACCAGCAACCTTGGGGTTTCGCGGGAGCGGCAAGGTGATTTCACCATTCGCATTGATGGACAGAATGCGCGCAGTGCCGCGCAACTGGCCGAAATGCTACCACTGCAACTGATCAACCCGGACAGTTTCAGGTTGCTCGAAGGCGCGCCGAAGGTGCGTCGTCAGTTCCTCGATTGGGGTGTGTTCCACGTGGAACCGCGCTTCATGGCCACCTGGCAGCGCCTGCAGAAGGCCTTGCGGCAGCGGAACTCATGGCTGCGGCATGGTACACTGGACGCCGTTTCGCAAGCCGCCTGGGATCGGGAGCTTTGCCTCGCCAGTGCGGAAATAGATGAATACCGTCGCAACTACATCAAGGCCTTGAAGCCCGTCTTCGAGCAGACCCTGAGCGAGCTGGTCGAACTGGATGGGCTGACCCTGAGCTATTACCGCGGCTGGGACAAGGACCGGGAACTTAACGAAGTCCTCGCCACCTCCCTGTTTCGCGATCAGCAGATGGGCCATACCCAGGCCGGTCCCCAGCGCGCCGATCTACGCTTGCGATTGGGCGCGAACAACGCGGCTGACATTCTCTCGCGGGGCCAGCAAAAGCTGGTTGTGTGTGCCCTGCGAATTGCCCAAGGGCATCTGGTCAGCCAGGTTCGCCGCGGCCAGTGTATTTATCTGGTGGATGACTTGCCGTCCGAACTGGACGAGCAGCATCGCCGTGCCCTGTGCCGCTTGCTTGAAGAATTGAACTGCCAGGTGTTCATCACCTGTGTAGACCACGAATTTCTGAGGGAAGGCTGGCAGACGGAAACGCCAGTCGCCTTGTTCCACGTGGAACAAGGCCGTATCACCCAGACCCACGACCATCGGGAGTGAAGGCATGAGCGAAAATCAAACGTACGACTCCTCCAGCATCAAGGTGCTGAAAGGGCTGGATGCCGTACGCAAACGTCCCGGCATGTACATTGGCGACACCGATGACGGCAGCGGCCTGCACCACATGGTGTTCGAGGTGGTCGACAACTCGATCGACGAAGCCCTGGCCGGGCACTGCGATGACATCACCGTCATCATTCACCCGGACGAATCCATCAGCGTCCGTGACAACGGCCGTGGTATTCCGGTCGACGTGCATAAAGAAGAAGGCGTTTCCGCAGCCGAGGTCATCATGACCGTGCTGCACGCCGGCGGTAAATTCGACGACAACTCCTACAAGGTATCCGGCGGTCTGCACGGTGTAGGTGTGTCGGTGGTGAACGCGCTGTCCGAGAAACTGGTGCTCACCGTTCGCCGTAGCGGCAAGATCTGGGAACAGACCTATGTGCACGGTGTGCCACAAGCGCCAATGGCAGTGGTGGGTGATAGCGAAACCACCGGTACCCACATCCACTTCAAGCCTTCGGCCGAGACCTTCAAGAATATCCACTTCAGCTGGGACATCCTCGCCAAGCGTATTCGCGAACTGTCGTTCCTGAACTCCGGCGTTGGCATCCTGTTGAAGGACGAGCGCTCCGGCAAGGAAGAGTTCTTCCGTTACGAAGGGGGCCTGCGCGCATTCGTCGAGTACCTCAACACCAACAAGACCCCGGTGAACTCCCAAGTCTTCCACTTCAATGTCCAGCGTGACGATGGCGTGGGTGTTGAAGTTGCTCTGCAGTGGAACGACAGCTTCAACGAAAACCTGCTGTGCTTCACCAACAACATTCCGCAGCGCGACGGTGGTACCCACCTGGTAGGCTTCCGTTCCTCGCTGACCCGTAGCCTGAACAGCTACATCGAGCAGGAAGGCCTGGCCAAGAAGAACAAGGTTGCCACCACCGGTGACGACGCCCGTGAAGGTCTGACCGCGATCATTTCGGTCAAGGTGCCGGATCCGAAGTTCAGCTCGCAGACCAAGGACAAACTGGTTTCCTCGGAGGTGAAGACCGCCGTGGAGCAGGAGATGAACAAGTACTTCGCCGACTTCCTGTTGGAGAACCCCAACGAAGCCAAGGCCGTGGTCGGCAAGATGATCGATGCCGCTCGTGCCCGTGAAGCTGCGCGCAAGGCCCGTGAAATGACCCGCCGCAAAGGCGCGCTGGACATCGCCGGCCTGCCGGGTAAGCTGGCCGACTGCCAGGAGAAGGACCCTGCCCTTTCCGAACTTTACCTGGTGGAGGGTGACTCCGCAGGTGGTTCGGCTAAGCAAGGCCGTAACCGTCGTACCCAGGCGATCCTGCCGCTGAAGGGCAAGATCCTCAACGTCGAGAAGGCGCGCTTCGACAAGATGATCTCCTCGCAGGAGGTCGGTACGTTGATCACCGCCCTGGGCTGTGGCATCGGTCGCGAAGAGTACAACATCGACAAGCTGCGTTATCACAACATCATCATCATGACCGATGCTGACGTCGACGGTTCGCACATTCGTACCCTGCTGCTGACCTTCTTCTTCCGTCAGTTGCCAGAGCTGGTCGAGCGTGGCTACATCTATATCGCCCAGCCACCGCTGTACAAGGTGAAGAAAGGCAAGCAGGAGCAGTACATCAAGGACGACGAGGCCATGGAAGAATACATGACCCAGTCGGCCCTCGAAGATGCCAGCCTGCACCTGGACGAGTCGGCGCCAGCGGTATCCGGTGTTCAGCTCGAGGCATTGGTCAACGAGTTCCGCAACGTGATGAAAACGCTCAAGCGCCTGTCGCGCCTGTATCCGCAGGAGCTGACCGAGCACTTCATCTACATGCCGGAAGTCACCCAGGAGCAACTGGCCAACCAGGTAGACATGCAAGCCTGGCTGGACAAGTTCCAGGAGCGTCTGAACAGCAGCCAGAAGTCTGGCCTGAGCTACGTGACCCGCCTGCGCGAAGACAAGGAACGCAATATCTGGCTGCCTGAAGTGGAAATCACCTCCCATGGCTTGGCCAGCTACGTCACCTTCAACCGCGAGTTCTTCGGCAGCAACGATTACCGTTCCGTGGTCGTCCTCGGTGCCAAGCTCGGCACCCTGCTGGGTGAAGGCGCTTACGTGCAGCGTGGTGAACGTCGCAAGGCGGTTACCGAGTTCAAGGAAGGCCTGGACTGGCTGATGAACGAGAGCACCAAGCGTCACACTATCCAGCGATACAAAGGACTGGGTGAGATGAACCCGGACCAGCTGTGGGAAACCACCATGGACCCAACCGTGCGCCGCATGCTCAAGGTGACCATCGAAGATGCCATCGCCGCCGACCAGCTGTTCAACACCCTGATGGGTGATGCGGTTGAGCCACGTCGCGACTTCATTGAAAGCAACGCGCTGTCGGTGTCCAACCTGGACTTCTGATCAGTTGCAGGCGGAACAAAAAAACCAATCCTTTCGGATTGGTTTTTTTTCATCTGCAAGAATGTTCCACGTGGAACTACGATAAACCAAGTGCTTTCAATCGACGGTAAAGCGTGCGTTCGCTGATGCCCAAATGCTCGGCCAGGTCGCTGCGTGAGCCTTTGAAGGTTTCCAGGGCATGGGCCAGGTCGGCCATTTCGCTGATGCCACGGCTGCGTGCGCCGGACGCTTTGGCCACAGAATAGACATCTTCGGGAAGATGCTCGGGTCGGATCAAACCGTCATCGGCGAACAACCGGGCGCGCTCGAGGATGTTGCGCAGCTCACGGATGTTACCTGGGAATTTGTGCAGACCAAGCCGTTCGAGCGCTTCGCTCGACACCTTGGGCGACTGCTTGCCCGCCATGCGCTGTAACAGGCTCTCACAGAGCAACGGCAAATCCTCCACTCGTTCGCGCAATGATGGCAGCCGAATCGGAAACCCGCTGATACGGTAATACAGGTCTTCACGGAAGGTCCCTGCGCTGGCCATCTCTTTCAATGGCTTGTGCGTCGCCGACACCAGACGGAAATCCGAATGAACAGTGCGGGTGCTGCCCACCGGGCGGAAGCTGCCGGACTCGATCAGGCGCAGCAACTTCACCTGCATGGCCAGTGGCACCTCGCCGATTTCGTCGAGGAACAACGTGCCACCGTGAGCGGCCTCGGCCAGGCCTATCTTGCGCTGGGTCGCACCGGTGAAGGCACCCTTCTCGTAGCCGAACAGCTCGCTCTCGAACAACGACTCGGTCAGCCCGGTACAGTCCACCACCACCAGGGGACCGTTGGCTCGGGGGCTACCCAGGTGCAAGGCGCGGGCGAACAGTTCCTTGCCGGTGCCCGACTCACCTTGCAGCAGTACCGGGATCTGCGCCGGAGCGGCTCGCTGCAAACTGGCCACCGCGGTCTTGAACGCGGGAGCCCGCCCGACCAGGCCTTGCTCCTTTGGTTGGGCGGACGCCAGGGTGACGCTGGTCAGGCGTTCGACAAAGGCCACCACCCTGCCCTGGTCATCGAGGATTGGCCGCAGCTCCACGTCCACATGCTCCGGACCACGCGGCGTGTGATGGATGTGCAGTACGCGCTCGGGCAACTTGCTGTCCAGTGACTTGCGCAGCGGGCAGTGTTCGCCTGCCTGGTCGCAAGGTACGGCATAGTGGTGCGAAACCCGATGACATTTCTCGCCGATGGGCGCATGGGCCTCGCTACCGAACTGGCGGCGATAAGCGGCGTTGGCGGCGAGGATGTTGTAGTCGGTATCGAGCACGATGCTGGGCAGCACATCGTGTTCGAGGTAGGACACCAGCGCGAGGATGGCAGGATGGGAAGCGGCTAGCATGACAGCACCAGATGAAGGACCTGGCGAGGGTAGCAAGGACTGCCAAACACTGCCATTGGCTGACAGTCGACTGCCAGCAACTGTCACCCTCGGCTGGCAGACCGGGGGCTGCTGCGCAGCCCAAAGCGGCACAAGGCCGCCCCTACAGGGGGCAGCGGTCATCGGAAAGGCATGGCATGCATCTTGATAAAGCATCCTCCACTGCCTATGCCTTCAAGGAGGCCCGGTGGATAACTGGAGAGTGCAATGATCATCGGCAACAACCTTCACGTCGAAGAGTTCTTCGACAAAGCGACCTCGACCATCAGCTACCTGGTCATGGATGGCGAGACCCGCCAGTGCGCGCTGATCGACAGCGTGCTGGATTACGACCCCAAGTCTGGACGTACCCGCACCGATTCGGCAGACACGCTGATCGCCCGGATCGAGGCGCTGGGTGCCAAGGTGCAATGGATTCTGGATACCCACGTGCACGCCGACCATCTGTCCGCAGCGGCCTATCTCAAGGAAAAACTGGGCGGCAGCATTGGCATCGGCGCGCAGATTACCCAGGTGCAGAAAGTTTTCGGCACCCTGTTCAACGCCGAGCCAGGCTTCGCCCGCGATGGCAGCCAGTTCGATGTGCTGCTGGTTGATGAAGAAGGCTTTCGCATCGGCAACCTGCATGCCCGTGCCCTGCACACCCCTGGGCATACCCCGGCGTGCATGAGTTACATGGTCGAGGACGCGGGCGAGACCGCCGTGTTCGTCGGCGATACTTTGTTCACTCCGGACTATGGCACTGCCCGCTGCGATTTCCCCGGCGCCAGCGCGCGAACCCTATACCGCTCGATCCGTCGTCTGCTGGCCTTCCCCGACCAGACCCGGCTGTTCATGTGCCACGACTACCTGCCCGGTGGCCGCGAACTTCGGTACATGACCACCGTAGCCGAACAGCGCGCCGACAACATTCATATCCATGAAGGCGTCAGCGAAGACAGTTTCGTCGAGATGCGCGAAGCCCGCGACAAGACCCTCGACATGCCCGTGCTGATCCTGCCCTCGGTGCAGATCAACATGCGCAGCGGACAGTTCCCCGAGCCCGAAGCGAACGGCGTGAGCTACCTGAAAATTCCGCTGAACAAGTTGTAAGCCACGCTGCACCCATAACGAGATTCAAAGGAACACTTGTCATGCCTGCCCTGCTGCCCCCTACCGATACCTCCCGTGCCGACCACCATAAGGTGGTGATCGTCGGCGCCGGTGCCGCTGGCATCGCCACCGCCTCCAGCCTGATCGCCCGCGACCCTTCGCTGGACATAGCCCTGGTCGATCCTGCCGAGGTGCACTACTACCAACCCGGCTGGACCATGGTCGGTGCCGGCGTGTTCAAGGCGCCGAGCACCGCCCACACCATGGCTGCCACCCTGCCCCGCGGCGTGCGCTGGATCAAGGCGCGGGTCGAGGGCTTCGACCCGCAAGGGCAATTGGTCATCCTCGACGATGGCCGCGCCGTCAGCTATGAACAACTGGTGGTCTGCCCAGGATTGAAGCTGGATTGGCAGGCTATCGAAGGCCTGAGCGAAACCCTCGGGCGCAATGGCGTCACCTCCAACTATCGCTACGACCTGGCGCCCTATACCTGGCAACTGGTACAGAACCTCAAGCAAGGCCGGGCCCTGTTCACCCAGCCGCCGATGCCGATCAAGTGCGCCGGTGCGCCGCAGAAGGCGTTGTACCTGTCCTGCGACCACTGGTTGCGCCACGGCCATCTCGGCAACGTGGGCGCCAGCTTCTTCAATGCCGGTGCCGTGCTGTTCGGGGTGGCCGACTATGTGCCGGCGCTGATGAGCTACATCGACAAGTACGGCGTGGACCTGAACTACCAGCATCGCCTGACGGCGGTGGATGGTCCGAACAAGCGCGCCACGTTCATCCGTACCCTCCCCGACGGCAGCAGCGAGACCCGCGTCGAAACCTTCGACATGCTGCACGTGGTGCCGCCACAGGTCGCGCCGGACTTCATCCGCCAGAGCCCGCTGGCCGATGCCGGCGGCTGGGTGGACGTCGACCCGCATACCCTGCGCCACCGCCATTTCGGCAATATCCACGCCTTGGGTGACGTGGCCAATACCAGCAATGCCAAGACTGCCGCCGCCGCCCGCAAGCAGGCGCCGGTGGTGGCCAACAATGTGCTGGTGGCGCTCGGCCGTCTGTCGACCTTGGCTCAGTACGATGGCTACGGCTCCTGCCCGTTGACCGTGGAGCGCGGCAAGATCGTCCTGGCCGAGTTCACCTACGGCGGCAAGGTCGCGCCGAGCTTCCCGCGTTGGTTGCTCGATGGCCGCAAGCCCACCCGCCTGGCCTGGTTGCTGAAGGCGCAGATCCTGCCGCCGCTGTACTGGAAAGCCATGCTCAAGGGCCGTGAATGGTTGGCCAAGCCACAGCCGTTGCTAGTCGAGGCGTCGCAGTGATCGAACAGCAACTGCTGGGCGCCGGTCTCGGCGCGATCATTGGCGCGGTGCTGGCGTTGACCGGTGCCGGTGGTGGGATCCTTGCCGTGCCGCTGTTGGTGTTCGGGCTTGGCCTGAGCATGGTCGAGGCGGCGCCGATCGGTTTGCTGGCCGTAGGCCTGGCGGCTGCGGTCGGCGCCGTGCTCGGCCTGCGCCAAGGCTTGGTGCGCTACCGGGCGGCGCTGTTCATTGCGCTGATCGGAATCGCCTGTGCACCGTTTGGGCTGATGTTGGCGCACCAGTTACCCAACACACCATTGGCGCTGGTCTTCGCCGTTGTACTGGTCTATGCCTGCCTGCGCATCTGGCGCAAGGCCGCGCGTGAGTTGCGTGGGCAGCTGCCTTGCGGTGAGCGGCAGATCATGCCCTGCGTGCTCAACCCTGTGCAGGGTCGCCTGCGCTGGACCCTGCCCTGCGCTCGGGCGCTGGCATTCACCGGGATGCTCTCGGGTTTGTTGTCGGGGTTGCTGGGCGTGGGGGGGGGCTTCGTCATCATCCCGGCCTTGAACCGTTATACCAACCTGGACATGAAAAGCATCGTCGCCACCTCGCTGGCGGTGATCGCCCTGGTGTCCACCGGCAGCGTGGTCAGTGCCAGCGTGGCTGGGGTCATGCACTGGTGGGTCGGCGCGCCGTTCGCCGTGGGCGCGGTGCTCGGTCTGTTGCTGGCCAGGCCCTTGGCCAGCAAGCTTGCCGGTCCACGCCTGCAGCAGTTGTTCGCGGTCGCAGGTTGCTGCGCTGCCGTGTTGCTGGCCGGCAAGGCGCTACTGGGCTAGCAGCTGGTCCTGCTCGGTGGCGCACAGCGCCAGCAAATAGTCCCAGACCACCCGCAGGCGTACTGACTTGTGCAGTTCGCGGCGGGTGCAGATCCAGTAGCTGCGCTGGATGGTTTCGCTGGGTAGCACGCGCACCAGCTTCGGGTCGTGCCCGGCCATGTAGTTGGGCAGCACGGCGATGCCCAGCCCGGCCTGGGCGGCATGCTGCTGGGCGATCACACTGGTGCTGCGGAACACCACGTTGGGCGCTCGACAGAAGCTGTTGAGCAACAGCAACTCCTGGCTGAACAGCAGATCGTCGACATAGCCGATCCAGCTGTGCCGGGCCAGATCCTCGCGGCTGTGCAGTGGTGGTGCGCGGTCCAGGTAGTCCTGGCTGGCGTACAGGGCCAGGCGATAGTCGGTGAGCTTGCGGGTGATCAGCATGTCGGCGTTGGGGCGTTCCAGGTGGATGCTGATCTCTGCTTCGCGGTTCAGGATGCTGACGAAACGCGGCACCGCCACCAGTTCCACTTCGAGCCCCGGGTAGCGCTGGAACAAGGCGTTCATGCGCGGGGTGAAGAACATGATGCCGATGCCCTCGGTCACTCCCAGGCGGATTTTGCCCAGCGGGGTGATGGCCTGGGTGATCTCTTCCTGCGCCAGCAGGGCGACGTTTTCCATGGCTTCGGCGTGCTTGAGCAGGGCTTGGCCAGAAGGCGTGAGTTCGTAGCCTTGGGCATGCTGGACGAACAGCGCGGTGCCCAGCTGTTTTTCGATGCTCTCGATATGTCGAGCCACGGTGCTGTGGGTGGTGTTGAGGCGCTTGGCGGCGGTCAGCAGACGGCCGCTGCGCTGCAACTCGAGGAAAAACCGCAGATCGTTCCAGTCGAACATGGGCGTCCTTGGATGTGCTGGCTGTCGAAGCCATCGCGGGGCAAGCCCGCTCCCACAATCGGATAGTCGCTGTGCTAAAACGCACAACGGCTGCGCGAAATCTCGTGTTTCCTCGGCGAAATTAATCAATAAGATGGGTCGGGACAAGAATAATAATCAGGCGCGAGGTTGCACATGCCATCAGCCGATTCTGTCTACGACTATGTGGTCGTGGGTGCCGGTCCCGCCGGTTGCCTGCTGGCCAACCGCTTGTCCGCCGACCCTGCCTGCCGCGTCCTGTTGCTCGAGGCCGGTGGCCGCGACAACTACCCGTGGATTCACGTCCCGGTCGGTTACCTCTACTGCATCGGCAACCCACGCACCGACTGGTGCTTCAAGACCGAGGCCCAGCCCGGCCTGAACGGGCGTGCCTTGGGTTATCCACGGGGCAAGGTGCTGGGCGGCTGCTCATCGATCAACGGCATGATCTATATGCGTGGCCAGGCCGCCGATTACGATCGCTGGGCCGAGCAAGGCAACGACGGCTGGGCCTGGAAGGATGTACTACCGCTGTTCAAGGCCAGCGAAAACCACTTTGCCGGCGCCAGCGACAGCCACGGCGCCGATGGCGAGTGGCGGGTCGAGCAGCAGCGCTACAGCTGGCCGATCCTAGATGCTTTCCGCGATGCCGCCGAGCAGAGCGGCATAGCCAAGGTCGCTGACTTCAACACCGGTGACAACGCAGGGTGTGGATACTTTCAGGTCAACCAGCGCAGCGGTGTGCGCTGGAACTCGGCCAAGGCATTTCTCAGGCCCATTCTCAAGCGCCCGAACCTGACCGTGCTGACCGGCGTGCAGGTCGACCAGGTGTTGCTTGGCAACACCCGCGCCCGGGCTGTTAGGGCGCTATGGCAAGGTGCATGGCATGAGTTCGCGGCACGCCGCGAGATTATTCTTTGCGCAGGTTCGGTCGGTTCGCCCGGCATCCTGCAGCGCTCGGGGATCGGCCCACGCAATCTGCTCGCAGGGCTGGGCATCGCCGTGCGCCACGACATGCCTGGTGTCGGCGGCAACCTGCAGGACCATCTGCAGCTGCGGTTGATCTACCAGATCCAGAACACGCGTACCCTCAACCAGATGGCCAACAGCCTGTGGGGCAAGCTGGGCATGGGCCTGCGCTATGCCTACGACCGCAGTGGACCACTGGCCATGGCGCCAAGTCAGTTGGGCGCCTTCGCCCATTCGAGCCCAGAGCAAGAAACCGCCAATCTTCAGTATCACGTCCAGCCCTTGTCGCTGGAGCGCTTCGGCGAGCCGCTGCACCGGTTCCCGGCCTTCACCGCGTCGGTATGCAACCTGCGCCCGGCTAGCCGTGGACGGATCGATATCCGCTCGGCGGACATGAACGCCGCGCCGCTGATCGACCCCAACTACCTCAGCGCCCCCGAGGACCTGCGCGTGGCCGCCGACGCCATCCGCCTTACCCGGCGCATCGTCCAGACCCCTGCCCTGGCCGCTTTCGAACCCCGCGAGTACCTGCCAGGCCCTGCCCTGCAGAGCGAACAAGACCTGCACCAGGCCGCCGGCCTGATCGGCACCACCATCTTCCACCCGGTAGGTACCTGCCGCATGGGCAGTGGCACGCTCGATGTTGTGGATAACCAGCTGCGCGTGCACGGCATTCCGGGCCTGCGCGTGGCGGATGCCTCGATCATGCCGCAGATCGTCTCCGGCAATACCTGTTCACCCACGTTGATGATTGCCGAAAAGGCGGCACAACTGATCCTCAAGGAGGCCAACACCCAGACCAACCTCAGCGACAGCAACGCGATACCGACGCCCTGACCCGGGTGTGTGCAACACCGGCGACCCGCGGTCAGAGGTCGCCGACAGTGGAACAACAAGAATAATCACTGTGGCCCACGGGCCGAGGACAGCAACGATGTCGGACTACATCCAGGAGCAAGGCGCGACGGTCACCCGCGACAGCCGCCGTGAGGAACGCAAGATCATTTTCGCGTCATCCCTCGGGACGGTGTTCGAGTGGTATGACTTTTTTCTCTATGGCGCGCTGGCCGCGGTCATCAGCAAGCAGTTCTTCGCTGGGGTCAATGACACCACTGCCTTCATCTTCGCCCTGATGGCCTTCGCTGCCGGCTTCCTGGTGCGCCCATTCGGCGCGCTGGTGTTCGGTCGGCTGGGCGACATGATCGGGCGCAAGTACACCTTCCTGGTGACCATCGTACTGATGGGCTTGTCGACCTTCGCGGTCGGCCTGCTGCCCACCTACGCCAGCATCGGTATCGCCGCGCCGATCATCCTCGTCGTACTGCGCATGCTTCAGGGCCTGGCCCTGGGCGGAGAGTACGGCGGCGCCGCCACCTATGTGGCCGAGCACGCGCCACCTGGCAAGCGCGGTTTCCACACCGGTTTTATCCAGTCCACCGCCACCCTGGGCTTACTGTTGTCGCTGACCGTGGTGCTCGCCAGCCGTTACATCAGTGGCGATCAGTTCGAGACCTGGGGCTGGCGCCTGCCGTTCCTGCTGTCGATCTTCCTGCTGGCGATTTCCACCTGGATCCGCATGAGCATGCACGAGTCGCCGGCCTTCGTGAAAATGAAGGCCCAAGGCAAGGTGAGCAAGTCGCCGATCCGCGAGTCCTTCACCTCCTGGCCGAACCTCAAGGTGGTGCTCACGGCGTTGTTCAGCATCAACGCCGGGCAGGCAGTGACCTTCTACACCGCGCAGTTCTACGTGCTGTTCTTCATGACCCAGATGCTCAAGATGGATCCGGCCCAGGCCAATACCCTGCTGATCATCAGCGTGGTGATCGGCGCGCCGTTCTTCGTGTTCTTCGGCTGGCTGTCGGATCGCATCGGGCGCAAGCCGATCCTGATGGTCGGCCTGTTGCTGGCGACGGTGTGCTACTTCCCGATGTTCAAGGCCCTGAGCCACTACGCCAACCCGCAGATCGACGCGGCCAGCCGCCAGGCACCGATCGTGGTCAGCGCCGACCCGCAAGGCTGTACCTTCCAGTTCGACCCGGTAGGCAAGGCGCGTTTCGACAGCCCCTGCGACAAGGTCAAGACGTTCCTGGTCAAGCAGGGCCTGCCCTACAGTTCGGTGGATGCCACTGGCAGTGGGGTCAGCGTGAGCATTGGCGACAAGACCATCAGTGGCTTCGACGAGGCGGCCATGCGCAGTGCCATCGATGCTGCCGGCTACCCGGCCAAGGCGGACCCGGCCCACGTCAATCAGGTAATGGTGGTGGTGCTGATCGTCGCCATGATCCTGATTGCCACCATGACCTACGGGCCACTGGCGGCGGTGATGGTCGAACTGTTCCCCACGCGCATTCGCTACACCTCGATGTCCCTGCCCTACCATATCGGCAATGGCTGGTTCGGTGGCTTCTTGCCGACGGTGTCGTTCGCGCTGGTGGTGTACACCGGGGATATCTTCTACGGCCTTTGGTACCCGGTACTGATCACCGGGGTGAGCCTGGTGGTGGGGATCTTCTGCCTGAAAGAAACCAAGGATGTGGATATCGATAAGGTCTGAACCAACGGGTAGTAGCTTGCACGATCCCCGTAGGAGCCGGCTTGCCGGCGAACACCGGCGTAGCCGGTGCCAGGTACCGGGCTGTCTGGTTCACCGGCAAGCCGGCTCCTACGAAAAATCGTGCGAGGCCTTTGAGCAAGTGCGCTCCCACAAAAAAACCGGCGTAAAAGCCGGTTTTTTTATCGCGCGAAAAAACTTATGCACGATTTTTGAAAAAACGTCATACAGAGAAATAAGTTTCTATTTCAATCACTTAGCTATCAATCGAGACGTTTAATCCAAAAACTACTAACAACTTATCCACAGAACGTCAGGCGGGCTGCTGTTCTGGTTTTTCCGCCGCTGGCGGCAGCGAGCCCATGGCCCGTTGGGCCGCTTCGTTCCACGCCTGGGCACGGTCGTTCAGCTCGGCGATGGCCCGTGGCCCGGTGCCTTCGGGGTACATCGGCTCGCCAATCACCACCTCGATGGTGCCTGGGCGCTTGCCCCAGCCCTCACGCGGCCAGAACTTGCCGGCGTTGTGGGCGATCGGCAGCACGGGCAGCCCGGCGTTCACTGCCAACGCGGTACCGCCACGGGAGAACTTGCCGATCTGGCCATGGGGTACACGGGTGCCTTCGGGGAAGATCAACACCCAGGTGCCCTGCTTGAGTAACTCATCGCCTTGGCTGGCGACCTGGCGCAAGGCCTCCTTCGGGTTCTTCCGGTCGATAGCGATCGGCCGCAGCATGGCCATGGCCCAGCCAAAGAACGGCACATACAGCAGCTCGCGCTTGAGCACCTGGCTCAGTGGCGAGAAGTAGGCCGAGAGGAAGAACGTCTCCCAGGTGCTCTGGTGGTTCGACAGGATCACGCAAGGCACTTTCGGCACATTCTCAGCGCCAGTGATCTTGTAGTCGATGCCCAGGATCGTGCGCACCAAAAACAACGCGCAGCGGCACCAGTACACGTTGATGAACTTGTAGCGCTTGGGAAACGGCAGGAAAGGCGCGACGAAGAAGCTCAGCGAGCACCACAGCAGCGAACTGGTGCCCAACAGCAGGTAAAAAAGAAAGATTCTGATCGCCTGCAGGATCGACATAGTGGCATGTACCGTTGCGGGGCATGGCCCGCCTAATGAAAAGTGCGCCGGTCAAGGCGCACCCATTTAAATAAGTTCTCTGGCGATGGCTGCCAGATCGTCGAAAATCAGTGTAGTTTCCGCAACGCCCTTTTCCAGGGTCCGCTCGCCCTTGCCGGTTTTTACCAGCACGGGTTGTGCATCGACGGCCAGGGCCGCCTCCAGGTCACCTTTGCTGTCGCCGACGAACCACACGCCGGCCAGGGAAACCTGGTAGTGCTCGGCAATCGCCCGCAGCATGCCGGGCTTGGGCTTGCGGCAATCGCAGCCTTCGTCCGGGCCGTGCGGGCAATACACGATGAAACCGACCTCGCCACCCTGCTCGGCCACCAGCGCGCGCAGGCGCGCGTGCATGGCCTCGAGGGTTGCCAGCGAGTAGTAGCCACGGGCAATGCCGGACTGGTTGGTGGCCACGGCCACCGTCCAGCCCGCCTTGCTCAACTGCGCGATGGCCTCGATCGAGCCGGGAATGGGGATCCACTCCTCCAGCGACTTGATGTAGGCGTCGGAGTCATGGTTGATCACTCCGTCTCGATCAAGAATCAGCAGTTTCAACGGCTTACCCCAGCAGCGAGATATCGGCCACGCCCAGGAACAGACCGCGCAGGCGGCTGAGCAGGGCATAACGGTTGGCGCGTACCTTGGCGTCCTCGGCGTTCACCAGCACCGCCTCGAAGAAGGCGTCGACCGGGTCGCGCAGCGCGGCCAGGCGTGCCAGCGCTTCGTTGTACTGACGCGCGGCGGCCATCGGTTGCACGGCCTGGTCGGCCTGCTGGATGGCCGAGTACAGCGAGAACTCGTTGGCGTTGTCGAAGTACTTCGGTTCGACCTGCTCGGCGATGGCGCCTTCGGCCTTGCCCAGCAGGTTCGACACGCGCTTGTTCGCCGCAGCCAGGGCCTCGGCTTCCGGCAGCTTGCGGAACGCCTGCACGGCCTGCACGCGCTGGTCGAAGTCCAGCGCCGAGCCCGGCTTCAGGGCACGCACCGACAGGTAGGTGGCGACGTCGATACCTTCGTCTTCATAACGCGCACGCAGGCGGTCGAAGATGAACTCCAGCACCTGCTCGGCCAGGCCGGTGGCCTTGACCTTGGCACCGAACTGCTTGACCGCGAACTCGACCGCGGCGGTCAGATCCAGGTCCAGTTGTTTTTCGATCAGGATGCGCAGCACGCCCAGGGCGGCGCGGCGCAGGGCATACGGGTCCTTGCTGCCGGTGGGCAGCATGCCGATGCCGAAGATGCCGACCAGGGTGTCGAGCTTGTCGGCGATGGCCACGGCAGCACCGGTGAGGGTCTGCGGCAGCTCGGCACCGGCGCCACGCGGCATGTACTGCTCGTTCAGCGCCAGGGCGACGTCTTGCGGCTCGCCATCGTTGAGCGCGTAGTAGTAGCCGGCAATACCCTGCATCTCAGGGAATTCGCCGACCATTTCCGAGGCCAGGTCGCACTTGGACAACAGGCCAGCACGGCCGGCGTTGGCGGCGCTGCCGCCGATGTGCGGGGCAATGAACGCGGCCAGCTTGGAGACGCGCTCGGCCTTGTCGAACACGGTGCCCAGTTGCGCCTGGAACACCACGTTCTTCAGACGCTCGTTGAAGCTTTCCAGCGGCTGCTTCTTGTCTTGCTTGAAGAAGAACTCGGCGTCGGTCAGGCGCGGGCGCACGACCTTCTCGTTGCCTTCGACGATCTGTTTCGGATCGCGGCTTTCGACGTTGGCCACGGTGATGAAGCGCGGCAGCAGCTTGCCTTCGCTGTCCAGCAGGCAGAAGTATTTCTGGTTGTCCTGCATGGTGGTGATCAGGGCTTCCTGCGGCACCTCGAGGAAACGCTCCTCGAACGAGCACACCAGCGGCACTGGCCACTCGACCAGGGCGGTTACTTCGTCCAGCAGCGCCGGTGGCACGATGGCCGTGCCTTCCTGCTGCATGGCCAGCTCCGCGGTGCGCTTGCTGATCAGCTCCCGACGCTCGGCGAAGTCGGCCAGCACGTGGGCCTTGCGCAGGTCCTCGACGTAGTTGGCCGGGGTGGTGATGAGTACGTTTTCCGGGTGGTGGAAGCGGTGGCCACGGGATTCACGGCCGGCCTTCTGCGCGAGGATGGTGCAGTCGACCACCTGATCGCCCAGCAGCATCACCAGCCACTGGGTCGGACGCACGAACTCTTCGCGGCTGGCGCCCCAGTGCATGCGCTTGGGGATCGGCAGGTCGTTGAGCGAATCTTCGACGATGGTCGGCAGCAGGCTGCTGGTGGCCTTGCCGGGAATGTGCTGGGAGAAGCGCAGCTTCGGGCCGCTCTGGTCGATGTCCGACAGCTCCACGCCGCACTTCTTGGCGAAGCCCAGGGCCGCTTGGGTCGGTTGGCCTTCGGCGTTGAATGCGGCCTGCAGGGGCGGGCCGTCGATGTTGATGCTGCGATCCGGCTGCTGCACGTCCAGCTGGCGGATCAATACCGCCAGACGGCGCGGCGCGGCATAGACCTGCTTGCCGGTGTAGTTCAGGCCAGCGGCCTGCAGGCCTTTCTCGATGCCGGCGAGGAAGGCGTCGCCCAGCGAAGCGAGTGCCTTCGGCGGCAGCTCTTCGGTGCCCAGTTCAACCAGGAAATCTTGAGCACTCATTGTGCAGCCTCCAGCTTAGCCAACACTTCGTCACGCAGTTCGGGAGAGGCCATCGGGAAGCCCAGGCGTGCGCGGGCTTGCAGATAGCTTTGCGCCACGTCCCGGGCCAGGGTACGCACGCGCAGGATGTAGCGCTGGCGCTCGGTTACCGAGATGGCGCGGCGGGCATCCAGCAGGTTGAAGGTGTGCGAAGCCTTCAGGACCATTTCGTAGGTCGGCAGCGGCAGGTCGAGCTTGATCAGGCGGTTCGCTTCGCTTTCGTAGAAGTCGAACAGTTCGAACAGCTTCTCGACGTTGGCGTGCTCGAAGTTGTAGGTCGACTGCTCCACTTCGTTCTGGTGGAACACATCGCCGTAGGTGACCTTGCCGAACGGGCCGTCGGCCCATACCAGGTCGTAGACCGAGTCCACGCCTTGCAGGTACATGGCCAGGCGTTCCAGGCCATAGGTGATCTCACCGGTGACCGGGTAGCACTCGATGCCGCCGACCTGCTGGAAGTAGGTGAACTGGGTCACCTCCATGCCGTTCAGCCAGATTTCCCAGCCCAGGCCCCAGGCGCCGAGGGTCGGCGATTCCCAGTTGTCTTCGACGAAGCGGATATCGTGAACCAGCGGGTCCAGGCCGATGGCTTTCAGCGAGCCGAGGTACAGCTCCTGGAAGTTGGCCGGGTTCGGCTTGAGCACCACCTGGAACTGGTAGTAGTGCTGCAGGCGGTTTGGGTTTTCGCCATACCGCCCGTCGGCGGGGCGACGGCTGGGCTGCACATAGGCGGCGTTCCAGGTTTCTGGACCCACGGCGCGCAGGAAGGTCGCGGTGTGGAAAGTGCCGGCGCCTACTTCCATATCGTAGGGCTGAAGCACCACACAACCTTGCTCGGCCCAGTAGTTCTGCAGGGCGAGGATCAGGTCTTGGAAGGTACGCACGGCTGGCGTAGGCTGGCTCACGAAATTCACCTGTATCTGGGGATGCGGATGTAAAGAGCGGGAGTATAACCCGATTCGCCTCGCCCTCTACGTTATTGGAGCCTTATGCCACGCTGCTTTTGGTGTTCCGACGATCCGTTGTATCAGGCCTATCACGACCACGAGTGGGGAACGCCGCAGCGCGACCCGGCGTTGCTCTTCGAGATGCTTTTGCTCGAAGGGTTCCAGGCGGGGTTGTCGTGGATCACGGTATTGAAGAAACGCGAGCGCTATCGCCAGGTGCTGGAAGGTTTCGACCCGGTGAAACTGGCGTGTCTGAGCGACGAACGCATCGAAGAGCTGATGCAGGACGTCGGCATAATTCGCAACCGCCTCAAGCTCAAGGCCGTGCGCCGCAACGCCCAGGCCTGGCTGGCTGTGGATAACCCCGCCGAGTGGCTATGGTCGTTCGTCGGCGGCGCGCCGAAGATCAACCATTTCCAGGGGCGTGGCGACGTGCCAGCGGTCACCGACGAGGCCAAGGCGATGAGCAAGGCCTTGCAGAAGGCTGGCTTCACTTTCGTCGGGCCGACCATCTGCTACGCCTTCATGCAGGCCACCGGCATGGTCATGGACCACACCACCGACTGCGATCGCTATGCCGCGCTGGTGCGCTGACGGGGTACAATGCGCGCCTTGCTGAAATAAGGAATTCGCCTGTGGAAAAGTTCAAGGGCGCCCTGATGGTCGGGGTGCTGCGCCTGTTTGCCAAGCTGCCCTGGGGCGCCGTGCAGCGCGTCGGCGCCGGTATCGGCTGGCTGATGTGGAAAATCCCCAACGGCTCGCGCAATGTCGTGCGCATCAACCTGGCCAAATGCTTCCCGGAGATGGACCCGGCCGAGCGCGAGCAACTGGTCGGTCGCGCGCTCAAGGACATCGGCAAGTCGTTCGTCGAAAGCGCCTGCGCCTGGATCTGGCCGCCGCAGCGCTCGCTCGACCTGGTCAAGGAAGTGCACGGCCTGGAAGTACTGGAGCAGGCCCTGGCCTCGGGCAAGGGCGTGGTCGGCATCACCAGCCACCTGGGCAACTGGGAAGTGCTCAACCACTTCTATTGCAACCAGTGCAAACCGATCATCTTCTACCGCCCGCCCAAGCTGAAGGCTGTGGATGATTTGCTGCGCGAGCAGCGGGTGCAGATGGGCAACCGCGTGGCGCCTTCGACCAAGGAAGGCATCCTCAGCGTGATCAAGGAAGTGCGTCGGGGTGGTCAGGTGGGGATTCCCGCGGATCCGGAGCCGGCCGAGTCGGCAGGCGTGTTCGTGCCGTTCCTCGGCACCCAGGCGCTGACCAGCAAGTTCGTGCCGAACATGCTCGCCGGCGGCAAGGCGGTAGGTGTGTTCCTGCATGCCCTGCGCCTGCCCGATGGTTCGGGCTTCAAGGTATTCCTGGAGGCGGCGCCAGAGGCCATGTACAGCACCGATGTGAATGAGTCGGCGGCGGCCATGAGCAAGGTGGTCGAGCGTTATGTGCGCGAGTACCCGAGCCAGTACATGTGGAGCATGAAGCGCTTCAAGAAGCGCCCGGCAGGTGAGGCGCGCTGGTATTGAGAACCTGGGGGCGCTTCGCGCCCCTTTCGCGGCACAAGGCCGCTCCTACAGGGGATCGCGGTCAACTGTAGGAGCGGCCTTGTGCCGCGAAAGGGCTGCAAAGCAGCCCCGGCAATCTCAGATTTTGTTCAACTTCTTCAAGAACACCGTCATCTCTTTCTCGGCCTGCTTGTCGCCATGGGCCTGTGCCGCGACGATCCCCTCTTCCCAGGCCTTGCGCGCCCCAGCCAGATCGCCGCTGAGCTGATACGCCTTGCCCAGCAGCTTCCACGCCGCCGAGTACTTCGGATCCTGCTGCACACAAGCTGCCAGGTGCACCGCCGCTTCAGCGCCATTGCCCTCGTCCAGCCAGGCTTTGCCCAAGCCAAAGCGCAGCAGCGGGTTATCCACACCCTTGGCCAGCATCTTCTCCAGCGATTCACGCATGCCCTTCCCTCCTAGAAGAAACTCAAGCCCACGTGGAACAGCTTCTCCACGTCCCGAATATGCTTCTTGTCCACCACGAACAGGATCACATGGTCGCCCGACTCGATGACGGTGTCGTCGTGGGCGATCATCACTTCGTCCTCGCGGATGATCGCGCCGATGGTCGTGCCCGGTGGCAGGTTGATGTCCTCGATGGCCTTGCCCACCACCTTGCTCGACTTCGAGTCACCATGGGCCACCGCCTCGATGGCCTCGGCCGCGCCGCGGCGCAGGGAGTGCACGCTGACGATGTCGCCACGGCGCACATGGGCCAGCAGTGTACCGATGGTGGCCAACTGCGGGCTGATGGCGATGTCGATGTCGCCGCCCTGCACCAGGTCGACATAGGCCGGGTTGTTGATGATGGTCATCACCTTGCGCGCGCCCAGGCGCTTGGCCAGCAGCGACGCCATGATGTTGGCCTCGTCGTCGTTGGTCAGGGCCAGGAAGATGTCAGCGTCGGCGATGTTCTCCTCGAGCATCAGGTCCTTGTCCGAGGCGCTGCCCTGCAGCACCACGGTGCTTTCCAGGGTATCGGAGAGCTGGCGACAGCGAGCCGGGTTCATCTCGATGATCTTCACCTGGTAGCGGCTCTCGATGGCCTCGGCCAGGCGCTCACCGATCTGCCCGCCACCGGCGATGACCACGCGCTTGTTGCTCTCGTCGATGCGGCGCAGTTCGCCCATCACCGCGCGGATGTCCTTTTTCGCGGCAATGAAGAACACTTCGTCGTCGGCTTCGATCACCGTGTCACCCTGTGGGGTGATCGGCCGGTCGCGGCGGAAGATAGCCGCCACGCGGGTGTCGACGTTGGGCATGTGGGCGCGGATCTGGCGCAGTTGCTGGCCGACCAGCGGCCCGCCGTAGTAGGCGCGGACCGCCACCAGCTGGGCCTTGCCCTCGGCGAAGTCGATCACCTGCAGGGAGCCGGGGTGTTCGATCAGGCGCTTGATGTAGTTGGTCACCACTTGCTCGGGGCTGATCAGCACATCCACCGGAATATGGTCGTTGTCGAACAGTTCTTCGCGGGTCAGGTAGGCCGATTCGCGTACCCGGGCGATCTTGGTCGGGGTGTGGAACAACGAGTAGGCCACCTGGCAGGCGACCATGTTGGTCTCGTCGCTGTTGGTCACCGCCACCAGCATGTCGGCGTCGTCGGCACCGGCCTGGCGCAGCACCGTCGGTAGCGAGGCGCGGCCCTGCACGGTGCGGATGTCGAGGCGATCGCCGAGGTCGCGCAGGCGTTCGCCATCGGTGTCGACCACGGTGATGTCGTTGGCTTCGCTGGCCAGGTGCTCGGCCAGCGTGCCGCCGACCTGTCCTGCGCCGAGGATGATGATCTTCATCCGCTACTCCCTACCCTTGTTCTTATCCGCGCGAAGCGGCGATCTTGATCAGCTTGGCATAGTAGAAACCGTCATGGCCGCCTTCCTGGGCCAACAGCTGGCGGCCGTGGGGCTGGCGCAGGCCGGCTTCGGTGGCCAGGTCCAGCTCGCGGGCACCTGGGGTGCGGGCGAGGAAGGCGTCGATGACTTCGGTGTTCTCGGTCGGCAGGCTCGAGCAGGTGGCATACAGGAGCATGCCGCCCACCTCCAGCGTTGGCCACAGGGCATCGAGCAACTCGCCTTGCAGCGTGGCCAGGGCCGGGATGTCGTCGGCCTGGCGGGTCAGCTTGATATCCGGGTGGCGGCGGATCACGCCGGTGGCCGAGCACGGGGCGTCGAGCAGGATGCGCTGGAATGGCTTGCCATCCCACCAGCTGGCGGTGTCGCGGGCGTCGCAGGCGATCAGCTCGGCATCGAGCTTGAGGCGCTCGAGGTTCTCGCGCACGCGGGTCAGGCGCTTGGCCTCGAGGTCGATGGCGACCATGTGCGCCAAGCCCGGTTCGGCTTCAAGCAGGTGGCAGGTCTTGCCGCCCGGGGCGCAGCAGGCGTCGAGCACGCGCTGGCCGGGGGCCAGTTCCAGCAGGTCGGCGGACAGCTGCGCGGCTTCATCCTGCACGCTCACCCAGCCGTCGGCGAAGCCCGGCAGGCCGCGCACGTCGCAAGCCTCGGCCAGGACAATGCCGTCACGGCTGTACTGGCAGGCGCTGGCGCCGATACCGGCCTCGGCCAGCAGCGCGAGGTAAGCGTCGCGGCTGTGATGGCGGCGGTTGACCCGTAGGATCATCGGCGGGTGGGCGTTGTTGGCGGCGCAGATGGCCTCCCACTGCTCAGGCCAGAAGGCCTTGAGCGACTTCTGCAGCCAGCGCGGGTGGGCGGTGCGCACCACCGGGTCGCGCTCCATGTCGGCCAACAGTGCCTCCCCTTCACGCTGGGCGCGGCGCAGCACCGCGTTGAGCAGGCCCTTTGCCCAAGGCTTCTTGAGCTTGTCGGCACACCCGACGGTCTCGCCGATGGCTGCGTGGGCCGGCATGCGGCTGTAGAACAGCTGGTACAGGCCGACCAGCAGCAGCGCCTGCACATCGGCGTCGGCGGCCTTGAACGGCTTCTGCAACAGTTGCGCGGCCAGCAGGTCCAGGCGCGGCTGCCAGCGAGCGGTGCCGAAGGCCAGGTCCTGGGTCAGGCCACGGTCGCGCTCCTCGACCTTGTCCAGTTGCGCCGGCAGCGAGCTGTTCAGCGAAGCCTTGCCGCTGAGCACAGCGGCCAAGGCACGGGCGGCAGCCAGGCGTGGGTTCATTGGCCGAGCACCTTGCCACTGGCGAATTTCTCGCGGCGGCTGTTGAACAGGTCGGCGAAGTTGAGGGCCTTGCCACCCGGCAGTTGCAGGCGGGTCAGGCTCAGGGCCTGGTCACCGCAGGCGACCACCAGGCCATCTTTGCTGGCTGACAGGATTTCGCCGGGGGCGCCCTGGGCTGTGGACAAGTTGGCGGCCAGCACCTTCACGCTTTCGCCGTCCAGGGTGCTGTGGCACACCGGCCAGGGGTTGAAGGCGCGGATCAGGCGCTCAAGCTCCACGGCCGGGCGGCTCCAGTCGATGCGCGCTTCGTCCTTGTTCAGCTTGTGGGCGTAGGTGGCCAGGGCATCGTCCTGCACTTCACCTTGCAGGCTGCCATCCGCCAGGCCGGCAATGGCCTGCATCACGGCGCCCGGGCCCATGGCGGCGAGGCGGTCGTGCAGGGTACCGCCGGTGTCCTCGGCGCTGATCGGGGTGACCACCTTGAGCAGCATCGGGCCGGTGTCCAGGCCCGCTTCCATGCGCATCACGGTCACGCCGCTCTCGGCGTCACCGGCTTCAACGGCGCGCTGGATCGGCGCGGCGCCGCGCCAGCGTGGCAGCAAGGATGCGTGGCTGTTGATGCAACCCAGGCGCGGGATATCCAGCACCGCCTGGGGCAGGATCTGGCCGTAGGCGACCACCACCATCAGGTCCGGCTTCAGCGCGGCGAGTTCGGCCTGGGCATCGGCGTTGCGCAGGGTCTGCGGCTGGTACACCGGGATATCGTGGGCCACGGCCAGCGCCTTGACCGCGCTTGGCATCAGCTTCTGGCCACGCCCGGCCGGGCGGTCGGGCTGGGTGTAGACGGCCACGATCTGGTACGGGCTGTCGAGCAAAGCCTTGAGGTGTTCGGCGGCAAACTCTGGGGTGCCTGCGAAGACGATGCGCATGGAGTTCTCGCTTCTTGAAAAAGAAAAAGGCTTGCCGGAGCAAGCCTTCTGGAAGGTGGGGATCAGGCTTGCTGGCGGTGCTGCTTTTCCAGCTTCTTCTTGATCCGGTCACGTTTGAGCTGCGACAGGTAGTCGACGAACAGCTTGCCGTTGAGGTGATCGAACTCGTGCTGCACGCAGACCGCCAGCAGGCCCTCGCATTCCAGCTCGTAGGGCTTGCCATCGCGGTCCTGGGCCTTGACCCGCACGCGCAGGGGGCGGTCGACATTCTCGTAGAAACCCGGTACCGACAGGCAGCCTTCCTGGTACTGGCCCATGTCGTGGGTCAGTTCCTCGACAGTGGGGTTGATGAACACGCGCGGTTCGCTGCGGTCTTCGCTCAGGTCCATCACAACCACTTGCTGGTGCACGTTGACCTGGGTCGCGGCCAGGCCGATGCCAGGGGCTTCGTACATGGTTTCGAACATGTCGTCGATCAGCTGGCGCAGGGCGTCGTCGAACACCGTTACCGGTTTGGCAATGGTACGCAGGCGCGGATCGGGGAATTCGAGGATGTTCAAGATGGCCATAGGGTCAGGCAGTCACTGTGCGGTCGGTTGAAAACTGAGCACACATAATAAAGGGAATCGGGGCGTTCGGCACCTGGGAAAGCTCGACTAGGGTCTCTATGGGCTTGATAGCTGCCATTTCATGGACAGCTTTTCAAAGTATTACCCACAAAGTTATCCACAGGTTGGGCCACGCCCGTGGCCCTGTTCTGGTCAAGGAAGATCCCTATGAGCACAGTCCGTTCGTCGCCTTGTCCGCCAGCCGAACTGGAAGCGCGGTTGCGTCTGCATCGCCTTCCGGATATTGGTCTGCGGCGTTTCCATTGCCTCATCCAGGCGTTTGGCAGCGCTTCGTCGGCCCTGAGCGCGCCGGCCAGTGCCTGGCGTTCGCTGGGGTTGCCGGCAGCCAGTATAGACGCCCGACGCAATGCGCAAGTACGTGAAGGGGCTTTGGCTGCAATGGCTTGGCTAGAGCGTCCTGGCCAGCATTTGCTGATGTGGGACCGGCCTGGCTACCCGGCGTTGCTAGGCGAAATCGATGACCCGCCGCCGCTGTTGTTCGTCGCTGGCGACCCCGCTTTGCTGGAGCGCCCACAACTGGCGATCGTGGGCAGCAGGCGTGCTTCACCGCCGGCGCTGGATACCGCTGGGGCCTTTTCCCGTTGCCTGTCTCAGGCCGGCTTCGTCATCACCAGCGGCCTTGCCGTGGGCATCGACGGTGCCGCTCATCGGGGCGCGCTGAGGGTCGGCGGGCAGACTATCGCGGTGCTCGGCACAGGTTTGCAAAAACTTTATCCACAGCGCCACGGCGAGTTGGCCAGGGCGATTATCGACAGTGGCAGCGCCCTGGTTTCAGAGTACCCACTGGACGCCGGGCCGCTGGCCGGCAACTTCCCCCGCCGCAACCGCATCATCAGCGGCCTGTCGCTGGGCGTGCTGGTGGTCGAGGCCAGTCTTGCCAGCGGTTCGCTGATCACCGCGCGGCTGGCGGCCGAGCAAGGGCGAGAGGTGTATGCGATACCGGGGTCCATCCACCACCCCGGCGCCAAGGGTTGCCACCAGCTGATCCGCGACGGCGCGCTGCTAGTGGAAAGCGTGGAGCAGATCCTCGATAGTTTGCGCGGCTGGCAGAACCTGCCGCCTGCGGCTGTGGATAATCCCCGGCATCCGCTGTTGGCCCTGCTGCAGGCCGCGCCACATACCAGCGAGGGCCTGGCCCACAGCAGCGGCAAGCCGTTGGCCGAGGTGCTGGCCAGCCTCACCGAGCTGGAGCTCGAAGGCCGGGTGAGCAATGCAGGCGGGCGTTGGTTTGCCCGTTCCGGCTAAGTACACTGCGCGCACGGCGTTTATGCGGAGAGACGGAAAATGGTGAGCAGTTGGCGTGTGCAACAAGCCGCGCGCGAGGTGAAGGCGGGTGCGGTGATCGCCTATCCGACGGAAGCGGTCTGGGGCCTGGGCTGCGACCCGTGGAACGAGGACGCGGTGTATCGCCTGCTGGCGCTCAAGTCGCGACCTGTGGATAAAGGGCTGATTTTGGTCGCCGACAACATCCGCCAGTTCGACTTTCTGTTCGAAGACTTCCCCCAGGACTGGATCGACCGCATGGGGGCCACCTGGCCGGGGCCAAATACCTGGCTGGTGCCGCATCAGGACTTGTTGCCCGAGTGGGTGACCGGCCAGCACGACAGCGTGGCGCTGCGGGTCAGCGATCACCCACAGGTGCGTGAGCTGTGCGCGCTGGTGGGGCCGTTGATTTCCACGTCCTGCAACCCGGCCGGGCGACCGGCGGCCAAGAGCCGGTTGCGGGTGGAGCAGTATTTCCATGGGCAGGTTGACCTGGTGCTCGGTGGGGCGTTGGGTGGGCGCAAGAACCCTAGCGTGATTCGCAATCTGGTGACGGGCGAGGTTGTGCGTCCGGGTTGATTTCGCTGGCGAGGGCTTCGCCCTCGTTTCGCGACACAAGGCTGCTCCTACAGGCAATCGCGATCCCCTGTAGGAGCGGCCTTGTGCCGCGAAAGGGCCGCAAAACGGCCCCAGGACCTCAAGGCAACAGAACAGTCGAGCCGACCGTCCGCCGCGCCGACAACTCCGCTTGCGCCTTGGCCGCCTCGCTCAACGGATACCGCTGCTGGATATCCACCACCAACTTGCCACTGGCGATCATCGCGAACAGGTCATCGGCCATGGCCTGGGTGTTCTCGGCGTTGTTGGCGTAGCTCCCCAGCGTAGGTCGAGTCACATACAGAGACCCCTTCTGCGACAAAATTCCCAGGTTCACCCCGGTCACCGCACCGGAGGCATTGCCGAAGCTGACCATCAACCCACGCGGCTTCAGGCAATCCAGCGAAGTCAGCCAGGTATCCGCCCCCACGCCGTCATACACCACCGGGCATTTCTGGCCGCCGGTCAGTTCCAGCACGCGCTGGGCCACGTCTTCACGGCTGTAGTCGATGGTCGCCCAGGCCCCGAGTGCCTTGGCCCGCTCGGCCTTCTCGGCGGAGCTCACGGTACCGATCAACTTAGCCCCCAGTGCCTTGGCCCACTGGCACGCCAGCGATCCCACGCCACCGGCAGCAGCATGGAACAGCACGAAATCACCCGGTTGCACGGCGTAGGTTTGCTTCAACAGATACTGCGTGGTCAGCCCCTTGAGCATCACCGCCGCCGCCTGTTCGTAGCTGATCGCCTCAGGCAGCTTCACCAGGTTGGCCTCGGGCAGTGTGTGCACCTCGCTGTAGGCTCCCAGCGGCCCACCGGCATAGGCCACGCGGTCGCCGACCTTGATGCGCGTGACGCCTTCACCTACCGCCTCGACCACCCCAGCCGCCTCGGTGCCCAGCCCCGAAGGCAGGGATGGCGGCGGATACAGCCCGTTGCGGAAATAGGTATCGATGAAATTCAGCCCGATCGCCTGGTTGCGCACCCGCACCTGCTGCGAGCCGGGCGGTGCCGGCTCGAATTCCACTAATTGCAGGACTTCCGGGCCGCCATGCTGGCTGAACTGGATACGCTTGGCCATCACACACTCCTGTCGTCGCGGGTCGCAAAGGGTCTTCTATCGGACCCCTTTGCTTGATCGCCGTCAACTGCGACGCGGGCTTGGCCGGTGGTATGCTACGCGGCGAATTTTCCCGCTCCTTCCAGGTGACCCGATGACCAGCCGCACCGAGGCCGTAAAAGCCTACTTGCTCGACCTGCAAGACCGCATCTGCACTGCCCTTGAAAACGAAGACGGCGGCGCCCGCTTCGTCGAGGATGCCTGGGTGCGCGATGCCGGTGGTGGCGGGCGCACGCGGGTGATCGGCGAAGGCAAGGTGATCGAGAAGGGCGGGGTCAACTTCTCCCACGTATTCGGCGCCGGCCTGCCGCCGTCGGCCAGTGCCCACCGCCCGGAGCTGGCGGGCCGAGGCTTCGAGGCCCTGGGCGTGTCGCTGGTGATCCACCCGCACAACCCGCATGTGCCGACCTCCCACGCCAATGTGCGGTTCTTCATCGCCGAAAAAGAGGGCGAAGAGGCGGTGTGGTGGTTTGGCGGTGGCTTCGACCTGACCCCCTACTACGGCAACGAAGAAGACTGCGTGCACTGGCACCGCGTGGCCGAGCAGGCCTGTGCGCCGTTCGGCGCCGACGTGTACCCGCGCTACAAGGCCTGGTGCGACCGTTACTTCCACCTCAAGCACCGTGGCGAGCCGCGCGGCATCGGCGGCCTGTTCTTCGATGACCTGAACGAGTGGGACTTCGACACCTGCTTCGCCTTCATCCGCGCCATCGGTGACGCCTACGTCGAGGCTTACCTGCCGATCGTCCAGCGCCGCAAGGGCACCCCGTACACCCCCGCCCAGCGCGAGTTCCAGGAATACCGCCGTGGCCGCTACGTCGAGTTCAACCTGGTCTACGACCGTGGCACCCTGTTCGGCCTGCAGTCCGGTGGCCGCACCGAGTCGATCCTGATGTCGCTGCCACCGCAAGTACGCTGGGGCTACGACTGGAAAGCCGAGCCTGGCAGTGAAGAAGCGCGCCTGACCGAGTACTTCCTGCAGGATCGCGACTGGCTCGCTCAGTAACACTGTGGATAACCGAGGAGCTCCCATGGACCAGTACGTCGTATTCGGCAACCCCATCGGCCACAGCAAGTCGCCGCTGATCCACCGCCTGTTCGCCGACCAGACCGGCGAGGACCTGGAGTACGCCACCCTGCTGGCGCCGGTGGACGAGTTCAGTGACTGCGCCCGTGGCTTCTTCAAGCAAGGCAGCGGTGCCAACGTCACCGTGCCGTTCAAGGAGGAGGCCTACCGCCTGTGCGACAGCCTCACCCCGCGTGCCCAGCGTGCTGGCGCGGTAAACACCTTGAGCAAGCTGGCCGACGGTACGTTGCAAGGCGACAACACCGACGGCGCCGGACTGGTGCGTGACCTCACCGTCAACGCTGGGGTCGAGCTGGCCGGCAAGCGCATCCTCATCCTTGGTGCTGGTGGCGCGGTACGTGGCGTGCTGGAGCCGATCCTCGCGCACAAGCCGCAGTCGCTGGTGATCGCCAACCGCACGGTGGAGAAGGCCGAGCAGTTGGCCCGTGAGTTCGATGAGCTGGGGCCGGTGGTGGCCAGCGGTTTTGCCTGGTTGCAGGAGCCGGTGGACGTGATCATCAATGCCACCTCGGCGAGCCTGGCTGGCGAGCTGCCGCCGATTGCCGAAAGCTTGGTCGAAGCCGGGCGTACCGTTTGCTACGACATGATGTATGGCAAGGAACCGACGCCGTTCTGCCAGTGGGCGAGCAAGCTTGGCGCGGCCAAGGTGCTGGATGGGCTGGGGATGCTGGCGGAGCAGGCCGCCGAGGCGTTCTTCATCTGGCGCGGGGTTCGGCCTGAGACCGGGCCGGTGCTGGATGAGCTGCGCCGGCAGCTAGCTCGCGGCTGAATTCGAGATTTTGGGGCCGCTTTGCGGCCCTTTCGCGACACAAGGCCGCTCCTACAGGAAATCGCGTTCCTCTGTAGGAGCGGCCTTGTGCCGCGAAAGGGCTGCACAGCAGCCCCAGGACCTGAAGCTCATTCCTCAAACCGGATGGGGCACAGTTCAACCCCCTCCAGCTTCTGCAACTCCTCCACCACCTGCGGCCGTGCCCGCTGCAACGTCAGGCTCCCGCCACTACGCATCAGCCGTCGCGCCTCGCGGTGCAACATATCCACACCCGAGTAATCGATGAAGTTCACCTGCCGCGCATCGATCACCACATGCGGCCCCTGGCAGCGCTGCAAGCGCACTTGCAGATAATGCGCCGCGCCAAAGAAGATCGACCCACCCACCCGCAACACATCCGCCTCCCCTTCCCGGCTTTGCTGCACCCGTGGCCGTGAGGTGCGCTTGAGGTAAAAGAACAATGAGGCCAGCACCCCGGCATAGATCGCCGTCTGCAACTCCAGCAGCAGCGTCGCCGCCGCCGTCAGCGCCATCACCAGGAACTCCGAGCGGCTGACCCGGAACAGCGCGCGAATGCCGCGATGGTCCACCAGCCCCCAGCAGATCAGCAGGATGCTCCCCGCCATCGCCGGGATCGGCAGGTGGGCGATCAGCCCGGCACCGGTCACGGCGAACAGGGCCACCCACAAGGCCGAAAATACCCCGGCCAGGGGCGAGCGGGCGCCGGCGTCGTAGCTCAGGCCCGAGCGAGTGAAAGAACCTGCAGACAGGTAACCGGAGAAAAACGCGCCGCCGATGTTCGATAGGCCCTGTGCGCGGATTTCCTGGTCAGGGTCGATCAGTTGCTCCGAACGTGCCGACAACGAGCGGGCAATCGACAGGCTGGTGACCAGCCCCAGCATGCCCACCGCCACGGCGCTGGGTAGCAGGCGCAGCATCAGTTCCACGTCCAGCAGCGGCAGGGGGCTGAAGGGCGGGAGCTGCCCGGTGAACGCAGCCACCCTGGGCACGTGGCCGAACACGCCGGGTAACAGCCAAGCCATCAGACTGACCAGCAGCAGGCTTATCAACAGGCTTGGCCAGCGCGGGCGCCACAGTTTCAGGGCAATCCCGATGACCAGCGTGGCCAGGCCCAGGACCAGCGATGGCAGGTCCACTTCGCCCATGTGCCCAGCCAGGTCCTGTACGGTCTTCAACGCCGTGGCCTGGCTCGGTAGGTCCATCCCCAGCAGGTTCGGCAGCTGTCCAAGGGCGATGACGATGGCGGCGCCGAGGGTGAAGCCCAGCACCACCGAGTGGGAAACGAAATTGACCAGCGCACCGAAGCGCAACAGCCCCAGCAGCAACTGGAAGACACCGCCAAGGAAAGTCAGCAGCAGTACCAGGGTTACATAGTCGGCGCTGCCAGCCACGGCCAGCGGGCTGATGCTGGCGTAGAGGACGATGGAAATGGCCGCGGTGGGGCCGCAGATCAGGTGCCAGGACGAGCCCCACAGGCAGGCGATCAGCACGGGTACGATGGCAGCGTACAGGCCGTACTCGGCGGGCAGGCCGGCGATCAGGGCGTAGGCGATCGATTGCGGCAGGGCGAGGATGGCGCCGCTCAGGCCCACCAGCAGGTCCTGGCGCAGGCTGCGGCCCGATTGGCGGGGGAGCCAGGTGAGGAAGGGCAGCAGGTAAGCAAGGCGAGGCATCTATCGGTCCTGGTATCCGAGCAACATTCGACATTGCAGGCGAGGGCTTCGCCCTCGTTTCGCGACACAAGGCCGCTCCTACAAGGGGCACGCGCTCTCCTGTAGGAGCGGCCTTGTGTCGCGAAAGGGCCACAAAGCGGCCCCAGCAGCCTAACAGACGAACATCAAAGCTTGGCTTTCACCGCTTTGGAGGCCCCACCGCCGGTTTTAGTGGTCACCCCAGCCAACCATCCTTCCAACAGCTCTGGATGGGCCTTCACCCAACCCCTGGCAGCCTCATCGAAGCTCACCTTCTTATCCACAACCTCGGCCATGATGCTGTTCTCCATCTCCAGCGAGAACTTCAAATTCCCCAGCAGCTTCGCCGCATTCGGGCAGGCCTGTGGATACCCCTTGCGGGTCAGGGTGTAAACATCGCCCTTGCTGCCAAACCATTTCTCCCCACCCGTGAGGTAATGCATCTTCAACTTCACGTTCATCGGATGCGGAGTCCAGCCAAGGAAGGTGATGAACTGCTGCTTCTTCACTGCCCGGTCCACTTGAGCGAGCATCGCCTGCTCGCTGGACTCGACCAGTTTCCACTGGCCCAGGTCGAACTCGTTCTTGTCGATGATCTCTTTCAGCGACAGGTTGGCCGGCGCGCCCGAACCAATGCCGTAGAGCTTCTTGTCGAACTGCTCGGCATGCTTGTGTAGGTCGGCGAAGTCCTTCACGCCCGCGTTCCATACATAGTCGGGCACCGCCAGGGTGAACTCGGTGCCTTCGAGGTTTTTCGCCAGTTGCTGCACATCACCGCTGGCGATGAACTTGTCATGGAAGCCCTGGTGCGCCGGCATCCAGTTGCCGAGGAAGGCATCCACCCGGCCATCCTTCAGGCCACCGTAGATGATCGGCACGGCCAGGCTGTCGATCTTCACCTGATAACCCAGGCTTTCCAACAGCAGCCGGGCCAGGGCGTTGGTGCTGGCGATATCGCTCCAGCCGGGGTCGGCCAGTTTCACGGTGCTGCATTGCGCGTCGCTGTCGGCGGCGTGGGCCGTGCCCAGGCTCAGGGCCAGGGCGAGCACGGCGGTGGAGAACTTGTGCATGGCGGCCTCTCTTCTCAATCCAGGGGTGCGGGCTGTGGATAACGTGCCTTGCGCTCGAGGTCGTCGAGATCGATGTGGTTGCGCATGTACTGTTGGCTGGCGTCCACCAGTGGTTGGTGGTCCCAGCTCTTCAGCTTGCCGATGGCCAGCGCCTCGGCCACCAGGCGGCGGCGTCGTTGGCTGGCCAGCACCTGCTGGCGCAGGACCGGGATGTCCCAGCGCTGTTTGGCTTCATCGGCAAATGCCTGCAGCAGCGCCTGGTGGTCCGGGCTGCCGGTGAGGTTCTCCCGCTCGTGCGGGTCGCGGCTCAGGTCGTAGAGTAGCCATGGGTCTTCTTCGCTGTACACGAACTTGTAGGCGCCACGGCGGATCATCATCAGCGGGCCGACCGTGCCTTCGGCCATGTATTCGCCGATTACCTCGTCATGCCCACCCTGCCCTTGCAGGTGGCCGAGCAGCGAGCGGCCGTCCAGGTGCAACTGGTTATCCACAGCGCCGCCGGCCAATTCGACCAGGGTCGGCAGCAGGTCGCAGGTGGATACGCTGGCGCTGACGCGGGTCGGCCCGAAGCGCTTGGGCGCATGGATCAGCAGCGGCACCCGCGCCGACATCTCGAACCAGTGCATCTTGTACCAGAGCCCGCGCTCGCCAAGCATGTCGCCGTGATCGCCCGAGAACACGATCAGGGTGTCGTCGGCCAGGCCGCACTCCTCGAGGGTCTGCAGCAGCTTGCCGATGTTGTCGTCGATGTAGCTGCAGGCGCCGAAGTAGGCGCGGCGAGCGTCGCGGATCTTGTCCACGGGCAGCGGCTTGTTCCACAGGTCGTAGACCTTGAGCAGGCGTTGCGAGTGCGGGTCCTGCTCGCCCTGAGCGATCTTGTCCCGCGGCAGTGGGATATCCACATCCTCGTACATGTCCCAGTAGTACTTGGGAATGGTGTACGGGTCGTGGGGGTGGGTCATGGAGACGGTCAGGCAGAACGGCCGGCCGTCATCCTCGCGCACATGGTCGTAGAGGTACTGGCGCGCCTTGAACACCACCTCTTCGTCGAAATCCAGCTGGTTGGTGCGCACGCAGGGCCCGGCTTGCAGCACTGACGACATGTTGTGGTACCAGCTCGGGCGCACGTCCGGTTCATCCCAGTTCACCGCCCAGCCGTAGTCAGCCGGGTAGATATCGCAGGTCAAGCGCTCTTCGTAGCCGTGCAACTGGTCCGGGCCGCAGAAGTGCATCTTGCCCGACAGTGCCGTGCGGTAGCCGAGGCGGCGCAGGTAGTGGGCGTAGGTGGGCACGTCGGCGGGGAAGTCGGCGGCGTTGTCGTAGGCGCCGATGCGGCTGGGCAACTGGCCGCTGACCAGGGTGAAGCGCGACGGCGCGCACAGCGGGCTGTTGCAGTAGGCGCTGTCGAATACCACGGCCTGCTCGGCGAGGCGGGCCAGGTGGGGCATCTTGATCGGCGATGGGGTGTAGATCGGCAGCAAAGGCGCGGCCATCTGATCGGCCATGATGAACAGGATGTTGGGTCGCTTCATGGGGGCCTTCCATCGTCGAGGGTTATGGGGAGCACTTGCAATCCAGCATGCGGCTGTGGATAACAGGGGTAAAGCCCATGCCGGGCAATGACTGGGATTAGCCAAGCTTATGTTTGAGCACCTTGCAGCCCTGCCCCTGGACACCCTGCGCGTGTTCGAGGCCGCCGCCCGCCTGCGTAGCTTCACCGCTGCCGCCGTGGAACTGGGCACCACCCAGCCGGCGGTCAGCCAGCAGATGAAGCGCCTGGAGGCGCAGTTGGGCACGCGGTTGTTCGACCGGATCTACCGGGGCATCGAGCTGACCGAGGTGGGGGGGCTGTTGTTCGAGCAGGTGCACCAAGGCTTGCAAGCCATGGACGATGGCGTTGCCCAAGCCAGTGGGCGCGGCCAGCGCGAGGTGCTGCAGGTGGCGACCGACTTCGCCTTTGCGGCGTTCTGGCTGATGCCGCGCCTGCAGCGTTTCCACGAGGCTTATCCACAGGTGGACGTGAGCCTGGTGACCGGTGAGCGCAGCCAGGCGATGTTGCGCCCGGACATCGATGTGGCGGTGTTGTTCGGTGATGGCCGCTTCCATCAGGGCGAGAGCCGCTGGCTGTTCGATGAGGAGGTTTTCCCGGTGTGCAGCCCTCGGCTGACTCATGGCAAACCCTTGTCAGCCGTGGCTTTGCAACGATTGCCGCTGCTCCATTTGCGGGGTGAGCAGGCCAGCCGTTGGTTCGACTGGGCGGGGGTGTTTCGTGGGTTTGGCGTGGACAGCCCGCCGCCGGCCGGGCAGTTGCGGTTCGACAATTACACCCTGTTGATCCAGGCGGCGATTGCTGGGCAAGGGGTAGCGATCGGCTGGGGGCACCTGGTGGACGGGCTGGTGGAGCAAGGCGTGCTGTGTCGTCCGTTGGAGGGGAGTTTACGCTCGAAGCGCGGGTATTACGTGGTGCTGCCGCCGCGCAAGCGGCGTGGGGCATTGATCGAGCGGTTCGTGGATTGGCTGGAGCAGGAGCGTGGTGATTGAGGCGCCTTTCGCCGGCAAGCCGGCTCCTACGAATGCCGCGCTGGCCTCGATCTGTAGGAGCCGGCTTGCCGGCGAAGCGGACAGCGCGGATGCTAGGCGAAAGTCGCAAAGCAACCAGGAGCCATCGTGCAAAGGATCAAGGGTTACCACGCCCACGTGTACTACGACGCATCGACCATGCAGCAGGCCCGCGAGCTGTGCGAAGAGGCGACGCGGCTGTTCCCCGTGACCATGGGGCGCATGCACCAGAAGCCGGTCGGGCCGCACCCGGACTGGAGCTGCCAGCTGGCGTTCGCGCCGGAGGTGGTGGGGGTGGTGCTGCCGTGGCTGGCACTGTACCGCAAGGGATTGGTGGTGTTCCTGCACCCGGAGACCGGGGACGAGCTGGCGGATCACCGCGACCATGCAATCTGGATGGGCGCGATCAGGCCGTTGGATCTGTCTATCTTCGGGGCTTGATGCGACGTGGGAGCGGACTTGCCCCGCGATGGCTTCACTGCCTCCATCGCGGGGCAAGCCCGCTCCCACAACATCAATGGCGGGCGGCGCGTACGCCTTCGGCCAACGCCGAGCACAGGCTCAGCACATCCTTCACCGCCTGCTCGGCATCCTTGGCCTGGGCGATCTTGTCGACCAGCGCCGAACCCACCACCACGCCATCGGCCAGGCGGGCAATGGCTGCCGCCTGCTCTGGCGTGCGGATACCAAAGCCGACGCTGATCGGCAGATCGGTATGCCGACGCAGGCGGGTGATCGCTTCGGTCACGTGTTCGGTGGTCGCCGAACCGGCACCGGTCACACCCGCCACCGACACGTAGTAGACGAACCCGGAGCTGCGCTCCAGCACCCGCGGCAAGCGTACGTCGTCAGTGGTCGGGGTGGTGAGGCGGATGAAGTCGATGCCGGCGGCCTGGGCCGGGGTGGCCAGCTCGGCATCGTGCTCCGGCGGCAGGTCGACGATGATCAGGCCATCCACGCCGGCCTCTTTTGCCTCGGCGACGAAGCGCTCCACGCCGAAACGGTGGATCGGGTTGTAGTAACCCATCAGCACGATCGGCGTGGTCTGGTTATCCACACGGAATTCGCGAACCATCTGCAGGGTCTTGGCCAGGGTCTGGCCGGCTTCCAGGGCGCGCAGGGTGGCGAGCTGGATGGCTACGCCGTCGGCCATCGGATCGGTGAACGGCATGCCCAGCTCGATCACGTCGGCACCAGCGGCTGGCAGGCCCTTGAGGATCTTCAGCGAGGCGTCGTAGCCTGGGTCGCCGGCGGTAACGAAGGTGACCAGGGCCGAGCGGCCTTCGGCCTTGAGTTCGGCGAAGCGTTGTTCGAGACGGCTCATGCCTGTTTCTCCTGGGCGGCCATGTGGTTCATCACGGTTTGCATGTCCTTGTCGCCGCGACCGGACAGGCAGATCACCATCAGGTGGTCCTTGGGCAGGGTCGGGGCGCGCTTGATCGCCTCGGCCAGGGCGTGGGAGCTCTCCAGTGCCGGGATGATGCCCTCCAGGCGGCAGGTGGCGTGGAAGGCATCCAGCGCCTCGTCGTCGGTGATGCTGACGTACTCCACGCGCTTCACTTCGTGCAGGTAGGCGTGCTCCGGGCCGATGCCGGGGTAGTCCAGGCCGGCGGAGATCGAGTGGGCGTCGGTGATCTGGCCGTCGTCATCCTGCAACAGGTAGGTGCGGTTGCCGTGCAGCACGCCCGGCACGCCGCCGTTCAGGCTGGCCGCGTGCTTGTCGGTGTGCACGCCGTGGCCGCCGGCTTCGACGCCGATGATCTGCACGCTGGCATCATCGAGGAAGTCGTGGAACAGGCCCATGGCGTTGGAACCGCCGCCGACGCAGGCGATCAGGCTGTCGGGCAGGCGCCCTTCCTTCTCCTGCAACTGGGCGCGGGTCTCTTTGCCGATGATCGACTGGAAGTCGCGGACCATCGCCGGATACGGGTGTGGGCCGGCCACGGTGCCGATCAGGTAGAAGGTGTCTTCGACGTTGGTGACCCAGTCGCGCAGGGCCTCGTTCATGGCGTCCTTGAGGGTGCCGGTGCCGGCGGTGACCGGGACGATTTCGGCACCCAGCAGCTTCATGCGGAACACGTTGGCCTGCTGGCGCTCGATGTCGGTGGCGCCCATGTAGATCACGCAGGGCAGGCCGAAGCGCGCGGCCACGGTGGCGGTGGCCACGCCGTGCATGCCGGCGCCGGTCTCGGCGATCAGGCGTTTCTTGCCCATGCGCTTGGCCAGCAGCACCTGGCCGATGCAGTTGTTCACCTTGTGCGCGCCGGTGTGGTTGAGTTCTTCGCGTTTGAAGAAGATCTTCGCGCCGCCACAGTGCTCGGTCAGGCGCTCGGCGAAGTACAGCGGGTTGGGGCGGCCGATGTAGTCGCGCTGGAAGTAGGCCAGGTCCTCGAGAAACTTGGGGTCGGCCTTGGCGGCTTCGTATTCGCGGGCCAGGTCGAGCACCAGCGGCATCAGGGTTTCGGCCACGTAGCGGCCGCCGAACGAGCCGAACAGGCCGTTGGCGTCAGGGCCGGCACGGTATTGGGTCTGGGTCATGGGGCGCTCCGTAGACAGGTTCGATAAAGGGGCAGACGCTGATCAATGGGGTCTACTCTAACCAGCACACGCGCGTCTGAAAACCGATAAGATTGCGCAAACATGTCAGGAAAACTCACAAGTAACATGGCCCAGGATCTCCCCCCCCTCAATGCCTTGCGGGCTTTCGAAGCCACCGCCCGCCTCAACAGTGTCAGCCAGGCGGCCGAGGCGCTGCATGTAACCCATGGCGCGGTCAGCCGGCAGATCAAGGTGCTTGAGGAGCATCTGGGGGTAGCCTTGTTCGTCAAGGACGGGCGTGGCGTCAAACTCACAGATTCCGGTGTGCGCCTGCGCGATGCCAGCTTCGAGGCCTTCGATCGGTTGCGCGGGGTCTGCGCCGAGCTTTCCCGCGATGCCGACGAAGCGCCGTTCGTGCTCGGTTGCTCCGGCAGCTTGCTGGCGCGTTGGTTCATCCCCCGCCTGGGGCGCCTGAAAGCCGACCTGCCGGAGCTGCGCCTGCACCTGTCAGCGGGCGAAGGTGACCTTGATCCGCGACGCCCGGGGCTGGACGCACTGCTGGTCTACGCAGAGCCACCGTGGCCGGCGGACATGCAGGTACACGTGCTCGCCGAGGAGCGCATCGGCCCGGTGATGAGTCCGCGCTTTGACGCCTTCGATCGTTTGAAAGCCTTGCCAGCCATGGCTTTGCAGCATGTTGCCGTACTCCATACGACATCGCGGCCGCAGGCTTGGCCTACCTGGGCGCGACAGCATGGGCTGGCGCCCGAGGCGCTGAGCTACGGGCAAGCCTTCGAGCATCTCTACTACTTGCTGGAAGCAGCGGTGGCTGGGCTGGGTGTGGCCATCGCCCCGCAACCGCTGGTGGCGGACGACTTGAAGGCCGGACGGTTGGCCGCGCCATGGGGCTTCTCCCCCACCAATGCGGCACTGGCCTTGTGGGTACCCCGGCGCGCCGCGGACGGGCGCGCCGAGCAACTGGCGCAATGGCTGCGCCAGGAGCTGCAGCGACAGACGGGTTAGTTGCGGCGGCACATCAAGTAGGCGGCCAGCAGGCCCAGGGCGCCCACCGCGACACCTGCGGTGGTCCAGGGGTGTTGCTGGGCATAGTCGCGGGTGGCTACGCCAGTTTCGCGGGTGCGGGTCTTCACTTCCTCGTAGGCATCGCTGAGCAGGCTGCGTGAGTGCTTGAGGGCGCTTTCGGCGTTGCCGCGCAGCGTCTTCATGGTCTTCTGCGTTTCTTCCGACGCATCGTGCTTGAGGCCTTCCAGAGTCTTGAGGAGGCTTTCGATCTCGGCTTCCATGCTTTCCAGTGAGGTTTTGCGCAATGCATTGCGTGCCATGTCGACTCTCCTTGCTGAGTGGGATGTACAGGTTGCGACTGCGCAGCTGGATGAAAGTGCGATCGAACTTTCCCCTGCGGCGATCGCTCGCAGGTAAACCGGGCCTGTGCTGCTAGGCTCAAGCCACTACCCACTCAAGGAGAGCGCTCATGTCGGATCATCACACCTACAAGAAGATCGAGCTGGTCGGGTCTTCGCCCACCAGCATCGAAGAAGCGATCAACAATGCCCTGGCCGAGGCGGGCAAGAGCATCAAGCACCTGGAATGGTTCGAAGTGGTCGACACCCGCGGGCATATCCGTGACAACAAGGCCGCGCATTTCCAGGTGACGCTGAAGGTTGGGTTCCGCATTGCCAACAGCTGAAACCAAGCTGGGCTAGGCTTGCCCGGCGTGTTGGGGTATCAAGGTTGCAGGGCGCGTGCTTCGCGCCCTTTTTGTCTTTGATCTGCACAAGGAAAGCGATCGATGAAGAAATTGATTCTGGCCGTGGGGCTGATGGTGTTGGCTGGCGGTGCGATGGCGGCGGGCAAGCCGTGCGAGGAACTCAAGGCTGAGATTGCGGCGAAGCTCGATGCCAAAGGGGTGAAGGGGTACTCGCTGGAGATCGTCAACAAGGGCGAGCCGGCCGGCAAGGTAATCGGCAGTTGCGAGGGTGGGACCAAGGAAATCGTCTACCGTCGCGGCTGATCGAATCCTTTTCGCGGGGCAAGGCGCAGCCGCTTGCCCCGCGATTGATTTCACTCGGCCTTGAGCGCCTGCGCCATCAGCTCATAGGACTTGATCCGGTCGGCGTGCTCATACAGGTCACTGGTAAAGATCAGCTCGTCTGCCCCTGTCTGTTCCAGCAATACCTCGACCTTCGCCCGCACCTTCTGCGGGCTGCCGATCATCGCCAGACCCAGGAAGCTGCTCACTGCATCACGTTCATGGGGCAGCCAAAGGCCGTTCATGCTCTCGACCGGCGGGCGCTGCATCAGGCTCTGGCCACGGATCAGCGCGAGAATGCGCTGGTACACCGAAGTGGCCAGGTACTCGGCCTTCTCGTCGGTCTCGGCCACCACCATCGGGATACCCAGCATCACATAGGGTTTGTCCAGCGTCGTCGACGGCTTGAAGTGGTCGCGGTAAATGCGGATCGCCTCGTGCATGTAGCGCGGCGCGAAGTGCGAGGCGAAGGCATAGGGCATGCCGCGCATGCCGGCCAGTTGGGCGCTGAACAGGCTGGAGCCGAGCAGCCACATGGGTACCTCGGTGTCGTGGCCGGGCACGGCGATGACCTTTTGGTCGTCGGTGCGCGGGCCCAGGTAGCGTGACAGCTCCTCGACATCGTCGGGGAAATCGTCGGCGCTGCCGGAACGCTCGCGGCGCAGGGCGCGGGCGGTCATCTGGTCGGAGCCCGGGGCGCGGCCCAGGCCCAGGTCGATGCGGCCTGGATATAGGCTGGCCAGGGTGCCGAACTGTTCGGCCACTACCAATGGTGCGTGGTTGGGTAGCATCACCCCGCCGGAGCCTACGCGAATGCGCGAGGTGCCGCCCGCCAGATAGCCGATCAGCACGGCGGTGGCCGAGCTGGCGATGCCATCCATGTTGTGGTGCTCGGCCACCCAGAAGCGGTTGTAGCCGAAGCGCTCGACCTGTTGCGCCAGGTCCAGCGAGTTGCGCAGCGCTTGCGCCGGGCCGCCGTCGGCGCGCACGGGCACCAGGTCGAGGGTGGAAATCTTCAGGTCTCGCAGGTGGGTCATCGGAGCCTCCGCTACAGGTGGTTGGCCATGGGCCTTCTGGACTCTGTATGGGCACATTCGGCGGATTCAATGCCTGGCGATGGATTGATCTGAACTTGACGTGGGCCCTGTCCTCAGAACTTTACATACCCAACCTGTGACCAGGAGGCAGCATGAAAAAGTCGGCATCGGCGGTTTGGCAAGGTGGCCTGAAGGACGGCAAGGGCCAGATATCCACTGAAAGCGGTGCGCTCAAACAGGCGCCCTATGGCTTCAACACCCGTTTCGAGGGCAGCCCCGGGACCAATCCGGAAGAGCTGATCGGCGCCGCCCATGCCGGGTGTTTCTCGATGGCGCTGTCGATGATGCTCGGTGAGGCGGGCTTCACCGCGGAGCGTATTGATACCCATGCTGAGGTAAGCCTGGACAAGCAGGCTGATGGCTTTGCCATCACGGCGGTGCACCTGACCCTCAAGGCCAGCGTGCCGGGCGCCAGCGAGGCGCAGTTCCAGGAAATCGCCCACAAGGCCAAGGCGGGTTGCCCAGTATCCAAGGTGCTCAACGCGACCATCAGCCTGGAGGCGACGTTATTGGCCTAGGCGGCGCAACGGCGGCGGTTTGCTGTAGTCTAACCTGCGTCGGCAGCCCGCCTGCCTTATCAGGAGCCGTTCCTCATGATCCGCGTAACCCTCGCTGTGCTGGCCTCCTTGCTGGCAACGGCGGCACTGGCCGCGCCCAAGCCGTGCGAAGAACTGAAGGCCGAGATCGAGGCGAAGATCCAGGCGCGCGGGGTCAGCTCCTATACGCTGGAAATCGTGCCTAACGCCGAGGTCAGCGATCCCAACATGATCGTGGGCAGCTGCGATGGCGGCACGAAGAAGATCGTCTACCAAAAGAACGATCGATAGCCCCGACACGCAGGAGCCAGTCGACGGGTTCTCTGGGGGGGACGGGCTGTTTTCAAGGAATGCAGAACACGTTGCTCGGTTCGTTCACCACCACCTTGCGCTTGCCGTCGTACAGCAGCACCTGTGGCTGCATCGCCGGTGCCCGGGCTTCCAGGCGATAACGCTCGCCAGCCTGGAAGTCATTGAAGCGCACGGTGAGGTAGCAGGTGCGCTCTGTGGGGTCGGTGCTGAAGCCGCCGGCATAGATTTCGTAATCGAAACGCACCACCAACTCATGCCTGCCAGGCGTCACCTGGAAGTAGCGGCCATCGTCCAGGCGCTGGCCGTCCAGGCGGTCGGCCATGAGCGTACGGCCGGGGGTGATGGTGTACATGTCGATCCAGGCCTTGCCGGGATCGGCGGGGGGCAAGGGGCTGGCGCAAGCCCCCAGGGCACTGAGGGCCATCAGCATCATGGGCTGGCGCATGGCGAAACTCCCGCTCGCGGTTCACAGGCTACAAGCATAGCGCCGTTCGCGCTGTTCAGGTGCGCTGGCAGCCTGCCGGTTCGCCCTGGCTGATCAGCTTCTGCTGCTGGTCGTACAGCTTGATCCACGGGCGAAAGCCGATGCTGCCGGCTTGCATCTGATAGCGCTGCCCGGCGCTGAAGCCTTTGTAGCTGAGGTTGAGCTGGCAGTCGCGCCACAAGGGTTGCGCGACCGGGCCGATATTGCTCGGGGCCACCGGGAACTGGTAGCGCACGGTCAGCTCGTGGTTGCCGGGCTGCACTTGGAAATAGCGGGTATCGGCCCAGGCGCGCTCATCGACCTCGAGGGCGTGCAGCGAGTCGTTGTCGCCGGGGGCGAGGTCAACCCAGGCCTGGGTTGGGTCGGGGTCGGGCAAGGTGGCACAACCGGACAGCAGCACGAGTGTGCCGACGGCAAACAGAGTACGCATGGCGAAGCTCCCCCTGGGCGAGATAATCTTGGTCGCATTCGGCCGACAAGCGAGATAGACAGCCTCGATGTTTGGACTTTTTCTTTTCATGCGCTGCAGCCGTCGGGCTCTGGACCGCGTTTTCACCAGGTTGGTTCCCGTCGCCCTGGGCGTCCTGCTGAGCGGTTGCTCCAGCCTGGGTTACTACAGCCAATTGGCCCAGGGGCAGTGGCAACTGCTGCGGGCCCGGCAGCCGGTGGACAAGGTGATCGCCGACCCGGCCACCCGCCCGTTGCTGCGCCAGCACCTGCAAGTGGCGCAACAGGCCCGGGTATTCGCCAGCGAGCAGCTCAAGCTGCCGGACAACCGCAGCTATCGGGTGTATGCCGACCTCGGCCGGCCCTACGTGGTGTGGAACCTGTTCGCTACTCCGGAACTGTCGCTGCAACCGGTGACCCACTGTTTCCCGATTGCCGGTTGCGTGGCCTACCGCGGCTATTACCAGCAGGGCGCGGCCCGCGGCGCGGCGGCATTGATGCGCGCGGACGGGCTGGATGTCTACATCGGCGGTGTCGAAGCCTATTCCACCTTGGGCTGGTTCGATGACCCGATCCTGTCGAGCATGGTCGGCTGGGGCGACGAGCGCCTGGCCACGGTGATATTCCACGAGCTGGCGCACCAGCGCTTCTATGTACAGGACGATACCGAGTTCAATGAGTCTTTCGCTTCCTTCGTCGAGCAGGAGGGTACGCGGCAATGGCGGGTGACGCGCGGCCTGTCAGCGACGGAGGATGGCAGTGGGCGGCAGCGCGAGCAGTTCATCCGCCTGGTGCTGGCCAGCCGCGAGCGCTTGCAGGCGATCTACGCCGGGCCGTTGGATGAGGCGGGCAAGCGGGCGGCCAAGCAGGCCGAATTCGAACAGTTGCGGCGGGAATATCGCCATGTGCGGGATCGGGACTGGGCCGGGGATCGAAGGTTCGATGCCTGGATCTATGCACCGTTGAACAATGCCAAGTTGCTGCCGTTCGGGCTGTATGATCAATGGGTGCCGGCATTTTCGCAGCTGTTCAAGGATGTTGGCCAAGATTGGCTGGGGTTTTACCAGCGAGTCGAAGAATTGGGGCGAATGCCCATTGATAGGCGCAAGGCGCAGTTGGAGCGTCTGATGCCATCGCGGGGCAAGTCCGCTCCCACGCCGTGATCAGATGCCTGCGTGGGAGCGGGCTTGCCTCGCGAAGAGGTCAGCGCATGAAAGCTTGGTGCAACTCAGCTAGCGTCTCGAAATGGAACGCTGGCGTCTCGGCCTGCAGTTCCGCCCGGCTACCCAACCCATACCCCACCGCCACCGCCTGCAAGCCATTGCTGCGGGCGCCGATCAGGTCATGCTTGCGGTCACCGACCATCAAGGTCTGCGCCGGGTCCAGCCCTTCCTCGTCCAGCAGGTGGCGGATTAGCTCGATCTTGTCGGTGCGGGTACCGTCCAGCTCGCTGCCGTAGATCACCTTGAAGTGATGGTCGAAGGCGAAGTGCCGGGCGATCTCGCGGGCGTATTCCCAAGGTTTGGAGGTGGCGATGTACAGCGTGCGACCTTGGTCGTTGAGGGCCTGCAGCAGCTCTGGCACGCCGTCGAACAGCAGGTTTTCGTACAGCCCGGTGACCTTGAAACGCTCGCGATAGAAGTTCAGCGCCTCCCACGCCTTGGCCTGGTCGAAGCCGTAGAACTGCATGAAGGCCTGTAGCAAGGGTGGGCCGATGAAGTGCTCGAGGCGGGTGAGGTCCGGCTCGTCGATGCCCAGCTTGGCCAGGGCGTACTGGATCGAGCGGGTGATACCCTCGCGGGGGTCGGTCAGGGTGCCGTCGAGGTCGAAGAGGATGTTTTGCTGGTGCATGGTTTTCTCTGTATCGGTTGGCCTTGGTGCAAGCAATTGCTTTGCCCTGCTTTCTGTAGGAGCGGCCTACGTGGGCCTTACTGGTCGTAGCCTTCGGCCAGGTGCTGGTCCTTGAGCTTGACGTAGTTGCCGGCGCTGTAGGCGAAGAACGCGTGCTCCTGCTCGCTCAGCAGGCGCACCTGCTTCACCGGGCTGCCCATGTACAGGTAGCCACTGACCAGGCGCTTGCCCGGCGGCACCAGGCTGCCGGCACCGATGATCACCTCGTCTTCGACGATGGCGCCGTCCATGACCGTGCTGCCCATGCCTACCAGGATGCGGTTGCCCAGGGTACAGCCATGCAGCATGACTTTGTGACCGATGGTCACCTCGTCGCCGATGATCAGCGGGAAGCCGTCGGGATTGAACGGCCCGGCATGGGTGATGTGCAGCACGCTGCCGTCCTGCACGCTGGTGCGCGCGCCGATGCGGATGCGGTGCATGTCGCCGCGCACCACCGTCAGCGGCCACACCGAACTGTCCTCGCCGAGCTCGACATCGCCGATGACCACCGCCGAACGGTCGACGAAGGCGCGCGGTCCAACTTTGGGCGTGTGTGCCTGGAACGTGCGGATGGCCATGATAGTGTTCCTCTGCAATGCCGATAGGCGGACTGCCTGCTGCGGTCGGCGTCGATTGTAATTTAAGATGGTCCCGTGTTTCTCCTGCCAAGGTACCCGAACCGTGAGTACGAACAACCCGCTGCTGCAGTCCCATGATCTGCCGCCCTTCTCGGCCATTCGCCCCGAGCATGTGCTGCCGGCGATCGAGCAGATCCTCGCCGACAACCGCAAGGCTATCGCCGAGATCCTCGAACAGCAGGGCAAGAACCCGACCTGGGCCGGCCTGGTGCTGGCCATGGACGAACTGAACGACCGCCTGGGCGCAGCCTGGAGCCCGGTCAGCCACCTCAACGCGGTGTGCAACAGCCAGGCGCTGCGCGAGGCCTATGAAGCGTGCCTGCCGGCCCTGAGCGCCTATTCCACCGAGCTGGGCCAGAACCGTGCCCTGTTCGAAGCCTACCAGGCCCTGGCCGCCAGTCCCGAAGCCGCAGGCTTCGACGTGGCGCAGAAGACCATCCTCGACCACGCCCTGCGCGACTTCCGCCTGTCGGGCATCGACCTGCCGGCCGACCAGCAACAGCGCTACGCCGAAGTGCAGAGCAAGCTCAGCGAACTGGGCAGCCGCTTCTCCAACCAGCTGCTCGACGCCACCCAGGCCTGGACCAAGCACGTCACCGACGAAGCCGCGCTGGCCGGCCTGACCGACTCGGCCAAGGCGCAGATGGCCGCCGCCGCCCAGGCCAAGGGCCTAGACGGCTGGCTGATCACCCTGGAGTTCCCCAGCTACTACGCGGTGATGACCTACGCCCGCGACCGCGCCCTGCGCGAAGAGCTGTACGCCGCCTACTGCACCCGCGCCTCCGACCAGGGCCCGAACGCCGGCCAGTTCGACAATGGCCCGGTGATGGAAGAGATCCTCGACCTGCGCCAGGAGTTGGCCAAGCTGCTGGGCTACCAGAACTTCGCCGAGCTGAGCCTGGCCACCAAGATGGCCGAATCCAGCGACCAGGTGTTGAGCTTCCTGCGCGACCTGGCCAAGCGTTCCAAGCCGTTCGCCGCCCAGGACCTGGAGCAGCTCAAAGCCTATGCCGCCGAACAGGGCACCGCCGAGCTGGCCAGCTGGGACGCCGGCTACTTCGGCGAAAAGCTGCGCGAGCAGCGCTATAGCGTGTCGCAGGAAGCCCTGCGCGCCTACTTCCCGATCGACAAGGTGCTGAGTGGCCTGTTCAGCATCGTGCAGCGCCTGTACGGCATCGAGATCGCCGAACTCAAGGGCTTCGACAGCTGGCATCCGGACGTGCGCCTGTTCGAGATCAAGGAGCACGGTCAACACGTCGGCCGCTTCTTCTTCGACCTCTACGCCCGCGCCAACAAACGTGGTGGCGCCTGGATGGACGGTGCCCGCGACCGCCGCCGCACCGCCGCGGGCGAGTTGCAGAGCCCGGTGGCCAACCTGGTGTGCAACTTCACCCCGGCCGCGCCTGGCAAGCCGGCGCTGCTGACCCACGACGAAGTCACCACCCTGTTCCATGAGTTTGGCCATGGCCTGCACCACCTGCTGACCCGCATCGAGCATGCCGGTGTGTCGGGCATCAACGGCGTGGCCTGGGACGCGGTGGAGCTGCCGAGCCAGTTCATGGAGAACTGGTGCTGGGAGCCTGAAGGCCTGGCGCTGATCTCCGGCCACTTCGAAACCGGCGCGCCACTGCCCCAGGACCTGCTGGACAAGATGCTGGCGGCGAAGAACTTCCAGTCCGGCATGATGATGGTGCGCCAGTTGGAGTTCTCGCTGTTCGACTTCGAGCTGCACGCCACCCACGGCGATGGCCGCGGCGTGCTGCAGGTGCTCGAGGGCGTTCGCGACGAGGTCTCGGTCATGCGTCCGCCGGCCTACAACCGCTTCCCCAACAGCTTCGCGCACATCTTCGCTGGCGGTTACGCGGCGGGCTACTACAGCTACAAGTGGGCTGAAGTGCTGTCGGCCGATGCGTTCTCGCGCTTCGAAGAGGAAGGCGTGCTCAACGCCGAGACCGGTCGCGCCTTCCGTGAAGCCATCCTGGCCCGTGGCGGCTCCCGCGAGCCGATGGTGCTGTTCGTCGACTTCCGTGGCCGCGAGCCTTCCATCGATGCATTGTTGCGCCACAGCGGCCTCACCGAGGACGCGGCGGCATGAGCGAGGTGGCTGTGAACAAGAGCAAGCGCCGCTTCATCGCCGGGGCGGTATGCCCGGCGTGCAGCGAGATGGACAAGCTGACCATGTGGAACGAGGACGGCGTGCCACACCGCGAGTGCGTGGCCTGCGGGTTCACCGACACCCTCAATGAGCAGGGGCTGTCGGTGCCTTCGGAGTTGGGCACGCGGGTCAACCACCTGGCGCCCAAGGCGGCGCCGGCCAAGGTGCAGACCGTGCAGTTCTTCCCCAATCCGAAGCTGAAGAAACCGGCCGAATAAGGCCGGCGTGCGGCTCGGCTGTCGATGCCGGGCCGCATGTTCCCAGCGTACCGGGTGGTAGGTGTTCAACGCACCCTGTGCCGGGTGACCCCGCATGCTCGCCAGTTCATCAACTGAGCGAGATCGCTTCATGTCCGCCAATAATCCTCTCCTGCAGCCCAGTGCCGTACCGATCAACTACAACGCGATAACCTTGGACAACGCCCGCGCGGCATTCACCCACGCAGTCGATGCCCATCGTGAGGGTATCGCCCGCCTCATCGACGACCAACGCGACCAACCCACCTGGGACGACCTGGTGCTGGCCGTGGATGCACTCGATGCGAGACTCATGGCCGTGATGATGGGGGTCTCGCCGTTGACCTACAGGGGGGATGACTGGATCGACCTGGTCAACGACTTCTATGGGCAACTGCTGACCCGCTTCGACGAGAAGCTGGCCAACAGCGAGCTTCAGGGCTTGTACCAACGTCTTGCCGACAGTCCGCAAGGCATGAACCTCGATGCCCATGAACGCGCGACCTTGAACTGGTACCGCGATGCCTTCGTGCTGCAAGGAGCGTCGCTCGATCAGGCAGGCAAGGCCAAGTTGGCCGCCTATCAGGCAGAGATCCTCGGTCTGGCCAGGCAGTTTGGCGAGAACATCTACCTGGCCGGCAACCTCATCACGGATAAAACACTATTGCCCGGGATCCCGGATCGGGTCTTGGCGGGGTTGGCGCAAAAGGCCAGGGCAGAGGGTAAGGACGGTTGGTTGATAGGCACCGACAAGGCCTCGACGCGCTTGATCCTTGAGCTGGCCAGCGACCGCGGGCTACGTGAGGCAACCTACCGCCGTCATCACCAGCGCGGGGTGGGAGGCGCTGGGCGCAAGGACAATGGCGCGCTGCTGCTGGAGCTGGCCCAGGCACGTGACAAGAAAGCCCGTTTGCTCGGCTTTGCCGATCACTCGACACTGAGCTTGAAGACCAAGAGCGCTGGCTCTCTTGCACAAGTACAGGCCTTTTTGCACGGGCTGGCGCAGCGAATTCGGCCCATCATGGTGCAGCGTCGCGCCGCCTTGAAAAATCTGGCGAGCGGGTTTGGCGTGGACAGTTTGCAACCTTGGGACCGGCACTATGTACAGCAGCTGGAGCGTCAGTCGGCGCAGTTGCCAAGCATGGATAGGTTCCGCGAGTACTTTACCCTGGCGAAGGTGATCGAGGCTTTGCAGACGCTGGTGCAACGGTTGTTCGGGGTACGCTTGGTGCGTGCCCCGGCGAAAATGGCCGTCTGGCAAGCGACTGTCGAGGCGTTCGAGGTCTGGCTCGATCATGCGTTGGTGGGTTATCTCTACGTGGATGCGCTGCAGTACCCAGGCAAGCGAGTCGACCAGGTTGAGACCCGCTATGTATATAACCGCCGCGTCGACCCTGAAGGCCAGTTCCATCCAGCGGTGGCCATGGTGTTCAGCGATATTGCGCAACCGCCTGCTGGTAGCCAGCCGCTGCTGGACCACCTGGCGCTGCGCAAGCTGTTTCATGAGTTTGGACATGCGCTGCATCATCTGCTGGTGCGCACCACCAACCACGTCAACTCGAACATCGGGGCGCTGGGAACCGACGGCGTGGAGGTGTTCGGTAAACTGTTCGAGCGTTGGGTCTGGGACGCGGGCTATCTGGCCGCAATTTCCGCGCACAAGGATCACGGCGGCAGCTTGCTCCAGGCCGAGCTTGAGCGCTTGCTGGAGAGTCTGCGCCGTGCGGAGCTCGACAAGGCCGCGGATGATCTTGCCCTGGCGTTGTTCGACCTGGATCTACATGCCACGCCGAACGATGGCAGAAGCCTGCGGCGCCGCTTGGAAGAAGCGCGTGCCCGCTGTGGCTACTGGCCGCTGGAGGCATACGAGCACCCAGCGCACAGCTTCGATTACCTGTTGAGTTATTACGATGCAGGCTACTACGCCTATGTCTGGTCGGATGTGCATGCGTTCGACCTGTTCTCGCGCTTTCAGGCCAATGGCCTGACAGATCGCAAAACGGGCCTGGCCCTGCAAACCGCCTTGCTCGACCCTGGGGCTGCACGTCCGTTGCGCGACGGGATGCGGATATTCCTGGGGCGTGAACCGAACGATGAGGCGTACCTGGCCTGGCATGGGTTGAACTGATCAAAGGCGCTGGAGGCATCGAAGTTATCGTTGTACTGTATTTATATACAGTTATGGTGTGATGTCATGATTCCTTCAGCGCCGCAAAAAGGCCGTGGTACGGTCCACAACCCGCACAATCGCTTCGCGCCGCGTCTGTCGGTGGTGGAGGACGATGGTTGGCACCAAGAGGTCCCGCCCACGCAGGGCACCGAAGTACGGATCGAGACGGCCAAAACCATCATCAGCCGCAACACTTCACCCGACCTGCCCTTCGACCGTTCGATCAATCCGTACCGTGGTTGCGAGCATGGCTGCATCTATTGCTACGCCCGCCCCAGCCATGCCTACTGGGACCTGTCTCCCGGCCTGGACTTCGAAACCAAGCTGATTGCCAAGACCAATGCCGCCGATGTGCTCGAGCAGCAACTGAGCAAGCCTGGCTATGTTTGCGCGCCGATCAACCTAGGCTCCAACACCGACCCCTACCAGCCCATCGAGCGCGAGCAGCAACTCACCCGGCGCCTGCTGGAGGTGCTGCTGCGCTACCGCCACCCGGTGACCATCGTCACCAAGGGCTCGCTGGTGCTGCGCGACCTCGACCTGCTGGCCGAGCTGGCCAGCCAGCGCCTGGCGCAGGTGATGATCAGCCTGACTACCCTCGACGACGAACTCAAGCGCACCCTGGAGCCACGGGCAGCGGCGCCCAAGGCGCGCCTTCGGGCGATCCGGGTATTGCGCGAGGCGGGCGTGCCGGTGGGCGTGCTTTGTTCGCCGATGATCCCGATGATCAATGACAGCGAGTTGGAGCATCTGCTGGAGGCAGCCAGGGAGGCCGGGGCGCAGAGTGCGGCGTACATGCTGTTGCGCCTGCCGCTGGAGGTGGCGCCGCTATTCGAGCAGTGGTTGCACGATCATTACCCGCAACGCGCCACCCATGTGCTGAGCCTGATTCGCCAAAGCCGTGGCGGCGAGCTGTACGACAGCCGGTTTGGGGCGCGTATGCGCGGTGAAGGCGTGTTTGCCGAACTGCTGGCGCAGCGCTTTGCCAAGGCTGCCAGGCGATTGGGGTTCGAAGGGCGCGAGCAGATGAGGCTCGATTGCAGCGCCTTCTGCCCGCCAGGCGGGCAGATGGCGTTGTTTTGATTTACGTCAGCGCCAGTTGGCGGCCAGCACCGCGCCGCTGCAACATCAGTGGGGTTAGGGTAAGCCGATAATTCTGCTCATGACCCTTGGCAACTGATGCTTTTTTGCTATTATCCAGATCCCGCCAAACCGCTCTAGGACGCCAGTTCCAGAGTTTTCGCAATTAAGTTTCAGTTAAGTTTCCTACGCTAGCGTAAGTCATCAGTCTGCAGCGACTGTGATTATTTACCCGTGCTTGTCATCTAAATCCCCGCGTCACTGCAATCTTTCCCCGGTAACATGGCATTCACTTTCAACAAACCGCCAAGAGGATGAATCATGCCCGTCAAGGACCCCTCCAAGGTCGTCCCGGCTGCGCCCGCCGAAAGCGCCGAAGCCGCCATGAAGCATATCGTCGACGGCTTCCTGCGGTTCCACACCGAAGTCTTCCCCGAGCAGCAGGAGCTGTTCAAGAAGCTGGCCACCGCGCAGAAGCCGCGTGCCATGTTCATCACCTGCGCCGACTCGCGCATCGTCCCCGAGCTGATTACCCAGAGCTCGCCGGGCGATCTGTTCGTCACCCGTAACGTCGGCAACGTCGTACCGCCTTATGGCCAGATGAACGGCGGTGTGTCGAGCGCCATCGAGTACGCGGTGCTGGCCCTGGGCGTGCACCACATCATCATTTGCGGCCACTCCGACTGCGGCGCCATGCGGGCGGTGCTCAACCCGCATTCGCTGGACAAGATGCCGACCGTCGCCGCCTGGCTGCGCCATGCCGAAGTCGCGCGCACGGTGATCGAGGACAACTGCTCCTGCGGTAGCGAGCACGAAAGCATGCAACTGCTGACCAAGGAAAACGTCATCGCCCAGCTGCATCACCTGCGCACCCATCCATCGGTGGCCTCGCGCCTGGCTGCCGGGCAGTTGCATATCCATGGCTGGATCTACGACATCGAAACCAGCCAGATCGAAGCCTACGATGCCGCCAGCGACCGCTTCCTGCCGCTGACGGCCGGCGAGTCGATCCCCTCCGCTACTCCGAGAGGCCGCTACTAAGCGACCCGAGCACGCTGCAACAACCTTGATTGCCGGCTGCACCCGATGGGTGCGGCGCGGCCTTCGCCTGCCTTGAATTTCCCTGGACACCCTGCCGGCAAGCTTGCTGGCGGCCCGCGCCTGCGCGCGATTCAGGGATCCCCGTGCCTGCGGCCAGAGGAATGGTCGTGAACTTGAGAAAGGAGCGTCATGGTGAACAAGACACAGATCAAAGCGGCATTGCCGCGCGAATTGCTGGCCTCGGTGGTGGTGTTTCTGGTCGCCCTGCCCTTGTGCATGGGCATCGCCATCGCCTCCGGCATGCCGCCGGCCAAGGGCCTGATCACCGGCATCATCGGCGGTATCGTGGTGGGTTTTCTGGCGGGCTCGCCGCTGCAGGTCAGCGGCCCGGCCGCAGGCCTGGCGGTGCTGGTGTTCGAGCTGGTGCGCCAGCACGGCGTGGCCATGCTTGGGCCGATCCTGTTGCTGGCTGGCCTGTTGCAACTGCTGGCCGGGCGCCTGCGCCTGGGCTGCTGGTTCCGGGTGACGGCGCCGGCGGTGGTGTACGGCATGCTCGCCGGTATCGGCGTGCTGATCGTGTTGTCCCAGGTGCATGTGATGCTCGACTCGGCGCCGCAACCTTCAGGTGTGGATAACCTGCTGGGTTTCCCTGCGACACTGGCCGCGGCCCTGCCGCTGGAAAGCACGGGCAATGGCTGGCAGGCCGGCGCCCTGGGCCTGGGTACCATCGCCATCATGTGGGGCTGGGAGCGTTGGCGACCGCAGCGGCTGCGGTTCGTGCCGGGGGCCTTGCTCGGAGTGGCGGCGATGACGGCCATCAGCCTGTGGCTGGCGCTGCCGGTCAACCGCGTGCAAGTGCCGGCCGACTTGTCCGAGGCCATCGACTGGCTGCGCCCGGACGACCTGCTCAAGCTGGCCGATCCGACGCTGCTGGTGGCCGCCTTCGCCCTGGCCTTCATCGCCAGCGCCGAGACCCTGTTGTCGGCGGCGGCAGTCGATCGCATGCACAGTGGCCAACGCTCGGACTTCGATCGTGAGCTGTCGGCACAGGGTATCGGCAACATGCTTTGTGGTGTGCTCGGTGCGCTGCCGATGACTGGGGTGATCGTGCGCAGCTCGGCCAACGTCCAGGCTGGTGCGCAGACCCGCGCCTCGGCGATCCTGCATGGCCTGTGGCTGCTGGCGTTCGTGGTGGTGCTGAGCAGCCTGCTGCAGCAGATTCCGGTGGCCAGCTTGGCCGGGGTGCTGGTCTATACCGGCGTGAAGCTGGTGGACTTCAAGGCGTTCCGTGGCCTGAGCCGTTATGGGCGGATGCCGATGTTCACCTATGCCGCCACGGCATTGGCGATTGTCTTCACCGACCTGTTGACGGGTGTGCTGCTGGGCTTTGCCCTCACCTTGCTGAAGCTGGCGTTCAAGGCGGCGCGGTTGAAGATCAACCTGGTGGCACTGGATGCGCCGGGGCACATGGAGCTGCGCCTGAGCGGGGCGGCGACGTTCCTCAAGGTGCCGGCGCTGACCCAGGTGCTAGAGAGCGTGCCAGAAGGGACGACGCTGCATGTGCCGTTGGGCAACCTGAGCTATATCGACCACTCCTGCCTGGAGTTGCTGGAGGACTGGGGGCGCAGTGGCGCGGCCAAGGGCGCGCGGCTGGTGCTGGAAGAGCGGCGGTTGAAGCGGCGGGTCGAGGGTAGGTTAAGGACAACCGCTGGCGTTGGGGTTTAGCCTGTCGCATTGCCGGGGCCGCTTTGCGGCCCTTTCGCGACACAAGGCCGCTCCTACAAGGGAACGCGATCTCTTGTAGGAGCGGCCTTGTGTCGCGAAAGGGCTGCGCAGCAGCCCCGGCGATATCGAATGTTCCTCAGGCCGATTGCCCCAACTCCACACCCAGCTGGCGCGACAGGCACGGCCAGCGCTTCCACGCCGCGCCGGTTTCCGGGCTCGACAGCTTGTCGCGGTAGGCCTCCACCGACTCCACGGCAAAGCTCTCCTCGCTGAGCATCTCGTCCACCGAATGATGTACCACCTCATCCAGCTGGTTGGCGAAGGTTTCCCCGATCAGCTGGTGGGCGATCAGGTTGGCGACGGTGGTATCCACCGGAATCAGCGGCTGCTGGAAGTGGCGGATATACAGGTCGTTGACCTCTTCGACCAGGCGATGCGCCAGGTAGGCCTCGTCCAACAGGCAATCCAGCCCGACCTGCCCGGTCATCACGCTTGGCGGCTGCAGGAAATAGGCCTCGGCAATCTTCAGCACCGGCTTGATCTGCGATTCGATGCCAGCCTCGAGGGCCACGGTGTGCGCGGCTTCGAGCAGTTCTGGAACCTCGTTGATGTAGGCGCCGACGAAGCGGGCCAAAGTACCCTGGGCGTCCTGCTGGGGTAGGTGGATCGAAGGGTGCAGGTGTGGCAGTTGCTTCTCGAGACGATTTTTCAGTTGGCCTGTGCGGCTCTCATGTTGATGGGCGTTTTCGATCTGCTCGCGTACAGCAGCGATGTTCATGACAACTCCAGGGACAAGGCGTTACAAACGGAAGACACTAAGTTAGCTTGCTTACGAGAATGGCTAAGACGCATTTGTTATATCGCTGAGACACGTGTAGGAAATTCGCTATATCACTATGCCATCATTGTGCCAGAGCCCAGTGTTCATGGGCCTTTCGGTGCAAACGTTTGGTTTCATGAAGTTGATTTCATGCCCTGCGTTGCGCGCCATTGGTCGGTGGCTATACTCCCGGTGAAACGTGATTCGTTGATGAGGCCCGACTGCCTTTAGCAGGGGGCTCGGTCGTCGAAGCCAGGCAGTCTTGGCCGCCGTTCCCCCCTTTGTCGTAGCAGGTCGTCCACGCCTCCGGGACTACAAGAACGATAAGGGGAACCCGCAATGATGCGACATCCACATGTCTGGATGGGCCTGTTGCTGTGGTCGGTATTCGGACAGGCACACGCCGCATGGACGGTGAACATGGCCCCCGGGGCGACGGACGTCTCCCACGCCGTGTTCGACCTGCACATGACCATCTTCTGGATCTGCGTGATCATCGGCATCGTGGTGTTCGGCGCGATGTTCTGGTCGATGGTCATCCACCGCCGCTCCACCGGCCAGCAGCCGGCGCACTTCCACGAGCACACCTGGGTCGAAATCCTCTGGACCGTGGTGCCCTTCCTGATCCTCGTGGCCATGGCCATCCCGGCGACCAAGACCCTGATCGACATCTACGACGCCAGCGAGTCGGACATCGATATCCAGGTCACCGGCTACCAATGGAAGTGGCACTACAAGTACCTGGGGCAGGACGTCGAGTTCTTCAGCAACCTGGCCACCCCCGCCGATCAAATTCACAACAAGGCGCCCAAGGACGAGCACTACCTGCTCGAAGTGGACCAGCCGCTGGTGTTGCCGGTGGGCGCCAAGGTGCGCTTTTTGGTGACCGCCGCCGACGTGATCCACTCCTGGTGGGTGCCGGCCTTCGCGGTCAAGCGTGATGCCATCCCCGGCTTCGTCAACGAGGCCTGGACGCGTATCGAGAAGCCCGGCATCTACCGCGGCCAGTGCACCGAACTGTGCGGCAAGGACCACGGCTTCATGCCGGTGGTGGTCGAGGTGAAGTCCAAGGCCGACTACGACGCCTGGCTCGGCGAGCGCAAGGCCGAGGCGGCCAAGCTCAAGGAACTGACCAGCAAGGAGTGGACCCTGCAGGAGCTGGTCGAGCGCGGTGACAAGGTCTACCACACCACCTGCGTGGCCTGTCACCAGGCCGAGGGCCAGGGCCTGCCGCCGATGTTCCCGGCGCTCAAGGGCTCGAAGATCGCCACCGGGCCGAAGGAAGGACACCTCAACATCGTCTTCCACGGCAAGCCTGGTACCGCCATGGCCGCCTTCGGCAAGCAGCTCTCGGAAGTCGATATCGCCGCCGTGGTCACCTACGAGCGCAACGCCTGGGGCAACAACAAGGGCGACATGGTCACGCCGAAGGACGTGCTGGCGCTCAAGCAGGCCGAAGGCCAATGAACCGGCTCACTCGCGGCAATCAACGGATTGCAGGAGACAGGACATGAGTGCAGTGATCGACGACCACGCCCCCGGCCATGAGCACGCCCACGGCCCGGCCAAGGGCCTGATGCGCTGGGTGCTGACCACCAACCACAAGGACATCGGCACGATGTACCTGTGGTTCGCCTTCACCATGTTCCTGCTCGGCGGCTCGTTCGCCATGGTGATACGCGCCGAGCTGTTCCAGCCCGGGTTGCAGATCGTGGAGCCGGCGTTCTTCAACCAGATGACCACCATGCACGGCTTGATCATGGTGTTTGGCGCGGTGATGCCGGCCTTCGTCGGGCTGGCCAACTGGATGATCCCGTTGATGATCGGCGCGCCCGACATGGCCCTGCCGCGGATGAACAACTTCAGTTTCTGGTTGTTGCCGGCGGCGTTCCTGTTGCTGGTCTCGACCCTGTTCAGCCCCGGTGGTGGGCCGAACTTCGGCTGGACCTTCTATGCCCCGTTGTCGACCACCTACGCCCCGGCCAGCGTGACCTTCTTCATCTTCGCCATCCACCTGATGGGCATCAGCTCGATCATGGGCGCGATCAACGTGATCGCCACCATCCTCAACCTGCGCGCCCCCGGCATGACTCTGATGAAAATGCCGCTGTTCGTCTGGACCTGGCTGATCACCGCGTTCCTGCTGATCGCGGTGATGCCGGTGCTGGCCGGCGTGGTGACCATGATGCTGATGGACATCCATTTCGGCACCAGCTTCTTCAGTGCCGCCGGCGGCGGCGACCCGGTGTTGTTCCAGCATGTGTTCTGGTTCTTCGGCCACCCCGAGGTGTACATCATGATCCTGCCGGCCTTCGGCGCGGTCAGTTCGATCATCCCGGCGTTCTCGCGCAAGCCGCTGTTCGGCTACACCTCGATGGTCTACGCCACCGGGGCGATTGCCTTCCTGTCGTTCATCGTCTGGGCCCACCACATGTTCGTGGTCGGCATCCCAGTGGTGGGCGAGCTGTTCTTCATGTACGCCACCATGCTGATCGCGGTGCCCACCGGGGTGAAGGTGTTCAACTGGGTCAGCACCATGTGGGAAGGCTCGCTGACCTTCGAGACGCCGATGCTGTTCGCCATCGCCTTCGTCATCCTGTTCACCATCGGGGGCTTCTCCGGGCTGATGTTGGCCATTGCCCCGGCCGACTTCCAGTACCACGACACTTACTTCGTGGTGGCGCACTTCCACTATGTGCTGGTGCCCGGAGCGATCTTCGGCATCTTCGCCTCGGCCTACTACTGGCTGCCGAAGTGGACCGGGCACATGTATGACGAAACACTGGGCAAGCTGCACTTCTGGCTGTCGTTCATCGGCATGAACCTGGCCTTCTTCCCCATGCACTTCGTCGGCCTGGCTGGCATGCCCCGGCGTATCCCCGACTACAACCTGCAGTTCGCCGACTTCAACATGGTCTCGTCGATAGGCGCCTTTATGTTCGGCGCCACGCAGATCTTCTTCCTGTTCATCGTCATCAAGTGCATCCGCGGTGGTGCGCCGGCACCGGCCAAGCCTTGGGACGGCGCCGAGGGGCTGGAGTGGTCGATCCCTTCACCTGCCCCTTACCACACCTTCCAGACGCCGCCTGAAGTGAAGTAGGAGTCTGCCCATGGACGGCTTGTCGCTCAAACGCCTGGTCAGCCGCCTGCTGATGCTGACGGTGGTGATGTTCGCCTTCGGCTTTGCCTTGGTGCCGATCTACGACGTGATGTGCAAGGCCTTCGGCATCAATGGCAAAACCGGCGGGCAGTACGCCGGCACCCAGGTGAGCGACCCGACCCGTTCGGTGCGGGTGCAGTTCATGTCGACCAATGCCGGCGACATGAGCTGGGAGTTCCACTCCACCGCCGACCAGATCGAGGTCAACCCGGGGGCGGTGAACCAGATGATCTTCGTGGCCCGCAACCCGACCAACCAGCCCATGAGCGCCCAGGCCATCCCCAGCATCACTCCCGCCGAGGCCGCAGCGTACTTCCACAAGACCGAGTGCTTCTGTTTCACCCAGCAGGTCCTGCAGCCCGGTGAGCGCATCGAGATGCCGGTGCGCTTCATCGTCGACCGCGACCTGCCGGAGTCGGTGAAACACCTGACCCTGGCCTACACCCTGTTCGACATCACCGCTCGCCACCCCCCGGTCGCCCACGCCGCGACCGAGGGCGCCCGCTGAGGGAAGGAGATACATCATGGCAAGCCACGAGCATTACTACGTACCGGCGCAGAGCAAGTGGCCGATCATTGCCACGATCGGCATGTTCATCACGGTGTTCGGGCTCGGCACCTGGTTCAACGACCTCAAGGCCGGCCACCCGGAGTCCCACGGGCCGCTGATTTTCTTCGTCGGCGCGCTGTTCCTGGCCTACATGCTGTTCGGCTGGTTCGGCGCGGTGGTCAAGGAAAGCCACGCCGGGCTCTACAGTGCGCAGATGGACCGCTCGTTCCGCTGGGGCATGAGCTGGTTCATCTTCTCCGAGGTGATGTTCTTCCTGGCCTTCTTCGGCGCGCTGTTCTACGTGCGGGTGCTGGCCGGGCCGTGGCTGGGGGGCGATGGGGCCAAGGGCGTGACGCACATGCTCTGGCCCAACTTCGAGTTCGTCTGGCCGTTGTTGCACACACCCGACCCGAAGCTGTTCCCGCCACCTAAGGAAGTCATCGATCCGTGGCACCTGCCGCTGATCAATACCATCCTGCTGGTGAGTTCCAGCGTCACCGTGACCATCGCCCACCACGCCCTGCGCAAGGGGCACCGTGGCGCGCTGAAACTGTGGCTGGGGCTGACCATCCTGCTGGGGATCGGGTTTCTCGTGCTGCAGGCCTACGAGTACCACGAGGCCTACAACAAACTCGGGCTGACCTTGGGTTCGGGCATCTACGGCGCGACGTTCTTCATGCTTACCGGGTTCCACGGCGCGCACGTGACCTTGGGCACGTTGATCCTGTTCGTGATGTTCTGCCGGGTGCTGCGCGGGCACTTCGACCCGGACAAGCACTTCGGTTTCGAGGCGGCGAGCTGGTACTGGCACTTCGTCGATGTGGTGTGGGTAGGGTTGTTCATCTTTGTCTATGTGCTCTGAAAGGCGGCAAGGCCGCTCCTACAGGGACCGAGGTAATTCAGAACGGCGCGTGGGAGACCAACTGCCCGCTGATGAAGCCCCAGGCCACCAGGGCGATGGTCAGGGTGGCGAGGGCGACGCGCACGGTAAGGGCCTTGAGCAGGCGGGTCGACTGGTCGTCGTCCTTGACCAGGAATACCAGGCCACTGAACAGGCTGGCGATGGTGGCCAGCAGCATCAGGACAATTGCGGCCTTGAGCATGGCGACACTCCGGGGGATGCGGTGATGGATACAAGTATAGCGCTCGACCTCACGAGGCCCTGGTGAAGCCGTTTCGCCCAGGCCTGGTACCGACCCTGGTGGTGCTTGCGCTGCTGCCGGGGTTGATCGCGCTCGGCTGCTGGCAACTGCGGCGCGCCGACGAAAAGCGTGACCTGCTGGCCACCTACACCGAGCGCCAGATCGAGGCGCCGGTCACTGCTGACCGGTTGCGCCAGCTGCCGGACCCAGCGTTCTACCCCGTGCACCTGTATGGTCGGTTCGATGCCGGTCACAGCCTGTTGCTGGACAACCAGATGCGCGACGGCAAGGCCGGCGTCGAGCTGCTGCAGCCCTTCCACGACCAGGCCAGCGGCATGTGGTTGCTGGTCAATCGCGGCTGGCTGGCGTGGCCCGACCGTCGCGTGCCGGTGCCCTTCGACACGCCGAGCCAGGCGCTGGCGCTGGACGCCACGGTCTACGTGCCGCCGGGCAAGACCTTCCAACTGCACCCGGACAACCCCGACGGCCAGTGGCCGCAACTGCTGACGGCAATCGAACCGGCCGGGCTCTGGCAGCAGCTGGGCCGTGAGGGCTTTGCCCAGGAACTACGCCTGCAGCCAGGCCCTGGTGCCTACCGCCTGGACTGGCCGGTGGTCGCCATGGGCCCGGAAAAGCACCAGGGCTACGCCGTGCAATGGTTCGCCCTGGCCAGCGCGCTGGTCCTGCTCTACCTGTATTTCGGCTGGCATCACAACGACAAGGAGAACCGCCATGGCCGCCGCCACCAGTCCACTGGACGTGCCTGACCGCCGCAAGCCCCGCGGGCGCCTGCAACTGCTGTTGATCCTGTTCGTCGTGCTCGGGCCGATGATCCTTGCCACCAGCATGTACAAGCTCAAGTTCTGGGTACCGGAAGGTCGCAGTTATCACGGTGTGATGATCGGCAATGGCGAGGGCCGGGCGGATATCGGCATCGATGCCCAGGACGAGCGTTGGCAACTGCTGGTCAGCGTCCCAGGAGCCTGTGTCGAGGAATGCCAGCAACTGGTGTACCTGGCCCGGCAGATCCAGGTCGGCCTGGGCCGCGACGCCGGCCGCGCCAGCCATGCCCTGGCGGCGGCCCAGCCGCTGGCCGCCGACTACCAGGCGCTGCTGGGCCGTGAGTACCCGCAGTTGCAACGCTATCCGCTGGACGCCCAGCGCTATATCCAGAAGGTGGGCGACACTGCCCCGCAACTGTGGATCGTCGATCCCCACGGCAACCTGGTGCTGCGCTACGACGCCAAGGTCAAGGGCAAGCATGTGCTGGACGACCTGCGTCACCTGCTCAAGCTTTCCAACATCGGCTAGGAGGCTGCCATGGCCAGACCCGGATTCCGCCTTGCTGTGTTCGCCACGCTGCTGGCGCTGCTGGTCGTGCTGCTCGGCGCCTACACTCGGCTGACTCACGCCGGTCTTGGCTGCCCCGACTGGCCGGGGTGCTACGGCTTCATCAGCGTGCCCAAGACCGATGCCCAACTGGCCCATGCCGAGCTGCACTTCCCTGAGCACCCGGTGGAAGAAGCCAAGGGCTGGGCGGAGATGGTCCATCGCTATTTCGCCGGCACCCTGGCGCTGGTGATCGCGCTGCTTGCCTTCCAGGCTGTACGCCGGCATGCCCATGACGGCCAGCCCTATCGCCTGCCGGTGTTGCTGCTGGGGGTGGTGCTGGCCCAGGCGGCGTTCGGCATGTGGACCGTGACACTGAAACTATGGCCCCAGGTGGTGACCGCGCACCTGCTTGGCGGGTTCACCACGGTGAGCCTGCTTTTCCTGCTATCCCTGCGTCTATCTCGGGCCTTTGCGCCCTTGCCGAAACTGCCGCTGAGCCTGCGGCGGATCGCCGCGCTGGCGCTGCTGGTGGTGATCGGCCAGATCGCCCTGGGGGGTTGGGTCAGCGCCAACTACGCGGCGGTGGCCTGCATCGACCTACCCACTTGCCATGGCCAGTGGTGGCCAGCGGCGGACTTCAGCAACGGCTTCCACCTGACCCAGCATGTCGGCCCCAATTACCTGGGCGGGCAACTGGACAGCGATGCGCGTACGGCCATCCATGTCAGCCACCGGCTCGGCGCAATGCTGGTGCTGGCGGTTCTATCGATGCTCGGCTGGAAGCTGCACCGCCATGGCCTGAGCGGCCTGGCGCGCCTGGTATTGCTGGCACTGGCGTTGCAGCTGGGCCTGGGCATCAGCAATGTATTGTTCCACCTGCCACTGGGCGTGGCCGTTGCCCACAACGCCGGCGGGGTGCTGCTGCTGCTGACCATGGTGCTGGTGAACTACCGCATCCGCGTGGCTGACAAGGTGCGCGTGGGCCATGGCTGGCGCCTGCGGCCGATCACCAGCGTGGGCATTTCCCATCACATGAGGAACGACTCGTGGCGACGCTTCTGAGCACGGATAGCCCACGCGCCGGTTGGCGCGACTACATGGAGCTGACCAAACCCAAGGTGGTGGTGCTGATGCTGATCACCTCGCTGGTGGGCATGTTCCTCGCCACCCGCGCGGGCGTGGCCTGGAGCGTGCTGCTGTTCGGCAACCTCGGCATCGCCTTGTGCGCGGGGGGCGCGGCGGCGGTCAACCACGTGCTGGACCGGCGCATCGACGCGCTGATGGCCCGCACCCACAAGCGCCCGCTGGCCCAGGGCCGGGTCGCGCCACTACCGGCGTTGCTGTTCGCCCTGCTGCTGGCCTTGGCGGGGATGGGCCTGCTGCTGGTGTTCACCAACCCCCTCACCGCCTGGCTGACGCTGGCCTCGCTGTTGGGCTATGCGCTGCTCTACACCGGCTATCTCAAGCGTGCCACGCCGCAGAACATCGTGATTGGCGGCCTGGCCGGTGCGGCCCCACCATTGCTCGGCTGGGTGGCGGTGAGCGGTCATGTGAGCGCCGAACCACTGCTGCTGGTGCTGATCATCTTCGCCTGGACCCCGCCGCACTTCTGGGCCCTGGCCATCCACCGCAAGGCCGAGTACGCCAAGGCCGATATTCCCATGCTGCCGGTGACCCATGGCGAGCGCTACACCGCCCTGCATATCCTGCTGTACACCTTGATTCTGCTGGCCGTGAGCCTGCTGCCGTATGCCATCCACATGAGCGGCCCGCTCTACCTTGCCTGTGCCCTGGGGTTGGGCCTGCGCTTCCTGCAGTGGGCCTGGGTGTTGTACCGTGGCACCCGGCCGCACGCGGCGATCGGCACGTTCAAGTACTCTATCGGCTACCTGTTCGCCCTGTTCATCGCGCTGCTCGTTGACCACTACTTGTTGCTGAACCTATGACCCGAACCCAGAAAACCGTCTTCATCCTCGTTGCCCTGGTCGCGCTGATCATGGGCCTGACCGTCAACAAGGTGCTCAACGACCGCGGTCAGTTGAACCCCACCGAACTGATCGACGCCGGCATCATCCTGCTGCCGCAGAGCCGCAGCGTGCCGGACGTGAGCATGACCGACCAGAACGGCCAGCCGCTGGTGCTGGACCAGCTCAAGGGCAAGTGGTCGTTGCTGTTCTTCGGCTACACCTACTGCCCGGACATCTGCCCGACCACCCTCGCCCAGCTGCGCCAGGTGAAGAGCGAGCTGCCCAAGGAGGCGCTGGAGCGTCTGCAGGTGGTGCTGGTGAGCGTCGACCCGAACCGCGACACGCCGAACCAGCTCAAGCAGTACCTGGGCTATTTCGACAAGGATTTCCTCGGGGTGGCGGGGTCGATCGAGGATACCCAGAAGCTGGCCAATGCCTTGAGCATCCCGTTCATTCCGGCCGATACCAGCAAGCCTGGGTATACCGTGGATCACAGCGGCAATCTGGCCATCGTCGGGCCGGACGGGCGTCAGCGTGGGTTCATTCGTGCGCCGTTCAACAACCAGAAGCTGGTGGCGCAGTTGCCAGGGCTGGTCAAGCGCGATTGACATCGCTAGGTCTGCTTCGCAGGCCGCTCCTACAGGCAAGCGCATTGCCTCTGTAGGAGCGGCCTTGTGTCGCGATGGGCCGCAAAGCGGCCCCGGGGATGTCAGCTTAGAATGCTGGCACCACGGCGCCCTTGTACTTCTCGGTGATGAACTGCTTCACCTCAGGCGAGTGCAGGGCCTGTACCAGCTTCTTCACCGCGTCCGCGTCCTTGTTGTCCTCGCGGGTCACCAGGATGTTCACGTACGGAGAGTCCTTGCCTTCGATGGCCAGGGCATCTTTTTCCGGGTTGAGCTTGGCTTCCAGCGCGTAGTTGGTGTTGATCAGGGCGGCATCGACCTGGGTCAGCACGCGCGGGATGGTGGCCGCTTCCAGTTCGCGGAACTTCAAGCCTTTCGGGTTCTCGGCGATATCCTTGATGGTCGACAGGATGTTCGTGTTGTCCTTGAGCTTGATCACCCCGGCCTTGTCCAGCAGCAGCAGGGCGCGGCCGCCGTTGGTGGCGTCGTTGGGAATGACCACGGCGGCGCCGGAAGGCAGTTCGTCGAGCTGCTTGACCTTGGTCGAGTACACGCCCAGCGGCTCGATGTGCACGCCGGCGACGCTTACCAGGTGAGTACCCTTGGCCTTGTTGAACTCATCGAGGTACGGCTGGTGCTGGAAGAAGTTGGCGTCCAGGCGCTTTTCCGACACCTGCACGTTCGGCTGGATGTAGTCGGTGAACTCCTTGACCTTCAGCTCCACGCCTTCCTTCGCCAGCTGTGGCTTGACGAAGTTGAGGATCTCGGCGTGCGGCACCGGGGTGGCGGCGACGGTCAGGGTCTCGGCGTTGGCCGAGAAGGCCGCGACGGCGGCGACAACAGCAAGCAGCTTCTTCATTGATCACTCCTTGTGAGGGCCGCGAAGGCCCCCGAACGGGTCGGCCAGGCCGACCCCATTGGGGTTACTTACGGGAATAATGCACGACCAGCTTGTCGCCGATCATCTGCAGCACCTGGACCAGGATCACCAGTAGCACCACGGTGACGATCATCACGTCGGTCTGGAAGCGCTGGTAGCCGAAGCGGATCGACAGGTCGCCCAGGCCGCCGGCGCCGACCACGCCGGCCATGGCGGTGTAGGACACCAAGGTGATGGCGGTCACGGTGATGGCGGCGATGATGCCCGGCATCGCTTCAGGCAGCACGGCCTTGAAGATGATCTGGCGGGTGGTGGCGCCCATCGACTGGGTGGCCTCGATGATGCCGCGGTCGACCTCGCGCAGGGCGGTTTCCACCAGGCGCGCGAAGAACGGCGTGGTGCCCACCACCAGTGGTGGAATGGCCCCGGCGACACCCAGCGAGGTGCCAGTGATCAGCACCGTGACCGGGATCATCACGATCAGCAGGATGATGAACGGCACCGAGCGCACGATGTTGACGATGGTCGCCAGCACCGCATAGAACTTGGTGTGCTCGAACATCTGCCGCGGGCTGAACAGGAACAGCACCACGCCCAGGGGCAATCCCAGCAGCACGATGAACACCAGCGAGGTGAACAGCATGATCAGGGTGTCGTTGGTCGCCTGCCAGATCTCGACCCAGTCGACGTTGGCAAAGTAGTTCAGGATATCCATCAACGCAGTACCTCCATATGTACGTCAGCCGCCGTGAAGCGGGCGAACGCCGCCTCCATGTCGCCACCGATCAGGGCGAGGGTCAGCTGGCCATAGGGAATGTCCTTGATGCGATCGATACGCCCGGCAAGGATGCTGTAGTCCACGCCGGTTTCGCGGGCCACGGTGCCCAGCAACGGCGCATAGGTGGCGTCGCCCTGGAAGGTCAGGCGCACGATGCGCCCCGGCACATGGGTGAAGTCGTCGCGTTGCTCGTTCTCGTCGACCTGCTCGTCTTCCTGGACGAAGCGCTTGGTGGTTGGGTGCTGCGGGTGCAGGAACACCTCGGCCACCGGGCCTTGCTCGACGATCTGCCCGGCATCCATCACCGCCACGCGGTCGCAGACCCGGCGGATCACATCCATTTCATGGGTGATCAGCACGATGGTCAGCTTCAGTTCGCGGTTGATCTCGGCCAGCAGTTGCAGCACCGAGGCGGTGGTCTGTGGGTCAAGGGCGCTGGTGGCCTCGTCGCAGAGCAGGATCTTCGGATTGGTGGACAGGGCACGGGCGATGCCGACGCGCTGCTTCTGCCCGCCCGACAGCTGGGCCGGATACTTCCTGGCGTGGTCCTGCAGACCGACGCGGGCCAGCAGTTCGGTCACGCGCTTGTCGATCTGCGCACGTGGCAGCTCGCCGGCCAGTACCAGCGGCAGGGCGACGTTTTCGGCGACGGTCTTGGAGGCCAGCAGGTTGAAGTGCTGGAAGATCATCCCGACCTGCTGGCGGAAGCTGCGCAGCTGGTTGGCGTCGAAGCCGGTGACATCTTCGCCGTCGACGACGATCTTGCCGCCGGAGGGCTCCTCGAGGCGGTTGATCAGGCGCAGCATGGTGCTCTTGCCGGCACCGGAGTGGCCGATCAGGCCGAACACCTGGCCATCTTCGATGGTCAGGCTGGTCGGGTTCAGGGCCGGGATATCCCTACCGGCGACGCGGTAGGTCTTGTGGACGTTTTGAAACTCGATCACTGAGCGAACCTTGTGGGGCGCATGGAAATTGGGCTGGCGGTGTGCCGGGGTGGCGCATTTTAGCCTTTTTCAATAGCGGTACTTATCACTAATTTCCGATTCGTCCAATCCGTTGGGCATAACGCGACAACCGGTAATCCAGATTGAACGCTCGCCGCGGCGCCTCAGTCACTACTTCAACCAGCCCCCCTGGGGCAGCCTGAAGACTGATGAGGAGAGCCGGACATGGCCAGCAAGAACACGCCGGAGCCACGAGCAAGCCAGGTGGCGGGCACCCAGACACCCGATCGGGCCAACACCAACGCCAAGTTGCAGAGCCTGGAAAACTTCCGCAGCGACGCCAGCGGCCAGGCGCTGCGCACCAATCAGGGGGTGAAGGTCGCCGACAACCAGAACAGCCTGAAGGCCGGTGCCCGCGGGCCCTCGCTGCTCGAAGACTTCATCATGCGCGAGAAGATTACCCACTTCGACCATGAGCGCATCCCCGAGCGCATCGTCCACGCCCGCGGCACGGGTGCCCATGGTTACTTCCAGAGCTACGGCTGTCACGCCGCGCTGACCAAGGCCGGCTTCCTCCAGGACCCGGACACCATCACCCCGGTATTCGTGCGCTTTTCCACCGTGCAGGGGCCGCGTGGTTCCGGCGACACGGTGCGTGACGTGCGCGGTTTCGCGGTGAAGTTCTACACCGACGAGGGCAACTTCGACCTGGTTGGCAACAACATGCCGGTGTTCTTCATCCAGGATGCGATCAAGTTTCCCGATTTCGTCCATGCGGTGAAGCCCGAACCGCACAACGAGATGCCTACCGGCGGCTCTGCCCACGATACGTTCTGGGACTTCGTCTCGCTGGTGCCGGAGTCGGCGCACATGGTGATCTGGGCCATGTCCGACCGCGCCATCCCTCGTAGCCTGCGCATGATGGAAGGCTTTGGCGTGCATACCTTCCGGCTGGTAAACGCCGACGGCGTGGCCAGCTTCGTCAAGTTCCACTGGAAGCCGCGCCAGGGTGTGCACTCGGTGCTGTGGGACGAAGCCCAGAAGCTGGCCGGCAAGGACACCGATTACCACCGTCGCGACCTGTGGGACGCGATCGAGACTGGGCACTACCCGGAATGGGAACTGGGCGTGCAGATCGTGCCGGAGGCCGACGAGCACAAGTTCGACTTCGACCTGCTCGACCCGACCAAGCTCATCCCCGAGGAGCTGGTGCCGGTGACGCCGCTGGGCAAGATGGTGCTCGATCGCAACCCGGACAACTTCTTCGCCGAAGTGGAGCAGATTGCCTTCTGCCCGGGGCATATCGTGCCAGGCATCGACTTTACCAATGACCCGTTGCTGCAAGGCCGTCTGTTCTCCTACACCGATACGCAGATCAGCCGCCTAGGTGGGCCGAACTTCCACGAAATTCCGATCAACCGACCGATTGCCGCCAACCACAGCAGCCAGCGCGATGCCATGCACCGCATGACCATCGACAAAGGGCGGGCCTCCTATGAACCCAACTCGATCGATGGCGGTTGGCCCAGGGAAACCCCGCCGGCCCCGCGCAATGGTGGTTTCGAGAGCTACCAGGAGCGCATCGACGCGCACAAGATCCGCCAGCGCAGCGAGTCGTTCGGTGATCACTTCTCCCAGGCGCGGCTGTTCTTCCACAGCATGAGCGCCACCGAGCAGCAGCACATCATCAAGGCCTACAGCTTCGAGCTGGGTAAAGTGGAGCGTGAGGAGATCCGCGCCCGCGAGGTGAACGAGATCCTGGCCAACATCGACCTCAAGCTGGCGGCGGCGGTAGCGGCCAACCTCGGGCTACCCGCGCCGAAGGCCGGAACGGTTCAGGTCAAGGACAGCAAGCTCGGCCAGTCGAAGGCGTTGAGCCAGATGAACCACCCCGGGGATATCGGCATCAGCGGGCGCAAGGTCGCCGTGCTGGTGGCCGATGGCGTGGACGCGGCGAGTGTCGACAAGCTGGTCAAGGCGCTGGAGGCGCAACGTGCGCGGCCGATGCTGCTGGGGCCGACTTCGGCGCCGGTCAAGGCCAAGGGGGGCAAGGCGCTGGCGGTGGATGCGTCAATGGAGGGCATGCCGTCGGTGATGTTCGATGGGGTTTGGGTGCCGGCTGGCAAGGCGTCGCTCGCGGCGTTGGAAAACAGCGGCGTGGCCAAGCACTTCCTGCTCGAGGCCTACAAGCACCTCAAGCCCATGGGGCTGGCGATGGATGCCAAGCTGCTGCTGAACAAGCTGGGTTTGCAGGAGGATGCCGGGTTATTGCTGGGCGATGAGCAGAAGACGTTCGAAGCCTTCTTCAAGGCGGTCGAGGGGCATCGGGTGTGGGCGCGGGAGGCCGCGGCCGAGGGTATTCCCGCGTAAGCAAGGCCGCTCTTATAGGGATTTCGCGGTCACCTGTAGGAGCGGCCTTGTGTCGCGATGGGGCGCGCAGCGGGCCCGATTATCTCACTGCTGGTGGGGAACCAGCACCACCTGCGCCGGCAGCGAACGCTGGATCTTATGCGTCTGCTGCAACGCGAAGCCGCTGTCGAGCTTGCGCACGCGTTTTCCCAGCAAGGTCTTGAGCCACGGCGCGTCCTGGGTACGCGGCACCTGGAAGACCACCTCGCACCGGTAGTTCACCACATCGGCGGCAATGTCATCGAGCTGGCGACGTAGGGCGCGGCTGTCGGTGGTCTGCAGCGCCACCACGGTAGACGGCGCGGACGGGTCGATCAGGCGTGCCTGGGGCTTGGCTTCGGCGGCCTTGAGCGCGGCCTCGGCTTTTTCCAGCTCGGCCTTGCGCGCCTGGGCCATGGCGTCGCCGCCGGTCAGCGCGGGCGCTTGCGGCATCAGCGCACGGGCACGCGCCAGGGCGGTGGCGGCGGCGTTCACATCACCTTTTTGCAACACGATCTGGCTGCGTTGCAGGTAGGCTTCGGCTAGCTGGCGCTGGTGCGGCTCGACCCGTGGGTCGTTTGGCGCTTGTGCCGCAAGCGCGGCCAACTGGTCCTCGGCGGTGGCCAGCTCGTTGCTGGCGATGCTTTGCTCCAGCTGCTGCCAGGCATCCGGCTGGACAGCGGTCGGCTGTTCTGCCGGGGTGCTGGAGCACGCAGCCAGGAACAGGGAAAACGCAACAACAAGCAGATAACGTGAGGCGAACGGCTTCATTCCTGCGACTCTCTATTTGCGCAAAAAGCGAGCAAGTCTACACCCAGGTGCGCACGCTCGAAAACAAGTCCTACAGACCTGCAACCGCTGAAAAGGTTGCAGGATGCGCCTGCGCGCATCCAGATATTTCAGCGTTTGGGCAACGCCAGGCTCAGCAAGAATAGCACTGCCGCGCAGACCACGATCGACGGTCCGGCCGGGGTGTCCTTGAACCACGATAGTGCCAGGCCGCCGCACACAGCGCTAACACCCAGCAGGCTGGCACCCAGGGCCATCTGTTCCGGCGAGCGGGCGTGACGTTGTGCCGCGGCGGCCGGAATGATCAGCAACGAAGTGATCAGCAGCACGCCGACGATCTTCATCGCCACCGCGATCACCACCGCGATCAGCAGCATCAACGCCAGGCGCAGGCCCGCCACCGGCAGGCCTTCGACCATGGCCAGCTCCTCGTGCACGGTCACTGCCAGCAGCGGCCGCCAGAACACCGCCAGCAGCGCCAGCACCAGCGCGCTGCCGCCGAGTATCCAGGCCAGGTCCGTGGTACTGATCGCCAACAGGTCGCCGAACAGGTAGGCCATCAGGTCGATGCGCACGTCGTGCATGAAACTCAGCACCACCAGGCCCAGGGACAAGGTGCTGGGGGCAAGAATGCCGAGCAGGGTGTCCGAGGCCAGCGGCTGGCGCTGTTGCAGGGTGACCAGCAGGATCGCCAGCAACAGGCAGCCGACGGTTACCGCCAGCGCCGGGCTGACATCCAGCGCGAAGCCCAGGGCCACGCCCAGCAGCGCGGCATGGGACAGCGTGTCGCCGAAATAGGCCATGCGCCGCCACACCACGAACGAACCCAGCGGGCCGGCGACCAGGGCCAGGGACAAACCGGCAAGCAGGGCGTAGAGAAGAAAATCAGCCATGCTTGCAATGCTCTCCGTGGACATGGGCGCTAGGGGCGATCACCGCGCCATGCAGGTCGTGACTGTGATCGTGATGGTGATGGTAGACCGCCAGGCTCGGGGCGTTCTGGCCGAACAGCTCGACGAAGGCCGGGTCGTTGCTGACCTGTTCGGGGTGGCCCGAGCAGCACACGTGGCGGTTGAGGCAGACCACCTGGTCGGTGGCGCTCATCACCAGGTGCAGGTCGTGGCTGACCATCAGCACGCCGCAACCGTGGCGGTCGCGCAGGCGGGTGATGAGGTTGTACAACTCGGTCTGGCCGACCACGTCGACGCCCTGTACCGGCTCGTCCAGCACCAGCAGTTCGGGCTCGCGCAGCAGCGCGCGGGCCAGCAGCACGCGTTGCATCTCGCCGCCGGAAATGGTCTGGATCGGGCTGTCGATCACCTGCTCGGCGCCGACCTCCTGCAATGCCGACAAGGCCGCCGCGCGGCCTACCCCGGGCACCAGGCGCAGGAAACGCAGCACCGACAGCGGCAGCGTGGCGTCCACCTGGATTTTCTGCGGCATGTAGCCGATGCGCAGCCTTGGCTTGCGCCAGACCTTGCCGCGGTGTGGCTTGAGCAGGCCCAGCACGGCGCGCACCAGGGTGGTCTTGCCGGCGCCGTTAGGGCCGATCAGGGTGACGATCTGGCCGGGGGCCACCGACAAGTCGATGCTGTCGAGCACCGCCTCGCCGCCGAAGCTGACGCCGACCTGCTCGAGGCGGATCAGGGCGTCGCTCATGCCTTGCCCCGGCAGTTGCCGCACAGGCCGACCACTTCGACGGTCTGGGTCTCGACGGCGAAACCCACGGCCTTGGCGCTGTCGACGATGGCGTTGCTGATGCTGTCCTGTTCCAGCTCGATGGCCACGTGGCAGGCGCGACAGATCAGGAACTGGCCCTGGTGCGCGTGCTCGGGGTGGCTGCAACCGATGAAGGCGTTGAGCGAGGCGATGCGGTGCACCAGGCCGTTGTCGAGGAGGAAGTCCAGGGCGCGGTACACCGTCGGTGGCGCTGCGCGGCGGCCGTCCTGTTCGCTGAGCACGGCGAGGATGTCGTAGGCGCCCAATGGCTTGTGGCTCTGCCACACCAGCTCCAGCACCCGCCGGCGCAGGGCGGTCAGGCGCAGGCCCTGGCGGTTGCACAGCGCATCGGCCTCGGCCAGCGCGCTGTGCACGCAGTGGGAATGATCGTGGGGACGGTGGGCCAGCGGCGTGATGGACATGGGCAGCGACGGTTCTGGATGGAGACGTTATTATGTTACCTGTTTCTGACGACCCGAGTATCCACCGTGTCCCGATTCCTTGCCCTCTTTGTCGCTTTCATCGCTTTTTCGGCGCACGCCGACGTGCGTGTGCTGACCAGCATCAAGCCCCTGCAACAGATCGCCGCCGCCGTGCAGGACGGTGTCGGCAGCCCCGACGTGCTGCTGCCGCCGGGCGCCTCCCCGCACAACTATGCACTGCGCCCCTCCGACGTGCGCAAGGTCGCCGATGCCGACCTGCTGTACTGGGTCGGCCCGGACATGGAAGGTTTCCTGCCCCGCGTGCTGAAGAGTCGTCCCAAGCCGACCGTGGCCGTGCAGTCGCTGTCGGGCATGCAGTTGCGTCATTTCGGTGAGGACAGCCACTCCCATGACGAGGAAGACCACGACGATCATGACCACGACCACCGTCCGGGCAGCCTCGATGCGCACCTGTGGCTGTCGTCGCTGAATGCCCGGGTGATCGCGACGAAGATGGCTGGCGACCTGGCTGCGGCCGACTCGGCTAATGCCCCGCGCTACCAGGCCAACCTCAAGCAGTTCGTCGAGCGCCTGGATGCCCTGGATGCGCGCATCAAGCAGCGTGTGGCGGGCATCGCCGGCAAGCCTTACTTCGTGTTTCACGAGGCATTCGACTACTTCGAGGCCGCCTATGGCCTGAAGCACACCGGCGTGTTCAGCGTGGCCTCCGAGGTGCAGCCGGGCGCGCAGCACGTCGCCGCCATGCGCAAGCGTCTGCAGGAAGTGGGCAAGACCTGCGTGTTCAGCGAGCCGCCACTGCGCCCGCGTTTGGCCGAGACGCTGACGGCCGGGTTGCCGGTGCGGTTGGCCGAGTTGGATGCGCTGGGTGGCACCGACAAGGTGGATGGCAAGGGCTATGAGCGTTTGCTGGAAAAACTGGGCGGCGACCTGGCTGGCTGCCTGGAACAGCTCTAGGGTCGTTATTTGTAGCACCCTGCAGGAGCGGCCTTGTGTCGCGAAGGGCGCTCCTACAGGGGTAGGGACGGCGGTGAAATCCACATTGGCCGGCGGCCAGGCCGGCGCGATCTACAAGGCGAAGGGCAGCTTCAACGCCACTTGCTGGCGTTGCGCCAGACGCACCTCGAATTCGCTCGGGTCATGGATCATCACGTCCATCCCGGCGAACGCCTGCGCCGCGATCAGGCGCGACAGCCAAAAGCGCACGCACGCCACCCGCAGCATCACCGGCCACAGCTGCGCTTCAGCGGCGGTGAACGGTCGCAGTGCCGCGTAGGCGCCCAGCAATGCCTGGGCGCGCGGCAGGTCGATACCACCCTGCTCGTCCAGGCACCAGTCGTTCACGGTGATGGCGATGTCATACAGCATCGGCCCGGAGCAGGCGTTGTAGAAGTCGATCAGGCCGGTTAGGTGGGTGCCTTCGAACATCACGTTGTCACGGAACAGGTCGGCGTGCAGGTTGGCCTTGGGCAGGGCGAGGATCTGCGCCTTATGCGCGGTGATTTCCGCCAGCGCCGGTTGCAGCAGCCCGGTTTGCTCCTGGTTCAGGCTCGGCAGCAGTTCGGCGCCTGATTCGAGCATCCAGTCCAGGCCCCGGTCGGTACGGCGCTCGATGATGCGCTCGCGGGTGGCCAGGTGAATGTGCGCCAGCAACTCGCCGACCTGGGCGCAGTGCTGGTTGTTCGGCAGTTTGATGTGCTTGCCCGACAGTCGCGGCTGCAGCAGTGCAGGCTTGCCGCACAGTTCGCGCAGGCCATTACCGTCGCGGTCGCGCACGGCGTAGGGCACGGGCATGTCGGCATCGTGCAGCACGTCGAGCAGTTCGATGAAGAACGGCATGTCTTCAGCCGGCCCGCGCTCGATCAGTGTGAGAACGAACTCCCCATTTTCCAGACTGACGAAGAAATTGCTGTTCTCGGTACCGGCGGCGATACCCTGGAAGTCGAGCAGGCGGCCCAGCTCATAGGGCGCCAGAAAGGTTTCCAGCTCAGGCCGGGACACAGGGGTGAAGACTGACATGTTGAAGAATTGCCCATGCGGGCACTTCCGCCGGGAAGTGCCTGGTTGATATGAACGGTACGCGAGCCTACTTCCACTCGAAGATTTTCCAGGACGGAATCAGCATGTCCGGCTGGTCTGAGCGAATGAAATTGGCGTCGGTGCCATCGGCGCGTACCAGGAAATAAGGTTTGCCGCCCTTCGGCGTGACCTTGATCGCATACAGGAAGCCGTTCTGCCGGTATTCCTGGATGGTTTTATCGCCTTCCGTGCGAATGGTTACATCGGGATCGGCCGATGGGGCTTCGTCCGCCGCCTGGGTGACGACTGGCATGGTGGCCAGCAGACCGAGCAGTAACAGGCGATTGAGTGTGCGCATGATAACCTAGTCCTTTTGTCGTCATTGATCCGGCTATTCTAGCTCCGGACCCGCCGAAAAGGTTGATTCTCCTCATGAGCCAAGCGCCCCTCGTCCTGGTGGACGGTTCGTCCTACCTCTACCGCGCCTTTCACGCGCTACCGCCGCTGACCACCTCCAAGGGCATGCCCACCGGTGCCGTCAAGGGCGTGCTGAACATGCTCAAGAGCCTGCGCAAGCAATACCCCGACAGCCTGTTCGCAGTGGTCTTCGACGCCAAGGGCGGGACCTTCCGCGACGCCATGTTCGCCGAGTACAAGGCCAACCGCCCGAGCATGCCCGACGACCTGCGGGTGCAAGTCGAGCCGCTGCACGCCAGCGTGCGCGCCCTGGGCTATCCGCTGCTGTGCGTCGAGGGCGTCGAGGCCGACGACGTGATCGGCACCTTGGCGCGCAGCAGCGCGGCGGCCGGTCGTCCGGTGATCATCTCGACCGGTGACAAGGACATGGCGCAGTTGGTGGATGGCCACGTTACCCTGGTCAACACCATGACCGGCAGTGTGCTGGACGTGGCGGGCGTGCACGAAAAATTCGGCGTCGGTCCTGAGCACATCATCGACTTCCTCGCCCTGATGGGTGACAAGGTCGACAACATTCCAGGCGTGCCGGGCGTCGGCGAGAAGACCGCGGTCGGCCTGCTGACCGGCATCGGCGGCGGCCTGCGCGATTTGTACGAGAACCTCGACAAGGTCCCGGCGCTGGCCATCCGTGGCGCCAAGACCCTGCCGGCCAAGCTCCAGGAACACCGTGACGCGGCGTTCCTCTCCTACGAGTTGGCCACCATCAAGTGCGATGTCGAGCTGGATGTCGAGGTCGATGCGCTGGTATGCGGCGCGCCAGACCGAGAAACCCTGTTGGCGTTGTACACCGAGATGGAGTTCAAGAGCTGGGTCGCCGACGTGCAGCGCGAGGCCAGCCAGGCTGGAGACACCGCCGTGGCGGCCGAGGCGCCCGCCCTCAAGGTCGAGCCGCAGTACGAAACCATCCTCGACCAGGCGCGCTTCGACGCCTGGCTGGAAAAACTGCGTCAGGCGCCATTGTTTGCCTTCGACACCGAAACCACCGGCCTCGATGCCCAGCAGGCGCAACTGGTCGGCCTGTCGTTCGCGGTAACGCCGCACGAGGCGGCCTATGTACCGCTGGCCCATGACTACGAAGGCGCCCCGGCCCAGCTGGACCGCGAGCAAGTGCTGCTGGCGCTCAAGCCGCTGCTGGAGGACCCGGCCAAGGGCAAGATCGGCCAGAACGCCAAGTACGACATCAACATCCTGGCCAACGGCAGCCCGGCCATCCACATGCGCGGCGTGGCCTACGACACCATGCTCGAGTCCTATGTGCTCGACTCCACCGCCACCCGTCACGACATGGACAGCCTGGCGCAGAAGTACCTGGACCACACCACCATCGGCTTCGAGGACATCGCCGGCAAGGGCGCCAAGCAGCTGACCTTCAACCAGATCCCACTGGACAAGGCCGGCCCCTACGCCGCCGAGGACGCCGACATCACCCTGCGCCTGCACCAGGCCTTGCAGGCGCGCCTGGCCAAGACCCCCAGCGTGCTGCCGGTGCTGATGGACATCGAGATGCCGCTGGTGCCGGTGCTGGCCAAGATCGAGCGCCAGGGCGCGCTGGTCGATGCCGCGCTGCTCGGCGTGCAGAGCGGCGAGCTGGGGGCCAAGCTGGTCGAGCTGGAGCGCGAGGCGTTCGAGCTGGCCGGCGAGGAATTCAACCTCGGCTCGCCCAAGCAGCTTGGCGCGATTCTTTATGACAAGCTGGGCATGCCGGTGCTGAGCAAGACCGCCAAGGGCCAGCCGTCCACCGCCGAGGCGGTGCTGGATGAATTGGCCGAGCAAGGCTACCCGCTGCCCAAGGTGCTGATGCAGTACCGCAGCCTGAGCAAGCTCAAGAGCACCTACACCGACAAGTTGCCGGGGCAGATCAACCCGCGCACCGGGCGTATCCATACCTCCTACCAGCAGGCCGTGGCCGCCACCGGCCGGCTGTCGTCCAGCGACCCGAACCTGCAGAACATACCGATCCGCACCGCCGAGGGCCGGCGCATTCGCCAGGCCTTCGTCGCCAGCCCCGGCTACAAACTGCTGGCGGCGGACTATTCGCAGATCGAGCTGCGGATCATGGCCCACCTGGCCAAGGACGAAGGGCTGCTGCACGCCTTCCGCAACGACCTGGACGTGCACCGCGCCACTGCCGCGGAAGTGTTCGGTGTCGCCCTCGAGAACGTCACCACCGACCAGCGCCGTAGCGCCAAGGCGATCAACTTCGGCCTGATCTATGGCATGAGCGCTTTCGGCCTGGCCAAACAGATTGGCGTCGATCGCAAGCAGTCGCAGGACTATATCGACCGCTATTTCGCCCGTTATCCAGGGGTGCTGGCCTATATGGAGCGCACCCGCGCCCAGGCCGCTGAAAAGGGCTTCGTCGAAACCCTGTTCGGGCGGCGGCTGTACCTGCCGGACATCAACGCCAAGAACCCGGCCTTGCGCAAAGGCGCCGAGCGCACCGCGATCAACGCGCCGATGCAGGGCACCGCGGCGGACATCATCAAGCGCGCCATGGTGGCGGTGGACAACTGGCTGACCGAGAGCGGGCTGGATGCGCGGGTGATCCTGCAGGTGCACGACGAACTGGTGCTCGAGGTGCGCGAAGACCTGGTCGAACAGGTGAAAGCCGAGATTCGGGTCCACATGAGCGGCGCGGCGCAACTGGATGTGCCGTTGCTGGTGGAAGCGGGCGTTGGCTCGAATTGGGACGAAGCTCACTAAACGCCGCGTGAAAGCTGTGTAGGATCTGCGGCGTAGTGTCGCGGATTCGGTGCAGGCTTCGGGCCTTAGATCGAGCGTTTCATGAAACTATCGCAAATAGTTTCCAGGGACTCGGAACTAAACCGGTGAACCGCCACTCAGAGGTACTGAATGGCTGGTGAAGCCTTTCGATGCTCCTATGTTGTGTTAAGTGTTGGCAGATATCTGGACCCCGCCCTAGCGGTCCGGACTTGGACCCCGAACTTCCCCCTCCCCATACGAAGTCCGGGGTTTTTTTTGCCCGGAATTCGGCGTCATGTCTGCCTGGGCCCGCTCCCACGAAAGCCTCACTCGACCTCAGGCAGCCGGCTTGTCTTCCAGCTCCATCCAGTCCGCCAGCACGCGATAGGCCTCTTCCAGGCCCAGACGCTTGGGCGCCGAGAACAGCTGGATGGTCGCGGTGTCGCCCCAGCCCTTGCGAATCTCCGACTGCACCTTGAGCAAGGTGTTCTTGCCGGCGCCGTGGGTCAGCTTGTCGGCCTTGGTCAGCAGGATGTGCATCGGCATGCCGCTGGCCTTGGCCCAGTCGAGCATCATCTTGTCGAAGTCGGTCATCGGATGGCGGGTGTCCATCATCAGGATGATCCCGCGCAGGCATTCGCGGCTGCCCAGGTAGGCCTCCAGGTGTTTCTGCCAGTGCTGCTTGAGCGGAATCGGCACTTTTGCATAACCGTAGCCCGGCAGGTCGACCAAACGCCGTTCATCGTCCAGACTGAAGAAATTCAGCAGCTGGGTGCGGCCGGGGGTCTTCGAGGTACGCGCCAGGCTGGCGTGGGTCAGGGTGTTGAGGGCACTGGATTTACCGGCGTTGGAACGGCCGGCGAAAGCCACCTCGTAACCCTGGTCTTGGGGGCATTGTTCGACCTTGGCGGCGCTGAGGGCGAATTTGGCTTTCTGGCAGAGGCCGAGGATGGGGTTCTTGACTTGCATGGGATTTCCGATGTGGTGTCGCCCAGCACTGGCGTCGAAGGACCAGGCCCGGCAAGCGGTGTCATTTCCGTTTGGCTGGCGGAAGTATATAATGCCCCAGTTTTTGTGTGCTCATTCGCCTGAAGCAGGCGATGTGAGCATGGGGTGTCGAACAATAGCTCGCGCAACAGAACGCAGCGCGGCCCCCAACCCTGTCAAGTCGTTTCGCGTGGCGAAATGGCTGCTTGCTGTCGGTATGTTCCTGCCGTTTTACAGCGCACAGGCTACACAGGATCCCGAGGCGTTGTACAACCGCATCTGTGCGGCCTGTCACGCCGGACAACTGCCACAGGCGCCCAAGCAGGGTGACCGGGCAGCCTGGGAGCCAAGGCTGGCGCAAGGCATGGAGCGACTGGTGACACATGTTACACAGGGTTTCAAGGCTATGCCGCCGCGTGGATTGTGCATGGACTGCAGTGCCGAGGACTACCGTTTGGTCATCCTTTGGATGAGCGGCAGTCCCGATACATAACATTTCACCCTTAGCCGTGTTGGATTAGCTGATGAACAAACTAGTCGTGAGTCTGCTGTTGACCATGGGGGTCGCAGGTGCGGCAACTGCTGCGGGACCCATCAAAGGCGATGCCGCCGCCGGCCAGGCCAAGACAGCTGTCTGTGGGGCCTGTCACAACCCCGACGGCAACAGCCTGGCGCCGAATTTCCCGAAACTCGCCGGCCAAGGCGAGCCCTACCTGACCAAGCAGTTGCACGACATCAAGGACGGCAAGCGTACCGTGCTTGAGATGACCGGCATGCTGGCCAATTTCAACGAACAGGACCTGGCCGACATCGCCGCTTACTTCGCCAGCCAGAAAGGCAGCGTGGGTGCCGCCGATCCGAAGCTCGTCGAGCGTGGTCGCGCCTTGTTCAACGGCGGCAACCTGGAGAAAGGCATGCCGGCCTGCACCGGTTGCCACTCCCCCAATGGTGCAGGCATCGCCCTGGCGAAGTTCCCGCACCTCAGTGGCCAGCACGCGCAGTACGTCAGCAAGCAGCTGACCGACTTCCGCGAAGGCAACCGCACCAACGACGGCGACGCCATGACCATGCGCACCATCGCCGGCAAACTGAGCAACAAGGACATCGAAGCGCTGTCCAGCTACATCCAGGGCCTGCACTGATCCTGTAGGTCCGGGCGTTAACACTCGGTTAATGCTTCAGCGCTAAAGATGAAAAGGGCAGCCCAGGCTGCCCTTTTTTCTGTCCATAGCCGTTACACTACAGAACTCGAGCCCTTCCCGGCCTGTCCTATGCAGGTCGCGTCGAGGCGACCAAAGACTGCTCAGGAGTAAAGCATGCGTAAACTGATTCTCAGCGCCGCGCTGGTCGCCGCCAGCGTATTCGGTATGGCCGCCGTGCAGGCCGCTGAACCTGCCACTGCCGGCAAGGAATATATCGAGCTGAGCAACCCGGTGCCGGTCTCGGTGCCTGGCAAGATCGAGGTCGTCGAGCTGTTCTGGTACGGCTGCCCGCACTGCTACCACTTCGAACCGGTCATCAATCCATGGGTCGACAAGCTGCCCAAGGACGTCAACTTCAAGCGCGTTCCAGCGATGTTCGGTGGCCCCTGGGATGCCCACGGCCAGATGTTCCTGACGCTTGAAGCCATGGGTGTTGAGCACAACGTCCACAACGCGGTGTTCGATGCTATCCAAAACAAGCGCATGCGCCTGACCAAACCTGAAGAAATGGCCGAGTTCCTGGCGACCCAGGGTGTGGACAAGGACAAGTTCCTCGCCACCTTCAACTCCTTCGCCATCAAGGGCCAGGTCAACCAGGCCAAAGAGCTGGCCAAGAAGTATGAAATCACTGGCGTCCCAAGCATGGTGGTCAACGGCAAGTATCGCTTCGACCTGGGTACCGCCCAAGGTCCGGAAGGCGTGCTGAACGTCGCCGACCAGCTGATCGCCAAGGAGCGCGCCGCTAAGTAAGCGGCGAATGCCATGGGCCGCTTTCGCTCAACCCGAAGCGTCGGCCTGCACCAGCCGCAGGTCAACGAACACCACCTGCAGGCCACTGGCCTGCCGGCCGATGGTCGCCTGCGGCTACTCAGTTTCAATATCCAGGTCGGTATCAGCACCGAACGCTACCGCCACTACGTGACCCGCAGCTGGCAGCACCTGCTGCCGCACAACGGCCGGGCCGGCAACCTGCAGAAGATCGGCGAGCTGCTCGGCGACTTCGACCTGGTGGCCTTGCAGGAAGCCGACGGCGGCAGCCTGCGTTCGGGCTACGTCAACCAGGTGGAGCATCTCGCCCAGTTGGGTGCCTTCCCCTACTGGTACCAGCAGCTCAACCGCAACCTCGGGCGCTTTGCCCAGCACAGCAACGGCGTGCTCAGCCGGCTCAAGCCCCAGCACCTGGAAGACCACCCATTGCCCGGCCCTGCCGGTCGCGGGGCTATCCTGGTGCGCTTCGGAGAGGGTGAGGACGCGCTGATCGTGGTGATGATGCACCTGGCGCTGGGGTCCAAGACCCGTGCCCGCCAGCTGGCCTACATTCGCGAGCTGATCGGCGGCTACCGCCACCAGATCCTCATGGGCGACATGAACACCCATGCCAACGACCTGCTCGACCATTCGCCCCTGCGTGATCTCGGGCTTGTCGCGCCCCAGGTCGAGGCCACTTTTCCCAGCTGGCGTCCCCAGCGCTGCCTTGACCACATCCTGCTCAGCCCGAGCCTTACGCTGGAACGCGTTGAGGTGCTGGCGCAGCCAATTTCCGATCACCTGCCCGTCGCCGTCGAGATCCGATTGCCTGATGCCCTGACTGTGGATACGCTGCCGGTCCTGAGTTAGTCCTGCCTGGGTGAATCCTGCACTCAAGTGTTGGGCTTTTCCGCCGAAATCCAGTGATTGCAGGACTAGATGCCACCACCCGTTGCGGAACCAGGCATGACCGAAGAAGCCGAGCGCTGGAAAGAAAAATACCTCAAGAGCATCGAGCAGCAGGAAAAGCTCGAGCGGCGCTGGGAAGCCCGCCTCGACCTGCTGCGCCGTGGCCTGGTGCGCAGCACCCTGGCCGCAGAGGGTAGTGACAAGATCGTCGACCAGTGCATGAAGGAAATGCGCGAGGTCATCCGTGGCGACAACATGGACGCTGGGCTGGCCGGGCTGATTCCGCGCCTGGAAAAAGCCGTGCTCGACTCCGAGCAGCGTCGCGAGACGCGCATGAACCAGGTCAGCGAAGCGCTGACGGCGCTGGTCAGTCAACTCCAGACCCTGCCGTTGCCGGGCGAAGTCGCCCGCCCCTTGAAAAAACTCGCGAAGAAGCTCGACGGTGGCGTCAGCCAGTCTCGCGAGCTACCGCCGTTGTTGGGCGAGCTCAGTGGTTTGCAGGGGCGTGCCCTGAGTGCCGTGCAAAGGCCGGACGAAGAAGCCAGGCCCGGATTCTTGCAGCGCCTGTTCGGTGGCCGTGACGAGGTGTTGGCCGACCTGGCGCCGCTGCCCGTTGCAGGCGAGCCCCCGCCTGCGCAACCTGGCCCCGTGGCGCCTGTTGCTGCGGCGCAGGATGCCGATGAGCTGCATGCCTTGGCACCGGAACCACAAGTAGCGCAGGTAGCGCCCGCCCTCGAAGCACCGGCCCCGGTGGCCGAGGCCGAGTTGCCAGGCCCAGCGCTGGTCGAAACCACGTCGATGGTGGCCGCTGAGCCCTTGACACAGCCTGAGGTGCAGACGCCCCCCGTGCCGGTCGCAGCCGAGCCTGAGCTCAGCCAAGCCGAGTTTGAACCCTTGCCCCCCGAAGCGGCACCGGAAAGCCTGCTGGAGGGTGAGGCGCAGCCGCCCGAGGACAGCCTCGGCGAAGACGGCCCCTACGCCCTGCCTGATGCCGTCGAGCCGCCCTACAGCCAGGTCGCCGCGCATATCGAGCAGACCCTGATCGGCCTGCTCGACGACCTCAGCCTGCCCGAGCGCCACAAGGCCCAGGCCCTGCAGATGCGCGAGCGGGTCTCGCGAGGCCTGAACTGGTACGAGCTGATCCCGGTGCTGGATGACCTGGCTGTGCTCATGCTGGCGATCACCGACAGCGGCCAGCACGAGTTCGAGGCTTACCTGCAAGAGCTCAACGGGCGTCTGGAGAGCTTCCAGAGCCACTTGCACGAAGCCAGCGCCGGCCATGCCGACAACAGTTCTGCCGCCCGCGAATTGGACAGCCAGCTGCGTGAGCAGGTCGATGGGCTGCAAAGCAGCGTGCAGGGCGCCGCCGATGTCGATAGCCTCAAGCACATCCTCGAGAGTCGCCTCGAAGGCCTGCTGGTAACCATGGACGAGCACCAGCATGAGCGTGACCGTCGCGAGCAGGAACTGGCTGGTCGCCTGCAAGGGTTGGCCGAGCGGGTGGCAAGCATGGAGCAAGAGGCCCAAGGTTACCGCGAGCACCTTGAGGAACAACGGCAGAAGGCGATGATCGACCCACTGACCGGCCTGCCCAACCGCGCCGCCTGGTCTGAACGGGTCGAGCGCGAGGTACTCGACTGGCAGGAGCACGGTGGCCATCTGGCCATGGCCATCCTCGACCTCGATCATTTCAAGCGCATCAACGACGGCTACGGTCACCTGGCTGGCGACAAGGTGCTGAAAATCGTCGCCGAGCAATTGCGCAAGCGCCTGCGCGGCCACGACTTCATCGCCCGTTTCGGCGGCGAGGAGTTCGTGTTGCTGATGCCGCAGACCTCGCCGCCGGCCGCTGCGCAGGTGGCCGAAACGTTGCGCGCGGCAATCGAGGCCTGCCCGTTTCACTTCAAGGGGGAGCGGGTGGTGATCACCACCTCGATCGGCCTGAGCGCCTTCCGCTCCGGCGAGCGCGGCGACCAGGTGCTCAAGCGCGCGGACGAGGCGTTGTATCGTGCCAAGGGCAATGGCCGCAATCGTGTCGAGCAGGCATAAATAGCTACCTCACCGGCATCTGCACGGTCGTCGACACTGCGGGCCGGCGCTGGACGTCCAGCGCTTTGCCCTTACTCGATCGACATTAGGAGTCGAACATGAACATTGCCCGCTACAGCCTGCCGTTGCTCCTGGCCCTGGTATTCCAAGGTTCCGCCATGGCCCACGACGGAGTCTTTACCGCCCATATCGCCGCCGATGGCCGTGTCCTGAGCCAGTCGCCGCAGTGGATCAGCCAGGTGCAGGCCCAGCCCCAAGCCAACTACTTCACCCAGTACAAGCTGAGCCTGGACAAGGACCAGCTGCGCCAGGCCCCGGGCTTCTGCTCGGTTTCCCCGCTCGATGCCAGTAGCTATGACCGTCAGTTGCACGGCGCGGCCAAGGTGATTGGCAAGCCACTGGCCGACAAGCTGACCGTGCAGACCCAACTGGTCGATACGCAAGGCCCCAGCGGCGACAACTCGCTGGAGTTCCAGGTGCTGTGCGTGCGTTGAGGCGCGATGATCCTGGCAACCCCAGGCGCGGAGCACGTTATACTGTAGCGCTAATGTCGCCTATTTCATGACGTGCTCCCTGCAATGAAAAGACTCATCACCGCCCTGTTGCTCCTGACCCTGGCCGGCTGTTCCAGTGGTTTGCGCATCGACCGCAGCCACCCTTCGGCGAATCAGGACAGCCGTATCCAGTTCGTTGTCCTGCATTACACCAATGCCTCGCTGGAGCGCTCGCTCGCCCTGCTTACCCGCGGTGAAGTCAGTAGCCACTATCTGATCGGCGATGGCCCGGCCACGGTCTACCAGCTGGTGGACGAGAACCGTCGCGCCTGGCATGCCGGTGACAGCCAATGGCAGGGGCGCACCTGGCTCAACTCCAGCTCCATCGGCATCGAGATCGTCAACCCGGGCTACACCGACACCCCGTCCGGGCGGGTCTGGCACCCGTACAGCGAAGCACAGGCGCAGGCGCTGATCGCGTTGCTCAAGGACATCGTCAAGCGCAACAACATCGACCCCCGGCACATCATCGGCCACAGCGACATCGCCCCGCTGCGCAAGCTCGACCCAGGCCCGCTGTTCCCCTGGAAACGCCTGGCCGACGCCGGCCTGGGCATCTGGCCCGAGGCCAGCGCGGTAGCGCGGCAACAGGCCTACTTCGAGGTCAATCCGCCGACCATCACCTGGTACCAGCAACAGTTGGCGCGCTTTGGTTATGCCATCGACCAGACCGGTGAACTAGATGTGGCCACTCGCCATGTGATCGCCGCGTTCCAGATGCGCTTTCGCCCGCAGCGCTTCGACGGCATGCCTGACGCGCAAACGGCGGCGATGCTGCAGGTGCTCAACCGTAGGCGCTAGCGCCATCAGACAGTAGTGGGGGCGGGCGTGCCCGTCGCCCCAACTGTATCGTGGGGTAACCCCGAGCCCAGGTTTTGGCGCTTGCCAACTGCAGATGCCCAACGGCCGCGCCAACCGAGGAATCCGTTGCTATACCTTTGGTATTCAACTGGATGCCGCGCATGTCTGCCCTGTTCGCCGTGGTGCGTCAATTTTTCCACCGTCCCTGGCTGCTGGCCGCTCTCGCGGCCCTGGCCAGCGCCGCGCTGTTGCTGGCCGCCAGTGTCGGGTTGACCCTGCAACAGATGAAGCAGAGCGAAAGCGCCCAGATGTATGCCCAGGGCGAGCGCTTTCTCGAGCGCCTCGAGCAAGTGTTCGGCCAGTTGCGCGAGGCGGTCGACCAATTGCAGGCGCAGCCCCTGCGCGGTTGCGATGCGACCATGCTGGCGCAGTTGCAGCAGGTGGCGCTGAAGTCGCGCTTCATCTATGAGGCGGCGTACGTGAACGGCACGCAGGCTTGCTCCAACCGCGGTGGCGAGCGCAACATCGAACCGCTGCGTACCCCGGATATCCAGGGACCGACCTACAGCTACTGGCTCAACACCACCACCGAACCCAACGAGAACCTCGCCGCGCTGATGCTCGGGCGTGGCAATTTCATGGTGTCCACCTCCAGGGGCCATCTCACCGACGTGGTCGACTTGCCAGCCGGCGGCAGCCTGCTGGTGGTGCTGGACCATAGCACCCGCGCCATTCCGGTGCTTGGCCCAACACAGCACTGGCCACCGATCGCCGATTGGCCACCACCCTCGAACAAGTCGCTGGTCGAGCTGCCCGACCGACTGGTGTACCGCATGGCGACCAAGTCGCCGGACTACCAGCTGGTGCTGATCGCGCCCAGGGCCAGCCTGCCGCTAAAGCTCAATGGCATGCTCTGGCTGCTGTTTCCCGGCAGCCTGGTCCTGGCGTGCTGTATCGGCTGGCTGGTGCTGCAACTGATCCTGCAACGGCGCTCGATGAGTGCCGAACTACAACAGGCCCTGCGCCGGGGCGAGCTGCAGGTGCTGTACCAGCCAATCTTCGAGCTCGACAGCCGCCGCTGCGTGGGCGCCGAGGCCCTGGTGCGCTGGCGCCGCCCGGACGGCAGCCTGACCAGCCCGGAGCTGTTCATCCCGCTGGCGGAGAATACCGGACAGATTCGCCAGATCACCGACTTCGTCCTGCAGCGGGTGCTGGAGCAGCTGGGGCAGTTGCTGCGGGCCAATCGGCATTTGTATATCTCGGTGAACCTGGCGGCGTGCGATGTGATGGTGCCGCGTATCGGCCGGGTGGCGGCGCGCCTGCTGGCGCAGCATCGGGTGGCTGCCAGCCAGATAGCCTTCGAGGTGACCGAGCGTGGCCTGATCGATGTGGTGGTGGCTCGGGACAACCTGCAGGCCCTGCGCACGGTGGGACACCAGGTGCTGATCGACGACTTCGGTACCGGCTATTGCAGCCTGGCTTATCTGCAGACTTTGCCGGTGGACTGCCTGAAGATCGACAAGTCGTTCATCGATGCCCTTGGTCACGATGCCGCCAGCAGCGGCGTGGCCCCGCACATCATCCGCATGGCCCACGACCTGCACCTGCGGGTGATAGCCGAGGGCATCGAGTGCGAGGACCAGGCAGTGCTGCTCAACGCCGAGGGGGTTCACTATGGCCAGGGCTGGCTGTTCGCCCACCCGCTGAATGCCCGTCAGTTCGCCGAGTTGATCACCCGCGGTCGGCGGGTGGCGGGCCGGCGCATCGACGATGAGCCTTGAGGCTACCCTCGCGTGCCAGCGGCACCCTGCAGGGCATGTCAGACCGGCAAGGCCATGTAGAACTGCGTGCCCTGCCCTGGCCGGGAGAACACCCCCATGCGCCCGCCATGCAGCTGTACGATTTCCTTGCACAGCGCCAGGCCCAACCCCGCCCCGCCTTTCTTGCGGCCAACCTGCACGAAGGGCTCGAAAATCCGCCCCTGTTGGCCATAGGCGATACCCTCGCCGCTGTCCTCGACACTGATGATCACCCGTTCGGCGTGCCGACGCGCATGCAGACGAATGCGCCCGCCGCTGCCGGTATGGCGGATCGCGTTGTGCAGCAGGTTGTCCAGCACTCGGTCGAGCTGGGCGATGTCGGCCTGGATCCGCGGCAGTGGCGGCTCCAGTTCGGCAACCAGTTCGACCTGCTTGGTCGTGGCCTGCTCGGCGAAGCGCGCCTGGGCGCGCTCGAACAGCTCGCCGAGGTTGCACGGTTGCAGCTCCAGTTTCTGCAGGCCGCTCTGGTAGCGTGAGAAGTTCAGCAGGTCATTGATCAGCTGGGTCAGGCGCTGCATCTCCTCGCCAATGGTCTCCAGCAGGTCGGTCTCGCGCGCTTCGGGCGGGAAGCTGACGCGTTCGCGCAGCAGGCCGAACGCCATGTGCATGCCGGTGACCGGCGTGCGCAGCTCGTGGGAGGCACGCAGCACGAATTCGCTGCGCACCCGCTCGAAGGCGCGTTGCTCGGTGACATCGTGCAGCACCATCACCGCCCCGAGAATCGGCCCCTCGGGGTGGCTGACCGGCGTCAGGCTGTAGGTCAGCAGGCGGCTTTCCTCGTCCACCTCCAAGCTCAGGTCGTCGGGCGGGCGATCCAGGCTGCCACCGCGCAGCACCTGGCGCAGTTGCTGCTCCAGCTCTGGGCGTTGCAGGGCCTCGGCCAGGCTTACCCCCAGGCGGCTGGGGTCCCAGCCGAGCTGGCGCTGGGCTACCGGGTTGAGGTGTTCCAGGCGCCCCTGGCGGTCGATGATCAACAGCCCGTCGTCGATGCTGTCAAGCACGGCTTGCAGCCGCTGCTGCCCGGCCAGCAACTCGTCGATATTGGTGGCCTGGTGCTTGCGCAGGGCATCGGCCATCAGCCCGAAGCGCCGGGTCAGCTGGTTGAGCTCGGTGGCTTGGGTGACCGGCAGGGTCACGTCGAAGTTGCCCTGGCCGACCTGGTCGGCGGCTTTGGCCAGGGCCTCGATCGGCTGGCCGAAGCGCCGGGCGATGTTGTGCGCGGTAATGAAACCCAGGACCAGCACGGTCAGGCCCATCAGGCCGAGGACGCCGCCGACCAGCAGGGCGTGGTCGCGGGACTGTTCCTCGCTGCGGGTGATGTGCTCCAGGGCCTGCTTGTGCGAGTCGATCAGGTCGTTGCGCACCTGGTTGAACGCCGCGCCCAGCGGCTGCTCGACCCCCATGCTGCGGGCCGGTACCGGGCTGTCGCGGTAGGCCTGGAGGAAGGCCTGGTAGTTGCTGCTGGCCTTGCTGAACCCGGTGCGCTCGCCACCCTGCTCCAGGCCTTGGTTGAGCAGGTGCTGGAACTGGTTCTGCAAGGTGACCAAGTTGTTTGGATCGGTGTCCAGATCGAGCATCAGATTCAGCTGTTCGCCGAGATTCTGTCGCAGTTGCAGGCCCAGGGACAGGGTGTGGGTGGTGTCCTGCACCAGGCGCTGCTGCAGGGTCGCCATCTGCAGCACGCTGACCAGCCCCAGCAGCAAGCCCAGCAGCGCCACGGTCACCAGCGCAGAGATGCTGAGGAACAGCCGTGTGCGCAGCTTCATCGGCCATCTCATAGGTTGTACTGCTTGCGCTTGCGGTACAGGGTGGAGGCGTCGATGCCGAGGGTCTTGGCGGCCTGGTCGAGGGTGTCGCTGGCGGCCAGCACCGCACCGATATGGGCCCGCTCCAGTTCATCCAGGCTGAGTGCGGCGCCGACTCGTGGGGCGTTGCTGGCGGGCGCCTCGGCCATGCCCAGGTGGCTGATTTCCACGCGCTCCTGAGGGCAGATGATGCTGGCGCGTTCGATCACGTTGCGCAGTTCGCGGATATTGCCCGGCCAGCGGTAGTTCAGCAGCGCGGTACGGGCTTCGTCGCTGAAGCCCCGGGCTGGGCGCGAGTACTCCTTGACGAAGCGCGCCAGGAAACGGTCGGCCAGGGTCAGGATGTCCTCGCTGCGCTCGCGTAGGGGCGGCAGGTGCAAGGTGATGACATTGAGGCGATACAGCAGGTCTTCGCGGAAGCGGTTTTCGCGCACCATCTCATCGAGGTTGAGGTTGGTCGCGGCCAGGATGCGTACATCCGCGCGACGGGTGACGGGGTCGCCGACCCGCTCGTATTCCTTGTCCTGGATGAAACGCAGCAATTTTGGCTGCAAGGTGAGGGGGAAATCACCGATCTCGTCGAGGAACAAGGTGCCGCCGTCCGCCTGGCTGACCCGTCCCAGGGTGCTTTCGCTGGCACCGGTGAAGGCGCCGCGGGTATGGCCGAACAGTTCGCTTTCCATCAGTTCGGCGTTCAGCGACGGGCAGTTGATGGTCACGCAGGCCTTGCGCGCCCGCTTGCTCCAGCCATGGATGGCCCGGGCCAGCTCGCCCTTGCCGGTGCCGGATTCGCCAAGGATGAGGATGTTGGCGTCGGTGGTCGCTACCTGCCGGGCGGTCTCCAGTACCGCCATCATTGCCGGGCTGTGGGAGTCCAGGCCGTCCTTGGGCTTGCGCACCTCGCCTTCGAGGGCTTCCAGGCGTGCCGACAGCTGGCGCACCTCCAACTGCTTGGCGGTCGCCAGGCGCAGCTGGTCGGGGCTGCACGGCTTGACCAGGTAGTCGGCGGCGCCGGCCTGGATCGCATCCACCGCGGTGTCGATGGCCGAGTGGGCGGTGACGATCACCACCCGCATCCACGGCGCCTGGATACGCATCTGTGCCAGGACATCCAGGCCGTTGTCCTCGCCCAGGCGCAAATCGAGGAAGCACAGGTCGAACACCTGGCGTTGCAGCAGGGTCTCAGCCTGTGCGGCGCTGTTGGCGGTGGCCACGCTATAGCCCTCGTCTTCGAGGCAGTAGCGGAAGGTACGCAGGATGGCGGACTCGTCGTCCACCAGCAGAATGCGGCCTTGGTTGTCCTGGGCTGATTCCATTTTTCCTGCGCTCCTTAGGGATTGGTCTCAATTAGTGTCGGAAAAATCGGGCAAGTTGCATGGTCGATTCTGATTGATTCCGCGCCATGCATGCTAGCTGAGTGCCTTCATGATGGCTAAGTGATTGATAAACCGCAGGATGGTTCCCTGTTTTGCACTGGCACGCCGCTTGCGCCTGCCTTGGGTTGAGCTATTCGCAAGGAGATCTCTTCATGTTTCGTTCCCTCCGAATGACCGCGCTGGCTGCCTGCCTGCTCCCGATGATTGCCCCGGCGCTGGCCGACCCGGTGCAGGATGCCCGCCTGGAAGGCGCCCTGCAGACGGCGTTGTCACTCAATCGCATGCTCAATCCCTTCTCTATAAAGGTGCAGGTCGATGGCCAGCGGGCACGGCTGACCGGCGAAGTCGAGAACCCGGTAGAGCGCGCCTTGGCCGAGCAGGTGGCGTTGGCCACCCGTGGCGTGGAACAGGTCGACAACCAACTGCGGGTCAATCCGCAACTGGTGGAGCGGCCACTGGAGCTGCGGGCTTATGCCCAGCGCCTGGAGGACGCCACCTTGGCCGCGGTGATTCGTGCCCGTTTGTTGTGGAGCCGGGTGACGGAAAAGGCCCCCATCGAGGTTCAAAGCCGCGACGGCGTGGTGACCTTGCGCGGCAAGGTGGACAGCCCGCAGGCCAAGGAACTGGCCGGTGTGTTGGCGCGCACCAGCACCGGCGTGCACCTGGTCAACAACCTGGTCAGCCTGGACAGCACCGCGCTGGCCAGGGCTCGGGAGGTGCCGGTGGATGCGCCGGATGGCCCGCAGCCCAGCGATAGCTGGATAGTGGACAAGATCCAGGCCAGCTATCGCTTCAGCCGCAACCTCGACGGCCTGAACCTCAAGGTTGCCAGCGAGCAGGGGCTGGTCAGGCTGGCCGGCGAGGTGGTCAGCAGCGAGCAGAAGACCATCGCCGTGGAGGTGGCGCGGCAGATAGTCGGTGTGCGTGGTGTGGACGCCGACCTGCTGAAGGTGGCGACCAAGGTGGAAGGCTGAATCGTGCAATTCGCACGGTTCGCTAGCCGGCATCGTGCAGGATACGTCCTTTAGGTTTTTCTGATTAACAGTTAAGTATCTGATTTGTAAGTATTTTTTTAGATAGTAAACACTGGCATGCAGCCTGCAACAGTCCTTCCAGCATGGATAACAAGTACAGCAGGAGGAGCCGGCATGAATCGCCACAACGTCAACCGCGCACAGGTCACCGACTGGCCGCTGCGTCAGCTGCTGTTCCTTGGCATGGCCGTATTGCTCACCCTGGCGGCCGGCCAGGCGTACTACAGCTGGCAGACCGCTCGGCTGGCCGAGCAGGTGGCGGCGCAGACCGCCCTGTTGACGCAGTTGAGGGCCACTACCGGCAACACCTTGGTTCGGGCCGCCGAACCGCTGCCCCAGGGCGACGCCGCGCCGGCAGTGCTTGAACGTGTCGAGCCTCAGGAACGCTGGGTGTTCTGATCCTGCCACCGCATACCGATTTCGCACGAGAAAAGGAGAAACATCATGCTGAGTTGGGCTATCACCTTCCTGATCATCGCCATCATCGCCGCGGTTCTGGGCTTTGGTGGTATCGCCGGCGCCGCGACCGGCATCGCGAAGATTCTGTTCATCGTCTTCCTGGTGCTGTTCGTGGCGTCCTTCTTCTTTGGCCGCGGCAGGGGTTGACGATCATGGGCAGGATGCTCCCCAAGCTGCTGGTCACCGCCCTGTTGCTGGGCGGTGGCACGGCGGTGATGGCCGCCAACGACGGCCAGGCCCGGGTCAACCAGCTGCTGGGCAGCGACCCGGAATACCGCCAGACCTGGCAGAAGACCATCAAGGATGAAGAACGCTTGCCCGAGTGGGTGATCAACCTCAGCGGCAGCTCGGCGCAGCAGATGTCGGCGGTGACCGAGGATGGCGATCGCTACCTGGTCGGACCGCTATGCGAAGCTGAGGACAAGTGCACCTACAAGCGCCTGATCGTCGCATTCAGCTGGGACAAGGACGATGCCTACGGGATGCTCGTGGAAGTGCCCGAAGGCTTGCCCACGGACAAGTCGCCTACCCGCCATGCGGACTACCGCTGGCTGGGCAAGCCGGACGACGGCATGAAGGCCTTGTTGCAAGAGCAACTCAAGCGCGACCCGAACTGGTACTGACCAACGGTCGCGCGCTGTAACGCTATAGAAGCTGAACCTTTTTATCTTTCTGGCTTCTATGATGCGCCGCCCCGAGGAGGGGTAGCGCATGACCAGGGGGCCGGGCTGTTCTGATTGTTGCAGGATCGGAGTGGCCTAGGGGCACAGGGAGTGCCTCCGTCATGGGCCGGGTCAGGAGAAGGTGGCATCGGAAGTTGCAGGTCGGTTGGCGCGCATTTGGGTGTGACTGATCTGGCTTCCGAAGCGCCTTATGTAGGAATCCTTTCCTATATACGGGCGACATTTTTCTCAGACACATTTTGTCGCTACCGTACATCGAAATTTTTTTACCTGTCCGACACGTCAGCTTGAGTGGCATTTCAGCCATTCGGATTGTCGAACACGCCACGTCCACCCATATCGTCACCCCGCCAAATCTGCCGGAAAATGGCGTTTTGGTCTTGTTCGGAAATCCGAACGTTGAAAATCAAGGGCTTGGCGATGCCCGATTTTGCCTTCCGGTATCATGCCGATTCGGCATAGGGTAGTCGTTTCCGGCATTAGACTGCCCCCTCCCCGCATCGCAATAGTTGCCGCCTTTTTCCTCGGCCCGAGCGCCAGTCAAGCTCGCTCGCGGTGTCCTTACAGAGGGGCAGCGGCCCGCAAAGTTGTCATCCAAGATCCTTTCCAAGGCTCTGGGATGCGCTTTTCAGACCGATGCTCGTGACCACTACAACAAAGGGTAATGACATGAAGAAGGCAAAACTGAGCCTCGCCTGGCAGATCGTCATCGGTCTGTTGCTGGGCGTTGCAGTCGGCGCGCTACTGAATCATTTCAGTGCAGAAAAGGCATGGTGGATCAGCAACGTCCTCCAACCTGCCGGCGACATCTTCATTCGCCTGATCAAGATGATCGTCGTCCCGATCGTGATTTCGTCGCTGATCGTGGGCATCGCCGGGGTTGGCGACGCGAAGAAACTGGGCAGCATCGGTCTGAAGACCATCATCTACTTCGAGGTGGTGACCACCATCGCCATCGTCGTCGGCCTGGTCCTGGCCAATGTGTTCCATCCGGGCGCCGGCATCGACATGAGCACCCTGGGCACCGTCGACATCTCCAAGTACCAGGCCACCGCGGCCGAGGTGCAGCATGAGCACGCGTTCATCGAGACTCTGCTCAACCTGATCCCGTCGAACATTTTCGCGGCGCTGATGCGTGGCGAAATGCTGCCGATCATTTTCTTCTCGGTGATGTTCGGCATGGGCTTGTCGAGCCTCAACGCCGACCTGCGCGAGCCGCTGGTGCGTACCTTCCAGGGTGTGTCGGAGACCATGTTCAAGGTCACCCACATGATCATGAACTACGCCCCGATCGGCGTGTTCGCCCTGATCGCCGCCACCGTCGCCAACTTCGGCTTCGCCTCGCTGCTGCCGCTGGCCAAGCTGGTGCTGCTGGTGTACTTCGCCATCGCTTTCTTCGCCTTCATGGTGCTGGGCCTGGTGGCGCGCGTGTTCGGTTTCTCGATCATCCGCATCATGCGCATCATGAAAGACGAGCTGATCCTCGCCTACTCCACCTCCAGCTCCGAGACCGTGCTGCCGCGCGTGATCGAGAAGATGGAGAAGTTCGGTGCGCCGAAGTCGATCTGCTCGTTCGTGGTGCCGACTGGCTACTCGTTCAACCTCGACGGCTCGACCCTGTACCAGAGCATCGCGGCGATCTTCATCGCCCAGCTGTACGGTATTGACCTGTCGTGGAGCCAGCAGTTGCTGCTGGTGCTGACCCTGATGGTCACCTCCAAGGGCATCGCCGGCGTGCCGGGCGTGTCGTTCGTGGTGCTGCTGGCCACCCTGGGCAGCGTGGGCATTCCGCTCGAAGGCCTGGCCTTCATTGCCGGTGTCGACCGCATCATGGACATGGCCCGTACCGCGCTGAACGTGGTGGGCAACGCCCTGGCCGCGGTGGTCATCGCCAAGTGGCAGGGCATGTACGACGCCGAGAAGGGCGAGGCGTACTACCAGTCGCTGGTGCTGGCCAAAGGCGCCCAGCCAGCGTCGGTGGCGGGCAAGACCGTCAACCAGTAAGCCTTTTGCGCTGAACGAAGAGCCCCGACCTGGTCGGGGCTTTTTGCATTATGCAGGGCGACATGGCCCCCGTAGGAGCCGGCTTGCCGGCGAATCAGGCGACGCGAATGTGGCACCGGCCTTGCCGGTGTTCGCCGGCAAGCCGGTTCCTACAAGGGCAGTGCAATGCCAGTTTGCGCTATCATTCGGGCATTTTTCACGGGGGACTACACGGATGCTCAACGGCCTGTGGCTCGGCTTTTTCCTGGTGGCGGCCATCTCCGCCCTGGCCCAGTGGCTGGTAGGCGGCAACGCTGGCATCTTCGCCGCCATGGTCGAGAGCATCTTCGCCATGGCCAAGTTGTCGGTGGAGGTCATGGTCCTGCTGTTCGGCACCCTGACATTGTGGCTGGGCTTTCTCAAGATCGCCGAGAAGGCCGGCATCGTCGAATGGCTGGCCAAGGTCCTTGGCCCGCTGTTCGCCCGGCTGATGCCGGAGGTACCGCCGGGCCACCCGGCCCTGGGCCTGATCACCATGAACTTCGCCGCCAACGGCCTGGGCCTGGACAACGCCGCCACGCCGATCGGCCTCAAAGCCATGCGTGCGTTGCAGGAGCTCAACCCCAGCAGCAGCACGGCGAGCAACGCGCAGATCCTGTTCCTGGTGCTCAACGCCTCGTCGCTGACCCTGCTGCCGGTGACCATCTTCATGTACCGCGCCCAGCAAGGCGCTACCGACCCGACCCTGGTGTTCCTGCCGATCCTGCTGGCCACCAGCGTTTCTACCCTGGTCGGCCTGCTGTCGGTGGCGGTGATGCAGCGCTTGCGCCTGTGGGACCCGGTGGTGCTCGCCTACCTGATCCCCGGCGCGTTGTTGCTGGGCGGCTTCATGGCGTTGCTCGGCAGTTTGTCAGCCGTGGCCCTGGCCGGCTTGTCGTCGATCCTCGGCAACCTCACGCTGTTCGGGGTGATCATCGTGTTCCTGGTGATTGGCGCGTTGAAACGGGTGCAGGTGTACGAAGCCTTCATCGAAGGCGCCAAGGAAGGCTTCGACGTGGCCAAGGGGGTGTTGCCCTACCTGGTGGCGATGCTGGTGGCGGTTGGTGTGCTGCGTGCCTCGGGTGCCCTGGAGCTGGCCCTGGACGGCATCCGCCATGCGGTGGGCTGGCTGGGCCTGGACACCCGCTTCGTCGAGGGCCTGCCAACCGCGCTGGTCAAGCCGTTCTCCGGCAGCGCGGCGCGAGCCATGTTGATCGAGACCATGCAGACTCATGGCGTCGACAGCTTCCCGGCGCTGGTGGCCGCGACCATCCAGGGCAGCACCGAGACCACTTTCTACGTGCTGGCCGTCTACTTCGGCGCGGTGGGTATCCAGCGCGTGCGCCACGCCGTTGGCTGCGCCCTGCTGGCCGAGTTGTCCGGGGTGATCGCGGCGATCTTCGTCTGCTACTGGTTCTTCGCCTGAGCCTGGGCGACCGTCCAGGCGATCACCTGGCGCGTCAGTGTGTCACTGGCCGCGCCAAAGCCGGCGACCACGGCCGGTACCTTGCCGTCGTTCAATGGCTGGCGTACTTCGAAGCGCTGACTGGCGAGGATGCGCTGGTTGCGCCCCTGCACCAACCGGGCATCGTAGCGGATCACCACTTCCAGTTGGGCGCCCGCGTGGTATTCGCTCTGGAACGCCTGTAGCTCACCGCCCAGTTCGTAGTCGGCCTGCAGATTGCTGTCGTCGGCGCTCAGGCGCTGTACTCGGCCGTCACGCTGGAAACCGTCGAGCAGGCGGTTGCGCAGCAGCATCGGCACCGGGTCGCTCCAGCGCGCGCCCTTGTAGCTGCTGATCACGTCACCCTGGGGGATCACCGCGATGCGCGGGCCGGCCAGGGCTTCGCTGGTTAGCGGCTTGTTCAGGCGCAACGACCAGTCCAGCGGCGCGGCGTTGGCCGTGGCCTGGCCCACCGGCAGGCGGTAGACATCCACAGGCTCGCTCTGCGGCAGGATCGAGCAGGCCGAGACCAGGCCCAAGGTGGCGGCCAGCGCGGCCAGGCGCAGCGACGGGATCATGGCTGGAACTCCTTGTTGTTGTCGCGACCTAGCAGGTAGCCGCTGGGGTCGGCCTCCAGGCGCCGGGAAATGCCCTTGAGGGCGTTGAGGGTCTCGCGCAGTTCACGAATGGCCGGGGCCAGCTGGTTGAGGCCTTGGGCGCCGTCGTCGAGGGACTGGCGGTTGTCCTTGAGCAGGTTGTTGATGGTCGCGGTGCTCTCGGCCAGTGACTGCATGGCCTGCTCGGCGCTGCCGATAGCCTGTTTGCCCTGGTTGCCGAGCAGGCCGTTGGCGTTGCGCATCAGTGCCTGGGTCTCGGCGAGGGTGGCGTTGGCCTGGCGGCCGACTTCGGCCAGTTGCGCCAGGGCGTCGGCGATGCCGCCGCGCTTGCTGGCGAAGGCGCCGGTGGTCTGGTCGAGATTGGCCAGGGTGTTGCTCAGGTGCTCGACGTTGCTTTGCGAGAACATCTGGTTGGCGTTGTGCAGCAGCAGGTTGATGTTGGTCACCAGGTCGCTGCTGTCGTTGAGCAGGCGCGAGATTGGTGATGGCGAGGCGACGATCACCGGCAGCTTGCCGTCCTTGCCCTTGAGCTCGGGGCTTTGTGGGGTGCCGCCGCTGAGCTGGATGAACGAGTTGCCAGTCACCCCGGCCAGGGTCAGCTTGGCCTGGGTGTCCTGCTTGACTGGCGTGTCGGCGCTCAGGCGCACCCGCGCCAGTACCCGGCGCGGGTCCTTGGGGTCCAGGCGCAGGGTGCTGACGTCGCCGACCTTGATGCCGTTGTACTGCACCGGGCTGCCGCGCGACAGGCCCGACACCGCTTCGTTGAACACCACCTCGTAGTCCTTGAAGGTGTCGTCGACGCTGGCTTTGGTCAGCCACAGGCCGAACAGCATGGCGCCGGCCACCACCAATACGGTGACCAGGCCGATCAGGACATGATGAGCTCGGGTTTCCATCGTTCAGCGCTCCTGGCGGGCGCGCAGGGCGGCATCTTCGGCCGCCCGGCCGCGCGGGCCGTGAAAGTATTCATGGATCCAGGGATCAACGGTCTGCTCGACCTCGGCCAGCGGGCCGGCTACCAACACCTTCTTCTGCGCCAGCACGGCGATGCGGTCGGTGATGGTATACAGGGTGTCGAGGTCGTGGGTGATGAGGAACACCGACAGGCCCAGGGCGTCGCGCAGGGTCAGGATCAACTGGTCGAAGGCGGCGGCGCCGATCGGATCGAGGCCGGCGGTGGGTTCGTCGAGGAACAGGATGTCTGGGTCCAGGGCCAGGGCGCGGGCCAGCGCGGCGCGCTTGACCATGCCGCCGGACAGCGAGGCTGGGTACTTGTCGGCGGCGCTGATCGGCAGCCCGGCCAGAGCCAGCTTGACCCCGGCCAGGTGCTCGGCGTCGGCCCGCGACAGCCCGGCGTGCTCGATCAACGGCAGGGCGACGTTCTCGGTCACGGTCAGCGACGAGAACAGCGCGCCCTTCTGGAACAATACGCCGAAGCGCCGCTCGATCAGCGAGCGCTGCGTCTCGCTGGCCGTGGCCAGGTCCTCGCCGAACACCTTTACCTTGCCCTCGTTGGGCCGGCGCAGGCCGACGATGCTGCGCAGCAGCACCGACTTGCCGCTGCCCGAGCCGCCGACCACGGCGAGGATCTCGCCGCGGTACAGGTCCAGGTCGAGGTTCTCGTGCACGCTCTGGCTGCCAAAGCGGTTGCACAGGCCCCGGGCTTCGATCACCGCTTCGCTCACCAGCCCATCTCCATGAGGAACAGCGCGGCCACGGCGTCCAGGACGATGACCACGAAGATCGATTGCACCACTGCCGAGGTGGTGTGGGCGCCGACCGACTCGGCGCTGCCGCTGACCTTGAAGCCTTCCAGGCAGCCGATGGCGGCAATCAGGAAGGCGAAGAACGGCGCCTTGGCCAGGCCCACCAGGAAGTGCTGCACGCCGATGTCGCTTTGCAGCAGCGAGAGGAACATGGCCGGCGAGATGTCCAGGGTCAGGGCGCAGACCACCGCGCCGCCGACCATGCCGCAGATCATCGCGACGAAGGTCAGCAGCGGCAGCGCGATCAGCAGTGCCAGTACCCGCGGTACGACCAGCAGCTCGATGGGGTTCAGGCCCAGGGTACGGATGGCGTCGATCTCTTCGTTGGCCTTCATCGAGCCGATCTGCGCGGTGAAGGCGCTGGCGGTGCGCCCGGCCATGAGGATGGCGGTCAGCAGCACGGCGAACTCACGCAGGAAGGAGAACGCCACCAGGTCGACGGTGAAGATGGTCGCGCCAAAGTCGGCCAGCACCGTGGCGCCGAGGAAAGCCACCACCGCGCCCACCAGGAATGTCAGCAGGGCGACGATCGGCGCGGCGTCCAGGCCGGTCTGCTCGAGGTGGGCGACCACCGGGGTTACACGCCAGCGGTGCGGCTGGAACAGGCGCAGGAACAGGGTCTGCAGGATCAGGCCGATGAAGCCCAGCACCTGAAGGGTATCCTGCCAGAGCTGATCGACGGCGCAACCGATGCGCGCCAGCAGCAGGATCAGCACCGGTCGTTCGGGTTGCTTGACCGGGATGCAGTAGTCCTGCACCGAGCGATACACGTTCTCCAGTAGCGCGCGGCTGGCTTCGGGGAGCTCGTCGGTGCAGTGGGCCAGGCGCTTGGCACCGAGCAGTTCGGCCAGCAGCGAAGCGCCGGCGGTGTCCAGGCGGCCAAGCTGGCTGAGGTCGGCGAGGGTATCCTCGCCGTACTGGCTGCCCAGGTGCTCGCATTCGCGCTTGAGCTCGGCGTAGTGGGCCAGGGTCCAGTCGCCGACGATGCGCAGGCGCGAGGGCTGCTCGGTGGTGTCCAGGGTGGCGCTCGGAACGGTCATGGGCTCCATGCTTCTGACAATGGGCGGCGAGTCAGATCATAGCGCAGCAGGCAGCGATGAGCAGTGCATTCCTACAAGGGCTTTGGGGTGTCTTCCACCACCTTGAACCGCAACACCCCGATCACCTGCCCGTCCTCGGTCAGCACCCTCACCTGCCACTTGCCCACCGCGTTGGGCGGGAAGTTCTGCTTGTGGGTCCAGGCGCGGTAGCCTTCCTTGCGCCCGCCGTGGATATCCAGGGCGATACGGTCGACCTCTTTGCCGTCGAGCTGCCACACATGGTAGATGCGCTCGTTCAGCCCGCGCGGCGCGTTGATGGCGGTGTAGGCATACAGCCCACCACTGCGGATGCGGCTGGCCGCCACTTCCTCCAGCGACGCGCCTGGCTGGCGGTTGAGCACCTCGGTGCTGATCGCCACGTCGGTCATCCACAGCGTGGCCGGCGGCACCCACGAGCGCAGCAGCCAGCCGCCGCCGCCCACTGCCAGGGTGACCAGCACCAGGGCCACGCCGCGGCGCCAGTTGTTGATCGGGAAGCTGCTGGCCAGACTCGGGAACGACAGCGCCATGGCGGCGATCAGTGCCAGCTTGAAACTTTGCGCGGTAGTCAGATGCAGGATGATCGGCAGCGCCGTGAGCATGGCCGCGAACAGCGTCAGGGTGTGCAGCGCCAGGAATAGCCAGCGCCGCGGCGCCAGCCACTTGTGGTACAGCGGGTCGACGATCGAGATCAGCCCCGCGGCACCGAGCAGGCCGGTGAACACCAGCTGGCCGCTGTTCCAGGTGGTGGTGATGAAGAAGAACGGCAGGACGAAGAACAGGCTTTCCTGGTGGATCATCTGTGTCGCGAAGCGTAGCAACGGTTGCGGGATCTCGCGCTTGAAGGTGCGGGCGAACAGCTCGGTGAGAGTGTTCTCCAGCATCAGCCAGACCCAGCTGACCAGCATCGCGATGGCGATCCACCTGGCCAGGCCGGCCTGGCGGTCGACCAGGATGAAGCTGCCGATCCCCGAGAGGAAACCGTAGAGCGCGATGATGCCGGGGTAGCGCTTGAGCAGCTCGATGATGCGCAGGATGAAGCTGGGGAGTGGGGGCATGGGTTTACAACAGGAAAAGGCGTGTTCGAGGCGTCGTGGGAGCGGGCTTGTCCCGCGATGACCTCATCGCGGGGCAAGCCCGCTCCCACGCAGACGCTGTTGGCCGACAGGATACCGCCGAATCAAGGCTCCCGTGTAGCGCCACTGGGGCGATTGGCCACCACGCGGCGCCGGCGGACCAGCCCCGCGGCCAGGATCAACCCCAGCAACAACGCTACCAAGCCATACAGCTCGTCATACCCCAGCAACGGCTTTTCGATGCGCAGGTATCCCGGCTCCTTGAGCAGCTCGCGCAGCGCCGCATCGGCCTGTTGCAGGCTGACTTGGCGAAGTTCTCGCACCGGGTCGGTGAAACGCCCGTCCTCGTAGGCGTTGAGCGCCCCCCAGTAGTAGTCGGCGAGCGCCGCGTTGCCCTGGGTGGTCCAGCTTTCCCGGGCAATCGTCGCCTCCTTGATGCGGGCGAAGGTGTCCGGGTCCAGGCCATGCTTGCGCAGGTGGTCGAACAACTGCTCGAGTACCTTGAGTGCCTTGTCGAGGTCCTGGCGCTCGAGGTCGGCATTCAGGCTAAGCAGCCCGCTGTCGCCAAAGCTCTCGCGTTGCGCCGACGGCCCGTAGGACAACCCATGGCGCAGGCGCAACTGGTCGTACAGCGCCCAGTCGAGGTAGCGCGACAGCAGTTCGAGGGTCTGGTCGTGCCCCTCCTCCAGGGTCGGCTCGATGAACAGCCAGTGCAACTTGACGTTGTCGCCCAGCCAGCCGCGGGTCAGGTCGCGACGCGGCTCGGCCTGCTGGCTGATGCTTTCGAGGTTGCGGCGTTCTTCGGGCTCGGTCGCCGGCAGCTCGCCAAAGGTGCGTTCCAGGTAGGCCGGCAGCAGGCGGTCGAGGCCGCCGACGACGATCAGCGACATGTTGTTGGCCACATACCAGTGCTCGCGCAGCTGCTGGACCTGTTCCAGGGTCATGTCGTCGAGGTTGGAGCGCTCCGGGCATTTCAGGCCCAGCTCGGTAGCCAGCTGGTCACTGGCTGGGTGACCGATGTCCTGGCGGTCCAGCCAGCGCTGCAGTCGGCCGTAATGGCCACCGTCCTCGCGTTCGATGATCTTTTTCGCGGTGGCCAGCGCCTTGGCGTCGATTTGGGTATCGCGGACCACCGCCAGCAGCAGGTCGAGCACCTTGCGCTGGTTGCGCGCCGGGGCTTCGATGACGAAGGTGGTGTCGGCGCTGCTGGTGAAGGCGTTCCACTCCCCGCCCAGGGCCTGGATGCGTTCCTCCAGGCCGCCCTCGCCCGTCTCGTCGATACCGCTGAACAGCAGGTGCTCTAGCAAGTGTGGCAGCTCGCGCTGGTCACAGTCGAAGTCGTCCAGGCCCACGCCTACCACCAGGCGGATCGACACATGGTCGCGCTCGTAGCCGGACTTTAGGATCACCTGCAAGCCGTTGGGCAACAGGTAGCCCTCCACCCGCGAGCGGTCGAGGGCGAATGTGGGCAGGCTGCAGATCAGCAGGCAAACGAACATCAGGCAACGCATGGGCGAGCTTCGGTCTCCGGGGTGTGTCGATTCAGGGCTGACGGGCTTCGTCCGGCACGCTGTCGAGCATCAGCCCGCCGGTGTCGGTGCCGCCCAGTACCACATAGGCACTGCTGCAGAACAAAGAGTTCAAACGCTTCATGTCGGCAATCAGCTCCAAGTGTAGCGAACTGGTTTCGATACTCTGCACCACTTTACGTTGCAGGCGGCTGACATGGGCGTGGGCCAGGCGTCGCTCCTGGGCGCGGAAGCGACGTTTTTCGCGCAGCAGCTGGCGCGCGCTGTGCGGGTCGGCGCTGAGGAATACCGACAGGCCCAGGCGCAGGTTGGCCAGCAATTGTTCCTGCAAGCCGGTCAGTTCTTCCAGGCCTACCTGAGAAAACTCCCGGCGTTGCGAGGTCTTCTGCTGCTGGACCTTGCGCAGCATGCGCTCGATCAGGTCGCTGGCCAGCTTGAGGTTGATCGCCAGCTCGATGATTTCCGCCCAACGCCGGTTGTCCTGCTCGCCGAGGTCTTCGCGGGGCATCTGCGCCAGGTACAGCTTGATGGCGTTGTACAGCGCCTCGGCGTCCTCGCCCAGGGTGCGCACCTGTTGCGGCATGGCGGTCTGGGTGCCGCGCAGAGCGCCGAGCATGGCCTCGAGCAGGCTGTCGACGATGTCGCCCAGGCGCAAGGTTTCGCGCACGGCGTTGGCCAGGGCCAGGCTGGGGGTGTTCAGCGCGGTCGGGTCGAGGTGGCGTGGCTGGGTATGGCCGTTGCCATTGTCGCGCTCAGGCAGCAGGTAATTGCACACCCGCCCCATGGGCTTGACCGTCGGCAGCATCAGCAGGCAGCGCAAGGTGTTGTAGAGCAGGTGGAAGCCGATCACCAGCTCCTGCGGGCTGAAGCTCAGGTTGTCCATCCAAGCCACCAGCGGGTGCAGCACCGGGATGATCAACAGCAGGCCGATGACCTTGTACAACAGGCTGCCCAGCGCCACGCGGCGCCCGGCGCTGTTCTGCAGGCTGGTGGTGAGGAAGGCGAGCAGGCCGCTGCCGATGTTGGCGCCGATCACCAGGCCGATGGCCACCGGCAGGCTGATCACCTCGGCGCCGGCCAGGGTGGCGGTGAGCAGCACGGCGGCCAGGCTGGAATAGGAAATCATGGCAAACAGCGCGCCGATCAGGGCATCGAGGAGGATGTCTCCGGTCAGCGAGGCGAACAGCACCTTCACCCCTTGGGCATGGGTGATCGGCGCGGCGGCATGGACGATCAGTTGCAAGGCCAGGATGATCAGGCCCAGGCCGATGCCCACCCGGCCCAGTTGCCCGGCGCGGGTCTGCTTGCGCGAAAGAAAGAAGATCACCCCGAGGAAGATCAGCAGTGGCGACAGCCAGGACAGGTCGAAGGTCAGTACCCGCGCCATCAGCGCGGTCCCGACGTCGGCGCCGAGCATGATCGCCAGGGCTGGGGTCATGGCCATGAGGCCCTGGCCGACGAACGAGGTGACCAGCATGGCGGTGGCGTTGCTGCTCTGCACCATGGCGGTGACCAGGATCCCGGCGATGAAGGCCAGCGGACGCTTGTTCATGTTCTGGCCGAGCACGCGGCGCAGGTTCGAGCCATAGACCCGCAGGATGCCGGTACGCACGATATGGGTGCCCCACACCAGCAACGCCACGGCGGAGAGCAGGTTGAGCAGGGTCAGCATGGTCGGGCCCCCTTTTCTTCTATGCCCCTGGGCGGGGCCAATGGGTGCAGCGGTGAGCCTGGCCCGGGGGTGGGCTGTTTTTTCCAGTGCTCACTGAAGCTTTAGTTGTTTTGCCTGGCTGGCGCCAGCTTGGCATGGGTGAAACCTATTTGAAACATGCGCTAGCACAGTCCAGAACGCAAAAAGGGCCCTGCGAAGGGCCCTTTGTCTTTCTGCGCTTCCTGGGTTTATTGACCCGGGATGTCCTTGCGCAGTTTCACTGGGTCGTGTTCCTTGCCCTTCTTGCGCGCCAGGGCGGTGCGCATGCGGATGTTGATCGCCTCCACCGCCAGCGAGAAAGCCATGGCGAAGTAAACATAGCCCTTGGGCACATGCACATCGAAGGATTCGGCGATCAGCACCGTACCGACGACGATCAGGAACGAAAGTGCAAGCATCTTCAGAGACGGGTGTTTGTCGATGAAGTCGCTGATGGTGCCGGCGCAGAGCATCATCACCAGCACCGCGACGATGATCGCGGCGATCATCACCGGCACGTGGGAGACCATGCCCACCGCGGTGATCACCGAGTCCAGCGAAAACACGATGTCGATGATGGCGATCTGGATGATGGTGTAGAAGAACTTGCCGCCCGCGCCTTTCGGTTCCTCGGCACTTTCGTCCTCGCCTTCCAGGCCGTGGTAGATCTCCTGGGAGCTTTTCCACAAGAGGAACAGGCCGCCGAAGAACAGGATCAGGTCGCGGCCGGAAATACCCTGGCCGAGCACATGGAACAGGTCGTCGGTCAGGCGCATGACCCAGGTGATCGACAGCAGCAGCATGATCCGCGTGACCATGGCCAGGGCCAGGCCGAAGATCCGCGTGCGCGGCTGCATGTGCTTGGGCATGCGGCTGACCAGGATCGAGATCATGATGATGTTGTCGATCCCGAGCACGATCTCAAGCGCGGTGAGGGTGAAAAAGGCAACCCAGATTTCCGGGCTGGTCAGCCATTCCATGTGTATTCCTTCGAGCGGTAAAGGCAAAGCGCCCTGATGGCGGGCGCTTTGCGGTTGGATGAGGCGCTTGTATTACAGACTGCTGAACAGCGGGAAAGTCCGCAGTGCCAGTGCGCCGAACATTATGCACAGGCACACCAGCACTGCCCACTTGAGGGTGAAGCGCTGGTGATCGCCGAACTCGATGCCGGCCAGGGCCACCAGCAGGTAGGTGGAGGGTACCAGCGGGCTGAGCAGGTGTACCGGCTGCCCGACGATCGACGCGCGGGCCATTTCCACCGGGGTGACGCCGTAGTGGCTGGCGAACTCCGACAGCACCGGCAGCACGCCGTAGTAGAAGGCATCGTTGGACATGAAGAAGGTGAACGGCATGCTGACCAGTGCGGTGATCACCGCCATGTAGGGGCCGAACGCTTCCGGGATCACCGCCAGCAGGCTCTTGGACATGGCATCGACCATGCCGGTACCCGACAGGATGCCAGTGAAGATGCCGGCGGCGAAGATCAGCCCGCTCACGGCCAGCACGCTGGAGGCGTGGGCGGCGATGCGGTCCTTCTGCTGCTGCAGGCACGGGTAGTTGACGATCATGGCGATGCTGAAGGCGATCATGAACAGCACCGGCAGCGGCAGCGCGCCAGCGATCAGCGCGACCATCAGCGCGGCGGTCAGCGCGCCGTTGAACCAGATCAGCTTGGGCCGGCGGGCTTCCGGGAACTGCGACACGCTGATTTCGCTGTGGTCGATGTCGTCGGTGGGCAGGTGCAGCTCGCCCAGGCGGGCGCGCTCGCGCTTGCCGTACCAGTAGGCGATGGCCAGGATCGCCGCCACGCCGAAGGCCATGGCCGGGATCATCGGCACGAAGATGTCCGAAGGGTCCACGTGCAGGGCGCTGGCGGCGCGGGCGGTGGGGCCACCCCAGGGGGTCATGTTCATCACCCCGCCGGCGAGGATGATCAGGCCGGCCATGATTCGCGGGCTCATGCCCAGGCGGCTGTACATCGGCAGCATGGCGGCGCAGCAGATCATGTAGGTGGTGGCGCCGTCACCGTCCAGCGACACCACCAGGGCCAGCACCGCGGTGCCGACCGAGACTTTCAGCGGGTCGCCCTTGACCAGCTTGAGGATCTTGCGCACGGCGGGGTCGAACAGGCCGGAGTCGATCATCAGGGCGAAGTAGAGAATGGCGAACATCAGCATCACGCCAGTGGGCGCGAGCTTGCTGATGCCCTGCAGCATCATCGGGCCGATGTCGCTGTAGAAGCCGCCGAACAGGGCGAACAGGATCGGTACCAGGATCAGCGCGATCAAGGCCGACAGGCGCTTGGTCATGATCAGGTACATGAAGGTGATGACCATGGCGAAGCCGAGGAAGGTCAGCATGGCAGTACTCCAGGCGTGGCGCGGCGAAAGGAAGGACGCTTCGGGCGGATCAGCGCGTCAGGCGCTGCGCGGGGAGTAGCTGCGGGGGTACGGCGGGAAGGCGGGCACAGGAAAACATCGGGAATCACCATTGTTGTTGTTGATTGGGCCGGGCACGGAAAATTCCGGGTGCCCTGGCTGACCGGTCTTTGCCGGTGGTGGCGCTATCCTAGGTGGGCAAGCTTTCAGCCAGCTTTCGGCTGGCGCCAGGCGACGGGAGGTCGTTTCGATGGTGGATGTCGTGGAAGGCGGGTGCCATTGCGGTGCCCTGCGTTATCGCTTGTCGGGCGCCTTGGGCGATGTCGCCCATTGCCATTGCTCGATCTGCCGGCGGGTCAGCGGGGGCACTCTGGTGACCTGGGTCACCCTGCCCTTCGAGGCTTTCCAGTGGTTGGCGGGCTCACCGCAGCGCTACATGGCGCCGGAAACCTGCAACCGGTACTTCTGTGGCAGTTGCGGGGCGCACGTGGCATTGGTGACGACTCGTAGCCCGGATTCGATCGATGTAACCGTGGCGACGCTGGATCACCCGGAGCGGGTGCCGGCCAATCGGCATATCTGGGTGGGGAGCCGGTTGCCGTGGTTGCAGGTGGATCAAGGGTTGCCGGAGGAGGATGAGGAGCGCCTTTGAGGCGAGGGGCTGCGAGGCTTTCTGTAGGAGCGGCCTTGTGTCGCGAATGGGCTGCAGAGCAGCCCCCGGCGATCTCTGCTGCGACGCTGAAATCTGGGGCCGCTTCGCGGCCCTTTCGCGACACGAGGCCGCTCCTATAGCAATGAAGGTGTACCTGGCATGCCTCAGGGCAGCTGCAACCCGCCTGCGGCCTTGTGCAGTGCCCGCAGGCGCTCGCCGATCTGCTTGATGTTGGCCTCCACCGCCTTGATCTGCTTGCCTCGTTCTGGCCCCAGCAGCGCCCTCACCTGCTGGTCGAGGTCAGTGCTCAGGCGCAGCAGCTGCGCCTGGCGCTCGCTGCTCACCTGCTCCAGTTGCTTGCGCTCGTCTGGCTGCGGCAGGCCGTAGCCCCCTGCCCCGAGCAACTCCGCCGGGCGGCTGAGGAAGCCGCTGTTGGCCAGCATCGCCTGCAAGGTTTCGTTGGCCTTGTCGAAGCTGCCATCCTTGAGCGCTCGCCCGTTCAGGTAGCGTTGCTTGACCTCATCCTGGGCCAACAGCAACTGGCGGCGCAGGCCGGCCTGTTCGAGCAGCAGCAAGGCCGCGCTGGTGCGCAGGTCGGCACGCTCGAACCACGGGCGGCGTTGTTCGGCATCCAGCGCCAGCCAGTCTTCCACCGCCGTCTGCTTGATCGGCAACTGCTTGCGCAACACGTCGAACATGGCCTGGTAGCGTTCGCGGTAGGAATCGAAACGATAGCCCAGGCGTAACGCCTCGCGTGGGTCGTCGAGCACGCTGGTATCGGCCAGCCCCCTACCCTTGAGCACCTCCAGCAGGCCGTTGGGCATGATGTTGTCGAGATCGTTCAGGCGCGGGTTGCCCGTGCCACTGCGCAGCAGCTTGAGCGACTCCACCGCGCAGTTGTTGGACAGGAAGTAGTAGTTGCCGTCGTAGCTCCAGTGCATCTCGGCGGCCTGGCGCACCAGGTTCTCGATTTCGTCGCGGCTGAGCTTGAGCGGCACCGAGGCCAGGCTGCGCAGTTCGGTCTTGGTGTACTCGTCGATCACCTGCCCCAGCGGCAGCACGAACAGTCGCGACGGGTAGGCACCGACCAGGCCGTCCCAGCTGGACAGCTGCACATCGTTGACGAAGGCGCGGTATGACAGCACCAGGCTCTGGTCGAGGTCCAGGCGACAGGCCGGCCCGCGTGGGCGGCCCGGGGCGCAGATCACCAGACGCAGCATGCTGTGGCCCCAGCGGCTGACCCAGTTCTGGTTGGCCTCGGCCAGCAGGTAGTCCACCTCGTAGACCCGCTCCGGGTCGATCTCGCCCAAGGGCTGGCGGGCGAAGTCGTTGCCGGCGTTGAGGAACGGCAGGCCCTTGGCGCAGGCATCTTGTTGCGGCGCCCAGGCAAAGTGTTCGCGCAGATACTGGTTCAGTGCCGGTCGGCGGCAGCCGTAGCTGGGGTCGAGGAGGAAGTACTCCATGTTGACCGCGACGAACTCCTTCGGGCTGCTCAGCTCGTAGGGATCCGGGCTGCGCACCAGCTGGCCATTGTGCTGCTCGCGCTCGCCGCGCCGGCCGACGTACTGCGGCCAGCCGGCCAGGTCTAGCAGGCGCGGGTCATCGCTCAAGGTGAAGCGGCGTTCGGCCTGGCCGCGGCAGTCCTGCGGCAGGCCGACCTTGCCCAGGGCGCCCTGCTGGCGCGCGCAACGGCTGATCAGCCGGCGCTCGGCGCTGGGCCATAGGCGCGCGCGGTCGTAGATATGGGTCAATTCGTGCAGCACGGTGGCCAGCAGCTCCTGGCGGACCGTGCCGTGGGGGCGGTTGGTCTGTTCACGGGCGGCGCTGCCATCGACCAGGCCTGGCAGCAGGCGGCGGTTGAGGTCGAGGGTGGCCACCGGCGAGGCCTGCCCGTAGGCGTCCTCGGGCATGCGCGCGCTCCAGCTGACCAGGATCTGCCGGTCAAGTTGCTGCTTGAAGCGCGGTGGCAGCTTGGCCATGGCCTCGTCGAGCAGTGCCTGGCTGGCCTGCTGTTGGGTTGAATCGAGGCCGTCGCGTTGCAACAGCAGTTGCAGGTCGGCCAGGGCGGGCGTGCCGAGCAGCGTCAGGGCGCAGCCCAGCAGCCAGGCACGCACGCGCTTCACAGGGCGAGGATAGCTTCGGCCAGCACTTGGTCGCTGGCGTCACGGGCCTCTGGCACACGGGCGCGCAGGGTGCCGAACGCGGCTTCCAGCTGGGCGCCACGGATGTCGCCGTTGCTGGCGACGAAACTGGCGGCGTCGTCGTGGGCCTCACGCACCACTTTGGAGTCGCGGATCGAGGTGGTGGTGTCCGAGGTGAAGTCGATCGAACGGCCGAAGGCACGGACGATGATGTTGCTGGTGGCCACCAGGGTGTGCGCCTGGGCCAGGTCGGCGAGCAGCAGCATGCCGAGGGTGGCGGCGATCAGCGGTTTACGCATGGAGCATCTCCGGGAATGCAAAAGGAGCAGGTGTAGTTATTGGACGAGAATCGCTTCGGCCAGTTCACGGTCGCCGACAGAGTGCCGGGTGCAGCCCTGGCGCAGGGTGTCGAACGCCGCTTGCAGGCGCGCGCCGCGGATCAGGCCGTCACTGGCGACGAACGCGGCGGCATCGTCACGGGCGGCGACGATACGCTTGCGGTCGAACGGCGCGGCGGTCACCTGGCTGGTGACATAGCCGGTGATGACCAGGCTCTGGGTGGTGGCATCCATGGCATGGGCGCTGCCCACGCAGGTGAGGGCGAACAATGATGGCAACAGATAACGCATGGCTGGCTTGAAAGCAGTTGTCTCGGGCGGCGAAGGCTACCCCGGATGCACCGGCCGGGGCCAGTGAATCCGGGCTGATAGCGGGATCAGAGGGCGAGGATGGCGCTTGCCAGTTGCGCGTCGCTGGCCTGCAGCGCCGGCAACTGCTGGCGGATATGCACGAACGCGCTCTCCAGCTTGGCGCCGCGGATCGCGCCTTGGCTGCCGACGAAGCTGGCGGCGTCGTCGCGGGCGGCCTGGACGATCTTGTCGTCACGGAACGAGGAGGAAATGTCGGAGGTGGCGTCGGTGGAAGCGGCCACCGCGCCGACCACGGCATCGGTGGTGACGACGAAGCTGGTGGCATTGGCCGCGCCGGCCAGGGACAGCAGCAAGGCGGCGCCAAACAGGTGATAACGGGACATGATCGGTGGACTCCTGCACAGGGTCTTGGGTGGTTCTGGTTATCGGACGCTCGCTTGGCTCGTCACGGTACTTTATCTGCCAGGCGCGTAGGACAAGCGTAACACGCGCAGGTTCTAACGCTTGGCTTGGGTAAACATCACAAAACGTAACTGTACTGGTTGTATTTTTACTCTATAGAACTGTACATGTTTAGGTCCGAGGCGCTCTAACTCGGGGCATACAAACAAAAAACCCGTCGCAGTAACCTGCGACGGGTTCTTGGGCATTCGCGGTGCCGGGCCAGGCCGGCAGCCGGGGCTTAGCGCCAGAACGGCTTGCTGAGCTCTTCGTAGCGCTGCGACTCGCTGATACCGGCGTCGGCCAGCAGGCGAGAGTCCAGGCGCGCCAGCTGGCGGCGGCTGGCCATGCGGCGCTGCCACAGTACCAGGGTGGACAGAACGCGCAGCGGCAGGGCAGCGTTGGAAGCTTGGGCGTTTTCGAAAACCAGGTCGGAACTGAGGGTACGTTCCATGATGTGTCATCCTTCCGCTTGTGGCGGGATTAGGTAGTGATTTAACTGGTGCCCATCTTCCTCCTCTCTCGTCCAGAACAGTAGGTACAGTTCAGTTGTATTGCGATGGCTCAGTTAACTGTTGGAAGGGACTGTTGCACCAGTTATTGAGGGAACTGTACTGGCGCGCACTAGTTTGGTGCGATTTTGTGGTGTTGGTAGAGAAATGGAACGCAGGAAGTGATGTTTTAGGCGGTACAGTAGTACAGTTTTAGATGGTTTATGCTTCAAGGTGTTCGACGATACAGTTGCAGCGCCTATGAGATCGAGCGCCGCCCGCGCGGCGCTCGATCTCAAGGGCCCTGCAAGACCATTGCCAGGCACCTGTCCGCCATTACGCGATCCCCAACCCCCTCAAACCGAAACCGTCACCCCTCGAGCCCGCCCGGCCTTGCCCAACAACCGCTTCATCCGCCACTCAAAGCCAAGCGTCAGCGCCACTGCCGCACACGCCAGGCCCAGCGCCAGCCCCCACCAGATCCCCGGAGCGCCACCGCCAAGGGTGAACGCGAACAACCATGCGCTCGGCGCGCCCACCAGCCAATAGCACACCAACCCGATCAGGAACGTGGTCTTGGCATCCTTCAAGCCCCGGATAGAGCCCATGGCAATGGTCTGCACGCCATCGAACAACTCGAACCACGCCGCAACCATCAGCAACTGTACTGCCAGCATGAAGATGGCCGCGAAGGCCGGGTCGTTGCGATCGATGAACAACGCCACCAGGCTATCAGGCAGCAACCAGAACAGCGCGGCGAAGGCGAACATCAGCGAGGCGCCGAAACCAATGCCCACGCGCCCGGCACTGCGCGCCGCCAGCAGGTTGCCAGCGCCATAGTAGAGGCCGACGCGCATGGTCACCGCATAGGACAGCCCAGTCGGCACCATGAACGCGGTGGAGACGATCTGCAGGGCGATCTGGTGCGCCGCGAGCTCGGTGCTGCCCAGCACGCCCATGCACAGGGCTGCGAAGGCGAACAAGCCAACCTCGACCATGTAGGTGCCGCCAATCGGCAGGCCCAGCCGCCACAGTTCGCGCAGGGCCGGCAGGGAAGGGCGCGACAGGCCTTTGCGCAACGGGTAGTCGGCATAGGCCTTGTGCCAGCGGATGTACAGCGCCAGGGCAATGGCCATGCCCAGGGTCACCAGCGCAGTGACCAGGCCGATACCCATCAGCCCCAGCTTGGGCAGGCCGAACATGCCCTCGATCAGCGCGTGGTTGAACAGGTAGTTGAACACCGTGCCGACCAGGCTGATGACCATCACCGGCGTCGAGTGGCCAAGGGCGCTGGTAAAACCGCGCAGGGCCATGAAGGTCATGTAGCCGGGCAGGGCCAGCGGCAACAGGGTCAGCAGTTGCATGGCCGAGTCGACGTTCTCGGGCTGCTGCCCGAACAACAGCAGCACCGGCTTGAGGTTCCACATCACCAGCGCCGCCACCAGCGCCAGGCCCCAGGCCAGCCATAGGCCGCTCTGCGCCAGGCGGGTGACGCCCTCGGTGTCATCGGCGCCCTTGCGGATGGCCACCAAGGTACCGACTGCGGCGATCACCCCCAGGCAGAAGATCGATACGAATGAGTAGCTGGCCGCGCCCAGGCCGCCACCGGCCAGGGCCTGCGGGCTGATACGGGCCATCATCAGGGTGTCGGTGAGCACCATCAGCATGTGCGCCAGCTGCGAGGCGATCAGCGGCCCGGCCAGGCGCAGCAAAGCCTTGAGTTCGGTGGTGGGCGCGACATGCATGGGGGTGGTCCTTCTGGATGGTGCGAAAGTGCGAGCAGGCAATTCTGAAGCCTCGGTCAACTTTGCACAAAAGGATAAAAGCGATTGCTCGCATGAGTTTGACTCATGGATATATGATCCAGGTATCGCGTTTCGGCCCCGTATGACAGGTGCATCATGTCCCGCCAGCTTCCTCCGCTCTATGCGCTGCGCGCATTCGAAGCCGCCGCCCGGCTGAGTTCCTTCACCCGTGCCGGGGAAGAGCTGTCGATCACCCAGAGCGCGGTCAGCCGGCATATCCGCACGCTGGAGGAGCATTTCGCCTGCCGCCTGTTCGTGCGCAACGGCCGTAGCCTGCAACTCACCGAGGCGGCGCGGGTGTTGCTGCCTGGGGTGCGTGAGGGGTTCGCCGCGCTGGAGCGGGCCTGCGATACCTTGCGCGGCGAAGATGACATCTTGCGCATGAAGGCGCCGTCGACCCTGACCATGCGCTGGCTGCTGGCGCGCCTGAGCCGCTTTCGGCATTTGCAGCCAGGTAATGAAGTACAACTGACCAGCGCCTGGATGGACGTCGACCACGTGGACTTCAACCAGGAACCGTTCGATTGCGCGGTGTTGCTCAGCGACGGTAGCTTCCCGGCGGACTGGGAGGTGCGTCGGTTGTTCTCCGAGCTGTTGATTCCGGTCGGCGCGCCGGACCTGCTGGACGACGCGCCGTGGGACGAGCGGCGCTTGTGCGGCATCGAGCTACTGCACCCCACCCCCGACAAGCGTGACTGGCGGGCATGGCTGGCGCGCATGGGGCTGACCGACAAGGTGTCGCTCAAGGGCGGGCAGGTGTTCGACACCCTGGAGCTGGGCATGATCGCGGCCGCCCGGGGTTATGGGATTTCCATGGGCGACCTGTTGATGGTGGCCGAGGATGTGGCCGGTCGGCGGTTGAGCCTGCCTTGGCCGACGGCGGTGGCCAGCGGCATGGACTACTACCTGGTATGGCCACGGACCCGACCGGGTGGCGAGCGCCTGCGTCGGTTGAGTGTGTTCTTGCAAGAGGAGGCGGCGGCGATGGACTTGCCGGCGGTGCAGATCCTGTCGGCTCAGCATTGAGCCGTTCGACCTTGCCGGCGAACAGGAGCCTGCCGCCGAGCACCAGGCAAAGGTTTGCGAATATCCAGGTTCCACGCTCAAGTATTGCGCCGCCAAGCCGATCAAGTTGCACCAGCGTCCCGGAAGAGGGCGCGATTACCCGTCGATTGGAAGCGGGCGGTCAGCGTGATCAGGATGATCCCGGCCTCTTGCCAGGAGCTTTTCCATGTCTCAACCGCGTGCCCGCATCGCCTCGCAGCTCGGCATCGCCCTCGCCATCGTGCTGGCGCTGGTGATCACCGGCAGTACCTTGTTCGCCCTGCGTTCGCTGGACGACGCCAACCTCGCCACCCGCCAGGAACACTTGGCCAGCGAGGCGCGGCTGCTGGCCGACCAGCTCGACACCTTCCACGGTTCGCTCAAGGACAACACCCAACGCCTGAGCGGCCTGTTCGAGCGCCGCTTCGCCACCGGCCTGGCGCTGCACGCCGGCGAGACCGTGCAGGTGGCAGGCCAGGCCACGCCAGCCCTGTACCTGGGCGAGCGGCTGTTGAACAACGACTTCCAGGTGGTCGATGAATTCCAGCAGATGACGGCCGGGATCGCGACGCTGTTCGTGCGCAGCGGCGACGATTTCGTGCGCATCAGCACCAACCTGAAGAAGCAGGATGGCAACCGCGCCATCGGCACCCAGCTGGACCGCCAGCACCCGGCCTATGCCAAGTTGCTGGCCGGGCAGATGTACGTTGGCCGCGCGGTGCTGTTCGAGCGCAACTACATGAGCCGCTACGTGCCAGTGCGCGATGGTAGCGGCCGGGTCATCGCCGTGCTGTTCGTCGGCTTCGACTACACCGATGCGCAGAACGCCCAGTTCGCCAACCTCAAGCGCTTCCGCATCGGCCAGACCGGCTCCTTGGCCATTCGTGACGACCAGGGCCAATGGCTGGTGCCCCCGGCCAATGCCGACCGGGACCTGTTCAGTGTCAGCGCGCCGTTCGCCGAAGGCCCATGGACCGTGGTGGCGAGCATGCCCAAGGCGGAAATCCGCGAAGTGACCTGGAGTGTCGGCCTGCGCCTGGCCATCGGCAGTCTGCTGGCCATGCTCCTGGCCGTCGCCGCCACGCTCTGGCTGCTGCGCCGCAAGCTGCGCCCGCTGGGCGAGCTGGTGCGCCAGGCCGAAGCCCTAGGCGCTGGCGACCTGAATGCCCGCCTGAGCGTCACCAGCCACGACGAGATTGGTCAGCTGGCGCGCAGCTTCAATCAGATGGGCGAGGCCCTGGCGACCATGGTCGAGCATATCCGCGGCGCCTCCGACCAGGTCAGTGACCGTGCTCGTTCGTTGTCCGGCTTGTCGTCCGGGGCTTGCGAGGGCATGGACCAGCAGTCCGGCGAGATCACCAGCATGGCCGGCGCGGTGGAGGAGTTCAGCGCCACCTCGATGAACATCGCCGACAACATGGCCGGTACCGAGCGCATGGCCCGCGACAATGCCCAGCAGACCCGTATTGGTCGCGGTGCCATGGACGAAGCGTCGGCCTCGCTCAAGCAGATCGCCGACGCGCTGGGCGGCACCGCCGCGGTGATGGACACCCTGGGCGCGCGGTCCCAGGAGATTGGCGGGATTGTCGGCGTGATCACCGCCATCGCCGAGCAGACCAACCTGTTGGCGCTCAACGCGGCCATCGAGGCGGCGCGGGCAGGGGAGCAGGGCCGTGGTTTTGCCGTGGTCGCCGACGAGGTGCGCGGCCTGGCCGCGCGTACCCGCCAGGCCACCGACGAGATTTCCGGGATGATCGCCAGCATCCAGCAGCAGACCGGGCATGCCATCAACACCCTGGAGCAGGGCAACCAGCTGATGCAGGAGGGCCTGGCGCGCAACGACAAAGTGGCCGAGGCACTGGCGCGGATCGACGAGCAGAGCAGGGCGGCGGGCGAGCAGTTCGCCGTGATCAGCACCGCGACCCAGGAGCAGAGCAGCACCGCGACAGTGCTCAGCCGCAACCTGCAGAGCATCGCCCAGGCCAACAGTGAGCAGCGAGATGTGGCCAATGAGCTGGCCACGACGGCCCGCGAACTGGAAGGACTGGCGGGGCAGTTGCGTCAGGAAGTGGATCGGTTCCGAGTGGGCCGCTAAGACTTTCGCGGGGCAAGCCCGCTCCCACCGACCCTGTGGGAGCGGGCTTGCCCGCGATGACGTTTACAGGGCCGACAGCCCCAACGCCTGCGCACACGCTTGCAATGAGCGGCGCTCGCTCTGGGCATACAACGCCAGTTCGTCCTGCACCATCAGCCCCAGCGCTGCCTCGAAGGCATCCCGATTGGCATTGCTGCCATAGTCGGCCTGGCCTTCGTCGCCCAGGTTGGACTGGAAGATCCCCGCCGCGCTCACCGGCAGGAAGTCCTCGTACACCAGCGCCTCGTAATGCACATGCCCGGCGTCGATCAGCTCTTGCAAGGTAGTGGGGCGGCCAGGCTGCCCGCGTGCCGCCAGCCCCTTGTCGGTGGCGAAATAGCGGAAGTAGGCCAGCCCTTGTTCGCGCATCTGCCCCAGGTCGTCTGGGAAGTCAGCGAAATGCTTGGCGAGCAGGGTCATGTAGCGTTCGGCATTGGCCTCGGCCGGCACACCGCCCAGGGCTGCGCGGGTCGTGTCCAGCAGCCGGTCGTACAGCTGGCGGCCCTTGGGCGTCAGCGCTGCGCCGCGTTGTTCGATCTCGCCGAAGCGCGCCGTGTGGCTGCCCTGGGCATCGCTGAAAGCGACCCTTTCCTGCAGGGCCTTGAAGCTGGTCTGGCGCAGCAGGATCGGCTGGCGACGGGTGGGTGGCCCTTCGACCACGGCCTTGGGTGGAATGCCCTTGGCCGGCATGCCGAGCTGGATGGCGTCGATGTCCAGGGTGCGTGGGGTCAAGTGGTTGATGTGGGGGCCTTTGAACGCCACCACATCCGCGATCAGGCGGTGCTGGTCGTGCAGTTGCTGGTACTGCTCGGCGGTAACGGTGGCGTCCTGGTGCCAGCGGAAGGTGTGCAGGGCTTCCTGGACGAAGGTCTCGGCATCGCTAGCGCTCAGGCCGCCATCGCGTTCGCATTGGGCGATCAGTTCGAGCACACGGGCGGTGAAGATCTGCCGTTTGTCGAGGATGCCCTGGGCCAGTGCGCGCAGTTGCGGGTTGTCGATCAGCTCCAGGCGCAGCAGCGAGGTGAACACCCGAAACGGGCTGATGTGCAGGGATTGCTCGTGCACGGCGCGAAACGCGGTGGAATGTACCGGCACCCCGGCCGAGCTCAGGTCGTAGTAGCCGACCGGGTGCATGCCCATCACCGCGAACAGGCGGGCGATGGTCGCCAGCTCCGCTGCGTTGCCGACGCGGATGGCGCCGTGGCGCTCCTGATCGAGGCGCTCGATTTCGCCGGTCCAGCGCAGGGCCTCGGCCACCTTGGGCTGTTCGGCCATGACTTGCTGGTTGATCTCGCTCACCAGCTCGAGCAGGGTGCCGTACAGCGGCACTTCCTGCTTGTACATGAGCGACATGGCGGCAGAGAACTGCGCGCGGATGTGGTCGGGGCTGACGAAATCGTGGGCGGGCATCGCAAGCTTCCTGGGGTGAGTTGAGGAGGCTTACATGAAAACTGGGAATGGACTTACCGTACAAGCGAAAAAAAGTGCGGGTTTCATTCCTTTTTTGATCGATCTTGATGGCCATGGGGCCGCTTTGCGGCCCTTTCGCGACACAAGGCCGCTCCTACAGGGGATCGCGTACCCCTGTAGGAGCGGCCTTGTGTCGCGAAAGGGCTGCGCAGCAGCCCCAGCCATCTCAAGCCTGAAGCTGCTCGCGAACCCACTCCACCAACGCCCGCACCTTCGGCACCTCCGCCGCATGTTCGGCAAACGCCAGGTAATACGCGCCGTTGCTGCGCATCGCATGGTTCCAGGCCAGCACCAGGCTGCCCTCGGCCAACTCCTTGGCCACCAGGTAGCGCGGCACCAGCGCCACCCCACAGCCGGCCTGCGCCGCGCTCAGGGCCATGTAGAAGGTGTCGAAGCGCGGCCCGTGGTAGCTGTTGTCGGTGTGCAGCCCTTGCTCCAGGAACCACTCGTGCCAGGCCTGCGGGCGCGAGGCGCTTTGCAGCAGTACCAGCTCCGCCAGCGCACCCACGTCGGGCAGCGTGCGCCCTTGCAGCAGCTCCGGCGCGCACACCGGCACCACCTCCTCACCGAACAACTCCAGGCAAGTTGCTCCCGGCCAGGTCCCATGGCCGTAGAAGAACACCACGTCGGCGGAGCCCTGCAGAAGGGCGAACGGCTCCATCTCGTTGCGGATGTCCAGGTGGATGTTCGGGTGGCGCTTGCCGAAGCCCTTGAGGTGCGGGATCAACCAGCGCACGCCGAAACTCGGCTGAGTGGCTACTTTCAATACTTCGGTCTGCGTGCCGTAGGTGAGCACGTAGCGGCTGGACATGTCGACCTGGGTGAGGATCTTGTTCACCTCGGCCAGGTAAAGGGCGCCGGCGGGGGTCAGTTGCAGGCGCCGGCGGATGCGCAGGAACAAGTGATGGCGCAGCATCTCTTCGAGCTGCGCCACCTGCTTGCTCACCGCGCTCTGGGTCAGGTGCAGCTCTTCGGCGGCGCGGGTGAAGCTCAGGTGGCGGGCGGCGGCCTCGAAGCACTGCAAGGCGGTCATGGAGGGAACCAGGCGTTTGGACATAAGGGTCTCGGCGGCTGAAATCATTACCTGACGGAATGATATGCGGAATAAAGGTCGTTTGTTGCACCTGTGTAATCGGATTAATACTGACCCACGTCATTTTCCAACCCTTCACCCGATGAAAGGAGAAGCACAATGGTTGCTGGACTGCTCGAGCGCCTTGGCGTTGCCGCCGCGGCTTACACCCAGGGCGACTACCCTGTTCACACCCCGATCGACGGCAGCCAGATCGCCGCGGTGAAGCTGCTCGGCAAGGCCGACACCATTGCCCGCATCGACCAGGCTCAGCAGGCCTTCGAAGCCTGGCGCAGCGTGCCAGCGCCACGTCGCGGCGAGCTGGTGCGCCTGTTCGGCGACGTGTTGCGTGCGCACAAGGCCGACCTCGGTGAGCTGGTGTCCATCGAAGCCGGCAAGATCACCCAGGAAGGCCTGGGCGAAGTGCAGGAGATGATCGACATCTGTGACTTCGCCGTCGGCCTGTCGCGCCAGCTGTACGGCCTGACCATCGCCTCCGAGCGCCCGGGCCACCACATGCGTGAATCCTGGCACCCGCTGGGCGTGGTCGGCGTGATCAGCGCCTTCAACTTCCCGGTCGCCGTGTGGGCCTGGAACACCGCGCTGGCCCTGGTGGCCGGTAACGCGGTGGTGTGGAAGCCGTCCGAGAAGACCCCGCTCACCGCCCTGGCCTGCCAGGCCCTGTTCGAAAAAGCCCTCAAGGCCTTCGGCGACGCGCCGGCCGGCCTGAGCCAGCTGGTAATCGGCGGCCGTGAAGCCGGTGAAGCCCTGGTCGACGACCCGCGTGTGCCGCTGGTCAGCGCCACCGGCAGCACCCGCATGGGCCGGGAAGTGGGCCCACGTGTGGCGGCACGCTTCGGCCGCAGCATCCTCGAGCTGGGTGGCAACAACGCCATGATCCTCGCCCCGAGCGCAGACCTGGACCTGGCCGTGCGCGGCATCCTGTTCTCTGCCGTGGGCACTGCCGGCCAGCGCTGCACCACCCTGCGCCGCCTGATCGTGCACCGTTCGATCAAGGATGAAGTGGTGGCCCGGGTCAAGGCTGCCTACGCCAAGGTGCGCATCGGTGATCCGCGCAAGGACAACCTGGTCGGCCCGCTGATCGACAAGCAGTCGTTCGACGCCATGCAGGGCGCGCTGGCCAAGGCCCGCGATGAAGGCGGCCAGGTGTTCGGCGGCGAGCGCCAGCTGGCCGAGCAGTACCCGAACGCCTACTACGTGACCCCGGCCATCGCCGAAATGCCGGCCCAGAGCGACGTGGTGCGCCACGAAACCTTCGCGCCGATCCTCTACGTGCTGGCCTATGACGACTTCGAAGAGGCCCTGCGCCTGAACAACGAAGTGCCACAGGGCCTGTCGTCGTGCATCTTCACCACCGACATTCGTGAGGCCGAGCGCTTCCAGAGTGCTTCGGGCAGCGACTGCGGCATCGCCAACGTCAACATCGGCACCAGCGGCGCCGAGATCGGCGGGGCGTTCGGTGGCGAGAAAGAGACCGGCGGTGGCCGTGAGTCGGGCTCCGACGCCTGGAAAGGCTACATGCGTCGCCAGACCAACACTGTGAACTACTCGCGCGAGTTGCCGCTGGCGCAGGGCATCGTGTTCGACTGATGATCGCAGGCGGGGGCTCTGCCCCCGTTTCGCGGCACAAGGCCGCTCCTGCAGGAGATTGCGTTGCCTGTGTAGGAGCGGCCTTGTGCCGCGAAAGGGGCGCAACGCGCCCCCAACAAGAACAACACCGCTGGAGCCGGGCCATGTCCGAACTGCGTCAAGAATGTCTGTGGGAACACGTCACCCAGCCGACCGTCGCCGCCCAGGCCCTGGCCGGCGAGCACAAAGCTGACGTCTGCGTGATCGGCGGCGGCATCACCGGGCTGTCCGCGGCGATCCACCTGCTGGAGCAAGGTAAATCGGTGATCCTGCTGGAGGCCTGGAAGATCGGTCACGGCGGCTCGGGGCGCAACGTCGGCCTGGTCAATGCAGGCACCTGGATCCGCCCCGACGACGTCGAGGCCACCCTCGGCCACAAGCAAGGCAGCCGCCTGAACAAGGTACTGGGCGAGGCACCGGGCGAAGTGTTCGCCATGATCGAGCGTTTAGGTATCGACTGCCAGGCCCAGCACAAAGGCACCCTGCACATGGCGCACAATGCCACCGGCATCGCCGACCTCGAAGCTCGCCACCAGCAATGGACCCGGCGCGGCGCCGATGTCGAGCTGCTGACCGGGGCGCACTGCCAGGAATACTGCGGTACCGACAAGATCTCCGCCGCGCTGCTCGACCGCCGCGCCGGCACCATCAACCCCATGGGTTACACCCAAGGCCTGGCCGCCGCTGTGACGCGCCTGGGCGGCAAGTTGTTCCAGCAATCCGCTGTCGAGGGCCTGGAGCGCGACGGCGACACCTGGCAGGTGAAGACCGCGCGCGGCACGGTGCGCGCCGACAAGGTGGTGATCTCCACCGGCGCCTACACCGAAGGGGATTGGAGCAACCTGCAAAAACAGTTCTTCCGTGGCTACTACTACCAGGTGGCTTCCAAGCCCTTGCACGGCGCCGCCGCCGACAAGGTCCTGCCCCATGGGCAGGGCTCGTGGGACACCCGCACCGTGCTCAGCAGCATCCGCCGCGATGACCAGGGCCGCCTGCTGCTGGGCAGCCTCGGCCGGGTCGACAACAAGCCGGCGTGGTTCGTGCGCAGCTGGGCCGACCGCATCCAGAGCCACTACTACCCGGAGCTGGGCAAGGTGGAGTGGGAAATGCACTGGACCGGCTGCATCGACTTCACCCCCGACCACCTGATGCGCCTGTTCGAGCCGGCGCCGGGGCTGGTGGCGGTGACCGGCTACAACGGCCGTGGCAATACCACCGGCACGGTGATCGGCCGGGCCTTTGCGGAGTTTCTGCTCAAGGATGACCCGGACCGCCTGCCAATCCCGTTCTCGCCGATGAAGCCGGTGAGCGCGCCATCGTTGCGCACGGCGTTCTACGAGTCGGGGTTCTCGCTGTATCACGCCGGGCAGTGTCTGCGGGTAGTGCTGTAATCGCCATCGCGGCCCGACTTGCGCCGCGACAGGCTCACTTATGCAGCCAGCTCAGGAAACCGCCTTTCTTCACCACCGCCGGCTTCTGCAATAACAGCGATTCGCGCTTCTGCCGCCGGAACCGTTGCAGCTTGGTCAGTGCCGACTTCACATCGCCGCTTTCGCTCAGGCAACCGCGCACCTGTTCCTTGTCGATGCGATACAGCATGCAGCCGCTCAGGGCGCGGAACTCCACGGGCGAGGCCTCATCGTCCACCAATCCCTCCAGCCCCAGCACCTCTCCAGGCCCCATGCGCCCGCCTTCGATCAGCCGTTCGCCATCGCGCACCGACGCCAGTACCACGCCGCGGCTGATCAGCAGCACATGCTCCGAGCGCTCGCCAATGTCGAGGATCACCTGGTCAGCGAGGTATTCCACCGTGGTCATGCGCTGGCTCAGGGCGTCGCGTTCTTCGTTGCTCAGCGAGCGGAACACCCGTACTTCGTCCAGCAGCTCGCGCTGGCGGCTGCGCACCGGGGCGCCCAGCTCGGTGTTCCAGGTCACGCCGCTGGCTTCCAGGTGGCGGTGGGCGAGGTCGAACAACTGGTTGCGCACTTCGGTCTTGCGCGACATCTCGGCGATGAAGCCGCTGGCCTCGTACTCCACTGACTCCAGTGTCGCAGCCTTTACCGTGACCTTGGGCGCCGGCTTGTCCAGCAGGATGCTGGTGCCTTGTAGGGTTTTCTCCAGTGCATCGAACACCCGTTGCGGGCGCACCTTGGCCGGCACCACCACGCTGATCGACACCCCGTGCACCTCGGCCGGGCGGCTGAAGTTGAGAATCTTGGCCTTGGCTGCCACCGAGTTGGGGATGACCGCCAGGCTGCTGTTGCCAGTGATCAGCCGGGTGGCCCGCCAGTCGATATCAACCACCTTGCCCTCGGTGCCGTCGATCGAGATCGCGTCGCCGATCTGGTAGGGCCGTGTGGTGTTCAGCACGATGCCCGAGAACACGTCGGCCAGCGTGCTCTGCAGCGCCAGGCCGATGACGATGGCCATGACCCCTGAGGTGGCCAGCAGCCCCTTGACCGGCAGTTGCATCACATAGGCCGCCGCCGCCACCGCTGCGACCAGGAAGATCAGCGCCCCGACCACATCCTGCAGCAGACGCCCGCCGTGGCTGCCCCGCGCCACCAGCAACAAGCCGAACACCACCGTCACCGTGCGTGCGCCGAACAGCCACCAGCCGATCCCCAGCACTGTGGCCATCAGGTTGCGCGAGACATCGTCGGCCCAGGGCGGTGGTTGCAGGGGGCTCATGCCCGCGGCCAGCAAGAGCCAGCTGAACAGCAGGAAAATCGCCAGCCGCGACGCGATGCGCCAGGCGCGGCGCTCCAATGGGATCAGGTGCCAAAGCAGCAGGTCGAGGAAGATCAGGGCGGTGCCGAGCAACAACGGGGAGGACTCGATGAAGGCCAGCATGATGGTCTCGGTGCGGGGGAGGGCTGTGGCTAGTAATAGAGCAGGTTGAAGGGGCACGCAATGGGCATGCAGGAGGCGTAGAACGGGCTGCTTCGAGGGCATGCCGTTCTTGCTGTATGCCGAAGAGTTGGAAACAATGGCGCGCGGCCGGTCTGATTCCGTCGAATGGGGCATCCAATTGGTGGAGCATGCCGGCAAGGAGCAGCAATGACATTGTGTGAAACCCTCAGGCTCATCAATCTGCTCATGTTCGGGGGGGTGATGGTGTCCGCATCCGCCCTGGCGATCTATGCCTGGTTCTTCGCCAGGCAGCGCGGCCTGGACATCAACACCTTCGAAGGGGCGGGCGAGGTCCACAGGCTGGCCATGACCTTCGAGCACAAACTGCTCTCGTTATTGCTCATCCTGGGGCTTTATGTGTTCCCCCTGTTGCTTGCCCTGTCGTTCGGCCCGTTGATCTGGGGGTTGTTCCAGGGGTGCGAGTACAGGCTCAGTGGTCGCAATTCACACATTGTCTGGAAGCTGGTCCGTTGAGCGGCTCTGCGTAAAGGGAAAACTATCGTTCATAAAACAGAACGCTAGGGCCAATTTTTGCCGTCTACCGGCTCAAAGGTGATCAATCTAATCTTTGCCCATCAACGCGAAACACCGATGGCAACGACAATCACACACCTTTGGGAGCAACGACCATGAGCAAATTCACTTACACCCGCCTGAACAAAGACGACGCCGCCGTACTGCTGGTCGACCACCAGGCCGGGCTGCTGTCCCTGGTCCGTGACATCGAGCCGGACCGCTTCAAGAACAATGTGCTGGCCCTGGCCGACCTGGCCAAGTACTTCAACCTGCCGACCATCCTCACCACCAGCTTCGAGCAAGGCCCCAACGGCCCGCTGGTGCCGGAGCTCAAGGAGCTGTTCCCGGATGCCCCGTACATTGCCCGCCCCGGCCAGATCAACGCCTGGGACAACGAAGATTTCGTCAAGGCAGTGAAGGCCACCGGCAAGAAGCAGCTGATCATTGCCGGCGTGGTGACCGAAGTGTGCGTGGCCTTCCCGGCGCTGGCGGCCCTTGAAGAAGAGTTTGAAGTGTTCGTGGTCACCGACGCCTCCGGCACCTTCAACGAAATGACCCGCGACGCCGCCCATGACCGCATGAGCCAGGCCGGTGCCCAGTTGATGACCTGGTTCGGCGTGGCCTGTGAGCTGCACCGTGACTGGCGCAACGATGTCGAAGGGCTGGCGGCGCTGTTCTCCAACCACATCCCTGATTACCGCAACCTGATCACCAGCTACAACGCCCTGACCGCCGGCAAGTAAGACACCGGGCGCCGGAAACGGCGCCTGGTTGTTCCCGCTGCTAGTCTTCCACGGCCAGCCCAGCCCCCTTCTCTGTCATGTATCGGTGGCAAGCTCAGTCGCGCTTGCCGCCCTCGAGGGAGAACGCCATGTCCCAGGATCCCAACGACAAGAGTCGCCGCCAGTTTCTGGCCACCAGCACGGTACTCGGCGCCGCTGGCGCACTTTGGTCCGCATTGCCCTTCGCCGGCGCCGCCGGTTTCGCCCACGCCGCCACCCAAGGAAGCGCCATGACTGCCGACCTCATCCTGTTCAACGGCAAGCTGCATACCGTTGACCGTGAAAAGCCCCGCGCCAGTGCCGTTGCCATCAAGGACGGCAAGTTCCTTGCCGTGGGCAGCGACGCCGAAGCCATGGCCCACAAGGGCGCCGCCACGCAGATCATCGACCTCAAACAGCGCACGGTCATCCCGGGCCTCAATGACTCGCACCTGCACCTGATCCGTGGCGGCCTGAACTACAACCTCGAACTGCGTTGGGAAGGCGTACCGTCCCTGGCCGACGCCCTGCGCATGCTCAAGGACCAGGCCGAGCGCACGCCGAGCCCGCAGTGGGTGCGCGTGGTCGGCGGCTGGAACGAATTCCAGTTCGCCGAAAAGCGCATGCCCACCTTGCAAGAGATCAACCAGGCCGCGCCGGACACCCCGGTATTCCTGCTGCACCTGTACGACCGCGCCTTGCTCAACCGCGCCGCGCTCAAGGCCGTGGGCTACACCAAGGACACGCCGAATCCGCCGGGTGGCGAGATCCAGCGTGACAAGTTCGGCAACCCCACCGGCATGCTCATCGCCCGGCCAAATGCCACGATCCTCTACGCCACCTTGGCCAAGGGACCGAAGCTGCCGCTGGAGTACCAGGTCAACTCTACCCGCCAGTTCATGCGCGAGCTTAACCGCCTCGGCCTGACCAGCGCCATCGATGCCGGCGGCGGTTACCAGAACTACCCGGACGACTACCAGGTGATCCAGGAACTGGCCGACAACGACCAGCTGACCGTGCGCATTGCCTACAACCTGTTCACCCAGAAGCCCAAGGAAGAGCTCATCGACTTCAAGAACTGGACGCAGAAGGTCAAGCCGGGCGACGGCAATGACTTCTTCCGCCACAACGGTGCTGGCGAGATGCTGGTGTTCTCCGCCGCCGACTTCGAGGACTTCCTCGAACCGCGTCCGGACCTGCCGCAGACTATGGAGCAGGAGCTGGAGCCGGTGGTACGCCACCTGGTCGAGCAGCGCTGGCCGTTCCGCCTGCACGCCACCTACGACGAGTCGATCTCGCGCATGCTCGACGTGTTCGAGAAGGTCAACCGCGACATTCCGTTCAATGGCCTGCCATGGTTCTTCGACCATGCCGAGACCATCACCCCGCAGAACATCGAGCGGGTGCGGGCGCTGGGCGGGGGTATCGCCATCCAGGACCGCATGGCCTTCCAGGGTGAATACTTCGTCGATCGCTACGGCGCCAAGGCCGCCGAGCACACCCCGCCGATCAAGCGCATGCTCGACATGGGCGTGCCGGTGGGGGCCGGGACCGACGCGACCCGGGTGTCCAGCTACAACCCGTGGACGTCGCTGTACTGGATGGTCAGCGGCAAGACCGTCGGCGGGCTGGAACTGTATCCGGAAGGCCTTAGCCGCGAGACCGCGCTGCAGCTGTTCACCCACGGCAGCGCCTGGTTCTCCAGCGAGCAGGGCAAGAAGGGGCAGATCAAGGTCGGCCAGCTGGCGGACTTGGCGGCGTTGTCGCTGGACTTCTTCAGCGTCGATGAAGAGGCGATCAAGGGCATCGAGTCGGTGCTCACTGTTGTCGATGGCAAGGTGGTGTACGGCGCCGCCGAGTTCGACAAGCTGGGCCCGGCGCAGGTGCCGGTGTTGCCCGAGTGGTCGCCGGTGGCCAAGGTACCGGGGCACTGGCGCGCCGGGGCACCGATGGCGGCGGCGCTGCACCAGTGCGTCGGGCCGTGCGGGGTGCATGCCCATAGCCATGAGAAGGCGCGGCACTCCAGTGTGCCGGTGAGCGATTACCAAGGGTTCTGGGGCGCGCTGGGCTGTTCCTGCTTCGCGTTCTGAGTGGGCCTGGGGCTGCAACGCAGCCCCTGTATCTAAGCCATGTCGCTGATGGCGAATTCTTCCGCCAGATGGTCGATCAACGACCGCACCGACGGCAGCAGCCCGCGCCGCGACGGGAAGATCGCATGCACGATGCCGCATCGCGGATGCCAGTCCGGCAGAAGCTCCACCAGGCGCCCCGCCGCCAAGTCCTCGCGCACCGCCACCCTGGGCAGGTGCGCGATCCCCACGCCTGCCACCACGAAGTGTCGCAAGGCAAACAGATCATCGGTGACCATTCGCGGCGTGTGCGGGATTACCAGGCTGCGGCTCATGTCCTCGCCCTGGAACAGCTCCCACTGGTACTCACGCTGGGCGCTGCCCCAATGGACGCTGGGCAGCTCACTGAGCTGCTGCGGGTCGAAGCCTTCAGCCAGCCGTTCGAGAAACGACGGATGCCCGACCAGGCACTGGGTGCTGTTGCTCAGCACCTTCATCACCATGTCGGTGTTCTCCAGCGGCGGGAAGCGCACCCGCAGCGCCACGTCGAAGCCCTCGTGCAGCAGGTCGACGCGGCGGTTGGTGCTCTCGATGAACAGCTCCACCTGCGGGTACTTGAGCATGTAGCGGGTGAGCATCGGACCGACCCAGGAGTTGAGCAGGGTGGTCGGGCAACTGATGCGCACCAGCCCCCTCGGTTCGCTGCGGTTGCGCTCGATGATCTCGGCAGCGCCCTCGGCCTCAACGCGCATGGCCAGGCAGCGGTTGTAGTAGGCCTGGCCGATCTCGGTCAGCGAGCAATGCCGGCTGGTGCGGTGCAGCAGGCGCACGCCGAGGCGCTCCTCGAGGTCGGCGATGCGCCGGCTGAGCTTGGATTTGGGCATGTCCAGCGCCCGCCCGGCCGGGGCGAAGCCACCGTGCTCGACCACCTGGGTGAAGTAGTAGAGGGAGTTGAGGTCTTCCAAGGGGCGATCTCCACAGCGCGCCGGGGTAGTGGGGCGCAGTCTACCGGGCGGTGATGGCCTTCATCCAACTCCCTTGAAGGCAATGTCGCTCAGGGCGACTCGATACCCTCCAGCATCGCCTCGGTCAGGCCCTCGGCCATCTCGATCCCATGCAGGCTGGCCCACAGCAGGCTCCTGCCGGTTTCATCCGTATGCTCCAACGCCTTGTAGCCGACGTTGTAGGCACTGCGCAGGTACTCGGCGACATGCACCAAGGCGTCGTGGGCGTTGATATTGGGGTTGACCGCGAACAGCGGTGGGTGGCCGGCGTCGCATTTGCCGAAGGTGTGGTGGCGGGTGTCGGGAAGGGGTGGGTCGGGGACGATTTTTTTCATTGCAGTGATCCTCTAAGGGTTGAACCGCAACCGTCCGTTTCCACGCAGAGGGTGGCAGTCGTACGCGGGGTGGAAACCGGTTAGAGGTCAACCCGGCAGGCCAGGCGGCCTCCCGCGCACAACTGCCATTGAAGGCAATAACCCTAACCGGATTTCCACGTCCGATCGCTGAACAGACAGCGACCGGGAGATCCTAGAGGGCATGATTTCCCCGGACAATCAGACGGGAATCGACAGACTTCGTAGAGTATTTCCCGGCTTATAGGCTGCCTAGTGAGAAGATTCTTCAAGGCTTGTGGGAAATTGCCAGAACCCCCCGTTTTGGCGCTATTAGCCGGCCATTTCTGGCTACATTCCATTTGTCCGCTTCCGTTGACTTGCCTGGCGGCTGTTGTTAGCGTTTCAGATGAGCGCGAAACCAGTTGCCATTCAGCGGCAATAGCTGGCGTAGGAACCCCGTCGATGGCTGAATCATCAGCGTAGGGTGAGACCTCCACACCCCGGCTTGAGGGTGTGTATATGAATATCAAGCATCGCTTCAGGGCCACTGTTCGCAGTGGCCCTTTTCTTTGCCTGGCAGAAACTCATAGCGCTGATACAGCAGCTCGCCGTGACGGCGCTTGTTCAGTGCTTTCGCATCGCATTGCATGAAATTCCACAACAGCTTGCCCTGCTCCAGCGTAACGATCACCAGCATCTGCCGCTTGGATTCATAGGCGCCGATGAACGCCAACCTATGGGTGTCGTTGCTGTATGCGACCCGCCATACCTCGAATGGTCCGGTTAGTGTATCCAGCGCCACTCTGGCAAAGCGTTCTCTGGCATCCTGGCGCTTCTCGACGATGTGGGCGATGCAGCTGTGGCGGATCTGGACCACACCAAGAGGGGTGTCGATGCCCCGCGAATACATGGACGATGTATTCAGGCCCAGGTGATACGCGACCAAATCCACTGCGACGAGATGATTGTCAGCTGCAATGAGTTCTTCGACGGTAGGCGCACGCCATGCCCGATCAAGGGTCCTGAGATCGGGTAATTGCAGGTCCAGCCAAGTGCTCTGACCTTTCTTCTCGGTAATCTTCGGGGACGCAGAGTAGGGGCTCAAGGAAATCCCTGGCAGCGATCAGGTTCGCTGTAATGGCGGCGACCTGATCAGCCTAGGGAGCAGGGTGTGCTCGAACAATCAGAGGGCCATCGACAGGTTTCGTAGGGTATTTCCTGCGCCTGGCCCTCAATCCTCATCCGACGCAAACAACCGCTCCAGCTCCACCCGCGCTTCCTTGGCCGTCTGCATCACCTTGGCCCGATCGTCGCGGACCTGCCCCTGGGCTTCCAGCACCTGTTCGTCATGCTCGGTGAACCGGGCGATGCGGTCTGTCGCCTGGGCTTCGGAGAGCCCCAGCCCGACCAGCGCGCGGCGGCTCATCTCCAGGCTGGAATAGAACGTCTCGCGAATCGGGTCGGCACCCACGTCCATCAGCTTGTGCACATGCTGACGGTTACGTGCCCGGGCGATCACCTTCAGGTGCGGGTACAGGCGCTTGGCCCGCTCCGCGGTGTGAATGGCCACCTCGGGGTCGTCGATGGTGATGATGAAATACTCGGCCTCGCCGACCTTGGCCGCGTGCAGCACTTCGGGGCGCAGTGGGTCGCCATAGAACACCGGCACCTGTTCGAACATGCGGGTCATCTCGATGGCGTCCACCGAGGTCTCCAGGGCTATGAACGGGATCTTCTGCGCCCGCAGGATGCGCGCGACGATCTGGCCCATGCGGCCCATGCCGGCGATCACCACGCGCGGGGTGCCAGCGTCGATGGCCTTGTACTGCTCGGGCACCTCGCGGGCGGGTTGCGGGCGCTTCAGGGCGCGGGCGCAGCCGAGCATCAGCAGCGGCGTTAGGGCCATCGACAGGGTGATGGTCATCAGCAGCAGGTCGTAGGTCTGGGTGTCGAACAGGCCCTGGTCCTTGCCCAGCTTGAACACCACGAAGGCGAACTCGCCGCCGGCAGCCAGCACCATCCCCAGGCGCAGGGCGCTGGCGCTGTTCAGGCCACCGGCCAGGCGGCCGACGCCGATCAGCAACGTAAGCTTCACGCCGATCAACAACAGGGTCAGGCCCAGCAGTACCAGCGGCATTTCCAGCAGCAGGCGCAGGTTGGCGCCCATGCCGACGCTGATGAAGAACAGGCCCAGCAGCAGGCCTTTGAACGGCTCGATCTGCGATTCCAGTTCATGGCGGTATTCGGAGTCGGCCAGCAGCAGGCCGGCGAGGAAGGCGCCCAGGGCCATGGACACGCCGGCCTCCTCCATCAACCAGGCGGTACCGATCACCACCAATAGCGCGGTGGCGGTGGACACTTCCGGCAAACCGGTGCGGGCGACGATACGGAACAACGGGCGCAACAGGTAGCGACCGCCGACGATGACGATGGCGATGCTGGCGAACACCTTCAGGCCATGCTCGAGGCTGTCGCCGTGGCTGGTGTCCGGGCCGCTCGCGGCCAGCAGCGGCACCAGGGCGATCAACGGGATGGCGGCGATGTCCTGGAACAGCAGGATGGCGAAGGCCAGCCGACCGTGGGGCGCATTGAGCTGCTTGCTTTCGGCCAGGCTCTGCAGGCCCAGCGCGGTGGACGACAGGGCCAGGCCAAGGCCGAGCACGATGGCCGCGGGTAGCGTCTGGCTGAAGCCGAACAGGGCGATGGCGCCCAGTACCGCGCCGGTCAGGATCACCTGCGCGGTGCCGACGCCGAACACCGATTTGCGCATCAGCCACAAGCGTCGTGGTGAAAGCTCCAGGCCGATGATGAACAGCAGCAACACCACGCCCAGTTCGGAGATGTGCGCGACGCTCTCGGTATCGCGGATCAGCCCCAGGGCCTGCGGGCCGATGGCCACGCCGGCCAGCAGGTAGCCGAGCACGGCGCCCAGTTGCAGGCGCTTGGCCAGTGGCACGGCGACCACGGCTGCGAGAAGGAAGATGACGGCGGTTTGTAGCAGGCTGCCTTCGTGTGGCATTGCTCGGACTCCTTGAACTGCGTGCGGCAGCGTGTGATGCAACAGCTTATGTCATCGATGAAAGAGGCGGGCATTTTCGGGTGAGATGGGAAGCAGGGCAATTCCTGGGTTACAGGAAGCAGCGTTCTGAAAGTGGGACCTTTGCTGAATCAATCGCGGGGCAAGCGCGCTCCCACGAAGGTCTGATACCTGCGTGGGAGCGCGCTTGCCCCGCGATCAACTGCTTACTGCAAATGGGCTTTCAGCGCCTGCGCCGCCTGGTCCATGGCACTGCGCACACTGGGCACGGTGCGCAGCACGTTGAGCAGGCCGTAGTCATGGATCAGGCCGTTGTAGCGCACGGCGGTCACCGGTACCCCGGCGGCGTCCAGCTTGCGGGCGTAAGCCTCGCCTTCGTCACGCAACACATCCATCTCGGCAGTCTGCACCAGGGCCGGTGGCAGGCCTTGCAACTGCTCGAGGCTGGCGCGCAGTGGCGAGGCGTGGATGTCATCGCGCTGGCGCGGGTCGGTGGTGTAGTTGTTCCAGAACCACTGCATCATGTTGCGGGTCAGGAAGTGGCCTTCGCCGAACTGGTTGTAGGACGCGTTGTTGAAGTTGGCGTCGGTCACTGGCCACAGCAGGGCCTGGAAACGCAACTTCGGCGTGCCGGCCTCCTTGGCCTTCAGTGCCACCACCGCGGCCATGTTGCCGCCGACGCTGTTGCCGGCCACCGCCAGGCGGCTACCGTCAACACCGATCTCCTGGCCGTGCTCGGCGACCCAGCGGGTGGCGGCGTAGGCCTGGTTGATCGCGGTGGGGAACTTCGCTTCCGGTGACGGCGTGTAGTCGACGTAGACCGCCGCAGCGCCGGAGCCCACCACCAGGTCACGGATCAGGCGTTCGTGGGTGGGGTAGTCGCCCAGCACCCAGCCGCCGCCGTGGAAGAACATGAACACTGGCAGATCGCCCTTGGATCCTTCGGGCCGCACCACGCGGATCTCCAGCGGCTGGCCGTCGGCCTGGATGGTCCGGCGTTCGACGCGGATCCCAGACACATCGACCTTCACCCCGGCCTGGGCACCGCTCAGCACCGCACGGGCATCCTTGGGCGCGAGGGTCTCCAGCGGCTTGCCGCCACCGGCGGCCAGGGCGTCGAGGAAGCCTTGGGTGGTGTGCTCGACGCCGGGGCTGCCAGCGGCGAAGGCGCTGTTCACGGCAAGGGCCAGCAGGCCGGCGGTCAGGGTGTGGGACAGTTTCATGTTCTAGCTCCTTTGGCGGGCAAGCCGCGGCTCAGTTCTGGTTGGCGAGGACGGTGGGTTGCACGTAGCTCACGGCGCGCAGCTGGCCGCTGCTGTCGCGGTAGGTCAGGGTGGCGGTGCTGGTCTGGCCTTGGGCGCTGGCGGGGGCATCGACGCTGACGACCTTGGCGATGTCCAGGTCCATGCCGTAGCGGTACGGGGTGGCTTCGCTGGCGAAGCTGCTGACGCTGGTGCCGAGGGCCAGGGTGGTGACGGTGACGGCGAAGGCTTTGCGAAGGGGCATGATCGTTCTCCGGGTTCTGCTGAGTAGGGTTGGCGACTGCTTGCTGCTTGAGATGAATGGTGCGCGCAAATATTTGGTGCGCAAAATATATTTCCGCTATTACGCTGATTGAGTGGGTCTGTCGACGGGGCTCAGCCTTGATACAGCGGGTGATTGCGCGGAAAACCGCCGTAAAGGATCAGGCGCTGGGCCGATACTGCAGCGCCTCCGCCAGGTGCGACCTGGCTATGGCTTGCGTGCCCTCCAGGTCCGCCAGGGTGCGGGCCACCTTCAGCAACCGGTGCGCTGCCCGCAACGACAGCGTCAGCCGTTCGCAGGCCTGCTCCAGCCAGGCCTGGTCGACCGGCTCCAGCGGGCAATGCCGGCGCAGCCCCTTGAGGTCGAGGAAGGCATTGGCGCAGCCCTGCCGGCGCTGCTGCAGCTCCCGTGCCTCGGCCACCCGCTGGCCAACACTGGCGCTGGTCTCGCCGCTGGGCTGGTGAGTCAGCACGGTACTTTCCCGGGCCACCGTCAGGTGCAGGTCGATGCGGTCGAGCAGGGGGCCGGACAACTTGTTGCGGTAGCGCTGGATCTGCTCGCTGCTGCACCGGCAACGGCCGGTGGGGTCGCCCAGGTAGCCGCAGGGGCAGGGGTTCATGGCCGCCACCAGTTGAAAGCGCGCCGGGAAGCGCACCCGGTCCTTGGCCCGGGCCACCACGATCTCGCCGGACTCCAGCGGCTCGCGCAGCACCTCCAGCACGCGCCGTTCGAATTCGGGCAGCTCATCGAGGAACAGCACGCCATGGTGCGCCAGGGTGATCTCGCCGGGTTGCGGTCGGCTGCCACCACCCACCAGCGCCGGGCCGGAGGCGGAGTGGTGGGGGTGGCGGAACGGCCGCTGTGGCCAGCAATCGAGCGGGGCATGGCCGCTGACCGAGCGGATCGCCGCCACCTCCAGCGCCTCGCGCTCGTCCAGCGGCGGCAGCAGCCCGGGCAGGCGGCTGGCGAGCAGGGTCTTGCCGGTGCCCGGCGGCCCGGAGAACAACAGGTTGTGCGCGCCAGCCGCGGCGACCAGCAGCGCCCGCTTGGCAGCGATCTGGCCCTGCACTTCGCTGAGGTCCGGGTAGGGGCGTTGCTCAAGCAACAGGCCATTCGCGGCGTAGGGTGGCAGCGAAGGTTGCGCATTCAGGTGGGCGACCAGTTCCCGCAGGTGCCCCACCGCGTACACCACCAGGCCGCTGGCCAGGCTCGCCTCTTCGGCGTTTTCCCTGGGCACCACCAGCGCCCGACCCGCGTCGCGCGCCGCCAGTGCCGCAGGCAGTACACCCTGTACCGGACGCAACGTACCCGACAGCGCCAGTTCGCCCAGGCATTCGATGCCGTCGAGGGCGGCAACCGGTACCTGGCCATTGGCGGCCAGGATGCCCAGGGCGATGGCCAGGTCGTAGCGGCCACCGTCCTTGGGCAGGTCGGCCGGGGCGAGGCTCTGGGTGATGCGCCGGGCCGGGTAGTCCAGCCCGGAGTTTACGATGGCGCTGCGGACCCGGTCCTTGCTCTCCTTGACCGTGGCCTCCGGCAGACCGACCAGGGTGAGCGTGGGCAGGCCGTTGGCCAGGTGGGTTTCGACGCTTACGGCGGGTGCTTGCACCCCCACCTGGGCGCGGCTGTGGACGAGGGCGAGGGACATGGGGCACTCCGTGTTTGCAGGTGATGGCCGCGTCCTGCGGCCTGGCAAAGCTTAGTGGTGCCCCTGTGCAGGTGGACGAGAAGAGTGCGTCGAATTTTGTCCGGCCTGGCCCCCAGGACCGTGGGCGCCCGCCGTCCGTGGCTGCCTGGCGCAGATTACCGCAATCCCCGCACCCCGCGCCCGGGCCAGCAGCTCCTCGGTATCGTCGCCGCCCGGCAGCGCCAGCACCAGGTCGGGGCGGCTGTCGCGCAGCATGAAGACGTTGCGCAGGCGCTCGGCCAGCTTGCCGTGCAACTGCCAGTTGGGCGGATAGCGCACGATGTCGGCGCCCTGTTCGCGGGCCCAGCCTTCGATTTCGCCGCCCAGGTGCTGGCTGCCGCCGTGGATCAGCACCCGGATCGGTTGCTGGCGCTGGAGGGCGTCCAGCGCCTGGCGGCAGCGTTGGTTGTCGGCGTAGTTGCGCCCCGCGCAGATCAGTACGCGCATGCCCACCCCCTCAGAACCACTGGCCGAAGCGGCGGATGTACAGGGTCTTCATGCCCTGGGCCACCAGGCAGTAGCCGAGCAGGGTAGCGGCCAGCCATGGGAAGTATTCCCACGGCAGCGGCACCAGCCCGACCATCGCCCCCAGGGGCGAGAACGGGATATAGATGCCCAGGCACATCACCAGGCCGGTGGCCAGGATCACCGGCAGCGCCGCGGTGCTCTGGATGAACGGCACCTTGCGGGTACGCAGCATGTGCACCACCAGGGTCTGCGACAGCAAGCCCTCGATGAACCAGCCGGACTGGAACAACGCCTGCATTTCCACGCTGTTGGCGGCGAACACGTACCACATCAGGGCAAAGGTGGTGATGTCGAAAATCGACGAGGTCGGGCCGATCCACAGCATGAAGCGACCGATGTTGCGGGCATCCCACTTGCGTGGCTCGCGCAGGAATTCCTTGTCCATGCGATCCCACGGTAGCGACAGCTGAGAGAAGTCGTACATCAGGTTCTGCAGCAGCAGGTGGATCGCCAGCATCGGCATGAACGGGATGAACGCGCTGGCCACCAGCACCGAGAACACGTTGCCGAAGTTGGAGCTGGCGGTCATGCACAGGTACTTCATGATGTTGCCGAAGGTTTCGCGGCCCTTGAGCACCCCTTCCTCCAGCACCATCAGGCTCTTTTCCAGGAGGATGATGTCGGCCGATTCCTTGGCGATATCGGTGCCGCTGTCCACCGAGATGCCCACGTCGGCATCGCGCAGCGCCGGGGCGTCATTGATGCCGTCACCGAGGAAGCCCACGGTGTGGCCATTGGCTTGCAGCGCCTTGAGCACCCGCGATTTCTGCAGCGGTGTGAGCTTGGCGAACACCGTGCGCTCTTCGACCAGGGCCTTGAGCTGGGTGTCGTCCAGGCGTTCGATGTCCTGGCCGAGCAGCGGCTGGCCGGGCTCCAGGCCCACTTCGCGGCAGACCTTGCAGGTGACCACCGGGTTGTCGCCGGTCAGCACCTTCACCTTCACGCCCATCTCGCGCAGGGCGGCGATGGCCGGGCCGGCGGTTTCCTTGGGCGGGTCGAGGAAGGTCAGGAAGCCACGAATCACCAGCTCGCGCTCGTCATCGGTGTGGTACTGGGGCTTGCCGTCAACGGCCGGAATATCACGGGTGCCGACCAACAGCACGCGGAAACCCTCCTGGTTGTAGCTGCTGGCGGTGGCCAGCAGTTGCTGGCGTCGCCCGGCATCCAGAGCGATCCGCTGGCCGCCTTCTTCCACATGGGTGGCGATGGCCAGCATTTCCTCGACGGCGCCCTTGCTCACCAGCAGGTGGTCGCCCAGGGCATCCTTGACGATCACCGACAGGCGCCGGCGGATGAAGTCGAAGGGCAGTTCGTCGACCTTGGCGTAGGCATAGGGAGGCTGGAAGCCCTGGTCTTCGCCGGCAAAGCGCAGCACGGCCTGGTCCATCAGGTTTTTCACGCCGCTCTGGTGGTGGCTGTTGAGCCAGGCCAGCTCCAGCAGGCGCGGGTCCTTGTGGCCGCTGGGGTCGACGTGGTGTTCGAGGATGATGCGGTCCTGGGTCAGGGTGCCGGTCTTGTCGGTGCACAGGACATCCATCGACCCGAAGTTCTGGATGGCGTTCAGGCGCTTGACCACCACCTTGCGCCGGGCCATGGCCACGGCGCCTTTGGCCAGGTTGGCGCTGACGATCATCGGCAGCATCTCCGGGGTCAGGCCCACGGCAACGGCCAGGGCAAACAGGAAGGCGTCGCTCCAGTCGCCCTTGACCACGCCGTTGAGCATGAACACCACCGGTACCATTACCAGCATGAAACGGATCAACAGGCGGCTGACGCTGTTCACCCCACGGTCGAAGGCAGTCTGGCTACGCGAGCCGACGATGGCCTTGGCCAGCGAGCCGAAGTAGGTGCGCTTGCCGGTGGCCACCACCACGGCGCGGGCGCGGCCGCTAACCACGTTGGTGCCCATGAAGCCGATGTTGGGCAGGTCGAGCAGGCCGCTTTCATCGCTGGCGCTGCCCCCGGCGGACTTCTGCGCGACGTGGCCGAGGGTGTCGTACTTCTCCACCGGCAGCGCCTCGCCGGTCAGTACCGCCTGGCTGATGAACAGGTCGCGGGACTCGATCAGGCGGATATCGGCGGGGATCATGTCGCCGGCCGCCAGTTGCACGATATCGCCAGCCACCAGCTCGTTCATCGGCACTTCGCGCAGGCGCGCCGGCTGGTCGTGGCGCTCGCGGCGCAGCACGGTGGCGGTGGTGCGGACCATGGCCTTGAGGGCGTCGGCGGCCTTGCCCGAACGGTACTCCTGCCAGAAGCGCAGCAGGCTGCTGAGGCTGACCATGGTCATGATGATGATGACCTTGGTCAGGTCCGCGTCTTCCAGGTCGCCTGCGCGTACCGGCAGCCAGTAGTCGGTGACGAAGCTGATGCCGGCGAGGGTGAGCAGCACGTAGATGAAGGGGTTGTGCAAGGCCTTGAGCAGTTGCACCAGGGCCGGTTGCGGCTTGTCATGGGCGACTTGGTTGACGCCGTCGCGCTGCAGGCGCTTGGCGGCTTCGTGCTCGGTCAGGCCCAGTTCGCTGGCATCGAGGTTGGCCAGGGTCACGGCCAGGCCGTTGCGTGCCTCGCGGGCGGCACGCATGGACAGGCGAGTGTCTGCGCCGGCTTTGCTGCGGGTGTTGCGGTCTTTTACGGTCATTTGGCTGTGCTCCTGCCGCAGGAGGCGGCACGACACACAGTCGACTCACGGTGGGGAAGGTGAGTGAAGGTGTCCCGTGTCGCAATGATTCAAACAATGAAAAACGTGGTTTTTCCGACGGTTACGTGTTCGCTGGCGAATGCCGGAAATAAGATCGGCAGCGAACTTTCTACTGGCTGATTCCATGGTCGGTTAATCCAATTTGCTAAATGGCGGGCAATAGAACTCCAGCGAACTTTAATTAATAAAAGTTCGGAAGTTTCTGACGATTTAAATGGCGTCAGTTCAGTGAACGGACAGCATCGCGCGCGTCACTGCAGGCAGCAACGGGCGCGCTATCGACTGGGCGGTTTCAGGGGCGAGGACAAGCCCCAGCCGCGGACAGGACGGTACGGGGCCTTGTGCGCAAAGGCGCGCAGGCGAGGGGTAGCGATATCGGGGTTCATGAGCTTGCCTCCGACCGGGCGGGCACCCGGGGCGGCAAGCTACGGCGGAGCATCAGGCTCTGGCGCGGCTTGCCCGACCTAGGGGCGGGCCCGGAGTTCCGGTTCAAGTGCCTGGCGGCCAACGGCTGCCAGACAGCGACTAGATACTGTGTCCATTGAATTCTTCGTGAGTTGAAATAAAGGCCCGCTTTTCGGGGCGGGTGAACTTTATGCAAAGCATAGCGGGGAAGTCAACCGGGAAGACGTAACTTAAACAAGTTTCATCTGCTGGGAGGGGAATTAATCCAGTATGCCGCGCGATTAGCATCGCGGGGCAACCCCGCTTCTACCTTGGCAAGGTAGAAGCGGGCATTCGATCAGGGCTTGGCACCCAGGATGATGTGCGAGGCCTTGATCAGCGCGGTGGCCTTCACACCCGGCTTCAGGCCAAGCTCCTGCACTGCTTCGCGGGTGACGATGGCATACACCTCGGTGCCGCCGGACAGCTTCAGCACCACCTCGGCATTCACCGCGCCGTCGCCGACCCGCAGCACTTCACCTTCGAGGCTGTTGCGCGCCGACAGCCTGTAGCCAGCGGCATCGGTCATCAGCACCACCCACGGTGCCTTGACCAGTGCCACGGCCTGCTTGCCGACGTTGATACTGAGGTTGTGCAGGCTGGCCATGGTGACCACTGCCACCAGTTTCTCGCCGCCGCCCAGGGTCAGCTCGACCTCGGCATTCACCGCGCCAGGCTGGACGGCGCTGACGGTACCTTCGAAGACATTGCGGGCACTGACTTTCATGGCGAACACTCCGTGTATCGGGGGTTATTCTGTGGCGGGCGGTGTCATCCGGGCTTCCAGCTCGGCGACCTGCTTCTCCAGCGCCTCGAGGCGCGCGCGGGTGCGGGCCAGCACCACCATCTGGCTGTCAAACTCTTCGCGGCTGACCAGGTCGAGCTTGCTGAAGGCGCCTTGCATCAGCACCTTGAACTGGCTCTCGAGCTCGGCGCGGGGCTGTGCGGTGTCGCCGCTGAACAGGCGCGAAGCCTGGTCGCTCAGGGCATCGAGAAAGGCTTTGGGGGCGAGCATGTGTGGCTATCCGCTGATCTGTGAAAGGCCTGCAGTGTAGCACGCCCCTTGGGCCCGCCTGCTCTGCACGCTTTTCGCGCAGAGCGGCTGAAGGTCGCGCACCGAAGTTGTGCAGCTTTTCCCTGCTGGCAACTGGCCAATCCCGACTGTTTCGCGCAAGTCGCTGTTTTTGGACGCTTTGCTTGAGCTGGCAAGGTTTCTGCAAAGACCTTGGCGAGCCATGCACTGATGCGAGCCGTCGTGACCAGGCAGTGCCAGGCCCGCCGTCAGGCCCCTTTTCAGCCGCGTGATGCGTTTCAGCCGGGGGAGGGTGCCGACGACGCGTTACAAAGCCAGGCGCTGCGCTTAGACTTGAGACGGGTTTGTTTTCCTGGGGCAAGTCCACCAAATCGGGAGAGAGTTTCATGAAGCTAGTCACTGCCATCATCAAGCCGTTCAAGCTGGACGACGTGCGCGAGTCGCTGTCGGAAATCGGCGTGCAGGGCATCACCGTGACCGAAGTCAAAGGCTTCGGTCGGCAGAAGGGTCACACCGAGCTGTACCGCGGCGCCGAATACGTGGTCGATTTCCTGCCCAAGGTGAAGATCGATGTGGCCATCGACGACAAGGACCTGGACCGCGTGATCGAAGCCATCACCAAGGCGGCCAATACCGGCAAGATCGGTGACGGCAAGATCTTCGTGGTCAATCTGGAGCAGGCGATCCGCATCCGTACCGGCGAAACCGATACCGACGCGATCTAAACAGCAGCACCGCCTCACCAAACCCAACGCCCCAGGAGAAAACAACATGACTCTGCGCAAGATCGCAGGGCTAGGAGCCCTATTGTCCCTCGTAATGCCAGGGCTGGCCCTGGCCGAGGAAGCTGCCCCGGCGCTGAACTCCGGCGACACCGCCTGGATGCTCACCGCCACGGCGCTGGTGCTGTTCATGACCATCCCTGGCCTGGCCCTGTTCTACGGCGGCATGGTGCGTTCGAAGAACGTGCTGTCGGTGATGATGCAGTGCTTCGCCATCACCGGCCTGATGAGCATTCTGTGGGTCGTCTACGGCTACAGCCTGGCGTTCGACACCACGGGCATGGAAAAGGGCGTGCTCAACCTCAATTCCTTCATTGGCGGCTTCTCCAAGGCCTTCCTCAGCGGCGTCACGCCGGCCAACCTGACCTCGGCCACCGCCTTGTTCCCGGAAGCGGTGTTCATCACCTTCCAGATGACCTTCGCGATCATCACTCCGGCGCTGATCGTCGGCGCCTTTGCCGAACGCATGAAGTTTTCGGCGATGCTGATCTTCATGGCGGTGTGGTTCACCCTGGTCTATGCGCCGATCGCGCACATGGTCTGGAGCGGTGACGGCGCGCTGATGTGGGACTGGGGCGTGCTGGACTTCGCCGGCGGCACCGTGGTGCACATCAACGCTGGTATCGCCGGCCTGGTCTGCTGCCTGGTGCTGGGCAAGCGCAAGGGCTACCCGACCACGCCGATGGCCCCGCACAACCTGGGCTACACCCTGATGGGCGCGGCCATGCTGTGGATCGGCTGGTTCGGTTTCAATGCCGGCTCCGCCGCCGCCGCCAACGGCACCGCCGGCATGGCCATGCTGGTGACCCAGATCGCCACCGCCGCCGCCGCGCTGGGCTGGATGTTCGCCGAGTGGATTGGCCACGGCAAACCCAGCGCCCTGGGCATCGCCTCCGGCGTGGTCGCGGGCCTGGTCGCCATTACCCCGGCCGCCGGCACTGTCGGCCCGATGGGCGCGCTGGTGATCGGCCTGGCCTCGGGGGTGATCTGCTACTTCTGCGCCACCAGCCTCAAGCGCAAGCTCGGTTATGACGACTCCCTCGACGCCTTCGGCGTGCACGGTATCGGCGGGATCGTCGGCGCGTTGCTTACCGGTGTGTTCGCGGCGCCTGCCCTGGGCGGCTTCGGCGCGGTGACCGACATCGGCGCGCAGTTCTGGATCCAGGCCAAGGGGGTGATCTTCACCGTGGTCTATACCGCCATCGTCACCTACGTGATCCTCAAGGTACTCGACCTGGTGATGGGCCTGCGAGTCAGCGATGAAGAAGAGTCGGTCGGCCTCGACCTGGCTCAGCACAACGAGCGCGGCTACAACCTGTAATCGCCCTGTAGGAAAACTTGCCCGGTTCGCCGGGCATTTTTTTGCCTGTAGTTTGTCGCTTGGCGCCGGGCAAACGGTTTCGCTGTCCTGTTCGCGACCTGGGCGGAAAACTTACAAGTCATTGGGCGTTTCTGGTGCTTTGCTTTTTCCGCGAGCGCGCTAGAATGCGCGCCGAAGAGTGAAGGACGAGTCGTCCACACACACTTCGCCACCCTTTGCTAGGCTTGCCAATAGCCTGTGGCCAGCAAGGGTCAAACACGATTTCGTCAGGCCTTGCCAGGAGCAGGGCCTGCAGGGTGCCGGGCCCTCCACCAGGGGGCGGACACCCAGGGCAGTGGCCAACCCACGGCCAGTTGAATTTTCACTGGTGGCTGCCGGTCTACGGCTGCGCCGGTCTATAACTAACCTGCTTTTCGCAAGTCATGAGGTAGAACATGAGCGACGACGATCTGGAAAATGATGACCTCGAAGTAGGCGACGAAGACGAGGGTGATGAAGGCCTCGAAGCCGCGGCTGACGACGGCGCGGAAGACTCCGGCGACGACGACAGCAGCCCGGCGCCGGCGGCCAAGGGCAAGTCCAAGGCGGCGGTCTCGGTAGACGAGATGCCGAGCATGGAAGCCAAGCAGAAAGAGCGCGATGCGCTGGCCAAGGCGATGGAAGAGTTTCTGTCGCGCGGTGGCAAGGTGCAGGAAGTGGAGGCCAACGTGGTCGCCGATCCGCCCAAGAAGCCGGACAACAAGTACGGCAGCCGCCCTATCTGAGTGGCTGAACGCAAAAAAGCCCGCCGTCGCTGCGGGCTTTTTTGTGCCTTTGGGTTTTGTGCCGCGTCCTCAATGTCAGCGCCAGCGCGACAGCACGTCGGGCAACTGCGACAGCCGCTGGATTTCGGCATCCGGCGCCTGCTCGCCGGCCCAGGGCCTGTGCTGCGGGTTGAACCACACCGCCCGCAGCCCGGCGCGTTGGGCTCCGGCGATGTCGTCGCCGGGGTGATCGCCGATGTGCACCGCCGCTCCGGCGTCCACCTCGCCACGCTTCAGTGCTTCAAAGAAGGGGGCCGGATCAGGCTTGCCTATCCCCAGGTCCTCCGCGCACAGGGCGAAGCGGAAGTAGTCTGCCAGACCCAGTCGGCGCACGTCGGCATTGCCGTTGGTGACCACGCCGAGGGTGTAGTGGTGGCGCAGGATCTCCAGCACCGGCAGCACCTCGGGGAATACCTCCACCTGGTGGCGGGCGTGCAGGAACACCTCGAAACCTTCGTTGGCCAGTTCCTGGGCGTGTTTCTCGCTGTAGCCGACCTCTTCCAGGGCGTGGAACAGCACCCGCCGGCGCAGGGCGCTGATACGGTGCTTGAGGCCCGGCTCGGCCTGTACCAGGCGCTCGCGGATGGCGAACAGGTGCTCCACCGGCACGCCGCCGAGGATCGGCGCGTTAGCTTCGAGCCAGTCGCGCAGGACGACTTCGGCGCTGGCGATGACCGGCGCGGTGTCCCACAAGGTGTCGTCGAGGTCGAAGGTGATCAGCTTGATGCTCATGAGTCCGTGCCCTTGCTGCGTTTGGCCCGAGGATGGGCGCTATCGTACACCGCGGCCAGGTGCTGGAAGTCCAGGTGGGTGTAGATCTGCGTGGTGCTGATGTCGGCGTGACCGAGCATCTCCTGCACCGCGCGCAGGTCCTGGGACGACTCCAGCAAATGGCTGGCGAAGGAGTGGCGAAGCATGTGCGGGTGCAGGTGCTGGCCCAGCTCGCGCTCACCGGCGGTCTTGACCCGCATCTGGATGGCTCGGGGGCTCAGGCGCTTGCCCTGGCGAGTGATGAATACTGCATCGTCCAGCGGGCCGCCGATGCCGCGCAGGCGCAGCCAGGCCTGCAGCGCCTCGCGGGCCTTGCGCCCGACCGGCAGCACGCGGCTCTTGCCGCCCTTGCCGAGCACCTGCACCAGGCCGGCGGCCAGGTCCAATTGGGCTAGGTCGAGGCCGGTCAGCTCCGACAGGCGCAGGCCGGAGGAGTAGAACAGCTCGAGAATGGCTTGGTCGCGGCGGGCGATGAACTCATCGTCGACGCCGCCGTCGAGCAGTTGCAGGGCGCGGTCGGTGTCCAGCGCCTTGGGCAGGCGGCGGTCGCCCTTGGGCGGCGTCAGGCCGTTGGCTGGGTCGTGCTGGCACAGGCCTTCGCGGTTGAGGTAGCGGTACAACCCGCGCACCGCCGAGAGCAGACGCGCCAGGCTGCGCGACGATTGGCCATGGTGATGCTGGCGCGCCACTAGCTGGCGCAGCTGCTGGACTTGCAGCCCGGCCCAGCCGGCGATGCCTTGGGTGTTGCAGAATTCGATGACTTTCTCGAGGTCGCGGCGGTACGCCAGCAGGGTGTGCGCGGACACCTGGCGCTCGTTGCGCAGGTGTGCGCAATAAGCTTCCAGCTGGCGTTCCATCAGCGCACCGAGCGCAGCGTCAGGGTGAAGCGCGGCACCACGCGGCCGAGCACTTCGGCGATGTAGCTGAGGAACAGGGTACCGACGCTGCTCTTGTAGTGCTGCGGGTCGCGGCTGCCGATCGCCAGCACGCCGTGCAGGCCCTGGTACTCCAGGGTGGCCACGGCGCTGGAACCGACTTCCTTGTACTGCGCGTCACCGAACAGGAACGCCAGTTCGTGTTCGCGCAGGCTGCCGCTGGTGGTCTTGCCACCGGCGATCAGGCCACCGATCGCCTGCTGTGCCTCGGCCCCGGAGACCCAGCGCCCTACGGGGGCTGCGTTTTCACCGAACAGGATCAGGCTGACGAAGGGCACCTGGAACTCCTGGCGCAGGCTGTCCTCGACCGCCATTACCACCTCTTCCAGGCTGTTGGCGTCGAGCAGGTCGAGGATCAGCCGACGGGTCTTGTCGAACAGCCGGTCGTTGTCGCGAGCCACATCCATCAGTTGCGACAGGCGATGGCGCATCTCGATGTTGCGGTCGCGCAGTAGCTTGAGCTGGCGCTCCACCAGCGACACGCTGTCGCCACGCTGGTGGGGAATGCGCTGTTCGACCAGCAGTTCGTCGTGCTCGGCGAAGAAAGTCGGGTGGGCGCGCAGGTAGGCGACCACGGTTTCGACGTCGAGCTCGGGTGCAACGTTAGGCTGATCGGTCATGGCGGATACTCGCTTAAAGACGAACTTGTCCTTCGAATACGCGAACGGCTGGGCCGGTCATCAAGACGGGCTTGCCGGGGCCGGCCCATTCGATGTTCAGACGGCCGCCGGGCAGGTCGATGGTCACTGGCGAATCCATCCAGCCTTGGCTGATGGCCGCAACGGCAGCGGCGCAAGCACCGGTGCCGCAGGCCAAGGTTTCACCGGCGCCACGCTCCCACACCCGCAGGTTGGCGCGGTGGCGGTCGACTACCTGGATGAAGCCGGCGTTGACCCGCTGCGGGAAGCGCGGATGGTGCTCGATCTTCGGCCCCAGCTCGTGCACCGGCGCGCTGCGCACGTCGTCGACGCGCAGCACCGTGTGCGGGTTGCCCATGGACACTGCGGCGATCTGGTGCACCTGGCCATCGACCTGCAACGCATAGCTTGGCGCCTGCTGGTCGGCGACGAACGGGATCTCGGCCGGGGCGAAGCGTGGAGGGCCCATGTCGACGCAGACCTGGCCATCGTTGCGCACGTCCAGCTCGATGATGCCGCCCTTGGTTTCGACGCGGATGCGCTTCTTCGCGGTCAGGCGCTTGTCCAGCACGAAACGGGCGAAGCAGCGCGCGCCGTTGCCGCATTGTTCGACCTCGGAGCCGTCGGCGTTGAAGATCCGGTAGCGGAAGTCCACTTCCGGGTTGTTCGGCGCCTCGACGATCAGCAACTGGTCGAAGCCGATGCCGGTGTTGCGGTCACCCCATTGCTTGGCGTGCTTGGGTTGGATATGCGCGTGCTGGCTGACCAGGTCGAGGACCATGAAGTCGTTGCCCAGCCCATGCATCTTGGTAAAGCGCAGCAACATGGGCTTACTCCGGCAGCAGGCTTTCGCCGGCGAACAGTTCGGCGACGGTCTCGCGGCGACGCACTTCGAAGGCCTGGTCACCATCGACCAGCACTTCGGCGCAGCGGCCACGGGTGTTGTAGTTGGAGCTCATGACGAAACCATAGGCGCCCGCCGAGCGCACGGCCAGCAGGTCGCCCTCGGCGAGGTCGAGCACGCGGTCCTTGGCGAGGAAGTCGCCGGTCTCGCAGATCGGCCCGACCAGGTCGTAGGCACGGCCCTTGCCGTCACGGGGCTTGACCGCGCTGACATCCATCCAGGCCTGGTACAGGGCCGGGCGGATCAGGTCGTTCATGGCCGCGTCGATGATGGCGAAGTCCTTGTGCTCGGTATGCTTGAGGTATTCCACGTGGGTCAGCAGCACGCCGCCGTTGGCGACGATGTAGCGGCCCGGCTCGAACACCAGGGCCAGGTCGCGGTCGCCGACGCGCTCGCGGATGGCCTGGATGTAGTCGGCCAGTAGCGGGGGCTGTTCGTCGCGGTAGCGCACGCCGACGCCGCCACCGAGGTCGAGGTGACGCAGGTGGATGCCGCATTCGCCCAGGCGGTCGACCAGCACCAGCAGGCGGTCCAGGGCATCGAGGAACGGTTCGACGCTGGTCAGTTGCGAGCCGATGTGGCAGTCGACACCGACCACCTCGAGGTTGGGCAACTGCGCGGCGCGCACGTAGAGCGTTTCGGCATCGGCGATGGCAATACCGAACTTGTTTTCCTTGAGACCGGTGGAGATGTACGGGTGGGTGCCGGCATCGACGTCCGGGTTGACCCGCAGCGATACCGGGGCCACCTTGCCCAGTTCGGCAGCTACCACTTGCAGGCGCTCGAGCTCGTCGGCGGATTCGACATTGAAGCAGTGCACGCCGACTTCCAGGGCGCGGCGCATGTCGGCGCGGGTCTTGCCGACCCCGGAGAACACCACGCGATCGGCGCGGCCACCGGCGGCCAGCACGCGCTCAAGCTCCCCGCCCGAGACGATGTCGAAGCCAGCGCCCAGGCGTGCCAACAGGTTCAGCACACCCAGGTTGGAGTTGGCCTTGACCGCGAAGCATACCAGGTGGTCGACCCCTTGCAGGGCCTCGGTGTAGCTACGGTACTGGGCCTCGATATGGGCGCGCGAATACACATAGGTGGGGGTGCCGAAGCGTTCGGCGAGCGCCGCCAGGGCCACCCCTTCGGCGAACAGTTCGCCGCCGCGGTAGTTGAATGCATCCATGGGATTTCCTTACTGAGCGGGCGACGGCTCAGCCTGCTCTTGCGGCTCCAGGTCCTGTTGCTGCTGCACAGGCTGGGCCCGCTGGTGCTGGTGCGACGACGACTTGCGTGGGCCTTTGCCGTCCTTGCCGTCTTCAGGCAGGTACAGGGGGCCTTTCTGACCGCAGGCGGAAACGAGGCAGGCAACCGCGACCAGCGCCGCGAGAGAGGAAATCAGGCGTTTCATGGGTGAAATCCTTGGAAATATGCAGTATTGCGCCCGAGTATACCGAGCGCCCACCTGATTGCCTATGCAAGGGGCGCCCCCGCTCGGCGGGCCTAGGCGACCGAAGGACATATGGCTTTTTCTTACAGCTATTAGCTTGTAGCTTGAAGCTTTCGCCCTTATCGTGCCCGGCTTGCGTGTGTGAAGCCATTTTTCGAGGTCCCTGCAATGAGTTTGAGCGAAGCGCGTTTCCACGATCTGGTCGACGCCACCCAACAGGCCCTGGAAGACCTGTTCGACGAGAGCGGCATGGACTTGGACATGGAGAACTCCGGCGGTGTGCTGACCGTCAAGTTCGACAATGGCAGCCAGCTGATCTTCAGCCGCCAGGAGCCACTGCGTCAGCTGTGGTTGGCCGACAAGTCCGGCGGTTTCCACTTCGACTACGACGAAGAGAACGGCAAGTGGACCTGCGAGAAGACCGAGGAGCTGCTGGGCGAGATGCTCGAACGCATCGTCTGGGAGCGGGCCGGCGAGAAGCTGGACTTCGACGAGATCTGAAATGAGCGTTCAGCCTCGGCCAGCGAAGCCGCTCTACAGTAATGTCAGCCCGGCGGTGCCATCACCTTGTATCAATGTGTGTCGGCTGGATGAGCACAAGGTGTGTACCGGCTGCCATCGGCATGTCGAGCATATCCGCGAGTGGCGCTCGGCCGATGACCAGCGACGCCGGCAGATCTGCCTGGAAGCGTTGGCCCTGAAAAGCCAGGCGCGGGCATAACCCCAACGAAGGTGCGGGCTTGAGTATTTGCCCGGCTGTGGTAGTGTCGAGTTCTGCGTCGCTGACGCCAAAAGCTTTTCGCAAACCCCGCCCTTGGGCGGGGTTTTGCTTTATCTGCCTGTAGAAAACTGTTTGTTCAAAGGAGTCTGACTGGATCATGAGCACCAAGCCTTCCCTCATCCTCACCCGATTGGACGTACAGCGTCTCGAACGCCTGCTCGATACCCTCGATGAAAGCACCCCGGGTGTGCTCGCCCTGCAAGACGAGCTGGACCGCGCCGAGAACGTGGTCGGTCACGACGAGGTGCCCGCCGGCGTGGTGACCATGAACTCCCGCGTGCACTGCCGCGAGATCGCCAGTGGCAAGGACTACCACTTGACCCTGGTGTACCCGAAGGATGCCGGGCCAGAAGGCAATGTCTCGATCCTCGCGCCGATCGGCTGCGCGCTGCTGGGCCTGTCGGTGGGTGACCAGATCGATTGGCCGGCCCCGGGCGGCAAGACCCTCAAGCTCGAACTGCTGGCAGTGGAATATCAGCCGGAAGCGGCCGGTGACTTCGATCTTTGAGCACCAACTGCGGATCTGCCCATGTGCCACGCTTTGTAACGGCTGGCGTGGATGCAGTTTTCGACGATGCGACTGCGCAGTGACCAGTCGGTGTTGATGATCCGGAACTGCTGGATATAGCTGTCCATGTCCCGGGACTCGAACCACTCGTCGATCTTGTCGCTGAAATCGTCGGGGGTGAAGATTAACTTGTTGTACTTGGCGCACTGGATCGAGCTCAGCGGCAGGCGGTACCGCGCGCCCATCGCGATTTCGTCCATGAATGCCTTCAGCTCGTGGGTGCTGGGGGTGTTCCTGCCTATCCAGCCATGGTCAACGCCCTCCCAGTAGCGATAGGGGGCGGGTCCGTTGTAGGCGATGACCAGGGTTCTGCCTGGGTAATGCTGCCAGAGTTGATCCAGTGTCAGGGTGTTCAGGTCGTAGTGGATCATGCGTGGCTCCAGGTGTTCGTCGAGCAGTTGCTGGAACCGCGCGTGCTCTTCGTCACTGAACCTGTCGAATTCGTGGAAATCTAGCACGATGATCTCCCTGGCGTTGGCAGGGTTCTCATAGAATTGCTCGAGGGCCATTACCACATCGCCCAGTACCGTACGCCCTGAGGACGTCAGGTGGTACAGCTGGTAGCGCGCTGGCTGGTCGGGTGTATACGAGTGGTGCGACTGTACTCGCAGGTCCAGCACGCGGATGCCAGCGCGGATCTGCTCGATGCACGGTACGTCCTGGGTGATCTCCTGGGGGATGGAAAAGTTTGGCGCCTGCTTGTCCATGCCGGAGTCGTGGCTGCCCGGCAGGATCAGTTGGTCAATGCGCAGGCATCCCAGCTCCGGGTGTGCGCCCATCCAGTTTTCTTTGTTCATGTTGCGCTCCTCATCAGGTTGGAGCGCAGAGGATGCTTCCTACAAATCAGGCCTGGGCAGCAGGAAGCTGTTCCTGAACGGGAAACTGTTTCAGGGTTCGAACGTTGCCTGCAATCGATCCAGGCCTTCGTTGAGCGCTTGTTCCAACTGGCTTTTGTAGCGCAGATAGAGGCTGGTCGAGCCTGGTTCCTCGCCTAGCAGTTCGGACATGTCCAGGTCGGTGATGTAGCAGCGGTAGCTGCCAGGGCCCTGGCGTTGCCGCAGGATCTGTCGGGCGACTACCGCATACAGGCGCTCGCCATGCTCCAGCTGGGAAAACTCTTGCTGGTCGCAATACAGGGTTACGTGGATGTCATCGCCCATCCCAGCCTGGAGGATCGCCTGAACCTCATAATAGGGCTGGTTGTGGCCATCCTGCGGTGCCAGGCGTGGCTCGATGCCGCGCGCCTTGCCAGCGCCAGACGGCAGCAATTGGGCGTAACGCAGTTCCAGCGCGGCCTGGGGCAGGCTGTCCAGCGGTAACTGCGCATCGCGGCGCATCAGCATCGATTGCAGGAAGCGCTGCAGCGGCAGCAGCAGGTGGCGTTCGTCCTGCAGCGGTAGGCGCTGCTGCCACAGGGCATTGTGCTCATCGAGGACATAGAGGTCGGCCCAGCCCTCGTACAGGCGGTAGAACACCTGGATGGCGTGGGGCTGGCCCTGGGCCAGGACCAGCGCCAAGTCGCCGTCCTGCAGGGCGTTGCCATCCAGGTGCAGCGGGCTGTAGCGGCTACGCTCCTCGCCCAGTGCGGCGAGCACTTGCGTGTGGTCGTCGAAGGTGGCGAGGGTCACCTGCCCTGGTGTCAGTTCCAAGACATGGGTGTGCTCGGCCACTTGCACCAGGTAACGCTGATCGCTTTGCTGGTCGAGCAGCAATTGCGCGGTGTCGAAGAGCTCCTCGACCCGCTGGCTGATGGCCTGGGCGCGGTTGTGGCAGTAGCAGCGCACCCGCAACCGCGGGCGGTGGCTGCGCTGGCCTAGGCTATTGAGAAAGTCGCGCAGGCAGCGTAGCAGCGCGTGGTCGCCGTCGTAGCGCTGCACCAGCACCTCGTTCCAGCTGTTCAGGGTGATCTGGTCCAGGGTCAGCACCAGGTTCTCGCGTACGCCGGCATAGCTCAGCGAGTCGGTACGCTCGGTGGTCATCAGGATGTTCAGGTCGCGGTGGTGGCGCAGGGGGTCGAGCGCGACGTTGACCAGCAGCAGGATTTCGTCGGCCACGCTGGGTTGCAGCAGGCGCACCTCGCTGACCGGTTCCAGGGGTAGCGGCACGCCCTGCTGCAAGGCACCGAGCAGGTTGAACAGCTCGAACTCGCTAAGATCGCTGACCCCGGGGTGCAGGGCCAGGCGCGTGCTGCTGTCGATTACCCCGTTGCGGTGGGCCCAGGTGAGTAGCTCGAGCAGCTCGCGACAGCGCTTCAGAGGGCTGAAGTGCTCCCATTCGTGCACCCCCAGGTTGCCGTTGTACAGCCCCCAGTGGTGGCTGCCCGGCTCCTTGCGGTTGGCGGACTGGACCAGGGTCAGGGTGTCTTCGGCCAGGTCCGGGGCGATGCCCGGGTTGATCACTTCGATCTTGCCGGCCCGGCGCTCGAAGGCGGCGTACAGGCGCCGTCCGAGCACATTCAGGTCGCGCTGGTCGGCACGGCTGTTGGCATTCTGCAGACGAGCGAACTGGGTCAGGAAACGGTAGCTGTGGTTGAGCTCGGCCACCAGCTCGCGGCGCTCCAGCGCCACCTGGCGCACCTTCCACTGGCTGCGGCTGTCCAGCAGGCTCAGCTGGCGTTCATCCCAGCCCCACTCCGTGGCCAGGCGTGCCAGTAGTTGGCGCTGCCAGCCATTGCTGCGGCTGCGGTCGCTGAGCTTTTTGTTCACCTTCAGGTACAGGCTGCGCCGCACCAGCTCCAGGCGTACGTTTTCGCCGCGCTGTTGCAGGTAGCGCTCGATCCGCCGGTAGACCATGACATAGGGGTCCAGCTCATCGAGGTCCAGCTGGTTGGCGAACACCGCCTGCTTGTAATCCAGGCTCAGGCAGCGCACGTCGGGGTGTTCGCTGGCATAGGCCTCGGTCAGCAATAGCTTGAGCAGCGATTTGTAGGGCGAATCGATGCCCTTGTACAGCTGCCACAGCCCGGCACCGACGAACTCGCCGGGCGGGATATGTGCCAGGTGGCCGAGGTCGAGGCCGTCCTGGGCGCGGATGAAGCGCTTGGACAGCAAGGTCTGGGTGTAGTCGCGGTAGTTGTGCTCCTGGTAGACCGGCACCAGCCACCACAGCGGAGTGCGCCCGGCCAGCCAGATGGCGGTGCGGTAGAACTCATCGAGCAGTAGGTAGTGCTGGGTAGTGCCGCAGTCGTCCGAGCTGAGCTGGCTGTCGCGCTCGCCCTGGACGAAGCTTTGCGGCTCGATCAGGAAGCAGTGCGCCTCGGCGCCCAGGCTGGCGGCCCAGGCCTCGAGCAGCTGGCATTTGCGGCGCAACTCGGCCAGGGCCTGCTCGCCCAGGTCGGGGGCGTGACATACCCACAGGTCCATGTCGCTTTGCTCGGCCTGGGCCAGGGTGCCCAGGCTGCCCATCAGGAACAGGCCATGGATCGGCTGTGGTGGGTTGCCATGGCGGGCCTTGTAGGTGAACGAGCGGGTCAGGCGCAGGGCTTCGGCGAGCAGCTCGTCGTCGGGCTCGAAACCGGAGACACCGGCGGGGGTGGTGCCGGAAACATAGCCTGGTAGCAGCGGATGATTGACGTGGAAGAACAGCGGCAGCAGCGTGAGGACCTGCTGCTGGCGTGTGGATAACCCTTCCATCGCCCGTGCCATACGGCCCTGGTTGATCTTCAGGAAGCGCGCACGCAGCTTGGCCAGCTCCTTGCGGTCGATGCCTTGTTCCAGGTCGGGGCGGATTTCGTGGCGGTGGTTCATTGCGCGCTCAGGCAGGCCAGGGAAAGCACTGGCGAGTTTAGCCTGAGTGGCGCGGTCGGATAAGGGGTTGCTGGCTTTTTGACGTCATATTTACAACGCCTGTGCAAGCCATCGACGGTAAGCCCGCTCCTGCAGGTCTGCCGAGCTGCAGGAGCGGGAGCAGGGGTTCAGGCCGGCTGGGCGGATTTCGATTTGAGGATGGTCAGCAAAAGCCGGACGCTTTCAGCGGCATCGTTACCGAGGCTGGTGAGGTAACCGCCATCGGGTTGGTCGGTGAGCCCTTTGTCATGCAGGCGCTTGGCGGCGGCGACCAGGGCGGGGGAGGCGTCGCTGCTAACCTTGATGCCTTCCTGGTGGTTGTCCAGGTTGAACTGGGAAAGGACTTCCAGTTCGGCGATCAGTTCGGGGGTAAAAGGCATGGGCAACTCCTGACTTCGGGACAAGGATGGAAGTCAGGAGTGTAGTCAGGCTTATTCGATGTCGCCTTGATCCGCCTCAGGTGGTAGTTCCGGTAGGGCGCGCAGGGCGGTTTCGTACCACTCGGTATCGAACGGGCGATCTTCGTCGAGCATCGCATCGATCTCGATGGCCAGCACGTGGGCCATGAGGTTGAGGATGTCTTCACGCTCGTAGCCGACCAGGGTCAGCTTGTTGAAGGTGGCCTTGGCGGCTGGCGGCTCGCCGCTTTCGATCTGGTTCTCGATGGCCTGGGTCAGCGTGGCCTCGGCGAAGTCTTCTTCATCATTGCCGTCGATGTCTTGGGGTTCGCTCATGGCGGTGCTCCTGTGGTGAGGCGCACAGTGTGCCATGCCTGCCTTGGCAATGCCCGGCATTCACGGCGTGCATGGCGCTGGCCAGGGGCCGGCCAACGGGGCTATAACAGGCCAACCCCATACGGCCCTGGAGGCTGCTTCACATGCTCAAGCTTCATGGATTCGCTGTCAGCAACTACTACAACATGGTCAAGCTGGCGCTGTTGGAAAAAGGCCTGCCCTTCGAGGAGGTGCCGTTCTTCGGCGGCCAGACGCCCCAGGCCCTGGCGGTCAGCCCCCGTGGCAAGGTGCCGGTGCTGCAGACCGAGCACGGTTTCATCAGCGAGACCGGGGTCATCCTCGACTACATCGAGCAGACCCAGCCAGGCAAGGCGCTGCTGCCGGCCGACGCCTTCGGCCAGGCCAAGGTGCGCGAGCTGCTGCGGGAGATCGAGCTGTACATCGAACTGCCGGCGCGTACCTGCTATGCCGAGGCGTTCTTTGGCGCGGCGGTGGAGCCGCTGATCAAGGAGCGTGCGCGCGCGGACCTGCTGGCGGGCTTTGCCACCCTCAAGCGCAATGGCGAGTTCGCGCCTTATGTGGCGGGTGAGCAGTTGACCATCGCCGACCTGATGTTCTGCTTCTCGGTCGATCTGGCCTGCGCGGTGGGCAAGAAGGTGCTGAACATCGACTTCCTGGCGGACTTCCCGCAAGCGCAGGCGCTGTTGCAGTTGCTGGGCGAGAACCCGCACATGGCGCGGGTCGTGGCGGACAAGGACGCGGCGATGCCGGCGTTCCTGGAGATGATCAAGAGCGGCAAGCGCTGAGAAAGCAAGGGGCCGCTGTGCGGCCCATCGCTACAAAGTACCCGATCCCTGTAGGAGCCGGCTTGCCGGCGATGGGCTGCACAGCAGCCCCTATAGGGTTTAGCGCGAAGCCAGCAGCGTTTTGCCGCGAGCCACCGCCGCGCGCACCTGCGCCGGCGCAGTACCACCGATGTGGTTACGGGCGTTGACCGAACCTTCCAGGGTCAGCACGGCGAACACGTCCTGCTCGATCTGGTCGCTGAACTGGCGCAGTTCGTCCAGGCTCATCTCGGCCAGGTCCTTGCCACTGTCCACGCCGTATTTCACGGCATGGCCGACGATCTCGTGGCAATCACGGAACGGCAGGCCGCGGCGCACCAGGTAGTCGGCCAGGTCCGTGGCGGTGGAGAAACCGCGCAGGGCCGCTTCGCGCATGATGGCGTGCTTGGGCTTGATCGCCGGGATCATGTCGGCGAAGGCGCGCAGCGAGTCGCGCAGGGTGTCGGCGGCATCGAACAGCGGCTCTTTATCTTCCTGGTTGTCCTTGTTGTAGGCCAGCGGCTGGCCTTTCATCAGGGTCAGCAGGCCGGTCAAGGCGCCGAACACGCGGCCGCTCTTGCCACGCACCAGCTCGGGCACGTCCGGGTTCTTCTTCTGCGGCATGATCGAGCTGCCGGTGCAGAAGCGGTCGGGCAGGTCGATGAACTGGAACTGCGCGCTGGTCCACAGCACCAGCTCTTCGGAGAACCGCGACAGGTGCATCATCGCGATGCTTGCGGCGGCGCAGAATTCGATGGCGAAGTCACGGTCCGAGACACCGTCCAGCGAGTTGCCGGCCACGGCCTCGAAGCCCAGCAGCTTGCAGGTCAGCTCGCGGTCGATCGGGTAGGTGGTGCCGGCTAGTGCGGCGCTGCCCAGGGGCATGCGGTTGGCGCGCTTGCGGCAGTCGACCAGGCGCTCGTAGTCGCGGCTGAGCATTTCGAACCAGGCCAGCAGGTGGTGGCCGAAGGTAACCGGCTGGGCGGTCTGCAGGTGGGTGAAGCCGGGCATGATGGTCTCGGCTTCGCGTTCGGCCTGCTCCAGCAGGCCTTTTTGCAGGCGGGTGATCTCGGCCAGGATCAGGTCGATCTCGTCACGCAGCCACAGGCGGATGTCAGTGGCCACCTGGTCGTTGCGGCTGCGCCCGGTGTGCAGCTTCTTGCCAGTGATGCCGATGCGGTCGGTCAGGCGCGCCTCGATGTTCATGTGCACGTCCTCGAGGTCGACGCGCCAGTCGAAGGTGCCAGCCTCGATTTCGCCCTGGATGGTCTTCAGGCCGTCGATGATCGTGTCGCGTTCGGCGTCGCTGAGCACGCCGACCTGCGCCAGCATGGTGGCGTGGGCGATCGAACCCATGATGTCGTGGCGGTACAGGCGCTTGTCGAAATCGACCGAGGCGGTGAAGCGGGCGACGAAGGCGTCGACGGGCTCACTGAAGCGGCCGCCCCAGGACTGATTGGTCTTGTCGGTGCTCATGGATTCACTCGTTGAAGGGGTGAACGGAAAAAGTGCCGCGATCATAGCAGGGTTGCGCCCGCCACCGCAGGGGGCGCTGGTCGTGAGAAACGTCCCAGGGCCGGGGGTGCGGCATATTCAACGATTGAACGGCAGTGTTCCACGGACCGTCTACAGTTGGACAGAGGACTGGCGGTGAATCTGCCGGCCCAGTGAATCTTTGGCCTTCGCACCGGTCTGTAGCGTGACCGCATTTCGGTCATCCCACACTTGTCTACGCTATACCCGTGCGAGACTCACTCAGGAATCCAGCGCAATTATGAATGTCCTGATCGTTGATGATGAACCCCAGGCCCGCGAGCGCTTGAGCCGGCTGCTCGGCGAGCTGGAGGGCTATACCGTGATGGAACCCAGCGCCACCAACGGCGAGGAGGCCCTGGCGCTGATCGAAAGCCTCAAGCCCGACGTGGTGCTGCTGGATATCGGCATGCCTGGCCTGGACGGCCTGCAGGTCGCCGCGCGCCTGTGCGAACGCGAAGCGCCGCCGGCGGTGGTGTTCTGCACCGGCGATGACGAATACGGCAGCCAGGCCTTCAAGGACAGCACCCTCAGCCATGTCGACAAACCCATCCAGCCCCAGGCCCTGCGCGACGCGCTGCGCCGCGCCGAGAAACCCAACCGGGCGCAACTGGCGGCCTTGACCCGCCCGGCCAGCGACGCCGGGGGTGGCCCGCGCAGCCATATCAGCGCCCGTACCCGCAAGGGCATCGAGCTGATCCCGCTGCCCCAGGTGATCTATTTCATTGCCGACCACAAGTACGTCACCCTGCGCCACGAGGCCGGCGAGGTGCTGCTCGACGAACCGCTCAAGGCGCTGGAAGACGAGTTCGGCGAGCGCTTTGTACGCATCCACCGCAACGCGCTGGTCGCCCGCGAGCGCATCGAGCGCCTGCAGCGCACGCCGTTGGGGCATTTCCAGCTTTACCTGAAGGGGCTCGACGGCGATGCCCTGACGGTAAGCCGGCGGCATGTGGCAGGCGTGCGCAAGATGATGCAGGCCCTGCACTGACTTACCTTCGACAGTCTGGGAGCGGGTTTGCCCGGCGGCTAAAGCTCGCTCCACGTGGCGCTTTGCTGATCTGAATCTGCGGGTACACCGGGAGGAGCTGTTATCATCGGCGGTATTTCTCTGGTTCGGTGCGCTCCATGTCCACTCGCGAAATCCGCATTGCCACCCGTAAAAGTGCCCTGGCCCTGTGGCAGGCCGAATATGTCAAAGCCCGCCTGGAGCAGGCCCACCCCGGCATCCAGGTGACCCTGGTGCCCATGGTCAGCCGCGGCGACAAGCTGCTCGACGCGCCGCTGGCGAAGATCGGCGGCAAGGGCCTGTTCGTCAAGGAACTGGAAACCGCGCTGCTGGACAACGAGGCCGACATCGCCGTGCACTCGATGAAGGACGTGCCCATGGACTTCCCCGAAGGCCTGGGCCTGTACTGCATCTGTGAACGTGAAGACCCACGCGATGCCTTTGTTTCCAACACCTTCGCCAGCCTCGAAGCCCTGCCGGCCGGCAGCATCGTCGGTACCTCCAGCCTGCGTCGCCAGGCCCAGTTGCTGGCACGCCGCCCGGACCTGAAAATCCAGTTCCTGCGCGGCAACGTCAACACCCGCCTGGCCAAGCTCGATGCCGGCGAGTACGACGCCATCATCCTCGCCGCCGCCGGCCTGATTCGCCTGGGCTTCGAAGAGCGCATCACCTCCACCATCAGTGTCGACGACAGCCTGCCGGCCGGTGGCCAGGGCGCCGTGGGCATCGAGTGCCGCAGCGCCGACCGCGAGATCCATGCGCTGCTGGCGCCGCTGCACCACGTCGACACCGCCGACCGGGTGATCGCCGAGCGTGCCCTGAACAAGCGCCTGAATGGCGGCTGCCAGGTGCCGATTGCCTGCTACGCAGTGCTCGAAGGCGATCAACTGTGGCTGCGTGGCCTGGTCGGGCAACCGTCCGGTGGCACGCTGTTGGTGGCTGACGCCCGGGCGCCACGTGCTGGCGCCGAAGCCCTGGGGGTGCAGGTCGCCGAGGCCCTGCTTGGCCAGGGCGCCGCGGCGATCCTCCAGGAAGTCTATGGCGAGGCCGGCCACCCGTGAGCCCCTGGCGCCTGCTGCTGACCCGCCCCGAAGAGGACTGCGCGGCACTGGCGCAGACCCTGGCAGAGGCGGGCATCGCCAGCGCGAGCTTGCCTTTGCTGACCATCGAGGCCCTCGAACAGGGCCCGGCGCAACGGCTGGGCCTGCAGGCCGTCAGTCAGGCGCGGGCGATCATCGTGGTGAGCAAGCCGGCAGCGCGCCTGTTGCTCGAGGCCCTGGACCGCGCGGGCATCGCAGCGCCGCGCACAGGGTGGTTCACGGTGGGCGAGGCTACGGCACGCGTGCTGCAACAACGTGGGCTTTTGGTGACTTTCCCTACAGCCGGTGACGACAGCGAGGCCTTGCTTTGCCTGCCTGCCCTGCGCGAGGCTGCCAGCTTTCCTACAGCCCGTGTCGTGATTGTCCGTGGCGAGGGAGGTCGCGAACTGCTGGCCGAGCGTCTTGCCGAGCTAGGTGCTAGTGTCGATTATCTGGAACTGTATCGGCGCAACCTGCCGCATTATCCGCCTGGCACCCTGGTGCAGCGCATCGTTGGGGAACGCCTCAACGGCCTGGTGGTCAGCAGTGGGCAGGGGCTTGAACACCTGCGCCAGTTGGCGGGCGTGGATTGGCCAAGGCTGTCGCGCCTGCCGTTGTTCGTGCCCAGCCCGCGTGTGGCCGATCAGGCCCGCGCCCTGGGCGCTCGAGAAATTGTGGATTGCCGTGGCGCCAGTGCCGCGGCCTTGCTGGCAGCTGTGCAGCGAACCGCTGCGCCTGCCCCTTAAGGCGCTAAGCTTCACAGCGATGCGCACCCTGCAAAGGATGGATACGTGAGCGAAACTGTCTTGTCCAACACCGAACAGCCCAAGGCGTCCGAAGCGCCGAACACCACTACCGCCACGCCCGCCCGACGCTCCGGCAGCGGCTTGGCGCTGCTTGCGCTGCTGCTGGGCGCCGCCGGGGTCGCGGTTGGCGGCTGGGGCGCCTGGCAGGTGCGGCAGCTGCAAGGCAGCGAGCAAGGCCAGGGCGAGCACCTGCAAGCCTTGAATCAACGCGCTGACGCCTTGCAGCAGCGTGAGCAGCAGCTAACTGCGCAACTGGCCAGCCTGCCGGCGGCCAGCGAGCTGGAAGACCGTCGGCGCCTGGTGGCGCAACTGCAGGGCGACCAGCAGCGCCTGAGCCAGCGCCTGGAGACCGCGCTTGGCGAAAGCCGCAAGGAGTGGCGCCTGGCCGAGGCCGAGCATCTGCTGCGCCTGGCGACCCTGCGCCTGTCGGCGCTGCAGGACATCGCCAGCGCCAGGGCGCTGGTCGAAGGCGCCGATGAAATCCTCCGCGAGCAAAGCGACCCAGGCGCCTTCGCCGCCCGTGAGCAGCTGGCGCGCAGCCTGGCCACGCTCTCCAGCACCCAGCAGCCGGACCGCACCGGGCTGTTCCTCAAGCTGGCCGCCCAGCGCGAGCAGGTCCAGAAGCTCAGTGCCCAGTCGCCGGAGTTCGACGGCAAGGCCGATGCCCTGGGCGCGCTGACGGCCGATGGCGACGGCGCCAGCCGCTGGTCGCAGTGGTGGGCCGAGATATCCAAGTACTTCCAGATCGAATTCAACGCCGACGACAATGTGCGCCCGTTGCTGTCCGGGCAGTCGCTCAACCAGCTGCGCCTGGCGCTGAGCCTGACCATCGAGCAGGCCCAGTGGGCGGCGCTCAACGGTGAGGCCAAGGTGTATGCCCAGGCCCTGGACGATGCGCGCAGCGTGCTGCTGGCCAACTTCAACGCGGACAACCCGCAGAGCAAGGCCATGCTCGACAGCCTCAACCAGTTGGCCGAACAACCGGTGTCGGTGGTCACGCCTGACTTGAGCGAAAGCCTGGCCGCGGTGCAGGCCTATATCCAGCGGCGGCACCAGCCGGTCAGCGCCGAGGGGGCCAAGCCATGAAACGTGTCTACCTGCTGGCGGTGCTGGCGATCGTGATCGCCGCGGCACTGGGCATCGCCATCGCCAAGCACAGCGGCTATGTGCTGATCGCCTATGGCGGTTTCCGTTACCAGTCGGGGCTATGGGCCGCGCTGGGCGCATTGGCCGGGTTGGTGGTGCTGCTGTTGGTGCTGCGCTACCTGGTCGGTCTGGTGCTGACCTCAAGCGGTGTGGTCAATCCATGGTCGCGGCGCAATCGCAGCCGGCGGACCCGCATCGCCGTCGAGCAAGGGCAGTTGGATCTGGCCGAGGGCCGCTGGGCAAGCGCTCAACGGCATCTGCAACGGGCCGCCGAGTCCGCCCGCCAGCCCCTGCTGTATTACCTTGGCGCCGCCCGCGCGGCCAACGAACAGGGCCGTGTCGATGACCGCGACAATCTGCTCGAGCGCGCCCTGGAGCGCCAGCCCCAGGCCGAGTTGGCCATTGCCTTGACCCACGCCCAGTTGCAAATGGACCGTGGCGAGAACGACGGTGCGCTCGAAGCCCTGCAGGCCATGCAGGAGCGTCACCCGCACAATGCCCAGGTGCTGCGGCTGTTGCAGCGCCTGCACCTGGAGCGCGGCGATTGGCCGGCGCTGATTCGCCTGCTGCCAGACCTGCGCAAGCACAAGGTGCTGCCGCCGGCCGAGCTGGCAGATCTGGAGCAGCGTGCCTGGGGCCAGAACCTGGGCCTGGCGGCCAGCCGTGGCGAGGACCTGCAGACTGCCCGCCAGGCACTGGAGCGGGCCTGGCAGCAACTGACGGCGGCCCAGCGCCAAGAGCCCCAGCTGGTGTCGGCGTATGCCGAGCAATTGCGTCAGAGCGGTGCCCAAGGCGAGGCCGAACAGGTGCTGCGGGCCGCGCTCAAGCGCGGCTACGAAAGCCATCTGGCGCGTTTGTATGGCCTGGTGCGCGGCGATGACCCGGCGCGCCAGTTGCAGGTTGCCGAGGGTTGGCTCAAAGAACACCCGCAAGACCCAAGCCTGTTGTTGACCCTGGGGCGCCTGAGTTTGCAGAACCGTCTGTGGGGCAAGGCACGCGACTACCTGGAGAGCAGCCTGCGCCTGGAGCGCAACCCGGAGGCCTGTGCGGAGCTGGCGCGGTTGTTGGCCGGGCTGGGCGAAACGGAGCGCAGCAACCAGCTGTTCCAGGAAGGCCTTGGGTTGTTGGACGAGCGCCTGCTGGCCTTGCCCTTGCCGGAAGGCGTGCGGGCCTGACCGCCCGCCGTTCGCACTTCTTGTAGGAGCCAGCCTTGCTGGCGAACCAGGCGCCGCTTTGCCGGTGTTCGCCGGCAAGGCTGATGCCCTTGGCGCACGTTTCCAACGCGCTAATGCCGTGCTGTTGACTGCATCTGCCTCCTTGTCAGAACTTTCCTGCCTGCCACAGAATCAATTCTGAGCCCATTCAGCGACTTGTCCCCGCTGTAGCGCCTTGATACAAAGCGCACCTTTCCTCTACCGTTTTCACCATCCTCCCTGACTCGCGGACACCCCTTGCCCATGTCGCTGGCCTGCTTGCGCAGCTTTTACCTTCCCGCCTTCCTGATTGCCCTGGGGGTGCTGGTCGCCTCGTTCCGGCTCGAATCGGTGGTTGGCCTGATTCCCTGCGCGCTGTGTTTCAGTCAGCGTCTGATGCTCGGCCTGTATGCCTTGGCCAGCCTGGCGGCGTTGCTGCACGCCCCCCGCTCATGGGCCAAGCGCGGCTATGCCTGGCTGACCCTGGCCACCGCCGTGGCCGGGGCGTTGCTGGCGGGGCGGCATGTCTGGCTGCAGAGCGACCCATCGCCCATCGCCGGTTGCCACCTGCCGCTGGAGCAGCTCATGCAGCGGCCCCTGGGCGAGATCCTGCGCATGTTCGTGTTGGGCAGTCCCGATTGCGTCTCCATCAGTTGGAGCTTCCTCGACCTGACCTTGCCCGAATGGAGCCTGCTGGCCTTTTTGCTGCTGGCCGCGCTGCCCGCGTCCTGGCTGGTGGCGTATCGATTCCGCAAGGGCGCGCTGCGTTGACCCAGGGCAATGCCCGTGGCGTTGTTCGACCAGTGGTGCAGGCGAAAGGGATTAAACGCTTGTATGAACTTTGTCTGCTGCGTACCTTGATGGGCAGGTCGCGCGGGCATAATCTCCCAGCACGCCCACCGAAAATACAACTGCTCGATGCCGTTTGCTGATGTCACCTTTGTGCCACGGTATTGTGTCGCGAGGTGCAGCGGCATCCACCCAGAAGGGATGAGATTGCCATGCTCGATAGTTGCCAGAACGCCCAGGAACGCTGGGGCGGAGTTCACAAGCTGATCGATCGTTGGCTGGAGGAGCGCCAGGACCTGGTGCAAGCCTTCCGCGCCCTGCGCGATGCAAAGCCGGCGTTTGCCGACAAAGAGAAGAACCGCGATTTCTGCGCGGTGCTGGTGGACTATGTCTCGGCCTGGCATTTCGAAGTCAGCGAGCAATTGGTCAGTGAAGCCAAGGCATTTGGTGATACCGGTGCGTTGGAACTGGCAAAGCAGATCAACCCACGCATCGATGACAGCACCCAGATCGCCCTGGCTTTCAATGATCATTGCGAGAAAGGCGAGTGCAGGGATACCGAGCGTTTTGCCGAGAAGCTGGCCAAGCTCGGCGGCCTGCTGCACGAGCGCTTCGAACTGGAAGATTGCCTGATCGAGGTGTTGCACAACGCCCACAAGCAAGAAGACGCGGTGCAGGCCTGATTCAGTCGGCCACGTCCAGCAGCTCGATTTCGAACACCAGAGGGGTATAGGGCGCGATCAGGTCGCCCGCCCCGTCGGCGCCATAGGCTTTGGCCGATGGCACCACCAAGCGCCATTTCGCCCCGGCCTTCATCTTCGGCAACGCCACCTGCCAGCCTTCGATCACCGAGTCGAGCTTGAACCATTGCGGTTGCAGGTTCTGGTCGAACACCGTGCCGTCCGGCAGGCGTCCCACATAGCGTACCTGCACCCTGCCGCTGGCCTTGGGCTGGGCGCCCGTGCCGCTGGCCAGCTCGCTGTAGAGAATGCCGTCGGCCAGCTCGTGGACGCCGTTGCGGGCGCGTTCGCCGGCGAGGAAGCGTTTCTCCTCGGTCAGTAGCTTGTTCACCTGCGCCTGTTCGGCGGCGGCATTGGCCTGTTCTTCATGCTGCGCGAGGATGGCCTGCATGCGCGACTTGGCGATACGCGGTGGCTCACCTTGATACGCCTGGCGCAGGCCCTCCACCAGGGCCTCGAGCTGTAGCCCAGGCACTTCCTGGCGCAGCCGTTCGCCCAGACTGCTACCCAGGCTGTAGGCCAGGTCAGCGTCATTGGCGGGTGGGTTATCGGTGCTGGCCAGGCACAGCGCAGGCACCAGGCACAGGCCGAAAATCAGAGAGCGATGCATGGAAGACTCCTGCGGCAATGAGCGCGAAGTATGCCAGCCTTGTCGCTGAAAGATGTGTAAATATCGGCAACACATTAACGGGCAACTACACTTGCTTGCAGCTGCAAGACAACAACTTTGCCCAGGCATGCAACGCGGCGCTACCGAGACGGTCAACATGCCCTAGCGGCGGTAGCAGCAGAAGCATAGTATGAGCCGCACTCTCGTCAGCCAGGAGGTAAACCATGTCGGCCAAAAAGAAGCCAGTAAGTACGCCGTTGCACCTGCTCCAGCAACTTTCGGGCAGCCTGCTCGAACATTTGGAAGATGCCTGCTCCCAAGCGCTGGCGGATGCCGAGAAACTATTGGCCAAGTTGGAAAAACAACGTGGCAAGGCGCAGGAGAAACTGCACAACGCCCGCTTGAAGTTGCAGGACGCGGCCAAGGCGGGTAAAGCCAAGGCGCAGGGCAAGGCGAAAAAAGCCGCGGGCGAACTTGAAGATTTGCTCGACTCGCTCAAGGATCGCCAGACCCAGACCCGCACTTATATTCAGCAACTCAAGCGCGATGCCCAGGAAAGCCTGAAACTGGCCCAGGGTGTCGGCAAGGTGCGCGAGGCCGCGGCCAAGGCACTGGACTCGCGTGCGGCAGCACCGAAAGCCGCCGCCAAGCCTGCGGCGAAAACCACCGCGGCCAAACCGGCAGCAAAACCAGCTGGCAAGCCAGCCGCCAAGGCGCCGGCTCGGGCTGCTGCTGCCAAGCCAGCGGCTAAACCCGCTGCGGCCAAGGCCCCGGCCAGAACTGCCGCCGCCAAGCCTGCCGCTGCCAAGGCCCCGGCCAGAGCCGCTGCGACCAAGCCTGTCGCTGCCAAGGCGCCGGCGAAAACCGCCGCAGCCAAACCCGCCGCCAAGCCAGCGGCTAAACCAGCCGCTGCCAAGCCTGCCGCCGCCAAGGCCCCGGCGAAAACCGCAGCGGTCAAACCCGCGGCCAAGCCAGCTGCCAAGGCTCCGGTGAAAGCTGCGGCGACCAAACCTGCTGCCACCAAAGCGCCAGCCAAACCGGCCGCCAAGCCTGCTGCCGCCAGGACGCGGTCCAGGCCCGCCGCCGCCAAGCCGGTTGCCAGCAAACCCGCTGACAGCAAACCTGCCACTGCGGCCAACGGCGCCTCCCCGGCGTCGGCAACCAGCGTGGCAGCGCCAGCAGCAACTGCCACCCCGGCTCAGTCGCCGACTTCGGCGTCCTGAAGCTCACGGGCCGCGACGCGCAGCTGATGCAGCGCGTCGTGGTTCCGGGCCTGGTCCGGCGCCAGTCGGGCCAGCCAATCCTGCCCAGCGTCCGCTGTCGCAGGCCATTCCCGCGCCAGCGCCTCCAGGCGTTCCAGCAAGGCGCGCTCAGCCTGTAGTTCCAGGTCCTTGACCTGTTCACGCAACACGCTCAACCGCGGGTCGGCCAGCGCGTGCTCGCGCCACTGCTGGCGTAGCGTGCGCAGCGGCGCAACCACGTCGCGTTGCCAGGGGCCGGCCAAGGCCTGCAAGGCGGCCGTTCGTTGCTCGTCGGCGGCCACGCCACGGGCCTGCAGCCAGGTGGCGCAGAGCAACAGGCAGACATCGCCGCCCAGTTCCTGAAGGGCCAGGCTGGCCGCTTCGACACCCGGTCGGGCGTACAGGGTCAGGGCGTGATTCCACAGGTCGGTGTGCATGGTTTCACTCGCGCCAGGGGTCGGCGAAGCTGGTAGACTCCGCGACCATCATGATCAGACTATCGAACCTCACTTTACAGCGTGGTCCACAGCGCCTGCTAGAAGGCGCTGAGATGACCCTGCACACCGGTCACAAGGCCGGCCTGATCGGCGCCAACGGCGCCGGCAAATCCAGCCTGTTCGCCCTGCTGCGCGGTGAGCTGTCGCCCGATGCCGGCGACTGCCAGCTGCCCGGTGACTGGCGCATCGCCCACATGCGCCAGGAGGTCGACACACTCGAGCGTATCGCCGTGGACTACGTGCTCGACGGCGATGTGCGCCTGCGCAAGGTTCAGGCCGAACTCGCCGCCGCCGAGCAGGCCCACGACGGCACCGCCCTGGCTCGCCTGCACAGTGAGCTGGACAGCGCCGACGGCTACACCGCCGATGCCCGCGCGCGCAAGCTGCTGGCGGGCCTTGGTTTCAGCAACGAGCAGATGGACCGCCGGGTCGGCGACTTCTCCGGTGGCTGGCGAATGCGTCTGAACCTGGCGCAGGCCTTGATGTGCCCGTCCGACCTGCTGCTGCTCGACGAGCCCACCAACCACCTGGACCTCGATGCCATCCTCTGGCTCGAGGACTGGCTCAAGGGCTACCCGGGCACGCTGTTGCTGATCTCCCACGACCGCGACTTCCTCGATGCCGTGGTCGACCATGTGCTGCATGTCGAGCAGCGCAAGCTCAATCTCTACAAGGGCGGCTACAGCGCCTTCGAGCGCACCCGCGCCGAACGCCTGGCACAGCAGCAGCAGGCGTACGAGAAGCAGCAGGCGCAGCGCGCGCACATGGAAAAGTACATCGCCCGCTTCAAGGCCCAGGCCACCAAGGCGCGCCAGGCGCAAAGCCGGATCAAGGCCCTGGAGCGCATGGAGGAGCTATCGGCGGCCCATGTCGACTCGCCATTCGACTTCGTCTTCCGCGAGTCGGAGAAAATCTCCAGCCCGCTGCTCGATCTCGCCGAAGGCCGCCTGGGTTACGGCGACAAGGCGATCCTCGAGAAGGTCAAGCTGCAACTGGCGCCCGGTGCGCGCATCGGCCTGCTCGGCCCCAACGGCGCGGGCAAGTCGACCCTGATCAAGAACCTCGCCGGCGAGTTGCAGCCGCTCTCCGGGCGCCTGGTGCGCGGCGAGAACCTCGCCGTCGGCTACTTCGCCCAGCACCAGCTCGATTCGCTGGACGACAAGGCCAGCCCGCTGCTGCACTTGCAGCGCATCGCGCAGAGCGAGCGAGAGCAGACCCTGCGTGACTTCCTTGGTGGCTTCGACTTCCACGGTAATCGCGTCGACGAGCCGGTGGTCAACTTCTCTGGCGGCGAAAAGGCTCGCCTGGCCCTGGCGCTGATTGCCTGGGAACGGCCTAACCTGCTGCTGCTGGACGAGCCGACCAACCACCTCGATCTGGAGATGCGCCTGGCGTTGACCATGGCCCTGCAGGAGTTCGCCGGTGCAGTGGTGGTGGTGTCCCACGACCGTCACCTGCTCAAGAGCACCACCGACGATTTCCTGCTGGTGGCCGAGGGTAAGGTCGACACCTTCGACGGCGACCTCGACGATTACAGCCGCTGGCTGATCGAGTACCGTCAGCGCAACGCGCCGGTCACCACTACTTCGGTCAACCCGGACAAAACCGACAAGAAAGCCCAGCGCCAGGCCGCCGCCGCCCTGCGTCAGCAGTTGGCGCCGCACAAGAAGGCCGCCGACAAACTCGAGGCCGAGCTCAACCAAGTGCACCAGCAACTGGCCGAGATCGAGACCGCCCTTGGCGACAGCGGGTTGTACGAGGCCTCGCGCAAGGATGAGCTGCGCGACCTGCTGGCCCGCCAGACCAAGCTCAAGCAACGCGAAGGCGAGCTTGAGGAAGCCTGGATGGAAGCCTTGGAAACGCTGGAAAGCATGCAGGCCGAACTCGAGGCGCTGTCCTGATGGAGGAGCTGCGCTCGCTGTTGCCGGGGCAATGGATGGACTCGATGTGGCTGGGGTTGCAGATTCTGCTGATCCTGATCGCAGCGTTCGTCCTGCAGCGCATGGTCGCTCGCGGGTTGAGAAGCCTGGGCGAACGCTACCCGTTGCCGCACGAGCTGATGGTGCCGGTGCGCGGCGCCCTGCGCTGGCTGATCATGGGCAGCGCGCTGCTGTTCGTGCTCGAGCGCCTGGGCGTCTCGGCCACGGTGCTGTGGACCGCGCTGTCGGGTTTCGTCGCGGTGGCGGCGGTGGCGTTCTTCGCTATCTGGAGCGTGCTGTCCAACCTGCTGTGCGCGGTGTTGATCTTCACCGTCGGGCCGTTTCGTATCGGCGATGTGGTCGAGCTGGTCGATACCCTCGACAAGCCGGGGGTGAAGGGCCGGGTGATCGCCATCAACCTGCTGTACACCACGCTGATGGAAACACCAGAGGCCGGTGGCGCGCTGGTGCAGGTGCCCAACAGCCAGTTCTTCCAGAAGGCCGTGCGCCGCTGGCGTGGGGCCGAGGCGGCGGTCATGCTGCAGGACTCACCGGCCCTCGACGACTGATCGTTGCAAGCGCAAAAACCGCTGGTTATTTTTTCGCCATCGCCGTAGCTTAACGTTTTGCAAAAGTTGTTCGAGCGAGGTGTGCGATGTCGATGGAAACGTGGTTGGCGTTCTTTGCCGCGTGCTGGGTGATCAGCCTGTCGCCGGGCGCCGGGGCAATCGCCTCGATGTCCAGTGGGCTGCAGTACGGTTTTTGGCGTGGCTACTGGAACGCCCTGGGCCTGCAGCTAGGCCTGATCGTGCAGATCGCCATCATTGCCGCCGGTGTGGGCGCTATCCTCGCCGCCTCGGCCACGGCCTTCCAGGTCATCAAGTGGTTCGGCGTTGCCTACCTGGTCTACCTCGCCTACAAACAGTGGCGCGCGCTGCCGATGGACATGAGCGACGAGTCCGGCGTGCGGCCGATCGGCAAGCCGCTGAGCCTGGTGTTCCGTGGTTTCCTGGTCAACGTCAGCAACCCCAAGGCGCTGGTGTTCATGCTTGCGGTGCTGCCGCAGTTCATCAACCCGCACCAGGCGTTGCTGCCCCAGTACGTGGCGATCACCGTGACCATGATCAGCGTCGACATGCTGGTGATGGCGGGTTACACCGGCCTGGCTTCGCGGGTGCTGCGCCTGTTGCGTACGCCGAAGCAGCAGAAGCGCTTGAACCGCACCTTTGCCGGGCTGTTCATCGGTGCCGCGACCTTCCTGGCCACCCTGCGTCGGGCACCGATCTGAACTTCATACTGTTCCTCCTGTAGGAGCCAGCTTGCTGGCGAATGGCCCTGTTCGCCAGCAAGCTGGCTCCTACAGGGGATCGTGTGGCCTCAACGTTGTTTGTCCACCAACCCCCTGAGCAGGTCCAGCGGCAACGGGAAGACGATGGTCGAGCTCTTGTCCCCGGCGATACTGCCCAGCGTCTGCATGTAGCGCAGTTGCATCGCTCCAGGTTCCTTGCCCAGCATCTGCGCGGCCTGCATCAGCTTTTCCGAGGCCTGCAACTCGCCCTCGGCATGGATCACCTTGGCCCGCCGTTCGCGCTCGGCCTCGGCCTGGCGGGCGATGGCGCGGACCATCGACTCGTTGAGGTCGACATGCTTGATCTCGACGTTGGCCACCTTGATGCCCCAGGCGTCAGTCTGCGCATCCAGCACTTCACGAATGTCCATGTTCAACTGCTCGCGCTCGGCCAGCAGTTCGTCCAGCTCGTGCTTGCCGAGCACGGCGCGCAGGGTGGTCTGGGCCAGCTGGCTGGTGGCAGTGAGGAAGTCCTCGACCTGGATGATCGCCTTCTGTGGGTCGAGCACGCGAAAGTACAGCACCGCGTTGACCTTGACCGAGACGTTGTCGCGGGTGATCACGTCCTGGGGCGGCACATCGAGCACCACGGTGCGCAGGTCGACACGGACCATCTGCTGGATGCCGGGGATCAGGATGATCAGCCCCGGGCCCTTGACCTGCCAGAAGCGCCCGAGCTGGAACACCACGCCGCGCTCGTACTCGCGCAGGATGCGCAGCGCCGAGAGCAGCAGTATGGCCAGCAGCACCAGCACGGCGCTGAAACCGAATTGCATGAACATCGTCTATTCTCCTTGCGCCGTGGGCGCAGTGGCGCTGACCTCCAGGGTCACGCCATGACGGGCCGTCACCCGCACGTGCTGGCCAGGTTGCAGCGGTGTCGCGCACTGCACCTGCCATTGTTCGCCCTGGGCCTGTACCGAGCCGCAGAACGGGTTGTCGGTGCGCACCTGCGTCACCGTGACCAGGCTGCCCAGCAATCCGGCATCACCGCTGACCAAGGCGCGCCGCCGCGCCTTCAGTGCCATGCCCAGCACGCCGCCGAGCAACAGCGCCGAGAGCACCGCCAGGCTGATGATCAGCGCCAGCGGAATGCCGAAGCCGGGGGCGTCGGTGTCCATCAGGATCACCGCCCCGACGACGAAGGCGACGATACCGCCGAAGCCGACCACGCCGAAGCTGGGCAGGAAAGCCTCGGCGACCATGAACGCCACCCCGAGCAGGATCAACGCCACCCCGGCATGGCTCACCGGCAACAGTTGCAGGGCATACAGCGCCAGCAGCAGGCAGATGCCACCGACCACGCCGCCGACCCCGGAGCCCGGGTTCATGAATTCGAACAACAGGCCGTACACGCCGATCATGATCAGGATCAGCGCCACGCTGGGGTTGGTGATCACTGCGAGCAGGCGGGTGCGCCAGTCTGGCAGGTGTTCGGTCACGCTGGCCGCATGGGTGAGCAGTTGCACGGGCTGGCCCGCGACGAGCAGTGACTTGCCATCGAGCTGGCGCAGCAGGTCGGGAAGGTCAGCGGCGACCAGGTCGATTACCTTTAACCGCTGGGCTTCGCTGGCTGACAGGCTGACGGCCTCGCGCACGGCCTTCTCCGCCCAGTCGGCGTTGCGCCCGCGCAGCTGGGCCAGGCCGCGGATGTAGGCGGCGGCGTCATTGACCTGTTTACGTGCCAGCGTGCCTTCTTCGCTGTTCGTGGCGGGTTGGTCATCTTTGCCGGGGGCGCCGATCTGGACTGGCGTCGCGGCGCCGAGGTTGGTCCCCGGTGCCATGGCCGCGACGTGACTGGCATAGAGTATGTAGGTGCCAGCGCTAGCCGCCCTGGCGCCACCCGGGGCGACGTAGGTGGCCACCGGCACGGGGCTGGCGAGGATGGCCTTGATGATCTGGCGCATGGCGCTGTCCAGCCCGCCGGGGGTGTCGAGGCGGATCACCACCAGTTGCGCCTGCTGCTCGCGTGCCTGCTCCAGGCCGCGCAGCAGGTAGTCGGCGCTGGCCGGGCCGATGGCGTCGTCGACACTGAGCAGCCAGACGCTGCCGGCGGGCGCGGCCTGCCCGCCCGGCGCCAGGCCAAGCATCAGCAGCAACAGCAACACACGCCAGCCGTGAGCGATCACCTGTCGTCACCTCGTGCGGACCTGTTCCTGAAGTTTAGCCGTGCCTGCCGGGGCACGGCCTAAACTTCAGGGTGGGGGCTAAACCGGAGGTGCAACATGCGTATGGCCAAGACCCTGCAGCAGCGCCTGGACCAGGCCAACTGCGACTACGACATCATTCCCCATCCCCATTCGGCCACCAGCCTGGAGTCGGCGCGCACGGCCGGGGTACCCGCCGAGCGGGTCGCCAAGTCAGTGATGCTCGACGACCGCCATGGCAACTACATCATGGCTGTGCTGCCGGCAAACCGGCACCTGGACATGACCGAGGTGCGCATGACCGGTGCCTGGCAACTGACCCGTGAGAGCAACCTGCCAAGCCTGTTCGGCGATTGCGAGCGCGGGGCTGTCCCGGCGCTGGGCAGCGCCTATGATATTCCGATGCTGCTCGACCGGAGTCTTACCCGCCAGGGCGATGTCTATTTCGAGGCAGGTGACCACGATCACCTTATCCACATGAGCATGGAGCAATACTTGAAGCTGGTGCCGCACGCCGAAGTGCGCGAATTGAGCTGATGCTCGCAACCCATGCCGGGCTGGCGTCGTGGACGACTGGCCTGGCCAAAGGAGTGAATCATGGAAGCGCCGATCCACAAGTTTTCCGAGCTGTTCAAGCAACTGGGCCTGGCCGATGATGCCCAGGGCATCGACCAGTTCATCACCAGCCATTCCCCGCTCAAGGGAGATGTGAAACTGGTGGATGCGCCGTTCTGGAACGACGCCCAACGCGCCTTCCTCAGAGACAGCATCAATGAGGATGCCGATTGGGCGGAGCTGTTCGACCAACTCAACGAAGCCTTGCGTCGCCCCCGCAAATAAAGCGCCGAGCGGCACCTGATGGGTGATCGGGCCGTTGCTATGCTCAGGGAAAACAACAGGGGATGGCGCAATGAAAGATCCCTACGCACCAGGCTTCTGGTGCACCGTGACGATCCTGGGCACCCTGAGCGCCGGCTACTTCTACGGTATCCGGCACACCCACACGATGAATCATGCCGTGCAGTTTCTCTATGCCGCCGCCGCCGTGACCGGGGCGGTGGCGCTCTGCGGCCTGGTTTGGATCGCCTGGCAGCAGTTGCACCTGAACCGGCGGGAAGTGGCCCAGGGGCGAACGTTGCTGACCATCTGGAACACCAAGGTTGCCTTGCGCCGGGTCGAAACGGTGTTCGACCGCTATTTCTGGGGCAGCTACTGGCACTCCGGGCGCACCTTCGAAGAGGTCATGGGCGAACTCAAGGGCACGCCCCTGGAGCAGAGCCTGGATGCCCTCAAGCGCCAGTGCCGCGAGCTTGACCGGGAAATCCATGACCACCATCATCACTGGCTGGCCAACGCCCGCGACCTGTCCAGCGTGGCCACGGCCATGGCCCGCGAGCGCTATCAGCTTGACCTGTGCGACGCTCCCGCGCGTGACGGCGGTAATACCGCCGTGCTCAATCGCGACCTGGAAGTGCTGGTGTACACCTGGTCGGCGCGCCTGCGCAGCTTCGACCATCAGCTGGACGAGCTGGAGCGCGCCTATCACTGAGCAGGGTCATTCGCCACGAATGTACTGCTCCAATTGCAGGATCAGGTTGGCTTGTTCGGCGATGGTTTCCTTGACCAGGTCGCCGATCGACAACAGCCCGAGCAGTTTGCCGTTGTCCACCACAGGCAGGTGGCGCAGGTGGCGATTGGTCATCAGGTTCATGCAGTACTCGAGGTTGTGCTTGGGCTCCACGGTGACCACCGGCGAGCTCATGATCTCGCGCACTGGCGTGGCTGCCGAGGAGCGACCCTTGAGCACCAGCTTGCGGGCGTAGTCGCGTTCGCTGACGATGCCCACCACCTGGTCGTTCTCCACCACCGGCAGCGCGCCGACGTTCTTCTCCGCCAGCAGCTTCAAGGCATCCAGCACCGAGTCGTCAGGGCCGATGGTGTAGACGCTGTGGTGCTGGGCTTTGGCTTTGAGGATTTGTTCGACGTTCTTCATACGGGCCTCGGTGAATGGAAACGCGACGTGTCGGAGTAAATAAAGCATCCGGCACGGCGCTCTGCACGGCAATGCCGGAAACGGCATCGAGGTGATTGAAAAACGTCATGGGGTGAGGGGCCGTCAAGCGGCCCCCGGATCTCAGAGTTTCGGCATCTGCCCGAGGCGCGCGACCATCTCGCTGACCACCTGCAGGTCGAGCATGAACTGCTCCACGGTCTTGAACTCGTTGTCGTTGTGCCCGGTGTACTTCACATCCGGCATGGCCAGGCCGAACTGCACGCCATTGGGCAGGTCATGCACCGAGGTGGCGCCGGCGGAGGTGCCGAACTCGTGCTTCATGCCCAGGTTCTCGCTAGCCACCGCCAGCAGCGCCTTGACCCACTCGCCTTCCGGGTTGCGGTACATCGGCTCGTCGAGGCTGTAGTCGAAGGCCACCGAAGTGTGGCTGTTGCGCGCCCAGGCACCGAGCTTGTCGGAGATCTCGGTCTTGAGGGTTTCCAACGGCTTGCCCTTGGGAATGCGCAGGTTCACCGCCAGCTTGAGGGCCTTGTCATCCAGGCCGACAAAGGTCAGCGAGGTGGTCAGCGGGCCCATGAAGCCGTCCTTGAAGCCGACGCCAAGGGTGTTGCCCAGGTAGTCCAGCCCCCAGTTGTCGGCCGCGTAGCGGGCCGCGTCGGTGATGTGGTTGTGCTTGAGCGGTACCTGCTTTTGCACGCCATTGAGGAAATCGAGCATGCGCGCCACCGGGTTGACCCCGGACTCCGGCTCGGAGGAGTGCGCCGACACGCCGGTGACGGTCAGCAGCACCTGCTTGCCATCGGCCTTGGCGTCGATGCTGAAGTCGCCACCGTGCTGCTTGACGTACTCGGCGCCGGCTTTTTCCAGGGCCTTGGCCAGGTCTGCCGGTTTGTCGCCAAGCAAGGTTGCCACCGAGCTGCCGGGGATCTGGTTGGTGGCCAGGCCACCGGTCAGGCCCACCACCTCGGCACCTTTGCCTGTGCCTGCGCGTTTGGTGAAGGTGGCCATCACGGTGCCGTAGCCCTTCTCGGCGATCACCACCGGGTAGCCGCCGTCCAGCGCCAGGTTGTAGTCGGGGGTGGCGTTGCGTTCGAAGTAGTAAGGAATGGCGTCGCCGGTGGTTTCCTCGGTGGTGTCCACCAGCAGCTTGAACTGGCGGGCCAGGGGCAGCTTCTCGTCCTTGGCCACTTTCAGCGCGTACAGCGCGACGACGATGCCGTTCTTGTCGTCCTCGGTGCCGCGGCCGTACATGCGATCGCCTACCAGGGTGACCTTGAACGGGTCCAGCTTGGTGCCGTCCTTGAGCTTCCAGTTGTCCGGATTGACCGGTACCACGTCGGCGTGGGCATGGATGCCGATCACTTCCTTGCCTTCGCCCAGGGTGATTTCGTAGACGCGGTTGTCGATGTTGCGGAACTGCAAGCCGAAGCCCTCGGCCAGGGCCTTGATCTTGTCGGCGATCTTGTGGAATTCCGGGTTCTCGTGCTGCGGCACGCCCTCCTTGCGCACGGTAGGGATCGCCACCAGTTCGCGCAGGGTCTCGGTGGCGGCCTTGGCGTACTTGATACGGGTGTACAGGCCCAGCAGGCGGTTGATCTCGTCCTGCTGCTCGGCGGTCAGCGACTTGCCGGCCAGGTAGGCCTTGAGGGTCGCGTCGAGTTTGTCGGCCTTGGCCAGGTCGCTGCCGGCCAGCTTGCCGAGGAACTGCTTGAAGTCGGCCGGGTTGCTGCCGTCGTAGGCCTTGACGATGGCGGCGGACTGTTGCTGGGTGAGGTTGGCCTGGGCCGGGATCGCGAACATGGCCGCGCTGGCCAGCAGCACGGAGGCGGCGGAAAGCTTGGTAAATGGCATGGGCGTGCGCATTCCTTTGCAAGTGGGGGAAGGTGCCCGTTTACGCAAACGGGAAGTGCCCACGCTAACACCAATGACCCCTCTCGCGGGAGAGGTGGCACTGTGCAGTCACGCACAAACGAAAAAGCCCCGGGGCAATGCCCCAGGGCTTTTTGAAGATGGCGCACTCGGCGGGATTCGAACCCACGACCCCTGCCTTCGGAGGGCAGTACTCTATCCAGCTGAGCTACGAGTGCAACGGGCCGCATGATACCCATGTGTATCGGTGGCGTCCATGGTCTTGATCTGCGGATGTTTTTCCCCGGGGCGCGGGCCGCCTGGTCACAGGGCGATCAGTTCCGGTCGCAAGCCCTCCACGCGCTGCACGCTGGGCTTCAAGTAACCCTCGGCGCCGGTGATCTGGTGCAGCACTTTCTCGCGCAACCCATGCAGGGCCACCCCGGTGCGTTGGCGCGGATGTGGCAACGCGATCTCCACCACCGCCTTGATTCGCCCCGGTCGCGGCTCCAGCACCACTACCCGGTCGGCCAGGTAGGTCGCTTCCTCGGCGTCGTGGGTGACCAGCAGGATGGTAATACCCGAGCGCTTGCGAATGGCCAGCAGCTCATCCTGCAACTGCTGGCGGGTCAGGGCGTCGAGCGCGCCAAACGGCTCGTCCAGCAGCAGGATCCGCGGGCTGGCCACAAGCCCCCGGGCGATCGCCACCCGTTGCGCCATGCCGCCAGACAGCTGGTGTGGATAGGCCGACTCGAAACCGACCAGGCCCACCAACTGCACGAACTCATGCACGCGCCGGGCGCGCTCGCCCTGGCTCAGGTGCTCGTTCACCAGGCCCAGGCCGATGTTCTGTTCCACGTTCAGCCAGGGGAACAGACGGTGCTCCTGGAACACGATGCCGCGCTCGCCGCCAATGCCGCGCACGGGCTGCCCGTCGACCTGGATACTGCCGCTGTAGTCGGTGTCCAGCCCCACCAGCAGGCGCAGCAGGGTGGACTTGCCGCAGCCGGACGAGCCGACGATGGCGATGAACTCGCCCTCGTTGATCGACAGGTCGAAGTCGCGAATGGCTTCGAACGGCTGGCCGTCGACGCTGAAGGTCTTGCCGACTTTCTCGAAACTGACCAGCGGCGGTGTGGCATCAGCTTGGTTGGCCGCGTGCAGGGCCGGGGTGATGAAGGCATTCATGCGGATCTCCAGCGCGTGGCGCGCGATTCGAGGCGTTGGCCGAGGTGGCCGAGCAGGGCGCCGACCAGGCCGATGAGGACCATGGCGGCCATCACCTGGTCCATGCGGAACAATTGCTGGGCGCCGATCATCAGGCTGGCGATGCCGCCGTCCGAAGGCATGAAGTACTCGGCGCCGATGGTGCCGAGCCAGGCGTAGATCAGCGCCAGGCGCAGCCCGGCGAAGATCGCCGGCGCGGCGCCGGGCAGCACCAGCAGACGCAGCCGGTGCACCAGGTCCAGGCGCAGGGCCTGCGCCGCCTCGCCCAGCTGTGGCGCAAGGCTGGCGATGCCGCGTTGGGTGGCGATCAGCATCGGGAAGAACGCCGCCAGTGCGACGAACACCAGCTTGGCGCCTTCACCCAGGCCGAACCAGGCGGTCAGCAGTGGCACCCAGGCGAACAGCGCCACCTGGCGCAACGCCGACAGGCTTGGGCCGAGCAGGCGCTCGGCGTTGGCTGACAGGCCCAGCAGCAGGCCCAAGGCGAACCCCGCGCCACCGCCGACCAATAGACCGGCCAGGGTGCGTTGCAGGCTCAGACGCAGGGCCTCGGGTAACGAACCGTCGAGCAGGCCTGCGTACAGGCTGCGCAGCACATCCAGCGGTGAAGAGAGGATGTTGGCATCGACCCAGCCAAGGCTGTTGGCGGCCTGCCACAGCAGCAACAGCCCCGCAGGCAGCAGCAGGCTTTGCCAGCCGCGTGGCACCTGGCCGCGCAACTGCTCGCCAGTGGCCGGTTGCGGCCAGTGCAACAGGCTGCGTTCCAGGCGCGAGAAGCCGCGCTCCATCAGTGCGCCGACCAGGCCGATCAGCAGGATGCAGAGGAACACCAGGTCGAGCATGAACAACTGCCGCCCCCAGACCATCAGGTAGCCGATGCCTTCGCTGGAGGCCAGCAGTTCCACAGCCAGCAGCGAGGTCCAGCCAGTGGCCAGGGCCAGCCGCACACCGGCGAGAAAAGCCGGTAGCGCGGCAGGCAGCAACAGGCGCAGGAACAGCAGGTGAGGGCGCAGGCGCAGGACAGCGGCGGCCTCGCGCAGCTTGGGCTGGGCGTCGCGCACCCCGACCAGGGTATGTAGCGTTACCGGCACCACCACCGCCTTGACCAGCACCACCAGCTTAAGTAGCTCGCCGATGCCGAAGAACAGCATGAACAGCGGGATCCAGGCCAGGGTTGGGATTTGCGCCAGGGCAACGAAGGTGGGCAGCACCAGAGTCTGCGCCCGTCGCGACCCGCCCAGCCAGGTGCCCAGCAGCAGGCCGCTGGCGATTCCTGCCAACAGCCCCCAGATCAGGCGCTGCAGACTTATCCACAGGTGACCCCAGAGTTCGCCGGAGCCGAACTCCAGCGCACTCTGCCAGACCAGCGCGGGGGCGGGCAGGATCTGTTCGCTCATCCAGTGCTCACGGCTGGCGACGACCCACAAGGCCGCCACCGCCAACGGCACGATCCACGGCAGGTAGGAGCGGCCTTGTGTCGCGAAAGGGCCGCGTAGCGGCCCCCACAGGCGCCGCGGACTTGCGCTCAAGACTTCGCTCATCGGGGCATCTCCCAAACCGTTCCTTGTTTATTCATTTATGGAATTAAAAATTCACATAAATTGCATTCAAGAGATAAGAGCATGCGGCCGGTGCATGCGAAAGCCCCGTCCCGTTGCGTTTTCCTCATATTTTCCATGCGTTTCCTGCAAGCTCGTCGCAGGCCCGCATGGCGCCTGGGTTATGTCTTCTGGTTACTAAAAAATGAAGTTTTGATCTTTGTAGGATCTAACCGGACCTGCCTAGCTTCTGGCCCATAGCGCCGGCCATCGCCGGTGGCAGCCTGCCAAGGAGCCTTGCCATGAAAACCACCTTCCGCCACCTGCTCAGCCCGTTGCTCGCCGCCTTGTTGAGTGCCGTGCCCGTGGCCGCGCATGCCGCCCAGCCGGATGTGATCCGTATCGCCGTGCCCGACCTCAGCGCCGGCAGCAAGCCCAGCGCCGGCGGCGTGGTGGATGTGCTGCGCGACCAGCAACTGCTGGAGAAAGAGTTTGCCAAGGACGGCATCCGCATCGACTGGCGCTTCTTCAAGGGCGCAGGCCCCGTGGTCAACGAGGCCCTGGCCAACGGCCAGGCAGACTTCGCCTACCTGGGCGACCTGGCCGCGATCATCGGCAAGGCCAGCGGCCTCGACACCCGCGTGCTGTCGGCAGGGGTGCGCGGTGTGAAGAGCTACCTCGGCGTAGTCCCGGGCTCGGGCATCCACAGCCTGCAGGATCTCAAGGGCAAGCGCGTGGCAGTGTTCCGCGGCACCGCCAACCAGCTGTCGTTTGCCAGTGCCCTGGCCAGCCAGGGGCTGTCCGAGCGTGAACTGAAAGTGATCAACCTCGACTTCAACGCCGCCAATGCCGCCCTGGCCGCCAAGCAGATCGACGCCACCTGGGGCCTGTCCAACCTGCTGTCGCTGCGCGAGCGGGGCCTGGTCGAGTTGCCGGTCAACTCACGCAACCTGCAGGGTGCCGGCAGTACTCAAGCGGTGCTGCTCGGCACCGGCGCGTTCATTCGCCAGCACCCCGACCTGGTGCAGCGCCTGGTCAATGCCCAGGAACAGGCGGCGAAGTGGCTGCGCGACGAGCGTAACCGCGAGGCCTATGTGGACCTCGTGGCCAATACCGCCAACTGGCCGAAGTCGATCCTGCGCGACGACCTGGCCGAGGAAAATCTTGCCGAGTACTTCGACCCACGCCTGGACGCTGGCTTCGTCGCCCTGCTGCAACAGGGCGTCGACCTGGCCGCCAAGGAGCGCCTGATCCGCCGCGGCTTCCAGGTGGCCGACTGGGTCGAGCCACGCTTCATCGATCACGCCCTGCAACAGGACCAAGCCGTCCAGGCCGCCCGCTGACCCGACACAACCCTGAGGAGCACGACCATGAGCAACGCCGCATTGGCCACCGCGCCGCAAACCCTCGAACTCGACATCCACCCCGTTGCCGGGCGCATTGGCGCCGAGATTCGCGGTATCAAGCTGTCCGCCGACCTCGACCCGGCAACCGTCGATGCCATCCAGGCGGCGCTGGTGCAGTACAAGGTGATCTTCTTCCGAGGCCAGGAGCATCTGGACGACGTCGGCCAGGAAGCCTTCGCCCAGCGGCTCGGCGACCCCATCGCCCACCCCACGGTGCCCGTGGTCGACGGCACCAGCTACCTGCTCCAGCTCGATGGCGCCGAGGGGCAGCGGGCCAACTCCTGGCACACCGACGTGACCTTCGTCGATGCCTACCCCAAGGCTTCGATCCTGCGCAGCGTGGTGGCCCCGGCCTCCGGTGGCGACACGGTGTGGGCCAACACCGCCGCGGCCTACCAGGAACTGCCCGAACCGCTGCGTACCCTGGCCGACCAGCTTTGGGCGGTGCACAGCAACGAGTACGACTACGCCAGCGTGAAACCGGATGTCGATCCGGCCAAGCTGGAGCGCTACCGCAAGGTGTTCACTTCGACGGTGTACGAGACCGAGCACCCGGTGGTGCGCGTGCATCCGGTCAGTGGCGAGCGCGTGCTGCAACTTGGGCATTTCGTCAAACGCATCAAGGGCTATTCGCTGGCCGACTCGCAGCATCTGTTCGCGGTACTGCAGGGGCATGTGACACGCCTGGAAAACACCGTGCGCTGGCGCTGGCAGGCCGGGGACGTGGCGATCTGGGACAACCGCGCAACGCAGCACTATGCGGTGGATGACTACGGTACACAGCCGCGCGTCGTGCGCCGCGTTACCCTGGCTGGCGAGGTGCCGGTGGGGGTGGATGGGCAACCGAGCCGGACCACGCGCAAGGGCTGAGATCGCTGGGGCCGCAAAGCGGCCCCTGTTCGCTACAACTCGGCGTCACAGGCCAGCAACTGCCTCACCAATCCCTGCGCCAGCGCCGACAAGCCATACCCCACCCGGCTCACCACCCCATAGCGGGTGTAGAACGCCTCCTCCTGTTCCGCCGCTAGGTCCGCCAACTTGAGCGCCACCAGCCCTTCATACGGCCGCAGGTTTGCGCCGCAGGCAATGCCGATGGTGTCCGAGTGCAGCACCACATTGAGCAGCGCATAGCCATGCTCGCATTCCACGCTGGGCAGGAAGTCCTGGCGCCCACTGAGGTCGCTGAGGATCTTGCGGATGTTCGGCGGGCGGAAGGTGGTCGCCAGCGGATAGTCGAACAGGTCCTGCGCCCGTACTTCGCCACGCTCGGTCAGCGGATGCCCGGCGCGGCAACAGAAATGCCAGCGTTGTGGCGTGAGCTTGTGCACCTGGTAATCCGGGTCGGCTTCGAACTGGCGGGTGTCGGCGACGAAGAACTCGATCTCCTCGGCGATCAGCCGGCGGTTCAAGGCCTGCCAATTGTCCACCTGGAAGCAGGTGCGCGCTGCCGGGTACTCGGCGACGAAGCGTGCAACCGCCCGCGGCACCAGCCCGCCGGCGGGCGCCGGCCCCGAGCCAAAGCGCACCACGCCGGTGGTGGCGCCGTTGAACTGGTTGATCTCGTTGACCAGGTTGTGCGCCCCATGCACCAGGCGCCGCGAATGCTCCAGCACCAGCAGGCCCTGGCGGGTCGGCGCCAGTTCCTTGCTGGCGCGGTCGACCAGGCGGCAGCCGACATTGTGCTCCAGCGTCTGGATGCTGCGGCTGAAAGCCGATTGCGAAAGGTTCACCGCAGCCGCCGCGGCGACGAAGCTGCGGTGCTCGACAAGGGCGATGAAGTGGCGGAGCTGGCGCAGGTCGATATGCATTTTCTACATGGAAACTTTCGGTGGAATGCAATTGCTGGGAAGGGTTGGGAACCTTATAAAGGGAGTCACTTATTCCACAAAATATGAATTACAAATATTTATATCTCTTAAAAGAATATAAGCCCGCCTGACCGCGATTCGGTTCCGCCAACGGAAATGCTCGCCTGGGCCCTTGCCTCAAGGAGCATCTGCATGTCCCGACTTTCCCGTTGGCCCGCGCGCGCCTCGTTGTTCGCCCTGCAACCCCTGGCGGCTGGAGTGCTGCTGGCCGCTTCCGGCAGCAGCTTCGCCGATGAGCCCAACGCCGCCCCAGCCGTGACGCAGGAAGCCCAGCTCGGCACGGTCACCGTCAATGCCCGGCGACGCGAAGAGACCGCGCAGAGCGTGCCCACGCCGATCAGCGTGCTGGGCAGCGAAACCCTCGAGACCCAGCGCATCTACCGCGTGCAAGATTTGCAGCAACTGGTGCCGAGCACCAACGTCGCCTATGTGCACGCCCGCCAATCGAGCATCTCCATCCGTGGCCTGGGCAACAACCCGGCCAGCGATGGCCTGGAAGGCAGCGTCGGTGTGTACCTGGACAACGTCTACCTGGGCCGCCCGGGCATGGCGGTGTTCGACCTGCTCGACGTCGAGCAACTGGAAGTGCTGCGCGGCCCGCAGGGGACGTTGTTCGGCAAGAACACCACTGCCGGGGTGCTCAACATCACCACGCGCAAGCCAACCTTCCACCAGGAGGGTAGCGTGCAGTCATCGCTGGGCGAAGATGGCTACTGGCAGACCCAGGGCAGTTTCTCCGGCCCTTTGACCGACACCCTCGCCGGGCGCATCAGCGCCTACCACACCGAGGACGACGGCTATGTGAAGAACGTCTACAACGGCCATGACCTCAACGGCGGCAAGCGCCAGGGTTTCCGTACCCAGTTGCTGTTCAAGCCCAGCGAAACTTTCAACCTGCGCTGGATCGGCGAATACAACGAAGAAAACTCCGACAATGGCATCCTCAGCCTGTACAGCACCGGACCGACCCTCAACGGCGTCAACCGCTATGAAAGCCTGGCGCGCCAGGCCGGTGCCACGCTGGTGTCGGGCAAGGATCGCAAGGTCAATTTCGACGCCGACCAGATGGTCAAGGTGTTCCAGGGCGGCACTTCGGTGGAGGCCAACTGGACCCTGCCCAACGACTTCACCCTCACCTCGATCAGCGCCTACCGCTGGTGGGACTTCACCCCGCGCAACGACGATGGCCTCAATGTGCCGGTGTTCTACAACGCCGGTGTTTCGGTGCGCGACAAGCAGTACTCCCAGGAAATCCGCCTGGCTTCGCCCACCGGCGGCTTCTTCGACTATGTACTCGGGGCCTACTACTTCAAGCAGGACCTGGACAACAAATCGTTTACCTACAACGGACCGCAGGCCGACATCTGGAACCTGACCCCGGCTGGCGCCCTGGCCAACGTCACCACAATCGGCAACGGCCATATCGATACCGACAGCTACGCGTTGTTCGCCCAGGGCACCTGGCACCTTACCGAGCGCCTGGATTTCACCGCCGGGGTGCGCGGCACCTATGAAGAGAAAAGCGCCTGGGTGACCCGCGACGCACCGTCCGGCGGCGCGGCCGTTACCGGTGCGGCGGCCGCGGCTCGCCAGGGCCGGGTGGGCGCCTACGATTCGGGCGACCTCAACCAGTACAGCTTCGCGCCATCCGGGCTGCTGAGCCTGAGCTACCGCTTCAGCGATGACCTGCTCGGTTATGCCAGCTTGTCCCACGGCGAGAAGTCCGGTGGCGTCAACCTGACCGTCGGCGCCGCGCCACGGCTGGGCACCGATTCGTTGCTGGTGGGCACCGAGCGCGCCAACAACGCCGAACTCGGCATCAAGAGCAGCTGGTTCGACAACCGCCTGCAACTGAACAGCAACCTGTTCTGGACCGAGGTCCATGGCTACCAGGCCAACGTCTACGACCAGGTCAACCGCGTGCAGTATCTGGCCAACGCCGGCAGCGTGCGCTCCCGCGGCCTGGAGTTCGAGGCCACGGCAGCGCCGTTGCGCGGGCTGACCCTGAACTTCAACGGTTCGTGGAACGACGTGCGCTACACCGAGTACGACGACGCGCCGTGCCCGCCGGAGGTGAGCCTGGTCAATGCCGCCGCCACCTGCGACCTGTCTGGCCACCAAGTGGTGGGTGCCTCCAAGTACATCGCCAACCTCAACGGCCAGTACAAGTGGCAGCTGACCGAGCGTATCGAGCCCTATGTCACCGCCAGCTACGCCTTCCGTTCCAAGGCCGTGGGCACCATCGACGACTCCGATTACGGGCAGATCCCCAGCTACGCCATCGTCAACCTGTCCACCGGCGTGCGCCTGGACCAGGGCGACGGCGTGCTCGACCTGTCGCTGTGGGTGAAAAACGCCGGCGACAAGACCTACTTCACCAGCCTGTGGAACTCCGCCAACGGCGGTTACGCCGGGGTGCTGGGTACTCCGCGCACCCTGGGCGCCACCGCCCGTTACGACTTCTGAGCACAAGGAGCTTTGCCATGAATGCCAAGACCCAACCGCATGACTTGCCCGAGGGCGCCTGCCTCACCGCCAAGGTGCCCGACCGCGACCAAGCCCTGCTCGGCGACGTGGTGGTCAACCCGTACCGCCTGGCGCCGTTGACCGCGATCATCCGTGATGGCGGGCGCACCCTGAGCGCCGCCCATGTGCGGGTGCTGGGGCGCGGCGAGCGCGGTATCGATATTGTCTACGACGTGTCCGACCGCTCGCTGTGGACCTACGGCGGCATTCCGGTGTTCGGCCTGTACCCCGACCATGTCAATGAGATCGAGGTGAGCTACAAGCTCGATGGCGGACGCATCCGCGAGCGTTACGAAATCTACGCCCCGGCAGTGCGCCTGCCGGTGGTGGCGAAGCAGACCGCCGCGCTGCCCGAAGTTGAGTCGGTCAAGGTCGCGCCCGGTTTCGAGCAGCGGCTGTACCTGTTCAACCACCTGTTGGCCGAGATCCCCGGCGGGCGTGCCTTCAAGTGGAACGGCCTGGGTGGCGCCGCCGAGTGGGACTCGGTGGGCAACAACTGGATCGCCGACAGCAACGGCGATGTGCGCTGGTACCTCGATATCGAGCAGATCCACGATTCCAACCACCGCGACGGCCTGGGCGGGACCATGGGCTTCCACCAGACCCGTGACGGCAAGCTGATCTGGGGCCAGGGCCAGACCTACTCCAAGTACGACCTGCTTGGCCGGCGTATCTGGCAGCGCAACCTGCCGGACAAGTTCGCCGACTTCTCCCACGAGATTCGCGAGACGCCCAACGGCACCTACCTGTTGCGGGTCGGCACCAGCGACTACCGCCGCCCGGATGGCAAGCGCGTGCGCTCGATCCGCGACCATATCATCGAGGTCAACGAGGCCGGCGACGTGCTGGACTTCTGGGACCTGAACCAGATCCTCGACCCGTACCGCGGCGAGTTGCTGGAAACCCTGGGCAAGGCCGCGATCCAGCTGCCGGACGGTGTGCAGAAACAGGACGAGCGCCTGGCCAACGAGCTGGCCGAAGGCGACCTGCCGTTCGGCGACACGCCCGGCGTCGGTACCGGACGCAACTGGGCCCACGTCAATGCCATCGACTACGACGCCGATGACGACAGCATCATCGTTTCAGCTCGTCACCAGGGCGTGGTAAAGATCGGTCGCGACAAGCAGGTGAAGTGGATTCTTGCCGCGCCCCAGGGCTGGCCGGCGCGCCTGCAGGAAAAGGTGCTCAAACCCGTGGGCGAGGGCTTCGAGTGGTCCTGGACCCAGCACACTGCCTGGCTGACCGGACGCGGCACGCTGACCGTGTTCGACAACGGCTGGGGCCGGGACTTCGGCCCTACCAAGTTGGCGGACAACTACAGCCGGGCGGTGGAGTACAAGATCGACGAGGCCAAGGGCACGGTCGAGCAGGTGTGGCAGTACGGCAAGGAACGCGGTGACGAATGGTACAGCCCGATCACCTCGGTGGTGGCGTATCGGGCCGATACCGATACCCAGTTCATCTATTCGGCGTCGGTGAACTTCCTCACGCCCCAGAAGCTGACGACCAGCGTGCTCAATGAAGTGCGTCGCGGCACCCAGGAGGTGGCCGTGGAGCTGAAAGTGCACAGTCGTCAGCCTGGCAGCGTGGGCTACCGGGCGCTGGTGATCGAACTCGACAAGGCGTTCTGATGGACTAACCTGCCAAGGCCCTATCGCGGGGCACCTAGCATCGGCGCACCGGTGCGAGGTGCCCCGCGATGCATTTCCACTGATCTGAATCTCGACCACTCGTTCTTTTTTTCGAACAGCCTATTGTCCAACCCCCCAGCGCCCGCTTAGCATTCCGTTTGAGATTTCAAACGCTCGGCACCCAGGCGTCGAACACCCTGGTGCACGAATTCCTGACGGCCGCCCTTGTATGCGGGCGCCTTTTCAACAATCAAAATTCGCAGTTAAGGGAAGCCGACATGCAGCTCAAAGACGCTCAGTTGTTCCGCCAGCAAGCCTTCATCAATGGTGAGTGGCTGGATGCGGACAGCGGTCAGACCATCAAGGTGACCAACCCGGCCACCGGTGAAGTGATCGGCAGCGTGCCGAAGATGGGCGCCGCCGAGACCCGCCGCGCCATCGAGGCCGCCGACAAGGCGCTGCCGGCCTGGCGCGCACTGACTGCCAAGGAGCGTGCCGGCAAGCTGCGCCGCTGGTTCGAGTTGATGATCGAGCACCAGGACGACCTGGCTCGCCTGATGACCACCGAGCAGGGCAAGCCACTGGCCGAGGCCAAGGGTGAGATCGCCTACGCCGCCTCGTTCATCGAGTGGTTCGCCGAGGAAGCCAAGCGCGTCTATGGCGACGTCATCCCTGGCCACCAGCCGGACAAGCGCCTGATCGTCATCAAGCAGCCGATCGGTGTCACCGCCGCCATCACCCCGTGGAACTTCCCGGCCGCGATGATCACCCGTAAAGCCGGCCCGGCCCTGGCCGCCGGTTGCACCATGGTGCTCAAGCCCGCTTCGCAGACCCCGTACTCCGCCCTGGCCCTGGTCGAGCTGGCCACCCGTGCCGGTATCCCGGCTGGCGTGCTGAGCGTCATCACCGGCAGCGCCGGCGAAGTCGGCTCCGAGCTGACCGGCAACTCGCTGGTACGCAAGCTGTCGTTCACCGGCTCGACCGAAATCGGTCGCCAGCTGATGGAAGAGTGCGCCAAGGACATCAAGAAGGTTTCCCTGGAGCTGGGCGGCAACGCGCCGTTCATCGTGTTCGACGACGCCGACCTGGACAAGGCGGTCGAGGGCGCGATCATCTCCAAGTACCGCAACAACGGCCAGACCTGCGTCTGCGCCAACCGTATCTACGTGCAGGACGGTGTCTACGACGCCTTCGCCGAGAAGCTCAAGGCCGCCGTGGCCAAGCTGAAGATCGGCAACGGTCTGGAAGAAGGCACCACCACTGGCCCGCTGATCGACGGCAAGGCTGTCGCCAAGGTCCAGGAGCACATCGAGGACGCGGTATCCAAGGGCGCCAAGGTACTGTCCGGCGGCAAGCTCATCGAAGGCAACTTCTTCGAGCCGACCATCCTGGTCGACGTGCCGAAAACCGCTGCGGTGGCTAAAGAAGAGACCTTCGGCCCACTGGCGCCGCTGTTCCGCTTCAAGGACGAGGCCGAAGTCATCGCCATGTCCAACGACACCGAATTCGGCCTGGCCTCGTACTTCTACGCCCGTGACATGAGCCGCGTGTTCCGCGTCGCCGAGGCCCTGGAATACGGCATGGTCGGTATCAACACCGGCCTGATCTCCAACGAAGTCGCGCCGTTCGGTGGTATCAAGGCCTCGGGCCTGGGCCGCGAAGGTTCCAAGTACGGTATCGAGGACTACCTCGAGATCAAATACCTGTGCATCAGCGTCTGATCGCCGGGTAAACGGTTTTACCTCTGCCAGCGGGGCGCGAGAGCGACGCCTCGCTGGCCTTTTTGACATAGCGGTACCCGGTGGCCAGGGCATTCGTGGCAGTCGATCAACGAATACTGTGCGCGCATGCGTCCAGCCACCCCCGAATAAAAGCGCCTGGAATGGGCGCAATTGAGGGCACTATGAGCAAGACCAACGAATCCTTGATGCAACGTCGTGTCGCCGCCGTCCCACGTGGCGTTGGCCAGATTCACCCGATCTTCGTCGACACCGCGAAGAACTCGACGGTGCTCGACGTTGAAGGCCGCGAACTGATCGACTTCGCCGGTGGCATCGCCGTACTGAACACCGGCCACCTGCACCCGAAAGTGGTTGCCGCGGTGCAAGAGCAGCTGACCAAGGTCAGCCACACCTGCTTCCAGGTGCTGGCCTACGAGCCTTATGTCGAACTGTGCGAAAAGATCAACAAGCTGGTACCAGGCAACTTCGACAAGAAGACCCTGCTGGTCACCACCGGCTCCGAAGCCGTCGAGAACGCCGTGAAGATCGCCCGTGCCGCCACTGGCCGTGCCGGCGTGATCGCCTTCACCGGCGGCTACCACGGCCGCACCATGATGACCCTGGGCCTGACCGGCAAGGTCGTGCCGTACTCCGCCGGCATGGGCCTGATGCCAGGCGGCATCTTCCGCGCCCTGTTCCCGAGCGAACTGCACGGTGTCAGCGTCGACGACGCCATCGCCTCGGTCGAGCGTATCTTCAAGAACGACGCCGAGCCGCGTGACATCGCCGCGATCATCCTCGAGCCGGTGCAAGGCGAAGGTGGCTTCCTGCCTGCGCCGAAAGAACTGATGCAGCGCCTGCGCGCCCTGTGCGACCAGCACGGCATCCTGCTGATCGCTGACGAAGTGCAGACCGGCGCTGGCCGGACCGGCACCTTCTTCGCCATGGAGCAGATGGGCGTCGCGCCTGACCTGACCACCTTCGCCAAGTCCATCGCCGGTGGCTTCCCGCTGGCCGGTGTGTGCGGCAAGGCCGAGTACATGGACGCCATCGCCCCGGGCGGCCTGGGCGGCACCTACGCCGGTTCGCCGATCGCTTGCGCCGCAGCCCTGGCGGTGATCGAAGTGTTCGAGGAAGAGAAGCTGCTGGATCGCAGCAAGGCCGTTGGCGAGCGTCTGACCGCCGGCCTGCGTGAAATCCAGAAGAAGCACCCGATCATTGGCGATGTCCGTGGCCTGGGCTCGATGATCGCCGTGGAAGTCTTCGAGAAAGGTACCCATACCCCGAACGCCGCCGCCGTCGCTCAGGTGGTCGCCAAGGCACGTGACAAGGGCCTGATCCTGCTGTCCTGTGGCACTTACGGCAACGTCCTGCGGATCCTGGTGCCGTTGACCGCCGAAGATGCGCTGCTGGACAAAGGCCTGGCCATCATCGAAGAGTGCTTCGCCGAACTGGCCTGAAACATGTGACACGCTGCAGAAAAAACCCGCCTCGGCGGGTTTTTTTGTGCCCTTCGTAGTCATCAGGCGCTAAGGTTGTACGAGGAATCCGTGGAAGCTGCGATGGATCGCGCGTCATTTTCTGGAGACTCGCTCATGAGCGCTGCCGACCCCCTACCCCCTTGCGTGCTGATTGCCGAGGGCGACCCCTGGGTACGCGACATGCTCAGCGAAATGCTGCTCAGCGTGCGCTGCGATGCGCGCTTGCAGGTTTGCGCCGATGGCTCGCAGGCGCTGAGCGCGCTGGCGAGCAAGCCTGACCTGATCATCGCCGCCCGCGAACTCGCCGGCCTCGATGGCCTAGACCTGCTGCGCAAGGTGCGCGCCAAGGGCGACAGGCCTGGATTGCCATTTATCCTCATGAGCGACCGCACCGACAGCGCCAGCGTGCGCGAGGCCGTGCCGCTGCAGCCCACGGCGTACCTCAGCAAGCCGCTCGACCTGGACAACCTGCGCAAGCGCCTGGAAAACCTGCTGCTGGCAGTGGGCGAGCAGATTGCCTGCCCAGTGCCGCCGCTGCAGCCCGGCGTGCAATTGCCGGCCTACCTCGAGCAGCGTCGCGCCACGGCCGACGGTGGCCCGCTGTTCGCCGACGTGCAGGTGGCGGTCAAGCGCGCGCTCAACCCCCAGGGGCTGAACCTCAAGGTGCTCGAGGAAGAGCTACGCAACGACCCGCAGATCACCGGTGTGCTGATCGCCGCCGCCAACAGCGCCGCCCTGCACCGCGAAGCGCCGGTACAGACCTTGCTGCAGGCGTTGAACAAGCTCGGCAGCACCCAGAGCATGAACCTCATCCTCGGGCTGACCCTCAAGCGCAGCGCGCGTCTGAGCGACCCGCTGCTGGCCCGGCATGCCGCGCATTACTGGAACCTGTCGCTGCACACCGCCGAATATGCCCGCACCCTGGCGCGCATGCTCGAAGTGGACGAAGGGCGCTGCTACTGCGCGGGTTTGTTGCATTGCCTGGGCGACCTGGCGGTACTGCGCACCTTGCAGGAGTGGCGACTGGCCGGTGGCGAGCTGGACGAGGACCAGGTGGAGCTGTCGCTCAACGAGTTCGGCGCCCCGTTCGGCTCGGCCCTGCGCACCCGCTGGCGCTTGCCGCTCGACCTACGCGAGCTGATCGCCGCGGTGTATCAGTTGGGCGGCGGTGTCTACTCCCGCGAAATCCTGGCGATGAACCTGGCCGGACAACTGTCGCGACTCAGGCCCAGCGAGGGGCTGGAGAAGATCGCCAGCAGCAAGACGGCGCGGTTGCTCAAGCTGGGATTGCCGGAGTTGTCGCGGCTGCGCAAGGTGGACCCGGAGGCGCTGGCGCGGGAGGAGGCTGAGCGTCTGGTGGCGGAAGCTGCTGCGAGCGAGCCGGAGGTTGCCCCGGTTATTGCGCCGGCTACTGATGCAGGCCCGGCCGAAGATGAGGAACCACAGGCTTGATCAGCGCGCCGCCGGGATTGCATCAGGCTTGGGAGCATTCCTACAGGTATTGCGGACGGTAGTTCGTATCCAGAGAAGTTCTTCAGGCGTAGCTTTCCCTCCACTCCACCAACGGAATGGCAGGAAGGTTTCGGCTGAAGATGAGTACGTATAGACACCGTGGTCTGCGCTATCAGGTCTTTCGATCGCAAGCGCGAAAGCTGGCCCAGGAAGCATTCTGCGAGAGCCAACCTGTGCCCAGGCCTGGGCTTGACGTCGACAAGGTATGTTTCGAACCTATTGGTCACAGGGCTTTCTAGGCTTTTCAGGGCTGGGGCGAGCAGACCCACCACTTTCCTTGGGAGGAGGTGCCGCGATGGACGGACTTCGACCTCAAAGGCTTCGACCTGTCGTTGTGGTCTGCGCGAGAGCTCTGTGGGCTCTGCTATGCCAGCCCCCGGCGAAGCAGGCGCTGCATCAAGATCATCTTGCTGGAGGGCAAGCCGGGCCCGGAGAACCCATTGAGGGGGCTGGTGGCGTCACTGTCGGTGTTGGCGGTTGCAGAGTACGCAAGGATGCTCAAGTACTCGCGAATTGAGGTTCAACAGCCGGACCCGGGGGCCGAGCCCCTGTACCAGTCGCTTGGCTTCGCTCGCGATCCGGGCGGAAGTCTCGTGATATCCGTTGCGGCAATGAGCCCGCAACGTACTTTCCATATCTCGGAGGTGCCTGTGAGCTATTCGAAAGATTCCAAGAGAGCTGCACTGATCAAGCGCTACACAGCCCAGGCTATTGCTCTGGCGGGTGAAATCACCGATCAGCAACGACATTTTCTCGAAGTTGGCTTCAAGGAAGGCCTGGAGAAAGAGCCTGAGGGGATACTGGCTGGGCCACGTAGCGGGCCGATCGATTATGAATGGAGTGCCGCCGCCGTGAAGTGACCCGCTTCAGCCTTTCACAATCTGGTTCTTGCCCTGGCGCTTGGCACGGTACATGGCCGCATCCGCCCGGGCGAACAGGTTGTCGAGCGTTTCATCCTCATCCTGCAGCCCGGTCAGCCCTTGGCTTACAGTAACCCCGTAGGTGTGCTCTCCATGGCTGAAACTCAACCGCTGTATTTCCCGCTGCAGCCGCTCGGCAATCTGTTCGGCCACCTGCGCGGTGCAGCCGGGGAACACGGCGGCGAATTCCTCTCCCCCTATGCGCCCGAACTGATCGCCCCGACGTAGCACGGCCTTGCCGCTGTCGGCGATGCGCTGCAGCACCTGGTCACCTTCCTGGTGACCATAGCTGTCGTTGATGTGCTTGAAGTCGTCGATGTCCAGCAGCAGGAAGGCCATCGGCGTGCCGTCCTCGCGGGCGCTGTCGAAGGCCTGCTGGGCGCATTCGAAGAAATGCCTGCGGTTGCTGCTCTGGGTGAGCACGTCGGTGGTGGCCAGGCGTTGCAGCTCGCCTTCGAGCTGCTTCTTTTCGGTGATGTCCTCGGCGATGCCGACGATGATCACCCGCTGGTCGCCTTCGCGCTGCTGGTTGATGTAGCACTTGTCGCTGAGCCAGCGCACCTCGCCGGCGGCGTTGAGGATGCGGTACTCGCGGTCCTCGACGGTGCCTTTGACCAACACCTGGGCCAGGCTGCGCTCGGCGTATTCCAGGTCATCCGGGTAAATGGCGTCGCGCCACTCGTTGTAATCGGCCAGCACCAGGCTGGCGGGGCGGCCGAAAATGCGCTCGTAGGCGGGGCTGACATAGAGCACCTGGCGGGTTTCCCAGTCGAAGGCCCAGAGTACGGCATTGACGCTGTCCAGCAGCGAGCTGTACAGCTGCTCGCGCTCGCTCAGGCGCGCCACCTCGCCTTGGGCATGCAGCAAGGCGAGCAGGGTCTGGGCGGCTTCGGGGCGGGCGTGGCCCGCATGCGTGGGAGGGAGGTCTTTGGCCATGAGCACGGAACGGTTCTCGACGATGGGCGTGCGGCCACGGACCGGCCCGCCACGCGGGCGATATGCCGAATTTGAGTCGGTTTCTAGGGGGGAAGTTCCGGTGGGCATGCCCCGTTGCGGGGCATGCCGATCAACGGCGGTCAGGCGCCGCTGGGGCGCAGCGAGTAGGTCTTGAGCTGCTCGGCGAAGTCACGCAGCGATTGGATACCGCTGGCCTCGGCCTCGTGTACCCAGTCCTTCATGGCCGCGAGCATGTCGTGGCCGTTTGCGCTGGTGCGCGCCCAGATCTGCTGCAGCGCCAGGCGCTTTTCATAGATGGTCTTCAGTGCCTGGCTGTGGGCCAGCATCGATTCGATGCGCACATGGTGGCGGTCCTGCAGCAGGCTGGTTTCCCGCGACAGCAGGCGCTTGGCGCGGCGGAAGCGGTGGCGCACCGAGGCGTCGACCTTGTCCAGCTCCTGCTTGACCAACGGGCCGATCACCAGCTTGCGGTACTGGGCCATGATCTGGAAGCGGTTGTTGAGGATGGCCATGGCGGTGTCCATGTCCAGCGAGGCCTTGCCTTCGACCCGGTGGGCGATGGGCGCGACGCGCTGCACCTTGGCCAGGCGCAGCAGGCTCAGCAGGCGGATCCACATCCAGCCCATGTCGAATTCCCAGCGGCGTACCGAAAGCTTGGCCGAGTTGGGGTAGGTGTGGTGGTTGTTGTGCAGCTCCTCGCCGCCAATGATGATGCCCCAGGGCACCAGGTTGGTGGCGGCGTCGCGGCACTCGAAGTTGCGGTAGCCGACCGCGTGGCCCAGGCCGTTGACCACGCCGGCGGCCCAGAAGGGTATCCACATCATCTGGATGGCCCAGATGGTGATGCCGATGGTGCCGAACAGCAGCAGGTCGATTACCGCCATCAGGGCGATGCCGCCAAGCTTGTAGCGACTGTAAAGGCTGCGCTCGATCCAGTCGTCCGGGCAGTTCTTGCCATAGATGCGCAGGGTTTCCTCGTTGCGCGCCTCGGCACGGTACAGCTCGGCGCCCTTGCGCAGCACCGTGGCCAAGCCCTTGTGCACCGGGCTGTGCGGGTCGTCCGGGGTTTCGCACTTGGCGTGATGCTTGCGGTGGATGGCGGTCCACTCGCGGGTGTTCTGCGCCGTGGTCAGCCACAGCCAGAAGCGGAAGAAATGCTTGAGGCCCGCGTTCAGCTCCAGGGCGCGGTGGGCCGAGTAGCGGTGCAGGTAGATGGTGACGCTGACGATGGTGACATGGGTCAGCAGCAAGGTGACGGCGACCAGTTGCCAGGCCGACAAGTCGAGTAAACCGTAGTACCACATAACGGGAAAGACCCTCGGAAAACAGGGGGAACAGCGCTGGCATTATCCCTTGGCGGGGAAATAAAACCAGTCGCCCTTTTTGATAGGAGGTCACAGGGTGTTTCAGCCCTTATAATGCCCCTTCATTTTTCATGGGCTCATCCACCCGACATGTCTGTTTCCGTTCGCGACGCCTTGCGCATGGCCGGGCTCTATGTGGTGCTTTCGATCCTCTGGCTGGTGCTCTCGGAACTGGTGCTGCACAGCATGACCGAGGACCCGCTGGCGCTCACCGTGGGGCGGCAGATCAACGTGGTGGTCTGGGTGTTGCTCAGCGCCTTGCTGATTTTTGTCTCGCGCGCCCGGCTGCTGAACTTCATCGGCATCGGCGCACGCCTGCGCAGCGAGGACCGCGAGCGCTTGCGCATGGCCGCGGCGGTGTTCGACAGCACCCTGGAAGGGGTACTGGTAACCGACCGCAATGGCCTGATCGTGCACGTCAACCGGGCCTTCATGCGCATCACCGGTTACCAACAGGACGAGGTCATCGGCCAGCGCCCGAGCAAGTTCAAGTCTGGCCGCCATGGCGCGCCGTTCTACCAGCAGATCTACGCCACCCTGGCCGACAAGGGCGAGTGGAGCGGGGAGATCTGGAACCGCCGCAAGAGCGGCGAAATCTACCCGCAATGGCAGACGATCTGCGCCATTCGCGACGACAGCGGCGCACTCAGCCATTACGTGGCGGTGTTCAGCGACATCAGCGCGATCAAGCATAGCGAGGAAGAATTGGCCTACCTCGCCCACCATGACCCACTGACCGGCCTGCCCAATCGGCTGTTGTTCAATGACCGGGTAGAGCAGGCCCTGGCCGCGGCGCAGGCCAACAAGCGCGGCTGCGCGCTGCTGCTGCTCGACCTCGACCATTTCCAGAGCATCAACGACGGCCTCGGCCATACCATTGGCGACCAGTTGCTCAAGCTGGTGGGCGAGCGCCTGCGCGAGGTGCTGGGCAACGGCGTGACGCTGGCGCGCCTGGGCGGCGACGAGTTCGGCGTGCTGGCCGAGAACTGCCAGCAGGTCGGCCAGGCCGGCAAGCTGGCGCAGACCATCATCGAGCGCTTGAAGGAACCCTTCTGTTTCGAGGGCAACCGCCTGTTCATCAGTGTCAGCATCGGCATCAGCCTGTTCCCCAGCGATGCGCTGGGTGGCGAGCAATTGCTGCGCAATGCCGACTCGGCGCTGTTCAAGGCCAAGAGCAACGGCCGCGCCTGCTATGCGTTGTACACCGAGGAGCTCACCGCCCACGCCCAGCAGCGGGTCGAGACGGCCGGCGAACTGCGTCGGGCGCTGGAGCAGCAAGAGCTGCGGGTGTTCTTCCAGCCGGTGCACGACCTGTTCACCGCGCGCATGGTCGGGGTCGAGGCCTTGGTGCGCTGGCAACACCCTCAGCGTGGCCTGGTGCCGCCCGGGGAGTTCATCCCCATCGCCGAGCGCACCGGGCTGATCGCCGAGATCGACGCCTGGGTGCTACGCCAGGCCTGCCGGCAGATGGTGCAGTGGCAGACCGAGGGGCGGCAGCTGTCATTCGTCGCGGTGAACATCTCCAGCCGCCTGTTCAGCCAGCGCGACCTGTACCGGCAAGTGGCCGATGTGCTGCACGACAGTGGCCTGGACCCGGCGTTGCTGGAGCTGGAGGTGACCGAAAGCGCGGTGATGGAAGACCCTGAGGTGGCGCTGGAGCAGTTGCACCGCCTGCGCGAGCTGGGCTTGAGCCTGGCCATTGACGATTTCGGCACGGGCTACTCGTCGTTGCTGCGGCTCAAACGCCTGCCGGTGCAGAAGCTCAAGATCGATCAGGGTTTCGTTGCCGGGCTGCCGTTCGACGATGACGATATCGCCATCGTTCGGGTGATTATCGCCCTGGCCCGGAGCATGGGCATGCAGGTGCACGCCGAAGGCATCGAGCAGGCCGAGCAGGCGCGCTTCCTGCTGGAGCAGCAGTGCCAGCTGGGGCAGGGGTACTGGTTTGGCAGGCCGGTGCCGGCTCAACAGCTGCACTGGGGCTGAGATCGCTTGGTCATGTGCAACCGCCGTAGGAGCGGCCTTGTGCCGCGAATGGGCTGCGTAGCAGCCCCATGGCGCAGTGGAGCACTGAAGCTGCCGGGGCCGCTTCGCGGCCCTTTCGCGGCACCAGGCCGCTCCTACATCCGTAACACATCAACGCTTGTTCAAGCCTTTGGCCAGACGGTCGCCACCCAGCTGGATCACCGCCACCAGCGCCACCAGCATCACGATCACGGTCAGCATGATCTGGCTGTCGAAGCGCTGGTAGCCGTAGCGGTAGGCAATATCGCCCAAACCCCCGGCACCGATTGCCCCGGCCATGGCCGAGGAATTGATCAGCGTCACCAGGGTGATGGTGAAGCCGCCAACGATCCCCGGCAGCGCCTCGGGCAGCAGCACGTGCCAGACGATGTGCCAACGCCGGCAGCCCATGGCCTGGGCCGCTTCGATCAGGCCGTGGTCGACTTCGCGCAGGCTGACCTCGGCGATTCGCGCGAAGAACGGCGTGGCGGCGATGGTCAGCGGCACCACTGCGGCCCACACGCCATAGGTGGTGCCGACCACCAGGCGGGTGAAGGGAATCAGCGCGACCATCAGGATCAGGAACGGGATCGAGCGGAACAGGTTGACGATGGCGCCCAGCACCCGGTTCAGCGCGGCGGCCTCGAAGATCCCGCCCTTGTCGCTGGTGACCAGCAGCACTGCCATCGGTACCCCGACGACCAGCGCGACCAGCGAGGACACGCCGACCATCAGCAGGGTGTCGAGCAAGCCTTGCAGCAGGCGATCAATCCACATGGCCAAGTACCTCCACATCCACGGCCCAGCGGCGGGCGCGTTCGAGCAACTGGTGGGTGTCCAGCGGCGAGCCGCGCACGGCCAGGATCAGTTGCCCCAAGGCATGCTCGCCGATGGTCTCGACGCCGCCCTGGAGCAGCCGCACGCGCCCGCCCAGATCGCTGAACAGGGCGCTGAGCTCCGGCTCGCCCACAAGGTCGAGCTTGAGCACCACAGCCGCGTCGCGGCTGACCGGCTGGGCACGCAGGCTGGCCTGCAAGGCGGCCGGCAGCTTGGTCTGCAGCGGTGCGAGCAGGGTGCGGGTGACGTCGTGGCGCGGTGTGCCGAACACTTGCCAGACCTCGCCCTGTTCGACGATCTCGCCCCGCTCGAGCACCACCACGCGCTGGCAGATATCGCGGATCACCGCCATTTCATGGGTGATCAGCACTACGGTCAGGCCCAGGCGTTGGTTGATGTCGCGCAGCAGCTCGAGGATCGAGGCCGTGGTTTCCGGGTCCAACGCGGAGGTGGCTTCGTCGCACAGCAGGATCTCGGGGTCATGCACCAGCGCCCGGGCGATGCCGACGCGCTGCTTCTGCCCGCCCGACAGTTGCGCGGGGTAGACATGGTGCTTTTCCGCCAGGCCGACAAGCTCCAGCAGCTCGCGTACCTTGCGCTGGCGTTCGGCCTTGGCCACGCCGGCCACCTTCAGCGGCAGCTCGACGTTCTGCCACACGGTCTTGGCCGACATCAGGTTGAAGTGCTGGAAGATCATGCCGATGCGCCGGCGCAGGGCGACCAGACGATCCTCTTCGAACGGCGCGATGTCCACCTGGTCGATCAGCACCCGGCCCTGGCTGGGCTGTTCCAGGCGGTTGATGGTGCGCAGCAGCGAAGACTTGCCGGCGCCGCTGCGGCCGATGATGCCGAAGATCTCGCCGCGGCGGATGTTCAGGTCGATGCCTTGCAACGCCGGCTGGACCTGGCCCGGATAGGTCTTGCCCAGGCCGATGAAGCGGACGTGCGCCTGGTTCACTTCCGGGCGCAGGGCCGTTTCTTCGGCCTTGAGCGGTTCGGCGGGCGGGATGGGCGCCCTCAGGGCGCTGGCCTGGGCCATGTCAGCCTTCCCAACCGGCTTGGTAGAGCTTGCCATGGGCTTTGTCCAGGGCGGCGCGCACGGCTGGCGAGTGTTGGTAGATATCGACGAACTTGGCCAGGCGCGGGTCGTTTTTCTCCTGTGGGCGGATAACGAACTGGATCACGTACTCCTTGTTCTCCAGGCCGTCGAACAGCAGCGCCGATGTAGCGTCAAAGGTGTTGGCCAGGCGGATATAGGCCGGGTAGCCCTGCACCAGGTCGGCGTCGTCATAGGCGCGCACCAGCTGCACCGCTTCTACCTGGAGAATTTTGATTTTCTTCGGGTTGGCGATGATGTCGTCCTCGGTGGCCTTGTAGCCCACGCCCTGTTTGAGGGTGATCAGGCCGGCCTTGGCCAGCAGTTGCAGGCCACGGCCGCTGTTGATCGGGTCGTTGGCGATGGCCACGCTGGCGCCTTCGGGCAGCTCGGCAAAGCTTTTGTACTTTTTCGAGTACAGCCCGACGTTGTTTATGATCCCCGGTGCATAGGGGACCAGGTTGAAGCCAGCGGCGGCCTTGGCGTTTTCCAGGAAGGGGATGTGCTGGAAGTAGTTCACGTCGATGTCGCCGCTGTTGAGGCTGACATTCGGCGCGATCCAGTCGCTGAACTCGATCAGCTTCACTTCCAGGCCTTGTTTGTGGGCTTCTGCCACCGCCGCTTCCAACGGGATGGCGAAGGCGGCGGTGGTGCCGATCTTCAGTGGCTGCGCAGCGAAGGCGGCGGCGGACAGGCCGAGGCCCAGGGCGATGGCCACGACGGGCCGGAACAGTTTTTCAAGCATGGTGCAAGGCTCCAGTCGGGGCAGGGGTCGGGTGGCGGTAGGCGGCGCCGGGGTGGTCGGCAGGCAGCTGGGCCGGGGCGCCGGCGAACAGTTTCTGGCGCAGGGTGCCGTCGCGGTAGGCGGTCTTGTAGCGGCCCCGGCGTTGCAGCTCGGGCACCACCAGTTCGATGAAGTCCTCGTAGCTTTCCGGGGTGACGGTACGGGTCAGGTTGAAGCCGTCCAGGCCGGTTGCGTCGATCCAGCTGATCAGCTGTTCGGCGACCTGTTCGGGGGCGCCCACCAAGGTCACGTAGCGCCCGCCCAGGGCGTGCTGCTCGAGCAGGCGGCGGCGGGTCCAGGCGCTTTCCTGCAGCTGGCGGGTGGCCGATTGAATGGCGTTGCCCTTGGCAAAGCCAATGGGTTCGTCCAGGGCGTAGCGCGCGAAGTCGATGCCGGTGGAGCTGGCGAAGTGGGCCACGCCGGCCTCTGCACTGGCGTAGCGTAGGTACTCGGCGTGCTTGGCCTGGGCCTGGGCTTCGCTCGGCGCGACGATCACGGTGATGCCCATGAACACCTTGAGCGCCTGCGGATCACGCCCGGCGGCCTTGGCGGCGGCGCGCACCTTGTCGACCTGGGCGCGGGTGGCAGCCTGGTCCTGGCCGCTGATGAACACGCACTCGGCGTGATTACCGGCGAAGGCCAGGCCACGTGGCGAACTACCGGCCTGGAACAGCACAGGGGTGCGCTGTGGCGAGGGTTCGCACAGGTGATAGCCCTCGACGTCGTAGAACTCGCCATGGTGCTCGACCTTACGCACCCTGTCCGGCCGCGCATACACGCGCTGCGCGCGGTCGGCGACCACGGCATCGTCGGCCCAGCTGCCTTCGAGCAGCTTGTACAGCACTTGCAGGTACTCGTCGGCCTGGTCATAGCGACGGTCGTGTTCGGGTTGCTGCGCCAGGCCCATGGCCCGGGCGGCGCTGTCGAGGTAGCCGGTGACGATGTTCCAGCCGACCCGGCCATTGCTCAGGTGGTCGAGGGTGGAGAGGCGCCGGGCGAACAGGTACGGCGCCTCGTAGGTGAGGTTGGCGGTGAGGCCGAAGCCCAGGTGCCTGGTAACGGCGGCCATGGCCGAGACCAGCAGCAGCGGGTCGTTGACCGGCAGCTGGATCGACTCCTTGAGCGTCACGTCCAGTGACTGGCCATAGACATCGTAGGTGCCGACGATATCGGCGATGAACAGCCCGTCGAACAGCCCCCGCTCCAGCAGGCGGGCCAGGTCGGTCCAGTAGTCGAGGGTCTTGTACTGGGTCGAAGTGTCCCGCGGGTGGGTCCACAAACCGTGGTTGATGTGCCCGATGCAGTTCATGTTGAAGGCATTGAGCAGGATCTGCTTGGCCATCAGATGGTCCCCCGGCGCGGCGGTTTCTCGTCGTTGAGGTAGTAGTTGCCGATGGCGTGGTACTTCCAGCGCACCGGGTCGTGCAGGGTGTGCACCCGGGCGTTGCGCCAGTGGCGGTCGAGGTTGTGCTCGGCCAGGGTGGCCTGGCTGCCGGCCAGCTCGAACAGGCTGGTGCCGGCGGCCAGGGATATCTCGGTGCTGATCGCCCGGGCCTCGGCGACGGCAATCGAGGCGGCGGCCAGGGTCTCGGCGTTGCTGTCGGCCTGGGCGGTGTCGAGGATTTCACCCGCGCGCTCGAGCAGGGCCTCGGTGGCGTGCAGGCGGATTGCCAGGTGACCGAAGCTCTTCAGGGTGAGCGGATCGTCGCTGGCCTTGTCGAGGCCGGAGTCGATCCAGGGTCGGCTGCGGGTGCGCACGAAATGCAGGGCGTCCTCGTAGGCGGCGCGGGCAATACCGGTGTCGATCGCGGCATGGAGGATCTGCGCCAGTGGGCCGACCGTGGTCGGGCGTTCGAAGGCGCTGGCGAACGGCACCACGTCCTCGGCACGCACCGGGACCTGGTTGAACACCACCGAGCCGCTGCCGGTGGTGCGTTGGCCGAAGCCGCTCCAGTCATCGATCACCTCGATGCCTTGGCTGTCGGCGGGCACGAAGGCCAGGTGCGATACGCCCTGCTCGTCGATCACCAGGGTCGGGATGCGCTGGGCGTAGATCGCGCCAGTGCAGTAGAACTTGCGGCCATCGATGCGGTAATGCTCGCCGTCGCGGCTCAGGCGGGTGGTGCGTTCGTGGGCATTCTTCGTGCCGAGCTCGGCCAGGGCGTTGCCGAAGCGCCGGCCGGCGAGGACCTCGGCGTACAGGCGGCGCTGTTGCTCGGGGGTGCCATTTACCCGCAGCACTTCCAGGGCGTAGAAGTGGTTCTGCGGGATCTGCCCGAGCGAGGCGTCGGCCCGGGCGATGCGGGCGATGACCTTGGCCAGGGTGGCGTTGGACACGCCAGCGCCGCCGAAGGCCTTGGGCACGCTGATGCCCCACAGGCCGGACTGCACGAAGCGCTCGAGTTCGGCGTGGGGCAGGCGGCGTTCGCGGTCGCGCAGGGCGCTGTCCTGGCGCAGGTGCTGGGCGAGTTCGTCGGCGACGGCCAGGGCCTGGGCGTCGGTGGTGATGATGGATGCAGTCATTGTGCTCTCCGGGCACTTGGGGCCGCTGTGCGGCCCTTTCGCCGGCAAGCCGGCTCCTACAGTGAGACTTCACAGAAATCCTTGTGGGAGCCGGCTTGCCGGCGAAAGGACTGCACCGCAGCCCCTGGGCCGTGAATCAGATCCAGGAATGGCGGGCTGGCAAGGCGCCGTTGAGGTAGTAGGCGCCGACGGCGTGGTACTTCCAGCGCACCGGGTCGTGCAAGGTGTGCACCCTTGCGTTGCGCCAGTGCCGGTCGAGGTTGAACTCAGCCAGGCTGGCGCGGCTGCCGGCCAGTTCGAACAGCTTCTCGCTGGCCTGCAAGGCGATCTCGGTGGTGAGCACCTTGGCCTCGGCCACGGCGATCGAGGCACGGGCCGCGGCGGCGGCATCGATCACACCGGCGTTCACTTCGTCGAGCACCCTGGCAGCCTTGCGCAGCAGGGCCTCGGCGGCGTGCAGCTCGAGCTTCAAGCGGCCGATGTCGGCGATCACATAGGGATCGTCGCTGTTGCGTTCGACCTTGGCCTCGATCCAGGGCCGGGACTTCTCCCGCACGAACCGGATCGTGTCCTCGATGGCCGCCTCGGCGATGCCGGCGTCGATGGCCGCCTGGATCAGCTGCGAGGCGGCGCCCTGGATGCTGGGCTGTTCACCCAGGCGCCAGTTGTCCACCACCAGGTCGGCGTCCACCGGCACCTGGTCGAGCAGCACGGTACCGCTGGCGGTGGTGCGCTGGCCGAAGCCGGACCAGTCGTCGACGATGCGCAGCCCCGGGCTGCCGCGACGGACGAAGGCCAGGCGTTGCCGGCCGTCATCGTCCAGGGCCTTTACCGCCACCCAGTGGGCGTACAGGGCGCCGGTGGAGTAGAACTTCTCGCCGCTGATGCGATAGCCATCGCCCTCGCGGGTGATGCGCGCCTTGAGTGTCAGGGTGTCCTTGGTGCCGCGCTCGGGCCCGGCATTGCCGATGCGCCAGCCGTCGAGCACGGCGCGGAAGATCGCTGCCTGCTGGGCCTCGGTGGCGGTCAGGCGAATCAGTTGCAGGATGCCGAACTGGTTTTGCGGAATCTGCCCCAGCGCCGGGTCGGCGGCGCTGATCAGGCGGAACACTTCGGCGATGGTGACGAACGACACCTCGGGGCCACCATAGGCCTTGGGCACGCTGATGCTGCCCAGGCCGCTGCGGGTGAACCGTTCGATCTCGGCCCAGGGCAGCTTGCGTTGCTGGTCACGCCTGGCCGCTTGCTCGCGGGCCACCTCGGCCAGTTCGCGGGCGGCCTGCAGGGCCTCTTCGTCGTTGCGCAGCACCTTGGCCGGCAGCAACGGCGGCGAGCTGTCGATATCGCTGTGGTATCGGGTAGTTGGCTGGCTGGACATCAGTACCGCTCCTTGGCTGCACTCAATGCCCTGGCGTTGGCCACTGGGGTGATTGTGATCCTGACCATTCCTTACCTCACAAAGTGGAAAGCGTCGCCTCAGCTGACGGCGACAGACATTTGCTGGTCCGGTGGTCCGGTCGATATACCCTATTCGTTTAGAAAAAGTTTATGAACTACCGTTTAGGAATATGAATAGAAGAACTACGGGGTCGGCCCTGGCACTGTGAGCCAGTGACAGGGCCGAAAGGTCAGCGCTGAACCGTTACCACCAGCTTGCCCGCTGCCTGGCGTTGCGCCAGACGTTCGATCGCGGCGCCGCCCTCGGCCAGCGCGTAGGTCTGCGACACCAGCGGTTTCAGCTTGCCCTCGGCATGCCAGGCGAACAACTGGCGGAAGTTGGCGGCGTTGTCCTCCGGCTGGCGCTGGGCAAAGGCGCCCCAGAACACCCCGACTACCGCCGCGCCCTTGAGCAGCGCGAGGTTCACCGGCAACTGCGGGATCGTCCCGCTGGCGAACCCCACCACCAGCAACCGGCCGTTCCACGCCAGCCCACGCATAGCCTGGTCGAACAACTCGCCACCGACCGGATCGTAGATCACATCCACGCCCTGGCCGCCGGTCAGGCGCTTGATCTCGTCCTTGAGGCTGGCCTGGCTGTAGTCGACCAGCTCGTCGGCCCCGGCCGCCTTGGCGATCGCCAGCTTCTCGGCACTGCTGGCCGCCGCAATCACCCGTGCCCCGAGGGCCTTGCCGATTTCCACCGCCGCCAGGCCGACGCCGCCGGAGGCGCCGAGCACCAGCAGGGTCTCGCTGGCCTTGAGCTGGCCGCGCTGGGTCAGGGCGTGCATCGAGGTGCCGTAGGTCATGCCGAACGCGGCGGCAGTGGTGAAGTCCATGCCCGCCGGGATCGGCAGCACGTTGTAGAACGGCACCGCCACTTGCTCGGCGAAAGCGCCCCAGCCGCTCAGGGCCATGACCCGGTCGCCGACCTTGAACGCGCCGGCCTTCTCGCCAACCGCGGCCACCACGCCGGCGGCTTCCGCCCCAGGCGAGAACGGCAGCGGTGGCTTGAACTGGTACTTGCCCTCGATGATCAGGGTATCGGGGAAGTTGACCCCGGCGGCGTGCACGTCGAGGAGGATCTCGTTCTTCTTCGGCACGGGGCTGGCGACCTCTTCCAGGACCAGGTCCCGCGCCGGGCCCAGGGCTTTGCACAACAAGGCTTTCATCAGGGCTATTCCTTTGCGTGTGGTGGCCGATAAGTGTAGGAGGGCTGCCCCCCGGGTCAACGAGCATGGCCCGCCCTGATGCACCGGCATAAGCCCGGGCTTGGGTTTGGCCGGTGCGCTGGGTAAGCTGGCGGCAACTGTATTGAGGAGCGAATTCGTGAAAGCGTGGATCTTGATGGTGCTGGCGCTGATGCTGCCAGCGGCGGCGATGGCCGAGGAAAAGGAAGGCGAGCCCAAGGTGGCCTATATCACCCTCAGCCCGCCCTTCGTTGGCAACTACGCCCTTGACGGCAATCCCAAGCTGCGGGTGTACAAGGCCGATGTCGCCCTGCGCGTGACCGGCGACAGCGCCGCCGCCGCGGTCAAGCACCATGAGCCGCTGATCCGCAACCAGCTGGTGGCGCTGTTCACCCAGCAAGGCGTGGACAACATGAGCAACGTCGAGGCCAAGGAAAAACTGCGCCAGGAAGCCCTGAAGCAGGTGCAGCAGGTGATGGAGTCCGAAGAGGGCAAGCCGATCGTCGAGGACCTGCTGTTCAACAACCTGATCGTGCAGTGATCAGGAGGCGAGGCTGCGGCGAAAGCGCGCCAGGGCCACGCCGAAGAACACCAGGCCGATCGCCGCCAGGGCTGCAATGTCCGGCCAGACCACCGCCAGCCCGGCGTCGCGGAACAGGATCGCGGCGCCGAGGCTGACGAAGTGGGTCGAGGGCGAACCCTGCATGACCCACTGCAGCCACTGTGGCATGCTGTCCAGCGGTGTGCTGCCCCCCGACAGCAGCAGCATCGGGATGATCACCGGGATCGCCAGCAGGCCGAACTGCGGTGTCGAGCGCGCCAGGGTGGCGAGGAAGATGCCCAGTGCCGTGCTGGCGAACAGGTACAGCGCAGTCACCCCCAGGAACAGCCCCATCGAGCCCGCCAGCGGCACGCCCAGGGCGCCCTTGACCACCACTTCCAGCGATATCCAGGTACAGGCCACCACCACCAGGGCGTTGCTGGCGATCTTCGCCAGCATGATTTCCAGTGCCGTCAGCGGCAGCACCAGCAGGTGGTCCAGGGTGCCGTGCTCGCGCTCGCGCAGCAACGCGGTGCCGGTAAGGATGATGGCCAGGATGGTGATGTTGTTGACGATCTGGATCACCGCCAGGAACCAGCCCCCTTCGAGGTTGGGGTTGAACAGTGCCTTCGGGTTGAGCAGTGCCGGGCTGCTGGTGCCGCGGCCTGCGTACTCGAGCAGCTCGCGTTCGAAGATCCGCCCGATGTAGCCGGCCCCCATGAAGGCCTGGCTCATGGCGGTGGCATCGACGTTGACCTGCAGCTCTGGCGAGCGCCCGGCCAGCAGGTCGGCTTGGAAATTCACCGGCAGGTTGATCACGAAGGTGTACTGGCCGCTGTCCATGGCCTGGTCCAGACGATTCGCCGGCAGTGCCACGGCGGGCTGGAACTCGGGCGGTTGCAGCGACTCGGCGAGCTTGCGCGAGAGGGTGCTGTGGTCCTCGTCGACCACCGCGACACTGGCGTTGTGCACGCCTATTACCGAGCCTGCGGCGGGCATGTAGATCGCCACGCTGAACGCGTACAGCAGGAACAGCAACAACACGCTGTCGTGGCGCAGGCTGGTGAGCTCCTTAAGACCCAGGCGCAGGGTGTGGGAGAGCCGGCTCATTTCAGGCCTCCTGCTTTTTCAGCATGATCAGGCTCAGCCCGCTGAAGGCGGCGAAGAAACCCAGCAGCGCCAGGCACTGCGGCCACAGCTCACGCAGGCCCAGTGCCTTGGTGAAGGTGCCGACGGCGATGTCGAGGAAATAGCCAGCCGGGAACAACTGGCCCATCAACGCCGCCGCGCCGTCCAGCGATGAGCGCGGCACGATCAGCCCGGAGAACTGGATGGTCGGCAGGCTGGTGAGAATCATGGTGCCGAGGATCGCGGCAATTTGCGTGCGGGTAAATGCCGAGATCAGCAAACCCAGGCTGGTGGTCGCCAGCAGGTAGGCCAGGCCGCCGCAGGCCAGGGCCAGCGGGCTGCCCTTGAGCGGCACGCCGAATAGCCAGCGGTTCATCGCCACCAGCAGCGCCAGGTTGACCAGGCTCACCGCCAGGTACGGCGCCTGCTTGCCGAGCAGGAACTCCAGGCGGGTCAGGGGCGTTGCGTAGAAGTTGGTGATCGAGCCCAGCTCCTTTTCCCGCACGATGCCCAGCGCGGTGAGCATGGCCGGGATGAAGGCCAGGATCAGCGCCATGACGCCGGGGCCGATGGCGTTCACGCTGACCACGTCCTGGTTGTAGCGAAAGCGCGTTTCCAGGCGTACCGGCTGTTGGCGCGAGACAGGATTCGGGCCGAGGGCCGCGAGCTGTTCGAGGTTGGCCTGGTGCACGGCCTCGACATAGTTGCGGCTGGTCTCGGCGCGAAACGGCATGCCACCGTCAAGCCAGGCCGCAACCACCGGCTGGCGCCCAGCGTGCAGGTCGCGGCCAAAGCCCGGCGGGATCTCCAGGGCCAGCTTGATCTCCGAGCGCTGCAAGCGCTGATGCAGCTGGCGGGCATCGCGGATCGGCGGCCGCTCGGCGAAGTAGCGCGAGCCACGGAAAGCCTCCAGGTAGGCGCGGCTCTGCGGGCTCTGGTCCTGGTCATAGACGGCGAAGGCGAGGTTCTCGACATCCAGCGAGATGCCATAGCCGAAGATCACCATCATGAACAATGCCCCCGCCAGGGCGAACGCCAGACGCACCTTGTCGCGCAGCAGCTCCTTGCCTTCGCGGCTGGCGACGGCCAGCAGGCGGCGCAGACTGAAGGCTTGGCGCAGGGCGGGCGCTGGAGCAGCGGCCTGCTCCAGCGTGGCGTCGGCTTGTGTCTGGATGGGCGCGTCCTGGGCCTGTTCGAGGCAACGCACGAAAGCGTCTTCCAAGGTGTCGCCGCCGAACTGGCTTTGCAGGGCCCGCGGGGTGTCGCAGGCCAGCACCCGGCCGGCATGCATCAGCGAGATGCGATCGCAGCGCAGGGCCTCGTTCATGAAGTGGGTGGACAGGAAGATGGTCACGCCCTGCTCGCGGGACAGCTCCACCAACAGCCGCCAGAAATCGTCGCGGGCTGCCGGGTCGACGCCCGAGGTCGGTTCGTCGAGGATCAGCACCTCCGGGCGGTGCAGTACCGCCACGGCCAGCGACAGGCGCTGGCGCAGGCCCAGGGGCAGCGCGCCGGAGGGTTGATCGGCGATGGCGCCGAGGTCGAAGCGCTCGAGCAGTTCGGCGATGCGTGGCGCGCTGTCGGGCTTGGCCAGGTCGAACAGGCGCGCGTGCAGTTCGAGGTTCTGTCGGGCGCTCAGTTCGCCATAAAGGGAAAAGCTCTGGGACATGAAGCCGACCCGCTTGCGCGTGGCCAGGTCGCCTGCGTCCACCGGGCGGCCAAGCAGGTTGGCGCTACCCTCGCTGGCCGGCATCAGCCCAGTAAGCACCTTCATGGTGGTGGTCTTGCCGCAGCCGTTGGAGCCGAGGAAACCGAAGATCTCGCCACGGCCAATGGCGAAGCTGACCTTGTTCACCGCGGTGAAGTCGCCGAAGCGCAGGGTCAGGTCGTGGGCTTCGATGGCGATCGGGCCATCGTTGGCCGGGCGCGGCGGGATGCGCAGCGGCTCGGGTTGCTCGCGGCCGGCGCCCTGGAAGTGGGTGAAGGCATCGTCGAGCTTGCCACTGGGCGTGGCCGCTACCAGCTCACGGCTCAGGCCCGCAGCCAGCAGGCGGCCGGCATCAAGCATCAGGCAGTGCTCGAACTGCTCGGCTTCTTCCATGTAGGCGGTGGCCACCAGCAGGGTCAGTTGCGGGCGCTGGGCGCGCACCTGCTCGACCAGTTCCCAGAAGCGCCGCCGCGACAGTGGGTCGACGCCGGTGGTCGGCTCGTCGAGGATCAGCAGGTCTGGCTCGTGGATCAGCGCGCAACACAACCCCAGCTTCTGCTTCATGCCGCCCGACAGCTTGCCAGCCGGGCGCTCGGCGAAGCGCGCCAGGTCGGTGGCTTGCAGCAGGCTGGCCATGCGCTGCTCGCACTCGGCGCGGTCGAGACCGAACAGGGTGGCGAAGAAGCGGATGTTCTCGGCGATCGACAGCTCCGGGTACAGGTTGTTGCCCAGCCCCTGGGGCATGAACGCGACCTTGGGGTACAGCGCGGTTCGGTGGCGACGCTGGCGAATCGAGCCACCCAGCACTTGCAGCTCGCCCTGTTGCAGGCGCTTGACCCCGGCGATCAGGCCGAGCAGGGTCGACTTGCCGGCGCCGTCCGGGCCGATCAGGCCGCAGCGAGTCCCGGCGGGCAGGCTGAAGGCCACATCCGCCAGGGCCTGGTACTTGCCGTAGCGGTGGTGGATGCCGGCGGCTAGCAGCGCGGGGGCGATGGTCATTGCAGGTTGGCCGGCCAGTCCACCTCGGCGGTGCGCACGTACCCGGCGCCGGGCATGCCCGGCTTGGCCTGGGGCACGGCGCTCGGCTCGGTCAGGCGCAGCTTGACCCGGAACACCAGCTTTTGCCGTTCGTCACGGGTCTCGACCTGTTTCGGGGTGAACTGCGCCTTGGCCGCGACAAAGGCGATCTTCGCCGGCAGGGCCTGCTCGGGCAGGGCGTCGAGCACGATCCGCGCCTGGTCGCCCACGGTCAGCCGACCGGTGGTGGCGGCGGGCAGGTAGAGATTCATGTACTGGTCGCTGGGGTCGATCAGCATCAGCACCCGGCCACCGGCACCGAGCACCTCGCCAGGCTCGGCCAGGCGCAGTTGGATGATGCCGTCGATGGGGGCACGCAGGCTGCTGTCGTCGATTTCGCTGATGAGCTGGGCGACCTGGGCCTCGGCCGCGCCAATGGCGGCCTTGATCGCCGCCAACTGGGCGCGGGCGGCGACCACGGCAGAGGTGGCGGTGTCGTAGCGAGACTGCTGCTGGTCGAGCAACTGCTGGCTGGCGAACTTGCGCTGGTAGATTTCGCGCACGCGCTTGAGCTCCTGGCTGGCCAGCAGCAGTTCGCTCTGGCGCAGCTGCACGCTGGCCTGGGCGGCGGCGTAGTTCTCGCGGGCGCGCAGCACCTCGGCCTCGGCCTGGCTGCGCTGGGCCTCCATGGTACGGGTGTCGATGCGCGCGAGCAGTTGGCCGCGGGTGACCTTGTCACCTTCGTCGACCAGCACCTCGGCCAGGCGGCCTGGGACCTTGGTGGCAATTTGCACTTCGGTGGATTCGAGGCGCCCGTTGCCCATGCTCAGGCCCTCGGGCAGGCGGTCGTGCAGGGACTTCCAGTAGCCCAGTCCACCTGCCGCCAACAGCAGTAAAACCAGGGCACAAGCGAAAATTCTGGGGGCTTTGCGGTTCATTCGGTCTGCATCCTGGGGCTTGCACGCCTTATCCTGGCGCGACGCGCTTCCTTGCGCGTTGATATTGGTCAAACCCCTGACAATAGACGCACAATCAGCTCAGCGCGAGGATCGCCGCCCATTGTTCTGCGGTCACCGGCATCACCGACAGGCGGCTGCCCTTGTGCACCAGTGGCAGTTCCTCCAGTGCCGCCTGCTGCTTGAGCAGGCCCAGGCCGAGTACCTGGCGGAAGGTCTTCACGTGCTCCACGTCCACCGCGCTCCAGGGGTTCTTCTCGGCGCTGGCCTTGGCGTCGTGGTAGTGGCTGCTCGGGTCCAGGGCCGTGGGGTCGGGATAGGCCGCGGCGCGGATGCGGGCAATGCCGGCGATCCCCGGTTGCGGGCAGCTGGAGTGGTAGAAGAAGAACTCATCGCCTACGCTCATGGCCCGCAGGAAGTTGCGCGCCTGGTAATTGCGCACCCCGTCCCAACGGGTGTTGCCCAGGCGTGCCAAGGCTTCGATGGAGAGCTCGTCGGGCTCGGATTTCATCAGCCAGTAGGCCATGGGTGCTGCTCCTGAAAAGGTTTGAAATAACTCGTAGCATGAAACCGACGGTCGGTTGGCGCCAAGGTTTGCGTGTCGCCTCATGTTGTCGGAAAATGCGCCGATTTTAAGCTATACGCTCCGGCAGCCATCAAGAAAGCCGCCGAGCCTGGACCTTTTGCCTAGGGGGGCAATCGATGAAACAACGTAAACCGGACCTGCTCTGGATTCTGGCCTTCATTTTCGGGCTGGGCGTGGTCACTACCGGTTACGCGCAAGGCTTGTGGGAGCGCAAGCTGGATGCTGCCTACCAGCAGGCGCCCGTCGATCCGGCGCAACAGCGGCAGCGCTGATCCCCTTCGCGCGCCGGCTCATTTCGGCGCCAGGTACCAGCCACGGTCCGAGACCGTGCCTTGCAAGGGTACATCCCAGCTCGCCTGGTTCAGTCGCTCGACTTTCTGGCACTCATGGGCCAGCCCCAGCAGCAGCGGTTTTTTCCAGGCCTTGCGCCGGCTCTGATAGGCCAGGCTGCGGTCATAGAAACCGCCCCCCATGCCCAGGCGTCCCCCCACTTCATCGAAACCGACCAGCGGCAGCAGGATCAGGTCCAGCGCCCAGATCGGCCGTTGGCGCTTGCGCTCGACCACCGGTTCGGCAATGCCGAACCGGTTGGGGCGCAGTTTTTCGCCGGCCTCGAAACGCTGGAACACCATGCGCGTGCGCGGCCAGGCGTGCAGCACCGGCAGGTAGACGCGCTTGCCGCGTTTGTGCGCCTCGCGCAGCAGCAACCGCGGATCGATCTCGCCATCGTTGGGCAGGTACAAGGCGATGTGCCGGGCGCGGCGGAACAAAGGGTCCTGCGCCAGTTGGCGATAAAGACCTTCGGCGGCCTGGCGTTGCTGGGCGGGGCTAAGGGCGCGACGAGCGTTGCGCAGGAGGCGGCGAAGCTGGGGGCGGGTAAGCGGCGCGGTGTCGGTCATGGCACGGGCGATCCCAGAGAAAACGAAATGCCCGCCGTGGCAGGCGGGCAGTTCTGAAGCAGGCTCCCCGACAAGACCGCTATCGGTGTAGCCCTTGAACCCGAAAGTTCAAGGTGGAGATTGCAGGGGGCGTTAAGGCTTTCCGTCGGGCGGACATGCACACCGGCCCCAGCGTGCAACCCCCGTGGTTGTGCGTATCGGCTCAGGGACATAACCGACTGGCGCATCCCCCAGGGAGTGGCGCCAGTATACCAATCTCAGTCGTTTTTGCTAACCGGATCGTCGGACAGCGCCTGATCCACGCGTTCGAGCAGTTCGCGTACCTGCTCGCGGGTGGCGCCACCGCTGGTGGCTTCCGGGCGCTCCTGGCGGTGCAGCAGCTCGTGGGTGATGTTCAGCGCGGCCATCACGGCGATGCGGTCGGCGCCGATCACCTTGCCGCTGCTGCGGATCTCGCGCATCTTGCCATCCAGGTAACGCGCGGCACCGACCAGGTTGTTGCGTTCCTCCGGTGGGCAGATGATCGAGTATTCCTTGTCGAGGATCTGCACGGTGACGCTATTGCTTGAACTCATGAGTCTTGCTCCAGGGCCTTGAGGCGCAGGATCATCGATTCGATCTTGCGTTTGGCGATCTCGTTCTTGTCGATGAGGTGGGCGCGCTCCTCGCGCCAGGACTTTTCCTGAGCTACTAAGAGTGCGTTTTGCCGTTTTAGTTGCTCGACGCGCTCGATCAGCGACTCGAACCGGCTCATCAGCGCTTGCAGGTCGTTCTCTTGCATGGGTTGCACTCGATTCGCTCCATCGTTACGCACCTGCCGATCATGCCTGCCTCGGGCCCCCGGCGGCCAGTGCTGATGGTCTTGGCGCGCCTGCCGGTGCTAGGATACAAGGTCTTCATTCTAGTCATTGCGCCGCCTGGCGCCTAGCAGACCATGCCCAATACCCAATCGCCCTACGTCGCCTTCGCCATGCTGCTGTCGAGCAATGGCCATCCTGTCACCCCCGCCGAGCTGCATGGCCTGCTGATCGGCCGCAGCTGCGCCGGCGCCGGCTTCGATGCCGATGCCTGGCTGGCCGACGCCGCCCAGCTGCTCGAGACCGAGCCCGGTGACACTGTCCGCAACGCCCTGGTCGGCCTGCAAGAGATGGTCAAGGCCGAGCTCACCGGCGAGGACGTCGCCATCGTCCTGCTGCTGCCTTCCGATGATGCCGCACTCAGCGACCGCGCCACCGCGCTGGGCCAGTGGTGCCAGGGCTTCATCACCGGTTTCGGCCTGAACGCCGGTGGCAAGGACCTGTCCACCGATGCCAAGGAGGTCCTGCAGGACCTGGTGGCCATCTCGCAGGTCCAGGAAGCGCTGGAAGAGTCCGAGGACGGCGAGAGCGACTACATGGAAGTCATGGAGTACCTGCGCGTCGCCCCGCTGCTGCTGTACACCGAGCTGGCCAAGCCCGAAGCGCCTGCGCCAAAGCCATCGCTGCACTGATCTGATCGGGGTCGTTTGCCCATGAGCCACATACCCAAGGCGGAGTACGCCCGTCGGCGCAAGGCGCTGATGGCGCAGATGGTCCCCAACAGCATCGCCATCCTGCCCGCCGCCGCGGTCGCCATCCGCAACCGCGACGTCGAGCACGTCTACCGCCAGGACAGCGATTTCCAGTACCTGAGCGGCTTCCCCGAGCCCGAGGCGGTGATCGCGCTGATCCCTGGCCGCGAGCATGGCGAGTACGTGTTGTTCTGCCGCGAGCGCAACCCCGAGCGCGAGCAGTGGGATGGCCTGCGGGCCGGCCAGGACGGCGCGGTGCGTGATTTCGGCGCTGACGATGCCTTCCCCATCAGCGATATCGACGAGATCCTCCCCGGCCTGATCGAAGGCCGCGAGCGGGTCTACAGCAACATGGGCGGCAACCCCGAATTCGACCGCCGGCTGATGGACTGGATCAACGTGATCCGCTCCAAGGCGCGCCTGGGCGCGCAGCCGCCGAACGAGTTCGTTGCCCTGGATCATCTGCTGCACGACATGCGCCTGTATAAATCGGCGGCGGAAGTGAAGGTGATGCGCGCAGCCGCGGCGATTTCCGCCCGTGCCCATGTGCGGGCCATGCAGGCCTGCCGCGCCGGGCTGCACGAATACAGCCTGGAAGCCGAGCTGGACTACGTGTTCCGCCAGGGCGGGGCGAAGATGCCGGCCTACGGCTCGATCGTCGCCGCCGGGCGCAATGGCTGCATCCTGCATTACCAGCAGAACGACGCGCCGCTCAGGGACGGCGACCTGGTGCTGATCGACGCCGGTTGCGAGATCGATTGCTATGCCAGCGACATCACCCGCACCTTCCCGGTCAGCGGGCGCTTCTCGCCAGAGCAGAAGGCCATCTACGAGCTGGTGCTCGCCGCCCAGGCCGCCGCGTTCGCCGAGATCGCCCCAGGCAAGCACTGGAACCACGCCCACGAGGCCACCGTGCGGGTGATCACCGCCGGCCTGGTGGAGCTGGGGCTGCTCAAGGGCGAGGTGCAGGCGCTGATCGACAGCGAGGCCTACCGCGCCTTCTACATGCACCGCGCCGGGCACTGGCTGGGCATGGACGTGCACGATGTCGGCGAATACAAGGTCGGCGGCCAGTGGCGCGTGCTCGAGCCGGGCATGGCGCTGACCGTGGAACCGGGCATCTACATTGGCGCCGACAACACCAGCGTCGCGAAGAAGTGGCGCGGTATTGGCGTAAGGATCGAGGACGACGTGGTAGTGACCAGACAAGGCTGTGAAATCCTCACTTCAGGCGTGCCGCGCACGGTCGCCGAAATCGAGGCGCTGATGCTTGCCGCTCGCAAGGACGCCGCATGAACCGGGTCAACCTGGCGATCATCGGTGGCGGCCTGGTCGGGGCCAGCCTGGCCCTCACGCTGCAGGGCGCGGCCAAGGCCCGCGGCTGGAAGATCCTGCTGATCGAGCCGTTCGCCCCAGGCGACAGCTTCCAGCCCAGCTATGACGCCCGCTCGTCGGCGCTGTCCTACGGTACCCGGCAGATCTACGAGCACCTGGGCCTGTGGCAAACCATCAGCCGCCGCGCCGAGCCGATCTTGCAGATCCAGGTGTCCGACCGCGGCCGCTTCGGCGCCACCCGCCTGGAAGCCCAGGAAGAAGGCGTGCCGGCGCTGGGTTACGTGGTGGAAAACGCCTGGCTCGGCCAGTGCCTGTGGCAGGCGATCGACAGCGATGTCATCCAGTGGCGCTGCCCAGCCGAGGTCAAGGCGATGCAGGCCATTGCCGGGGGCTACCGCCTGCAACTGGATGACGACACCTCGCTGGAGTGCGACCTGGCGGTATTGGCCGACGGCGGGCGTTCTGGCCTGCGCGAGCAGTTGGGCATCCATGTGCGGCGCACGCCCTACGACCAGAGCGCGTTGATCGCCAACATCACCCCCGGCGAGGCCCATGCCGGACAAGCCTTCGAACGCTTCACCGAACAAGGCCCAATGGCCTTGCTGCCGCTGCCGGAAAATCGCTGCGCGCTGGTCTGGACCCGTCAGGGGATGGACGCCAAGCGCCTGGCCGAGCTGGACGAACGCAGTTTCCTGGGCGAGCTGCAGGACGCCTTCGGCTATCGCCTCGGCGCCTTGCGCCAGGTCGGCGCCCGGCATCTCTACCCCTTGTCGCTGGTCGAGGCCGAGGAACAGGTGCGCCCGCACCTGGTGGTGCTCGGCAACGCCGCTCACAGCCTGCACCCGATCGCCGGACAGGGGTTCAACCTGTCGCTGCGCGACGTGCAATCGCTGGCCGAGGCGCTGCTGGCCGGCCCGGCGCTCCCCGGCGACCTGGCGACCCTGCAGGCCTATCACCAGCGCCAGCGCCTCGACCAGGCCCTGACCATCGGCTTCTCCGACCAGGTCACCCGCCTGTTCGGCAGCGCCCAGCCGCTGCTGGCGGCCGGACGCAACCTGGGCCTGCTCGGCCTGGACCTGCTGCCGCCGGCCAGAAGCTGGTTCGCCCGCCAGGCCATGGGCCTGGGCACCCGCCCTGACCCGCGAGGCCGGGCATGAGCGATTCGCGCAGGCTTGCGCGCCGCGCCCGAATGCTGCGCTGGCTGCTGAACCTCTACCCGCCCTACCTGGGGGCCGGCATTCATATCCAGGAAATCAGCCCGGACATGCGTAGCGTCAAGGTGCGCATGAAGCTGACGCGGTGGAATCGCAACTACGTCGGCACCCAGTTCGGCGGCAGCCTGTATGCCATGGTCGACCCGTTCTACATGCTGCTGCTCATCGAGCAACTGGGGCGCGACTACATCGTCTGGGACAAGGCCGCCAGCATCGATTTCATCGCTCCGGGCAAGGGCCCGGTGTATGCCCAATTCCACGTCGACGACGCGCTGCTGGACGAGATCCGCCAGCAGACCGCCAGCGGCAAGAAGTACCTGCCCCGGTTGCAGGTGGAGATCCGCGACGGTGCCGGCGAGCTGGTGGCGCGGGTCGACAAAACCCTATATGTGCGGCTCAAGCCGCAAGCGAGGCAGGCGTAAGGCATGGAAACGCGCGCAGATCTGTTGATTGTCGGTGCCGGTATGGTCGGCAGCGCCCTGGCGTTGGCCCTGCGTCACAGCGGCCTGGAAGTGGTCCTGCTCGATGGCGGGCCGCTGACGGTCAAGCCTTTTGACCACGAGGCGCCGTTCGAGCCGCGGGTCAGTGCCCTGTCGGCGGCCAGCCAGCGCATCCTCGAGCGCCTGGGGGCCTGGGAAGGCATCGCCCGGCGGCGGGTGTCGCCGTATTCGGACATGCAGGTCTGGGATGGCAGCGGCACCGGCGAGATCCACTTCTCGGCGGCCAGTGTGCATGCCCAGGTGCTGGGCCATATCGTCGAGAACCGGGTGGTCCAGGACGGCTTGCTGGAGCGCCTGCACGACAGCGATGTCGGCTTGCTGCCCAATGCCCGCCTGGAGCAGTTGCGCCGCTCCGGCGATGACTGGCTGCTGACCCTGGCCGACGGCCGCAAGCTGCGCGCGCCTTTGGTGATCGCCGCCGATGGCGCCAACTCGGCGGTGCGACGTCTGGCTGGTTGCCAGACCCGCGAATGGGATTACCTGCACCACGCCATCGTCACCAGCGTGCGTTGCAGCCAGGCGCACCAGGCCACCGCCTGGCAGCGTTTCACCGATGAAGGGCCGCTGGCGTTCCTGCCGTTGCGCCGCGATGGCGGCCAGGACTGGTGCTCGATCGTCTGGTCGACCACGCCGGAGCAGGCAGAACAGGCCATGGCGCTGGACGATGCGGCGTTCTGCGCGGCGCTCGAACGGGCCTTCGAAGGGCGCCTGGGCGAGGTGCTCGAGGCCGATCCGAGGGTCTGTGTGCCGCTGCGTCAACGGCATGCCAAGCGATACGTGCAGGAAGGGCTGGCGCTGATCGGCGATGCGGCCCATACCATCCATCCATTGGCGGGGCAGGGCGTCAACCTGGGCTTTCTCGATGCCGCGGTGCTGGCCGAGGAACTGGTCCGTGCCTGCGAGCGCGGCGAGCGCCTGGCGGATGTGAAGGTGCTGAGCCGCTTCGAGCGCCGGCGCATGCCGCACAACCTGGCGTTGATGGCGGCGATGGAGGGCTTCGAGCGCTTGTTCCAGGCCAATCCGCTGCCGTTGCGCTGGTTGCGCAACAGCGGCTTGAAGCTGGTGGAGCAGTTGCCCGAGGCCAAGGCGGTGTTCGTGCGTCAGGCGTTGGGGTTGTCCGGGGACCTGCCGGAGCTGGCCCGGGCTTGAGATGGCGGGGCCGCTATGCGGCCCTTTCGCGACACAGGTACTGTGCAATCCCTGTAGGAGCGGCCTTGTGTCGCGAAAGGACTGCGTAGCAGTCCCTGCAACATCTGGTAACTGCTCGGCAGATGAGTCGCAAAATGGGATTCACTACCATTTGCACCTCTAAACTCAGCGAGGAGTACCCCCGATGTTGCCCCGCAAGCCCCTTCTGGCCGCCCTGGCCCTTACTCTGTTCGGCGGTACCGCCCAGGCGGCGGACGAAGTGGTGGTGTATTCCTCGCGCATCGACGAGCTGATCAAGCCGGTGTTCGACGCCTATACCGCCAAGACCGGCGTCAAGATCAAGTTCATTACCGACAAGGAAGCGCCTTTGATGCAGCGCATCAAGGCCGAGGGCCAGAACGGCGTCGCCGACCTGCTGCTCACCGTCGATGCCGGCAACCTCTGGCAGGCCGAGCAGATGGGTATCCTGCAACCGATCAAGTCGAGCGTGATCGAGCAGAACATCCCCGCGCAGTACCGCGCCTCGTCCCACGATTGGACCGGCCTGAGCCTGCGCGCGCGGACCATCGCCTACTCCACCGAGCGGGTCAAACCGCAGGAACTGAGCACCTACGAGGCCCTGGCCGACAAGCATTGGGAAGGCCGCCTGTGCCTGCGCACGGCGAAGAAGGTCTACAACCAGTCGCTCACCGCCACCCTGATCGAGAACCACGGCGAAGCCGAGACCGAAAAGCTGGTCAAGGGCTGGGTCAACAACCTGTCCACCGACGTGTTCTCCGACGACACCGCGGTACTCCAGGCCATCGCCGCCGGTCAGTGCGACGTGGGCATCGTCAACACCTACTACTACGGCCGTCTGCACAAGGAAAAACCTGACCTGCCGGTGAAGCTGTTCTGGCCCAACCAGGGCGACCGTGGCGTGCACGTGAACCTGTCGGGCATTGGCCTGACCAAGCACGCGCCGCATCCAGAGGCGGCCAAGAAGCTGGTGGAGTGGATGACCGGCGAAGAGGCGCAAAAGCTGTTCGCCGATATCAACCAGGAGTTCCCGGCCAACCCGAAGGTGAAACCCTCGGCGGAAGTGGCGGCCTGGGGTAGCTTCAAGGCCGACAGCATCCCGGTGGAAGTCGCTGGCAAGCGCCAGGCCGAAGCCATTCGCTTGATGGATCGGGCTGGCTGGAACTGAGTTTCACCGCTTATTCTGTCGGGGCCCTCCAGGGCCCCTTCGCGGCTGAAGCCGCTCCTACAGGTTTTGTGTTGTCCGTGGTATTGCACGGTGCCTGTAGAAGCGGCTTTAGCCGCGAACGACCGCGCAGCGGTCGCCACCTGCTACCGAGACTCCAGCATTGCCCCATACCCCTCAACGCCGCTGGTACCTGCCGGTCTTCCTGGTCGCCGCCCTGGTCTTGCTGCCGCTCAGCGTCTTGCTGTTGTCATGGCAGTCGGTCGACACCCAGATCTGGTCGCACCTGCTCGACACCCAGATGAGTCGCCTGCTGGGCAATACCCTGACCCTGGTGCTGGGCGTCGGTATCGGCGTGACCGTGCTGGGGGTGAGCCTGGCGTGGCTCACCAGCCTCTGCGAATTCCCTGGCCGGCGTTGGCTGGATTGGGCGCTGATGCTGCCGTTCGCCATCCCGGCCTATGTGCTGGCGTTCGTCTTCGTCGGCCTGCTCGATTTTGCAGGCCCCGTGCAGACCGCGCTGCGCGAGGTGTTCGGGCCCATGCGCCTGCCCAGGGTGCGCTCCACCGGTGGCGTGATCACGGTACTGGTGCTGGTGTTCTACCCCTATGTCTACCTGTTGGCGCGTAGCGCCTTCCTGGCCCAGGGCAAGGGCCTGATGGAGGCGGCGCGGGTGTTGGGGCTGTCACCGTTGCAGGCCTTCTGGCGGGTGGCCTTGCCCATGGCGCGGCCGGCCATCGGCGCCGGCATCGCCCTGGCATTGATGGAGACCCTGGCCGATTTCGGCGCGGTGGCGGTGTTCAACTTCGACACCTTCACCACGGCCATCTACAAGACCTGGTACGGCTTCTTCAGCCTGTCTAGCGCGGCGCAGCTGGCCAGCCTGCTACTGCTGGCGGTGATGCTGGTGCTGTATGGCGAGCGCCGGGCCCGCGGCGCCAGCCGCAGCGGCAATGAGCGCCCGAGGGCGCAGGCGCTTTATCACTTGCGGGGTATCAAGGCGTTGGCTGCCAGTGGCTGGTGCCTGCTGGTGTTCGCCTGTGCCTTCGTCATTCCGATGCTGCAGTTGCTGGCGTGGTTCTGGCAGCGCGGGCGGCACGACCTCGACGAGCGCTATGTCGGCCTGGTCATGCACACTCTGTACCTAGGGGCCATGGCGGCGCTGATCACGGTCAGCGTGGCCATGCTTCTGGCGTTCGCCAGACGGCAGGCCCCGACTGCCGGTATCCGTGCCGGGGTCGGCCTGGCCAACCTGGGCTATGCGCTGCCCGGCTCGGTGCTGGCGGTGTCGATCATGCTGGCGTTCAGCTACCTGGACAACCAGTTGGTGATCCCGTTGTCGCAGTGGCTGGGCGGCGCGGGCAAGCCGCTGCTGCTGGGCAGTCTGTCGGCCTTGCTGCTGGCCTACCTGGTGCGCTTCATTGCCGTGGCCTACGGCCCGCTGGAAAGCAGCCTGGAGCGCATCCGTCCGTCGCTGCCGGAGGCTTCGCGCAGCCTCGGGGTCGGTGGCCCACGATTGTTTTTCAAGGTGTATCTGCCGTTGCTGGTGCCCGGTGCCCTGAGCGCCGCGTTGCTGGTGTTCGTCGACGTGCTCAAGGAAATGCCGGCCACCCTGCTGATGCGGCCGTTCGGCTGGGACACCCTGGCCGTGCGCGTGTTCGAGATGACCAGCGAGGGCGAATGGGCGCGTGCTTCGCTGCCGGCGCTGACCTTGGTGCTGGTCGGCCTGCTGCCGGTGATCGGCCTGATTCGCCGTTCGGCTCAACGCCCGGGGCAACCGCGCTGAGGGTGCCACGCGGCGCCCTTGCGGCTACAATGCGCGGCATTCGCAGCGACGGGTCCTACAAGAACAGGTGATGCTTGAACATCGCCGACCGTCGCCGCCTCGCCACGCCCGGAAGGAGAAACCCATGGGACAGCGTACGCCTCTGTATGACCTGCACCTGGCGCTTGGCGCCAAGACGGTCGATTTCGGCGGATGGGACATGCCCCTGCACTACGGCTCGCAAGTCGAGGAGCACCACCAGGTGCGCAGTGACTGCGGGGTGTTCGATGTTTCCCACATGACCGTCGTCGACATCGACGGCTGCGCCGCCACGCCCTGGCTGCAACACCTGCTGGCCAATGACGTGACGCGTCTGGAAAGCCCCGGCAAGGCCCTCTACAGCCCGCTGCTCAACGACCAGGGCGGGGTCATCGACGACCTGATCGCCTACCGCACCGAGGATGGCTACCGCCTGGTGGCCAACGCCGCCACTCGCGACAAAGTGCTGGCCTGGTTGCAGACCCGCAGCGAAGGCTTCAAGGTGAGCTTCAAGGCGCGGCCTGAGCTGGCCATTCTCGCCATCCAGGGGCCGCATGCCCGAGAAAAGGTCGCAGCTCTGCTCAGCGCCTCGCGGGCCGCGCTGATCCGCGAGCTGCGCCCGTTCGAAGGGCTGGCCGAAGGTGACTGGTTCATTGCCCGTACCGGCTATACCGGTGAAGACGGCCTGGAAATCATGCTCCCTGCCGAGCAAGCCCCGGCGTTCTACAACGATCTGGTCGGCGCCGGCATCGCCCCGAGCGGCCTGGGCGCCCGTGACACCCTGCGCCTGGAAGCCGGCATGAACCTGTACGGCCAGGACATCGACGAAGCCCACACCCCGCTGACCTCCAACCTGGGCTGGAGCGTCGCCTGGGAACCGGCGGCCCGAGAATTCATCGGGCGTGCCGGGCTGCTGGCGGAAATCGAGCAGGGCGTGAAGGAAAAACTGGTTGGCCTGGTGCTCGAGGAGCGCGGTGTATTGCGCGCCCACCAGGTGGTCCGTGTATCCGGGATTGGCGAAGGGGAGATCACCAGTGGTAGTTTCTCGCCTACGCTGAGCAAATCCATTGCCCTGGCGCGCGTGCCGATGGCCACCGGCGACCGCGCCGAGGTGGAGATCCGCGGCAAGTGGTACCCGGTGCGGGTGGTCCAGCCGACCTTCGTGCGCCATGGCAAGATCCTGATCTGAACACTTAACGGCGGGCCGACCGCTGACCCATTACGAGGAATACAAGACTATGAGCCAAATCCCCGCCGACCTGCGTTTTGCCGAAAGCCACGAGTGGGCTCGCCTGGAAGCCGACGGCACGGTGACCGTGGGCATCAGCGACCATGCCCAGGAAGCGCTGGGTGACGTGGTGTTCGTCGAGCTGGCCGAAGTCGGCAAGGTGTTCGCGGCGGGCGACGCTGCCGGCGTGGTGGAGTCGGTGAAGGCCGCTTCGGACATCTATGCCCCCGTGGGTGGTGAGGTGATCGCGGTCAACGAAGAGCTCAGCGATGCGCCGGAGCTTCTGAACTCCGAGCCTTACGAGTCCTGGATCTTCAAGCTCAAGCCAAGCGACAAGTCCGAACTGGACAAGCTGCTGGATGCGGCTGGTTACAAAGCCGCCATCGGCGAGTGACCTTGATTCGCCAGCAAGGCTGGCTCCTACCGGCGATATCCTTGTAGGAGCCAGCCTTGCTGGCGAACAGCGCCCTGCGCAACTTTTCCCCGCAATATCGGCGATCCCTTCCTAGACTTGTAAGTCTCCATGAGAACTGGTCCAGGAAGAGAAGATCGCCATGTCCCAGTCGCCATCCCTGCGTCAGCTGCATGAACCCAACGCCTTCCTGCGTCGTCACCTGGGGCCCGATGCCCAGGAGCAGCAGGCCATGCTCGAAGCCCTCGGCGTCGCCAGCCGCAACGAACTGATCGAGCAGACGGTGCCACCGGGCATCCGTTTCAATCGCCCACTCGACCTGCCGCCGGCCCTGGACGAACAAGCCGCGCTGGCCAAGCTGGCCGGCTACGCCGCGCAGAACCAGCTGTGGACCAGCCTGATCGGCATGGGCTACCACGCCACCGTCACGCCCACGGTCATCCTGCGCAACGTGCTGGAGAACCCTGGCTGGTACACCGCCTACACGCCCTACCAGCCGGAGATCGCCCAAGGCCGGCTGGAGGCGTTGCTGAACTTCCAGCAGATGGTCATCGACCTCACCGGCCTGGCCCTGGCCAATGCCTCGCTGCTCGACGAAGCCACCGCCGCCGCCGAGGCCATGGCCCTGGCCAAGCGGGTGGCGCGCAACAAGAGCAACGCCTTCTTCGCCGACGAGCATTGCCATCCACAAACGCTGTCGGTGCTCAAGACCCGCGCCGAAGGGTTCGGCTTCGAGTTGATCGTCGACACTGTGGATAACCTTGCCAAACACTCGGTATTCGGTGCCTTGCTGCAATATCCGGACACCCATGGCGAGGTGCGCGACCTGCGCCCGTTGATCGAACAACTGCACGCCCAGCAGGCCCTGGCCTGCGTGGCTGCCGACATCCTCAGCCTGGTGCTGCTGACCCCGCCCGGCGAGTTGGGTGCCGACGTGGTGCTTGGCTCGACCCAGCGCTTCGGTGTGCCCATGGGCTATGGCGGGCCGCACGCGGCCTACTTCGCCTGCCGCGACGACTACAAGCGGGCGATGCCCGGGCGCATCATCGGCGTATCACGCGATGCCCGCGGCAACACCGCGCTGCGCATGGCCCTACAAACCCGCGAGCAGCACATTCGTCGCGAGAAGGCCAACTCCAACATCTGCACGGCCCAGGTGCTGCTGGCCAACATCGCCGGCTTCTACGCCGTCTACCACGGGCCTGAGGGCTTGCAGCGCATCGCCCAGCGCGTGCATCGGCTGACGTTCATCCTCGCCGCCGGCCTCGAAGCCAAAGGCATCAAGCGCCTCAACCAGCACTTCTTCGACACCCTGACCCTGGACGTCGGCGGCACCCAGGCGGCGATCATCGAAAGCGCCGAGGACGCCCGCATCAACCTGCGCATTCTCGGGCGCGGGCACCTGGGGCTGAGCCTGGACGAGACCTGCGACGAAGCCACGGTGCTGAAGCTGTTCGATATCTTCCTTGGCGTCGACCACGGCCTGGACATTGCCGCCCTCGACCAGCAGGCCCTGCCCGAAGGCATCCCCGGCGCGCTGGTGCGGCGCACACCGATCCTGCAGCACCCGGTGTTCAACCTGCACCACAGCGAAACCGAGATGCTGCGCTACCTCAAGCAACTGGAGAACAAGGACCTGGCGCTCAACCAGTCGATGATTCCACTGGGCTCGTGCACCATGAAACTCAATGCCAGCAGCGAGATGATCCCCATCACCTGGCCCGAGTTCGCCCAGCCCCACCCATTCGCCCCGGCAGCGCAGGTAGAGGGCTACAAGGCGATGATCGACGAGCTGGAAACCTGGTTGTGCGCCATTACCGGCTTCGACGCCATCTGCATGCAGCCCAACTCCGGTGCCCAGGGCGAATACGCCGGGTTGATGGCGATCACCCGCTATCACCGCAGCCGCCATCAGCCCGGGCGCACGATCTGCCTGATCCCGTCGTCGGCCCACGGCACCAACCCGGCCTCGGCGCAGATGGCTGGCATGGACGTGGTGATCGTCGAGTGCGACGAGGCGGGCAACGTCGATCTCGAAGACCTCAAGGCCAAGGCGCGCGAGGCTGGCGAGCGACTATCGTGCCTGATGGTCACCTACCCCTCGACCCACGGGGTGTACGAGGAAGGCATTCGCGAGATCTGCGAGGTGGTGCACCAGCATGGCGGCCAGGTGTACATGGATGGCGCCAACCTCAATGCCCAGGTGGGCCTGGCGCGGCCGGCGGATATCGGCGCCGACGTGTCGCACATGAACCTGCACAAGACCTTCTGCATCCCCCATGGTGGCGGTGGCCCGGGCATGGGGCCGATCGGTATCCGCGCCCACCTCAAGCCGTTCGTCGCCAGCCATCCGGTGGTGCCGGTGCCGGGGCTCGATCCGAACATCAGCGCGGTCAGCGCCGCGCCCTGGGGCAGCGCGAGCATCCTGCCGATCAGCTGGATGTACATCGCCATGATGGGGCCGCAGTTGGCCGATGCCAGCGAGGTGGCGATTCTCTCGGCCAACTACCTGGCCAGCCAGCTGCGCGACGCCTTCCCGGTGCTCTATCGCGGGCGCAACCAGCGCGTGGCCCATGAATGCATCCTCGACCTGCGCCCGCTCAAGGCGGTCACCGGCATCAGCGAGGAAGACGTGGCCAAGCGTCTGATGGACTACGGTTTCCATGCCCCGACCATGTCGTTCCCGGTACCGGGCACGCTGATGGTCGAGCCCACCGAAAGCGAGTCGAAGGCCGAGCTGGACCGTTTCGTCGAGGCGATGCTGGCGATCCGCGCGGAAATCGCCGAAGTGCAGGAGGGCAACTGGCCGGCCGAGGACAATCCGCTCAAGCATGCGCCGCACACCCTGGCCGACGTGCTGGCGCCGTGGAACAGGCCCTATGCGCTCGAGCAGGGCATCGCCCCCAGCGCTCACGCGCGCCAGCACAAGTACTGGCCGGCGGTGAACCGGGTCGACAACGTGTATGGGGACAGGAATCTGTTCTGTGCGTGCGTGCCGGTGGAGGCATATCGCTGAGAGGGGAACCATCCCCTGTAGGGGCCGCTTTGCGGCCCTTTCACGACGCAAGGCCGCTGCTGCAGGGGGTGTTTGTTTCGAGGGATTACTCGGCCACGGCGTTCTTGGCCAGGATGGCGTTGGCCAGTTCCATGTCGCTGGCCTGGACGCCCGGGTTATCGGTGCGTACCTGGCGGATCGCGGCTTCCAGGAACGGCCCGCGAATGGCGCCGTCACTGGCGACGAAGCTGCCGGCATCGTCCTGGGCGGCGACGATCAGCTTGTGGTCCTTGAAGGTCAGGTAGGTCGAGGCAGTGGTGGCGCCGGAGGAGATGATGTTGCGCCAGAACGTGTCGGCCATGGCGCAGCCAATGGGCAGCGAGAACAGGACGGTGGCTGCGATGGCTGTTTTGAAACGCATGATGAATCACCTCGGTGGATGAGGGCGGTTGAGATGCTGCTTTGATCGTCTGCGTTGGCCGCAAGTTCCCGCCCATAAAGGGGATTTGTTACTTATCCACAGACGCGCAAGACCTCCTCCAGGCAGGTCCTGCCCTGGGCGACCCGCTCTCGACCATGCCGTCGCAGATCTAGCAGGCCGTCTAGCTCGGCCTGTTGCCGCAGGCCGGCAAGGTCGCAGGCCGGGGTGATCCGCTCACGTAGCGCGGTACTGACCTCAAGCAGCTCGAACAGCCCGGTACGGCCATGGAAGCCGGTGCCCCGGCATCGAGGGCAGGGCTGCTCGCCGTGCTGGCCAGGGTTGTGGCAAAGAGGGCACAAAGTGCGCACCAGGCGCTGGGCCATGACCCCGAGCAGGGTGGCCTTGACCAGGTAGTCGGCCACGCCAAGCTCCAGCAGGCGGGTGATCGCGCCGCAGGCATCCTGGGTGTGCAGGGTCGAGAGCACCAGGTGCCCGGTGAGCGCCGCCTGCACGGCCACCTGGGCGGTTTCCCGGTCGCGGATTTCACCGATCATGATGATGTCCGGGTCCTGGCGCAGCAGGGCGCGGGCACCGCTGGCGAAATCCAGTTCCAGGCTGGGCTGAACCTGCAACTGGTTGATCAGCGGCTCAAGACGCTCGATCGGGTCTTCGATGCTGCACAGATTGACCTGGGGTGTGGCCAGGTACCGGAGGCTGGCATAGAGGGTGCTGGTCTTGCCCGAGCCGGTTGGGCCAGTCACCAGCAGGATGCCCTGGCGTTGCCGCAGCAGGGCCAGCCACTGCGCCAGTATAGGGCCCTCCAGGCCGAGGGCTTCGAGGCTGACGTGCAGTTGCTGGGGATCGGACAGGCGCAGCACCAGCTTCTCGCCGAACGGCGTGGGCAGGGTGGACAGGCGCAACTCCACCTCGGACCCACTGGGCAGGCGGGTTTTCAGGCGGCCATCCTGCGGCCGGCGTTTCTCGGCGACGTTCATCCGCCCCAGATGCTTCAGGCGGCTGACCATCGCCAGGCTGACACCGGCTGGGAACGCGTACACCGCATGCAGCAGGCCGTCGATACGCAAGCGCAGATGGCCCTGTTCGCGGCGGGGCTCCAGGTGGATATCGCTGGCGCGCTGTTCGATGGCGTACTGCAGCATCCAGTCGACGATGTGCACGATATGGGCGTCGTCGGCGCTGGCCTGCGGCTGCTTGCTGCCCAGTTCGAGCAGGTGCTCCAGTTCGCCCAGGCGCGGCGACGGGGCAAGGCCCGCGCCGCGCACCGACTGGGCCAGGCCGAGGAAGGTTGGACGTAGCTGGCGAATCTGCCGCGGGCTGGCCAGGACCCGGCGTACGGTTTTGCCCAGGCTGCGGCGCAGGTCCGTTTCCCATTCGCGTTGATAAGGCTGGGCGCTGGCCACCGTGATGCTGTGTTCGTCCACGGCCACGGCGAGGATGCCGTGGCGCTGGGCAAAGGCGGCAGGCATCAGCCCGGCGACCCGTACCAGGTCGACCTGCAAGGGGTCGATCAGCACAAAGGGCTGGCCAACCTGTTCGGCCAGCCAGCGGCATAGGGTGTCCAGTTCCAATGGCCGGGTTGGGTGTCGCGGGTCTGGCGGGGCGAGGTCGGCGATCAGTTCCAGGGGGTGGTCGCCAGGCTGGGCCTCGGCGCGTTCCAGTACCGCCAGGGCCGTAGCGGGGGTGATCCGTTGCTGTGCCAGCAAGGCGTCCAGCAGGCGGTTGAGATCGAGGAAATGGTTATCGTTGGCGAGCATGGGGGTGTCCTTGCCGGAGTGCGAAGGCTTGGGCAAGGCTAGCTGGACAGCGCGGCGGAGGCCGGGGCAAAGGGTTTCTGGACGTTGCGCGCCACCTTCAGCGGTGAGCAACCTCCGACAGCTGCGGCAGGTTCGCCAGGCACACTTCGCTGACACAGACCAGGTTGCGCAGTTTCTGGGCGATCACTTCGGCGCGGTGCCAGCTCAGGCCGCCGACGCCGATGGCCACGTCCAGCAGGTCGTCGCATTGGCTGACGTTGACGCTGTGCGGGGTAAGGAACTGCAAGGCGAACAGGTTGAGCACACGGCACAGGCTGTCCGGTTCGGCATCGGCATGCAGGCGGTAATGCACGGTGCAGTGGACTGTGGTGGCGGCCCAGGCGTCGAGGCGGGGCGAGGTGAGGGGCCGTTCGAGTGCGTTCATGCTGGGTCTCCGCGGAAGTGGAGAAATTCTTGCAGTTCAGGCGGGGCATTTCTTCGCTATGATTTAGCTAATTTCGTGACTTGGCGAATAGTTTTATTCGCCAAAATTTATTTTGGAGAATTGATCATGCTTGGCGAATTGGACGCTTATGATCGGCGTATTCTGGAATTGCTGCAGGAAGACGCCTCGTTATCCAGCGCGCAGATCGCCGAGCGTGTGGGCCTGTCGCAGTCACCCTGCTGGCGGCGTATTCAACGCCTGAGGGAGGAGGGGGTGATTCGTGGGCAGGTGACCTTGCTGGATCGCAAGAAGGTCGGGCTGAACACGCAGATCTTCGCCGAGGTGAAACTCAATGCCCACGGGCGTTCGAACTTCGCCGAGTTTACCGAGGCGATTCGCGGCTTCCCTGAGGTGCTGGAGTGCTATGTGCTGATGGGCGCGGTGGACTTTCTACTGCGCATCGTGACCTCGGATATCGAGGCATATGAGCGGTTTTTCTTCGAAAAGCTATCGAACGTGCCGGGGATCCAGGAGGTGAACTCGATCGTGGCGCTGTCAGAGATCAAGAGCACCACCAGCCTGCCGTTGGGACGCTGAGCTCGGCGTCTGGTTCGCCAGCAAGCTGGCTCCTACGGGGACAGGATTGCGCGCAATCACACCGTAGGAGCCGGCCTTGCCGGCGCCATCCACCGCGGCGCCTGGTTCGCCAGCAAGGCTGGCTCCTACGGCGGCAGGATTGGCTATCAGGCCTTGAGCAGCAGCTTCCAGGCGCGGTTCTGCTCGACGGCGCGGGCCTGCTCGATGCGGGCTTCCAGTAGCTCGCTCTTGTCCTCTTCGCCCAGCGGCTGTTCGGCCAACTGGTGCAGCTTGTTCAGCTCACCGTACAGGCGGTCCAGCTGCGGCAGTTCGAGCACCTGGCGGGCGTGGTGCAGCCAGGCCTGGATGCCTTCGATGCGTGGCAACTGCTCGGCCAGGTCCTCGGGCCGCTGCACGTACAGGGGCAGCTTCAGCGCGCGGGCTTCCTCGCCGAGCTGATGTTGCAGCCAACTGGCCAGCTGTGCCTTGCCCTGGCGTTCGCCGCGGCCCTTGCGCTCCACGGTCCAGGCCCGGGCATTGAGCCAGCGTGCGGTCTCCAGCGAAAACTGGCCCCAGCGCACGTCTTCGAGCTCCTCGGCGAACTGCTCGGGTGCGGCGCGGCGGATGTCTTCGTCATCGTTGCCGGCCAGCACCAGGGGGCGCCAGTCTTCCAGCAGCGCGTCTAGGCTGCTGCGCAGCGCGCGGGTGGTCGGGCGCGGCGCGGCCTGGCCCAGGCTGGCGGTGAGCGCGCGCAGTTCGGCCAGGCAGCTCACCCAGTCCTGCAGCAAGCGCCAGTGGCCGTTGTGGCGATACTGCTCGGCCAGGCGCTGGCTGCTGCCCAGCAGTTGCCAGGCAAGGGCGGCGTAGGCATCGTCCAGCGGCATTTCGGCGTCCAGCTCGGTGGCCGGCAGGCCCAGTTCGTAGCTGTCCGGTTCGAGCAGGCGGTAGCCGCGCTCGGCCTTGCTGATGTCGCAGGGCATCAGCGCCAGGCTCGCCGACAGTTCGGCGGCCAGTTCCAGCAGCGCCTCCGGGGCGCCCTCGCGCAGTTCGAGCTCCAGCTCGCAGATGGCTTCCTTGCGCTTGCCGGCAACGACGAAGCCCTGGTCGATGGCAGCCTCGATCACCACCTTGGCCTTGCCGCGGCCCCAGGCGATCTCGGCGTACTCGCGGGTGAAGTCGGTGGTGAACAGTGGCTTGATGGTCTTCTTGTCGAGCTCGGCCAGTTGTTCAGGCCAGCAGCTGTCGTCGAGCTTCTTCAGGTCCAGCTTGACCTTGTCCAGCTGCCATTCGAATTCGTTGCGCTCGGACAGGCCCGCCACGCTCTGGCCACGGCACTTGAGGGTCTGGATGATGACCTCGCCGTCACGGCGCAGGCGCAGGGCGACTCGGGCGGCGGACAGGTCGCGCGCCGGGGTGTCGAAGTACTGGTTGAGCAGTTCGCGGGTCTGCCAGCCGGACTTGTTGCGCTTCTTCAGCAGAGGGTGCTCGCGCAGGGCGGCAAGGGTCTCGCGGCTGGCGCGGAGTTTGAGTTCGGTTTCTTTGTGCATCGCGGGCTCGGAAGGAGGGGCATCGTTGTCGGGCAGTCTACCGCACTTGTGCCAAGAGGATTCTGCGGATTGCCAGGTGAAGGGGCGGCATTGCTATGATGCCCCTCATGCTTTCGAGGAGTTCGCGCATGCCGTTGCCGTCGCTGAAAGACCAGTTCGCCGCCCTGATCGCCACGCCCTCGGTCAGTTGCACCCAGGCTGCGCTGGACCAGTCCAATCGCCCGGTCATCGAGCTGTTGGCCGGCTGGCTCGGCGACCTGGGCTTTGCCTGCGAGATCCAGCAGGTCACGCCCGGCAAGTTCAACCTGCTGGCCAGTCGCGGCAGTGGCCCTGGCGGCTTGGTGCTGGCCGGGCACAGCGACACCGTGCCCTACGACCCACAGCTGTGGAGCAGTGACCCGCTCAAGCTGACCGAAACCGATGGTCGTTGGGTGGGCCTGGGCAGTTGCGACATGAAAGGCTTCTTCGCCCTGGTGATCGACGCGGTGATCCCGCTGCTCGAACACGACTTCAAGCAACCGTTGCTGATCCTCGCGACCTGTGACGAAGAAAGCTCCATGTCCGGCGCCCGGGCATTGGCCGAAGCCGGCCAGCCGCTCGGACGTGCAGCGGTGATCGGCGAACCCACCGGGCTCAAGCCGATCCGCATGCACAAGGGCATTCTCATGGAGCGCATCGACATCCTCGGGCGCAGTGGCCATTCGTCGGATCCCAGCCTGGGCCGCAGCGCCATGGAAGCCATGCATGCGGTGATGGCCGAACTGATGGACCTGCGCCGCGGTTGGCAGGAAAAGTACCGCAATCCCCAGTTCAGCGTGCCTACCCCGACCCTGAACTTCGGCTGCATCCACGGTGGCGACAACCCCAACCGCATCTGTGGCCAGTGTGCCCTGGAGTTCGACCTGCGACCGCTGCCAGGCATGGATGCAGAGCCGTTGCGCGCCGCCATTCGGGCCAAGCTGCAACCGCTGGCCGAGCGTCATGACGTGCGTATCGACTACGCGCCGCTGTTCCCCGAGGTGCCGTCGTTCGAGCAGGCCGCCGACAGCGAACTGGTGCAACTGGCCGAACGCCTGACCGGCCACCGCGCGCAAGCTGTGGCCTTCGGCACCGAAGCGCCTTATCTTCAGCAGCTTGGTTGCCAGACCATCGTGCTCGGCCCGGGCGACATCGCTTGCGCCCACCAGCCCGGCGAATACCTGGAAATGTCACGTATCGAGCCTACCGTGCGTCTATTGCGTGAGATGATCCGGCACTATTGCCTGAGCTAAACGTCCATTGACCTGATTCGTTCCTGTCTAGAGGAGACCGCGCGTGACCGCAAGCCTGTTCCGACGATGACTTTCGAACGTTGTGCGCCTTTTCGTTCTCCGTTCACTTATCCACAGGCCCTGTCATGCCCGATTACGTCAACTGGCTGCGCCATGCTTCGCCCTATATCAACGCCCACCGCGACTGCACCTTCGTGGTCATGCTGCCCGGCGACGGCGTTGAACACCCCAATTTCGGCAATATCGTCCACGACCTGGTGCTGCTGCATAGCCTTGGCGTGCGCCTGGTGCTGGTCCACGGCTCGCGGCCACAGATCGAAAGCCGCCTGGCCGCTCGTGGCCTGACCCCGCATTACCACCGTGGCATGCGCATCACCGATGCGGCGACCCTCGATTGCGTGATCGATGCGGTCGGCGCGCTGCGCCTGGCCATCGAGGCGCGCCTGTCGATGGACATGGCGGCTTCGCCGATGCAGGGTTCGCGCCTGCGGGTCGCCTCCGGCAACCTGGTGACCGCGCGGCCGATCGGCGTGCTCGAAGGGGTCGACTACCATCACACTGGCGAAGTGCGCCGGGTCGACCGCAAGGGCATCAGCCGCCTGCTCGACGAGCGCTCCATCGTGCTGCTGTCGCCGCTGGGCTATTCGCCGACCGGCGAGATTTTCAACCTGGCCTGCGAGGACGTCGCCACCCGCGCCGCCATCGAACTGGGCGCCGACAAGCTGCTGCTGTTCGGTGCCGAGCCGGGCTTGTTGGATGAACGTGGGCAACTGGTGCGCGAACTGCGTCCGCAGCACATCGGCCCGCACCTGTTGCGCCTGGGCAGCGACTACCAGGCCGAATTGCTCGATGCCGCCGCCGAGGCCTGCAAGGGCGGTGTGGCGCGCAGCCACATCGTCAGCTACGCCGAGGACGGCGCCTTGCTCACCGAGCTGTTCACCCGTGGCGGTGGCGGCACGCTGGTGTCCCAGGAGCAGTTCGAGGTGGTGCGCGAGGCGACCATCGAGGATGTCGGTGGTTTGCTCGACCTTATCAGCCCGCTGGAAGAGCAGGGCATTCTGGTGCGGCGTTCCCGCGAGGTGCTGGAGCGTGAGATCGAGCAGTTCAGCGTGGTCGAGCGCGAGGGCATGATCATCGCCTGCGCGGCGCTGTATCCGATTGCCGATTCCGAAGCTGGCGAGCTGGCGTGCCTGGCGGTGAACCCGGAGTACCGGCATGGTGGACGAGGTGACGAGTTGCTCGAGCGTATCGAGACGCGGGCGCGGCAGTTGGGGCTCAAGACCCTGTTCGTGCTGACGACCCGTACCGCGCACTGGTTCCGCGAGCGCGGGTTCGCCCCTTGTGGCGTGGAGCAACTGCCAGCGGCGCGGGCTTCGCTGTATAACTATCAGCGTAATTCGAAGATTTTCGAGAAGTCGTTGTAATGGCTGGCACGGTCCCTTTGTAGGAGCGGCCTTGTGCCGCGAAAGGGGGGCGCAGCGCCCCCAGGATCTCGAGTACGCCCAAGATCGCCGGGGCCGCTGCGCGGCCCTTTCGCGGCACAAGGCCGCTCCTACAGGGGAATCGTGTGCGCCTAGGCCCAATGAAAAACGCCGCCCTTGTGGGCGGCGTTTTCGTTTACACGGTGTGCAGGTACCAGTTGTACTCGAGGTCGGAGATCGAATGTTCGAACTCCTCCAGCTCGCTCTCCTTGCACGCGACGAAGATGTCGATGTACTTCGGATCGATGTACTTGTTGAGGATCTCGCTGTCGTCCAGCTCGCGCAGGGCATCGCGCAGGTTGTTCGGCAGGCTCTGCTCCAACTGCTCGTACGAGTTGCCTTCGATCGGCTCGCCCGGCTCGACCTTGTTGACCAGGCCGTGGTGCACGCCGGCCAGCACGGCCGCCATCATCAGGTACGGGTTGGCGTCGGCGCCGGCCACGCGGTGCTCGATACGCACCGCGTCCGGCGAGCCGGTCGGTACGCGCAGGGCCACGGTACGGTTGTCCAGGCCCCAGCTCGGCGCGTTCGGCACATAGAACTGGGCGCCGAAACGGCGGTACGAGTTGACGTTGGGGCAGAGGAACGCCATCGAGGCGGGCAGGGTCTCGAGCACACCGCCGACAGCGTGACGTAGCGCGGCGTTCTGCTCGGGATCCTCGCTGGTGAAGATGTTGTTGCCATCTTTGTCCAGCACGGAGATGTGAACGTGCAGGCCGTTGCCTGCCTGGCCCGGGTAGGGCTTGGCCATGAACGTGGTGTCCATTTCATGGTCGTAGGCGATGTTCTTGATCAGGCGCTTGAGCAGCACCGCATAGTCACAGGCCTTGAGCGGGTCGGCGACATGGTGCAGGTTGACTTCGAACTGCGCCGGGGCGCTTTCCTTGACGATGGCGTCGGCAGGAATGCCTTGTTCCTTGGCGCCCTCGAGGATGTCCTGCAGGCAATCTGCGTATTCATCGAGGTCGTCGATCAGGTACACCTGTGTCGACTGCGGGCGCTTGCCCGAGATCGGCGAGCGTGGCGGCTGCGGACGGCCGTTCACGTTCTCCTGGTCGATCAGGTAGAACTCCAGCTCGAATGCCGCGCAGATGGTCAGGCCGAGGTCGTCGAACTTGCTCACCACCTGGCGCAGCACTTCACGCGGGTCGGCGAAGAACGGCTCGCCTTCGATCTCGTGCATGGTCATCAGCAACTGGGCGGTCGGGCGTTTCTGCCACGGCTCGTTGCACAGTGTGTCTGGAATCGGATAGCAGATACGGTCGGCATCGCCGATGTCCAGGCCAAGGCCGGTGCTTTCGACGGTGGAACCGTTGATATCCAGGGCGAAGAGGGAGGCCGGCAGGTTGATGCCTTTCTCGTAAACCTTGTGGAGGCTGGTGCGCTCGATGCGCTTGCCGCGCACCACACCATTCATATCTGCAATCAGAAGGTCAACGTAGAGAACCTCAGGATGTTCCTTAAGGAACGCGTTCGCTTCGTTAAGCTGAACGGCACGCGGGGGTACCGACATGATGCAACACCTTTGTTGTTAAAAATATCAATCAAGGGGGGCTTGCAACCCCAGTCAATCGGAAAGACCAGGTGAAGTCAAGCCAGCCCCATGATGCCCTTAAATGGCACATCTACGGCAGTTTTGCCGCATATCGGGGCGTGCCATTATCCGCTATTTTCGTGCTGAAGGGTTATCTCGAGCAGGCCGTGTTTTATTTTTTACGGAAGAGTTGTGTAAAAAAATGAACGAGGCTAAGCTCGGCAACAACCCAGAACACAATAATACGAGGGTCACATGGTCCGCCTGCCGAGACCTGCCAGCGCCGCATGCACGGTGCGTTCAGGTACATCTCCCGGTTGCCGTCCGGTCATTGCGCGCCTGCATCGAAGGGGCGTCGCGCTGGCCGCAATAATTGACGGTTCGCATAAAAAGGCCATGCCTCGTAACGCTTTAGCGCAGCACTTCCTTTCCGTTCACCCTTCGCCCCGTACCTGCGGCCACGCCCAGCGCGCGTATTCGCCGCCGCTCTGCGCGGGGGGTTTTGCTTTAGCCAGCCACAGCATCCAGAATCAAGGCGCGGGCCTGTCCAGGCCCCTCGGCGTCGCACGCGCCGACTTTGCCCGACGCCCGGCGTCAGTGGCGGCCGGTTCTGCGCAACCGGGCCACATTACCTCCTGAGGTATTTATGAGTACCAACCTCGACCAGCTCACCGATTGGTTGAAAGAGCACAAGATCACTGAAGTGGAATGCCTGATCAGCGACCTGACCGGCATTACCCGCGGCAAGATCTCGCCCACCAACAAGTTCATCGCCGAAAAGGGCATGCGCCTGCCCGAGAGCGTGCTGCTGCAGACCGTGACCGGCGACTACGTCGACGACGACATCTATTACGAATTGCTCGACCCGGCCGACATCGACATGATCTGCCGGCCCGACGAGAACGCGGTGTACCTGGTGCCCTGGGCCATCGAGCCGACCGCCCAGGTGATCCACGACACCTATGACAAAAAGGGCAACCCGGTCGAGCTGTCGCCGCGCAACGTCCTCAAGAAGGTCCTCAAGCTCTACGCCGACAAGGGCTGGCAGCCGATCGTCGCGCCAGAGATGGAGTTCTACCTGACCAAGCGTAGCGAAGATCCGGACTTCCCGCTGCAACCGCCGGTGGGCCGTTCCGGTCGCCCGGAAACCGGGCGCCAGTCGTTCTCCATCGAAGCCGCCAACGAGTTCGACCCGCTGTTCGAAGACGTCTACGACTGGTGCGAACTGCAGCAGCTGGACCTCGACACGCTGATCCACGAGGACGGCACGGCGCAGATGGAAATCAACTTCCGTCACGGCGACGCGCTGCACCTGGCCGACCAGATCCTGGTGTTCAAGCGCACCATGCGCGAGGCCGCGCTCAAGCACAACGTGGCCGCCACCTTCATGGCCAAGCCGATGACCGGTGAGCCGGGCAGCGCCATGCACCTGCACCAGAGCGTGGTCGACGTGGCCACCGGCAAGAACATCTTCTCCAATGCCGATGGCAGCATGAGCGAGCTGTTCCTGCATCACATCGGCGGCCTGCAGAAGTTCATCCCCGAGGCGTTGCCGCTGTTCGCCCCCAACGTCAACTCGTTCCGCCGTTTCCTGCCCGACACCTCGGCGCCGGTGAACGTCGAGTGGGGCGAGGAGAACCGTACCGTGGGCCTGCGCGTGCCAGATGCCGGCCCGCAGAACCGCCGTGTCGAGAACCGCCTGCCGGGCGCCGACGCCAACCCCTACCTGGCCATCGCCGCGAGCCTGCTGTGCGGCTACATCGGCATGGTCGAGGGCATCGAGGCCAGCGCGCCGGTACAGGGCCGTGGTTACGAGCGACGCAACCTGCGCCTGCCGCTGACCATCGAGGACGCCCTGGAGCGCATGGAGAACAGTCGGGCGCTGGAGCAGTACCTGGGCAAGAAATTCATCGCCGGCTACGTCGCCACCAAGCGCGCCGAGCACGAGAACTTCAAACGCGTGATCAGCTCCTGGGAGCGAGAGTTCCTGCTGTTTGCTGTGTGATCAACCCTGAGGCCGCCTGTTGGCGGCCACCGGAAAATGGAGAGGCACATGAGCGTCAACAACCCGCAAACCCGTGAATGGCAAGCCCTCAGCGGCGAGCACCACCTGGCTCCGTTCAGTGACTACAAGCAACTGAAGGAGAAGGGGCCGCGCATCATCACCAAGGCCCAGGGTGTGCATTTGTGGGACAGCGAGGGGCACAAGATCCTCGACGGCATGGCCGGCCTGTGGTGCGTGGCGGTCGGCTATGGCCGGGAAGAACTGGTGCAGGCGGCGGAAAAACAGATGCGCGAGCTGCCGTACTACAACCTGTTCTTCCAGACCGCCCACCCGCCGGCACTGGAGCTGGCCAAGGCGATCACCGAGGTGGCGCCCAAGGGCATGACCCATGTGTTCTTCACCGGTTCCGGTTCCGAGGGCAACGACACCGTGCTGCGCATGGTCCGCCACTACTGGGCGCTCAAGGGCAAGCCGAGCAAGCAGACCATCATCGGCCGCGTCAACGGCTACCACGGCTCCACCGTGGCTGGCGCCAGCCTGGGTGGCATGAGCGGCATGCACGAGCAGGGCGGCCTGCCGATCCCGGGCATCGTGCACATCCCGCAGCCGTACTGGTTCGGCGAAGGCGGCGAGATGACCCCGGACGCCTTCGGCGTGTGGGCGGCAGAGCAGTTGGAAAAGAAAATTCTCGAAGTCGGCGAGGACAATGTCGCCGCCTTCATCGCCGAGCCGATCCAGGGCGCCGGTGGCGTGATCATCCCGCCTGAGACCTACTGGCCGAAGGTCAAGGAGATCCTCGCCAAGTACGACATCCTGTTCGTCGCCGACGAAGTGATCTGCGGCTTCGGCCGTACCGGCGAGTGGTTCGGCTCCGACTACTACGACCTGGCCCCCGACCTGATGACCATCGCCAAGGGCCTGACCTCCGGTTACATCCCCATGGGCGGTGTGATCGTGCGTGACAAAGTGGCCCAGGTGCTCAGCGAAGGCGGCGACTTCAACCACGGCTTCACCTATTCCGGCCACCCGGTGGCGGCGGCGGTGGGCCTGGAGAACCTGCGCATCCTGCGTGACGAGCAGATCGTCGAGAAGGCCCGCAGCGAGGTGGCACCTTACTTGCAAAAACGCCTGCGGGAGCTGCAGGACCACCCACTGGTGGGCGAAGTGCGCGGCCTGGGCCTGCTCGGCGCGATCGAGCTGGTCAAGGACAAGGCCACTCGCAGCCGTTACGAGGGCAAGGGCGTGGGCATGATCTGCCGCAACTTCTGCTTCGACAACGGCCTGATCATGCGCGCGGTGGGCGACACCATGATCATCGCGCCACCGCTGGTGATCAGCCGCCAAGAGGTGGACGAACTGGTGGAAAAGGCGCGCAAGTGCCTGGATTTGACGTACGAAGCGATCAAATGACGGTCTGCTAGGCTGGCGAGGTGACATTAAGTCCGTTACAGGCGCTGCTTTTGTTGAAACAGCGCCTTGTAACTTGCCAGACTAACGGCTGTTTCAGTCGCCCAGCGCGTGACCCGTGGGGCCTGGCTGCTGAACAGATGGCTTGATAATAAATTCTGGAGCATAACGCATGAAGAAAATGGGCAAGACGCTGCTGGCCGCCGCCCTGATGGGCGCCATGGCCACCGCTGTTCAGGCTGAAGACAAGGTGTTGAACGTCTACAACTGGTCGGACTACATCGCGCCGGACACCATCGCCAAGTTCGAGAAGCAGTCCGGCATCAAGGTCAAGTACGACGTGTTCGACAGCAACGAAACCTTGGAAGCCAAGTTGCTGGCCGGCAAGTCGGGCTACGACATCGTGGTGCCGTCCAACAACTTCCTGGCCAAGCAGATCAAGGCTGGCGTCTACGAGGAGCTGGACCGCTCCAAGCTGCCCAACTGGAAGAACCTCGACGAAGACCTGCTCAAGGCCGTCGGCGACGCCAGCGACCCAGGCAACAAGCACGCGTTCCCGTACATGTGGGGCTCCATCGGCATCGGCTACAACCCCGAGAAGGTCAAGGCCGTGCTGGGCGTGGACAAGATCGACTCGTGGGACGTGGTGTTCAAGCCCGAGAACATCGCCAAGCTCAAGAGCTGTGGCGTGAGCTTCCTCGATGCGCCGACCGAAATGCTCCCAGCCGCCCTGCACTACCTGGGCAAGCCGAGCAACAGCACCAAGAAAGAAGACCTGAAGGCCGCCGAGGACCTGTTCCTGAGCATCCGTCCTTCGATCACCTACTTCCATTCCTCCAAGTACATCGGTGACCTGGCCAACGGCAACATCTGCCTGGCCGTCGGTTACTCAGGTGACCTGGAGCAGTCCAAGGCCCGCGCCCACGAAGCCGGCGACAAGGTCAAGCTGGACTACATCATTCCGAAAGAAGGCGCCGGTACCTTCTACGACATGGTCGCCATCCCCAAGGATGCCGAGCACAAGGACGCTGCCTACAAGTTCATGGACTTCCTGATGCAGCCTGAAGTCATGGCCGAAATCACCAACGCCGTGCGCTTCCCGAACGGCAACAAGGCCGCCACCGCCTTCGTCGACAAGGACATCACCAGCGACCCGAGCATCTACCCGCCGGCCGAGGTGAAGAAACAGCTGTACGCGATCGCCGCCCCCGAGGCTGCCGCCCAGCGTGTGATCACCCGCAGCTGGACCAAGATCAAGTCGGGCAAGTAAGCCCGATGCGGCAACCTCTGGGCCGGGCTTTTCCGGCCCAGAGGCCAGTAAAGGCAAATAAGTTTGCGGCATCCACGCCGTGAAGGTAAGTTGCGCGCCGGTTTTGCGTGTGCGGCCGAGTTCTACTGCCCGCAAAGGCACTGATTGTGAGGACCACCCACTTGTCTATTTCTGTTTTTCGCCAGGCCTTGATGGCCGGAGCGGGTCTGACGCTGGCTTGCAGCGTCCAAGCGGCGCCCACGGTGCACATCTACAACTGGTCCGACTATGTCGGCCCCACCACCCTCGCCGATTTCCAGAAGGAAACCGGCATCGAGCCCCGCTACGACGTGTTCGACAGCAACGATACGCTGGAAGGCAAGTTGCTGGCCGGGCGCAGCGGCTACGACGTGGTCGTGCCGACCAACCATTTCCTTGGCAAGCAGATCAAGGCGGGCGCGTTCCAGAAGCTCGACCGTGACCTGCTGCCCAACTATGCCAACCTCGACCCGTTGCTGATGAAGCGTCTGGAGAAGAACGATCCGGGCAACCAGTACGCTGTCCCCTACCTGTGGGGCACCAATGGCATCGGCTACAACGTCGACAAGGTCAAGGCGGCGCTGGGTATCGACAAGATCGACTCCTGGGCGGTGCTGTTCGAGCCCGAGAACATGAAGAAGCTCAGCAAGTGCGGGGTGGCCTTCCTCGACTCGGCCGACGAAATGCTGCCGGCGGTGCTCAACTACATGGGGCTGGACCCCAACAGCAGCGATCCCAAGGACTACCAGGCGGCCGAGCGGAAACTGCAGGCGGTACGTCCTTATGTGACCTACTTCCACTCCTCGAAATACATCACCGATCTCGCCAATGGCGACATCTGCGTGGCCGCTGGTTTCTCCGGCGACGTGTTCCAGGCCAAGGCCCGCGCTGAAGAAGCGAAGAAGGGCGTCAAGCTGGCCTACGCCATTCCCAAGGAAGGCGGCAACCTCTGGTTCGATGTGCTGGCGATCCCCAAGGACGCCCGCAACGTCAAGGAGGCGCACGCCTTCATCAACTATTTGCTGAAGCCTGAGGTGATCGCCCAGGTCAGTGATTACGTCGGTTACGCCAACCCGAACCCCAAGGCTGGCGACCTGATGGACCAGGCCGTGAGGACTGACGCCGCGGTTTACCCACCGCAGGAAGTGCTGGACAAGATGTTCGTCAACGCCGAGTTGCCACCCAAGGTGCAACGTTTGATGACCCGTAGCTGGACCAAGGTCAAGTCGGGCAAGTAACAATCCAGGCCCGCCAGCGCAGCGGCGGGCACACAAATCTTGTTGGGAGTTTCACTCATGGCAGTTGCCTCCGGTGCCTATAAGAAAGCCCTCGAGGGTGGCCAGCAACCCAAGCAGGTGCTGGTCAAGATCGACCGGGTCACGAAAAAGTTCGACGAAACGGTAGCCGTGGACGATGTGTCCCTGGAAATCCGCAAGGGCGAGATCTTCGCCTTGCTGGGCGGTTCCGGTTCCGGCAAGTCCACCTTGCTGCGCATGCTGGCCGGCTTCGAGCGTCCGACCGAAGGGCGGATCTTCCTCGACGGCGTCGACATCACCGACATGCCGCCCTACGAGCGGCCGATCAACATGATGTTCCAGTCCTACGCACTGTTCCCGCACATGACCGTGGCGCAGAACATCGCCTTCGGCCTGCAGCAGGACCGGATGCCCAAGGCCGAGATCGACGCCCGCGTGGCCGAGATGCTCAAGCTGGTGCACATGACCCAGTACGCCAAGCGCAAGCCGCACCAGTTGTCCGGTGGCCAGCGCCAGCGCGTGGCCCTGGCCCGTTCGCTGGCCAAGCGTCCCAAGCTGCTGCTGCTCGACGAGCCGATGGGCGCGCTGGACAAGAAACTGCGCTCGCAGATGCAGCTTGAACTGGTGGAGATCATCGAGCGCGTGGGCGTGACCTGCGTGATGGTGACCCACGACCAGGAAGAGGCCATGACCATGGCCCAGCGCATCGCCATCATGCACCTGGGCTGGATCGCCCAGATCGGCTCGCCCGTGGATATCTACGAAACGCCGACCAGCCGCCTGGTCTGCGAGTTCATCGGCAACGTCAACCTGTTCGAAGGTGAAGTGATCGACGACGCCGAAGGCCACGCGATCATTGCCAGCCCCGAGCTGGAGCGCAAGATCTACGTCGGCCACGGGGTCACCACCTCGGTCGAGGACAAGCACATCACCTACGCCCTGCGCCCGGAAAAGCTGCTGGTGACCACCACCCAGCCTGAATTCGAGCACAACTGGTCGCGCGGCAAGGTCCACGACATCGCCTACCTGGGTGGCCACTCGGTGTTCTACGTCGAGCTGCCCACCGGCAAGATCGTCCAGTCGTTCGTCGCCAACGCCGAGCGCCAGGGCACCCGCCCGACCTGGGACGACGAAGTCTACGTGTGGTGGGAAGACGACAGCGGCGTGGTACTGCGGTCATGAAGCTGCGCAAGCTCAAGCGAGCGTTCCAGCGCATCGTGCCGGAGGGGCGGCACCTGGTGATCGGCGTGCCGTTCATCTGGCTGTTCCTGTTCTTCATGCTGCCGTTCTTCATTGTGTTGAAGATCAGCTTCGCCGAAGCCGACGTGGCGATCCCGCCGTACACCGAGATCTACACCTACGTCGAAAGCAAGATCCAGTTGGTGCTGAACCTGGCCAACTATGGCCTGCTCACCGAGGACGAGCTGTATATCTCGGCCTACCTCGGCTCGTTGAAGGTGGCGTTCTTCAGCACCCTGCTGTGCCTGTTGATCGGCTACCCGATGGCCTACGCCATCTCCAAGGCCCGCAAGGAATCGCAGACCGTCCTGCTGCTGCTGATCATGATGCCGACCTGGACCGCGATCCTGATCCGCGTCTATGCCTGGATGGGCATCCTCAGCAACAACGGGCTGCTCAACAGCTTCCTGCTGTGGCTGGGGCTGATCGACCAGCCGCTGCAGATCCTCAACACCAACCTGGCGGTGTATATCGGCGTGGTCTATTCGTACCTGCCGTTCATGATCCTGCCGTTGTACGCCAACCTGGTGAAGCACGACGAGAGCCTGCTCGAGGCCGCCTCGGACCTGGGCTCGAGCACCTTCAACAGCTTCTGGAAGATCACCGTGCCGCTGTCGAAGAACGGCATCATCGCCGGCTGCATGCTGGTGTTCATTCCGGTGGTGGGCGAGTTCGTCATCCCTGAGCTGCTCGGCGGCCCGGAAACCCTGATGATCGGTAAAGTGCTGTGGCAGGAGTTCTTCAACAACCGCGACTGGCCGGTGGCGTCCGCCCTGGCGGTGGTGATGCTGGCGATCCTGATCGTGCCGATCCTGCTGTTCAACCGTAGCCAGGCCAAAGAAATGGAGGGCCGCGCATGAAACGCTTCAGTTTCTCCAAGCTGATGCTGGTGCTCGGCTTGCTGTTCATCTACCTGCCGATGCTGATCCTGGTGATCTACTCGTTCAACGCCTCGAAGCTGGTGACGGTGTGGGGCGGCTGGTCGGTCAAGTGGTACGTCGGCCTGCTCGACAACTCGCAACTGATGGGCTCGGTGATGCGCTCGCTGGAGATCGCCCTGTACACCGCGGTGGCGGCGGTGGCGCTGGGCACCCTGGCGGCGTTCGTGCTGACCCGGGTCACCCGCTTCAAGGGCCGCACGCTGTTCGGCGGCCTGGTCACCGCGCCGCTGGTGATGCCCGAGGTGATCACCGGTCTGTCGCTGTTGCTGCTGTTCGTGGCCATGGCGCAGATGATCGGCTGGCCGCAGGAGCGCGGCATCGTCACCATCTGGATCGCCCACACCACGTTCTGCGCCGCCTATGTGGCGGTGGTGGTGTCGGCGCGCCTGCGCGAGCTGGACCTGTCCATCGAGGAGGCGGCCATGGACCTGGGCGCCAAGCCGTGGAAGGTGTTCTTCCTGATCACCATCCCGATGATCGCGCCGTCGCTGGCGGCGGGCGGCATGATGTCGTTCGCCCTGTCGCTGGATGACCTGGTGCTGGCCAGCTTTGTCTCCGGCCCTGGCTCGACCACGCTGCCGATGGAAGTGTTCTCGGCCGTGCGCCTGGGCGTGAAGCCGGAGATCAACGCCGTGGCCAGCTTGATCCTGCTGTCGGTTTCGCTGGTGACCTTCCTGGTCTGGTACTTCAGCCGTCAGGCCGAAGAGCGCCGCCGCCGGGCGATCCAGCTGGCGATCGAAGAGGGCGCAGCGGCGAACGTGTCGCAGCCCCAGGCCCGTCGCCCGGCCTCGGCCGCCGCGCAGGCCTGAACCAGGTGATACCGTAGGAGCCGGCCTTGCCGGCGAACACCGGCATAGCCGGTGCCATGCACCGCGGTGCCTGGTTCGCCAGCAAGGCTGGCTCCTACGGCTTGCGTCTGATCAGCCCTGATCCGGCCAGTACCAGGCCGGTTCATCGAGCAGGCCCTGGCCGACGATGCCGGTCTGCCCCAGGGTCTTCTCCAGGTGGATCGAGTTGCAGTCCTGATCTTCCTCCAGCGCCGCCACCAGACGTGGCGCGTGCGACACCACCCACACCTGGCAGTGCCGCGCCGCGCGACGGATCAGCCGGGCCAGCGCCGGCAGCAGGTCCGGGTGCAGGCTGGTCTCCGGCTCGTTGAGCACCATCATGCTCGGCGGGCGCGGCGTGAGCAGGGCGGCCACCAGCAACAGATAGCGCAAGGTACCGTCGGACAGTTCCGCGGCGCTCAGCGGGCGCAGCAGGCCGGCCTGATGAAAGCGTAGACCGAACAGGCCACCGGGTTGGGCGTCGACGCTTAGCCGGGCGCCGGGAAAGGCATCGCCGACCGCATCCTGCAGCGCCTGCAGGTCGCCAATTTCGTCGATGGTCTGCAACGCGGCGGCAAGGTCACGCCCATCGTGGTGCAACACCGGCGTGCGCGTGCCCAGCCGGGGCTGGCGGGCAGGGGCTTGGGCATCGGTCCTGAAATGGTCGTAGAACCGCCAACTGCGGATTCGTTCGCGCAATTGCAGCACCTCGGGCGAGCCTTGCAGGCTGCCGACCTGGTCGAACAGGCTGTCGAATTCGGTCATGTGCTGGTGCAGCACTTGCCACTGGCGGCCGTCGCGCGCCTTGACCATCGCCGCGTTGCGCTGCACCAGCTGGCTGGCGGGGCGACACAGCGGCCCGGCCCAGATGGTCTCCTGCTTGATCTGCGGGTCGAGGGCGAACTTCGACTTGCTGGGTTCGGGCAGGCCGAGGCTGATCGCGTAGCCGAAATCCTCGCTGGCGAACCCCATCTTCAGGCGTTTGGCGTGCTGGCGCGGGCCACCTTCGACGGGCACCTCGCCGCTGCGCATGCGGCGGGTGAGCGTTTCGGGGCCGGCCCAGAAGGTGGACTCCAGCCCGCCTTCGGCCGCCAACGCATTGACCACGCCGCCGCGGGCGGTTTCAGCCAGCAGGCGCAGGGCCTTGTACAGGTTGGACTTGCCGCTGCCGTTGGCCCCGGTAATCACGTTCAAGCGCCCCAGCGGCATCACCAGTTGGTTGATCGAGCGGTAATTGGCAATGGCCAGGGTGTTGAGCATGGGCGGCATCCTTGAGCGGTCGGACGGCAGTATCGCCGATCCCGCCTCGCTTTGTTGAACCCTGGCCAATGCCGTTTGTCGATCCCTGATCTACGCTTTCAAACGCATCCCTTTCAGCTGAGAGAAGCAAGGAGCCTGCATGACGCTAGAGCGTGTGCCGCTGGTCGTTTGCCTGGGGCTGCTGTCCGTGCTTTCAGGCTGTGGCAAGGAGGAGGTCGGCCAGGTACTGCCCCGGGTCGCGGTGCAACAGGTGCAAGCCACCGATTTCGCCGCCCGGGTCACCCTCACCGGTGACGTGCAGGCGCGGGTGCAGACCGACCTGTCATTTCGCGTGGGCGGCAAGATCATCGCGCGCAGTGTCGATGTCGGTGACCACGTCAAGGCCAATCAGGTACTGGCGCGCCTGGACCCCAAGGACCTGCAGAACAACGTCGATTCGGCCAAGGCCGAGGTCTTCGCCGAACAGGCCCGGGTCACCCAGACCAGCGCCGCGTTCGTGCGTCAACAAAAGCTCCTGCCCAAGGGCTACACCAGTCAGAGCGAATACGACTCCGCCGAAGCCGCGCTGCGCAGCAGCCAGAGCGCGCTCAAGGCCGCCCAGGCGCAACTGGCCAACGCCAACGAGCAGTTGAGCTACACGGCATTGGTGTCCGAAGCCGATGGCGTGATCACTGCGCGCCAGGCCGAGGTCGGCCAGGTGGTGCAGGCAACCATGCCGATCTTCGGCCTGGCGGTCGATGGCGATCGTGACGCGGTGTTCAATGTCTATGAGTCGCTGCTGGTGGCGCCCAGCAGCGAGAAGAACTTGACCATCAGCATGATCGACAATCCCGCCATCACCGCCCAGGGCCATGTACGCGAGATCACGCCGACGGTCTCGGCCCAGAGCGGCACGGTGCAGGTCAAGGTGGCCCTGCGCGATGTGCCCAAGGGCATGGCCCTGGGTGCGCCGGTGACCGTTTCGGCCAGTGCCCATGGCAAACCGAGTGTCGAGCTGCCCTGGTCTGCCCTGACCAAGGCCCTGAGCGAGCCCGCGGTGTGGGTGGTCGGCGAGGGCGACAAGGCGCAATTGCGCAAGGTCCAGGTGGCACGCTACCTGACCGGCAAGGTGGTGATCAGCCAGGGGCTGGAGGCCGGTGAGGTGGTGGTGGTCGGGGGCGGCCAGTTGCTGAACCCTGGTATTCAGGTCGAGAAGGTCGACGCCAGAAACACAGGAGTCGCGCCATGAGGCCGTTGCTGCCAATGTTCTCTGCCTGCTTGTTGCTGGCCGCCTGTGGCGGCGAGGACGTCCCGCCCGAACCCGTGCGGCCGGTGCTGTCAACGGTGGTCGAACCCCAGGTGCAAGCCCAGCTTGGGCGGTTTGCGGGGAACATCCAGGCACGTTACGAGAGCACCCTGGGGTTCCGCGTATCCGGCCGTATCGCCCGACGCTGGCTGGATGTCGGCGCACAGGTCAAACCAGGCGACACCCTGGCCACCCTCGACCCGACCGACCAGCAGAACCAGCTGCGCGCCGCCGAAGGTGACCTGGCGCGGGTCCAGGCGCAATGGATCAACGCCCAGGCCGATGCCCATCGCCAGCAACAGCTGTATGACCGCGGGGTCGGCGCCCAGGCCCAGTTGGACATCGCCCAGACCAACCTGAAGACCACCGGCGCGTCGCTGGAGCAGGCCCGCTCGGCGGTCAACCAGGCGCGCGACCAGCTCGACTACAGCACCTTGCGCACCGACCATGCGGCGGTGATCACCGCCTGGCAGGCCGAGGCCGGGCAGACCGTCAGCGCCGGCCAGGCGGTGCTCACCCTGGCCCGCCCGGACGTGAAGGAAGCGGTGATCGACCTGCCGATCTACCTGGCCGAGCAACTGAACCGCAACCTCACCTTCACCGTCGCCTCGCAGCTCGACCCGAGCATCAACACCACCGCGACCCTGCGTGAGCTGGAGCCGCAGGCCGATGCCACCACCCGTACCCGCCGCGCGCGCCTGACCCTGGCCGCTACCCCGGAGGCATTCCACCTGGGGACCGCGGTCAGCGTCACCCTGACCTCGGCGGTGGCGCCGCGCAGCGAGTTGCCGCGCTCCGCGCTGCTCGAGCGCGATGGCAAGACCCTGGTCTGGGTGGTCGACCCGCAGGGCAAGACCGTGGCCACCCGCGACGTCACCCTGGCCGAGCGTGGCGCCGACAGTGTCATCCTGTCCTCCGGCGTGCAACCCGGTGAGCGCGTCGTCATCGCCGGGGTGAACAGCCTCAAGCCCGGCCAGAAAGTCACCTTCGACGAGGACGCACGATGAAAGGAAGCTTCAACCTCTCCGAATGGGCGCTCAAGCACCAGTCCTTCGTCTGGTACCTGATGTTCGTCGGCTTGCTGATGGGCGTGTTCTCCTATTTCAACCTGGGCCGAGAGGAAGATCCGTCCTTCACCATCAAGACCATGGTGATCCAGACCCGTTGGCCGGGCGCGACCCAGGACGAGACCCTGTACCAGATCACCGACCGGATCGAGAAGAAGCTCGAGGAGCTCGACTCGCTCGACTACGTGAAGAGCTACACCCGTCCCGGTGAATCGACGGTCTACGTGTACCTGCTCGACACCACCAAGGCCAAGGACATCCCGGATATCTGGTACCAGGTGCGCAAGAAGATCCAGGATATCCGTGGCCAGTTCCCGCAGGGCGTGCAGGGCCCTGGCTTCAACGACGAGTTCGGCGACGTGTTCGGCTCGATCTACGCCTTCACCTCCGACGGCTTGAACCTGCGCCAGCTGCGCGACTACGTGGAGCAGGCCCGCGCCGAGGTGCGCGAGGTTCACAACATTGGCAAGATCGAGCTGATCGGCACCCAGGACGAAGTGCTCTACCTGAACTTCTCCACCCGCAAGCTGGCGGCGCTTGGCATTGACCAGCGGCAGGTCATGGAGGCCCTGAAATCGCAGAACGCGGTAACCCCCGCAGGGGTGATCGAGGCCGGGCCGGAACGTATCTCGGTGCGCACGACCGGGCAGTTCGCCTCGGAGAAAGACCTGGAGACGGTCAACCTGCGCATCAATGACCGCTTCTTCCGCCTGGCTGACATCGCCGATATCGAGCGTGGCTATGTCGACCCGCCGGCGCCGATCTTCCGCTACAACGGCAAGCCGGCCATTGGCCTGGCCATCGGCATGAAGGCGGGCGGCAACATTGAAGTGTTCGGTGCGGCGCTGAAGAAGAAGATGGACAGTATCGTCGCCGAACTGCCGATCGGGGTCGGCGTGCACACGGTGTCCGACCAGGCGGTGGTGGTCAAGCAGGCGGTCGGCGGCTTCACCAGCGCGTTGTTCGAGGCCGTGGTGATCGTGCTGGTGGTGAGTTTTGTCAGCCTCGGTATTCGCGCGGGGCTGGTGGTGGCGTGCTCGATTCCCCTGGTGCTGGCCATGGTGTTCGTGTTCATGGAGTACAGCGACATCACCATGCAACGGATCTCGCTGGGGGCGCTGATCATCGCCCTGGGCCTGTTGGTGGACGATGCGATGATCACCGTGGAGGTGATGGTCACGCGCCTGGAAATGGGCGAGACCAAGGAGCAGGCGGCGACGTTCGCCTATACCTCGACGGCCTTCCCGATGCTCACCGGCACCCTGGTGACCGTGGCCGGTTTCGTGCCCATTGGCCTCAATGCCAGCTCCGCAGGCGAGTACACCTACACCTTGTTCGCGGTGATCGCCGTGGCCTTGTTGGTGTCCTGGGTGGTGGCGGTGTTCTTCGCCCCGGTGCTGGGGGTGCATATCCTCAGCAGCGAAAAGCTCAAGCCCCATGAGGCCGAGCCCGGGCGGGTCGGCCGGGCGTTCGAGCATGGGCTGCTGTGGTGCATGCGCCACCGTTGGGTGACGGTGATCGGCACCATCGTGCTGTTCGGGCTGTCGGTGCTGGGCATGCGTTTCGTGCAGAACCAGTTTTTCCCATCGTCAGATCGTCCGGAGATCCTGGTCGACCTCGACCTGCCGCAGAACGCCTCGATCGAGGAAACCCGCAAGGTGGTCGACCGCCTGGAGGCGAAGATCAAGGACGACCCCGACCTGGTGCGCTGGAGTACCTACATCGGCCAGGGCGCGATTCGCTTCTACCTGCCCCTCGACCAGCAGTTGCAGAACCCCTATTACGCCCAGCTGGTGATCGTCAGCAAGGGCTTCGAGGAGCGCCAGGGCATGATCGAGCGCCTGCAGAAACTGCTGCGCGAGGAGTTCGTCGGCATCGGCAGCAACGTCCAGTCGCTGGAGATGGGCCCGCCGGTGGGGCGGCCGATCCAGTACCGGGTCAGTGGCAAGGACATCGACCAGGTGCGCCGTTACGCCATCGAACTGGCCACGGTGCTCGACGGCAACGAACATATCGGCGACATGATGTACGACTGGAACGAACCCGGTAAGGTGCTGCGCATCGAGATCGCCCAGGACAAGGCCCGCCAACTGGGGTTGTCGTCCGAGGACGTGGCCAATGTGATGAACAGCATCGTCAGTGGCGTGCCGGTCACCCAAGTCAACGACAACATCTACCTGGTCGACGTCGTCGCCCGTGCCGAGGACAGCGAGCGGGGCTCACCCGATACCTTGCAGAACCTGCAGATCGTCAACCCCAGCGGCGTATCCATTCCCTTGCTGGCCTTCGCCACCGTGCGCTACGAGTTGGAGCAGCCGTTGGTGTGGCGTCGCGACCGCAAGCCGACCATCACCATCAAGGCCTCGGTGGTCGGCGATATCCAGCCGACCAACCTGGTGGCGCAGCTCAAGCCGAAGATCGACGAATTCGCCAGCAAGCTGCCCCCCGGTTACGGCGTGGCCACCGGCGGTACGGTGGAGGAGAGCGGCAAGGCCCAGGGACCGATCGCCGATGTCATCCCGTTGATGCTGTTCCTGATGGCAACCTTCCTGATGATCCAGTTGCACAGCGTGCAGAAGCTGTTCCTGGTGGTCAGCGTGGCGCCGCTGGGGCTGATCGGCGTGGTGCTGGCGCTGGTCCCCACGGGCACGCCGATGGGCTTCGTGGCGATCCTCGGTATTTTGGCCCTGGCCGGGATCATCATCCGCAACTCGGTGATCCTGGTGACCCAGATCGACGAGTTCGAGGAACAAGGCTATTCGCCCTGGGACGCGGTGGTGGAGGCGACCAACCACCGGCGCCGGCCGATCCTGCTGACGGCGGCGGCGGCGAGCCTGGGCATGATCCCCATCGCCCGGGAAGTGTTCTGGGGGCCGATGGCCTACGCGATGATTGGCGGCATCATCAGCGCAACGCTGCTGACGCTGTTGTTCCTGCCGGCGCTGTACGTGGCCTGGTACAAGATCCGCGAACCGGAGCACAGCTCCAAAACCCAACACTGACCCCTGTAGGAGCGGCCTAGCGTCGCGAACGGGCTGCGCAGCAGCCCCGGCAGTCTTGCATGATGCAGAGATCCTGGGGCTGCTGCGCAGCCCTTTCGCGACGCTAGGCCGCTCCTACAGAAATGCTGCTTATCGTTGGTTATATAAACATTCTTAAACAGTATTTTTAAGAATATCCGCGCCTCTCTAGTATGGCTTTCACGCCAGGCGCAAATCCCCCTTCAGAACCTCTGCCCGGCACCCTTACTCACAGGAGAACGAGCATGAGTGCATCTCTGCGCAGCATCGACGGTCAGGACGAAACCACCATCCTGCGGGAAATCCAGAGTGCCCTGCGCGACCTGCGCTTCGGCGCGGTGGAGATCACCGTGCACAACGCCCAGGTGGTGCAGATCGAACGCAAGGAGAAGTTCCGCCTGCAGCAGCCCGGCAACAAGTCCGGCTGATACCGCATCACTTCAAAACTAGAAAAATGCCAATCGGGAGCTTCACCATGTCCATCCGCCGTTATGCCCTGGCCGCCCTGGCCAGCGCTGTTTTTGCCGGTTCCGCGATCGCCAAGGACTACGAACTGCTGAACGTGTCCTACGACCCGACCCGCGAGCTGTACCAGCAGTACAACGCCGAGTTCATCCAGCACTGGCAGGCCGCCCACCCAGGCGACAAGGTGAAGATCCAGCAATCCCACGGTGGCTCCGGCAAGCAGGGCCGGGCGGTGATCGATGGCCTGCGCGCCGATGTGGTGACCCTGGCCCTGGCCGGTGACATCGACGAGATCGCCAAGCTCGGCAAGACCCTGCCCGAGGACTGGCAGAAGCGCCTGCCGGACGCCAGCACCCCCTACACGTCGACCATCGTGTTCCTGGTGCGCAAGGGCAATCCGAAAGGTATCAAGGACTGGGGCGACCTGATCAAGAAGGATGTCTCGGTAATCACTCCCAACCCGAAGACCTCCGGTGGCGCCCGCTGGAACTTCCTCGCCGCCTGGGCCTATGGCCTGAAGACTGGCGGCAGCGAAGACAAGGCCAAGGAGTACGTGCAGGCGCTGTTCAAGCATGTGCCGGTGCTGGACACCGGTGCCCGTGGCTCGACCATCACCTTCGTCAACAACGGCCAGGGCGATGTGCTGCTGGCCTGGGAAAACGAAGCCTTCCTGGCGCTGAAGGAAGACGGCGGCAGCGACAAGTTCGAGATCGTCGTGCCGTCGCTGTCGATCCTGGCCGAGCCGCCGGTGGCGGTGGTGGACAAGAACGCCGAGAAGAAGGGTAACGAGAAGATTGCCGAGGAGTACCTCAAGCACCTGTACAGCCCGGCCGGGCAGAAGATCGCCGCGCAGAACTTCTACCGCCCGCGTGACGAGAAGGTCGCCGCCGAGTTCGGCAAGCAGTTCCCGAAACTGGACCTGGTGACCATCGACAAGGACTTTGGTGGCTGGAAGACTGCACAGCCGAAATTCTTCAACGACGGCGGTGTGTTCGATCAGATCTATCAGGCACAGTAAGGGCCAAGGAAAAGCGGGGCCGCTGTGCGGCCCAATCGCCGGCAAGCCGGCTCCTACAGGGGCTCGCGTTTTCTGTAGGAGCCGGCTTGCCGGCGATTGGGCTGCACAGCAGCCCCAGGATTCAGAAGCCTGCACCGGCCCGGCATAACCGCCGGGCCTCGTGCGTTCAACCAGGGACCTTTATGTCACGTCGCATTTCCCCCGTCATACCCGGCTTCGGGCTGACACTGGGCTACACCTTGGTGTACCTCAGCCTGATCGTGCTGATACCGCTGGCGGCCATGTTCATTCATGCCTCGCAGCTCACCTGGGAGCAGTTCTGGAACATCGTCAGCGCGCCACGGGTCATCGCCGCGCTGAAGCTGAGTTTCGGCACCGCCCTGTTCGCCGCCATCATCAATGGTGTGATCGGCACCCTGCTGGCCTGGGTGCTGGTGCGCTATACCTTCCCCGGGCGCAAGGTCATCGACGCCATGATCGACCTGCCGTTCGCCCTGCCCACCGCCGTCGCCGGTATCGCGTTGACCGCCCTGTATGCCCCCTCGGGCTGGGTCGGCCAATTCGCCACCGACCTCGGTTTCAAGATCGCCTACACGCCGCTGGGCATCACCCTGGCGCTGACCTTCGTCACCCTGCCGTTCGTGGTGCGCACGGTGCAGCCGGTGCTGGCGGACATCCCCCGCGAAGTCGAGGAGGCCGCCGCCTGCCTTGGCGCTAAGCCCTTGCAGGTGTTTCGCCATGTGCTGGCGCCGGCGCTGCTGCCGGCCTGGCTCACCGGCTTTGCCCTGGCTTTCGCCCGGGGTGTCGGCGAGTACGGCTCGGTGATATTCATCGCCGGCAACATGCCGATGAAGACCGAGATCCTGCCGCTGCTGATCATGGTCAAGCTCGACCAGTACGACTACACCGGCGCCACCGCCATCGGCGTGCTGATGCTGGTGGTTTCCTTCATCCTGCTGCTGCTGATCAACCTGCTGCAGCGGCGCATCGAAACCCCTTGAAGGAGGCCCCGGTAATGTCTTCGTCTTCCCTTGGCGCGACCGCCGCCGCCAACGCCGCCCGGCGTGGCAGCGCGACCTCGCGCCGTGTGCTTATCACCCTGGGCTGGATCGTCTTCGCGCTGTTCCTGCTGCTGCCGCTGGTGATCGTGGTATCCCAGGCGCTGAAGAACGGCTTCGGCACCTTCTTCGAGGCGATCTTCGAGGCTGACGCGCTCTCTGCGCTGAAGCTGACCTTGCTGGCGGTGCTGATCTCGGTGCCCCTGAACCTGGTGTTCGGGGTGTCCGCGGCCTGGTGCGTGAGCAAGTACAGCTTCCGCGGCAAGAGCATCCTGGTGACCCTGATCGACCTGCCGTTCTCGGTGTCGCCGGTGATCGCCGGCCTGGTCTACGTGCTGATGTTCGGCGCCCAGGGCCTGTTCGGCCCGTGGTTGCAGGACCACGACATCCAGATCGTCTTCGCCCTGCCGGGCATCGTCCTGGCGACCATCTTCGTTACCGTGCCGTTCGTCGCCCGTGAACTGATCCCGCTGATGCAGGAGCAGGGCACCCAGGAGGAGGAGGCCGCGCGCCTGCTCGGCGCCAACGGCTGGCAGATGTTCTGGCACGTGACCCTGCCGAACATCAAGTGGGGCCTGATCTACGGCGTGGTGCTGTGCACCGCGCGGGCCATGGGCGAGTTCGGCGCGGTGTCGGTGGTGTCCGGCCACATTCGCGGCGTCACCAACACCTTGCCGCTGCACGTGGAGATCCTCTACAACGAGTACAACCATGTCGCGGCCTTCAGCGTGGCCAGCCTGTTGCTGATCCTGGCGCTCTTCATCCTGCTGCTCAAGCAGTGGAGCGAGAACCGTATTAACCGCCTGCGCCACAGCGCCGCGGAGGAATGATTCATGTCGATCGAAGTACGTAACGTCAGCAAGCGCTTCAACAGCTTCCAGGCCCTGGACAACATCAACCTGGATATCCACAGCGGCGAACTGGTGGCCTTGCTCGGCCCGTCCGGCTGCGGCAAGACCACCCTGCTGCGGATCATCGCCGGGCTCGAGACCCCGGATAAAGGCAGCATCGTGTTCCATGGCGAGGATGTGTCGGGCCACGATGTGCGTGATCGCAACGTCGGTTTCGTGTTCCAGCACTACGCGCTGTTCCGCCACATGAGTGTGTTCGACAACGTCGCCTTCGGCCTGCGCATGAAGCCCAAGGGCGAGCGCCCGAGCGAGAGCAGGATCGCCGAGAAGGTCCACGAGCTGCTGAACATGGTCCAGCTCGACTGGCTGTCCGACCGTTATCCCGAGCAGCTCTCCGGTGGCCAGCGCCAGCGGATCGCCCTGGCTCGTGCCCTGGCGGTGGAGCCCAAGGTGCTGTTGCTCGACGAACCGTTCGGCGCGCTGGATGCCAAGGTGCGCAAGGAGCTGCGCCGCTGGCTGGCGCGGCTGCACGAGGACATCAACCTGACCTCGGTGTTCGTCACCCACGACCAGGAAGAAGCCATGGAAGTCGCCGACCGCATCGTGGTGATGAACAAGGGCGTGATCGAGCAGATAGGTTCGCCTGGCGAGGTGTACGAGCAGCCGGCCAATGACTTCGTCTACCACTTCCTCGGCGATTCCAACCGCCTGGCGCTGGCCGAGGGGCAGCATGTGTTGTTCCGCCCACACGAGGTGTCGCTGTCGCGCCATGAAACCGAGGGGCACCATGCCGCCGAAGTGCGTGATATCCGCCCGCTGGGCGCGACCACCCGGGTCACCTTGAAAGTAGAAGGGCAGAGCGAGCTGATCGAGGCCGAGGTGGTCAAGGACCACGACAGCCTGACCGGGCTGGCGCGGGGCGAGACGTTGTTCTTCCGGCCGAAGGTGTGGCAGAAGGTGGCGGATATCTGAGCCGAGCGTGGCCGGGGGGATGGTAAGCTGCCACGACTCGTCGAAGACAGCCCAGGATGTTGCCATGACCGAATCGCCGCAACGCGACGCTTTCTCTCACTTCCACCCCATCCTCACCCGCCCGCAGGACAACGACCTCAACGGCCACCTCGCCGGTTCCACCGTGCACGGCTTCTTCGAAACCGCCATCCAGGCCTTCCTGGTGGAGCAGGCCGAACTGGACCTGCGCGACGGCGAGCTGGCCGCTTTCGTGGTCAGCTCGGCGGCCGATTTCTTCGCCTTGCCGGGCTTCCCGGATGTGCTCGAGGTCGGCCTGGGGGTGACGCGTCTGGCCGGCAGCACGGTGGAGTTCCGCCTGGCGTTGTTCCGCCCCGGCGAGGCCGAGGCCTGCGCGGCGGGCACCCTGGTCCAGGTGTTCATCGAGCGTGCCTCGGAACGGCCGGCAGTGCTGCCCGAGGCGTTGCAACTGATCCTCGCCGGGCTGTCGCTCAATCGTTGAGGCGGATGATCCCTTCGCGCACGGCGAACAACACCAGCCCAGGCACATCGTGGATCTGCAGGCGGTGCATGATCTGCGAGCGGTGGGCTTCGACGGTCTTGATGCTCAGGCCCAGGCCGTCGGCGATGGAGCGGGTGGTCTCGCCGCGGGCGATCAGGCGCAGGATCTCCAGCTGGCGGGTGGTCAAAGGCTGAGCCGGGGCCTGGGTGGTGGTGCGCTTGCGGCTGTGCTTGAGGGCCTGGCCTATGACCATCGGCAATACCGCCGAACACAGGTACTGGCCACCGCCACGCAAGATCTGCAGGGCTTGTTCGAGCTCGACCACCGGCGCGTTCTTCAACAGGAAACCGTGGGCGCCCAGTTGCAGGCAGTTCATCACATGGTCCAGCTCCGAACGCGCCGAGAACATCAGCACCCGGCTGCCGGGCACACGGATGAACAGCTCCTGCAAGGCCTGCTGGCTGTCCAGTTCGCCACTCATGTCGAGTACCACGATGTCGGGCTTGAGCTTTTCGGCCAGGCTCACGGCGGCAATGGCATCGCCGGTGTCGCCCACCACGACGAAGTCTTTCTTCTGCTCGAGCAGGGCGCGCAGCCCGGCGCGAAAGAGCGGCGATTGGTCGGCAAGGAGGATTCGGCAGGGCATGGATAAAGGCCTGTTTCGCAAGGGAAGGGGGGCGGCAGGCTGGCTCGATCCCAAAGCGCACTGCCGCGCGGGCGCGCGATCAGTCCTTGTCTGCCGAGCGGCGCGGCAGTACCTCTGATCATAGGCGCTCGAACACTGACGGCAGCAGTGGCCGCAGCGGCAGGTCCAGCCCGTGAATGCTCTCGCTGTGGCTGATGATCAGCAGCCCGCCCGGGCGCAGGTGCCCCAGCAGGCGTGGCAACAGCTTGGCCTTGTATGGCGGCGCCAGGTTCGCCAGCAGGTTGCGCAACAGGATGGCATCGAAGCTGCCAAGGTGAGCCGGCAAGGCACGGATCAGGTTGATCGCCTCGAAGCGTACCCGCTCACGCAGCGCAGACGCGATGCGCAGGCGCCCCGCCGTCTCGCCGACCCCGCACAGACAATGGCGGGCCAGCCAGCCTTCGGGGAAGTAGCGGGCCTGGGCGATGTCGTAGATGCCCGTGGCGGCGCGCGCCAGCAACTGAGGGTCGAAGTCGCTGGCCAGCACCTGCCAGCCCGGCAGCCGCGAGCTTTGCGCGGCGACCATGGCCAGGCTCCAGGCCTCCTCGCCGGTGGCACAGGCGGCGCTCCACAGGCGCGGCGGATGTTCCAGCGTGGCCAGCCAGTGGGCCAGGCATTCGAAGTGGCGGTGTTCACGGAAAAAATAACTGTCGCGGGCAACCAGCAGGCGCAGCAGGTGCTCGAGCTCGCCCGGGCCAGCGTGGCTGTCGAGCACTGCCAGGTACTGCTCGAACTGCGTCAGCCGCAGGGCCTTGAGCCGCTGGTGCAGGCGGGCAGCCACGCCGGTGCGGCGGTCATCGCCCAGGTGCACGCCGGTGGCTTGTTCGACCCGTTGGCGAATGTTCGCAAAACCGGCTTCGCTGAGCAGGGGCGGGCGGCGACCAGGCATCGGTCAGGTGTCCCTGGCCTGGGCCGAACAGATCGGATCGATGACGATCACGCGCATTCCCTGCGTCCTGTGCATGGTTTGAAGGGCGGATGATAACTAGTGGCTAGTAGCCTCCATATCGGGGTGGCCCTTAATCCCCTGGCGCAGGCAGCAACGAAAAGGCCCCGCCGGTGAGGGCGGGGCCTTAGGTGCCAGGCGTAAGGCTGGCGATCAGTCGCGCCAGTGACGCTTGTGCTTGCGGTGGCCGTAGTGGTGGCCACGGTCATAGTGGCGGCGGTCGTCGTCATAGCCACGACGGTAGCGACGCTCATGGCGCTCGTCTTCGTCGGCTTTGTTGCCCATGTAGTTACCCAGTGCGCCACCGGCGCCACCGCCGGCCGCGGCACCGATATAGCTACCGGTGGTGCCGCCCATGGAGCGACCGACCACGTTGCCGCCGGCCGCGCCCAGGGCGCCACCGATGGCGGCTTCGCCACGCTGGCGCTTGTCCGCGCCCAGGGCACCGCCGGCTGCGCCACCCAGGCCGGCGCCAATGGCGCCGCCGGTGCTACCACCGATGGAGTTGCCCACCACGGAGCCCAGTACCCCACCCAATGCGCCGCCAATGCCGGCCTCGGTGGTGCCGCCTGCCATGGCAACGCCGCTGAGCAAGCTGAAAGACAACAACAGAATCGAGGAGTACTTCTTCATCAAGAGAGCCTCAAGGGGATGACGAGGCGGAATGTGAGGCTCGGCGAATGGGCTTGCAACGGAAATCCGACGAGTAGCACGAGTTGTACACAATTCTCTAACTTATTGAATTATGTATGAAACTTTCTCGATTTTCGGCGGTCTGAGGTATTTATGACCAAGCCCTGAGCCGTTGCGGACCAGGGCTTTTTTGTGGGTGGCGTTCAAGGGGCTTGGCGGTCCCTTGTAGGAGCGGCCTTGCGTCGCGAAAGGGCCGCGCAGCGGCCCCGGCCATCTACACGGCGCAGCTGAAATAGGCGGCGCAGTTGAAACTACGTGATGCAGCTGAAACTACGCGGCGCCGCTGAAATCTAGGGCCGCTGCGCGCCCCATCGCGACACAAGGCCGCTCCTACAGGGACCGTGCGTCTGGAGCACGGTTCAGACAATACGCCCGTCGTCCCGCGCACGCTCCAGCTTGATGGCGATGAACTTCGAAGTTGGCGTATGGCTGCCATCGCCGATGCTCTCCAGCGGCACCAGTGGGTTCACCTCTGGGTAATAGGCCGCCGCCTGCCCGGCCGGGATATCGAACGCCAGCAAGGTAAAGCCGTGTACCCGGCGCACATGCTCGTCGCCCCACAGCGAGACGATGTCGACCTTCTGCCCTGGCTGGAAGCCCAGGCGCACGATATCGGCCTCGTTGGCGAACAGCACGTCGCGCTGGCCGCGCACGCCGCGGTAGCGGTCGTCCATGCCGTAGATGGTGGTGTTGTACTGATCGTGCGAGCGCATCGACTGCAGGATCAGGTCGGGCACCTGGCCGCTGGCGCGCACGCGCTCATCGAGCAGGCTGTCGGGCAGCAGGTTGGCCTTGAAGTTGGCGCGGCCGCTGGCGGTCTTCCACTGGCGGCTGCCAGCGCTGTTGCCCAGGTAGAAGCCGCCTGGCAGTTCCAGGCGCTGGTTGAAGTCGGCAAAGCCCGGGATGGTGTCGGCGATCAGGTCGCGGATGCGTGCGTAGTCCGCCACCAGCCAGTGCCAGTCCACCGGCTGCTTGCCCAGGGTGGCGGCGGCGATGCCGGCCACCACCGCCGGCTCCGAGCGCATCTGCCGCGATAGCGGCTTGAGCTGGCCGTTGGAGGCGTGGACCATGCTGAACGAGTCTTCCACCGTCACCGCCTGTGGGCCTTCGCCCTGCAGGTCTATATCGGTGCGGCCCAGGCACGGCAGGATCAGTGCCTGCTTGCCGTGCACCAGGTGGCTGCGGTTGAGCTTGGTGCTGATGTGCACGGTCAGCTCGCAGTTGCGCAAGGCTTGGGCGGTTCGCTCGGTGTCCGGGGTGGCCTGGGCGAAGTTGCCGCCCAGGCCGATGAACACCTTGGCCCGGCCTTCGAGCATGGCGTGGATCGCCTCCACCGTGTTGTGGCCGTTGTGGCGGGGCACGGCAAAGCCGAAGCGCTGTTCCAGGGCATCGAGCAGGGCCACCGGTGGGCGCTCGTTGATGCCCATGGTGCGGTCGCCTTGCACGTTGCTGTGGCCACGTACCGGGCACAGGCCGGCACCTGGCACGCCGAGGTTGCCGCGCAGCAGCATGAGATTGACGATTTCCTGGATGGTCGGCACCGAATGGCGGTGCTGGGTGATGCCCATGGCCCAGCACATGATCACCCGCTTGCCTTTGCAGTACATGCGCGCCGACAGTTCGATGTCGGCCAGGGCCAGGCCCGATTGCGCCACGATCTGTTCCCAGGGGGTGGCATCGACCACCGCCAGGTAGTCGTCCACGCCATGGCCGTGTTCGGCGATGAAGCCGTGGTCGAAGATCGCCGGTTCGCCCTTGGCCTGTGCTTCGCGTTCCCACTGCAGGAGGAACTTGGCCATGCCGCGCAGCAGCGCCATGTCGCCGCCCAGGGCCGGGCGGAAGAACGCGGTGTTGGTCGGGCGGTCGCTGTTGGTCAGCATCTCCAGCGGGTTCTGCGGGTGCTGGAAACGTTCCAGGCCACGCTCTTTGAGCGGGTTGACGCACACCACCTGGGCGCCGCGCTTCACCGCGTCGCGCAGCGGATCGAGCATGCGCGGGTGGTTGGTGCCAGGGTTCTGGCCCCAGACGAAGATCGCGTCGGCGTGTTCGAAGTCATCGTAGGTGACGGTGCCCTTGCCCACGCCGACGCTCTGGCCCAGGGCCACGCCGCTGGCTTCGTGGCACATGTTCGAGCAGTCCGGGAAATTGTTGGTGCCGTAGGCGCGCACGAACAGCTGGTAGAGGTAGGCCGCCTCGTTGCTGGCCCGGCCCGAGGTGTAGAACTCGGCCTGGTCGGGGCTGGTCAGGTCGTTCAGGTGACGGGCGATCAGGGCGAAGGCCGCGTCCCACTCGATCGGCTGGTAGCGGTCGCTGAGCGGGTCGTAGACCATCGGCTCGGTCAGCCGGCCCTGGTACTCGAGCCAGTAGTCGCTCTGCGTGAGCAGCGCGCTGACGCTGTAGCGGGCGAAGAACGCCGCGTCGACGCGGCGTTTGGTGGCTTCCCAGTTGACCGCCTTGGCGCCGTTCTCGCAGAACTTGACCATGCCGCTCTCGGGCGAATCGCCCCAGGCGCAGCCGGGGCAATCGAAGCCGCCGTTCTGGTTGGTCTTGAGCAGGGCGCGGATGTTCTTCAGGGCGTTGTCGCTGCCGACCC